>NZ_OZ217341.1:185000-1385000 GCF_965111725.1 Streptococcus mitis | reverse complement strand
ACAACTAACCTTTCTGAAGAAGGTAAAAAAGCCGTTGAAGATGCAAAAGCTAAAATCCTTGATGGAAGCGTAAAAGTTCCTGCAAAATAATGGATGGAAGTTATTTCTTAGGAAGCGGCCATCGGCCGCTTTTTAAGAGTTGAGACAAAGTCATTTTGTCTCAGTAAAGCTTGCTACTAGACAAACTAGCAAGTTTTATTGAAATAAAATAAGACTCTGAAAGGAAGAGCACATGGCACACGAAAATGTCATTGAGATGCGTGATATTACCAAGGTGTTTGGTGAATTTGTTGCCAACGACAAAATCAACCTGCACCTACGAAAAGGTGAAATTCATGCACTTTTAGGAGAAAATGGGGCTGGTAAGTCCACGCTCATGAACATGTTAGCAGGCCTTCTTGAACCAACTAGTGGTGAAATCGCGGTCAACGGTCAAGTTGTCAACCTCGACTCCCCATCTAAAGCAGCTGGCTTGGGAATCGGAATGGTTCACCAGCACTTTATGTTGGTAGAGGCTTTCACGGTGGCTGAAAACATTATTTTAGGGAGTGAATTGACTAAAAATGGTGTGCTAGATATCGCTGGAGCTAGCAAAGAAATCAAGGCTCTTTCTGAACGTTATGGCTTAGCTGTGGACCCTTCTGCCAAGGTGGCAGACATCTCAGTTGGAGCCCAACAACGTGTAGAAATTTTAAAAACCCTTTATCGGGGAGCTGATATTCTTATTTTTGACGAACCAACGGCTGTTTTGACTCCATCAGAAATTGAGGAGTTGATGGCTATTATGAAAAATCTTGTCAAAGAAGGAAAATCAATTATCTTGATTACTCACAAGTTGGACGAGATTCGCGCAGTTTCTGACCGCGTTACGGTTATCCGTCGTGGGAAATCAATTGAAACCGTCAAAATTGCAGGGGCTACTAATGCTGATTTGGCAGAAATGATGGTAGGACGTTCTGTTTCCTTTAAAACAGAGAAGCAAGCCTCTCAACCAAAAGAAGTGGTCTTGTCAATCAAAGACTTGGTGGTCAATGAAAACCGCGGTGTTCCAGCTGTTAAAAATCTGTCCTTGGATGTTCGTGCTGGAGAGATTGTTGGGATTGCGGGGATTGATGGAAATGGTCAGTCTGAACTGATTCAAGCCATTACAGGTCTTCGCAAGGTTGAATCTGGAAGCATTGAGCTAAAAGGAGATTCAATTGTGGGCTTGCACCCACGTCAGATTACAGAGTTGAGTGTTGGGCACGTTCCAGAAGATCGTCACCGTGATGGTTTGATTTTGGAAATGATGATTTCTGAAAATATTGCCCTTCAAACCTACTACAAAGAACCACATAGCAAAAATGGAATTTTGAACTATTCAAATATTACTTCTTATGCTAAAAAGCTAATGGAAGAGTTTGATGTTCGTGCTGCCAGTGAATTTGTTCCTGCAGCTGCACTCTCGGGAGGAAATCAACAAAAAGCAATTATTGCTCGTGAAATTGATCGAGATCCTGATCTTCTTATCGTCAGCCAACCAACTCGTGGTTTGGATGTCGGTGCCATTGAATATATCCACAAACGCTTGATTGAAGAGCGTGATAATGGCAAGGCTGTCCTTGTTGTCAGCTTTGAATTGGATGAGATTTTAAACGTCTCAGACCGTATTGCCGTTATTCATGATGGTAAGATTCAAGGTATTGTGTCACCAGAAACAACCAATAAACAAGAACTTGGTGTCTTGATGGCTGGTGGAAACTTGGGAAAGGAGAAGAGTGATGTCTAAAAAATTACAACAAATTTCGGTTCCCTTGATTTCTGTCTTCCTAGGAATTTTACTCGGAGCCATTGTCATGTGGATCTTCGGTTATGATGCTATTTGGGGCTATGAAGAATTGTTCTATACAGCCTTTGGTAGCCTGCGTGGGATTGGAGAAATCTTCCGTGCTATGGGGCCTTTGGTCTTGATTGGTCTTGGTTTTGCTGTTGCCAGTCGTGCTGGTTTCTTTAACGTCGGACTTCCTGGCCAGGCTTTGGCAGGTTGGATTCTCAGTGGTTGGTTTGCCTTGTCGCATCCAGATATGCCACGTCCCTTGATGATTCTAGCAACCATCGTGATAGCCTTGATTGCTGGTGGGATTGTTGGTGCGATTCCAGGTATTCTTAGGGCCTATCTAGGGACGTCAGAGGTTATCGTAACCATCATGATGAACTACATTGTCTTGTATGTAGGGAATGCCTTTATCCATGCCTTTCCTAAAGACTTCATGCAAAGTACGGATTCGACCATTCGTGTTGGGGCTAATGCAACCTATCAGACCCCTTGGTTGGCTGAGTTGACTGGTAACTCACGGATGAATATTGGTATTTTCTTTGCCATCATTGCCGTTGCAGTCATTTGGTTCATGCTCAAGAAAACAACCCTTGGTTTTGAAATCCGTGCTGTTGGTCTTAATCCTCATGCTTCAGAATATGCTGGTATTTCTGCTAAACGGACTATTATCCTATCTATGATTATTTCAGGTGCTTTGGCAGGTCTTGGTGGAGCTGTTGAAGGACTTGGAACCTTCCAGAACGTCTATGTTCAAGGGGCATCATTAGCTGTCGGATTTAACGGGATGGCGGTTAGTCTGCTTGCGGCCAACTCACCAATTGGTATTCTCTTTGCAGCCTTCCTATTTGGTGTTCTCCAAGTTGGAGCCCCTGGTATGAATGCGGCGCAGGTACCGTCTGAGCTTGTCAGCATTGTAACAGCGTCTATTATCTTCTTTGTCAGTGTTCATTACCTTATCGAACGCTTTGTCAAACCGAAAAAACAAGTTAAAGGAGGTAAGTAAAGATGTCTATTACAACCTTGCTCACCCTCTTGGTGTCTTCTATGCTGATTTACTCAGCCCCCCTCATCTTTACAAGTATTGGTGGTGTTTTCTCTGAACGTGGTGGTGTGGTAAACGTTGGCCTTGAAGGAATTATGGTTATGGGTGCCTTTTCTGGAGTTGTCTTTAACCTTGAATTTGCAGAACAATTTGGAGCTGCAACTCCATGGTTATCCTTGCTTGTAGCAGGATTGGTTGGTAGTGTTTTCTCTATCATCCACGCAGCAGCGACGGTTCATTTCCGTGCAGACCATGTTGTCAGCGGTACGGTATTGAACTTGATGGCGCCTGCCTTGGCTGTTTTCTTAGTTAAAGTTCTTTATAATAAAGGACAAACAGATAACTTAAGTCAGACTTTTGGACGCTTTGATTTCCCAGTCTTGGCAAATATCCCAGTTATCGGTGATATTTTCTTCAAGTCAACTAGCCTTCTTGGTTACTTGGCGATTGCCTTCTCGTTCCTTGCTTGGTTTATTCTCTTCAAGACCCGCTTTGGTCTTCGTCTCCGCTCTGTTGGTGAACATCCTCAAGCAGCAGATACTTTGGGAATCAATGTCTACAAGATGAGATATCTAGGAGTCATCATTTCAGGTTTCCTAGGTGGAATTGGCGGAGCGATTTATGCTCAATCCATCTCAGTTAACTTCTCAGTGACAACTATTGTTGGACCTGGATTTATTGCTCTTGCTGCGATGATTTTCGGAAAATGGAATCCAATCGGAGCCATGCTTTCTAGTCTCTTCTTTGGACTTTCACAAAGTTTGGCTGTTATCGGTTCTCAATTGCCGTTCCTACAAGGAGTGCCTACGGTTTATCTTCAAATCGCACCTTATGTTTTAACAATTCTTGTCTTGGCAGCTTTCTTTGGAAAAGCAGTCGCACCAAAAGCAGACGGTATCAACTATATCAAATCAAAATAAGCATACAAAAAAACGTCAGTTCTGTTCAAACTGGCGTTTTATTTTTTAGGATGTTGATGGGTTAAGTTCAGTCCCCAAGGGACCAAATTTTCAGTTTTATTTTTGATGCGTGTGATATTGTCCTTATGACGAATGATGATTAAACTAGCAAGAGCTAGGATAATAGCGATGAAGAGAGGGTCATAGTGACTCAGGATAAAACCCAAAAGTGGAAAGAGTAGAACTCCAATGACAGCCGCGATAGATGCAGTGACACTAGATAGTGAAATCATACTACCAAGATAGAGGGTTCCAAAGAAAACAACTGCTAGGTAGAGACAGAAGACAGGCGCAAATCCGAAAATCACTCCAGCACTGGTTGCGACAGCCTTACCACCCTTAAATCCTGCAAAGATAGGGAAGGTATGGCCAATAACAGCCAAAAGTCCAAAGATGAGAGGCGAGACGCCTTGCAGATGAAAGATAATAGGCAGAAGCGTTGCTAGTGTTCCTTTGAAAAAGTCAATGACAAAGGTCGCCATACCAGCTTTCTTACCTAAAATGCGGAAGGTATTGGTCGTTCCAGTGTTACCAGAACCATGCTCGCGTAGATTGATTTGAAAGAATACTTGTCCAATCCAGAGACCAGACGGAATCGAACCCAGCAGATAGGCTAGGATTAATAAAACTATTGTAATCATACTCCTATTATATCATGAAATGGAGAAGAAAGGCAGAGAATCTCTTCTGAAATTGTCACAGCGGAGAAAGAAAAATTTTGCAAAATCCTTGGAAAACCTGTAGAATAGTAAAGATGAACGAATAGGAGGTTCCTTGTGTCAAAAAAGGAAATCAATATTAACAATTATAATGATGATGCCATTCAGGTGCTAGAAGGGTTGGATGCGGTCCGTAAACGTCCGGGGATGTATATCGGATCGACTGATGGGGCTGGACTCCATCATCTCGTCTGGGAAATCGTCGACAATGCAGTCGATGAGGCCTTGTCTGGATTTGGTGATCGTATCGATGTGACCATCAATAAAGATGGCAGTTTAACGGTTCAAGACCATGGTCGTGGGATGCCGACGGGTATGCACGCTATGGGAATTCCAACAGTTGAGGTTATCTTTACCATTCTTCACGCCGGAGGGAAATTCGGTCAGGGTGGCTATAAGACATCTGGTGGTCTCCACGGGGTGGGTTCTTCCGTTGTTAACGCCCTTTCTAGCTGGTTAGAAGTTGAAATTACTCGTGATGGCGCAGTTTACAAGCAACGTTTTGAAAATGGTGGAAAACCTGTCACGACCTTGAAGAAAATTGGTACAGCACCCAAGTCTAAAACAGGTACCAAGGTTACCTTCATGCCAGATGCCGGTATCTTTTCTACGACAGATTTCAAGTACAATACCATTTCAGAACGTCTCAATGAGTCAGCCTTTCTCTTGAAAAATGTGACCTTGTCCTTGACGGACAAGCGAACAGATGAGTCTGTTGAGTTTCACTATGAAAATGGGGTGCAGGACTTTGTTTCTTATCTCAACGAAGACAAGGAAACATTGACGCCGGTTCTTTACTTTGAAGGGGAAGATAATGGTTTCCAAGTGGAAGTGGCCCTCCAGTACAATGATGGATTTTCAGATAACATTCTATCCTTTGTCAATAACGTTCGCACCAAGGACGGTGGAACGCACGAGACAGGACTCAAGTCCGCTATTACCAAGGTTATGAATGACTATGCGCGTAAGACGGGGCTTCTCAAGGAAAAAGATAAAAACCTTGAAGGGTCAGATTACCGTGAAGGGTTAGCAGCTGTTCTTTCTATCTTGGTTCCTGAAGAACACCTCCAGTTTGAAGGTCAGACCAAGGACAAATTAGGCAGTCCACTAGCTCGTCCCGTTGTGGATGGCATTGTGGCGGATAAGTTGACCTTCTTCCTTATGGAAAATGGAGAATTGGCTTCTAACCTCATACGCAAGGCTATCAAGGCCCGTGATGCTCGTGAAGCGGCACGTAAGGCGCGTGATGAGAACCGCAATGGTAAGAAGAACAAGAAGGACAAGGGCTTGTTGTCTGGGAAATTAACGCCAGCCCAGTCCAAGAATCCTGCAAAAAATGAACTCTATCTAGTCGAGGGGGACTCTGCCGGTGGCTCTGCCAAACAAGGTCGTGACCGCAAGTTCCAGGCTATTCTACCTCTTCGTGGTAAGGTTATCAATACAGCCAAGGCCAAGATGGCGGATATCCTTAAAAATGAAGAAATCAATACCATGATTTATACTATCGGTGCGGGTGTTGGGGCAGACTTCTCTATTGAAGATGCCAACTATGATAAGATCATTATCATGACCGATGCCGATACTGATGGTGCCCACATTCAAACACTTCTCTTAACCTTCTTTTACCGCTATATGCGTCCTCTTGTCGAGGCAGGACATGTCTATATCGCCCTTCCACCTCTTTATAAGATGTCAAAAGGGAAAGGAAAGAAAGAAGAAGTGGCCTATGCTTGGACAGATGGCGAGTTAGAAGAACTCCGCAAGCAGTTTGGTAAAGGGGCTACCCTCCAACGATATAAAGGTCTTGGTGAGATGAATGCAGACCAGCTCTGGGAAACAACCATGAATCCAGAAACTCGCACCCTCATCCGTGTCACTATCGAAGACCTAGCACGCGCAGAACGTCGCGTCAATGTCCTCATGGGCGACAAGGTCGAACCACGCCGTAAATGGATTGAGGATAATGTCAAGTTTACGCTGGAAGAAGCGACAGTGTTTTAAGTTAGTTTTTAATGAATGGGTATTAACATGAGGACTGAAACAGAAATGCTAGATTTGATTTTACAGACTGCCAAAACTTTACAAGTCAAAGCTGTCGCCATGTCTGGTTCACGGGCAAACCCAAAGGCCCTAAAAGATGAATTTCAAGACTATGACGTGGTCTATGTCGTGGACGATTTAGATAATCTGACGAGTGACCTTTCTTGGCTAGACCAGTTTGGCAAACGCATTATTGAGCAAGAGGTTGCTCTTGACCATCGTTGTCTTTATCTCATGCTTTTTGAAGATGGCAATCGGATTGATTTGACACTCTGCCCCAAAGACCATATCCAAGAGTGGGTGGATAGTGAAGCTGATTATACAGTATTGAAAGATGAGAAGGGCTTGTTTGAGTCCTATTCTCCCAGTCCTCAGTGTTTCTGGATACATCCAGCTAGTGAGACAGATTTTAAAAATTCCTGCAATGAATTTTGGTGGGTGTCAGCTTACGTGGTTAAAGGAATTTGTCGTAATCAGCTCATCTACGCGACTGACCATCTCTACAGTATTTGCCAACAAGAACTCTTAAAAGTCTTAGCTTGGCAGGTCGCAAGTGATAAGGGAACAGTAGACGTCGGCAAGAATTATAAGTATCTTTTTAACTATTTACCCACTGATAAAGAAAAGGAATTCTCAGGTCTACTTGATTTTTCATGTGTAGACAAAATCATTCAGTCTTTGTTTGCTACGATGCAACTTTTCCACCAAGAAGCTCAATCCCTTGCTCAAAAAATGGGATTTGACTACGATAAGGAAGTGGCTGAGAAGATGATTGAGTATGCTGAGGAAAGAGTGAAGAAGTTTGGTAATAACTAGAAAAATGAAAAAGCGAGAGGAGAAGACTCATGATTGAAAAAGTGGAACGCCTCATTACAGAGATTAATCGTATTCATCGAGAATATTCTAAAGATTATTTTGAAACGGGTAAGGTGGAAAAAATCAATCTTAAGCATACCTTTTCAAAAGTTCCGACTAAAGCGATTTTGTCCTACCGTCTGAATTTACATGAGTCAATTAATGACTATCTGATGAAAGCAGATGTCCAAGATATTGCCTATGTTTATCGTGTCAAAACTTCTGAGTCTATTTTAGATAAAATTACACGTTTTTCCGAGCGTCAAGAGGGCTATCCTGTGAATTCAATTCTTAATGATATTTTTGGTGCTCGTATGATTTTGAGTTCCAAAGAGATAGCTCAAGTCATGGAGAAATTAGATGATTGGCAAGAGAATTACGGACTAAAAAACTGGTATTTACGTGATAAAGATGGCTATGTCGGTATTCATATCTATTTTAAAAATAAAAGTAATTTTTACTACCCATGGGAACTCCAACTTTGGGATAAGAAAGATGTAGATAGTAATATCGCCAGCCATATCAAGTATAAACGAGGATTTGTGGAGTAGACATTTCAAGTGGAAATGAGATACAGGAATTGGATGAAACTCACTTACTCTATATTTTTTCTTTTTCCATAAAAAATACACTACATTCTTCGAAAGGAGTTGAACACGCCTTAAATACTGTGTGAAATTTCTTATTAACTGAAGCAACAAATTTTAAGCACATTAAACTACAGAAAGGGTCGTTTGGTTATTTGTAGTAACTGAACACGGGACTAATTTTATTCGGAAAAAAGTCAAATCGTCTTGACTTCATTGAGCCCTACATCGATTTTCTATTTTTCTACAGACATTTTTGGCAAGTCAAATCGTCCCTTTGTATCTTAACTAACCCCCTTTTCTGTAAAAACCTATTCTATATTCTTTGAAAGGAGTTGAACACGCCCTAAATGATGCGTGAAAAAGATAAATTCTCTGGTGAGCTTTCTTACTTCAAGAATTTTCTATTTTCACTTGGTATTTTACGGGCTCTGTATCCTATATGTCTAACATTCAAAACATGTCCCTAGAGGACATCATGGGAGAGCGCTTTGGTCGCTACTCCAAGTACATTATTCAAGACCGGGCTTTGCCAGATATTCGTGATGGCTTGAAGCCGGTTCAGCGTCGTATTCTTTATTCGATGAATAAAGATGGAAATACTTTTGACAAGAGCTATCGTAAGTCGGCCAAGTCTGTCGGGAATATCATGGGGAATTTCCACCCACACGGGGATTCTTCTATCTATGATGCTATGGTTCGTATGTCACAGGACTGGAAAAATCGTGAGATTCTAGTTGAAATGCACGGTAATAACGGATCTATGGACGGGGATCCGCCTGCGGCTATGCGTTATACTGAGGCACGTTTGTCTGAGATTGCAGGCTATCTTCTTCAGGATATCGAGAAAAAGACAGTTCCTTTTGCTTGGAACTTTGACGATACCGAGAAAGAACCGACAGTCTTACCAGCAGCCTTTCCAAACCTCTTGGTTAATGGTTCTACTGGTATTTCGGCTGGTTATGCCACAGATATTCCACCTCATAATTTAGCTGAGGTTATTGATGCGACGGTTTATATGATTGATCATCCAACTGCCAAGGTGGATAAACTCATGGAATTCTTGCCTGGACCAGACTTCCCGACTGGAGGGATTATCCAGGGTCGTGATGAAATCAAGAAGGCCTATGAAACTGGGAAAGGGCGCGTGGTTGTTCGTTCCAAGACTGAGATTGAAAAGCTAAAAGGTGGTAAGGAACAAATCGTTATCACTGAGATTCCTTATGAAATCAACAAGGCCAATCTGGTTAAGAAAATCGATGATGTTCGTGTCAATAACAAGGTGGCAGGCATTGCTGAGGTTCGTGATGAGTCTGACCGTGATGGTCTTCGTATCGCTATCGAGCTAAAAAAAGACGCCAATACGGAGCTGGTTCTAAACTATCTCTTTAAGTACACAGACCTGCAAATCAACTACAACTTTAACATGGTGGCGATTGACAATTTCACTCCTTGTCAGGTTGGGATCGTTCCAATCTTGTCTAGCTATATCGCCCACCGTCGTGAAGTGATTTTGGCGCGTTCTCGCTTTGACAAGGAAAAGGCTGAGAAACGTCTTCATATCGTCGAAGGTTTGATTCGCGTGATTTCGATTTTGGATGAAGTCATTGCTCTTATCCGTGCTTCTGAGAATAAGGCTGACGCCAAGGAAAATCTCAAGGTCAGCTATGATTTTACAGAGGAGCAGGCTGAGGCTATCGTTACCTTGCAACTTTACCGTTTGACCAATACAGACGTAGTTGTCTTGCAGGAAGAAGAAGCAGAACTTCGTGAAAAGATTGCTATGCTTGCGGCGATTATCGGTGATGAACGGACCATGTACAATCTCATGAAGAAAGAACTTCGTGAGGTCAAGAAGAAATTTGCGACTCCACGTTTGAGTACTTTAGAAGACACTGCGAAAGCAATCGAGATTGATACAGCTAGTCTGATTGCTGAGGAAGATACCTACGTCAGCGTGACCAAGGCAGGTTACATCAAGCGTACCAGCCCACGTTCCTTTGCCGCCTCCACCTTGGAAGAAATTGGCAAGCGTGATGATGACCGTTTAATCTTTGTTCAATCTGCCAAGACTACCCAGCATCTTTTGATGTTCACGACCCTTGGAAATGTCATTTATCGACCAATTCATGAATTGGCAGATATTCGCTGGAAGGACATTGGTGAGCATCTGAGCCAGACCATTACAAACTTCGAAACGAATGAAGAAATTCTTTATGTGGAAGTCGTGGATCAGTTTGATGATGCGACAACTTATTTTGCAGCGACTCGTCTCGGTCAAATCAAACGCGTAGAACGAAAAGAATTCACCCCATGGAGGACCTACAAGTCTAAGTCTGTCAAGTATGCTAAGCTAAAAGACGAGACAGACCAGATTGTAGCAGTGGCTCCGATTAAACTAGATGATGTTCTCTTGATTAGCCAAAATGGTTATGCCCTACGTTTCAATATCGAAGAGGTTCCGGTTGTCGGTGCTAAGGCAGCAGGTGTCAAAGCTATGAACTTGAAAGAAGATGATGTCCTCAAAGCAGCCTTTATCTGCAATACGTCTTCTTTCTATCTTTTGACACAACGTGGAAGCTTGAAACGTGTTTCAACAGAGGAAATTCCAGCAACCAGCCGTGCTAAACGAGGACTACAAGTCTTGCGTGAGTTGAAAAACAAACCGCACCGTGTCTTCTTGGCAGGAGCAGTTGCAGAACAAGGCTTCGTTGGTGACCTATTTAGTACAGAAGTGGACGTGAACGACCAAACTCTACTTGTTCAATCCAATAAAGGAACAATCTATGAAAGCCGATTGCAAGACTTGAGTCTGTCAGAACGCACAAGTAACGGTAGCTTCATCTCTGACACGATTTCTGATGAAGAAGTTTTTGACGCTTATCTTAAAGAAGTATTTACTGAAACTAAATAAGTGAAATGAAGAATCAGTTCTAAGAGCTGGTTCTTTTTATTGAAGAAATTTTCTGAAAATTACAAAATATACTTGCTATTTTAGAAAAATAGTGTAGAATATAAGAAATAGGTTTTTAGAATAAGGAGTGGAATATGACAGTAACGATTGATTGGGAAAACCTTGGTTTCTCCTATATGAAATTACCTTATCGCTATATTGCTCATTTTAAAAATGGACAATGGAATCAAGGAGAGCTTACAGAGGATGCAACTTTGCATATTTCAGAGTCTTCTCCAAGTCTCCACTATGGACAACAAGCATTTGAAGGTTTGAAAGCTTATCGTACTAAGGATGGCAGTGTTCAACTGTTCCGTCCTGATGAAAATGCCAAACGCCTGCAACGGACATGTGACCGTCTCTTGATGCCACAAGTTCCGACAGACATGTTTGTAGAAGCTTGTAAAGCAGTTGTCCGTGCGAATGAAGAATACGTACCACCATACGGAACAGGTGGGACCCTCTATCTTCGTCCTCTTTTGATTGGTGTCGGAGATATTATCGGGGTAAAACCAGCAGAGGAGTATATTTTTACTATCTTTGCTATGCCAGTTGGAAATTACTTTAAGGGTGGTTTGGTTCCAACCAACTTCTTGATTCAGGATGAATACGACCGTGCGGCTCCAAATGGTACAGGTGCGGCAAAGGTTGGTGGAAACTATGCTGCCAGTCTCTTGCCAGGGAAATTGGCCAAGTCACGTCATTTTTCAGATGTTATTTACCTAGACCCTTCAACTCATACAAAGATTGAAGAAGTCGGATCAGCTAACTTCTTTGGAATTACAGCTGATAATGAATTTGTAACACCATTGAGTCCATCTATCTTGCCATCTATTACCAAGTATTCCTTGCTTTATTTGGCAGAACACCGCTTGGGCTTAACTCCTATTGAGGGTGATGTCCCAATTGATAACCTGGACCGTTTTGTAGAGGCAGGTGCCTGTGGTACAGCAGCAGTGATTTCTCCAATTGGAGGTATTCAGCACGGTGATGATTTCCATGTATTCTATAGTGAAACAGAAGTTGGTCCTGTGACTCGTAAACTCTATGATGAACTGACAGGAATTCAGTTTGGTGATATTCCAGCGCCAGAAGGTTGGATTGTAAAAGTAGATTAAAAATATATTAAAGGAGATTTTTATGAAATCGAAAAAGTGGATTTTAACAACAGGACTTATCCTAAGCACAACAGCTCTTTTAGCAGCCTGTGGAAAAGCTGATAAAGAAGCAGATGCTCCGACAACATTTTCTTATGTCTATGCAGTGGATCCAGCATCCTTGGACTACAGCATAGCAACGCGTACATCCACAACAGATATTATCGGGAATGTCGTTGATGGTTTGATGGAAAATGATAAATATGGTAATGTTATTCCTTCTTTGGCTGAGGATTGGTCTGTCTCAAAAGATGGATTGACTTATACCTATAAACTTCGTAAGGGAGTGAAATGGTACACATCAGAAGGCGAAGAATACGCAGAAGTAACAGCCCATGACTTTGTGACAGGACTAAAACACGTCGCTGATGGTAAGTCAGACGGTGTCTCTCTCATCCAAAATTCAATTAAAGGCTTAGACGCCTACATGACTGGTGAAACCAATGATTTCTCTACAGTTGGTGTTAAAGCTTTGGATGACTACACAGTTGAGTATACATTGAATGCGCCAGAAAGTTTCTGGAATTCAAAAGTGACCACAGCGACGATGTTGCCTGTAAATGAAGAGTTTTTAAAGGCATCAGGAAAGAATTACGGAGAGGTTAGCCCAGCAGGTATTCTCTACAATGGTCCTTATTTCTTAAAAACATTGACTTCTAAATCGTTGATTGAATATGAAAAAAATCCAAATTACTGGGATAAAGAAAATGTTAAAATTGAGAAGATTAAATTGACCTACTACGATGGTTCAGATCAGGAGTCTTTGATCCGTAGCTTCTCCTCTGGTGCTTATACGACAGCCCGTCTCTTCCCAAGTAGTTCAAACTTTGCTTCAACTTTGGAAGAATACGGAGATAAAATCACTTATAGCCCACAGGACTCAAGCAGTTATTACTTTACTTTTAACGTAAATCGTCAGTCATACAATAAAACTGCGAAAACAAGCGAAGGGCAAAAGACTTCTACAAAAGAAGCTATGCTTAATAAGGACTTCCGTCAGGCTATCAACTTTGCCTTTAACCGTCATTCCTATGCTGCCCAGCTAAACGGTGAAGATGGTGCGGACAAGATTATTCGTAACAGCCTTGTTCCAGATAACTTCGTACAAGCAGGTGGTAAGAACTTTGGTCAAATCGCCCAAGCAGAGTTGGTGAACTATGGTGACCAATGGAAAGGTGTTGAGCTAGTTGACGGTAAGGATTCTATCTACAACCCTGAAAAGGCTAAAGTTGCTTTCGAAAAAGCTAAGAAAGACTTGGAATCTAAAGGGGTAACTTTCCCAATTCACTTGGATGTCCCGGTTGAACAAACAGATACTATCGCCGTTCAACAAAGCAACTCTTTCAAACAGTCCATTGAATCAACTCTTGGTGCTGAAAATGTTGTCATCGATGTGCTTCAAATGACAGATAATGAAAAAGAAACGATTACATCACAAGCGCGTGTTCCTTCTCAAAAAGACTATGATTTGAACAGTACAGGATGGGCTCCAAGCTATCAAGATCCAGCGTCTTACTTGAATATTATGGATCCAAAATCTGGTTCTGCCATGAAACACCTTGGTATTACGAAAGGAAAAGATAAGGATGTTGTCGCTAAACTTGGTTTGGATCAATATAAGAAATTGTTAGAAGATGCTGTTTCTGAGACCACTGACCTAGAGAAGAGATATGAAAAATATGCCAAAGCTCAAGCTTGGTTGACAGATAGTTCATTATTGATGCCAACAGCTTCATCTGGTGGTTCTCCAGTTGTAAGTAACGTAGTACCATTCTCAAAACCATACTCACAAGTTGGTATTAAGGGGGATCCATATATCTTTAAAGGAATGAGATTGCAAAAAGATATTGTTACAACAAAAGAATATGACGAAGCTCTTAAAAAATGGCAAAAAGAAAAATTGGAATCAAATAGTAAGTACCAAAAAGAACTAGAAAAACACATTAAATAAGGAATGGTATTGCTCTTGATAAAATTTAAAAAATACTGTCATTTTGAATATAGAGGAGTTTGATATGGAGTGGATTAAGCTAATAGGAATAGCAATCATTGTTGTGGGTTTTATTTTAAAGTTTGATACAATTGCAACAGTAGTCTTAGCTGGTTTGGTTACAGCTTTAGTTTCAGGTGTTTCTCTTGTTGAATTTTTGGAGATTTTGGGAAAAGAATTTAGCAATCAGCGAGTGCTCACGATTTTTATGGTTACCTTGCCTCTTGTGGGGTTGTCAGAAACCTTTGGACTCAAGCAACGATCAATTGATTTGATTCGAAAGATTAAAGGTCTGACAGTTGGAAACTTCTATACAGTTTATTTCTTTATTCGAGAGTTAGCTGGTTTCTTTTCAATTCGTCTAGGAGGACACCCTCAGTTTGTCAGACCTTTGGTTCAACCCATGGGAGAAGCAGCAGCAGAGTCTCAATTAGGTAGAAAGTTAACAGAGGTTGAAGATGAGAAAATAAAAGCGCGTGCAGCTGCGAATGAAAATTTTGGAAATTTCTTTGCTCAAAATACGTTTGTAGGTGCTGGGGGAGTCCTCTTGATAGGGGGAACATTAGATCAGTTAGGATATGAAAGCAATTATGCAGGGATTGCTTCTGCATCTATTATTGTTGCTGTTATAACACTTATTGTAGTGGGGATTTACAATTATTTATTTGATAAAAAATTGACATCAGAAAAGACTAGGGGAGGAGAACAAAAATGACAGAGTTGGCAAAGCAACTATTAGAGTTGACCTATATTGTGATTGGTTGTCAATTTCTCCATACAGCCTATTGTGGTTATAAAGATAAAACAAACCCAGTCCGATTTGGAACATCTGCATTTTGGACTCTATTGGCTATTACGTTTATAGGTGGTTCCTATATGCCAAATATGAGTATTGGTATTATTGTAATCCTATTATCGCTGTTAACACTGTTTAAGCAAGTCCGTATCGGAACCTTGCCATCCTTAGATGAAATGAAAGCCAATATTGAATCTAACAGATTGAAAAATAAAATTTTTATTCCAGTTATGCTGATGGCAATACTTGCGTTGGTCTTAGCGCAAATGATTCCAGAATTTAGCAAGATTTCGATTAGCCTTGCCGCCTTGTTTGCTACAATTTCTGTTCTTGTGATTACCAATAGTCACCCTAAGAGTCTGTTATCAGAAAATAATCGAATGACTCAGCAAGTTTCAACAAGTGGGATTGTTCCCCAATTATTAGGGGCTTTGGGGGCTATTTTTACTGTAGCAGGTGTTGGTGATGTTATCTCTCATCTGATTAGCGGTATTGTTCCTTCAGATAGTCGCTTTATAGGAGTTTTGGCCTATGTTCTTGGAATGGTTCTATTCACAATGATTATGGGAAATGCTTTTGCAGCATTCACCGTTATTACAGCAGGTGTTGGAGTTCCCTTTGTATTTGCTCTGGGAGCTAATCCAATTGTGGCTGGTGCTCTTGCCATGACAGCAGGTTATTGTGGGACCTTATTGACCCCAATGGCTGCTAATTTTAACGCTCTACCAGCAGCACTGATGGATATGAAAGATCAGAATGGTGTTATAAAGGCTCAAGCAGGTGTTGCTCTAGTAATGATTGTTATTCACATATTCTTAATGTACTTTCTCGCATTTTAGTAAAGGAAAATAAAATGAAAATATTGGTTACAGGTTTTAATCCTTTTGGAGGTGAAAAGATTAATCCAGCTTTGGAGGCTGTAAAATTATTACCATCTGAGATTAATGGGGCCGAAGTTCGCTGGGTAGAAATTCCAACGGTTTTTTATAAGTCGTCAGAAGTTTTAGAGGCAGAAATATTACGATATCAACCAGATGCTGTACTTTGTATTGGACAAGCAGGCGGCAGGACAGGTTTAACACCTGAACGAGTGGCTATTAATCAAGATGATGCTCGCATACCTGATAACGAAGGCAATCAACCAATTGATACACCGATTCGTATTGATGGAGCATCGGCCTATTTTAGTAGTTTACCTATCAAAGCGATGGTACAAGCTATCAAAAAACAGGGACTTCCGGCAGTTGTATCCAATAGTGCAGGAACCTTTGTTTGCAATCATTTGATGTACCAAGCTCTTTATTTAGTGGATAAAAAATTCCCTAATATGAGAGCAGGTTTCATGCATATTCCATATATGATGGAACAAGTAGTAAATAAGCCGAATACTGCAGGAATGAGTCTATGTGATATTGTAAGAGGCATAGAGGTAGCTATTGAAGCTATTGTAGACTACAAAGATAAGGATTTGCAGTTAGTAGGTGGTGAGACTCACTGATAACCTAAAAAGGATAGTCAATTATGCTTGTTTACTAACTATTAGCTATGCTAAATCGATTGAGGTTGTTTACATAAAACTCTATATCAGACAAGCCTGATATAGAGTTTTTTCTTGCTAGTTTTAGGATTTTCTTGTAAAATAGAAAAAGTGAAGAGAGGTATGAAATGAGTAAGAAAGATAAAAAAATCGAAATTCAAGTAGCAGATGCCAAAGTTAATGTTGGAAAAGACAGTTTTGAAGGTTATACATTGACTATCGGTAAAAAAGTTATTGGAGAAATTGCCGAATTAGATGGACAATTTGCCATCATAAAGAATGGGAATGTCGATAGTTTTTATAAAAAATTGGAAAAAGCTGTGGAAATTTTGATTGAAAATTATAATTTAGCAAAATAAGTCTTGTTTTTTTGAAATTTTCATGATATAATAGTCCATGTTGATTGTAGGAGAGATAGCGAAGAGGCTAAACGCGGCGGACTGTAAATCCGCTCCTTCGGGTTCGGGGGTTCGAATCCCTCTCTCTCCATTTCATCAATGGGGTATAGCCAAGCGGTAAGGCAAGGGACTTTGACTCCCTCATGCGTTGGTTCGAATCCAGCTACCCCAGTTCTTAGGTAATAATCAAGATAAAAAGCAAAATATCTTAGGGTATTTTATTTTTATAATTGAAAGACGTGAATGATATGAACATGTCCTTGCGGGTGCTTAGGAAAAAAATTATAAGTATGTCAAGTTTAAGAAAAACTTGATTGTTGGAGGATTTTTTAGATGAACGAATTTGAAGATTTGCTAAATAGCGTTAGCCAAGTTGAGACTGGTGATGTTGTTAGTGCTGAAGTATTGACAGTTGATGCGACTCAAGCTAACGTTGCAATCTCTGGAACTGGTGTTGAAGGTGTCTTGACTCTTCGCGAATTGACAAACGATCGCGATGCAGATATCAATGACTTTGTTAAAGTAGGAGAAGTATTGGATGTTCTTGTACTTCGTCAAGTAGTTGGTAAAGATACTGATACAGTTACATACCTTGTATCTAAAAAACGCCTTGAAGCTCGCAAAGCATGGGACAAACTTGTTGGTCGCGAAGAAGAAGTTGTTACTGTTAAAGGAACTCGTGCCGTTAAAGGTGGACTTTCAGTAGAATTTGAAGGTGTTCGTGGATTTATCCCAGCTTCAATGTTGGATACTCGTTTCGTACGTAACACTGAGCGTTTTGTAGGTCAAGAATTTGATGCTAAAATCAAAGAAGTTGACGCTAAAGAAAACCGCTTCATCCTTTCACGCCGTGAAGTTGTTGAAGCAGCTACAGCAGCAGCTCGCGCTGAAGTATTCGGTAAATTGGCTGTTGGTGATGTAGTAACTGGTAAAGTTGCACGTATCACAAGTTTCGGTGCTTTCATCGACCTTGGTGGTGTTGACGGATTGGTTCACTTGACTGAATTGTCACACGAACGTAACGTATCACCAAAATCAGTTGTAACTGTTGGTGAAGAAATTGAAGTGAAAATCCTTGATCTTAACGAAGAAGAAGGACGTGTATCACTTTCACTTAAAGCAACAACACCTGGACCATGGGATGGCGTTGAGCAAAAATTGGCTAAAGGTGATGTAGTAGAAGGAACAGTTAAACGTTTGACTGACTTCGGTGCATTTGTTGAAGTATTGCCAGGTATCGATGGACTTGTTCACGTATCACAAATTTCACACAAACGTATTGAAAATCCAAAAGAAGCTCTTAAAGTTGGTCAAGAAGTTCAAGTTAAAGTTCTTGAAGTTAACGCAGATGCAGAGCGCGTATCACTTTCTATTAAAGCTCTTGAAGAGCGTCCAGCTCAAGAAGAAGGACAAAAAGAAGAAAAACGTGCTGCTCGTCCACGTCGTCCAAAACGTCAAGAAAAACGTGATTTCGAACTTCCAGAAACACAAACAGGATTCTCAATGGCTGATTTGTTTGGTGATATCGAACTTTAATCAAATTGAAAATTCACAAAATCCTTTGTTTACTAAACAAGGGATTTTTCTTTTGTCTCTGCTCCTTTTTTTGATATAATAGTTCTATGTTAAAATCAGAAAAACAATCACGTTATCAAATGTTAAATGAAGAATTGTCCTTCCTATTGGAAGGCGAGACCAATGTTTTGGCTAATCTTTCCAACGCCAGTGCTCTCATAAAATCACGTTTTCCTAATACCGTATTTGCAGGCTTTTATTTGTTCGATGGAAAGGAATTGGTTTTAGGTCCCTTCCAAGGAGGTGTTTCCTGTATCCGTATTGCACTAGGCAAGGGCGTATGTGGTGAAGCTGCTGAGTTTCAGGAAACAGTCCTGGTTGGTGATGTAAGTACCTATCCCAACTATATTTCTTGTGACAGTCTAGCTAAAAGTGAAATTGTGGTGCCGATGATAAAGAATGGCCAACTACTTGGAGTTCTGGATTTGGATTCTTCAGAGATTGAGGATTACGATGCTATGGATCGAGATTATTTGGAACAATTTGTTGCTATTTTGCTTGAAAAGACGGAATGGGACTTTACAATGTTTGGGGAAAAATCTTAATGTATCAAGCACTTTATCGAAAATATAGAAGTCAAAACTTCTCCCAGTTGGTTGGTCAAGAAGTTGTGGCTAAGACTCTTAAACAAGCAGTAGAACAAGAGAAAATAAGTCATGCCTATCTTTTTTCTGGTCCACGTGGAACAGGAAAAACCAGTGTAGCTAAGATCTTTGCCAAGGCTATGAACTGCCCAAATCAAGTGGGTGGTGAACCTTGTAATAACTGCTATATTTGTCAGGCAGTGACGGACGGTAGTTTAGAAGATGTCATCGAAATGGATGCGGCCTCTAATAATGGGGTGGATGAAATCCGTGAAATTCGTGATAAATCTACCTATGCCCCTAGCCTTGCTCGTTATAAGGTTTATATCATAGATGAGGTTCACATGCTGTCTACAGGGGCTTTTAATGCCCTCCTAAAGACGCTGGAAGAGCCAACACAGAATGTAGTTTTTATTTTGGCCACTACTGAATTGCACAAGATTCCTGCGACTATTCTATCCCGTGTGCAACGTTTTGAATTTAAATCAATTAAGACACAGGATATTAAGGAACATATCCACTATATCTTAGAAAAAGAAAATATTAGTTCTGAACCAGAGGCTGTGGAAATCATTGCCAGACGGGCGGAAGGTGGAATGCGGGACGCCTTGTCTATTTTGGATCAAGCCCTGAGTTTGACACAGGGAAATGAATTGACGACTGCCATCTCTGAAGAAATTACTGGCACCATTAGCCTATCAGCCTTGGATGATTATGTGGCTGCCTTGTCTCAACAGGATGTTACCAAGGCCTTGTCTTGCTTAAATCTTCTTTTTGACAATGGCAAGAGCATGACCCGTTTTGTGACCGACCTTTTGCACTATTTAAGAGACTTGTTAATTGTTCAAACAGGGGGAGAAAACACTCATCATAGTCCAGTCTTTGTAGAAAATTTGACACTTCCTAAAGAAAATCTGTTTGAAATGATTCGCTTGGCGACAGTGAGTTTAGCAGATATTAAGTCTAGTTTGCAGCCCAAGATTTATGCTGAAATGATGACCATTCGTTTAGCGGAAATCAAGCCCGAACCAGCTCTTTCTGGTGCAGTTGAACATGAAATTTCTGCACTGAGACAGGAAGTGACACGTCTCAAACAAGAACTCGCTAATGTGGGAACTGTGCCCAAGCCAACAAGCCCAGTAACTCCCCGCCCAGCAGTAGGTAAGACAGTCTATCGTGTGGATCGCAATAAAGTTCAATCTATCTTACAAGAGGCCGTTGAAAATCCTGATTTAGCACGTCAAAATCTGATTCGCTTGCAGAATGCCTGGGGAGAGGTAATTGAAAGTCTAGGTGGGCCGGACAAGGCTCTGCTAGTTGGTTCTCAACCGGTTGCGGCTAATGAACACCATGCTATTCTTGCTTTTGAGTCTAACTTTAATGCCGGTCAAACCATGAAACGGGATAATCTCAACACCATGTTTGGCAACATCCTCAGTCAAGCAGCAGGTTTTTCACCTGAGATTTTAGCTATTTCCATGGAGGAATGGAAAGAAGTTCGCGCAGCCTTTTCAGCCAAAGCCAAATCTTCTCAAACTGAAAAAGAAGCAGAAGAAAGCCTGATTCCAGAAGGATTTGAATTTTTGGCTGATAAAGTGAAGGTAGAGGAAGACTAAAGAAAGATTTCATGATACAATAAGTTTATGAATAAACAACAATTTATTATTATGGCGCTGTTTACAGCTGCTGAGACCTATTTTTTCAATGAAGCCTGGATGACTGGTCGCTATATTATGGCAGCCTTTTGGGCAATTTTACTCTTCAGAAATTTTCGCGTCAGTTATGTGATGGGCAAAATCGTTGATGTCATCGATCAGCATTTTAATAGGAAAGACTAGCCCTCAGCTTCCAGACAAAATCAAAGCCTTTTAGGCTTTTTTTTGTTATACTAGAAAAGTATATTTATAGACCCTTTACTCTATTTCTGGGGAAATCAGACGTTTTTCTAGTAAGTACTGTAAAGGCCTTGAAAAAGAAAGGAACTATCATGTCAGTATTAGAGATCAAAGATCTTCACGTTGAGATTGAAGGAAAAGAAATTTTAAAAGGGGTTAACCTGACCCTGAAAACAGGAGAAATTGCCGCTATCATGGGACCAAATGGTACAGGTAAATCGACTCTTTCTGCCGCTATCATGGGAAATCCAAACTATGAAGTTACCAAAGGTGAAGTCTTGTTTGATGGCGTAAACATCCTTGAGTTAGAAGTAGATGAGCGTGCGCGTATGGGACTTTTCCTTGCTATGCAATACCCATCAGAAATTCCTGGAATTACCAATGCTGAGTTTCTTCGTGCAGCAATGAATGCTGGTAAAGAAGATGATGAAAAGATTTCAGTTCGCGAGTTCATCACTAAACTAGACGAGAAGATGGAATTGCTAAACATGAAAGAAGAAATGGCAGAGCGTTACCTCAACGAAGGCTTCTCTGGTGGTGAGAAAAAACGTAATGAAATTCTTCAACTCTTGATGTTGGAACCAACTTTCGCCCTTTTGGATGAGATTGACTCAGGTCTTGATATTGATGCCCTTAAAGTTGTATCGAAAGGTGTGAATGCTATGCGTGGTGAAGGCTTTGGTGCTATGATTATCACTCACTACCAACGTCTTTTGAACTACATCACACCAGATGTGGTACACGTCATGATGGAAGGTCGTGTTGTCCTTTCTGGTGGTCCAGAATTGGCTGCGCGTTTGGAACGTGAAGGATACGCAAAACTAGCTGAAGAACTTGGCTACGACTACAAGGAAGAATTGTAATTCCCTCGTATCTTTTAGGAGAAGTAAATGACTAAAGAAAATATTAAACTTTTTTCAGAAATGCACGCTGAACCAAGCTGGTTGGCTGACCTCCGTCAAAAAGCTTTTGACAAGATTGAGACTTTGGAATTACCAGTTATTGAGCGTGTCAAATTCCACCGTTGGAATCTCGGTGATGGAACGATTACAGAAAATGAGCCATCAGCAAATGTTCCAGATTTCACAGCTTTAGATAATCACTTGAAGTTGGTGCAAGTAGGAACGCAAACTGTTTTTGAGCAAATTCCAGTTGAGTTGGCTCAACAGGGTGTCGTCTTTACAGACTTCCATTCAGCTTTAGAAGAAATTCCAGAGCTTGTTGAGGAATTCTTCATGTCATCTGTCAAGTATGACGATGATAAGTTGGCAGCCTACCATACAGCTTATTTCAACAGTGGTGCTGTTCTCTATATTCCTGATAATGTTGAGATTAAAGAACCAATCGAAGGAATTTTCTACCAAGACAGCGATAGCGATGTGCCTTTTAACAAGCATATTATGATTATCGCTGGTAAAAATTCTAAGATTAGTTATCTGGAGCGTTTAGAGTCACGCGGTGAAGGAAGTGCCAAAGCAACTGCTAATATCACAGTAGAAGTAATTGCACGTTCTGGTGCTCAAGTCAAGTTTGCTGCGATTGACCGTCTAGGTGAAAACGTCACTGCCTACATTAGCCGTCGTGGTAAATTAGGCAACGATGCAAGCATTGACTGGGCGATTGGTGTTATGAACGAAGGAAACGTCGTTGCTGACTTTGATAGTGACTTGATTGGTAACGGTAGCCATGCCGACCTTAAAGTCGTAGCTCTTTCAAGTGGCCGTCAAGTGCAAGGTATTGATACTCGCGTGACTAACTATGGTTGCAACTCAATCGGAAATATCCTCCAACATGGGGTTATTCTTGAAAAAGCAACCTTGACCTTCAATGGCATCGGCCATATCATCAAGGGGGCAAAGGGAGCAGATGCGCAACAAGAGAGCCGTGTTCTCATGCTTTCAGACCAAGCACGTTCAGATGCCAATCCAATCCTTTTGATTGATGAAAATGACGTTACTGCAGGACACGCGGCTTCTATCGGTCAGGTAGATCCAGAAGATATGTACTACCTCATGAGTCGTGGCTTGGATAAGGCAACTGCAGAGCGTTTGGTTGTTCGTGGTTTCCTTGGATCCGTTATCGTTGAGATTCCAGTCAAGGAAGTTCGTGATGAAATGATTGCGACTATCGAAGAAAAATTGTCAAAACGCTAAGGGGTAGCCTATGTTAGATGTAGAAGCGATTCGCAAGGATTTTCCAATTTTAGACCAGATTGTCAACGATGAACCGTTGGTCTATCTGGACAATGCTGCGACGACACAAAAACCACTAGCAGTTCTGGAAACAATCAACCGCTACTATGAGCAGGACAATGCCAATGTTCATCGCGGTGTTCATACCTTGGCAGAACGGGCGACAGCATCCTATGAAGCCGCTCGTGAAACCATTCGTAAGTTTATCAATGCAGGGTCTACAAAGGAAGTTCTCTTTACTAGAGGAACGACAACAAGCCTGAACTGGGTGGCGCGCTTTGCAGAGGAAGTCTTGACTGAGGGAGACCAGGTCTTGATTTCCGTCATGGAACACCATTCCAATATCATTCCATGGCAGGAAGCCTGCCGTAAGACTGGGGCAGAGCTTGTCTATGTCTATCTCAAGGATGGAGCTCTGGATATGGATGATTTGCGAGCTAAATTGACTGATAGAGTCAAGTTTGTCTCCCTTGCTCACGCCTCAAATGTTCTTGGTGTGGTCAATCCAATCAAGGAAATCACTCAATTAGCCCACCAAGTTGGGGCAATCATGGTAGTGGACGGTGCTCAATCTACACCTCATATAAAGATTGATGTCCAGGACTTGGATGTGGACTTCTTCGCCTTTTCGGGTCACAAGATGGCTGGTCCGACTGGTATCGGTGTTCTTTATGGCAAAGAAAAGTATCTGGAGCAAAAGTCACCCCTTGAATTTGGCGGTGAGATGATTGATTTCGTCTATGAGCAATCTGCTAGTTGGAAGGAATTGCCTTGGAAATTCGAGGCAGGAACTCCCAATATGGCTGGTGCAATTGGACTTGCTGCTGCAGTGGATTATCTGGAAACGATTGGTATGGATGCCATTGAAGCCCATGAACAGGAATTGATTGCCTACGTCTATCCAAAATTGCAGGCGATTGAAGGATTGACCATTTATGGTTCACAGGACTTGGCTCAACGTTCAGGTGTCATCGCTTTTAACCTAGGGGATCTCCATCCTCACGACCTTGCGACTGCTTTGGATTATGAAGGAGTGGCTGTTCGTGCAGGTCACCATTGTGCGCAACCCTTGCTCCAGTATTTGGAAGTTCCAGCAACAGCTCGTGCAAGTTTTTATATCTACAATACCAAGGCAGATTGCGACAAGTTGGTCGATGCCTTACAAAAGACAAAGGAGTTTTTCAATGGCACTTTCTAAACTAGATAGCCTTTATATGGCAGTGGTAGCGGACCATTCGAAAAATCCACATCACCAAGGAAAGTTGGAAGACGCTGAACAAATCAGTCTCAACAATCCGACTTGTGGGGATGTTATCAATCTCTCTGTCAAGTTTGATGCAGAGAATCGTTTGGAAGATATCTCTTTTCTAAACTCAGGCTGTACCATCTCAACTGCCTCTGCTAGTATGATGACAGATGCCGTTTTAGACAAGACCAAGCAAGAAATCTTAGAACTTGCGACCATTTTTTCTGAAATGGTTCAAGGGCAAAAAGATGAACGCCAAGACCAACTAGGCGATGCAGCTTTCTTGTCAGGTGTTGCCAAATTCCCTCAACGAATCAAGTGTGCAACCCTAGCTTGGAACGCCCTGAAGAAAACAATTGAAAATCAAGAAAAACAATAAGACAAGTTTCTTTTGTCTTATGAATCAGTAGAAATGAAGAAAGAAAGGATATTATGGCTGAAGAAAGAGTAGAACCAAAACCAATTGACCTTGGTGAATATAAATTTGGTTTCCATGATGATGTAGAGCCTGTCCTATCGACAGGAAAAGGATTGAATGAAGATGTCATTCGTGAGCTATCAGCTGCAAAGGGAGAACCTGAGTGGATGCTAGAATTCCGTTTGAAGTCTTATGAAACCTTCAAAAAAATGCCCATGCAAACTTGGGGAGCAGACTTGTCAGAGATTGATTTTGATGACTTGATCTACTACCAAAAACCATCTGATAAACCAGCTCGTTCATGGGATGAGGTTCCTGAAAAAATTAAAGAAACCTTTGAGCGTATCGGGATTCCTGAAGCTGAGCGTGCCTATCTAGCCGGTGCCTCTGCCCAGTACGAGTCAGAAGTAGTTTACCACAACATGAAGGAAGAATTTGAGAAGTTAGGTATCATCTTTACAGATACGGATTCTGCTCTCAAAGAATACCCAGACTTGTTTAAACAATACTTCGCTAAGTTGGTACCGCCGACAGATAACAAGTTGGCTGCCCTTAACTCAGCAGTATGGTCAGGTGGAACCTTTATCTACGTACCAAAAGGGGTCAAGGTAGATATTCCTCTTCAAACTTACTTCCGTATCAACAACGAAAATACTGGTCAGTTTGAACGTACCTTGATTATCGTTGATGAGGGAGCAAGTGTTCACTATGTAGAAGGATGTACAGCGCCAACTTATTCAAGCAATAGCTTGCATGCTGCCATCGTAGAAATTTTTGCCTTAGATGGTGCTTATATGCGTTATACGACTATCCAAAACTGGTCTGATAACGTCTATAACTTGGTAACCAAACGTGCTAAAGCCTTGAAAGATGCGACTGTTGAGTGGATTGATGGAAACTTGGGTGCCAAGACAACTATGAAATACCCATCTGTTTACCTAGATGGAGAAGGGGCGCGTGGTACCATGCTTTCTATTGCCTTTGCTAATGCAGGGCAACACCAAGATACTGGTGCTAAGATGATACACAATGCTCCACATACAAGCTCGTCTATCGTGTCTAAATCCATCGCTAAAGGCGGAGGGAAGGTTGACTACCGTGGACAAGTAACCTTTAACAAAAACTCTAAGAAATCTGTTTCTCACATTGAGTGTGATACTATTATCATGGATGACTTGTCAGCATCAGATACCATTCCATTTAATGAAATCCACAACTCGCAAGTTGCTTTGGAACACGAAGCTAAGGTATCTAAGATTTCAGAAGAGCAACTCTATTACCTCATGAGCCGTGGATTGTCAGAATCAGAAGCAACTGAAATGATTGTTATGGGATTTGTAGAGCCTTTTACAAAAGAACTTCCAATGGAATATGCAGTTGAACTTAACCGTTTGATTAGCTATGAGATGGAAGGATCAGTTGGGTAAAATTTGATTTTAGATATACTCAAAATCAAGGACTTTGAAGATGAATTTGTAATAAAAAATCGCGATTTTAAACCGCGATTTTTTTATAATTTCTCATTAACAAATCGGATAAACTGATTCCACCAAACTTTTAAGAAGAAGGCTTTTTCAATTTTCTTTTCTGCTACCATTTCAAAACTAGGGCGCTCTGTGGTGATGTAACCTTGACCAATCAAGTCCTTGTCTTCGTAAGTCAGATGTCCAACCACTGTTCCAGCTTCAAGTGGTGCTGGGATTGCTTTGGAATTAGGTGTGAATTGAACAGATTGGGAAGATTGACTCCCAACACGTTCGATTAGATAGATATCCTCTGGAGCCACTGCAGTTACCGTATCTTCTTTTCCATCTTGTACAGGGGCTTTGCTATCTTGATAGGCATCGCCTTGTTGAACGATTTTGCGAAGTGTAAATGTAGAAGAAATATAATCCATTAGGGAAGATGTAGCTGTAAACCGAGCGTAGGGATTATTGTCTTGATGGTCTGCATTTAAAACAACTGTGATGACTCTCATGCCTTTTTCGACAGTAGTACCAACAAAAGACTCTCCAGCCTTATCTGTTGTTCCTGTTTTTAGTCCATCAAAACCACCACGGTAAGCAGGCATACCTTCTAACATGTAGTTGGTTGAAGTAATTGTCATTCCAGCAAAAGTAGAAGAAGGTTTTTTGGTGATTTCCAAGACTTGTGGATATTTTTTGATGAGGTTGCGGGCAACGATAGCGACATCATAAGCACTGAGCTTATTTTCATCATCTTTATTAGACCCTGGGTAAATGTTATCTCCGAGAGTTTCGTTGTTCAGACCAGTTGTATTGACAACCGTGGCATCTTTGATTCCCCATTCCAGGAGTTTGGCCCGCATCATATCAACGAAGTTTTTTTCAGAGCCAGCAATTTTCTCAGCTAGGGCAATAGCGGCGCTGTTGGCACTAGATACCAGAGTTGCTTCAAGTAACTCTTCGACAGTATAATTACGGGCCTCCATAGGAACATTACTGGCTTCAGAATTTGTCGTCAATTGATAAGGATAATCAGAAATATCTACTGTGGTGGATAGTGTGATACTTCCATTTTCGAGTGCTTCATAGACCAGGTAAACTGTAAGTAGTTTTGTTATAGAAGCAATTTCGACAGGTTGCGTTGCATCCTTCTCATAGAGAATTTTACCAGTATTTGCCTCAACAGCAATGGCATGTTTAGCAGCAATATTAAAATCTTGAGCAGCAACAGTAGAAGCGCCTCCTAAAAGGGAGACAGTTAATAAAGTTAAAAATATTTTTTTCATAGTAGTCTTATTCTATCATAAAGAAAAAAAATATTCTTGCTTTAATAATTCATCCGTTAAGCTTTTTGAAAATATGGTAAAATAGAGTGAGGGAGGTAACTCATGTTTCGTAGAAATAAATTATTTTTTTGGACCACAGAAATTTTACTCTTAACCATCATCTTTTACCTATGGAGACAGATGGGGTCTTTGATTAACCCTTTTGTTAGCGTGCTTAATACAATTATGATTCCATTTTTATTAGGGGGCTTTCTTTATTATTTGACAAACCCTATTGTTACTTTCTTAAATAAAGTCTGTAAACTCAATCGTCTACTTGGTATTTTAATTACCTTGTGTGCTTTGGTCTGGGGAATGGTCATAGGTGTTGTCTATCTCTTACCTATTTTGATTAATCAGTTATCTAGCTTGATTATATCTAGTCAAACTATTTATAGTCGAGTACAAGACTTAATCATAGACTTATCTAATTATCCTGCGCTCCAGAATTTGGATGTAGAAGCTACAATTCAGCAGTTAAACTTATCCTATGTTGATATTCTTCAAAATATCCTAAATAGCGTATCAAATAGTGTGGGGAGCGTCTTGTCAGCTCTTATCAGTACTGTTTTGATTTTGATTATGACTCCAGTTTTTTTGGTTTATTTTTTACTAGATGGACATAAATTCTTGCCCATGCTTGAAAGAACGATTCTAAAGAGGGATCGCTTGCATATTGCAGGCCTCTTAAAGAATTTAAATGCGACGATTGCTCGCTATATTAGTGGAGTTTCGATTGACGCAATCATTATAGGTTGTTTGGCTTATATTGGCTATAGTATTATTGGTTTAAAATATGCTTTAGTTTTTGCTATTTTTTCTGGTGTAGCCAATTTAATTCCTTATGTGGGGCCAAGTATTGGTTTGATTCCTATGATCATCGCAAATATATTCACTGATCCCCATAGAATGCTGATCTCAGTGATTTATATGCTTGTTGTTCAGCAGGTAGATGGCAATATCTTATATCCTCGAATCGTAGGAAGTGTTATGAAGGTTCATCCAATCACGATTTTGGTTTTACTTTTGTTGTCAAGCAATATCTATGGTGTCATTGGAATGATTGTCGCAGTGCCAACCTATTCTATCTTAAAAGAAATTTCTAAGTTCTTATCCCGTTTGTATGAAAATCATAAAATAATGAAAGAACGAGAAAGAGAATTAGCTAAGTAAAAGTCAGGAGAACCCTGATTTTTCTTTACTGGAAGTGGCCTTTAGATTAGAAGATTGAAAATAAGTTAAAGTCCTAAACTAATTTTCATAGCTAAGAATAGTAGAAGTTAATCTGATAAAAATCGAAAAAACCAGTGAAATTCCGTGTCAGGGTAAGTTCCACTGGTTTTCATAGTCTATTAAAGTTTGAATGAAACTTATTTATTTTAGCACAACAAGTAAAACGTAGTCCGAATAATATAAGGATTGATTTTATAGTTTTTAAACTCAAATGAATTGAAACAAAGAGAGTAGGAAAATTCTCATCTGAAAGTATTTTAGAATAATTCTCTTCGTGAATTTCTTCAAAACAGATAGCTTCATCTTAGGTATATGTTAATTGGATTTCGTAAGCTCTATTCACAATCGTAAAGTTATGCACTGAGAAAGTTGTAGTTAGTCTCCCAGTTTGCTAAATTTCTCGAATAGTATCTTTTTTAGGTATGTGATTTCTTTTTTGCATTTTTGAGTTAGATAAGGTATAATGGTTCTATTGTCTTTTGGGGTCGTTACGGATTCGACAGGCATTATGAGGCATATTTTGCGACTCGTGTGGCGACGTAAACGCTCAGTTAAATATAACTGCAAAAAATAACACTTCTTACGCTCTAGCTGCCTAAAAACCAGCAGGCGTGACCCGATTTGGATTGCTCGTGTTCAATGACAGGTCTTATTATTAGCGAGATACGATCAAGTCTTGTCTAGCGGCTTGATAAGAGATTGATAGACTCGCAGTTTCTAGGCTTGAGTTATGTGTCGAGGGACTGTTAAACTAATACATAACCTATGGTTGTAGACAAATATGTTGGCAGGTGTTTGGACGTGGGTTCGACTCCCACCGGCTCCATTATTCCTTTGCATTCTTTTGCATTCTTTGGTAAAACGTTGTTAAATCAACGTTTTTTATTTTTATCTTTGGTATTCCTTGGTATTCTTTTGCGAAAAAAGGAGTCACAAATTTTAAAAAAGGGATACAAAAAAGGATACAACATTTGTTGCATCCTAGAAATAATTTTTCTTTTCTACGGAAGACATGGGATTCGAACCCACGCACGCTGTTACACGCCTACCGCGTTTCCAACACGGCCTCTTAAGCCTCTTGAGTAATCTTCCAATACTTACTCAAATAGTTTACCATAAAGGCTCTTATCTTGCAATAAAAATTCTAGAAATAAGAAAAATGATAGAATTTGAAAGAAAATGATAAAAAATGCTTGACTTTAAAAGAAAGTATGATAGAATGAATAGTGTAAACGATAACAGGAGGTGATTCGGTGTTAAAAACAGAGCGGAAGCAACTGATTTTAGAGGAGTTAAATCAACATCATGTAGTTTCTCTAGAAAAATTAGTTAGTTTGCTAGAGACCTCAGAATCAACGGTTCGAAGAGACTTGGATGAATTGGAAGCTGAAAACAAGCTTCGTCGCGTGCATGGTGGAGCAGAATTACCCCACTCCTTGCAGGAAGAAGAAACCATTCAAGAAAAATCTGTCAAAAACCTTCAAGAGAAGAAGTTGTTGGCTCAGAAAGCAGCCTCTCTCATCAAGGAACAAGATGTCATCTTTATCGATGCTGGAACAACTACAGCATTTTTGATTCATGAATTGGTCAATAAGAATATTACTGTAGTGACCAACTCGATTCACCATGCTGCTCAGTTGGTTGAAAAGCAGATTCCAACGGTCATGGTTGGAGGAAGTGTCAAGATGGCGACAGATGCTAGCATCGGGGGCGTTGCTCTTAACCAGATTAACCAATTGCACTTTGACCGTGCCTTTATTGGGATGAATGGTGTAGATGATGGCTATTATACGACTCCTGATATGGAGGAGGGAGCTGTGAAGCGAGCTATTTTGGAAAATGCCAAACAGACCTATGTCTTGGTCGATTCGTCAAAAATTGGACAAACTTGCTTTGCTAAGGTAGCACCACTCAAACGCGCTATTGTTATCACAAGTCAAGGGCATGAGCTCTTGCAGGCTATTAAGGAGAAAACGGAGGTAATAGAAGTATGATTTATACAGTCACACTCAATCCATCCATTGACTATATCGTTCGTTTGGACCAAGTCCAAGTTGGTAGTGTCAATCGTATGGACAGTGATGATAAGTTTGCTGGTGGGAAAGGAATCAATGTCAGCCGTGTCTTGAAGCGCTTAGATATTCCAAATACAGCGACTGGATTTATCGGTGGCTTTACTGGTAAATTTATCACAGATACTTTAGCAGAGGAAGAAATCGAGACGCGTTTTGTCCAAGTGGCAGAAGATACTCGTGTAAATGTTAAGATTAAAGCAGACCAAGAAACAGAAATCAACGGAACGGGTCCAACTGTTGAACCAGCCCAGCTAGAAGAGTTGAAAGCTATTTTATCGAGTCTGACAGCAGAAGATACGGTGGTGTTTGCGGGTTCAAGTGCTAAAAATCTGGGCAATGTCATTTACAAGGATTTGATTGCCTTGACGCGTCAGACGGGTGCGCAAGTGGTTTGTGACTTTGAAGGGCAGACCTTGATTGATAGTTTGGACTATCAGCCACTCTTGGTCAAACCAAATAATCACGAGCTTGGAGCTATCTTTGGAGTGAAACTTGAAAGTTTAGATGAAATCGAGAACTATGCTCGTGAGTTACTGGCTAAAGGTGCTCAAAACGTCATTATCTCTATGGCTGGTGATGGTGCCCTTCTTGTCACATCTGAGGGAGCTTACTTTGCTAAACCAATCAAAGGGACAGTCAAAAATTCAGTTGGGGCTGGTGACTCTATGGTCGCTGGATTTACAGGTGAATTTGTCAAATCAAAAGATGCAGTAGAAGCCTTCAAATGGGGAGTAGCTTGCGGAACAGCAACGACCTTCTCAGATGACTTGGCAACAGCAGAATTTATTAAAGAAACATATGAAAAAGTTGAGGTAGAAAAACGATGAAAATTCAAGACCTATTGAGAAAAGATGTCATGTTGCTGGATTTGCAGGCAACTGAAAAAACAGCTGTCATCGAAGAGATGATTAAAAGCTTGACAGACCACGGTTATGTGACAGATTTTGAAACCTTTAAAGAAGGAATTTTGGCACGTGAAGCTCTGACTTCTACAGGTTTGGGTGACGGAATCGCAATGCCTCACAGCAAAAATGCTGCTGTCAAAGAAGCGACAGTTCTCTTTGCTAAGTCAAATAAGGGTGTTGATTATGAGAGTTTGGATGGACAAGCAACTGACCTCTTCTTCATGATTGCGGCTCCAGAAGGTGCCAATGATACTCACTTGGCAGCCTTGGCAGAATTATCTCAATACTTAATGAAAGACGGTTTTGCTGACAAACTTCGTCAAGCAACATCAGCTGACCAAGTTATTGAACTTTTTGACAAAGCTTCAGAAAAAACTGAGGAACCTGTTCAAGTACCTGCCAATAACTCTGGTGACTTTATCGTAGCTGTTACAGCTTGTACAACAGGTATTGCCCACACTTACATGGCCCAAGAAGCTCTTCAAAAAGTGGCTGCTGAAATGGGTGTTGGAATTAAGGTCGAAACCAACGGTGCTAGCGGTGTTGGAAACCAACTCACTGCTGAGGACATCCGAAAGGCTAAAGCTGTTATCATCGCAGCAGACAAGGCAGTTGAAATGGATCGTTTCGATGGCAAACCATTGATCAATCGTCCGGTTGCTGACGGTATCCGTAAGACAGAAGAGTTGATCAACTTAGCTCTTTCTGGAGATACTGAAGTCTACCGTGCTGCTAATGGAGTCAAAGCTGCAACAACCTCTAACGAAAAACAAAGTATCGGTGGTGCTTTCTACAAACACTTGATGAGTGGTGTTTCTCAAATGTTGCCATTCGTTATCGGCGGTGGTATCATGATTGCCCTTTCCTTCTTGATTGACGGTGCTTTGGGTGTTCCGAATGAAAACCTTGGCAGTCTTGGTTCCTACCATGAGCTAGCTTCTATGTTCATGAAAATTGGTGGAGCTGCCTTTGGTTTGATGCTTCCAGTTTTTGCAGGTTATGTTGCCTACTCTATCGCTGAAAAACCAGGTTTGGTAGCAGGTTTCGTGGCTGGTGCTATTGCCAAAGAAGGTTTTGCCTTTGGTAAAATTCCTTATGCCGCAGGTGGTGAAGCAACTTCAACTCTTGCAGGTGTCTCATCTGGTTTCCTAGGTGCCCTTGTTGGTGGATTTATCGCAGGTGCTTTAGTTCTTGCTATCAAGAAATATGTCAAAGTTCCTCGTTCACTTGAAGGTGCTAAATCAATTCTTCTTTTGCCACTTCTTGGAACAATCTTGACTGGATTTGTCATGCTAGCTGTGAATATCCCAATGGCAGCAATCAACACTGCTATGAATGACTTCCTAGGCGGTCTTGGAGGAGGTTCAGCTGTCCTTCTTGGTATCGTCCTTGGTGGAATGATGGCTGTTGATATGGGTGGACCAGTCAACAAAGCAGCCTATGTCTTTGGTACAGGTACGCTTGCGGCAACTGTTTCTTCAGGTGGTTCTGTGGCTATGGCAGCAGTTATGGCTGGAGGAATGGTGCCACCACTTGCCATCTTTGTCGCAACACTTCTTTTCAAAGATAAATTTACCAAAGAAGAACGTAACTCTGGTTTGACAAATATTATCATGGGCTTGTCATTCATCACTGAGGGAGCGATTCCATTTGGTGCCGCTGACCCAGCTCGTGCGATTCCAAGCTTCATCCTTGGTTCTGCAGTAGCAGGTGGCCTCGTTGGTCTTACTGGTATTAAACTCATGGCGCCACACGGAGGAATCTTCGTGATTGCCCTTACTTCAAATGCCTTCCTTTACCTCGTTTCTGTCTTGGTCGGAGCAATCGTAAGTGGTGTGGTCTATGGTTACCTACGCAAACCACAAGCATGAAACTTAGATAGAAAATGAAAAGATTGTACCGTTTGGTGCAGTCTTTTTCTCTTTCTGAAATGTCTGTGAAATATGGTATAATAGAAGAATGGCAAACAAGAATACAAGTAAAACAAGACGGAGACCGTCTAAAGCAGAACTCGAAAGAAAAGAAGCGATTCAACGAATGTTGATTTCGTTGGGAATTGCGCTTTTATTGATTTTCGCAGCTTTCAAATTAGGAGCTGCAGGTATAACCCTTTACAATTTAATTCGCTTGCTGGTGGGTAGCCTAGCTTATCTGGCAATATTTGGCATCCTGCTCTATCTCTTCTTCAAGTGGATACGAAAACAGGAAGGACTCTTATCAGGATTTCTCACCATATTTGCTGGCTTACTCTTGATTTTTGAGGCCTACTTAGTTTGGAAATATGGTTTGGAGAAGTCGGTATTAAAAGGGACCATGGCTCAGGTTGTGACTGATCTGACTGGTTTTCGAACGACCAGTTTTGCTGGAGGTGGCTTGATTGGTGTCGCCCTTTATATTCCAACTGCCTTTCTCTTTTCAAATATCGGCACTTACTTTATTGGTTCTATCTTGATTTTAGCTGGAGCCCTCCTAGTCAGTCCTTGGTCTGTTTACGATATTGCCGAATTCTTCAGTAGAGGATTTGCCAAATGGCGAGAAGGGCATGAGCGTCGAAAAGAGGAACGCTTTGTCAAACAAGAAGAAAAAGCTCGTCAAAAGGCTGAGCAAGAGGCTAGATTAGAAAAAGAAGAGGCTGAAAAAGCCTTACTCGATTTGCCTCCTGTTGATATGGAAACGGGTGAAATTCTGACTGATGATGTTGTGCTTGACGTTCCTCCTGTTCCAGAAGAAGAGTGGATGGAACCAGAAATCATCCTGCCTCAACCTGAATTTGAATTCCCTGAACAGGAAGATGGCTCTGATGATGAAGATGTACAGGTTGATTTTTCCGCTAAGGAAGCCCTTGAATACAAACTTCCAAGCTTACAACTCTTTGCCCCAGATAAACCAAAAGACCAGTCTAAAGAGAAGAAAATTGTCAGAGAAAATATCAAAATCCTTGAAGAAACTTTTGCTAGCTTTGGTATCAAGGTAACGGTTGAACGGGCCGAAATTGGGCCATCAGTGACCAAGTATGAAGTCAAACCGGCAGTCGGTGTACGGGTCAACCGCATTTCCAATCTCGCAGATGACCTCGCTCTAGCCTTGGCGGCCAAGGATGTCCGAATCGAAGCACCTATTCCAGGGAAATCTTTAGTGGGAATTGAAGTACCTAACTCTGAGATTGCGACTGTGTCCTTCCGCGAACTATGGGAACAATCTCAAACGAAAGCAGAAAATCTCTTGGAAATTCCTCTAGGGAAGGCTGTTAATGGCACCGCAAGAGCTTTTGACCTCTCCAAGATGCCCCACTTGCTAGTCGCAGGTTCAACGGGTTCAGGGAAGTCAGTAGCTGTTAACGGCATTATCGCCAGCATTCTCATGAAGGCGAGACCTGACCAAGTTAAATTTATGATGGTCGACCCTAAGATGGTTGAGTTGTCTGTTTACAATGATATTCCCCATCTCTTGATTCCGGTTGTGACCAATCCACGCAAAGCCAGCAAGGCCCTGCAAAAGGTTGTGGATGAGATGGAAAATCGTTATGAACTCTTTGCCAAGGTGGGAGTTCGGAACATTGCAGGCTTTAATGCTAAGGTAGAAGAGTTCAATGCCCAGTCTGAGTACAAGCAGGTTCCGCTACCGCTCATTGTCGTGATTGTGGATGAGTTGGCTGACCTCATGATGGTTGCCAGCAAGGAAGTGGAAGACGCTATCATTCGTCTCGGACAGAAGGCACGTGCTGCAGGTATCCACATGATTCTTGCAACCCAGCGTCCATCGGTTGATGTCATCTCTGGTCTAATCAAAGCCAATGTCCCATCTCGTGTCGCATTTGCGGTTTCATCAGGGACAGACTCTCGTACGATTTTGGATGAAAATGGAGCAGAAAAACTGCTTGGTCGAGGAGATATGCTCTTTAAACCGATTGATGAAAATCATCCAGTTCGTCTCCAAGGCTCCTTTATCTCGGATGATGATGTCGAACGCATCGTAAACTTCATCAAGGCTCAGGCTGATGCGGACTACGATGAGAGTTTTGATCCAGGTGAGGTTTCTGAAAATGATGGAGAATTTTCAGATGGTGAATCTGGTGGAGATCCGCTTTTTGAAGAAGCCAAGGCTTTAGTCATCGAGACGCAGAAAGCCAGCGCATCTATGATTCAGCGTCGTTTATCAGTTGGATTTAACCGTGCGACCCGTCTCATGGAAGAGCTTGAGATGGCAGGTGTCATTGGTTCAGCTGAAGGGACCAAGCCAAGAAAAGTATTGCAACAATAAAAAAATAGCTTCTTTCCAAGTTTGGAAGGAGGCTATTTTAGTGATTATTGATTAGTTTTATTTTCTGAAGTTGGCGTATTGGACTGTTTTTCATTTTCAGCGGCAGGTTTACTTGGAGTAGGAGCAGGAGTAGAAGAATCCTGAGTTGATGCTTTCTGCTCTTCTTTTTTCTCTTCCTTGACGCTGGATTTTGGTGTTTCCTCTTGCTGTGTTTTTTCTTGAGAAGTGTTGTTTTCCTTATTGGGACTGGTGTTTTCCTTAGGGGATTCCTTTTGAATTTCTTTGACAATTGTTGTCGTCTGGGTTGTCGTAGGTTCTTTTTTAGTATTTTTGTTATTATCCAAGGCGTTCATGATCGTGATACTTGCGGTAATCAAGCCAAGGATACTAGCGATTGTAGCAACGGTTTTTTGAAAGACTGTAAAGCCTTTTTTGATGTGTTCTGTTTTTGGTTTTGAAGTTCTACGATAATTAGACATGCATTCTCTCCTTTGATTAAAACTTATTATACCTCATTTCTTTAAAAAAATCTTAAAAAAAGAGGAATTGCCCTTTCTTGTCGCAAGCTCCGTTTCATGATACAATAGAAGGAGTGATTTTAGAAAGCGTGAGAAAACATGATTTACTTTGATAATTCGGCGACGACCAAGCCCTATCCTGAAGCCCTTGAAACCTATATGCAGGTGGCTTCAAAAATTTTAGGAAATCCATCTAGTCTCCATCGTTTGGGAGACCAGGCAACACGAATTTTAGATGCTTCCCGTCAACAGATTGCAGATTTAATCGGTAAGAAAAGTGATGAAATCTTCTTTACTTCTGGTGGGACAGAAGGAGATAACTGGGTCATCAAGGGTGTGGCCTTTGAAAAAGCCCAGTTTGGCAAGCACATCATTGTTTCAGCCATTGAACATCCAGCAGTTAAGGAATCAGCCCTCTGGTTGAAAGCTCAAGGTTTTGAAGTGGATTTTGCTCCAGTAGATGAGCAAGGATTTGTGGATGTTGAGGCGTTAGCAGATTTGATAAGACCTGATACGACCCTCGTTTCCATCATGGCAGTTAACAATGAAATTGGCTCGATTCAACCTATTGAGGCTATTTCAGAACTGTTGGCAGATAGGCCGACTATTTCCTTCCACGTTGATGCGGTTCAGGCACTTGCTAAAATTCCAACAGAAAAATACCTGACAGAACGAGTGGATTTCGCGACCTTTTCGAGTCATAAATTTCATGGTGTCCGAGGTGTTGGTTTTGTCTATATCAAGTCTGGCAAGAAGATTACGCCACTGTTGACTGGTGGTGGTCAGGAACGTGATTACCGTTCGACAACTGAAAATGTGGCAGGGATTGCAGCGACAGCCAAGGCCCTCCGTTTGTCTATGGAGAAGCTAGATTTCTTTACAAGCAAGACAGGGCAGATGAAGGCAGTGATTCGTCAAGCACTTCTGGACTATCCGGATATTTTTGTCTTTTCAGATGAGGAAGACTTTGCCCCTCATATCCTGACTTTTGGAATCAAGGGTGTTCGTGGAGAAGTCATCGTTCACGCTTTTGAAGATTATGATATTTTCATTTCAACGACCTCTGCTTGTTCGTCCAAGGCAGGTAAACCTGCAGGCACCTTGATTGCCATGGGAGTGGACAAAGATAAGGCTCAGTCAGCTGTGCGTCTTAGCCTAGACCTTGAAAATGATATGAGTCAGGTTGAGCAGTTTTTGACCAAGCTAAAATTAATTTACAACCAAACTAGAAAAGTAAGATAGGAGCATTCATGCAGTATTCAGAAATTATGATTCGCTACGGAGAGTTGTCAACCAAGGGCAAAAACCGTATGCGTTTCATCAATAAACTTCGCAATAATATTTCAGACGTTTTGTCTATCTATCCCCAAGTTAAGGTAACAGCAGATCGCGACCGTGCCCACGCTTACCTAAATGGAGCAGATTACACAGCAGTAGCAGAATCGCTCAAACAAGTATTTGGAATTCAAAACTTTTCCCCTGTTTATAAGGTTGAAAAATCTGTAGAAGTTCTGAAGTCTGCTGTGCAAGAGATTATGCAGGATATCTACAAGGAAGGCATGACCTTTAAGATTTCTAGCAAGCGTAGCGACCACAACTTTGAGTTGGATAGTCGTGAACTCAACCAAACACTTGGAGGAGCTGTTTTTGAAGCCATTCCAAATGTGCAAGCTCAAATGAAAAGTCCTGACATCAATCTTCAGGTGGAGATCCGTGAAGAAGCTGCCTATCTTTCTTATGAAACCATTCGTGGGGCTGGTGGTTTGCCAGTTGGAACTTCAGGTAAAGGCATGCTCATGTTGTCGGGAGGGATTGACTCACCTGTAGCAGGTTATCTTGCTTTGAAACGTGGGGTGGATATCGAGGCAGTTCACTTTGCTAGTCCACCATATACTAGTCCCGGTGCCCTCAAGAAAGCGCAGGACTTGACTCGTAAATTGACCAAGTTTGGGGGAAATATCCAGTTTATCGAGGTGCCTTTCACAGAGATTCAAGAGGAAATCAAGGCCAAGGCGCCAGAAGCCTATCTCATGACCTTGACTCGTCGCTTTATGATGCGGATTACCGACCGTATTCGTGAGGTACGAAATGGTTTGGTTATTATCAATGGGGAAAGTCTTGGTCAAGTAGCTAGCCAGACCTTGGAAAGCATGCAGGCTATTAACGCTGTGACCAACACTCCCATCATTCGTCCTGTGGTTACCATGGACAAGTTGGAAATCATTGACATCGCCCAGGAAATCGATACCTTTGACATTTCTATCCAGCCTTTTGAGGACTGCTGTACGATTTTTGCGCCAGATCGTCCAAAGACTAATCCTAAGATTAAGAATGCAGAGCAGTATGAAGCACGTATGGATGTTGAAGGTTTAGTTGAGCGAGCAGTGGCTGGAATTATGATTACTGAGATCACACCGCAGGCTGAAAAAGATGAAGTCGATGACTTGATTGACAATCTGCTCTAATCAGAAAATCCAAAAGAATTTAGAAAATTAAATGAAAAAGTTAGTTTTTAATCCAAAAATGGAAGAAAAACTGACTTTTTTTCTTAAACTGTGATATAATAAGAATAAATTTTGAATATAGAGAGTTTTCTGACAATGAATCAATCCTACTTTTATCTAAAAATGAAAGAACACAAACTCAAGGTTCCTTATACAGGTAAGGAGCGCCGTGTGCGTGTTCTTCTGCCTAAAGATTATGAGAAAGACACGAATCGTTCCTATCCTGTTGTTTACTTTCATGACGGGCAAAATGTTTTTTATAGCAAGGAGTCTTTCATTGGTCATTCATGGAAGATTATCCCAGCCATCAAACGAAATCCGGATATCAGTCGCATGATTGTCGTTGCTATTGACAATGATGGTATGGGGCGGATGAATGAGTATGCGGCTTGGAAGTTCCAAGAATCTCCAATCCCAGGACAGCAATTTGGCGGTAAGGGCGTGGAGTATGCTGAGTTTGTCATGGAGGTGGTCAAGCCTTTTATCGATGAAACTTATCGTACAAAAGCAGACCGCCAGCATACGGCCATGATTGGTTCCTCACTAGGAGGCAATATTACCCAGTTTATCGGTTTGGAATACCAAGACCAAATTGGTTGTTTAGGGGTCTTTTCATCTGCCAACTGGCTTCACCAAGAAGCCTTTAACCGCTATATTGAGCGCAAGAAACTATCGCCTGACCAGCGCATCTTCATCTATGTAGGAACAGAAGAAGCAGATGATACAGACAAGACCTTGATGGCCGGCAATATCAAACAAGCCTATATCGACTCGTCGCTTCGCTATTACCATGATTTGATAGCAGGGGGAGTACATCTGGATAATCTTGTGCTGAAGGTTCAGTCTGGTGCCATCCATAGTGAAATCCCTTGGTCAGAAAATCTACCAGATTGTCTGAGATTTTTTGCAGAAAAATGGTAAGTTAAGAAAGGAAAAAACGAAATGCATATTGAACATCTTAGCCACTGGAGTGGCCATCTCAACCGTGAAATGTACCTCAATCGTTATGGACATACTGGAATTCCAGTTGTGGTCTTTGCTTCATCAGGTGGTAGTCACAACGAATACTATGATTTTGGCATGATTGATGCTTGTGCTTCCTTTATCGAGGAAGGTCGTGTCCAGTTCTTTACCCTATCTAGTGTGGATAGTGAGAGCTGGTTGGCCACTTGGAAAAACGGTCATGACCAAGCGGAAATGCACCGTGCCTACGAACGTTATGTGATTGAGGAGGCCATTCCTTTTATCAAGCACAAGACAGGTTGGTTTGATGGCATGATGACGACAGGTTGCTCGATGGGCGCCTACCATGCACTCAATTTCTTCCTCCAGCATCCAGATGTCTTTACCAAGGTGATTGCTCTCAGTGGTGTTTACGACGCACGTTTCTTTGTCGGCGATTACTACAACGACGATGCTATTTACCAAAACTCGCCAGTAGATTATATCTGGAACCAGAATGACGGCTGGTTTATTGACCGTTACCGTCAGGCAGAGATTGTGCTTTGTACGGGTCTTGGTGCCTGGGAACAAGACGGTCTACCATCTTTCTACAAGCTTAAAGAAGCCTTTGACCAGAAACAAATTCCAGCCTGGTTTGCTGAATGGGGACACGATGTCGCCCACGACTGGGAATGGTGGCGCAAACAAATGCCTTATTTCCTTGGAAATCTCTATTTATAAAAGGAGTGACCTATGAATTACCTTGTTATTTCTCCCTACTATCCACAAAACTTTCAACAGTTTACCATTGAACTAGCCAATAAAGGCATCACCGTCTTGGGAATTGGTCAAGAGCCTTACGAGCAATTGGATGAGCCCTTGCGCAATAGCCTAACCGAGTATTTCCGTGTAGATAACCTTGAGAACATAGACGAAGTCAAACGAGCAGTTGCTTTTCTCTTTTATAGACATGGCCCTATCGACCGCATCGAATCTCATAATGAATACTGGCTTGAGCTAGACGCAACACTCAGAGAACAATTCAATGTTTTTGGTGCTAAACCAGAGGATCTCAAAAAGACGAAATTTAAGTCTGAAATGAAGAAGCTTTTCAAAAAAGCAGGTGTCCCTGTGGTCCCTGGAGCTGTTATCAAGACGGAAGCAGATGTTGATCAAGCAGTGAACGAAATCGGCCTTCCAATGATTGCCAAACCTGACAATGGAGTTGGAGCGGCCGCCACCTTTAAACTTGAGACAGAAGACGATATCAATCACTTCAAGCAAGAATGGGACCATTCAACTGTTTATTTCTTCGAGAAATTTGTCACCTCTAGTGAAATTTGTACCTTTGATGGTCTTGTGGACAAGGATGGTAAGATTGTCTTCTCAACAACCTTCGACTACGCCTATACACCGCTGGATCTCATGATTTACAAGATGGACAATTCCTACTATGTGCTAAAGGAGATGGATCCTAAATTACGTAAATATGGTGAGGCAATTGTCAAAGAATTTGGTATGAAAGAACGGTTCTTCCATATTGAGTTCTTCCGTGAAGGGGATGATTACATCGCCATTGAGTACAATAACCGCCCTGCAGGTGGTTTCACTATTGATGTTTATAACTTTGCTCATTCCTTGGACCTCTACCGAGGCTATGCGGCGATTGTCGCAGGAGAAGAGTTCCCAGTGTCAGAGTTTGAAGCTCAGTATTGTTTGGCTACATCACGTCGTGCAAATGCTCATTATGTCTATTCTGAGGAGGACTTGCTTGCCAAATACAGTCAGCAGTTCAAGGTTAAAAAAATCATGCCAGCTGCCTTTGCGGAACTTCAAGGGGATTACCTTTATATGCTGACAACTCCGAGTCGACAAGAAATGGAGCAGATGATTGCTGATTTCGGACAACGTCAAGAATAAGAACTATCGGATTAAGGAAATTCACTCCCTTAATCCTTTTGTTTTGTCTGATAAAAAATAAGAGCATCCTAACAAGGTAGCTATCATAAAACTTGTTCGATAACTATTTGAAGCAGGATTAGGTGGTCAGAAATTGAATTTTAACATTTCAATTTAGTCATAGTATTGTGTTTTCGTATCCGTAAATCAGCTAAAAGGATCCATGACGATACCTATACGATATAGTTTTCAAGATACCAAACAAGTCTATTAAAATATTCAGGTGACGCATAGATATAGTTAATTGAAGCTTTGTTTGAAATCTGATAAAATAATGATATTACTAAGTTTTAAAAACTAAAGAAAAGGGAAGATATGATTACAGGCGAATTAAAAAATAAAATCGATCAGCTGTGGGAAATTCTTTGGACAGAAGGAAACGCAAATCCTTTAACAAATATTGAACAGTTGACTTATCTCTTATTTATGAAAGATTTGGATAGTGTCGAGCTTGGACGTGAAAGTGATGCTGAATTTTTAGGGATTCCTTATGAGGGAGTTTTTCCAAAAGATAAACCTGAATACCGTTGGTCAACTTTTAAAAATATAGGAGATGCTCAGGAAGTTTATCGTTTAATGACTCAGGAGATTTTTCCGTTTATTAAAAATCTCAAGGGGGATACAGATGATACAGCCTTTTCACGATATATGCGAGAAGCTATTTTTCAAATAAATAAACCTGCTACGCTTCAAAAGGCAATTTCTATCTTAGATGCATTTCCAACTAGGGGATTAGATGTAGATTTTGATAATGACAAACAAAGTATTACTGATATCGGAGATATCTATGAATATCTGTTATCAAAATTGTCGACCGCAGGTAAAAATGGACAGTTCCGTACACCTCGTCACATCATCGATATGATGGTTGAGTTGATGCAACCGACCATCAAAGATATCATCTCAGATCCCGCTATGGGTTCTGCTGGCTTCTTAGTATCTGCTAGCCGTTACTTAAAGCGTAAGAAAGATGAATGGGAAACCAATACAGATAATATCAATCATTTTCATAATCAGATGTTTCATGGAAATGATACGGATACGACTATGTTGAGACTTGGGGCGATGAACATGATGCTACATGGAGTAGAAAATCCACAAATCAGTTACCTTGACTCGCTGTCTCAAGATAATGAAGAAGCCGATAAATATACTTTGGTTTTAGCAAATCCTCCTTTTAAAGGCTCACTTGACTACAATTCAACCTCTAATGACCTTCTTGCAACCGTAAAAACCAAAAAAACAGAATTACTCTTTCTTTCTCTTTTCTTGCGAACTTTAAAACCAGGTGGACGAGCAGCAGTTATCGTACCTGATGGTGTCCTTTTTGGTTCGTCGAAAGCTCATAAAGGAATTCGTCAGGAAATTGTAGAGAACCATAAGCTTGATGCTGTAATCTCAATGCCTAGTGGTGTTTTCAAGCCTTATGCTGGAGTTTCAACTGCCATTCTCATCTTTACAAAAACTGGCAATGGTGGTACTGACAAGGTCTGGTTTTACGATATGAAAGCGGATGGTTTAAGTTTGGATGATAAGCGACAACCGATTAGCGACAATGATATTCCAGATATTATCGAACGTTTTCATCATCTTGAAAAAGAAGCAGAACGTCAGAGAACGGATCAATCTTTCTTTGTTCCAGTTGATGAGATAAAGGAAAATGATTATGATTTGTCTATCAATAAATATAAAGAGATTGAGTATGAAAAAGTTGAGTATGAACCAACAGAGGTCATCTTGAAGAAAATCAATGATTTAGAAAAAGAAATTCAAGCTGGCTTGGCTGAATTAGAAAAATTACTCAAGTAGGGAGGTGGCTGTATGCAAAAAGTGAAGTTGGGGGAAGTCTTATCTCTAAAAAAAGGCAAGAAAGCCACTGTACTTGCTGAACAAACAACCCTAAGCCAACGTTATATTCAAATAGATGATTTAAGAAATAATAATAATTTAAAATTCACTGAAAGTTTAAATATGACTGAAGCACTTCCAGATGATATTCTGATAGCATGGGATGGTGCTAATGCAGGAACAGTTGGCTATGGGTTATCGGGAGCTGTTGGTAGTACAATTACGGTCTTAAAAAAGAATGAGCGATACAAAGAAAAAATTATATCAGATTACTTGGGAGTCTTTTTGGAAAGTAAATCGCAGTATTTACGAGATCATTCAACAGGTGCAACAATTCCTCATTTAAACAAGAATATATTACTTGATTTACAATTAGAATTGCTAGGTATCGAAGAACAAGAGAACATTATTTGTATTCTTAATACGATTAAAAGGCTTATTACTAAAAGAAAATTGCAGTTAGATGAACTAAACTTGCTCGTAAAATCCCGATTTAACGAGATGTTTATGCTAAGAAACTTTCCATTAAAAAGACTTGGAGAATTAGTTGAAGAAGTCCGATATGGAACTAGTTTACCGGCTACTCTTAACGGTAAATACGGATATTTAAGAATGAATAATATAACTGAAGGTGGTCAGTTAAACATACAGAATTTAAAACATATAGATATTCCAGAGGAGGACTTAGAAAAGTATGTTGTAAGAAAAGGGGATGTACTATTTAATCGTACAAATAGTCTGGAATTAGTTGGGAAAACATGTATCTATGAATTAGATTATGATATGGTTATTGCAGGTTATATTATTCGTATCAGAACAAAGAATAATATTTTAAATCCTAGATACCTCTCTGAATTTTTAAATTTTCCTAGTACAAAGAAGTTTCTAAGGAACATCGCGAAAGGTGCTGTTAATCAAGCTAATATAAATGCAAAAGAATTACAAAATATTTCCATCCGCCTCCCCCCTCTTTCCCTCCAAAATGAGTTCGCAGACTTTGTAGCCCAGGTCGACAAATCACAATTGGCAATCCAAAAATCTCTGGAAGAGCTTGAAACTTTGAAGAAATCTCTGATGCAGGAGTATTTTGGCTGATATTCTGCCATTGTAATTACCGTAATGATTTGTTATAATACAATAAAGGAGGAAATCAGATGGTAGTAAAAACAAGAAAACAAGGAAATTCAATCACCATTACGATTCCAAGTGAATTTAATATTCCAAGTGGTGTAAAATACGAAGCTAAATTGTTACCAAGTGGTGAGATTATCTTTACTCCTGAAGAATTGGGGCAGCAGGTTTCTTATGTATCTGATGATGCCTTTGACTTAAATTTAGATAAAATATTTGACGAATACGACGATGTTTTCAAAGCTTTGGTGGAAAAATGACAATCTATCTGACAGAAAAGCAAATTGAAAAAATAAATGCTTTAGCAATTCAACGGTATTCTCCAAATGAGAAAATTCAAACAGTTAGTCCTTCTGCCTTAAATATGATTGTGAACTTACCAGAACAATTTGTCTTTGGGAAGCCTCTTTATCCAACAATTTTTGATAAAGCAACGATACTATTTGTCCAATTGATAAAGAAGCATGTTTTTGCTAATGCTAATAAAAGAACTGCTTTCTTCGTTTTGGTCAAATTTTTACAATTAAATGGCTATCGTTTTTCTGTAACGGTAGAAGAAGCAGTAAAAATGTGTGTAACCATCGCGGTAGAAGCTTTAACTGATGAAAAAATGATAAGCTACTCCAAATGGGTTTCTGAACATTCTGTTAGAGAAAAGGTCAAAAAGTAATCTAGTATGCTGGATTTGAATGAGAACAAGAAAATAAATGAACAGACAATATTAGAATTCTGTAATGCAGAAACTGATATTGTCTCTTTTTATTGATGAATAAGAAAGTGAAAAATTATGGAATCAAAAGTTACAATTATCATGCAAGAAATGTTACCTCTTTTAAATAATGAACAATTACTAGCATTGAGAGAGAGTTTAGAACATCATCTAGTAGACGGAAAAAAGCAGCAGAAGTATTCGAATAATAACCTGTTGCAACTCTTTATCACTGCCAAACAGGTAGAGGGCTGTAGCTCAAAAACAATTCGTTATTACCAGAGGACGATTGAAAACTTGTTTAATGGTATTAAGGAGTCTGTGACACAACTCACAACAGATGATTTAAGGAGTTATTTAGCAAATTACCAGTCTGAAAAGGATTGTAGTAAGGCGAATTTAGACAATATTAGGCGTATATTGTCTTCTTTTTTTGCTTGGCTTGAGCAAGAGGAATATATCATTAAAAATCCCATTCGACGGATAAAGAAAATTAAGACTGAGCAAAATGTGAAGGAAACTTATACTGATGAACATTTGGAAATTATGCGCGATAACTGTGAAAATTTGAGAGATTTGGCAATAATAGACCTACTAGCATCGACAGGTATGCGTGTAGGGGAGCTTGTACAGTTGAATCGTTCAGATATTGATTTTGAAAACAGAGAGTGTGTTGTCTTTGGTAAAGGAAAGAAGGAGAGACCAGTATATTTTGACGCTCGGACGAAAATTCATTTAAGAAACTATCTTAACGACAGAAAAGATAGTCACCCTGCTCTTTTTGTAACGTTAGTTGGAAAAGTCCAGAGGCTTGGAATTGCTGGTGTAGAGATTCGCTTAAGAAAGTTAGGAGACAAACTCGGTATACAAAAGGTTCACCCACATAAGTTCAGAAGAACTTTAGCGACTAAGGCAATTGATAAAGGTATGCCTATCGAACAAGTCCAAAAACTGCTAGGTCATAGCAAGATTGACACAACCCTGGCCTATGCCATGGTCAATCAAAATAATGTCAAGCATTCACACCAAAAATTCATCTCTTAAAAGTAAATCCCGATATTCCGAGGAGGTGGTTGCATGAAGAAAGTGAAGTTAGGGCAATTAGTTTCTATTCAAACTGGTAAATTGGATGCTAATGCGGCAGTTTTCGGAGGTAAGTATCCTTTTTTTACAACAGCTAAAGAAATTTCAAGGATTAACGAATACGCTTATGACGGTGAGGTAGTTTTAGTAGCTGGAAATGGGGATTTAAATGTTAAGTATTATAAAGGAAAATTTAATGCTTATCAGAGAACCTATATTTTGACTAGTAATTCTAATGTAAGAATGAAATATCTATACTACTTTCTTGATAAGTATATAGAAGTTTTACGATACCAATCAATTGGAGGAGTTATAAAGTATATTAAACTAAATAATTTATCAGATGCCCAGATTCCAATGATGAGTGTTTCTGAACAAGAAAATATTATTCAGAATTTTGAGAAAATAGATTATCTAATTTCAAAAAGAAGTCAGCAATACACGGAATTATCAAACCTTGTCAAATCCCGATTTAACGAGATGTTCGAAGAGTATCCTGACTCAGTATTCTTAGATACATATATAAAAGAACTAAGAGCAGGTAAAAGTTTAGCTGGTGAGGAAAATAATAAGAATAAAGTATTAAAAACAGGAGCTGTATCGTACGATTATTTTAATTCATCTGAAGTAAAAAATTTACCAATTGACTATATTCCCTTAGATGAACATAAAGTTGAAATAGGGGATGTAATTATTAGTCGTATGAACACTTCTGAACTAGTTGGGGCTGCTGGGTATGTTTGGGCTATCAATAGTGATAATATATATTTGCCAGATAGATTATGGAAGGTTATTTTGAATGATCGAGTAAATCCAGTTTTCTTATGGAAGCTTATTACAAATGAGAAAACAAAATTAAAAATTAAGAGAATTGCCTCTGGAACTAGTGGGAGTATGAAAAATATTTCGAAATCAAAATTTTTACAAATTAGAGTCCCCCTCCCCCCTCTTTCCCTCCAAAATGAGTTCGCAGACTTTGTAGCCCAGGTCGACAAATCACAATTTGCTTGTGAGATAGCTATAAAAGTGTGGAGAAATAGCTTGAAATTTAGTATAATATAGCTAAACTATTTGTTTAAAGTGAGAAAAAAATGGGAAATTTTAGCTTTCTTTTAAAAAATGACGAATATGAATCTTTTTCAAAACCTTGCATTGAAGCTGAGAATATGATTGCTACATCAACTGTGGCTACTGCCTTTATGGCGCGTCGTGCTTTAGAGCAGGCTGTCCATTGGATATATAGTCACGATTCATATTTAGAAGCTCCCTATCGTGCTACTCTATCTTCTTTAGTATGGGATGATGATTTTAGGGATATCGTAGATTCTGAACTCCACAAGCAGATAGTTCTGTTGATTCGATGGGGAAACCATGCTGCTCATGGTGGTGAAATTAAGGAACGAGAAGCGATTTTAGCTTTGCATCATTTGTATCAGTTTGTTAATTTTATCGATTATTGTTACAGCAATGAGTTTGTGGAGCGTTATTTTGATGAGAAGTGCTTACCACTTTCAGCAAACATCAAATACCGAGAAACTCCACAATCTATGATAAGGTTACAAGACAGTTTACCAGAACTGCCTGATTTTCATGAACAGATGGCTGCTCAGTCCGTAGAAGTTCAAGAGACTTATACTGAAAAACGTGAGACTGCAGCGCAACGGCAAGATGTGCCTTTCCATATTGATCAATTATCTGAGGCAGAGACAAGAAAGCTCTTTATTGATATCGATATCCGTCTAGCAGGATGGATATTTGAAGAAAACTGTCGTGTTGAGATAGCCGTTGATGGTCTCAAGCACGGTTCAGGAATTGGTTACTGTGACTATGTACTTTATGGTAAAAATGGGAAAATTTTAGCGATTGTGGAGGCTAAAAAAGCCTCTGTCAATCCAGAAGTAGGGGAAGTACAGGTCAAAGAATATGCTGAAGCTTTGGAGAAACATATCGGCTATCAGCCAATTTGCTTTATTACAAATGGGTTGAAGCACTATATACTTGATGGTCCGAACCGCCGCCAGATTGCAGGCTTTTACTCTCAAGAAGAATTGCAATTAGTGATGGATAGACGTCATCTTCAAAAACCACTTGAGGATATTTCTAGTAAAATTAGGGACGATATTTCCGGGCGTCACTACCAAAAACATGCGATTGCAAGCGTTTGTGAAGCTTTCTCTAATCATCGTAGACAGGCACTTTTGGTTATGGCAACTGGGGCTGGGAAAACTCGTACAGCAGTTTCTCTAGTTGATATCTTATCACGTCATAACTGGGTAAAAAACGTTCTCTTCTTAGCCGATAGGACTTCTTTGGTTAAGCAAGCCTATGATTCGTTTAGAAAATTACTCCCAGATCTTTCCGTTTGTAACTTTTTAGAAGATAAAGAAGGAGCTCAATCAAGTCGCATGGTCTTTTCAACTTATCCGACTATGATTGGAGCGATTAGTGGTCAAGAAGAAGTAAATCAACGCCCTTTCACTGTTGGGCATTTTGACCTTATCATAATTGACGAATCTCACCGTTCTATTTATCAGAAATACAAGTCCATTTTTGATTATTTTGATGCAAGGATTGTAGGCTTAACAGCTACTCCGCGTCAAGATTTAGATAAAAACACCTATGGATTCTTTAATTTGGAGAATGGTGTTCCAACATATGCATATGATTTGGAAGAGGCTGTTAAAGACGGATATTTAGTAGCCTATCATTCTATCGAAACCAAACTGAAACTACCTACGGATGGTCTACATTATGATGATTTGTCCGAAGAAGAAAAGGAACATTTTGATAGCAAATTTGAAGACGATAGCTGTGAAAAAGATATTGATGGGAGTGTATTTAATTCCTTTATTTTCAATAAAAGTACAGTAGAAATTGTTTTAAATGAACTCATGACAAGAGGAATTCAGACAGCTTCGGGTGATGAAATTGGTAAAACTATTATTTTTGCTAAAAATCATGACCATGCGGAATATATCAGAGGCATTTTTAACAACCGCTATCCTGAAAAAGGGAGCGATTATGCTCAGGTAATTGATTATAGTATTAAGCATTATCAGACCTTGATTGATGATTTTAAAATTAAGGAGAAGTATCCTCAAATTGCGATTTCTGTCGATATGTTAGATACAGGTATTGATGTACCAGAGGTTGTTAATTTAGTCTTCTTCAAGAAAGTACGCTCTAAAACTAAGTTTTGGCAGATGATTGGTCGAGGAACCCGTCTATGTAAAGATTTATTTGGACCTGAGCAGGATAAGGAAAACTTCTTGGTATTTGATTATGGGGACAATTTTGATTATTTTCGTGCAGATCCAAGAGATGGAGAGGGTCGTCACATTGTTTCGTTGACTCAGCGTTTATTTAATATCAAAGTGGACTTGATTCGAGAACTTCAGGGACTCCAATACCAAGAAGATCAGTTTGCGAGAGCATACCGTCAGGAGCTTATTTCAGAACTTCAAGGTCGTATAGAGAGCTTAAATGAGTTGGACTTCAGGGTTCGTATGGTTTTAGATACAGTTTATAGCTATAGGAAATTGGAAAGTTGGCAGAATCTAACTGCTGTTACAAGTGAAACCATTCAAAAAAATCTCTCTCCGCTTTTATTTGATGAAGATAAAGAAGATGAGATGGCGAGGAGATTTGATTTGTGCTTACTTCATATTCAGTTAGGGCAACTGACAGCTAAATCTTATACTGTTCATATTTCCCAAGTGATGAAGACGGCTAGAGCTCTTTCTGCTATTGGCAATATCCCGCAGATTTTTGAGCAGGCTGAAATTATCAGGAAAGTACAGGAGCCTGAATTTTGGAAAGAAGTTAGCTTGTCTGATTTGGAAAAAATTCGTCTTGCTATTCGAGATTTATTACAGTTTTTGGATAAAACAGACCGTAAACCCTACTATGTTAACTTTGAAGATCGTATACTCTCCACTGTTCACGAGACCACAGCATTTTTGCAGGTCAACGATCTTCGGTCCTACAATGAAAAAGTTGAGCATTATTTGAAAACTCATCTGGATGAAGAGTCCATTTCTAAGCTATACCATAATAAAAAGTTGACATCTGATGATATGCTTGCACTTGAAAAATTGCTCTGGGAAAAATTAGGTAGCAAAGCAGACTACCAACATCATTATGAAAATAAGGCAATTCCGAGATTGGTGCGTGAGATTATTGGCTTAGATAGAGAGTCTGCCAATCGTATTTTTTCTAAATTTTTGTCGGATGAGAACCTTAATGCCAGGCAGATTTCATTTGTAAAATTGATTGTAGACTACATTGTAGAAAATGGTTGCTTAGAGATGAAAGTGTTAACGCAAGAGCCATTTAAATCTCATGGATCTGTTCAACTACTCTTCCAACACCAACTACCAGTACTTCGTAATATTGTTCAAACCATTGAGCTCATCAATGATCGAGCTGGAGAAGTGGCTTAAATTCTAAAGTGATTGCCATACTGAGACTCATTTAAAATTAAAAAGAGTAGAAATTTATCTTATATATGAGAAGTTTTATTAGGAAGAATGTCATCGTTTTCCTAGAATACAGTATCAGTTTTTAAGTGGCTGATAAATTTCAAAGTAGATACTTGTACCACGATGTTTGTTGATCGAGTTATTAACAAACGAGCTACTTTGATTTTAAAGAAATAGAAAACAAAAAGCTGAGCAAGAATTCAATTGCAGGAGAAAATGAAGTAATACTCAATGAAAATCAAAGAGCAAACTAGGAAACTAGCCGCAGGCTGCTCAAAACACTGTTTTGAGGTTGTAGATGAAACTGACGAAGTCAGCTCAAAACACTGTTTTGAGGTTGTAGATAAGACTGACGAAGTCAGTAACCATACCTACGGTAAGGAGACGTTGACGTGGTTTGAAGAGATTTTCGAAGAGTATAAATCTTCCTAGGATAAAGCAAAACGCATAGTATCAAGGGTTTTAAACACTTGATACTATGCGTTTTCTGACGTTAAAGCCTTTCTACCAGGTTTTTTTAAGCATAATTGTTAGTTGTAGTCATTTATTATTCTTCAAAGAAAAATGGTGGGGCGAATTTTTTCAGTTCTTCAAAGCACTTTTGAGCAGCATCTGTATCTTCACAGATGATAAGGCAAACATCATCACCACAAAGGGTTGCGATAATATATTGGAAATCGAGAGCATCAATAATTGTAGCGAACGATTGTGCTAGACCAGGAAGAGTTTTGAGTAGGACTTGGTGCTGAATAGGTCGCAACATGATGAGGGCATCTTCCATATAGTTTTCCAAACGTTTTTCCCATTTTGAGGTAGAACCATTATTAAGAACATAATAAGCGTTATCTTCTTCGCGGACTTTTGATAGGTTCATATTTTTGATGTCGCGTGAGAGGGTTGCCTGGGTCACTTGAATGTCGTTCTCAGCAAGAAGGGATTGCAATTCAGCCTGTGTATGAATCTTGTTTTTTGCAACAAGAGCGCGTATGAGTTGGTGTCGGTGTTCAGATTTATTCATAATAATTTAACTCCTTTTTTAGTGAGGTATGGTAAGTGTGGACTGAGAGAGGTCGACAGTCAGGTGGTAGTCAGTATTGTCACGTATGGTGATTTCAAAGTCAGTAGTATAGAGGACTAAACGAAGAGTATCTCCTTCTTTTAACTTGTAAATAGTAGGTTGTAGTTCAAATTGCACATCCATCCATTCATCTGCAGTAACATCCTCTACTAACAGTAAATCATTTCTATTTTGTAAATTGAGGTAACCTTTTGTCACGACTCGTTGTGCCTCTGGTCTAATTGGTAATTCACAGAGATTTTCCAACATGTGGTAGCGTCCATTATCAATGGTTCTAGCACCTAAAACAGCAGGATAAGGTTGTAGGTATTTCTTTTGACCAAGTTCCAGTAGTTGAGCAGATAAAAGCCCCTTGTTTGTGCTGGATTTGATACGAAGATTGAGTTGAGCTCGACCGTTCAAGTGAAGATCCTTAGTCACAGGAAGGTCAATAGTAATCTGATTGGCTTTTCCTTGATAGAGTTCCGTATTGAAGGTCTGGTAGGTTTTTCCATAGCGCTCAAAATCCTTATCTGGGTACTGGTTTTGAATAGCTTGCTCTTCTTGACCAAGTGAGAAAATTTCTGAGCTTTCTTGATTTCCAAAGTAAGAAAGAGTCTGCCAAGTCTGAGGAGCTGTATTGTCCTGCCAAATGACAGTAGGAAGTTGGAAATCTGTATCTTGTCCCAGTAATTTTTTAGTCAATAAGGCATTCATGGATTCACGGAAGTCAATTGATTGCCAATTGTTCATATACACATGGGCGCCATTATGGAAAAAGAGGTGCTTATTTATATGAGTAGGAAGAGCATGGAACATCTGGTAAACATGAAGTGGTTTGACATTCCAATCCTGAGAACCATGAGTAAAGACAAGCTCTGCCTTTACTTTATGGGCATTGAGCAGATAGTTGCGGTCATGCCAAAACTGGTTATAGTCCCCAGTTTTTCGATCTAGCTGAGCTTTCACTTTTTCTAAGTCAGCTTGGTGAGCTTTATTGCCACGGATATAGTCGCCAGCCAAGAGATTACGAGAATAGGTTAGTTCAGCAAGGGAGTCAAAGTCCTCACCTGGATAACCACCTGGGCTAGTCACCAGACCGTTTTCACGGTAGTAGTTGTACCATGAAGAAATGCCAGCCTCAGCAATGATAACCTCTAAACCATCGATACCTGTAGTCGCCAGACCATTGGACATGGTACCTAGATAGGAAAGTCCAGTTGTAGCTACTTTTCCGTTTGACCAGTCAGCCTTGACTTGACGCTGGCGCGTATGGTCGGTAAAGGCACGGCAACGGCCATTTAGCCAATCAATGACATTTTTATAAGCCTCGATTTGCTGGTAGTCTCCGTTAGTCATGAAACCAGTAGAGTCTTTGGTACCAACACCTGAAACATAGAGATTGGCAAAACCTCGTGGAAGGAAATAGTCATTAAGAGTATAGCTAGAGTTGATGTGACTTAGCTTTTCCTCAGCTTCAGCCACAAGCTCAGCTTGACCTTGAGGTTGGACGAGATTGAGTTGAGGTTCCTCTAGTTCAATCTTATGAGCAGGTTTTACCTCAAGCTCGCCCTCCATCTTGTAGAGAGCCTTATCGCTTGCCTTGTCATTGGTTCCCTGATGATAAGGGCTGGCTGTCATGATGGCAGGGATTTTTCCATCAAAACGAGGACGAATAATGCTAACCTTGACTAAGTCTGGTAGACCTTTTTGGTCGGTATCGACACGAGACTCAACGTAAACGACTTCACGAATGACATCATGGCTAGAAAAAGTAGCCAAACTCTTGCCGTTAAAGTAGTGATAGTCATTATCCTCAGGGATAAGACTGTCGCTTACCAGTTGATCAATCAGGGTATTCCCTTTTTTGGTGCGAGTATTGAGTAACTGATAGAGATTTTCAATCAAGTCACCGTATACAATAGGAAATCCAGTCTCTTTACGAAAAGCTTCACTGTCTTCGAAGTCAATCAAATAAGAAAAGCCTAAAAGTTGAAAGGCGACAGTATAAAAAATATCTGCTGTCAAGTCTTTGTCAGATTTGAAAAAAGTTAATATGTTAGTTTCTTTATCTATAGCTAAGCAGGAGAGTGGATAGTCGGTGTTCTCATAAGTGAAAAAAAAGCGACGTAAAAAAGTTTCCAGTAATTCCTTGGGATTGGCTGTGTTTTGTAAATTAAAGCCACATTTTTTTAGTTCAGATAAGATATTTTCTTTTGGAAAAGTGACATAACTATATTGATTAAAACGCATAGAACCTCCATATAGAATGATAGTTAAGGTTATTATATCAAAAAAAAAGCAGAAAGGGAATTGTTAACTGTAAAAGGAAATAATCCAATAAAAATGAATAAAGTGCTAAATTCAATATAGAGAACAGTGTAATAATAGATATAATATATAATAGGTATAATATAAAAATTCTAGGAGATTTATATTATATGTTTTCTATTTTTATATATAATATAGTATAAATATAAAAAATGATGACAAAAATACAAATGAATAGAAAGTAAATTAGTAAGCTGATGAAATTTTTCTCAAGAGAAGCCTTTTATAGGTGAAAATGGTATAATATAGTGAGAAGGATAGAGGAGAAGTGTAAATTGATCGCACAACTAGATACAAAAACAGTCTATAGTTTTATGGAGAGCGTCATTTCGATTGACAAGTATGTGAGAGCAGCTAAAGAATACGGCTACACTCATCTGGCCATGATGGATATTGATAATCTTTACGGTGCTTTCGACTTTCTAGAGATTACAAAAAAATACGGTATTCATCCTTTACTAGGGCTTGAAATGACTGTATTTGTGGATGAGCAGGAAGTGAATTTGCGCTTTTTAGCTCTATCTAGTGTGGGCTATCAGCAGTTGATGAAGCTTTCAACAGCCAAGATGCAGGGTGAGAAAAGTTGGTCAGTCCTGTCCCAGTATCTGGAGGATATTGCGGTCATTATGCCTTATTTTGATGGACTGGAGTCGTTAGAACTAGGCTGTGATTACTATATTGGAGTTTATCCAGAAACACTGACAAGCGAATTTCATCATCCTATTTTGCCTCTTTATCGGGTCAACGCTTTTGAAAGCAGGGATAGAGAAGTTCTTCAAGTTTTAACAGCGATTAAAGAAAACCTACCGCTCAGAGAAGTTCCCTTGCGCTCACGACAAGATGTCCTTATATCAGCAAGTTCTTTAGAGAAACTATTCCAAGAACGATTTCCGCAAGCCTTAGACAATTTAGAAAAGCTGATTTCAGGCATTTCTTATGATTTGGATACTAGTTTGAAACTTCCTCGTTTTAATCCAGCGAGACCAGCAGTAGAGGAGTTGAGAGAACGTGCTGAACTGGGGCTTGCTCAGAAGGAATTGTCTAGTAAAGAATATCAAGACCGTCTAAACCAAGAATTGGCTGTTATTCATGATATGGGCTTTGATGATTATTTCTTGGTTGTCTGGGATTTGCTGCGTTTTGGACGATCGAATGGCTATTATATGGGTATGGGACGGGGTTCTGCAGTTGGTAGCTTGGTTTCCTATGCCTTAGATATCACAGGGATTGACCCAGTAGAGAAAAATCTGATTTTTGAACGCTTTCTCAATCGTGAACGCTATACCATGCCTGATATTGATATAGATATTCCTGATATTTATCGTCCAGATTTTATCAGGTATGTTGGCAATAAATATGGCAGTAAACATGCTGCTCAAATCGTTACTTTTTCAACCTTTGGAGCCAAGCAAGCTCTGCGTGATGTCTTGAAACGCTTTGGTGTTCCAGAGTATGAATTATCTGCAATTACTAAGAAAATCAGTTTTCGGGACAATCTTAAGTCGGCCTATGAGGGCAATCTCCAGTTTCGTCAGCAAATCAATAGTAAGTTAGAATACCAAAAAGCCTTTGAGATTGCTTGCAAGATTGAGGGCTATCCAAGACAAACCTCTGTCCATGCGGCTGGTGTTGTAATCAGTGACCAAGATTTGACCAACTACATTCCTCTAAAGCATGGTGATGAAATTCCACTGACTCAGTATGATGCTCATGGAGTTGAAGCAAGTGGACTTTTGAAGATGGATTTTCTGGGGCTACGAAATTTGACCTTTGTCCAGAAGATGCAAGAGTTGCTTGCTGAAACAGAAGGTATTCACTTGAAAATTGAAGAAATCGATTTGGAAGATAAAGAAACGTTAGCTTTATTTGCTTCTGGCAATACAAAAGGTATTTTTCAATTTGAGCAACCTGGTGCCATTCGCCTGCTAAAACGTGTCCAACCAGTTTGTTTTGAAGATGTCGTAGCGACTACTTCCCTAAATCGACCAGGTGCTAGTGATTATATCAATAATTTTGTGGCAAGAAAGCATGGGCAGGAAGAAGTGACTGTTCTGGATCCAGTACTGGAGGATATTTTGGCTCCAACTTACGGAATTATGCTCTATCAGGAGCAGGTTATGCAGGTTGCCCAGCGTTTTGCTGGATTTAGTCTTGGGAAAGCCGATATTTTGCGTCGGGCTATGGGGAAAAAGGATGCCTCTGCCATGCATGAGATGAGGGCTTCCTTTATTCAAGGTTCATTAGATGCTGGTCATACTGCGGAAAAGGCAGAGCAGGTCTTTGATGTCATGGAGAAGTTTGCAGGTTATGGATTTAATAGATCTCATGCCTATGCATACTCAGCCTTGGCCTTCCAGTTGGCTTATTTCAAAACGCATTATCCAGCCATTTTTTATCAGGTCATGTTGAATTCTGCCAACAGTGATTACTTAACAGATGCCTTAGAATCAGGCTTTGAAGTAGCGCCTCTGTCCATCAACACCATTCCCTATCACGATAAAATTGCCAACAAGTCCATCTATCTAGGTCTGAAATCGATTAAAGGAGTCAGCAAGGATTTGGCGCTTTGGATTATTGAAAATAGACCTTATTCTAACATTGAAGATTTTATAGCTAAATTACCTGAAAATTATTTGAAACTTCCTCTTCTAGAACCTTTGGTAAAAGTTGGTCTTTTCGATTCATTTGAAAAAAATCGTCAAAAAGTATTCAATAATTTAGTTAATCTATTTGAATTTGTGAAAGAGTTAGGAAGCTTGTTTGGTGATACCATTTATAGTTGGCAGGAATCGGAAGATTGGACGGAACAAGAAAAATTCTATATGGAACAAGAGCTTTTAGGGATAGGTGTCAGCAAACATCCCCTACAAACTATTGCAAGTAAAGCTATTTACCCGATTACACCAATCGGAAATTTGTCAGAAAATAGCTATGCTATTATTTTGGTTGAAGTTCAGAAAATAAAAGTAATTCGTACCAAAAAGGGCGAAAACATGGCTTTCTTACAGGTAGATGATAGTAAGAAAAAATTGGATGTCACTCTCTTTTCAGACTTATATCGTCAAGTTGGGCAGGAAATAAAAGAGGGAGCCTTCTACTATATAAAAGGAAAAATCCAGTCACGTGATGGCCGTCTGCAAATGATTGCACAAGAAATAAGAGAAGCAGTTGCTGAACGCTTTTGGATACAGGTGAAGAATCATGATTCGGATCAAGAAATTTCACGTATTTTAGACCAATATAAAGGCCCAATCCCAGTCATTATCAGGTATGAAGAGGAACAGAAAACAATCGTTTCTCCCCATCATTTTGTAGCTAAATCCAATGAATTAGAAGCGAAATTGAATGAAATCGTTATGAAAACGATTTATCGCTAAAAATACGGAAAATAGAAGAATTTTAAAATCAAATGTGGTATAATCAAGAAGAATGTTAAAAGATAAAGGAGCATAAACCAATATGAAACGTATTGCTGTTTTGACTAGTGGTGGAGACGCCCCTGGTATGAACGCTGCCATCCGCGCAGTTGTTCGTCAAGCAATTTCAGAAGGAATGGAAGTGTTTGGTATCTATGACGGATATGCTGGTATGGTTGCCGGTGAAATTCATCCCCTAGATGCAGCTTCAGTAGGAGACATCATTTCTCGTGGTGGTACTTTCCTTCACTCAGCTCGTTACCCAGAGTTCGCTCAACTTGAAGGGCAACTTAAAGGGATTGAGCAATTGAAAAAACACGGAATTGAAGGTGTAGTTGTTATCGGTGGTGACGGATCTTACCACGGCGCTATGCGTTTGACTGAACATGGCTTCCCAGCTATCGGTCTTCCAGGTACAATCGATAACGATATCGTTGGTACTGACTTTACAATCGGTTTTGACACAGCGGTTACAACTGCTATGGATGCTATCGATAAGATTCGTGATACATCATCAAGTCACCGTCGTACTTTTGTTATTGAAGTTATGGGACGTAACGCTGGTGATATCGCTCTTTGGGCTGGTATTGCAACTGGTGCTGATGAAATCATCATTCCTGAAGAAGGATTCAAGATTGAAGATATCGTAGAAAGCATTAAATGTGGTTATGAGTGTGGTAAAAAACACAACATCATTGTCTTGGCAGAAGGTGTGATGTCAGCAGCTGAATTTGGTAAAAAACTAAAAGAAGCTGGAGATACAAGCGACCTTCGTGTGACAGAACTTGGACATATTCAACGTGGTGGTTCTCCAACTGCGCGTGACCGTGTATTGGCGTCACGTATGGGTGCGCATGCTGTTAAACTTCTTAAAGAAGGTATCGGTGGTGTTGCGGTTGGTATCCGTAACGAGAAAATGGTTGAAAATCCAATTCTTGGTACTGCAGAAGAAGGAGCATTGTTTAGCCTTACTGCAGAAGGTAAGATTGTGGTTAACAACCCACACAAAGCCGATATTGAGCTATCTAGCTTGAATAAGAGCTTGTCATAATTTACAATTTAGTTAATAAGACCAAAAAGGTCATATATATAAAGGAGTCACAAAAATCATGAACAAACGTGTAAAAATCGTTGCAACTTTGGGTCCTGCGGTAGAAATCCGTGGTGGTAAAAAATTCGGTGAGGACGGATACTGGGGTGAAAAACTTGATGTTGAAGCTTCAGCTAAAAACATTGCTAAATTGATTGAAGCTGGTGCTAACACATTCCGTTTCAACTTCTCACACGGTGACCACCAAGAACAAGGTGAGCGTATGGCAACTGTTAAACTTGCTGAAAAACTTGCAGGTAAAAAAGTTGGTTTCCTTCTTGATACAAAAGGACCTGAAATCCGTACAGAATTGTTCGAAGGTGAAGCTAAAGAGTATTCATACAAAACTGGTGAAAAAATTCGTGTTGCAACTAAACAAGGAATCAAATCAACTCGTGAAGTGATTGCGTTGAACGTTGCTGGTGCTCTTGATATCTATGATGATGTTGAAGTTGGTCGTCAAGTTTTGGTTGACGATGGTAAACTTGGTCTTCGTGTGGTTGCTAAAGATGACGCAACTCGTGAGTTTGAAGTTGAAGTTGAAAATGATGGCGTAATTGCTAAACAAAAAGGTGTGAACATTCCTAACACTAAGATTCCTTTCCCAGCTCTTGCTGAACGTGATAACGACGATATCCGCTTTGGTCTTGAACAAGGTATCAACTTCATCGCTATTTCATTCGTACGTACTGCAAAAGACGTAAACGAAGTTCGTGCAATCTGTGAAGAAACTGGAAACGGACATGTTCAATTGTTCGCTAAAATCGAAAACCAACAAGGTATCGATAACTTGGATGAAATCATCGAAGCTGCTGATGGTATCATGATTGCTCGTGGTGACATGGGTATCGAAGTACCATTCGAAATGGTTCCAGTTTACCAAAAAATGATCATCACTAAAGTGAACGCTGCAGGTAAAGTTGTTATCACTGCAACAAACATGCTTGAAACAATGACTGAAAAACCACGTGCAACTCGTTCAGAAGTATCAGACGTATTTAACGCTGTTATCGACGGAACTGACGCTACAATGCTTTCAGGTGAGTCTGCAAACGGTAAATACCCACTTGAGTCAGTAACTACAATGGCTACAATCGATAAGAACGCTCAAACTCTTCTTAATGAATACGGACGTTTGGATTCAGATTCATTTGAGCGTAACTCTAAGACAGAAGTAATGGCTTCTGCTGTTAAAGATGCGACTAACTCAATGGACATTAAATTGGTTGTAACTCTTACTAAGACAGGTCACACTGCACGTTTGATTTCTAAATACCGTCCAAATGCTGACATCTTGGCATTGACATTCGACGAATTGACAGAACGCGGCTTGATGTTGAACTGGGGTGTTATCCCAATGTTGACAGATGCTCCATCTTCAACTGACGATATGTTCGAAATCGCTGAACGTAAAGCGGTAGAAGCAGGTCTCGTTGAGTCAGGCGATGATATCGTTATCGTTGCTGGTGTGCCAGTAGGAGAAGCTGTTCGCACAAATACAATGCGTATCCGCACAGTACGTTAAGAAAAATATAAAAACCTATCATACCCAGCTTTAGAGCTTGTGTGATAGGCTTTTTTGTATAGAGGGTAAGAAAGAGGCAAAACTTTCATAATGGATTGATACTCTTCGAAAATCTCTTCAAACCACGTCAGCCTCGCCTTACCGTAGGTATGGTTACTGACTTCGTCAGTTTCATCTACAACCTCAAAACCATGTTTTGAGCTGACTTCGTCAGTTCTATCTACAACCTCAAAGCAGTGCTTTGAGCAACCTGCGGCTAGCTTCCTAGTTTGCTCTTTGATTTTCATTTAGTATGAAGTCAGATATGCACAAATTGATTAGGAAAGTCAAATGAATTTCTATAAATGTTTTAGCAATCGTAATGTACTTGTCTAGATTCGATCTGATATATTTTCGATTTAATGATATGGTATTTAAAACCTCCAAAACAGCTTGCTCCATTCTTTTACTTACGTGAGTGTAGATGTTGTTTATTGTTTTAGCGTCTTTGTGTTCTACTCTAACCATTATAGCTTTTAATGGGATATTCTTCTCAGCTAGTGTACTAAGGAGTGTGTGCCTGAAAATATGGGAACTAAGGGGCTGATTTATCGGTTTCGCTAGTTTAGTATTTGCCTTTTGAAAAGTGATCTTAAATGCCTTTCTCTAAATTTACATATCACTATTGTTTAACAAAATCTAATCTGCTTTAGCTCACTTATTCTTTTTTTGAAATGTAGAATGAACTTTTTCAAAGTTTTTCGAATCCTTTAAAATCTGTTTGTTTTATATCGCCATTCTCCCCCTTTTTTAATTCTCCCTATACAGCCTGACAACTTTTCCGATAGTACGAATATGGTTGCTTTCGTCTAGGTGGATGTCGGGATATTCGGGATTGAGTTTTTTTGAGGTAGCCTTGGCAGAGTTTCTTGACATAGTTAGCACCGTCTACTTGGAAGATGCCGATGGTATTATAGTCAATCTGTGGGGGATTTTTGATAAATAGGTAGTCGCTGTTTCTTATCTTTGACTCCATGGACCTGCTGACGACATAAGCGATTGCGTCGTAGTCGTCTGGGATTTCATTCTCATAGAATGGAAACTCCATATCTAAATCGTCGTCCTATATCGAGCGGCTACCTGCATATATAAACCACACCTAACACGAGAGTAAGTAGTCGTCCAGTCTGATGATTTTTACGATACTTCGTTTATCTTCGTTTTTCTGCTCATACAGTTGCCTCTCGGCATAGGTCAGGATTTTACCTTGTCTGGGTGATGCCCGTTGGTCGTAGATGGATTGGATATCGCTAGGAGAATCCTTTTGAACTGGAGGAAAGAGGGCATCAATCAAGCTACTGAATACTTTAGCTAAGTCAAATATAGTATTTTTCTTAGTAGACCTAACCCTTTTCATAATTTCCAATGGCGTTTTTATTTATACCTATCTTAGTACCCAATTCTTATTGAGTCTAACCATTACTAGTCTATATTGTTTTATTTTTCGCATGTAACAATCGCAATCTCTTCTTTATCCACGGATGAAATCGTTTTCTATTTTTGTAAGTAAAGCATAACACGAAATCCAAGAAAATGAAAACTTTGTTGTGTTTTCATAAAAAATTTGTTGACAGAGCACGAAACGCCTACTATAATTAAATCAAGCTTAAGGAAATAACAAAAAAAACAAATCGGAGAAAAAGATGAAGAAATCAAGAAAATTAGCCACATTAGGACTCTGTTCAGCCTTGTTTTTAGGCTTGGCTGCTTGTCAACAAGATGCTACAATTTCGAATGGGACGAGTCAAAGGCAAAGTAGTTCAACGAAAGTTCCATGGAAAGCTTCATACACCAACCTAAACAATCAGGTAAGTACAGAAGAGGTCAAATCTCTCTTATCAGCCCATTTGGATCCAAAAAGTGTTGATGCCTTTTTTAATCTCGTTAATGATTACAATACCATTGTTGGCTCAACTGGCTTATCAGGAGATTTCACTTCCTTTACTCACACCGAATACGATGTTGAGAAAATCAGTCATCTCTGGAATCAAAAGAAGGGAGATTTCGTTGGGACCAACTGCCGTATCAATAGTTATTGTCTTTTGAAAAATTCAGTCACCATTCCCAAGCTTGAAAAGAATGACCAATTGCTTTTCCTAGATAATGATGCGATTGATAAGGGAAAGGTCTTTGATTCTCAAGATAAGGAAGAGTTTGATATTCTATTTTCGAGAGTTTCAACTGAAGCAACTACAGATGTCAAGGTTCACACTGAAAAGATGGAAACATTCTTCTCCCAATTTCAATTCAACGAAAAAGCTCGAATGCTGTCTGTAGTCTTGCATGACAATCTGGATGGTGAGTATCTGTTTGTAGACCACGTTGGCGTCTTAGTGCCTGCTGATGACGGTTTCTTATTTGTAGAGAAATTGACTTTCGAAGAGCCCTACCAAGCGATTAAATTTGCCAGCAAGGAAGATTGTTACAAGTATTTAGGTACCAAGTATGCGGATTATACAGGCGAGGGACTGGCTCAGCCTTTTATCATGGATAACGATAAGTGGGTTAAACTTTAATGGTGTTATGATATGACAGTAATCTTAGGATTTTTATTTCTATTTTTGATGAGTTGGTGGGTTATTTCAATCGTTAATAGCCAGAAACCACGAAAAAATGAAACATTTATTGGCTATATCCAAAGATACGATATTGATGGGAATGGCTATCAATCAGAAGTATGGGAAGTGACTGAGGAGGAAGATTTATAATTAAAGAACAGACTAGTCCTTACAGTATTGCACCTATTTCCAAACAGTCCATTTGTAGTTTTATCTGGATTGGTTTATAATTTAACTTAGAGAAAATAGGAGGATCAATCAGATGGAATTAAAAGATTTTACAGAAAAAGAACAGGAAATGATAAAGAATGGGCTGACGACGTCTAAGATTAGTGACAAGGAAACTGCTGAGAAGATTCTTGCGCTAGTACCACAAGACTTGATTAAGCGAATCCCATTTTTTGTCAGAAAACATGCTACGACACGTACGATTAAACGCATTTCAATTGAACACCCTGAACTCTACGCTGCAGCTCAAACAAGTGGTGAAATCCCAGAAAAAGAACGAGAAGAACTACGTCAGATTATCACGACGATCTTTGAACAAAAGATGAATAAGCATAGTATTAAGTAGAGAATGAAAATGTATTTGATTTGTGAATTGTTCACTAGTTATATATCATTTTAAAAATCGCAATTTATATTCTACTATACAATACTCAACAAAAAACGAACAGGCTCTTTTCTGTCATTCAGAAGAGAACTTGTTCGTTTTTATCTTACTTTCCTTAAAAAGCTCGATAAACATAGGGATTTTCTGGTTTATCGACTTTGGTAAAGCTTTCGATTTCCAAGGTTGGAAGGTTTTGTTTGAGTTCTTTATGGTAGTGATTGACCAGTTTTCCCTTGGCTGTTATCCAAGTATTATTTTCATATTGACGGGTATTTCCCTTGGTCAGCAATCCATAGACACCAGAATCTGCGATACAGTGAATAATGCCGAAGCGGAACAGAAATTGGCTATTGGCATGACTGGGGTCATTATAGACAAAGCCTGTGAACTGGATTGTCTTACTCTCAAACTCATCTGGATAGTCGTAGATAGCCTCCATAACTTCCATATAGTTTTCATTAGTGATCTGAATACTATCTTGGGACAAGTATTTATCCGCAGCCGTTCGCATTTCCTTTTCATAGGCTGTTTTTGAAAAATAAGAACTGGTATCTGGTTTCAAATATTGGCTCGTCGTACCTTCACTTGTCTGAATGGCCAGATTCGTTCCTTCTGATAAGGGGAAATGATAGCCTTTAGCTGAAACAGTCTGAGAATCCAAGCTAACAGTTGGGAAAGTTAAGCCGATGACAAGTGGAATAGCCAGAAGAGAAATACTTGTCATCTTGGCCAATCGGCTGTTCAGATGACTGTGGATTTTGACTTGCTTCATCCAGATATACAATTGAACAATTGCCAAAATAAAGGAAAGCACCATGGAGATATAGGCCAGATAGGAATAGTGCATGTTGATGTACTGGTTTAATTTGCCCGACAGATGGAGGTAAATAGTCAGTTCAAAATAGCCAGCTAAAACTAAAAATCGAATCATAGGATGACTCCAATCAAGAGAGAATAGACTAAGACGACAAGAGTTACAATCGTTATGAAGTGACTGATAAATCGTGCTTTCAAGTAATTTTTCATCATGAGAATATTTTTGATATCCAGCATTGGGCCAATAACGAGAAAGGCCAGAACTGGTGCCAAGCCGAAACTTGAGAGAAGAGAAGCCCCGATAAAGGCATCCGCCTCACTACAGAGAGAAAGAAGAAAGGCCAAAAGCATCAAGAGGAGGATGGCAAAAATAGGGGTTGCACTGATAGAGGTCAGAATCCGTGTCGGAACATAGACCTGTATAACAGAGGCAAAGAGACAGCCGAATACCAAATAACGTCCCGTATCAAAAAATTCATCAATTGCTTGCACAAAGACCTGAAAAACCTTTTTTGCAGGGCTTAGGTGAGAAAAATCATGCTCATGACAAGCCAACCGATTTTCTTTTTGAATCGGTTCTTGCCAGAAAAATCCTAGAAAAATCCCAAGTATCACAGCCACAAGAATGGAACCAAGAGCTCGTAACAGGGCAACGTGGAATGAGTTGCCAAAGGCAGAATAAGTCGCAAAGAGAACAATAGGATTGATAACTGGTGCAGTCACAAGAAAGGGAACGGCCGTGTAACTAGGAACTTTCTTTTCCAGGAAACGATTGATAATGGGGACGATTCCACATTCACAAGAAGGGAAAAGCATCCCGACAAAGGTCCCAAAAAAGATTCTCCCCCAACGATTTCGAGGGAGAAAATGATAAACCTTGTCAGGTGTGATATAAACCTCAATCAGCCCTGAGACAATGCTTCCTATCAAAACGAAGGGAAGGGCTTCAATGATAATGGAGAGAAAAATGGCTCCAGTTTGAAGTACACTAGATGGGAGTTGTTGGAAAGCAGTCATCTAGTTTTTCTTTTCTGCTTTGGCTTTTTTCTCTTTGTCATCAGGGAAAATGACTTGTTGCAAATCTGGGAGTTTAGCAAACTCTTCAAACATCTTGTCCAAGTCGTCTCGTTTTGTAAATTTTACAGCCATAGGTGTACCTCGATTCTAAATTCTACCTCTATTATACTATTATTTTGAGGAAAAGGGAAAAGTTAAAATTTCAAATTGAGTAGCTAATTGATAATATAGCATGATATACACTATACTTGTGCTATAATTAAATAAAAAGAAAATCATTATCAGAAAATTATGGGAGGTAGTCAAATTGACTTACTCAATTAGTGTTGTTTTGTTACATCAAGGAGACAGAAATAGTTTATTAGAGTCTTTGTCACTAGTGGAAAGACAAACATTAAAAGATATAGAAGTTATTATTGTAAATCAATCTACAGAGGAGATAGCTTCCATTAGCCAACAGATGAATCTATCATTTAATATTAAGATTATAGATGAGAATTCTTTTGCTGACTTGTCTGATATGATTACAGGAGATTATATTACGTTTCTATCTTCAAATGATTCATTATTTGATTGGACATTTGAAAAGATGTATCATGCGATAAAATTATCCGATTCTGATGTTGTTCTTGGTCATTTTGCTGATTTGGTTGATGGAGTATTTTACTTTTATCCTTGGGGGGGGGATAATTGGTTGACAGAAAATTTAACGAATGTTCAAGTTTTGCAAAATTTGGATGATACAGATCATCGAATTAGAAAACAATATCGTTCATTATTTGGAAAATTATTCAATAGTAAGCTTTTACGAAAAATAAATCAATTTGATATAAACAACCTTATTTGGAGACTTTATATTCATTCTAAAACTGTAACCTATATTAATTTCCCGACATATATCTATAAACCTGTTGTAGATGTTAAACCTCTCAAAGATTCCTACAAAATTATATTAGAAAATTATGAAAATAGAATCAAAGATTGCGCCGTCTTAGAAAACTATGATATAGAAAAAGCGAAAAAACAATATATTCAAGAATTGGCAAATTTTAGTGCTTGGTTAAAAAATGACGGTGAATATTTAGATTCTGATATTGTTTATCACAAATTGATAGCTGCAGAGAAAGGAATTTTCCCTTTTCTTGAGCTTGATAGATTAGATTTTACGATTATAAGTAATAATTGTGTTGGAGGATTAATTTATAAACAGCTTGGTTTTCAATATAGAACACCTTTTGTTGGTTTATTTATTCTTCCTGATGATTATTATAAACTTACAAAGGATTTTCGGTACTATATGGAACAAGAACTTGTTTTCGAAGAGGAACTTGTTTCACCGAGCTGGACCCATGAAGTTTATCCTTTGGGGCACTTAGGAGATATAGATATTCATTTTCTACATTATTCTAGTATTGAAGAAGCACGGACTAAGTGGGAAAAAAGAAAAAAACGCATAAATTGGGATAATCTATATTTTAAATTTGATAATAAAGACTCAGCTAGTGAAGAAATTCTAAGTAAGATGGATAATCTTCCTTATTCTAATAAATTAATTTTAGTTAATCGTCCATATAAAAATTTGAAAAGTCAATGTGTTATTCCAGGTCAGGAACATCTTCCAGAACTGGCTATTATGTCTGATCCATTAAATACTTTTGATGTCATGGCTTGGTTAAAAAAAGGTGGCAATGCTCTCTAAGTACAAGTTATTGCACTATAGAATATAAATCTATTCCCCACATCTTGTTTTTAAATACTGTAAGAGCTAATTTGAAACGTTTAGCTTGTGGTATAATAGATTTATGGATAAAAAATATGAAAAAATCTCCCAAGATTTGGGAGTGACGTTAAAGCAAATCGATACCGTTCTAAGTTTGACAGCTGAAGGGGCGACGATTCCCTTTATCGCGCGTTATCGCAAGGACATGACTGGCAGCCTGGATGAGGTGGCAATTAAGGCTATTATTGACTTGGATAAAAGTCTGACCAATCTCAATGACCGCAAGGAAGCTGTTTTGGCTAAGATTCAAGAACAAGGCAAGCTGACTAAGGAATTGGAAGAAGCTATCTTAGCTGCCGAAAAATTAGCAGACGTTGAAGAACTCTATCTTCCTTATAAGGAAAAGCGTCGTACCAAGGCAACCATTGCCCGTGAAGCCGGACTCTTCCCACTTGCTCGCTTGATTTTGCAAAATGTAACTGACTTAGAGAAGGAAGCTGAAAAGTTCGTCTGTGAAGGATTTGCGACTGGTAAGGAAGCATTGTCTGGTGCAGTTGATATTTTGGTTGAAGCCTTATCGGAAGATGTCAATTTACGCGCTCTAACTTATCAGGAGGTGCTGAGACACTCTAAACTCACTTCCCAAGTTAAGGATGAAAGTCTTGATGAAAAGCAGGTTTTTCAGATTTATTATGATTTTTCAGAGACGGTTGGAAATATGCAGGGTTATCGTACCTTAGCCCTCAATCGTGGGGAGAAGCTAGGTGTCTTGAAGGTCGGTTTTGAACATGCAACGGACCGTATTCTTGCCTTCTTTGCTGCTCGTTTCAAGGTAAAAAATACCTATATTGATGAAGTTGTTCAACAGTCAGTTAAGAAAAAAGTTTTGCCTGCTATCGAGCGTCGTATTCGGACAGAATTAACTGAGAAGGCAGAAGAAGGAGCTATCCAACTCTTTTCTGACAACCTGCGCAATCTCCTCTTGGTTGCTCCATTGAAAGGGCGCGTGGTTCTTGGATTTGACCCTGCCTTTCGTACAGGTGCCAAGCTAGCTGTCGTTGATGCAACTGGGAAAATGCTGACAACACAGGTCATTTATCCTGTTAAACCAGCATCAGCTCGTCAAATCAAAGAAGCCAAGAAAGATTTGGCAGACTTGATTGGTCAATACAGTGTGGAAATTATTGCCATCGGAAATGGTACTGCTAGTCGTGAAAGTGAAGCCTTTGTGGCGGAAGTTCTTAAAGATTTTCCAGAAGTCAGCTATGTTATCGTCAATGAAAGTGGTGCTTCGGTCTATTCTGCCAGTGAACTTGCTCGTCAGGAGTTTCCAGACTTGACCGTTGAAAAGCGTTCGGCTATCTCTATCGCTCGTCGTTTGCAAGATCCCCTTGCTGAATTGGTTAAAATCGATCCTAAGTCAATTGGTGTCGGCCAGTACCAGCATGATGTCAGTCAGAAGAAATTGTCTGAAAGTCTGGATTTTGTCGTGGATACTGTGGTCAACCAAGTCGGTGTCAATGTCAATACAGCCAGCCCAGCTCTTCTTTCCCATGTCGCTGGACTCAACAAAACTATCTCTGAAAATATCGTCAAATACCGTGAGGAAGAGGGAAAAATCACTTCACGCGCCCAAATCAAGAAAGTTCCTCGTCTGGGAGCCAAGGCCTTTGAGCAGGCTGCTGGTTTCCTTCGTATCCCTGAAAGTAGCAATATCCTTGATAATACAGGAGTTCACCCAGAAAATTACGCTGCCGTTAAGGAACTTTTCAAACGTTTGGATATTAAAGACCTAAACGAAGAAGCGCAAAATAAGCTTAAGTCCCTTTCTGTCAAGGAAATGGCGCAAGAGTTAGACCTTGGTCCAGAAACTCTTAAAGATATCATTGCAGATCTTCTCAAACCAGGTCGAGATTTCCGTGATTCCTTTGATGCTCCAGTTCTCCGTCAAGATGTCTTGGATATTAAAGACTTAAAAGTCGGCCAGAAGCTAGAAGGTGTGGTGCGTAATGTCGTTGACTTCGGTGCCTTCGTTGACATTGGAATTCATGAGGACGGTCTGATTCATATTTCCCACATGAGTCGCAAATTTATCAAACACCCTAGTCAAGTAGTGTCAGTCGGAGATTTGGTGACGGTTTGGGTTAAGAAAATCGATACTGAACGTGAAAAAGTCAATCTGTCGCTCCTAGCTCCAAATGAAACTGACTGATTACGTTAAGCAGGTTTCACTAGAAGACTTCGGCAGACCTTTTATCCATCAAGTCCAGTGGAATTCTCGTCTACGTTCGACAGGTGGGCGATTTTTCCCCAAAGATGGGCATTTGGATTTTAATCCCAAGGTTTATCAGGAATTGGGTCTGGATGTTTTTAGGAAAATTGTCCGACATGAACTCTGTCATTATCACCTCTATTTTCAAGGGAAGGGCTATCAACACAAGGATCGGGATTTTAAGGAACTTTTGAAAGCAGTGGATGGATTACGCTTTGTGCCAACCTTGCCAAATAGAAACTCCAAGCCAATCAAGCTTTATCGTTGCCAATCCTGCCAGCAAAGGTATCAGCGCAAGCGAAGGATTGATACCAAACGCTATCGCTGTGGAATTTGTAGAGGTAAATTGCTATTAGTAAATCAGCCTGAGGACTGATGAAAGCCAAGCCTACCCGTGGTATACTATGTCTAACCTAGCAGAAAGAGGAAATATCATGAACAGTAAATTTTATAAAATGAGACGAAATCGTATGATTTCAGGAGTTCTGGCAGGTCTGTCAGACAAGTGGAACTTTGATGTTACCCTTGTTCGTTTTCTATTTGCTATTTTTACAGTCGCAAACTTTGGACTTGGCGTGATTATCTATATCATCCTAGCTTCTGTCATGCCAACCAAGGAAGAAATCGAAGCAGAAATGTATGGAACAGGCCCACGCAAACGAAAAGAAGCCCAAGCCATTGACGATAATGAAGGCTGGTTTTGGTGAGGTAAATAAGAAAATAAGCTTTGTATTATAGACAAGGCTTTTTTTCATCTTGTCAGAATTCATGCCTAAATGGTATAATAAGCGTATAAAAATAATTTGACAGGAAATGGATTATGGCTAATGAAAATGAGTTACTCGCATTACGATCATCAGATATTGAGATTAAATACGACGAATTGCTTAATTTAGAAAATTCTCTAGAAAATAATCTCAAAGATCATATTAAAGATATAGAAAAAATTGATTTAGATAGGGAAAAATTACAAAATAATGAATACCTTCAAGAATCTATTGAGAATATAGTCTGGGAGCAAGTACAACTTCAACTTGCTGCCCAAATTGGTGATGAGTTTATTAAAGAGAACAACGGACAAACCCTAGATTTACGAAAAGAAGCACATATACAAACTGCTGAAAATTTTGAAAAAGGTAAATTTGCGACTCATAATAGAGATGTTAATTTTCAAGAAAGATACGACACTTGGCAAAATAATTTTGTTAAAGATGACTTAGGGAATATTCAAACACACTCAACTCGTTCAGGTAAAATTGTAAATACTTTAACCAAAGAAGCGAGAAAACCATTTGACACCGGAAGGCCAACAGGTTCAAAAGAAAAAGGAACCCAAATGGATCATACAGTTTCTGCTGGAGAGATTATACGTGATCCAAAAGCAAATGCTTTTTTGACAAAAGAAGAGCAGATTGCTTTTGCAAATAGTAAAGCTAATCTTAACGAAATTAGGAGTGAAGTTAATCAAGCGAAGGGAGATTTATCTACATCAGAATTATTCGATAATCCAAACTCTAAGGGACAATATGCTAGAGAAGTCCATAATATTAGTTCAAAAGAAGAGAAACAGTTAAGAGAGAAAGATAAAGAGGCACGCACGGAATACGACAGAGTGAGAGATGAGGCTGAGAAGCGAGCTATAAAATCAGGTAAAAAATCACGTCGTGATGAGACGTTAAAAATTTCCGGAAAAGCTTTGAAAGCAGCGCTTTTACAGTTATTATCAGAATTTTTGCGAGAATTGATTTCTAAATTTATCTCTTGGCTAAAAGATACAGAAAGAAACTTATCGACTTTTATTGATAAAATAAAAGAGGCTATCATATCTTTTGTAAATAACTTAGCAAATCATGTATTAAATGTCGGTAAATCTGTAGTTACAATGATTGCGTCTGCAATAGTTGGACCTGTAATTAATACAGTTCTTAAAGCCTGGACCTTTATACACCAAGGTTGGAAATCTTTGAAAGAAGCAATAGATTATGTAAATAATCCTGAAAATAAAGATAAAAGCCTTGATATTATGATGTTAGAGGTTGGAAAAATTATTGTTGCGGGTTTAACAGCTACAGGTGCAATTGTAGTTGGGGAAGTTTTAGGAGCATCCCTCACTGCAAGTTTTCCAGTTTTGGCTATTTCAATACCACTTTTGGGAACAATCGGTAGCGTCATTGGAACATTTATGGGAGCAACTTTATCAGGAATTATTGGCGCTTTCGTACTAAAAATGATTGATCAGCAAATTGTCAATAAACAAATTTCCGAGCTAAATTCTAAGAAAATTGATCAAAATAATGAAATGTTAGTAATCCAAGATCAATTATTAGATGTTAAGAGTATAAAGTTACAAGTTGAAAAAGATTCTGTTATCAATACTATTAAGGAAAGACATGATATGGCTGCTTCAATGATGAAAGAAAAGCTGTCAGATATTTTTGCAGAATCTACAAGAGACGATAAAAGTGACTTTGATGAGATTGATACTTTATTACAAGAATTATTAGATTAAGGAGAAAAATATGGAACAAGAAGTATTTGAGCAAGAACAAGAAACAATTGAAATAAACATTAGTAACCATGATTTCGATGAAGCGAAAGAGCATCTGAAAGAGTTTGCTGAACAAAGTCAAGATGAATTGTATTTTGATACAGTTAGAACTCATGAAGATTTCTTTGGTTTTGAATTTGCTGAACATGGAGTTACTGGTAAAGAGTTTAATACTTTAGTTGAACAAACTCAAAATTACATTTCAAAATTTTATGATAATCAACAAAAACTTATTGAAGAATTTGGTCAAGTTTATAAAGCTTTAGAGGCTCTGGATAAAGATTATATTCAAGCAATCCTCTCTTCTGTAGTTGCCATTGAACATACCAACAAGAAAATTCTGAAAGAACAATCTCGTATTGATAAAACCATTGAGAAACAAAAAGCAACTCTAGTAGCTCTTAAGCAATTTAAAGAGAAATTTAACGAAGAAAATAGCAAAAACTCTATCGAAAAACATGAGGTAATACTTTCTAAATTTAATGATAGACTTGTAAATCTAGAACAATTCGCAAGTACTCTTCCTTCAGAACCGGTTTCAAATACTGGTGAAATTGATCAACTTAGGAGAGAATTGAACGAAAGTAAACAACAAATTCAATTTATTTCAAATCGCCTTCTAACAGTCTTTATTGTTTCTGGAATTTCTATTGGTATGTTAGTGATTGCCTTGCTTTTCATGTTATTGAGGTAAGATATGTCAACTTCTCGAGATAAATTAATTTGTAGTGCAAAGAAATTAGACTTCTATTTTGGAAAAGAAAATAATTATCTTGATAAAGTAAATAATATTATAGTAAATCATACTGATACAAAATCAGTAGCAGAATTGTATAAATCTATTTTTTTATTACAACAAGCTAACAAACGAAACAAGCTTACACCTTTATTGAAAGATTTATCTGATAATCTAGCTAGCTTTCTTGGATATACTTACCTATTTGATACTTTGGAAAAAGAGTTAGGTCAACAAAAGAAATCATCTTTAAATGACCTTTTGGCGGAACTAAATCAGTTAGTAGGTTTAGAGAGGGTAAAAAAAGAAGTTAGTCGTTTAATTATTTATCAAAAAGTTCAGTCAAAAAGGAAAGAGTCTGGCTTAAATATTCCCAAAAGAACTTTACACATGGCTTTTATGGGAAATCCAGGAACAGGAAAAACAACTGTTGCTAGAATTATTGGAAGAATGTACTACCAATTGGGACTTTTATCCAAAGGACATTTTTTAGAAGTCTCCAGAACAGATTTAATTGCAGGTTACCAAGGACAAACTGCACTGAAAGTTAAAAATGTCATAGAAAAGGCGAAAGGTGGAGTTCTCTTTATTGATGAGGCGTATAGTATTACTGAAAATGAAAATACTGATTCATATGGGCGAGAATGTTTAACAGAACTTACAAAGGCTTTAGAAGATTCACGAGATGATTTAATTGTTATTGTGGCTGGTTATACCGAACCAATGAACCATTTCTTTGAATCAAATCCTGGTTTGAAATCTCGATTTAATTATTTTATTAATTTTGAAAATTATTCTTCTACAGAATTGTTAGATATTTTTGAAACATTAGCAAGAAAAGACGACTACCATATAGATGACAAGCTGAAAGAAGTATTATTAAATTATTTTAATGAAAAGTTAGAAAGTAATCTCACCAATTTTTCTAACGGTCGCTTTGTTCGAAATCTATATGAAGATTTAATAATGAATCAAGCTGTCCGACTTAACCAAAGTGAAGCTGTGAATTTAAAAGAATTAACTTTGTTGATTAAAGATGATTTTTGTTTAGATGAAAATCGTTCTAGTGACATAGATTTATAATCAAACGAAAGAATGAATCTTCAAACTGTTTATGAATGTATTATTGACCGTTGCAGTCAATTTACGAATCTTAACCCTTGTATCTGCAAGGGTTTTTTTCTTACTTTATTTTTATGGTAAAATATTTTTAATGAAATGCCTACATTTCCCCCAATCTTACAAAAATGTAAGATTAAAGTCTCTTTTGTAAGGTTAGGTTATGGCAAGCGGTCTTTTTTTGATGTAAACTAGTCTCATAAAGAACAAAGGAGTAACATCATGAAACAAATCTTACAGAAGAAAACAAGAAAACCAAGCCATAAAGATATCGAGCGTGTTCAACTGGGATGCGCTATGATGCAAGCAACATTTTATTTGATGGGATATTAAGAAAGGAGATTCTCATGACACTTTTAGATGTAAAACACGTTCAAAAAATTTATAAAACTCGTTTTCAGGGCAATCAAGTAGAAGCCCTCAAGGATATTCACTTTACCGTCGAAAAGGGTGACTACGTTGCCATCATGGGTGAGTCTGGTTCTGGTAAATCCACTCTTCTCAATATCCTAGCTATGCTGGACAAACCAAGTCGTGGTCAGGTTTACCTGAATGGAACAGACACAGCAACTATTAAAAATTCACAGGCTTCTAGCTTCCGTCGTGAAAAGCTAGGATTTGTCTTCCAAGACTTTAATTTGTTAGATACTCTCTCTGTAAAAGATAATATCTTGCTTCCCCTTGTCTTGTCAAGAAGACCTATTACGGAGATGATGAAGAAATTGGTGGTGACAGCTGAGAATCTAGGCATCAACCAATTGCAAGAGAAGTATCCTTACGAGATTTCTGGTGGTCAGAAACAGCGTGTAGCAGTAGCACGTGCCATCATCACAGAACCTGAAATTCTCCTTGCGGATGAGCCAACAGGTGCCCTTGATTCCAAGTCCTCTGCAGCCTTACTTGATGTCTTTGATGAAATCAATGAGCGTGGCCAAACTATTCTCATGGTAACCCACTCAACAGCAGCAGCTAGCAGAGCTAAACGTGTACTCTTTATCAAAGACGGCATTCTTTATAATCAAATCTACCGTGGAGAGAAGACAGAGCGTCAGATGTTCCAAGAAATCTCTGATACCTTGACTGTCATGGCAAGCGAGGTGAATTAGTATGTTTCGATTAACCAATAAGTTAGCGGTATCGAACTTGATTAAAAACCGCAAACTCTACTATCCCTTTGCGCTGGCTGTTCTCTTGGCAGTCACCGTCACCTATCTCTTTTACTCCCTGACCTTCAATCCCAAGATTGCGGAAATCCGTGGAGGAAACACCATTCAAGCTACTCTTGGATTTGGTATGTTTGTCGTCACACTTGCATCTGCCATTATCGTCCTTTATGCCAATAGTTTTGTCATGAAAAACCGTTCCAAGGAACTGGGAATTTATGGCATGTTGGGCTTGGAGAAGCGCCATCTGATCAGTATGACCTTTAAGGAGTTGGTGCTATTTGGAATTCTAACTGTTGGAGCAGGTATCGGTATTGGAGCCTTGTTTGACAAGTTGATTTTCGCTTTCCTACTCAAACTGATGAAATTAAAGGTAGAACTAGTCGCTACCTTCCAGATGAAAGTTGTCATTACAGTGCTTCTTGTCTTTGGTTTGATTTTTCTAGGTCTCATATTCCTGAATGCCCTTCGAATTGCCCGTATGAATGCCCTCCAGCTCTCACGTGAGAAAGCTAGTGGTGAGAAAAAAGGTCGTTTCCTATCTCTCCAAACTATTTTTGGTTCGATTAGTTTAGGGATTGGATACTATCTTTCCCTTACTGTAAAAGATCCCCTTACAGCCTTAACAACCTTCTTCATAGCTGTTTTACTGGTTATCTTTGGTACCTATCTTTTGTTCAATGCAGGAATTACAGTCTTCCTACAAATCTTAAAGAAAAATAAGAAATACTATTACCAACCTAATAACCTCATCTCTGTTTCCAACTTGATTTTCCGTATGAAGAAAAATGCGGTTGGACTAGCAACCATCGCTATCTTGTCAACAATGGTTTTGGTAACCATGTCAGCAGCGACAAGCATTTTCAATTCCGCAGAAAGCTTTAAAAAAGTTCTAAATCCTCATGATTTTGGAGTTTCAGGGCAAAATGTTGAAAAAGAAGACTTGGACAAACTCTTGAGCCAGTTTGCAAGTGACAAAGGTTATAAGATTAAAGAGAAAGAAGTGATTCGTTATACTTACTTTGGTGTTGCAAACCAAGAAGGAAATAAGTTAACACTTTTTGAAAAAGGACAAAATCGTGTCCAACCCACAACAGTTTTCATGGTATTTGACCAAAAAGATTATGAAAACATGACTGGTCAAAAACTGTCTCTATCAGGAAATGAGGTCGGACTCTTTGCAAAGAATGAGGGAGTTAAAGAACAGAAAACTCTAACTCTGAATGATCATCAATTTTCTGTAAAAGAAGAATTTAATAAAGATTTTATTGTCAACCATGTCCCAAATCAGTTTAATATTTTGACTGCTGATTACAATTATCTTGTTGTACCTGATTTACAAGCCTTTTTGGATCAATTCCCAGATTCGGCTATCTATAATCAGTTTTACGGTGGTATGAATGTAAATGCCAGTGAAGAAGAACAACTCAAGGTCGCTGACGAGTATGATAAATACCTCGATCAATTTAATGCTCAATTAAACACGGAAGGTAGCTATGTTTATGGTAGCAATCTATCAGATGCTAGTTCTCAGATGAGTGCCCTCTTTGGTGGTGTCTTCTTTATCGGTATTTTCCTATCCATTATCTTTATGGTCGGAACCGTTCTGGTCATCTACTACAAACAAATTTCTGAAGGCTATGAAGACCGTGAACGCTTTATTATCTTGCAGAAAGTCGGTTTAGATCAAAAGCAAATCAAGCAAACCATCAACAAACAGGTTTTAACTGTTTTCTTCCTTCCTTTGCTCTTTGCCTTCCTACATCTAGCCTTTGCCTACCATATGCTTAGTCTGATTCTAAAAGTGATTGGTGTACTGGATACGACTATGATGTTGACTGTAACCTTGTCTATCTGCGCTATCTTCCTCATCGCCTATGTGCTGATTTTCATGATTACTTCAAGAAGCTATCGCAAGATTGTGCAAATGTAAAAAAAATACCTCGACTTGAAAATCGAGGTATTTCTTGTATTCTAATACTCTTCGAAAATCAAATTCAAACCGCGTCAACGTCGCCTTGCCGTACTCAAGTACAGCCTGCGGCTAGTTTCCTAGTTTGCTCTTTGATTTTCATTGAGTATTAAATGCTGAAAAGTTGTCCTAGCAGAAAGGTAACTCCCATAGTCAAGAGACCAATAGCAAGGTTCCGAATCATAGCTGTTTTGGTTGGAGCCTTTCCAAGTTTGGCACTTGTATATCCAGTCATCAAGAGAGAAAATCCTACAATTAGGACAGTAGCAGGGATGCGGTAATCACTTGGGAAAATGGTAATTGAAAGCATAGGTGGTAAGCTACCAAGGAAAAAGGCAACAAAGCTGGAAATGGCAGCGTGCCAAGGATTGGTAAATTCTTCATACTCAATCCCATATTTTTCCTCTACTAAAGCCTTGAGTGGATTATTTAAAAAGGCTTTGTTGGTGAGAAGTTGGGCTGATGTTTCACACTCGCCATTTTGAATATAGGCAGCATAGAGGGATTTTTTGGCTAGTTCCATATCTTGGTCTAGCAAGACTTGCTCACGCGCAACGGCCGCTTCCTCGGTATCTTTTTGAGTTGAAACGGACACATATTCTCCACCTGCCATTGAAAAGGCACCTGCCAAAATAGCTGCAAATCCTGATAAAAAGATAATCCAGATATTGCTCGTAGCACTAGCAACCCCAATAACCACACCAGCAATGGAAATAATTCCATCATTGGCACCAAGAACACCCGCACGTAGGATATTTAAACGACCTGCAAAATTTGAATCAATTTCGTGATTTGTTTCTGACATACTATTCTCCTTTTTATCCAGTATAAAGGAAACAGGTAATGAAATCAATCTTTTAAAAGTATATGAAAAAAGTTGCACGATTTTAATGATATAAAAATGTCGACATCTTCTCTGATAGATCAAACACCAAAGGTAAAGAGCATAGAATAGCATAAAAAATTTTAAATTAAATACGATAAACATTTTGTTCACTTTATAATCGTTTACAAGAGAATAATGAGTATTAAATCAAATAAAATCCAACTATTTTGCGAACTTTTTTATATTTTTTTCGTAAAACGCTTTACAAGTTCTTAAAAACATGATATAGTAATAAAGCTTAGAAAATGAGATGATGTTTTCTAGCAAATATAAACCCGAGTAAAAAATGCCTACGGACAGGCAGGGTTGAATGCCGAAGCGTGGTTGAAAAACCACATTATTGATAGGGTTAAAAGCCTACTTTTATAAGTTGATGTTAGGACACTTGTCCTAATTCATAAATTTTTAGTGTGGTGAAAGCACACGTCATCTTGTGAAACGATCAATAAAGTACGTAATATTTGCTACTAGAGAGTTAGGAAACATCGGGAACAGACATACTCAACAGAAACAAACATAAAAACGTCAGAAGATTGCAGAGCAGGTGAAATCCTGCTCTTTTTTTCATGAGTCAACCTTTGGTCGCCTTCGTCTTCTTGAAGCGCTAAAAATACGGTAAAGGAGTATGTCTTGAAAGAGTTAGATCAGAACCAAGCCCCTATTTATGAGGCCTTGGTGAAGTTACGCAAGAAAAGGATTGTTCCCTTTGATGTTCCAGGTCACAAGCGTGGACGGGGAAATCCAGAACTTGTCGAACTACTAGGAGAAAAATGTGTTGGAATTGATGTCAATTCGATGAAACCCTTGGATAATTTAGGGCATCCTATTTCGATTATTCGAGATGCGGAGGAGCTGGCGGCGGATGCTTTTGGAGCTAGCCATGCTTTTCTAATGATAGGGGGAACAACCTCATCGGTGCAGACTATGATTCTGTCAACCTGCAAGGCAGGAGATAAGATTATTCTGCCACGAAATGTCCACAAATCTGCTATCAATGCGCTGGTTCTATGTGGTGCCATCCCCATCTATATCGAGATGAGTGTGGATCCTAAGATTGGTATCGCTTTAGGTCTTGAAAATGACCGAGTAGCACAGGCTATCAAGGATCATCCAGATGCCAAGGCCATTTTGATTAACAATCCTACTTACTACGGCATCTGTTCAGACCTAAGGGGATTGACAGAAATGGCTCATGAAGCTGGTATGATGGTTTTGGTAGATGAGGCCCACGGAGCGCATTTGCATTTCACTGATAAACTTCCAATTTCTGCTATGGATGCAGGTGCTGATATGGCAGCAGTCTCCATGCATAAGTCTGGTGGAAGTTTGACACAAAGTTCGCTTCTTTTAATCGGGAATCAGATGAACCCTGAGTACGTTCGTCAGATTATCAACCTGACCCAGTCAACATCCGCCTCTTACTTGTTGATGGCTAGTCTGGATATTTCGCGTCGCAACTTGGCTCTTCGTGGTAAAGAGTCTTTTGAGAAGGTCATTGAGTTATCAGAGTATGCTCGTCGTGAAATCAATGCCATAGGTGGTTACTATGCCTACTCAAAAGAGTTAATAGATGGTGTGTCGGTATGTGATTTTGATGTAACCAAGCTGTCAGTTTACACTCAGGGTATTGGCTTAACAGGTATCGAGGTTTATGACCTCCTACGAGACGAATACGATATTCAGATCGAGTTTGGTGATATTGGCAATATCTTGGCCTATATTTCGATTGGTGACCGTATCCAAGACATCGAGCGCTTGGTCGGTGCTTTGGCTGACATCAAGAGACTCTATTCACGAGATGGGAAGGACTTGATAGCTGGAGAATATATTCAGCCCGAGTTAGTCCTGTCTCCACAAGAAGCCTTCTATTCAGAGAGAAAAAGTTTGTCTTTAGACGAATCTGTTGGACAAGTCTGTGGGGAATTTGTCATGTGCTATCCTCCAGGTATTCCTATCTTGGCTCCTGGAGAACGCATTACACGTGAAATTGTAAACTATATCCAATTTGCCAAGGAACGTGGTTGCTCCCTCCAAGGGACGGAAGATCCCGAGGTCAATCACATCAACGTCATTAAGAGAAAGGAGAACTAGATGGATTTATGGTTTTCTGAAGTTCATACTCCAGATGTCAAATTGTCCCTGCGAACAGCCAAGCAACTCTACGCTGGTAAAAGTGAATGGCAGGATATCGAAGTCTTGGATACGCCAGCTTTTGGTAAAATACTGATTTTAAATGGGCATGTCTTGTTTTCAGATGCTGATGATTTTGTCTATAATGAAATGACTGTCCACGTTCCCATGGCTGTGCATCCCAATCCCAAGAAAGTTTTGGTTATTGGGGGTGGTGACGGTGGTGTTGCCCAAGTATTAACCCTCTATCCTGAATTGGAACAAATCGATATCGTGGAACCAGATGAGATGTTGGTTGAGGCCTGTCGTGAGTATTTCCCAGACTTTGCCGCAGGGCTAGATGACCCTCGTGTTACCATTTACTACCAAAATGGGCTACGCTTTTTGCGAAACTGCGAAGATGATTACGATATCATTATCAACGATGCGACAGATCCATTTGGACATACGGAAGGTCTCTTTACCAAGGAATTTTACGGTAACAGTTACAGAGCCTTGAAAGAAGACGGTATCATGATTTACCAGCATGGGAGTCCTTTCTTTGACGAAGATGAGTCAGCTTGTCGAAGCATGCACCGTAAGGTTAATCAAGCCTTTCCTATCAGCCGGGTCTATCAGGCCCATATCCCAACTAGCCCAGCTGGCTATTGGTTGTTTGGATTTGCATCGAAAAAATACCACCCTGTCAAAGATTTTGACAAGGAAGGCTGGAAAAAACGCCAGCTTTTCACTGAATACTACACTGCAAACTTACATGTGGGAGCCTTTATGTTGCCCAAGTATGTTGAGGAAATTTTAGAAGAAGAGGAAGGAAAAAAATGAGTCGTTTACTAGTTATTGGATGTGGGGGCGTTGCCCAAGTTGCTATTTCAAAGATTTGCCAAGATAGCGAAACCTTTACAGAGATTATGATTGCCAGTCGTACTAAGTCAAAATGCGATGACTTGAAGGCTAAATTAGAAGGTAAAACAAGTACAAAGATTGAGACAGCTGCTCTTGATGCTGACAAGGTTGAAGAAGTGATTGCCCTGATTGAAAGCTACAAACCAGAAGCTGTTTTGAACGTAGCTTTACCATATCAAGATTTAACCATTATGGACGCATGTTTGGCGACTGGAGTTCACTATATCGACACGGCCAACTACGAAGCAGAAGACACAGAAGATCCTGAATGGCGTGCCATCTATGAGAAACGTTGCAAAGAACTTGGATTTACAGCCTACTTTGACTACTCATGGCAATGGGCTTATCAAGAGAAATTCAAAGAAGCAGGCTTGACCGCTCTACTTGGTTCTGGCTTTGACCCAGGTGTGACTAGTGTCTTTTCAGCCTATGCTCTCAAGCACTATTTTGATGAAATCCACTATATCGACATTTTAGACTGTAATGGTGGTGACCACGGTTATCCGTTTGCGACCAACTTCAACCCAGAAATCAATCTACGCGAGGTTTCTGCGCCAGGTTCTTACTGGGAAGATGGAAAATGGGTCGAAGTTAAAGCCATGTCTATCAAGCGTGAGTACGATTTCCCTCAGGTCGGACAAAAAGACATGTATCTCCTTCACCATGAAGAAATTGAATCACTGGCTAAGAATATTCCAGGCGTTAAACGGATTCGTTTCTTTATGACCTTTGGTCAATCTTATCTAACCCACATGAAATGCTTGGAAAATGTAGGTCTCCTTCGTACGGATGCCATTAACTTTAACGGCCAAGAAATCGTGCCGATTCAATTTTTAAAAGCGCTGCTTCCAGATCCAGCCAGCCTTGGTCCACGTACAGTTGGCAAAACCAATATCGGTTGTATCTTTACAGGTGTAAAAGATGGCGTTGAAAAGACCATCTACATCTACAATGTCTGCGACCATCAGGAATGCTACGCAGAAGTTGGTTCACAAGCTATTTCTTACACAACAGGAGTTCCGGCTATGATTGGGACAAAATTGGTTATGAACGGTACTTGGAAACAAGCTGGAGTGTATAACCTTGAGGAGTTAGATCCAGATCCATTCATGGAAGCTTTGAATGAGTATGGTTTGCCATGGGTTGTGGTTGAAAATCCACAAATGGTGGACTAATGAAGCTAGAACAAGTACCAACACCAGCCTATGTCATTGACTTAGCCAAGTTAGAAGCAAACTGCCGTATCCTACAATATGTTCAAGAAGAAGCTGGTTGCAAGGTTTTGCTTGCCCAGAAGGCATATTCCCTCTACAAAACCTATCCCTTGATTAGCCAGTATCTATCTGGTACGACAGCTAGTGGACTCTATGAGGCCAAATTGGCAAGGGAAGAATTTCCTGGTGAAGTCCATGTCTTTGCACCTGCTTTCAAGGATGCAGACTTGGAGGAATTGCTGGAGATAACTGACCATATCGTCTTTAACTCAGAGAGACAGTTGCGTAAACATGGGGCCCGTTGTCGGGATGCTGGTGTAAGCGTGGGTTTGCGACTTAACCCTCAGTGTTCAACTCAAGGAGATCACGCGCTCTATGATCCTTGTGCTCCAGGCTCTCGTTTTGGAGTCACTCTAGACAAGATTCCGAGTGATTTACTAGATTTGGTGGATGGTCTTCATTTTCATACCCTTTGCGAGCAGGGAGCAGATGATTTAGAGACAACTTTGAAAGCAGTAGAAGCGCAGTTTGGTTCGTACTTGCATGAAGTAAAATGGCTCAACATGGGTGGTGGTCATCACATCACAAGAGAAGATTATGATGTGGATTTGCTGATTTCTGAGATTAAGAGTATCCAAGAAGCTTACAATCTTGAAGTCTATATCGAGCCGGGTGAAGCTATTGCGCTCAATGCTGGTTATTTAGCAACTGAGGTATTGGATATTGTCGAAAACGGTATGGAAATCTTGGTTTTAGATGCCTCTGCGACCTGCCATATGCCTGATGTACTTGAGATGCCTTATCGTCCACCTTTGAGAAATGGCTTTGAGGCACAGGAAAAAGCCCATACCTATAGACTTTCTTCAAATACCTGTCTGACAGGCGATGTGATTGGTGATTATAGTTTTGAAAATCCTGTTGAGATTGGAGATAGACTTTACTTTGAGGACATGGCTATTTACTCATTTGTTAAAAATAATACCTTTAATGGTATTGGATTGCCAAGTCTCTATCTCATGGATGAACAGGGAGACTGCAGCTTAGTCAAAGCCTTTGGCTATCAAGATTTTAAAGGGAGATTATCATGATGGACAGTCCCAAAAAATTAGGCTATCGCATGCCAGCAGAGTACGAACCCCATCATGGTACCCTCATGATATGGCCGACTCGACCAGGATCATGGCCTTTTCAAGGTAAAGCTGCTAAAGCAGCATTTAGCCAGATTATAAAAACCATTGCAGAAGGGGAAAGAGTCTATCTTTTGGTGGGCCAAGACTACTTAGCTGAAGCTCAAGACTACCTTGGAGATAGCGTTGTTTATTTAGACATTCCCACCAATGATGCCTGGGCGCGTGATACTGGCCCAACCATTCTTCTTAATGATAAAAGGGAAAAGTTGGCAGTCGATTGGGCTTTCAATGCTTGGGGTGGTGCTGTTGATGGTCTTTATCAAGATTATGAAGATGATGACCAAGTAGCTAGTCGTTTTGCTGAGGCCTTGGAAATACCTGTTTACGATGCCAAGCCTTTTGTACTGGAAGGAGGCGCAATCCATAGCGATGGTCAAGGAACCATTCTCGTGACTGAAAGTTGCTTGCTTAGTTCTGGTCGCAATCCTCACCTGACTAAAGAAGAGATTGAAAACACATTATTAGAAAGCCTTGGCGCTGAAAAAGTTATCTGGCTGCCTTATGGTATTTATCAGGATGAAACCAATGAACACGTTGATAATGTTGCAGCCTTCGTTGGTCCTGCAGAGCTTGTTTTGGCTTGGACAGACGACAAAAGCGATCCTCAATATGCCATGTCAGAAGCTGATCTCGAACTTTTAGAGCAAGAAACAGATGCAAAAGGTCGCCCTTTCACTATTCATAAGCTTCCTATCCCAGCTCTTCATCAAGTTGTAACCGAAGAGGATTTGCCAGGCTACATCTATGAAGAAGGAGAAGAAGAGCGATACGCAGGTGAAAGGCTTGCTGCTTCCTATGTCAATTTCTATATTGCCAACAAGGCTGTCCTTGTTCCCCAGTTTCAGGATAAAAACGACCAAGTGGCCTTAGATATCCTCAGTAAGTGTTTCCCAGACCGTAAAGTTGTCGGAATACCAGCCAGAGATATTCTTTTAGGTGGTGGCAATATTCACTGTATCACCCAACAAATCCCAGAATAGGAGAAAAAGATGAGAAATGTAAGAGTTGCAGCGATTCAAATGCAATGCGCTAAGGATGTGGCAACGAATATTCAAACAGCGGAGCGTTTAGTACGTCAGGCTGCAGAACAAGGCGCACAAATTATTCTCTTGCCCGAGTTGTTTGAACGTCCCTATTTCTGTCAGGAACGTCAGTATGACTACTACCAGCATGCCCAGTCGGTGACAGAAAATACTGCCATTCAGCATTTTAAGGTGATTGCTAAGGAACTACAAGTTGTTTTACCGATCAGTTTCTATGAAAAAGATGCCAATGTCTTGTATAACTCTATTGCAGTTATTGATGCAGATGGGGAAGTGCTGGGCGTTTATCGGAAAACCCACATACCAGATGATCATTATTATCAAGAAAAGTTTTATTTCACGCCTGGTAACACTGGTTTCAAGGTCTGGGATACTCGCTATGCCAAGATTGGGATCGGTATCTGTTGGGATCAATGGTTCCCTGAAACAGCCCGTTGTCTCGCGTTAAATGGTGCTGAATTGCTCTTTTATCCAACAGCCATCGGTTCAGAGCCGATTTTGGATACAGATAGTTGTGGTCATTGGCAACGTACCATGCAAGGACACGCAGCAGCAAATATTGTTCCAGTCATCTCAGCCAATCGTTATGGATTAGAGGAAGTCACTCCAAGTGAGGAAAATGGTGGACAGAGTTCCAGTCTTGACTTCTACGGTTCATCCTTTATAACGGATGAAACAGGAGCTATTCTAGAGCGAGCTGAAAGACAAGGTGAAGCTGTTCTGTTAGCTACTTATGACCTAGACAAGGGAGCAAGTGAACGCCTAAACTGGGGCTTGTTTCGAGATAGAAGACCCGAAATGTATCAACGGATTACGGACTAGTAGGAGAGAAATGAGAGATTCATTCTGCTAGACTCGTTTTCACTAGCAATTATAGGGATGCTAGGTCATCTAGCAAGTGGATTTTATATTTTAACCCTCTAAGGCTTTCTCGCGCTTTGATGCGAGGAGCTTTTCTGTTTAAGCTTTATCAATAAAACATGCTATAATAGTTGCAGAAAGGTTGGTATTTATGGCTAGGATATTGGTTATTGAAGACAATAGTGACATTCAAGAAATTTTGCGAACACTTCTTACTGAGGAGCATGAAGTGATTCAAGCCTTTTCTGGTACAGAAGGCATCATGCGTTTTGACCAAGGTGGGATTGACCTCGTTTTGCTAGATATCATGCTTCCTGGGAAAAATGGGGATCAGGTTTTAAAAGCTATCAGGGAACAAAGTCAAACTCCAGTCATTATGCTAACGGCTTTGAGCGATAAGAAGTTAATCAGTCAATACCTTTTAGACGGTGCCAATGATTACATAGTCAAACCTTTTGATTTAGACGAAGTCTTTGCTAGAGTTACTGTTCAACTACGCCAAAGTGTAGAAAAACAGCCTATGGAAATAGGAAAAACTGTAAATCTGCCACAAAACTTGAAAAATATCCAGTTTGATGCAGAAAGTTTTGAAATCAAAAATGGTCAGGAAACGATTCGCCTTGCCAAGAAAGAATGCTTGATTCTCCAAACTCTCCTTAAACACCCTAAGAAAATTTTTACAAAAGAAGAACTTTATGAATTGGTCTGGGAGGATAGCTACCTACCTGGAGATAATACTCTCAATACGCATTTGAGTAATCTTCGTAAAAAATTAAACCAGCTTGACCCAAATCAAGAATATATTGAAACCATTTGGGGCGTTGGGGTAAGATTAAAAGGAGACAAGCAATGATCTACATGATAATCTTTATCCTACTGGTACTCCTAATTATTTTATCGATTGCATTGATTCGCTACCATCTAGCACTTGAAAGTCTGAGTCAACAGATTGAAGACAAGATTCTCACAGGTAGTATGAAAAGAGTAGGGGTCAGCATTTTTTCCAAACATTTTTTATATCTCTATCAGCAGATTGAGAATCTATTTCAGGAAGTGGAGCAATCTCGATTGGTTATGAAAAGGGAAAAACAGACTCTGGATATGGCCATCAGCAATATCGCCCATGATATTCGGACGCCTTTGACTATCGCTTCAGGCTACACCCAACAATTGATAAAGTCTCCTAAAGACAAAGCAGAAACCTTACAAAAAATAGCCCAGCATCTTGATTTAGTTTCCAAACGTTTGGAGGCTCTCCTAGAATACCGTCGTTTGATGGAAGGAGCTGTCAAACCGAAACTGGAAGAAGTGGATTTTTCCGCTTTTATCACCAAAAAGACTCTGGCTTATTATGATGTTTTTCAGGCGGCAAATATCACGCTTGATTTTGAGGTTGAAGCTGGTCTGAAAATGAGGACTGATGAAGACTTACTGGATCGAATTTTACAAAATCTGCTTGGAAATATCCTCAAGCATGGTAAGGAAGAAGCACGTCTATCTTTGCGAAAGGAAAAGGAACAGCTTGTCTTAGAGATTGCAAACCTTGTTAAACAGCCCATCAAAAGAATAGAAAATCTCAGCAACCGTTTTTATTCTGAAAATCTATCAGACACCGAAGAATCCTCTGGTTTAGGCCTTTATATCACTGAGGAATTATGTCATCTTCTCGGTGCAGAGATGAAACTAAGCACAGATGGACAGTGGTTGTCGGTTTTCATTTACTTTTAACGAAATAAACCTCCTCTGTAGGCTAGAGGAGGTCATTTTTTATAGACTTTTCTTTTTGAAAACTGCCAGTCCACTTAGATTAAAGATTACAATAACAGCTAAGCTAACTATAAGTGTGTAGAGAATTGACTCACTATTAGCAGTCATAGTATAGGAAAATTGCAAGGATAAATAGGGTAAAAATTTGATATTTGGAAAAATGATCATTGGCATAGAAAGTAAGGTAGAGCTGACCAAATAACCAATAAATACCGCAAGATAAGAATGACTAACATAGAGGATGAAGGAAACAATGGAAAGCCAAGCAAAGAGGCAAAGAAATTGAAGGGAAATGGTTACCAGTAGATTTCCAATAAAGCCATCAGGCATAGTTCCAAATCCATTTAAGATAGTTGCTGGAATAAAGGCAATCACAAGACCGATGATGAGTTGAGAAAGTCCAATGCAAGCCAATACAAAGGCTTTGGCAAGGAAAAACTCGGTACGAGAAACACCCACTGTTAAATTATTTTTATAGAGTTTGCCGATTAAATCAACTCCAAGAACGAGGCAGGCTAGGACGATGCAGAGAAAAACGAGGTTTGAACCTTGACTAGATGCATTAATCAGGGCTTGTATACCATTCCAACCTTGGATTGGTATATCTGGTTCTTCTGTCTGGATTGCCATTAGTTGACCCGTAGCCCCAAAAATAGCCCCCATTAACATGAGTACAAAGAGAATGAACTCTGTAATCCAGAATCCTTTGGAACGGAAAAGACGGTAAAAGTCTGCTTGAATGGTATGTATCATGATTTTTCTCCTATTCGACCAATTGAGTGAAGTATTCTTCTAGGTTTTGACGGGCATAGTAAATCTCGTCAATGGCAACATCTGCCAAGGTTAATTCCTTGAGAATCTGTTTGACATCTTGTTCCTGACCAAAGATATGGATTTCATTCTCAGGATTGACAACCTTGAACTGGAGCTGGATTTGTTCTTTCAATACTTGACAAGCTTTCTCTTGGTCAGCTGTCTTAAGAACAATATAATCCTCACTTAGTGTTTCAAATTCAGCTTTGCTGATTTCACGAATAATCTTGCCTTGATCTAAAATACCAAAGCGATTAGCTAGGAGATAGAGTTCTGACAAGATATGGCTAGAGATGAGAATGGTGATCCCTTTCTCTTGATTGAGCCGTTGAATCATGAGTCGAAATTCTTTGATACCGATTGGGTCGAGACCGTTGATAGGTTCATCTAAAATCAGGAAGTCTGGTTTGGATAGGAGGGCAATGGCGATCCCAAGTCTTTGTTTCATTCCTAGCGAGAAATCACGAAAGAATTTTTTACCTGTATCTGCCAAACCTACATAGTCCAGGGTTTCACGAATGACTTGATCAGCATTTGGAATATGCCGAATCATACAGTAATATTTCAGATTTTGATAAGCTGTTAAGTGATTATGAGCTACAGGTGATTCGATAACAGAACCTACTCGAGATAGAGACTTGCTCCACTCATTTTCCGTTTTGCTGGAGAAGAGGGAAACAGTTCCTTTATCCGCAAAAAGTAGTTGCGTAATAATTTTTATCAAGGTGGTCTTCCCAGCTCCATTCTTTCCTATAAGTCCATAAATATCTCCCTCTCTTATGGTTAGATGAAGATCCTGAAGAATAGCTTGTTTGGCAAAGTTTTTGGACAATCCATGAATGTCAAGTACTGTTTTCATGATTCTCTCCTTTTGATTTATTTTGATAATTTTAGTATAAAGCATAGAAATCAAAGAAAGCTCAAGCATTTCTAAAGAGTTTCTAAAGTTTTAGGAATTCTTAAATATCAAAACCCAGTTGACACGAACTGGGCTTCTTGATTATAAAATATATTTCTCAATGGCACGCGCAACGCCGTCTTCTTCGTTGCTGGCTGTAACAGCATCCGCAAGAGATTTGACATAATCGCTGGCATTTCCCATTGCAATACCAAGTCCTGCAAACTGGAGCATTTCGATATCGTTATTGGCATCGCCCATGGCCATGATTTCTGAGGAATCAATCTTCAAAATCTCAGCTAGTCGAGAAAGAGCGGTAGCCTTGGTCGTACCAAGTGGCATAGCTTCATAAATGACGGGCTGTGAACGAACTCCACTAAATCGTTGGCAGAGTTCCCCAGCAAAACGTTGCTCAAAATCGTCTGTTTGGCTCTCTGTTCCTAAAAACATACCTTGGAACATACGAAACTTGCCACTAGTCGCTTCCTCAAGAGAAATTTCAGTCAGGTCTGAAAAGACTAGTTTGGCATCATTTTGAATGATTTCATTAGGCTTACCACCGAGGACAAAATAATGCTCCTCATCAAAAAGAGTCAACTGAACATCACTTTTTTCAGCTAGGTCATAGAGGTATTCGATGTCTGCTGGACTGAGTTCTTGCCAGTCAACTAGTCCCCAGTCACTTGTCTGGTGAGTTGAACAACCATTGTTAACAATCACATACTCATTCTGGAGGTCAAGTCCCAATTTTTTGTAGTAGGGGAGGACACCGAAAAGCGGGCGACCTGTACAGAGAACCAGTTTGACACATTTTTCAATAGCTTGGTGAATAGCAGTAATATGAGCTTGTGGGATTTCCTTGGCTTCATTGAGGAGGGTTCCGTCCATATCCAAGGCTAGTAGTTTAATCATAAGACTTCCTTCTTTATCTTTTGGTATTATTATAGCATATTTTGGAGAAGATAATGGTAAAAGGGACGAGACTAATTTATTTTACAGTTTAGGATGTTTTGATGACAATTGATGATTTGAAGAGGATATTTCGAAAAGATATGCTATACTATGTTTGTTAATGTTGCAACTAGACAAATTAAAAAACCAACTTAATATAATAGTTTTTTGTAAGTAGGTATGAGTATCAGATTACTCAACTAATCTAAACAATAACGGAGGAAATATATCATGATTTTAATGACAAAAAATATAAATCTAACAAATGAAGAATTAGAGCTGATCCAAGGTGGAGCAGATCCCTATGGTAAAAATCCTAATGGTAGATACGATTGGGAAATAGAACCAGTATTAACTCTGCCGGTTCATGGATTTTGTCCCAGAGGCACCTATGATTTAGGATATATTGGAGGAGGTAACCATCTTTGCAAAGGAAGTGCTGCGAGATTTTAAGTAAAATTTAGTAGGAATATGAAGAAACAAGGGGAGAAAACAGAGAATTTAATATGAAAAAACGAGCTATTCAAATTTTACTAGCATTGTCCTTAATTTTTTACAAATCAACTTGGTTTTGGGGAATTTTCAATCACCTCGCAAAGCCTTATCTACCAGCAAGTCGTGAATTTTTTCAGATTCTACTTTTGCTGGAAAGTGGTGTTCTTTTGTCAGCAGTCATCTATCTACTAGTTTTTGCAGGAAAGAAGACTTTTCATTTCACGTGGCAGTTGAGGTACTTTATCTACCTTTTACTGGGCTACATCATGTCGTATATGTCGGACTTCTTCTTGTCTTATTTCATACCCTCGTCTTCAAATCAAATTTCTTTGAATGAAACGATAGAAATGATGGGGAGACAGGAATTACCCTATTTCTTGCTCATGGCTTGCTTCATCGGCCCTATTGCTGAGGAATTGATTTATCGCAGTGTGCTTATGACAACCTTTTTCAAAAACTCGCCTTGGTATGGAGATGTCTTGCTTTCTGCTATTATTTTCGGTTATATTCATGTCAATTTTGCTTTAACTCCTCTTGCTTTTTTCACTTATGCTAGTGGAGGGCTTATTTTTGCTCTATTGTATCGCATGACAAAAAGTCTCTACTATCCAATACTAGTTCATATTCTCATCAATATCACTGCCTTCTGGAATGTGTGGTTACTCCTATTTTCAGGAAGTTAGTTTACTAAAACAATGTCGGAACTTTCCGGCATTTTCTTTTTTTCACAAATAGTCATCGTTTTTCTTTCCGATACTGAAGTGGTGTGTAGCCACTTATTTTTTTGAATTGATTTTGAAAATAAGATTGGCTTGAGAAAGGCAGATAGTGAAGATAGTTAAGAAGGTTAAGAAGAATAGGATGTTCTTTTTTCCTTTTTGGAAAACTTCTAAAATATGGTATAATGAAAAGATAAAGAAGTTGGGGGTAGAAGATGAACATTCAACAATTACGCTATGTTGTGGCTATTGCAAATAGCGGTACTTTCCGTGAAGCTGCTGAAAAGATGTATGTTAGTCAGCCGAGTCTGTCTATTTCTGTTCGTGATTTGGAAAAAGAATTGGGTTTTAAGATTTTCCGTCGGACCAGCTCAGGGACTTTCTTGACTCGTCGAGGTATGGAATTCTATGAAAAAGCGCAAGAATTGGTTAAGGGATTTGATATTTTTCAAAATCAGTATGCCCATCCTGAGGAAGAAAAAGATGAATTTTCCATTGCTAGTCAGCACTATGACTTCTTGCCACCGACGATTACGGCTTTTTCAGAGCGCTATCCTGACTATAAGAACTTTCGTATTTTTGAATCAACTACTGTTCAAATTTTAGACGAAGTAGCGCAAGGGCACAGTGAGATTGGGATTATCTACCTCAACAATCAAAATAAAAAGGGGATTATGCAACGGGTTGAAAAGCTGGGCCTTGAGGTCATTGAATTGATTCCCTTCCATACTCACATTTATCTCCGTGAGGGGCATCCTTTGGCTCAGAAAGAGGAATTGGTCATGGAGGATTTAGCGGATCTACCAACAGTTCGTTTCACTCAAGAAAAAGACGAGTACCTTTATTATTCAGAGAACTTTGTTGATACCAGTGCGAGCTCACAGATGTTCAATGTGACTGACCGTGCTACTTTGAATGGCATTTTGGAGCGGACGAATGCCTATGCGACTGGATCTGGATTTTTAGATAGTGATAGTGTTAATGGGATTACAGTCATTCGTCTCAAGGATAACCTAGATAATCGCATGGTCTATGTTAAACGTGAAGAAGTGGAGCTGAGTCAAGCTGGTACTCTCTTTGTAGAAGTCATGCAAGAATATTTTGATCAGAAGAGGAAATCATGAAAAAAAGAGGAATAGTGGCAGTTATTGTACTGCTTTTGATTGCGCTGGATCAGTTAGTCAAATCCTATATCGTCCAGCAGATTCCACTGGGTGAAGTACGCTCTTGGATTCCCAATTTCGTTAGTTTGACCTACCTGCAAAATCGAGGGGCAGCCTTTTCTATCTTACAAGATCAGCAGTTGTTATTTGCTATCATTACTCTGGTCGTCGTGGTAGGTGCCATTTGGTATCTACATAAACACATGGAGGACTCACTCTGGATGGTCTTGGGTTTGACCTTGATTATTGCAGGTGGTCTTGGAAACTTTATTGACAGGGTGAGTCAGGGCTTTGTTGTGGATATGTTTCACCTTGACTTTATCAATTTTGCAATTTTCAATGTGGCAGATAGCTATCTGACTGTTGGAGTGATTATTTTATTGATTGCAATGCTAAAAGAGGAAATAAATGGAAATTAAAATTGAAACTGGTGGCCTGCGTTTGGATAAGGCTTTGTCGGATTTGACAGAATTATCACGCAGTCTCGCGAATGAACAAATCAAATCAGGCCAGGTCTTGGTCAATGGCCAAGTCAAGAAAGCTAAATACACAGTTCAAGAGGGTGATGTTGTCACCTATCATGTGCCAGAACCAGAGGTCTTAGAGTATGTGGCTGAGAATCTTCCGCTAGAAATCATCTACCAAGATGAGGATGTGGCCGTTGTTAATAAACCTCAGGGGATGGTTGTGCATCCGAGTGCTGGTCATACTAGTGGAACTCTGGTAAATGCCCTTATGTATCATATTAAGGACTTGTCGGGTATCAATGGGGTTCTGCGTCCAGGAATCGTTCATCGTATTGATAAGGATACGTCAGGTCTTCTTATGATTGCTAAAAACGATGAGGCGCATCTAGCACTTGCTCAAGAACTTAAGGATAAAAAGTCTTTACGCAAATATTGGGCGATTGTTCATGGAAATCTACCCAATGATCGCGGTGTGATTGAAGCGCCGATTGGCCGTAGTGAAAAAGACCGTAAGAAACAGGCTGTGACTGCTAAAGGTAAGCCTGCAGTGACTCGTTTCCACGTCTTGGAACGCTTTGGTGATTACAGCTTGGTAGAGTTGCAGCTAGAGACAGGACGCACTCATCAAATCCGTGTTCACATGGCTTACATTGGACATCCAGTCGCTGGGGATGAAGTCTATGGTCCACGTAAGACTCTGAAAGGACATGGGCAATTTCTTCATGCCAAGACTTTAGGTTTTACTCATCCGAGAACAGGTGAGATTTTGGAATTTACAGCAGATATCCCAGAGATTTTTAAGGAAACCTTAGAGAGATTGAGGAAGTAAGAATGAAGTGTAAAAAGAAGTCCAGTATAATTATGGTAACTGCAATCTTAATCATAATATATATATATATATAATGGGTTAACGCTAGAAAAATATTTTGGCTTTTCCAGTAATAAAATACATTTTGTTAATGTACTGACTGCAGGAAGTGATGCTATTATTTTGGAAAGTAATGGTCATTTTGCCATGATTGATGTAGGAGAAGATTATGATTTTCCTGATGGTAGTAATCCTAAATATCCTTTGAGACCAGGAATCGGTACTTCTTATAAGCATGTAATGACCGATAGAGTATTCCGTCATTTGAAGGAATTGGGTGCCCGAAAACTTGATTTTATTTTGGTAACCCATACCCACAGTGACCATATTGGAAATATGGATGAAATATTAGATAAATACCCTGTTGATCGTATTTATATGAAAAGATATGATGATAGTCGTATAACTGATAAAAATCGTTTGTGGGATAATCTCTACGGATATGATAATGCGATTAAAGCTGCAAATCGTAATGGGGTGAAATTGATTCAAGATATTTCAAATGAAGAATCCCGTTTTACAATGGGAGACATGGATATTCAGCTCTATAATTATGAAAATGAATATGCTGAGAATGGAAATCTTAAACCTGTTTGGGACGATAATTCCAATTCCTTGATTAGTGTAGTCAAAGTCAATGGCAAGAAAATTTACCTTGGGGGCGACTTAGATAATGTTCATGGAGCAGAAGACAAGTATGGTCCTCTTATTGGAAAAGTTGATTTGATGAAGTTTAATCATCATAAGGATACCGAAAAATCAAATACAAAAAACTTTATATTAAATCTATCTCCAGAAATCATAGTGCAGACAAGTGATGCTGTTCCAGGTTTTTATGATAGTCCTATTGTAGACAACCCTGAATATATAGCATGGTTAGATAGTTTAGGGATAAAGCGAATAAATGCAGCTAGTACAGAATATGATGCAACTGTTTTTGATATTAGACAAAATGGCATAGTTGATATAAGTAAACAATATAAAAAAATACCATCGTTTGTTTCGGGATGGCATCAGAAATCTAATGGCGAGTGGTGGTACCAAGCACCAGATTCTACAAGAAATTATTCTATCGGTTGGAACGAAATTGATGGAAAAAGATATTATTTTAATCAAAAAGGAATTCTAATAGAGCAATAATGAAAAAGAAATTGATTAGTTTAGCACTTGCAGGCGCTTTTTTAGGTTTGTCATGGTATGGGAATGTTCAAGCTCAAGAAAGTTCAGGAAATAAAATTCACTTTATCAATGTTCAAGAAGGTGGCAGTGATGCGATTATTCTTGAAAGCAATGGACATTTTGCCATGATTGATACAGGAGAAGATTATGATTTCCCAGATGGAAGTGATTCTCGTTATCCATGGAGAGAAGGAATTGAAACGTCTTATAAGCATGTTCTGACAGACCGTGTCTTTCGTCGTTTGAAGGAATTGGGTGTCCAAAAACTTGATTTTATTTTGGTGACCCATACCCACAGTGATCATATTGGAAATGTTGATGAATTACTGTCTACCTATCCAGTTGACCGAGTCTATCTTAAAAAATATAGTGATAATCGTATTACTAATTCTGAACGTTTATGGGATAATCTGTACGGTTATGATAAGGTTTTACAGACTGCCACCGAAAAAGGTGTTTCAGTTATTCAAAACATCACACAGGGAGATGCTCATTTTCAGTTTGGGGACATGGATATTCAACTCTATAACTATGAAAATGAAACTGATTCATCAGGTGAATTAAAGAAAATTTGGGATGACAATTCCAATTCCCTGATTAGTGTAGTGAAAGTCAATGGCAAGAAAATTTACCTTGGGGGCGACTTAGATAATGTGCATGGAGCGGAAGATAAGTATGGACCTCTTATTGGAAAAGTTGATTTGATGAAGTTTAATCATCACCATGATACAAACAAATCAAATACCAAGAATTTCATTAAAAATTTGAGTCCGAGTTTGATTGTTCAAACTTCGGATAGTCTACCTTGGAAAAATGGTGTTGATAGTGAGTATGTTAATTGGCTCAAAGAACGAGGAATTGAGAGAATCAACGCAGCCAGCAAAGACTATGATGCAACAGTTTTTGAGATTCGACAAGACGGTTTTGTCAATATTTCAACTTCCTACAAGCCGATTCCAAGTTTTCAAGCTGGCTGGCATAAGAGTGCGTATGGGAATTGGTGGTATCAAGCACCTGATTCTACAGGAGAGTATGCTGTCGGTTGGAATGAAATCGAAGGTGAATGGTATTACTTCAACCAAACGGGTATCTTGTTACAGAATCAATGGAAAAAATGGAACAATCGTTGGTTCTATTTGACAGACTCTGGTGCTTCTGCTAAAAATTGGAAGAAAATTGATGGAATTTGGTATTATTTCAACAAAGAAAATCAGATGGAAATTGGTTGGGTAAATACTGGAGGTCAGAACTATTATTTATCAAACGATGGCTCTATGAAGACAGGTTGGCTTCAATATAAGGGGCAATGGTATTACTTTGCTCAATCAGGAGAAATGAAAACGGGTTGGGTAAAAGATAAAGAAACCTGGTACTATATGGATTCTACTGGTGTCATGAAGACAGGCGAGATAGAAGTTGCTGGTCATCATTACTATCTAGAAGATTCAGGAACTATGAAGCAAGGTTGGCTTAAAAAGGCAAATGATTGGTATTTCTACAAGGAAGATGGTTCACGAGCTGTTGGTTGGATTAAAGACAAGGATAAATGGTACTTCTTGAAAGAAAATGGACAATTGCTTGTGAACGGTAAGACACCAGAAGGCTATACTGTTGATTCAAGTGGTGCTTGGTTAGTGGATGTTCCAGTCGAAAAATCTGCTACAATTAAAACTACAAGTCATTCAGAAATAAAAGAATCTAAAGAAGTAGTGAAAAAGGATCTTGAAAATAAAGAAACGAGTCAACATGAAAGTGTTACAAATTCTTCAACTAGTCAAGATTTGACATCATCAACTTCAAAAAGCTCTGAAACGAGTGCAAACAAATCGGAATCAGAACAGTAGTAAAAAAGAAGGTTTTAGGGCCTTCTTTTTCCTATCAACTCTTTTCTATTTCCTGTTATTCATGTTATAATGGATAAATATGAAGAATCGGAGTGAGACTATGAAATACAAACGGATTGTCTTTAAGGTAGGGACTTCTTCTTTGACGAATGAGGATGGAAGTTTATCACGTAGTAAGGTAAAGGCTATTACCCAGCAGTTGGCTATGCTGCACGAGGCTGGTCATGAATTGATTTTGGTATCGTCAGGTGCCATTGCGGCTGGTTTTGGAGCCTTAGGATTTAAAAAGCGTCCGACTAAGATTGCTGATAAACAGGCTTCAGCAGCGGTAGGGCAAGGGCTTTTGTTGGAAGAATACACAACCAATCTTCTCTTACGCCAAATCGTTTCTGCCCAAATCTTGCTGACCCAGGATGACTTTGTGGATAAGCGCCGTTATAAAAATGCCCATCAGGCTTTGTCAGTTCTACTTAGCCGTGGCGCGATTCCTATCATCAATGAGAATGACAGTGTCGTTATTGATGAGATCAAGGTTGGGGACAATGATACTCTAAGTGCCCAGGTGGCGGCTATGGTCCAAGCAGACCTTTTGGTTCTCTTGACAGATGTGGACGGCCTCTATACTGGAAATCCTAATTCAGATCCAAGAGCCAAACGCTTGGAGCGAATCGAGACCATCAATCGTGAGATTATCGATATGGCCGGTGGAGCTGGTTCGTCAAACGGAACTGGGGGCATGCTAACAAAAATCAAAGCTGCAACTATTGCGACAGAATCAGGAGTTCCTGTTTATATCTGCTCATCTTTGAAGACAGATGCCATGATTGAAGCAGCTGAGGAGACTAAGGATGGTTCCTACTTTATTGCGCAAGAGAAGGGACTTCGTACCCAGAAACAATGGCTGGCCTTTTATGCTCAGAGTCAAGCTTCTATTTGGGTTGATAAAGGGGCTGCAGAAGCTCTCTCTCAACATGGCAAGAGTCTCCTTTTATCTGGTGTTGTTGAAGCAGAAGGAGCCTTTTCTTACGGTGATATTGTGACAGTATTTGACAAGGAAAGTGGAAAATCACTTGGAAAAGGGCGTGTGCAATTTGGTGCATCTGCTTTGGAGGATATGTTGCGTTCTCAAAAAGCCAAGGGTGTCCTGATTCACCGTGATGACTGGATTTCCATTACTCCTGAAATCCAACTACTCTTTACAGAATTTTAGAGGTTAACTATGGTAAGTACACAAGAACAATTTGAACAGGTACAGGCTGTTAAAAAATCGATTAACACAGCTAGTGAAGAGGTGAAAAACCAAGCCTTGCTAGCCATGGCTGATTATTTATTAGCAGCTACTGAGGAGATTTTAGCGGCCAATGCCCTCGATATGGAAGCGGCCAAAGGTAAAATTTCAGATGTGATGCTGGATCGTCTTTATTTGGATGCAGGTCGTATAGAAGCAATGGCAAGAGGAATTCGTGAAGTGGTTGCCTTACCAGATCCAATCGGTGAAGTTTTAGAAACCAATCATCTTGAAAATGGCTTGGTTATTACCAAGAGACGTGTGGCTATGGGGGTTATTGGTATTATCTATGAAAGTCGTCCAAATGTGACGTCTGACGCGGCTGCTTTGGCTCTCAAGAGTGGAAATGCAGTTGTTCTTCGTAGTGGGAAGGACGCCTATCAAACTGCCCATGCTATTGTCACAGCCTTGAAGAAGGGCTTGGAGACGACTACTATTCACCCAGATGTGATTCAACTGGTGGAAGATACTAGCCGTGAAAGTAGCTATGCCATGATGAAGGCCAAGGGCTATCTAGACCTCCTTATTCCTCGTGGGGGAGCTGGTTTGATCAATGCAGTGGTTGAGAATGCTATTGTGCCTGTTATCGAGACAGGAACTGGGATTGTCCATATTTATGTCGATAAGGACGCAGATGAGGACAAGGCTCTGTCTATCATCAACAATGCCAAAACCAGTCGTCCTTCTGTCTGCAATGCCATGGAGGTTCTGCTGGTTCATGAAGACAAGGCAGCAAGCTTCCTTCCTCGCTTGGAGCAAGTTCTAGTTACAGAGCGTAAGGAAGCTGGACTGGAACCAATTCAATTCCGCTTGGATAGCAAAGCAAGTCAGTTTGTTTCAGGCCAAGCAGCTGAAGCACAAGACTTTGACACCGAGTTTTTAGACTATGTCCTAGCTGTTAAGGTTGTGAGCAGTTTAGAAGAAGCGGTTGCCCATATTGAGGCTCACAGTACCCATCATTCGGATGCCATTGTAACTGAAAATGCTGAAGCTGCAGCTTACTTTACAGATCAAGTGGACTCTGCAGCTGTCTATGTTAATGCCTCAACTCGTTTCACAGATGGTGGTCAATTTGGTCTTGGATGTGAAATGGGGATTTCTACTCAGAAACTGCACGCGCGAGGTCCAATGGGCTTGAAAGAGTTGACTAGCTACAAGTATGTGGTTGCTGGTGATGGACAGATAAGGGAGTAAAAAATGAAGATTGGATTTATCGGCTTGGGGAATATGGGTGCTAGTTTGGCCAAGGTTGTTTTACAGGCCAAGACGTGTGATGACATTCTTCTTGCCAATCGTAGCCAAGCCAAGGTGGATGCTTTCATCGCCAACTTTGGTGGTCATGCTTCCAGCAATGAAGAAATTTTCGCAGAAGCAGATGTGATTTTTCTAGGTGTTAAGCCAGCCCAGTTCTCAGACTTGCTTGCTCAATATCAGTCTATCCTTGAAAAACGAGAGAGTCTTCTTTTGATTTCGATGGCAGCTGGATTGACTTTAGAAAAACTAGCAAGTCTTATCCCAAGTCAACACCGAATTATTCGTATGATGCCAAATACCCCTGCTTCTATAGGACAAGGAGTGATTAGTTATGCCTTGTCTTCTAATTGCAGGGCTGAGGACAGTGAGCTCTTTTGTCAGCTTTTAAATAAGGCTGGTCTATTGGTTGAACTGGGAGAAGGCTTAATCGACGCAGCGACAGGTCTTGCAGGCTGTGGACCGGCCTTTGTCTATCTCTTTATCGAATCTTTGGCAGATGCAGGTGTTCAGACGGGATTGCCACGAGAAACGGCATTGAAAATGGCAGCCCAAACTGTGGTAGGAGCTGGGCAATTGGTCCTAGAAAGCCAAGAGCATCCTGGAGTATTGAAAGACCAAGTCTGTAGCCCAGGCGGTTCGACTATCGCTGGTGTAGCAAGCCTAGAAGCGCATGCTTTCCGAGGAACAGTCATGGATGCAGTTGGTCAAGCCTACAAACGAACACAAGAACTAGGTAAATAAGAGGTGGCTTTGACTGCCTCTTTTATAGTGGTTGAAATGAGAAGACAAAAAGATTGTCACAAACCCCTATTTTTTTGATAGAATAGAAGTAGTAAAAAAGAAATGAGTTAGACATGTCAAAAGGATTTTTAGTCTCTCTTGAGGGACCAGAGGGAGCAGGAAAGACCAGTGTTTTAGAGGCTCTGCTCCCAATTTTAGAGGAAAAAGGAGTAGAGGTGCTGACGACCCGTGAACCTGGAGGAGTCTTGATCGGGGAGAAGATTCGGGAAGTAATTTTGGATCCAAGTCATACTCAGATGGATGCGAAGACAGAGTTGCTTCTTTATATTGCTAGTCGCAGACAGCACTTGGTGGAAAAAGTTCTCCCAGCACTTGAAGCTGGCAAGTTGGTCATTATGGACCGCTTCATCGATAGTTCCGTTGCCTATCAGGGATTTGGTCGTGGCTTGGATATTGACGCCATTGATTGGCTCAATCACTTTGCGACAGACGGCCTTAAACCCGATTTGACACTCTATTTTGACATTGAGGTGGAAGAAGGACTAGCTCGCATTGCTGCTAATAGCAATCGTGAGGTCAATCGTTTGGACTTGGAAGGGTTGGACTTGCATAAAAAAGTCCGTCAAGGCTACCTTTCTCTTCTGGACAAAGAAGGAAGTCGCATTGTCAAGATTGATGCGAGTCTTCCATTGGAGGAGGTTGTGGAAACCACAAAGGCTGTCTTGTTTGATAGAATGGGCTTAGCTAAATGAAACAAGATCAACTAAAGGCCTGGCAGCCAGATCAGTTTGACCGCTTTGTCCGTATCCTAGAACAAGACCAGCTCAATCATGCCTATCTCTTTTCAGGTTTCTTTGGAAGCTTGGAAATGGCGCAATTTTTAGCTAAGAGCCTCTTTTGTACGGATAAAGTAGGTGTGTTGCCATGTGAGAAATGCCGAAATTGTAAGCTGATTGAACAGAGAGAATTTCCCGATGTTACCTTGATTAAGCCAGTCAATCAGGTCATCAAGACAGAACGGATTCGAGAATTGGTGGGGCAGTTTTCTCAAGCAGGGATTGAAAGCCAACAACAGGTCTTTATTATCGAGCAAGCTGAGAAAATGCATCCTAATGCAGCCAATTCTCTGCTCAAGGTCATCGAAGAACCCCAGAGCGAGGTTTATATTTTCTTCTTGACCAGCGATGAGGAAAAGATGTTGCCGACCATCCGCAGTCGAACCCAGATTTTCCACTTTAAAAAGCAAGAAGAGAAGCTCATCCATCAATTAGAACAAGCAGGTCTGGTCAAGAAAAAAGCAACTCTTTTAGCCCAGTTTAGTCAATCGCGAGCTGAAGCAGAAAAGTTGGCTAATCAGGCAAGTTTTTGGACCTTGGTCGATGAAAGTGAACGCCTGCTGACTTGGTTAGTGGCTAAGAAAAAAGAAAGTTATTTGCAAGTTGCCAAACTAGCTAGCTTGGCAGATGATAAGGAAAAACAAGATCAGGTTTTACGGATTCTTGAAGTCCTCTGTGGACAAGATATCCTACAAGCAAGAGTAAGAGTGATTCTACAAGATTTACTAGAAGCTAGAAAAATGTGGCAGGCTAATGTCAGTTTTCAAAATACCATGGAATATCTGGTCTTGAAAGAAATATAAACTCAAAAATGAACGATAAAGAAAGGAAAGGGCTGTTTTATGGACAAAAAAGAATTATTTGACGCGCTGGATGATTTTTCCCAACAGTTATTGGTAACCTTGGCCGATGTGGAAGCCATCAAGAAAAATCTCAAGAGCCTGGTAGAGGAAAATACAGCTCTTCGTTTGGAAAATTCTAAGTTGCGCGAACGCTTGGGTGAGGTGGAAGCAGATGCTCCTGTCAAGGCCAAACATGTTCGCGAAAGTGTCCGTCGCATTTACCGTGATGGATTTCACGTATGTAATGATTTTTATGGACAACGTCGAGAGCAGGACGAGGAATGTATGTTCTGTGACGAGTTGTTATACAGGGAGTAGGCATGCAGATTCAAAAAAGTTTTAAGGGGCAGTCACCCTACGGCAAGCTGTACCTAGTAGCAACACCGATTGGCAATTTAGATGATATGACCTTTCGAGCTATTCAGACCTTGAAAGAAGTGGACTGGATTGCTGCTGAGGACACGCGCAATACAGGTCTTCTGCTCAAGCATTTTGACATTTCTACCAAGCAGATTAGTTTTCATGAGCACAATGCCAAGGAAAAGATTCCTGATTTGATTAGTTTTTTGAAAGCAGGGCAAAGTATTGCTCAGGTATCCGATGCAGGTCTGCCAAGTATTTCAGACCCTGGTCATGATTTGGTCAAGGCGGCTATTGAGGAAGAAATCGCAGTTATCACTGTTCCAGGTGCCTCTGCAGGAATTTCTGCCTTGATCGCCAGTGGTTTAGCACCACAGCCACATATCTTTTATGGCTTTTTACCTAGAAAATCAGGCCAGCAAAAGCAATTTTTCGACTCGAAAAAAGACTATCCTGAAACTCAGATTTTCTATGAATCGCCCCATCGTGTGGCAGATACGTTGGAAAATATGCTAGAAGTCTACGGTGATCGCTTGGTCGTCTTGGTCAGGGAATTGACCAAAATCTATGAAGAATACCAAAGAGGAAAGATCTCTGAATTGCTGGAAAGTATCTCTGAAACGCCACTTAAGGGAGAATGCCTTCTCATCGTTGAAGGTGCCAGTCAGGATATGGAAGAAAAGGACGAGGAGGACTTGTTTTCAGAAATCCAAGCCCGTATCCAGCAAGGCATGAAGAAAAATCAAGCTATCAAGGAAGTAGCTAAGATTTACCAGTGGAATAAAAGTCAGCTCTACGCTGCCTACCACCACTGGGAAGAAAAACAAGAAAATGACTAAACAGGGAAGTTTGCCTTCTTCCCTTTTTTTGTTATACTAGTAGAAGAAAAAAATAGAAAGATTTGTGGGAGTGAAAAAGTCCGGGGGACTTTTTCAGCCTGAGCCAAGAAATTCGAAAGCGAAGTAAGTCCTGTGGACCTTTTCAGTCTGAGCCAAGAAACTCGAAAGCGAGGAAAGTTCGGTTGACTTTTTCAATGTGAATCTTGTTTTCACACTCCCAAAGAGGTATTAGTGTCGTGTCTCAATCTTATATCAATGTTATCGGTGCTGGTTTGGCAGGTTCTGAAGCAGCCTACCAAATCGCAGAGCGTGGTATTCCAGTTAAACTTTATGAAATGCGTGGTGTCAAGTCAACACCTCAGCACAAAACAGAAAATTTTGCAGAGTTAGTTTGTTCTAATTCTCTTCGTGGGGATGCTTTGACAAATGCTGTCGGGCTTCTCAAGGAAGAAATGCGTCGCTTGGGTTCAGTTATCTTGGAATCTGCTGAAGCAACCCGTGTTCCTGCAGGAGGAGCTCTTGCGGTGGACCGTGATGGTTTCTCCCAAATGGTGACCGAAAAAGTGGCCAACCACCCCTTGATTGAAGTGGTTCGTGATGAAATTACAGAATTGCCGACGGATGTTATTACGGTTGTCGCTACTGGTCCTTTGACTAGTGATACCCTAGCTGAAAATATTCATGCCCTTAATGATGGCGATGGTTTCTATTTCTACGATGCGGCAGCGCCGATTATCGACGTCAATACCATCGATATGAGCAAGGTCTATCTCAAGTCTCGTTATGATAAGGGAGAAGCGGCCTACCTCAATGCCCCTATGACCAAGCAAGAGTTTATGGATTTCCATGAAGCCTTGGTTAATGCGGAAGAAGCACCGTTCAATTCTTTTGAGAAAGAAAAGTATTTTGAAGGCTGTATGCCAATCGAAGTCATGGCCAAACGAGGCATTAAAACTATGCTTTATGGCCCTATGAAACCAGTTGGTCTTGAGTATCCAGACGACTACACAGGACCTCGTGATGGCGAATTCAAAACACCTTACGCGGTTGTCCAGCTTCGTCAGGACAATGCGGCTGGTAGTCTCTACAATATTGTTGGTTTCCAGACCCACCTCAAATGGGGAGAACAAAAGCGTGTCTTCCAAATGATTCCAGGTCTTGAAAATGCTGAGTTTGTTCGTTATGGTGTTATGCACCGCAATTCTTACATGGATTCACCAAATCTTCTTGAACAGACTTACCGTTCTAAGAAACAACCAAATCTCTTCTTTGCTGGTCAGATGACGGGTGTGGAAGGCTATGTAGAGTCAGCTGCTTCAGGCTTGGTTGCGGGAATTAACGCAGCTCGTCTTTTCAAGGGAGAAAGCGAGGCTATTTTCCCAGTGACGACGGCTATCGGAAGCTTAGCTCATTACATCACCCATGCCGACAGCAAACATTTCCAACCAATGAATGTCAACTTTGGGATTATCAAGGAGTTGGAAGGCGAACGTATCCGTGATAAGAAGGCTCGTTATGAAAAAATTGCAGAGCGTGCCCTTGCCGACTTAGAGGAATTTTTGACTGGTAAATTCCCAAACTAACTTCCACTGCTAATCCAAGTGGAAGTTAATCTGATAAAAATCGTAAAAACCAGTGGAAATCCGTGTCAGGGTAAGTTCCATTGGTTTTAAACATGCTTGATTTCATCGCTTTTATAGCTGAAAGAAATAGAAAAAAAGAGCGCACAAAATCCCCTCATCTGAAAGCGTTTCAGATTAAGTTCCGCTATGGTGGAAGTTAGTGTGAGACGTTTGAATGCGGTTAAAGGTTAGTTTTTAGAACTTATGTTGGAGTAATGTAGACGACTGACAGACGTCTTCTGCAGGTATTTTAGAAATGCCGAGAAGCTTAGGAATTTCTTCTCCATAGGTAAATGCAAAGAGTTCATAGGCTGACTTTCCATTTAAAGCAGCACGTTTGACGCTGTTGACATGCGAACAGACGAGATTGATGTCCTCTTGAGTTAAATTGTCAAAAGAAGTTCCCTTAGGTAGAATGTCGCGAATCAGCGTGTGATTTTTCTCAATTCTGCCTTTCTGGTCAGAGCGATTAGGGTCACAAAAGAATAGCTTACTCTCTCCTCGCACATCCATTTCGATATCATCAACCCTGGCAAACTCTCCACCATTATCGGTAAGAATGACAGGGAAGAGTTGGAAGAAATCTTTGTCAGCTTGGTGAAGAGTGTTCTTGATGTCATAGAGGTGTTTGGTAACCTCAAGGGCAGTTTTATTATCCAGAAGTCTAGCGAAGATAAAGTTACAGAAAGAGAGATTGAAGGTGAGTAGGACTTTACCTCCCATTCTGCCCATAATGGTGTCCATTTCCAACCAAGAGTCTAGTTGATTAAGAGATAAATAGTTTTGGAAATCCTCATAGGAACGGCCTTTTTTAGCTTCTTTAGGGATGGAAGGTAGCTTACTTTTCCGTCTTTCCTTGAATTTAACGGCTCTTGCTAGGTCAATCGGAGCGATAGATAGGTATCCTTTTCGGATGTGTCGATAGACGGTTGAGGAGCTGACATCAAGGTTATGAGTTTTGAGGATATGATAGATGTGTTGTCCCTTTTTAACCCCATCAGAAATGACTTTGTCCATTTTCCAGAATGCCTTGGAATTGAGAGGAGTTCCTTCACGAGCTTCTACAAGAGTTTGTTCGTATTGTTTTTGAGCTTGTTTAGCGAGGTAGAAGATCTTCTTATAGCCACAATTCTGTCTTCTTTTAGGACAGCCATTACAGACAAAGGGAGCTTTGTCGAGTAGAGGGCAAGGAAGGTTATGGCATGTAGACTCTCGTACTTGTCTGTTTCGTTTGACTTCTTTAGAAACAGTAGTCGGGTCTTTTAGAATGGATTGTCCGATAGCTTTGAAGGTTTCACCGCGCTCTAAGCCTAATTGGATATCATTACGGTCTGAAAGGGTAAGGTGTTTATGTTTTGTCATAGTGAGCCTCATTTCTAACTCAAACGTCTCACACTTAATTCCACCATAAAAATCCGTTTTAGACTAATTTCCACTTTGGTCAAGCAAGTGGAAGTTACTTTGAGAAGTTACCGGAATTTTTGACTGTCTAATTTTTTTCAAAGAATTGCTCCTGATACTATAAAAATCTTAGAAATTGTGATAAAATAGGTAGGATAAAAAAAGGAGAGTGAAAATGGCGAATCCCAAGTATAAACGTATTTTAATCAAGTTATCAGGTGAAGCCCTTGCCGGTGAACGTGGCGTAGGGATTGATATCCAAACAGTTCAAACAATCGCAAAAGAGATTGAAGAAGTTCATAGCTTAGGTATCGAAATTGCCCTTGTTATCGGTGGAGGAAATCTCTGGCGTGGCGAACCTGCAGCAGAAGCAGGTATGGACCGCGTTCAGGCAGATTACACAGGAATGCTTGGGACTGTTATGAATGCTCTTGTGATGGCAGATTCATTGCAACAAGTTGGGGTTGATACACGTGTGCAAACAGCTATTGCCATGCAACAAGTGGCAGAGCCTTATGTCCGTGGACGTGCTCTTCGTCATCTTGAAAAAGGCCGTATCGTTATCTTTGGTGCCGGAATTGGTTCACCTTATTTCTCAACAGATACAACAGCGGCCCTTCGTGCAGCTGAAATCGAAGCGGATGCTATCCTTATGGCTAAAAATGGCGTAGATGGTGTTTACAATGCCGATCCTAAGAAGGACAAGACAGCTGTTAAATTTGAAGAATTGACCCACCGTGATGTTATTAACAAAGGTCTTCGTATCATGGACTCAACAGCTTCAACCCTCTCAATGGACAACGACATTGACTTGGTTGTCTTCAACATGAACCAACCAGGCAACATCAAACGTGTCGTATTTGGTGAAAATATCGGAACAACAGTTTCAAATAATATCTAAGAAAAGGAATAAGAAAGAATATGGCTAACGCAATTATTGAAAAAGCTAAAGAGAGAATGACCCAGTCTCACCAATCACTTGCTCGTGAATTTGGTGGTATCCGTGCAGGTCGCGCCAATGCAAGCTTGCTGGACCGTGTACATGTAGAATACTATGGAGTCGAAACTCCTCTTAACCAAATCGCTTCAATTACGATTCCAGAAGCGCGTGTTTTGTTGGTAACACCATTTGACAAGTCTTCATTGAAAGACATAGAACGTGCCTTGAACGCTTCTGATCTAGGTATCACACCAGCTAACGACGGTTCTGTGATTCGTTTGGTTATCCCTGCTCTCACAGAAGAAACTCGTCGTGACCTTGCTAAAGAAGTGAAGAAGGTCGGCGAAAATGCTAAAGTGGCTGTCCGCAATATCCGTCGTGATGCTATGGACGAAGCTAAGAAACAAGAAAAAGCAAAAGAAATCACTGAAGACGAATTGAAGACTCTTGAAAAAGACATTCAAAAAGTAACAGACGATGCTGTTAAACACATCGACGACATGACTGCCAACAAAGAGAAAGAACTCTTGGAAGTCTAAAAATAAACAGAAAAACTCAGTTGGCATTGCTGGCTGAGTTTTATTCGAAAGAAGGAAATATGAATACAAATCTTGCAAGTTTTATCGTTGGACTGATCATCGATGAAAATGACCGTTTTTACTTTGTGCAAAAGGATGGTCAAACCTATGCACTTGCCAAGGAAGAAGGTCAACATACAGTAGGGGATACGGTTAAAGGTTTTGCCTACACGGATATGAAGCAAAAACTCCGCTTGACCACTCTAGAAGTGACTGCAACTCAGGACCAATTTGGTTGGGGCCGTGTTACAGAGGTTCGTAAGGACTTGGGTGTCTTTGTGGATACGGGCCTTCCTGACAAGGAAATCGTTGTGTCACTCGATATTCTCCCTGAGCTCAAGGAACTCTGGCCTAAGAAGGGCGACCAACTCTACATCCGTCTTGAAGTGGACAAGAAAGACCGAATCTGGGGCCTCTTAGCTTATCAAGAAGACTTCCAACGTTTGGCTCGTCCTGCCTACAACAACATGCAGAACCAAAACTGGCCAGCCATTGTTTACCGCCTCAAGCTGTCAGGAACTTTTGTTTACCTGCCAGAAAATAACATGCTTGGCTTTATCCATCCTAGCGAGCGCTATGCAGAGCCACGTTTGGGGCAAGTATTAGATGCGCGTGTCATTGGTTTCCGTGAAGTGGACCGTACCTTGAACCTCTCCCTCAAACCACGTTCTTTTGAAATGTTGGAAAATGATGCCCAGATGATTTTGACCTACTTGGAAAGCAATGGCGGTTTCATGACCTTAAATGATAAGTCATCTCCAGACGACATCAAGGCAACCTTTGGCATTTCTAAAGGTCAGTTCAAGAAAGCACTTGGCGGCTTGATGAAGGCTGGTAAAATCAAGCAAGACCAGTTTGGGACCGAGTTGATTTAGGGTGACTTATGAGAAAATCATTTTACACTTGGCTCATGACTGAGCGCAATCCTAAAAGTAACAGTCCCAAAGCTATCTTGGCAGACCTAGCTTTTGAAGAATCAGCCTTCCCAAAACACACAGATGATTTTGATGAGGTCAGTCGTTTTTTGGAGGAACATGCCAGTTTCTCTTTTAACCTAGGAGACTTTGACGCCATCTGGCAAGAATACTTAGAACACTAGACTTTATTCATTGGGTTTGGGCTAGTAATTTCTCCGCCCCTTTGCTATAATAAAAAGAAATAAAAGGATTAGAGAGGTTCTTTATTTGAAGGAACATTCAATAGACATTCAACTGAGTCATCCAGATGACCTGTTTCATCTTTTTGGTTCCAATGAACGCCATCTTCGTTTGATGGAAGAAGAGCTCGATGTGGTGATTCATGCTCGTACGGAGATTGTACAGGTTTTGGGAGAAGAGACTGCCTGTAAGGAAGCCCGTCAAGTTATTCAGGCTTTGATGGTCTTGGTAAATCGTGGGATGACAGTTGGTACGCCAGATGTGGTAACGGCTATTAGCATGGTCAAAAATGATGAAATTGACAAGTTTGTCGCCCTTTACGAAGAAGAAATTATCAAGGACAATACTGGTAAACCTATTCGTGTCAAAACCTTAGGTCAAAAGCTTTATGTGGATAGTGTTAAACAGCATGATGTGACCTTTGGAATCGGACCTGCAGGGACAGGGAAGACCTTCCTTGCAGTGACCTTGGCAGTGACTGCCCTTAAACGTGGGCAAGTCAAGAGGATTATTCTAACTAGACCAGCGGTGGAAGCAGGAGAGAGTCTAGGTTTTCTTCCGGGTGATCTCAAGGAGAAGGTAGATCCTTATCTTCGACCTGTTTATGATGCCTTGTATCAGATTCTGGGAAAAGACCAAACAACTCGTCTCATGGAGCGTGAAATTATCGAGATTGCGCCCCTTGCCTATATGCGTGGACGAACCTTGGATGATGCCTTTGTCATTCTCGATGAGGCTCAAAATACGACTATCATGCAGATGAAGATGTTTTTGACTCGTTTAGGCTTTAATTCTAAGATGATTGTCAATGGAGATATCAGTCAGATTGACCTGCCACGTAATATCAAGTCTGGTTTGATTGATGCTCAAGAAAAACTCAAGAACATCCATCAGATTGACTTTGTTCATTTTTCAGCTAAGGATGTGGTTCGCCATCCAGTTGTCGCTCAGATTATCCGAGCTTATGAACCAGAACCGGTTAAAAAAGAAGAGAGTGAAGAATTAGATCCTCAACCTCTATCTGAAGGATAGTTCTTTTGTACTTAAAGTTATCTCAATACCAAGTATAAATTTGCTTTTTAAATATTTCATTCAATATCCTTATCTTAGTTAGAAACGTTTCAAGTGGTGGAATCCTATGGAATCAATCTTTTTAAAACTAGCTCAGTATCCAATAGTGGAGACAGAGCGTTTATTGCTTAGACCTGTAACCTTGGATGATGCAGAAGCAATGTTTGCCTATGCCTCAGACAAGGATAATACGCGTTACACTTTTCCAACCAATCAAAGCTTGGAAGAAACCAAGAATAACATTGCTCAGTTCTACTTGGCCAATCCCTTGGGACGTTGGGGAATAGAACTAAAAAGCAATGGCAAATTTATTGGAACCATTGACTTGCACAAGATTGATTCTGTTCTTAAGAAGGCAGCTATTGGCTACATTATCAATAAAAAGTATTGGAATCAAGGATTGACGACAGAAGCCAATCGTGCTGTGATTGAGCTAGCTTTTGAGAAAATCGGAATGAACAAGTTAGTTGCTTTATACGATAAGGCTAATCCCGCGTCAGGAAAGGTCATGGAGAAATCAGGAATGCATTTTTCTCACGAAGAAGCTTATGCTTGTATGGACCAGCATGAAGAAGGCCGAATCGTGACAAGAGTTCATTATGTCTTGACTAAGGAAGACTATTTTGCAAATAAATAAGCAGTTGAGAAGAAATTTTCAACTGTTTTTTTCTTCCTCTTACGAATAATCTAAGAGAGGAGAAAATATGGAAGCAATTATCGAGAAAATCAAAGAGTATAAAATCATTGTCATCTGTACTGGTCTGGGCTTGCTTGTAGGAGGATTTTTCCTGCTAAAGCCAACTCCACAAACACCTGTAAAAGAAACGAATTTACAGGCAGAAGTCGCAGCTATTTCCAAGGACTCATCGACCGAAAAGGATGTGAAGAAGGAAGAAAAGGAAGAACCGGTTGAACAAGATCTAATCACAGTAGATGTAAAAGGCGCTGTTAAAGCACCTGGAATTTATGATTTGCCGGTAGGTAGTCGAGTCAATGATGCTGTTCAGAAGGCTGGTGGCTTGACAGAGCAAGCAGATAGCAAGTCGCTCAATCTAGCTCAGAAAGTTAGTGATGAGGCTCTGGTTTACGTTCCCACTAAGGGAGAAGAGGCAGCTAGTCAGCAGGCAGGTCCAGGGACGGCTTCTTCGACGAGCAAGGAAAAGAAGGTCAATCTCAACAAGGCCAGTCTGGAAGAACTCAAGCAGGTCAAAGGACTGGGAGGAAAACGAGCTCAGGATATTATAGACTACCGTGAAACGAATGGCAAATTCAAGTCGGTTGATGAACTTAAGAAGGTCTCTGGCATTGGTGCTAAAACGATAGAAAAGCTAAAAGACTATGTTACAGTGGATTAAGAATTTCTCTATTCCCCTAATTTACCTGAGTTTTCTGTTACTTTGGCTTTACTACGCCATTTTCTCATCATCTTATCTCGCATTGCTAGGTTTTGTTTTTCTGCTAGTCTGTCTCTTTATTCAATTTCCTTGGAAATCAGCAGGCAGAGTTCTAGTGATTTGTGGAGTCTTTGGCTTTTGGTTTCTGTTTCAAAATTGGCAACAGAGTCAAGCGAGTCAAAATTTGGCGGATTCTGTTGAAAGGGTACGGATTTTGCCTGATACTATTAAGGTTAATGGTGATAGTCTATCCTTTCGGGGCAAGGCCGATGGCCGCATTTTTCAAGTCTATTATAAAGTCCAGTCTGAGGGGGAAAAAGAAGCCTTCCAAGCTTTAACAGCTCTTCATGACTTGGAACTAGAAGGGAAGCTTTCGGAGCCAGAAGGGCAGAGAAATTTTGGTGGATTTGACTATCAAGCCTATCTGAAAACTCAGGGAATTTACCAAACTCTCAATATCAAAAAAATCCAGTCACTTCAAAAGGTTGGCAGTTGGGATATAGGTGAAAACTTGTCCAGTTTACGTCGAAAGGCTGTGGTTTGGATCAAGACGCACTTTCCAGATCCTATGCGCAATTACATGACGGGGCTTCTATTAGGACATCTGGATACAGACTTTGAGGAGATGAATGAGCTTTATTCTAGTCTAGGAATTATCCACCTATTTGCCTTGTCGGGTATGCAGGTAGGCTTTTTCATGGATGGATTTAAGAAACTTCTCTTGCGATTGGGCTTGACCCAAGAAAAGTTGAAATGGCTGACTTATCCCTTTTCCCTTATCTATGCAGGTCTGACAGGATTTTCAGCCTCGGTCATTCGCAGTCTTTTGCAAAAATTACTGGTCCAACATGGTGTTAAGGGCTTGGATAATTTTGCCTTGACGGTGCTTGTCCTCTTTATTGTCATGCCAAACTTTTTCTTGACAGCAGGAGGAGTTTTGTCCTGTGCTTATGCTTTTATCTTGACCATGACCAGCAAAGAAGGGGAGGGGCTCAAGGCTGTTGCTAGAGAAAGTCTAGTCATCTCCTTGGGTATATTGCCCATTCTGTCCTTCTATTTTGCGGAATTTCAACCTTGCTCCATCCTTTTGACCTTTGTCTTTTCCTTTCTATTTGATTTGGTCTTCTTACCGCTCTTGTCTATCTTATTTGCCCTTTCCTTTCTCTATCCAGTCATTCAGCTGAATTTTATTTTTGAATGGTTGGAGGGGATGATTCGCTTGGTATCACAGGTGGCAAGTAGACCGCTTGTCTTTGGACAACCTAATGCGTGGCTTTTAATCTTGTTGTTAATTTCCTTGGCTTTGGTCTATGATTTGAGGAAAAACATTAAAATGTTAACGGTATTGAGCTTATTGATTACAGGTCTCTTTTTCCTGACCAAGAATCCACTAGAAAATGAAATCACCATGCTGGATGCGGGGCAAGGCGAAAGCATTTTCCTACGGGATGTAACTGGGAAAACCATTCTCATAGATGTAGGCGGCAAGGCAGAGTCTAGTAAGAAAATAGAAAAATGGCAAGAAAAGACGACGACCAGCAATGCCCAGAGAAGCTTGATACCCTATCTTAAAAGTCGAGGAGTGAGCAAGATTGACCAGCTGATTTTGACAAACACGGACAAGGAGCATATTGGAGATTTGTTGGAGGTGACCAAGGCTTTCCATGTAGGCGAAATTTTAGTATCAAAAGGCAGTCTGAAACAGAAGGAATTTGTGGCAGAACTACAGACTGCTCAAACCAAGGTGCGTAGTGTGACAGTAGGGGAGAACTTGCCAATTTTTGGAAGTCAGTTAGAAGTCCTATCTCCAAGGAAAATGGGAGATGGAGGTCATGAAGATTCCCTGGTTCTTTATGGGAAACTCTTGGATAAGCACTTCCTCTTCACAGAAAACTTGGAGGAGAAAGGAGAGAAGGACTTGTTGAAGCACTATCCTGACCTAGAGGTGGATGTTTTGAAAGCTAGCCAACATGGCTCTAAAAAATCATCAAGTTCAGCCTTTCTAGAAAAACTCAAACCAGAGCTTACTCTTATCTCAGTTGGAAAGAATAATCGAACGAAACTCCCCCATCAGGAAACTTTGACACGACTGGAAACGATCAATAGCAAAGTATATCGAACTGATCAGCAAGGAGCTATACGCTTTAAGGGTTGGAATAGTTGGAAGATTGAAAGCGTTCGATAGAAAGGATAAATACTAAATATTAGTAAAATAAACTAAAAATCTGTTGCATAATAATGATAAAAACGATATAATGAAAGCGTATTCAATATTGATGATATAAAATCATTAAAAATTAGCAAAAATCGTTTAATTAGTTAGTTTATGATCTATTGGTCTTTTTCAGTCCAGTTTATCTGCTGTGACAGTCACTAAAAGTTACAAGTATGATTGGAATACGTTTTGGAAATATAGTACCAACTATCACGGCCATCAATATGCTTGGATTCCGTCATGGTCTCGTTATGACAGCTATTCATAGTATAAAGTTGATAGTGGTTGGAATTACAATCGTTATGAAGTACTAAACTACTACAGCGGAGGCTGTTAATCCTTAAAGAGTGATAAAAAGGAGGGCTAGATATGTTGCAGCTTACTCATGTGACCTTAAAAACGCGACAAGTCATCTTACAAGATGTTGATTTTACATTTGAAAAGGGTAGGATTTATGGTATTCTTGCTATCAATGGTTCTGGAAAGACGACACTATTCCGCGCCATTAGCAATTTAATTCCTATAAGTAGCGGAAATATTGCAGCCCCTCCTTCTTTATTTTATTATGAGAGCGTTGAATGGCTGGATGGAAACTTAAGTGGGATAGACTATCTTCGCCTTATCAAAAATATCTGGAAGTCAGGTCTGAACTTGAGGGATGAAATTGATTACTGGGAAATGTCTGACTATATCAGCCTTCCCATTCGCAAGTATTCCTTAGGCATGAAGCAACGCTTGGTGATTGCCATGTATTTCCTGAGTCAGGCCAAATGCTGGCTCATGGATGAGATTACAAATGGCTTAGATGAGTATTATCGACAGAAGTTTTTTGATAGGCTTGTACAAATCGATAGGCAAGAACAGCTGGTTCTTTTAAGTTCCCACTATAAGGAAGAGTTGGTTGATGTCTGCGATAGAGTAGTAACCATTCATCAGGGGCAGATAGAAGAGGTTTAGTTTATGAAAGATGTTAGTCTATTTTTATTGAAAAAAGTTTTCAAAAGTCGCTTAAACTGGATTATCTTACTTTTATTTGCATCTGTACTCGGTGTTACCTTTTATTTTAATAGTCAGACTGCAAACTCAGTCAGCTTAGAGACTAGCTTGGATGCCCATCTTGTAGCAAATGAGAGAGCTATCAATGAAAATGAAGCGAAACTTTCCCAAATGTCTGACACCAGCTCGGAGGAATACCAGTTTGCTAAAAGTAATTTAGAATTACAAAAAAATCTTTTGAAGCGAAAGACAGAAATTTTGACTTTATTAAAAGAAGGGCGCTGGAAAGAGGCCTACTATCTGCAGTGGCAAGATGAAGAGAAGAATTATGAATTTGTATCAAATGACCCGACTGCTAGCTCTGGCTTAAAAATGGGGGTTGACCGCGAACGGAAGATTTACCAAGCCCTGTATCCCTTGAACATAAAAGCACATACTTTGGAGTTTCCGACCCACGGGATTGATCAGATTGTCTGGGTTTTAGAGGCTATCATCCCAAGCTTGTTTGTGGTTGCTATTATTTTTATGCTAACGCAACTATTTGCAGAAAGATATCAAAATCATCTGGACACAGCTCAGTTATATCCTTTTTCAAAAGTGGCATTTGCCATGTCCTCTCTTGGAGTTGGAGTGGGCTATGTAACTGTGCTGTTTATCGGAATCAGCGGATTTTCTTTTCTAGCGGGAAGTCTGATAAGTGGTTTTGGACAGTTAGATTATCCCTACCCAATTTATAGCTTAGTGAATCAAGAGGTAACTATTGGAAAGATACAAGATGTGTTATTTCCTGGCTTGTTCTTAGCTTTCTTAGCCTTTATCGTCATTGTGGAAGTAGTGTACTTGATTGCTTACTTTTTCAAGCAAAAAATGCCTGTCCTTTTTCTTTCACTCATTGGGATTGTTGGCTTATTGTTTGGTATCCAAACAATTCAGCCTCTTCAAAGGATTGCACATCTGATTCCCTTTACTTACTTGCGTTCAGTGGAGATTTTATCTGGAAGATTACCTAAGCAAATTGATAATGTCAATCTAAATTGGAGCATGGGGATGGTCTTGCTTCCTTGCCTGATTATCCTTTTGTTAGTGGGGATTCTATTTATCGAAATCTGGGGAAGTTCACGTAAAAAGGAAGTTTTTAAAGTTTAGTTTTCCTATAGGGAAGCTAAAGAAAAACTAACATAGGGAGAGAATCAACTTGGTTCTCTCTTTTTGATTCGAAAACCAAACCAAAATACAAACACAAACTTTTCAAAAAATAACTTTTTATCTTGACAAGAGCTAGAAAACTTGGTATCATATAAAAGTTGAGAAAAGCAGAAGTGAGAGCTTCTCGCCTTGTGACATTAAGTTGCCTGGCCCTACGGATGAAAAGTTTCGAAGAAACGCTATCATAACGTGCGGGCTTGTATATTTACAAGTCCGCTATTGTTTTTCTCTAATAAAACAAAAGAGGTGAAAACCATAGCAAAGCAAGACTTATTCATCAATGATGAGATTCGTGTACGTGAAGTTCGCTTGATTGGTCTTGAGGGAGAACAGCTAGGTATCAAGCCACTCAGTGAAGCGCAAGCTTTGGCTGATAACGCTAATGTTGACCTAGTATTGATTCAACCCCAAGCCAAACCGCCTGTTGCAAAAATTATGGACTACGGTAAGTTCAAATTTGAGTACCAGAAGAAGCAAAAAGAACAACGTAAAAAACAAAGCGTTGTTACTGTGAAAGAAGTTCGTCTAAGTCCAACAATTGACAAGGGTGACTTTGATACAAAACTTCGTAATGCACGTAAGTTCCTTGAAAAAGGAAATAAAGTTAAGGTATCTATTCGCTTTAAGGGTCGTATGATTACCCATAAAGAGATTGGTGCAAAAGTTTTAGCCGAGTTTGCTGAAGCAACTCAAGATATTGCCATCATCGAACAACGTGCTAAAATGGATGGACGTCAAATGTTCATGCAATTGGCGCCAGCGACTGACAAAAAATAATTGTCAGAAAGTTAAATAAAGGAGAAAAAATCATGCCAAAACAAAAAACACACCGCGCATCAGCTAAACGTTTCAAACGTACAGGTTCTGGTGGACTTAAACGTTTCCGTGCTTACACTTCTCACCGTTTCCACGGAAAAACTAAGAAACAACGTCGTCATCTTCGTAAAGCATCTATGGTGCATTCAGGAGATTACAAACGTATCAAAGCAATGCTTACTCGCTTGAAATAATAGCTTGACTGTAAGTAAACAATTCTAGGAAATATTTGGAGGAAATAAAACATGGCACGTGTTAAAGGTGGCGTTGTATCACGCAAACGTCGTAAACGTATTCTTAAATTAGCAAAAGGTTACTATGGAGCTAAACACATCTTGTTCCGTACTGCAAAAGAACAAGTAATGAACTCTTACTACTATGCATACCGTGATCGTCGTCAGAAAAAACGTGACTTCCGCAAATTGTGGATCACTCGTATCAACGCGGCAGCTCGTATGAACGGACTTTCATACTCACAATTGATGCATGGTTTGAAATTGGCTGAGATCGAAGTTAACCGTAAAATGCTTGCTGACTTGGCTGTTAACGATGCAGCAGCTTTCACAGCTCTTGCAGATGCAGCTAAAGCAAAACTTGGTAAATAATAACAGATAAGACTGGAACAGGATTGTCCCAGTCTTTTTAAAAATAAAGGAGAAAAATATGGCTTCAAAAATGCTACACACTTGCTTGCGAGTAGAAAACCTTGAAAAATCAATCGCATTTTATCAAGATGCTTTTGGTTTTAAAGAATTGCGTCGCAGAGATTTTCCAGATCATGCCTTCACGATTGTCTATCTAGGTCTTGAGGGTGACGACTATGAGTTGGAATTGACTTATAACTACGATCACGGGCCTTATGTGGTTGGAGATGGCTTTGCCCATATCGCCCTCAGTACACCTGATCTTGAGGCGCTTCATCAAGAGCATAGTGCCAAAGGCTATGAAGTGACTGAGCCAAATGGCCTACCAGGAACTGCACCTAACTATTACTTTGTCAAAGATCCTGATGGCTACAAGGTCGAAGTCATTCGTGAAAAATAATCTCGTGAGGTCAAGTAGAATGTTCGTTTTCTACTTGACTTTTTTTAGCTGAAAGAGTATACTAATAAAAATTTAACCTTTAAGGGGAGTCCAGAGAGACTCACAAGGTGTCAGATAAAAGAATAGTACAATTTTCTAGAGGAGATTTTTTGAGTGTGCTCTCTTCTGTTGTATGATTTTAACTGAGACCTTGCACTAGCAAGGTCTTTTCTTTGTCTGGTCCCCTTAAAATTTAAGGAGGAAAAGTCATGAATCCCACATGTAAGAAACGTTTGGGTGCAATTCGATTGGAAACCATGAAGGTGGTTGCACAGGAGGAAATTGCGCCAGCAATCTTTGAATTAGTCCTAGAAGGGGAAATGGTTGAAGCTATGCGAGCAGGCCAATTTCTTCATCTGCGTGTGCCTGATGACGCCCATCTCTTGCGTCGTCCTATTTCGATTTCGTCTATTGATAAGGTTAAGAAGCAGTGTCACCTCATTTATCGAATTGAAGGTGCTGGGACAGCTATTTTCTCAACCCTAAGTCAGGGAGATACGCTTGATGTGATGGGGCCTCAGGGGAATGGTTTTGACTTGTCTGACCTAGATAAGCAGAGCAAGGTTCTCTTAGTTGGTGGGGGAATTGGTGTACCTCCCTTGCTTGAGGTGGCCAAGGAATTGCATGCGCGTGGAGTGAAAGTAGTGACAGTCCTCGGTTTTGCGAACAAGGATGCTGTTATTTTAGAGACGGAATTAGCTCAATATGGTCAAGTCTTTGTAACGACAGATGATGGTTCTTATGGGATTAAGGGAAATGTTTCCGTTGTTATCAAGGATTTAGACAATCAATTTGATGCTGTTTACTCATGTGGGGCTCCAGGAATGATGAAGTATATCAATCAAACCTTTTATGACCACCCAAGAGCCTATCTATCTCTGGAATCTCGTATGGCTTGTGGGATGGGGGCTTGCTATGCCTGCGTCCTAAAAGTACCAGAAAGCGAGACGGTCAGCCAACGTGTCTGTGAAGATGGCCCAGTTTTCCGCACAGGAACAGTTGTATTATAAGGAGAAAATCATGACTAGAAATCGTTTACAAGTTTCTCTACCTGGTTTGGATTTGAAAAATCCGATTATTCCAGCATCAGGCTGTTTTGGTTTTGGACAAGAGTATGCCAAGTACTATGATTTAGACCTTTTAGGTTCTATTATGATCAAGGCGACAACTCTTGAACCCCGTTTTGGCAATCCAACTCCAAGGGTGGCAGAAACACCTGCTGGTATGCTCAATGCAATTGGTTTGCAAAATCCTGGTTTGGAAGTTGTTTTGGCTGAAAAGTTACCTTGGCTGGAAAGAGAATATCCAAATCTTCCCATCATTGCCAATGTAGCTGGTTTTTCAAAACAAGAGTATGCGGCCGTTTCTAGTGGTATTTCCAAGGCAGCTAATGTAAAGGCTATTGAGCTCAATATTTCTTGTCCCAACGTAGATCACTGTAATCATGGACTCCTGATTGGTCAAGATCCAGATTTAGCTTATGATGTGGTGAAAGCAGCTGTGGAAGCCTCTGATGTACCAGTTTATGTCAAACTAACTCCTAGTGTGACCGATATCGTTACTGTCGCAAAAGCTGCAGAAGATGCGGGAGCAAGTGGCTTGACCATGATCAATACTCTGGTTGGAATGCGCTTTGACCTCAAAACCAGAAAACCAATCTTGGCCAATGGAACAGGTGGAATGTCTGGTCCAGCAGTCTTTCCAGTAGCCCTCAAACTCATCCGCCAAGTTGCCCAAACAACAGACCTGCCCATCATTGGAATGGGGGGAGTGGATTCGGCTGAAGCTGCCCTAGAAATGTATCTGGCTGGCGCATCTGCCATTGGAGTTGGAACAGCCAACTTTACCAATCCTTATGCCTGCCCTGATATCATCGAAAATTTACCAAAAGTCATGGATAAATATGGCATCAGCAGTTTGGAAGATTTACGCAAGGAAGTGAAAGAGTCTCTGAGGTAAACTGAAATCAATCTGTTCTTGATTTTTTATTAGTTTGTAATATGAATTTAAGAGAATTTTGGTACAATAAAATAAATAAGAACAGAGGAAGAAGGTTAATGAAGAAAGTAAGATTTATTTTTTTAGCCCTGCTATTTTTCTTAGCTAGTCCAGAGGGTGTAATGGCCAGTGATGGTACTTGGCAAGGAAAACAATACCTGAAAGCAGACGGCAGTCAAGCAGCCAATGAATGGGTTTTTGATGCTCATTATCAATCTTGGTTTTATATAAAAGCAGATGCCAACTATGCTGAAAATGAATGGCTGAAACAAGGTGATGACTATTTTTATCTCAAATTTGGTGGTTATATGGCCAAGTCAGAATGGGTAGAAGACAAGGGAGCCTTCTATTATCTTGACCAAAATGGAAAGATGAAAAGAAATGCTTGGGTAGGAACTTCCTATGTTGGTGCAACAGGTGCTAAGGTAATAGAAGATTGGGTCTATGATTCTCAATACGACTCTTGGTTTTATATCAAAGCAGATGGACAACACGCAGAGAAAGAATGGCTTCAAATTAAAGGGAAGGACTATTATTTCAAATCTGGTGGTTATTTGCTAACAAGTCAGTGGATTGACCAGGCTTATGTGAATGCTAGTGGTGCCAAAGTACAGCAAGGTTGGCTTTATGACAAACAATACCAATCTTGGTTTTACATCAAAGAAAATGGAAATCATGCTGAGAAAGAATGGATTTTCGAAAATGGTCACTATTATTATCTAAAATCAGGTGGCTATATGGCAGCCAATGAATGGATTTGGGATAAGGAATCATGGTTTTACCTCAAGTCTGATGGCAAAATGGCTGAAAAAGAATGGGTCTACGATTCTAAAAGTCAAGCTTGGTACTACTTCAAATCTGGTGGTTACATGGCGAAAAATGAGACTGTAGATAGTTATCAGCTTGGAAGCGATGGAAAGTGGCTTGGAGAAAAAGCTACAAACGAAAATGCTGCTTACTATCAAGTAGTACCTGTCACAGCAAATGTTTATGATGCAGATGGTGAAAAGCTCTCCTATATATCGCAAGGTAGTGTCGTCTGGCTAGATAAGGATAGAAAAAGTGATGACAAGCGCCTGGCTATTACTGTTTCTGGTTTGTCAGGCTATATGAAAACAGAAGATTTACAAGCGCTAGATGCTAGTAAGGACTTTATCCCTTATTATGAGAGTGATGGACATCGTTTTTATCACTATGTGGCTCAGAATGCTAGTATCCCAGTAGCTTCTCATCTTTCTGATATGGAAGTAGGTAAGAAATATTATTCGGCAGATGGGCTGCATTTTGATGATTTTAACCTTGAAAATCCCTTCCTTTTCAAAGATTTGACAGAGGCTACAAACTACAGTGCTGAGGATTTGGATAAGGTATTTAGTCTGTTAAATATTGACAATAGTCTCTTGGAAAATAAGGGAGCTACCTTTAAGGAAGCCGAAGAACATTACCATATCAATGCCCTCTATCTCCTTGCCCATAGTGCCTTAGAAAGCGACTGGGGACGAAGTAAGATTGCCAAAGATAAGAATAATTTCTTTGGAATTACAGCCTATGATACGACCCCTTACCTTTCTGCCAAGACATTTGATGATGTGGATAAGGGAATTTTAGGTGCAACCAAGTGGATTAAGGAAAATTATATCGATAGGGGCAGAACTTTCCTTGGAAACAAGGCGTCTGGTATGAATGTGGAATATGCCTCAGACCCTTATTGGGGCGAAAAAATTGCTAGTGTGATGATGAAAATCAATGAGAAATTAGGTGGCAAAGATTAGTCCTATAATTGGATATGATTTGACTGAATAGTATGTTAAAAATCCTGATTTCAAGTAAAATCAGGATTTTTTCATGGATGCGATTTTTTCTGGATCTGGTGTGACACGGAGGGTCTTTTGTCCTGTGTAAGTGACAAAGCCGGGTTTTCCACCAGTTGGTTTGTTGAGTTTCTTGACTTCAATCATATCTACCTGAACCAGATTTGACAGGCGACCTTGAGAGAAGTAGGCGGCTAGTTCTGCCGCGTCTGTCTTGACTTCATCGGATGGTTCAAGATTGCCTGAGATGACAACATGGCTTCCAGGAATGTCCTTGGCATGGAACCAAAGTTCCTCCTTGCGGGCCATTTTAAAGGTTAGCTCCTCATTTTGCAAGTTATTGCGGCCGACATAGATGATGGTTTTGCCATCGCTTGCCAGATACTGTTCTGGTTTTTTGCGTTTCTGGATTTTCTCCCGTTGTCTTCTGCGGATAAAGCCAGTTTGAATCAATTCTTCACGGATTTCAGCGATTTCTTCCAGTCCAGCTTGGTTGAGGACGGTTTCTACACTTTCCAGATAGAGAATAGTGGCTTTGGTTTCTTCAATCAGATCAGTCAAGTATTTGACAGCTTCTTTGAGTTTCTGATACCGTTTAAAATAGCGTTGAGCGTTCTGGTTGGGAGTCAAGGCCTTATCAAGCGCAATCGTGATAGGTTGGTTGGTGTAGTAGTTGTCTAGGATAACCTGGTCTTGGTCGTTAGGCACTTGGTGGAGGAAGGTTGTCAGCAATTCTCCTTTTTGACGAAATTCTTCAGCATTGTCTGTCGCCAGTAACTCTTTTTCTTGCTTTTTCAGCTTATGACGATTTTTTTGAAGTTCATTTTCAACACGACGAATCAGTTCACTGGCTTGCTGTTTTACCCGGTCGCGCTCAGCCTTGTCCTTATAGTAGGTGTCCAACAAATCAGAAAGACTGGTAAAAGGTTCTCCCACTTGATTTTCAAAAGGAACTGGACTGAAGGAAGTCTCAGTCAAGCATGGTTTGGTTTCTTGATTGAAAAAGTTTCGGAAAGTGGAAAGTTTTTCACTAACCAGTATCCTTTCCAATTCATTTGCCGTATCGCGTCCCAGACCTTGAAAGAGGCTTTGAAGATTTTTAGCTGTCGTTTCCTGTGTTTGTAGGATTTCAAAGAGCTTTTCATCTTTGATCGTAAAAGGATTGAGAGATTCCGTACTTGGCGGAGCGATATAGGTCGACCCAGGAAGCAAGGTGCGGTAGCTATTTTGTGAAAAGCCGACGTGTTTAATGACTTCGAGGATTTTGTGGCTACTTTTATCAACCAGTAGAATATTACTGTGTTTCCCCATAATCTCGATAATCAAGGTAGCCTGGATATGGTCTCCAATCTCGTTTTTATTGGAAACCGTAATTTCCACGATACGATCATTTTCCACCTGCTCAATCGACTCAATCAGGGCACCCTGCAAATACTTTCTCAAAACCATGATAAAGGTAGAAGGCTGGGCTGGGTTTTCAAAAGTTGTTTGGGTCAGCTGAATGCGTCCAAAAACTGGATGGGCAGAAAGGAGCAGGCGATGGCTTTGGCGATTGCTGCGGATTTGCAAGACTAATTCTTGTTCAAAAGGCTGATTGATTTTCTGGATGCGACCGTTCACTAACTCTCTTCGCAATTCCTCAACCATGTGGTGTAAAAAAAATCCGTCAAATGACATCGTTCTCTCCTTGTGATTGTATTCCATAGTATTATATCAAAAAGGTAGAATAAAATCATGGAAATGTGGTATAATAAAGCCAAGTAAAGAGAAACGAGAAGCACATGTATATTGAAATGGTAGATGAAACTGGTCAAGTTTCAAAAGAAATGTTGCAACAAACCCAAGAAATTTTGGGATTTGCAGCCCAAAAATTAGGCAAAGAAGACAAGGAGATGGCAGTTACCTTTGTGACCAATGAACGTAGTCATGAACTCAATCTGGAGTACCGTGACACCGACCGTCCGACAGATGTCATCAGCCTTGAGTATAAGCCAGAGTTGGAAATTGCCTTTGACGAAGAGGATTTGCTGGAAAATCCAGAATTGGCAGAGATGATGTCTGAGTTTGATGCCTATATTGGGGAACTTTTCATCTCTGTTGATAAGGCTCATGATCAAGCTGAGGAATATGGACATAGCTTTGAGCGTGAGATGGGCTTCTTGGCAGTACACGGCTTTTTACATATCAACGGCTATGATCACTACACTCCGGAAGAAGAAGCGGAGATGTTCGGTTTACAAGAAGAAATTTTGACAGCCTATGGACTCACAAGACAATAAACGAAAATGGAAAAATCGTGACCTGATATCCAGTTTAGAATTTGCTCTCACAGGAATTTTTACTGCCATCAAGGAAGAACGCAATATGCGAAAACATGCAGTGACGGCTCTTGTGGTCATCCTTGCAGGTTTTGTTTTTCAGGTGTCACGAATCGAATGGCTCTTTCTCCTATTGAGCATTTTCTTGGTAGTAGCCTTTGAAATTATCAATTCTGCTATTGAAAATGTGGTGGATTTGGCCAGTCACTATCACTTTTCCATGCTGGCTAAAAATGCCAAGGATATGGCAGCTGGCGCGGTATTAGTAGTCTCTCTTTTTGCAGCCTTAACAGGCGCATTGATTTTTCTCCCACGAATCTGGGATTTAATATTTTAAACAGTAAGAGGAAATTATGACTTTTAAATCAGGCTTTGTAGCCATTTTAGGACGTCCCAATGTTGGGAAGTCAACTTTTTTAAATCATGTCATGGGGCAAAAGATTGCCATCATGAGTGACAAGGCGCAGACAACGCGCAACAAAATCATGGGAATTTACACGACTGATAAGGAGCAAATCGTCTTTATCGACACACCAGGGATTCACAAACCTAAAACGGCCCTTGGAGATTTCATGGTCGAATCTGCCTATAGCACCCTTCGTGAAGTGGATACCGTTCTTTTTATGGTGCCTGCTGATGAAGTGCGTGGTAAGGGGGATGACATGATTATTGAGCGTCTCAAGGCTGCCAAGGTCCCTGTGATTCTGGTGGTGAACAAGATTGACAAGGTTCATCCAGACCAGCTTTTGTCTCAGATTGATGATTTCCGTAATCAAATGGACTTTAAGGAAATCGTTCCAATCTCAGCTCTTCAAGGGAATAACGTGTCTCGTCTAGTGGATATTTTGAGTGAAAATTTGGACGAAGGTTTCCAATATTTCCCGTCTGATCAAATCACAGACCATCCAGAACGATTCTTGGTTTCAGAAATGGTTCGCGAGAAAGTTTTGCACCTAACTCGTGAAGAAATTCCGCATTCTGTTGCAGTAGTAGTGGATTCTATGAAACGAGATGAAGAGACAGACAAGGTTCATATCCGTGCAACCATCATGGTCGAGCGTGACAGTCAAAAAGGGATTATCATCGGTAAAGGTGGTGCTATGCTTAAGAAAATCGGTAGCATGGCTCGTCGTGATATCGAACTCATGCTAGGAGACAAGGTCTTCCTAGAAACTTGGGTCAAGGTCAAGAAAAACTGGCGCGATAAAAAGCTAGATTTGGCTGACTTTGGCTATAATGAAAAAGAATACTAAGTAGAGGTGGGCTCATGCCTGCTTCTTGTTTTTACAGAAGGAGGACTTATGCCTGAATTACCTGAGGTTGAAACTGTTCGTCGTGGCTTAGAAAAATTGATTATAGGAAAGAAGATTTCGAGTATAGAAATTCGCTACCCCAAGATGATTAAGACGGATTTGGATGAGTTTCAAAAGGAGCTGCCTAGTCAGATTGTTGAGTCAATGGGACGTCGTGGTAAATATTTGATTTTCTACCTGACAGACAAGGTCTTGATTTCCCATTTGCGCATGGAAGGCAAGTATTTTTACTATCCAGACCAGGTTCCTGAACGTAAGCATGCCCATGTTTTCTTCCAGTTTGAGGATGGTAGCACGCTCGTTTATGAGGATGTTCGCAAGTTTGGTACTATGGAACTCTTGGTTCCTGACCTTTTAGACGCCTACTTTATTTCTAAAAAACTAGGTCCTGAACCAAGCGAACAAGACTTTGATTTACAGGTCTTTCAATCTGCTCTAACTAAATCTAAAAAGCCTATCAAATCCCATCTCCTAGACCAGACCTTGGTAGCTGGACTTGGCAATATCTATGTGGATGAGGTTCTCTGGCGAGCTCAGGTTCATCCGGCAAGACCTTCCCAGACTTTGACAGCAGAAGAAGCGACAGCCATTCATGACCAGACCATTGCTGTATTGGGACAGGCTGTTGAAAAAGGTGGTTCCACCATCCGAACTTATACCAATGCCTTTGGGGAAGATGGGACCATGCAGGACTTTCATCAGGTCTATGACAAGGCTGGTCAAGAATGTTCACGTTGTGGCACCATTATTGAGAAAATCCAACTAGGTGGACGAGGAACTCACTTTTGTCCAAACTGTCAAAGGAGGGGCTGATGGAAAAAATCATTGGAATCACAGGAGGAATTGCCTCTGGTAAGTCAACTGTGACAAATTTTCTAAGAAAGCAAGGTTTTCAAGTAGTGGATGCCGATGCAGTCGTCCACCAACTACAGAAACCTGGTGGTCGTCTGTTTGAAGCTCTAGTCCAGCACTTTGGGCAAGAAATCATCCTTGAAAACGGAGAACTCAATCGCCCTCTCCTAGCTAGTCTTATCTTTTCAAATCCTGAAGAACGGGAATGGTCTAAGCAAATTCAAGGGGAGATTATCCGTGAGGAACTGGCTACTTTGAGAGACCAGTTGGCTCAGACAGAAGAGATTTTCTTCATGGATATTCCCCTACTTTTTGAGCAGGACTACGTCTCTTGGTTTGATGAGACTTGGTTGGTCTATGTGGACCGGGATGTCCAAGTAGAACGCTTAATGAAAAGGGACCAGTTATCCAAAGATGAAGCTGAGTTTCGTCTGGCAGCCCAGTGGCCTTTAGAGAAAAAGAAAGATTTGGCCAGCCAAATTCTTGATAATAATGGGAATCAGGTCCAGCTTCTTACTCAGGTGTTCTCCCTTCTTGAGGGAGGTAAGCAAGATGACAGAGATTAACTGGAAGGATAATCTGCGCATTGCTTGGTTTGGTAATTTTTTGACAGGAGCCAGTATTTCTTTGGTTGTGCCTTTTATGCCCATCTTTGTGGAAAATCTGGGTGTAAGAAGTGAGCAAGTCGCTTTTTATGCAGGCTTAGCTATTTCTGTCTCTGCCATTTCTGCAGCACTTTTCTCTCCTATCTGGGGCATCCTTGCTGACAAATACGGTCGAAAGCCCATGATGATTCGGGCTGGTCTGGCCATGACTATCACTATGGGGGGATTGGCTTTTGTGCCAAATATCTATTGGTTAATCTTTCTTCGTTTACTGAATGGTGTATTTGCAGGTTTTGTTCCCAATGCAACGGCCTTGATAGCCAGTCAGGTTCCCAAGGAGAAATCAGGCTCTGCCTTAGGTACTTTGTCTACAGGCGTAGTTGCAGGTACTCTAACGGGTCCCTTTATTGGTGGCTTTATTGCAGAATTATTTGGCATCCGTACTGTTTTCTTACTGGTTGGTAGTTTCCTATTCTTAGCTGCTGTTTTGACTATTTGCTTTATTAAGGAAGATTTTCAACCAGTATCCAAGGAAAAGGCCATTCCAACAAAGGAATTATTTACATCAGTTAAATATCCCTATCTATTGGTCAATCTCTTTCTAACTAGTTTTGTCATCCAATTTTCAGCCCAATCAATCGGCCCTATTTTAGCACTTTATGTGCGCGACTTAGGCCAGACAGAGAATCTTCTCTTTGTATCAGGTTTGATTGTATCCAGTATGGGATTTTCCAGTATGATGAGTGCAGGAGTCATGGGCAAGCTAGGTGATAAAGTGGGTAATCATCGCCTCTTAGTTGTAGCCCAGTTTTATTCAGTCATCATCTATCTCCTCTGTGCTAATGCCTCTAGCCCCCTTCAACTAGGACTCTATCGTTTCCTCTTTGGCTTGGGAACCGGTGCCTTGATTCCTGGAGTTAATGCCCTTCTCAGTAAGATGACACCCAAAGCCGGTATTTCGAGGGTCTTTGCCTTTAATCAGGTATTCTTTTATCTGGGAGGTGTCGTTGGGCCTATGGCAGGTTCTGCAGTAGCAGGTCAATTTGGCTACCATGCTGTCTTTTATGCGACAAGCCTTTGTGTTGCCTTTAGTTGTCTCTTTAACCTGATTCAATTTCGAACATTATTAAAAGTAAAGGAAATCTAGTGCGAGTAAAAATCAATCTCAAATGCTCCTCTTGTGGCAGTATCAATTACCTAACCAGTAAAAATTCAAAAACCCATCCAGACAAGATTGAGGTTTTAAAGTATTGTCCCAAGGAAAGAAAAGTAACCCTACATCTTGAATCTAAGTAGATTTTATGGTAAAATAATAGGGATTTTAAGGAGTTTGATATGTATAACCTATTATTAACCATTTTATTAGTATTATCTGTTGTTATTGTAATTGCAATTTTCATGCAACCAACCAAAAACCAATCCAGCAATGTATTTGATGCCAGCTCAGGTGATTTGTTTGAACGCAGTAAAGCACGCGGTTTTGAAGCTGTAATGCAGCGTTTGACAGGGATTTTAGTCTTTTTCTGGCTAGCCATTGCCTTAGCATTGACGGTATTATCAAGTAGATAAGAAAATAATGGGCAGGACTAGGTCTTTGCCTCTTTTTATTTTTAAGGGATGTGTAAGAAGGTTTTACAGTAAAAGAAAATTAAAAAAGCTAGAAAGAAAATATGAAAGATAGAATAAAAGAATATTTACAAGACAAGGGAAAGGTGACTGTCAATGACTTGGCTCAGGCTTTGGAAAAAGACGGTTCCAAGGATTTTCGTGAGTTGATTAAAACCTTGTCCCTAATGGAAAGGAAGCACCAGATTCGTTTTGAAGAAGATGGAACTTTGACTTTGGAAGTCAAGAAAAAACATGAGATTACCCTCAAGGGGATTTTTCATGCCCATAAAAATGGCTTTGGTTTTGTCAGCCTAGAAGGTGAGGAGGATGACCTTTTTGTAGGAAAAAACGATGTCAACTATGCTATTGATGGTGATACCGTTGAGGTCGTCATCAAAAAAGTCGCTGACCGCAATAAGGGAACAGCGGCAGAAGCCAAAATTATTGATATCCTAGAACACAGTTTGACAACAGTTGTCGGGCAAATCGTTCTGGATCAGGAAAAGCCTAAGTATGCTGGCTATATTCGTTCAAAAAATCAGAAAATCAGTCAACCGATTTATGTTAAGAAACCAGCCCTAAAATTAGAAGGAACAGAAGTTCTCAAAGTCTTTATCGATAAATACCCAAGCAAGAAACATGCTTTCTTTGTCGCGAGTGTTCTCGATGTGGTGGGACACTCAACGGATGTCGGAATTGATGTTCTTGAGGTCTTGGAATCAATGGACATTGTATCCGAGTTTCCAGAAGCTGTTGTTAAGGAAGCAGAAAGTGTGCCTGATGCTCCGTCTCAAAAGGATATGGAAGGTCGTCTGGATCTAAGAGATGAAATTACCTTTACCATTGACGGTGCGGATGCCAAGGACTTGGACGATGCAGTGCATATCAAGGCTCTGAAAAATGGCAATCTGGAGCTTGGGGTTCACATCGCAGATGTTTCCTACTATGTGACAGAGGGTTCTGCCCTTGACAAGGAAGCCCTTAACCGCGCGACTTCAGTCTATGTAACAGACCGAGTTGTTCCAATGCTTCCAGAACGACTGTCAAACGGCATTTGTTCCCTCAATCCTCAAGTTGACCGTCTGACACAATCTGCCATCATGGAGATTGATAAACATGGTCGTGTGGTTAATTACACTATTACACAAACAGTTATCAAGACAAGCTATCGGATGACATATAGTGATGTCAATGACATCCTAGCTGGAGACAAGGAAAAGAGACAAGAATATCAGAAAATTGTTCCAAGTATCGAACTCATGGCCAAGCTCCATGAAAGGCTAGAAAACATGCGTGTGAAACGTGGAGCCCTCAATTTCGATACCAACGAAGCCAAGATTTTAGTGGATAAACAGGGCAAGCCTGTTGATATCGTTCTTCGTCAGCGTGGTGTTGCTGAGCGCATGATTGAGTCCTTTATGTTGATGGCCAATGAAACAGTTGCCGAGCATTTTAGCAAGCTGGATTTGCCTTTCATCTATCGAATTCACGAGGAGCCAAAGGCTGAAAAAGTTCAGAAGTTTATTGATTATGCTTCGAGTTTTGGCTTGCGCATTTATGGGACTGCCAGTGAGATTAGCCAGGAGGCCCTTCAAGACATCATGCGTACTGTTGAGGGAGAACCTTATGCAGATGTATTGTCCATGATGCTTCTTCGATCCATGCAGCAGGCTCGCTATTCAGAGCACAATCACGGCCACTATGGATTAGCGGCTGATTATTATACTCACTTTACTAGTCCGATTCGTCGTTATCCAGACCTTCTTGTTCACCGTATGATTCGGGATTACGGCCGTTCTAAGGAAATAGCAGAGCATTTTGAGCAAGTGATTCCAGAGATTGCTACCCAGTCTTCCAACCGTGAGCGTCGTGCCATCGAGGCTGAGCGTGAAGTCGAAGCCATGAAAAAGGCTGAGTACATGGAAGAATACGTAGGTGAAGAATACGATGCGGTTGTATCAAGTATTGTCAAATTCGGTCTCTTTGTTGAATTGCCAAATACGGTTGAAGGCTTGATTCACATCACAAATCTACCTGAATTTTATCATTTCAACGAACGTGATTTGACTCTTCGTGGGGAGAAATCAGGAACAACTTTCCGTGTAGGTCAGCAGATTCGTATTCGGGTTGAAAGAGCTGATAAGATGACGGGTGAAATTGACTTCTCTTACATTCCAAGTGAGTTTGATGTGATTGAAAAAGGCTTGAAACAGTCTAATCGCAGTGACAGAGGGCGTGGTTCAAGTCGTCGTTCAGATAAGAAGGAAGATAAGAGAAAATCAGGACGCTCAAATGATAAGTGCAAGCATTTACAAAAAGACAAGAAGAAAAAAGGGAAGAAACCTTTTTACAAGGAAGTAGCTAAGAAAGGAGCCAAGCATGGCAAAGGGCGAGGGAAAGGTCGTCGCACAAAATAAAAAGGCGCGCCACGACTATACTATCGTAGATACGCTAGAGGCAGGGATGGTCCTGACTGGAACTGAAATCAAGAGTGTGCGAGCAGCTCGAATCAATCTCAAGGATGGCTTTGCTCAAGTGAAAAATGGGGAGGTCTGGTTGAGCAATGTTCATATCGCTCCTTACGAAGAGGGAAATATCTGGAACCAGGAACCAGAACGCCGTCGCAAACTCTTGCTCCATAAAAAGCAAATTCAAAAATTGGAACAAGAGACTAAAGGAACAGGAATGACCCTGGTTCCTCTTAAAGTCTATATCAAAGATGGTTACGCTAAACTCCTTTTAGGTCTAGCTAAAGGGAAGCATGACTATGACAAACGGGAGTCTATCAAACGACGTGAGCAAAACCGCGACATCGCGCGTGTTATGAAAGCTGTTAATCAGCGATAAAAAGAGGAATGAAGATGGAAAAACTAGTTGCCTATAAACGCATGCCTTTGTGGACTAAAGAAACCATGCCAGAGGCTGTTCAGCAGAAACACAATACCAAGGTTGGGACTTGGGGCAAGATTACTGTCTTGAAGGGAGCTCTCAAGTTTATTGAATTGACAGAAGATGGTGAGGTTTTAGCTGAGCACCTCTTTGAAGCAGGAGCAGACAATCCAATGGCGCAACCTCAAGCCTGGCACCGAGTGGAGGCTGTAACAGACGATGTGGAATGGTATTTGGAGTTTTATTGTAAACCTGAGGATTATTTCCCTAAGAAATACAATACCAATCCTGTTCATTCAGAGGTCTTAGAGGCCATGCAGACAGTAAAATTAGGGAAAGCCTTGGATTTGGGCTGTGGTCAAGGCCGTAATGCACTCTTTCTAGCCCAGCAAGGTTTTGATGTGACGGTTGTGGATCAAAATGAACTGGCCCTTGAAATCTTACAAAGCATTGTGGAGCAGGAAGACTTGGACATGCCTGTTGGTCTTTACGATATCAATTCAGCTAGTATTGGACAAGAGTATGATTTCATCGTTTCGACAGTAGTTCTGATGTTTCTGCAAGCAGACCGCATTCCTGCAATTATCAAAAATATGCAGGAGAAAACCAGTGTTGGTGGTTACAATCTTATCGTTTGTGCCATGGACACGGAGGATTATCCTTGCTCAGTGAACTTCCCATTCACCTTTAAAGAAGGGGAATTGGCAGACTATTACAAGGACTGGGAATTGGTTAAGTACAATGAAAATCCAGGCCATTTACACCGTCGCGATGAAAATGGCAATCGTATTCAACTACGCTTTGCGACCATGCTAGCCAAGAAAATCAAATAAAAATGAATGAAGATTAGGAATTTTTCTGATCTTTTTTTTCTTTTTTTACGAATAGATAAGATAGAAGAATTGACAAAAATACGCATTATAAGTATAATTTTAGCTAGAAAGGTGACAATGAATGCCAATCACAGGTAAGGAAATGGTAAAATTAGCTCTTGCAAATGGATGGATTGAAGTTCGTAAGAGAGGAAGTCATCATCATTTTAAGAAAGAAGGGGTTCCCTATCTTGTCACTATTCCAGTTCACGGTAATGATGATCTAGGAAAAGGTTTAGAGAGAAAAATATTAAAAGATTTGGGATTGTAGTTGATTTGGAAATTGTGGAGGTGTATTATGCTAAAATCTTATCCTGCTATTTTTCATAAAGAAGGTACTGGATACTGGATTGAATTTCCGGAGTTTGGAGGTGGGACAGAGGGAGCAACGATTGAACTTGCAATGAAAAATGCTCGGGAAATGCTTGAGAGTGTTTTAGCTTCTTATATTGATGAAGGACTGGCTCTGCCTACTCCTAGTGACATTGCTGAGTTGAAAGCTCCTGATGGATTTGTGACTTTGATTCAGGTCAATCCCTTGCCTTTCGTAAAGAATAATAAAGCGATTCGAAAAAATGTTACGGTTCCAGAGTGGCTAGTCAGACTTGCGGATCGTGAGAAAGTGAACTATTCTGAAGTGTTGACACAAGCTCTTGAAAGTCGCTTGCAACTCTAAAATTATAGAGTGATGAAGATTAGGAAATTTCCTGATCTTTTTTCTTTTTTACGAATAATATAGAAAAGGAGGGAAATCATGTTTGTTGCGAGAGATGCTAGGGGAGAGTTGGTAAATGTGTTAGAGGATAAGCTTGAGAAGCAAGCATACACCTGCCCAGCTTGTGCAGGTCAGCTCCGTTTGCGTCAAGGACCAAGTGTCCGGCCCCATTTTGCCCATAAATCCCTAAAATACTGTGATTTTTTCTTTGAAAATGAAAGTCCAGAACACCTGGCCAATAAGGAATCCCTCTATCACTGGTTGAAAAAAGAGACAAAGGTTCAATTAGAGTACCCGCTTTCAGAACTTAAACAGATTGCGGATGTATTTGTAAATGGCAATCTAGCTCTAGAAGTTCAGTGTAGTCCCTTGCCTCAGAAAGTCCTTAAAGAGCGAAGTGAGGGCTATCGTAGTCAGGGTTACCAAGTACTGTGGTTGCTGGGTCAAAAACTGTGGCTCAAGGAGCGTTTGACTCGTCTACAGCAAGGTTTTCTTTATTTCAGTCAAAACATGGGCTTTTATGTTTGGGAATTAGACAAGGGAAAACAAGTTTTAAGACTTAAATATCTTATCCACCAAGATCTCCGCGGTAAACTCCATTATCAGATTAAGGAATTTTCCTATGGCCAAGGTAGTTTATTGGAAATATTGCGTCTTCCCTATAAGAAACAAAAAATATCTCATTTTACAGTTTCTGAGGACAAGGACATCTGTCGCTATATCCGGCAACAACTTTATTATCAAAATCCCATTTGGATGAAAGAACAAGCAGAAGCCTATCAAAAGGGAGAAAATATCCTGACTTATGGACTGAAAGAATGGTATCCACAAATTCGACCAATAGTGGGCAAATTTTTCCAGATTGAACAAGACTTGACTAGCTATTATCAGCACTTTTATACCTATTACCAAAAAAATCCTCAAAATGATTGGCAAAAGCTCTATCCACCAGCCTTTTATCAGCAATATTTCTTGAAAAATATGGTAGAATAGAAAGGATGGAGGAATCTAATGGTATTACAAAGACATGAAATAAATGAAAAAGATACATGGGATCTATCAACGATCTACCCAACTGACCAGGCTTGGGAAGAAGCCTTAAAAGATTTAACAGAACAATTGGAGACAGTAGTCCAGTATGAAGGTCATCTCTTGGATAGTGCGGATAGCCTACTCGAAATTACTGAATTTTCTCTTGAAATGGAACGCCAAATGGAGAAGATTTACGTTTATGCTCATATGAAAAATGACCAGGACACACGTGAAGCTAAGTATCAAGAGTATTACGCCAAGGCCATGACTCTCTATAGCCAGCTAGACCAAGCCTTTTCATTCTATGAACCTGAATTTATGGAGATTAGCGAAAAGCAGTATGCTGACTTTTTAGAAGCTCAACCAAAATTGCAGGTTTATCAACACTATTTTGACAAGCTCTTGCAAAGCAAGGATCACGTTCTTTCACAACGCGAAGAAGAATTATTAGCTGGAGCTGGAGAAATCTTTGGTTCAGCAAGTGAAACCTTCGCTATTTTGGACAATGCGGATATTGTGTTCCCTTATGTCCTCGACGATGATGGTAAAGAAGTTCAGCTATCTCATGGGACCTACACACGTTTGATGGAGTCTAAAAATCGTGAGGTTCGCCGTGGGGCCTATCAAGCCCTTTATGCGACTTATGAGCAATTCCAACACACCTATGCTAAAACCTTGCAAACCAATGTTAAGGTGCAAAACTATCGTGCCAAAGTTCGCAACTACAAGAGCGCTCGTCATGCAGCCCTCGCAGCCAATTTTGTTCCAGAGAGTGTTTATGACAATTTGGTAGCAGCAGTTCGCAAGCATTTGCCACTCTTGCATCGTTACCTTGAGCTTCGTTCAAAAATCTTGGGGATTTCAGACCTCAAGATGTACGATGTCTACACACCACTTTCATCTGTTGAATACAGTTTTACCTACCAAGAAGCCTTGAAAAAGGCAGAAGATGCCTTGGCAGTCTTGGGTGAGGATTACTTGAGCCGTGTTAAACGTGCCTTCAGTGAGCGTTGGATTGATGTTTATGAAAATCAAGGCAAGCGTTCAGGGGCTTACTCTGGTGGTTCTTACGATACAAATGCCTTTATGCTTCTTAACTGGCAGGACAATCTGGACAATCTCTTTACTCTTGTTCATGAAACAGGTCACAGTATGCATTCTAGCTATACTCGCGAGACTCAGCCTTATGTTTACGGAGATTATTCGATCTTCTTGGCTGAGATTGCCTCAACGACCAATGAAAATATTTTGACGGAGAAATTATTGGAAGAAGTGGAAGACGACGCAACGCGCTTTGCTATTCTCAATAACTTCCTAGATGGTTTCCGTGGGACAGTTTTCCGCCAAACTCAATTTGCTGAGTTTGAACACGCTATTCATCAAGCAGACCAAAATGGGGAAGTCTTGACAAGCGATTTCCTAAATAAACTCTACGCAGACTTGAACCAAGAATATTATGGTTTGAGTAAGGAAGACAATCCTGAAATCCAATACGAGTGGGCTCGCATTCCACACTTCTACTATAACTACTATGTATACCAATATTCAACAGGTTTTGCAGCAGCCTCAGCTTTGGCTGAAAAAATTGTCCATGGTAGTCAAGAAGACCGTGACCGCTATATCGACTACCTCAAGGCAGGTAAGTCTGACTATCCACTTAATGTCATGAGAAAAGCTGGTGTTGATATGGAGAAGGAAGACTATCTCAACGATGCCTTTGCAGTCTTTGAACGTCGTTTGAATGAGTTTGAAGCCCTTGTTGAAAAATTGGGATTGGCATAAGATGGTTGAATCATATAGTAAAAATGCCAACCATAACATGCGTCGCCCTGTTGTCAAGGAAGAAATTGTGGACTTGATGCGTCAGCGTCAAAAGCAAGTCACAGGCTCTTTGAAAGAATTGGAAGACTTTGCCCGTAAGGAAAATATTCCCATCATTCCCCATGAAACGGTTGCTTATTTCCGTTTTCTCATGGAAACCATGCAGCCTAAAAACATTCTGGAAATTGGGACTGCTATCGGTTTTTCAGCCCTCTTGATGGCGGAACATGCGCCAAATGCTAAGATTACAACCATTGACCGCAATCCAGAGATGATTGGTTTTGCCAAGGAAAATTTTGCTCAATTTGACAGTCGTAAGCAAATCACACTCCTAGAAGGAGATGCGGTAGATGTCTTATCTACCTTGACAGAGTCCTATGATTTCGTCTTTATGGATTCAGCCAAGTCTAAATACATCGTCTTTCTGCCAGAAATCCTCAAACATTTGGAAGTCGGTGGTGTGGTTGTCTTGGATGATATTTTTCAAGGCGGTGATGTTGCCAAGGACATTATGGAAGTCCGTCGAGGTCAGCGAACCATCTATCGAGGACTTCAAAGACTATTTGACGCAACCTTAGACAATCCAGGACTTACCGCAACATTAGTACCTCTGGGAGACGGCATTCTCATGCTTCGTAAAAATGTAGCAGATGTTCAATTGCCTGACAGCGAATGATTTTCAGAAAAATTTAAGAAAATATAGTAAAATAGATAGAGTAACACTTATCTCAAAGGAGTAGACATGAAGAAAAAACTATTGGCAGGTGCCATCACACTATTATCAGTAGCAACTTTAGCAGCTTGTTCGAAAGGTTCAGAAGGGGCAGACCTTATCAGTATGAAAGGGGATGTCATCACAGAACATCAATTTTATGAGCAAGTGAAAAGCAACCCTTCAGCCCAACAAGTCTTGTTAAATATGACCATCCAAAAAGTTTTTGAAAAACAATATGGCTCAGAGCTTGATGATAAAGAGGTCGATGATACTATCGCCGAAGAAGAAAAACAATATGGCGAAAACTACCAACGTGTCTTGTCACAAGCAGGTATGACCCTTGAAACACGTAAAGCTCAAATTCGTACAAGTAAATTGGTTGAGTTGGCAGTTAAGAAAGCAGCAGAAGCTGAATTGACAGATGATGCTTACAAGAAGGCCTTTGACGAATACACTCCAGATGTAACGGCTCAAATTATCCGTCTTGATAATGAAGATAAGGCCAAAGAAGTTCTCGAAAAAGCCAAGGCAGAAGGTGCTGATTTTGCTCAATTAGCTAAAGATAACTCAACTGATGAGAAAACTAAAGCAAATGGTGGAGAAATCACCTTTGATTCTGCTTCAACAGAAGTACCAGAACAAGTTAAAAAAGCAGCTTTTGCTTTAGATGTAAATGGCATTTCTGATGTGATTACAGCAACTGGCACACAAGCCTACAGTAGCCAATATTACATTGTAAAACTCATTAAGAAAACAGAAAAATCATCTAATATTGATGACTACAAAGAAAAATTAAAAACTGTTATCTTGACTCAAAAACAAAATGATTCAACATTTGTTCAAAGCATTATCGGAAAAGAATTGCAAGCAGCCAATATCAAGGTTAAGGACCAAGCCTTCCAAAATATCTTTACACAATATATCGGTGGTGGAGATTCAAGCTCAAGCAGTTCATCAAAAGAATAGTCCAAATCAATAAGTCAGGGAAAAAACTCGACTTCAGGAAAAAATAAAGTAAATCTTTCCACAATAAAACGCATAGTACAAGGTTTTCAATACCTGATATTATGCGTTTTTTGATTTTAAAGACTTTTTGACCAGCCTCATTTTTTTAACTTGCTACTCAGTGAAAAGCAAAGATTAAACTAGGAAGCTAGCTGTAGGCTTCTCAAAGAATAGCTTTGAGGTTGCAGATAAGACTTATGAGGTCACCAACATATATAATGTGAAGCTGACGTGGTTTGAATAGATTTTAGAAGAGTATGAGTCTGGAAGTTTTAATGGGTAATGCAAGATTCCATAGAATGGGTAAGCTAGAGTTCTTATGTGAAGAGTTTGGGCATAAACTTTTACCTCTTCCTCCCTACTCATCTTATACTCAATGAAAATCAAAGAGCAAACTAGGAAACTAGCCGCAGGTTGTACTTGAGTACGGCAAGGCGACGTTGACGCGGTTTGAAGAGATTTTCGAAGAGTATTAGTATAGAAAAGTGAATCTGAACTAGTACATCACTGCTTCTAAAACATTCTTATAAATTGATTTAAATTCTCAAATCACATTATTCAGTTCTGATTTCATTTTGCTCTACAATTCTGTTGAGAAGACACGTGTTCATATCAAAAAGGTATTGGCAAATTGCAATACCTTTTTACGAGGCTCTTTTGTCTTATTTTTGTTTCAACTGACTATATCTCCTATGGTTCTAGTTCAGAAGGCTAGGCTATAATTATGATTGATAGGAAGTATCATTCCAAGTATCGAGTGTAAATGTTTCAAAATCATGGGTTTCTAGAATGGTTAGGCTGGCATTTGCTAGACCGCCATCTTTACGAAGAAGTGGTTCTTTATAACCTAGAAGAGTACGAAGACTGGCAGTAAGATTGGCACCGTGACCGACAATTAGAATACGCTCAGCTGGACTATCTTTTAATGATTTGATAAATTGGATGGTCCGTTGCGTGGTGCTATAGAGGGATTCGGCTCCAAACATTTGAGTGTCAAATTGAGCAAGATTTGAACGAAAAGCCTGGATTTGTTGTGGATAAATAGCTTCCAAGGTTGCAATTTTCAAACCTTCTAATTTACCCAGCTGCCATTCACGGAGATTCGGAACACTTTCTAAAGGACAGGGGGTCCTGAGTTGACTTTGGATAATCTCAGCAGATTTGACCGCTCGAGGTAAATCACTTGAATAAATCTGATTAAAAGGAACATCCTTGAGATACTGGCCTAGTTGTTTTAGGGTTTCAATGGATTCAGGAAGAAGGGGAGAATCTCCACTAGCACCTTGAAAACGACCTTCTTGGTTCCAGACAGTACGACCGTGGCGGACAAAGTAGAGTTTCATTACTTGCTGTCCTCCAAAATATCTGCAAAGTCTGCCTTTACAAAGCTAGCCAAGTCTTGGGGAGCAACGATAATGCTGTGACCAACTTCGCCAGCAGAGACAATCATTTGATCCAAGTCTAGAGCGATTTTATCGATAAAAATGGGATAATTGTGTTTCTGACGAATTCCGACAGGATTATTTGCTCCATGAATGTAACCAGTTGTTTTTTCCAAGTTCTTTTGTGGAATCATGCTCACTTTTTTATTGCCAGAAATTTTGGCTAGTTTCTTTTCAGATAAGTGTTGAGTGATAGGGACAATTCCGATAATCGGTCCTGTTTTATCTCCCAGAAGCGCCAAGGTTTTGAAAATATGATCTCGTTTATAACCTTGCGGCAGTTCTCCTTCCAGGGCATTGATTTGAATCCCCTGATGTGGGATACCTGCTTTCGACAGGATTTGTTCTACCAATGTTTTTTTGATTTTAACTTTTTTTGCCATTATTTATACTTATCCTCCAATTGGCTCATCCAAATACCAAGCCAGATTCCCAGTGCAAAGAAGAAGGCGATGATGACATAACCAACAAGTGAAATACCGGTATATTGGATGCTTTCAGCGTTTCCTGCATTTGGAATCAATATTAAAAGGGTACTTGATAGGACGATACCGATGATGAAATGATAGACGCGTGAGTGGTAGTTGTTTAAGGCGTAATCCATCAATTTTGAAAAAATAATGAGAGTTGCACCTGCACCAACTCCAATCGGGAAGAAGGTTCCCAAGAGGTCAAAGGTTTTAAAACCAGTCAACATAGGAGCATAGAGTCCCAAAATCAAAAGTAGGTTTGATGGGCTGAGGCCAGGAACTAATACGCCAAGGGCCAATAGTGCGCCTGCTAGGACGAAGTTAAGAAAGCTAGCACTTAAGGTTCCAACGACAAAATTTAAGGCATAGAGTCCTAGTCCAGAAATGATAAAGGTTGTCCAGAACCAAGCCAAATCAATCTTGTCTCTGTCAGATTCTCGAGTTGATTCTTTGAGGAGGCTAGGAACCGTACCAATGATGGCACCCGCAAAGCTCCATAAGACAAAGACCTGATAATTTTCAAGCAGGTATTCAATCGGGTAAGAAAATAGGCCAATTCCCAGAAGCATACCGATGGCAACTGGAATAAAGTACAAAACATTTTCTTTAAAGTCTTTAAAAGGGTGGGCAAGAAAGCCAATCATCCGTTCATAAATTCCTAAGATTGCTGCTAGAACCCCTCCGGAAATTCCCGGTAAGATAAATCCAAGAGCAATCACAATCCCTTTAATAATGCGCGCTAACCATGAGAGCATATAGTTCCTCCAACTATTTCTATTTCAAAAAATCCTTACTATATTGTATCACAATCAAACACAAAAAGAAAAAGCAAATGATAAACAAATGCTTTTAAGGTTTTAAAAAGATTTTTCTAAAGGTTTCTTCTTTGTTTTTTAAGGGAGAGATGACGTTGATATCCAAATCGTGGTCAAAGCCGGCAATTTTTCCTTTAGATGTGTATTGGTGAATATCATAATCTAAGTCAGTTTTAGGACTGCTCTCCAAAAATCCTGAGTTAGAGCCGTAGGACGGAATCCAAACAGAGGTAAACTTGCCTGTATCAATACTATGTTCTTCCATGAAATAGACCCCAACGTAGATTCCGATGTTTTTAGCACCTAGTGATGCTAGTTTTGCTCGAAAGGCTTCAACACCCTCGTTCATATTGGACATGGTTTTGTCTTCTACGTCTAGCCAGTAGTAACTAGGGCTGTAAGGAGAGGCTGCATTGTAGAAAACCTCAGCGGCTTTTTCCATTTCTTGGACACTTTTTCCAGCTACATAAGCGTAGACAGCAACTGGGACATTCCGCTTTTGAAGTTCAGTGATATGACTCTTATAGGCCTTGTCTATTCCATTGATAAAGGAAGCATCATTTTCTTTTGTCGTTTGAGCACCACTGTGAACACGAACAATAGCGCCTGAAATATTTTGTGAGAGGGCGTCATAGTTGATTTCCTCAGGACGCTGCCAGCCAGAGAGGTCAATAATCGGTTTGTCTAAGTGTTTCAAAGCCTGTGCTTCAATCTGTGCTATATTGGATTTTGTTTTAAACGATTGGTTGTCATTAAGTGGGCGATTGATGATTAAAATGAACATCATAATCCCAAAAAAACTAAATAAAATAAGTGGATGAATTTGTTTTCTCATATCTTATAATTCTACCCTAAAAATCAAAAAAAATCAAAAAAATGGGTTAAGGAAAGGACTTTGGAGCATTTTTTCATTCAAGGGCGCGGAATGATTTGAAATATGGTATAATAAAAGGGAATTTCTAGAGAAAAGAGAAGATTATGTCAAATTATGCCATTATTTTAGCAGCGGGTAAAGGGACTCGCATGAAATCTGATTTGCCAAAAGTGTTGCACAAGGTTGCGGGTATTTCTATGCTGGAACATGTTTTTCGTAGTGTGGGAGCTATCCAACCTGAAAAGACAGTAACAGTTGTAGGACACAAGGCGGAATTGGTTGAGCAGGTCTTGGCTGGACAGACAGAATTTGTGACTCAATCTGAACAGTTAGGGACTGGCCATGCAGTTATGATGACAGAGCCTATCCTAGAAGGTTTGTCAGGTCACACTTTGGTTATTGCAGGAGATACTCCTTTAATCACAGGTGCAAGCTTGAAAAACTTGATTGATTTCCACATCAATCATAAAAATGTGGCCACTATCTTGACTGCTGAAACGGATAATCCTTTTGGCTATGGACGAATTGTGCGTAATGACAATGCTGAGGTTCTTCGCATCGTTGAGCAGAAGGATGCTACAGATTTTGAAAAGCAAATCAAGGAAATTAACACTGGAACTTACGTCTTTGACAACGAGCGTTTATTTGAGGCTTTGAAAAATATCAATACCAATAATGCTCAAGGCGAATACTATATTACAGATGTCATTGGCATTTTCCGTGAAGCTGGTGAAAAAGTTGGCGCTTATACTTTGAAAGATTTTGATGAAAGTCTTGGTGTAAATGACCGTGTGGCTCTTGCGACAGCTGAGTCAGTTATGCGTCGCCGCATCAATCACCAACACATGGTCAATGGGGTTAGCTTTGTCAACCCAGAAGCAACTTATATCGATATTGATGTTGAGATTGCTCCTGAAGTTCAAATCGAAGCCAATGTTACCTTGAAGGGGCAAACGAAAATTGGTGCTGAGACTGTTTTGACAAATGGAACGTATGTAGTGGATAGCACTATCGGAGCAAGAGCGATTATTACCAATTCTATGATTGAGGAAAGCAGTGTTGCAGACGGAGTGACAGTCGGTCCTTATGCCCACATTCGTCCAGGTTCAAGTCTGGGTGCCCAAGCACATATTGGAAACTTTGTTGAGGTTAAAGGGTCTTCTATCGGTGAGAATACCAAGGCTGGTCATTTGACTTATATCGGAAACTGTGAAGTGGGTAGCCATGTTAATTTCGGAGCAGGAACTATTACAGTCAACTATGACGGTAAAAACAAATACAAGACAGTCATCGGTAACAATGTCTTTGTTGGTTCAAATTCAACCATTATTGCGCCAGTTGAGTTAGGTGACAATTCCCTCGTTGGAGCTGGTTCAACTATTACTAAAGACGTGCCGGCGGATGCGATTGCTATTGGTCGTGGACGTCAGGTCAATAAAGACGAATATGCAACACGCCTTCCTCATCATCCTAAAAATCAGTAGGAGCCTATCATGGAATTTGAAGAAAAAACGCTTAGTCGAAAAGAAATCTATCAAGGGCCAATTTTTAAACTGGTCCAAGATCAGGTTGAATTACCAGAAGGTAAGGGAACTGCCCAACGTGATTTGATTTTCCACAATGGAGCTGTCTGTGTTTTAGCTGTAACAGATGAACAAAAACTCATCTTGGTCAAGCAGTACCGCAAGGCCATCGAGGCTGTCTCTTACGAAATTCCAGCCGGAAAATTAGAAGTAGGAGAAAATACAGACTCTATAGCAGCAGCCCTGCGTGAATTAGAGGAAGAAACAGCCTATACAGGGAAATTAGAACTCTTGTATGACTTTTATTCAGCTATTGGCTTTTGTAATGAAAAGTTAAAACTATACCTAGCCAGTGATTTGACAAAAGTGGAAAATCCGCGTCCGCAGGATGAGGATGAGACCTTGGAAGTCCTTGAAGTGAGCTTAGAAGAAGCCAAGGAATTGATCCAATCAGGTCATATCTGTGATGCCAAGACAATTATGGCTGTTCAATACTGGGAATTGCACAAAAAATAGAGGAGGTCAGTATGAGTAAAGCTTTATTAACGGATGAAATGATTGAAAGAGCTAATAGAGGCGAAAAAATTTCAGGTCCTCCTTTGCTAGATGATAATGAGGAGACTAAGATTTTACCAACCTCTTCTTCCCGTTTTGGTTATGCCAATCCTAAGGATCATGGTTTTAGCCAGGAAACCTTGAAGATTCAGGTCGAACCGTCTATTCATAAAAGCCGTCGCATTGAAAATACCAAGAGAAATGTCTTCAATTCTAAACTGAATAAAATCTTATTCGCAGTCATCTTTCTCTTGATTTTGCTTGTCTTAGCAATGAAACTTTTGTAATAGAAAAGGAATTGAAATGAAAATAGGAATTATTGCGGCTATGCCAGAAGAACTGGCTTATTTGGTCCAGCATTTAGAAAATGCCCAAGAGCAAGTTGTTTTGGGGAATACCTATCATACAGGAACCATTGCCTCGCATGAAGTCGTTCTTGTAGAAAGTGGTATTGGTAAGGTCATGTCTGCTATGAGTGTGGCGATTTTGGCTGATCATTTCCAAGTAGATGCTCTAATTAACACGGGTTCAGCTGGGGCAGTAGCAGAAGGGATTGCTGTTGGGGATGTTGTGATTGCTGACAAGTTAGCCTATCATGATGTGGATGTCACAGCTTTTGGCTATGCTTATGGACAAATGGCGCAACAACCGCTTTATTTCGAATCAGATAAAACCTTTGTTGCTAAAATTCAAGAGAGTCTATCTCAATTGGACCAAAACTGGCATCTTGGTTTGATTGCTACAGGAGATAGTTTTGTTGCAGGAAATGACAAGATAGAAGCGATTAAGTCCCATTTTCCAGAAGTTTTAGCAGTTGAGATGGAAGGAGCAGCTATTGCTCAGGCAGCGCATGCTCTTAATCTTCCAGTCTTAGTCATCCGAGCTATGAGTGACAATGCCAACCATGAAGCAAACATCTCTTTTGATGAGTTTATTATCGAAGCTGGACGTCGCTCTGCTCAGGTCTTATTAGCCTTTTTGAAGGCCTTAAATTAAGCGAAAATTTGACAGTTTATCTAGCTTATGATAAGATTTAAGTAAAGAAAAGCTAGAAAACGTTTCAGAGGATATTATGAGTATTGAAATGACCGTCAGTGAGATTGCAGAGGTCTTAGGATTATCTCGCCAAGCAATCAATAACCGTGTCAAAGAATTACCAGAAGAAGACACAGATAAAAATGACAAAGGGGTAACAGTCGTTACCAGAAGTGGCTTGATTAAGCTAGAAGAAATCTATAAAAAAACGATTTTTGAAGATGAGCCTGTCAGTGAAGATGTCAAGCAACGTGAGCTGATGGAGATTCTGGTTGATGAGAAGAATGCAGAAATTCTCCGTCTTTATGAACAATTAAAAGCCAAGGATCGTCAGTTATCAGAAAAAGACGAGCAGATGCGCATCAAAGACCGTCAGATTGCTGAGAAAGACAAACAACTAGATCAGCAGCAACAATTGACCCTTCAAGCCATGAAGGATCAAGAAAATCTTAAGCTAGAGCTGGACCAAGCAAAAGAAGAAGTCCAATCCACTAAGAAAGGCTTTTTTGCTCGTTTATTTGGAGGATAATCAAGGAGCTGTTTAGGTTACATGCTAACCTGATGGCTTCTTTTATTTCTAAATAGTATAGTTGCTCAATTAAAATAACAGTATAGGAGAGGTAAAGAATGGAACGATTAGAAGATTACATTGCTTTTGACTTAGAATTTAATCAGCACGAAGGGCAAACACACCTGATTCAAGTATCGGCAGTGCGTTTTAGAAATGGTCGGGAAATCGACGCCTATGATTCCTATGTCCATACTAGTGTGCCTCTAAAGAGTTTTATCAATGGATTGACAGGGATTACAGCCGAGACCTTAAAAGATGCTCCTCCAGTGGAGGAAGTCATAAAAGAATTCCAAGAGTTTGTGGGTTCTTTACCGATGGTTGGATACAATGCTGCTAAAAGTGATTTGCCTATTCTAGCAGAGCATGGTTTAGATTATAGCCAGCAGTATAAGGTGGATTTGTATGATGAAGCTTTTGAACGCCGTAGTTCGGATTTACATGGTATTGCCAATCTCAAATTGCAAACTGTTGCCTCATTTCTTGGATTTCAAGGTCAGTCTCATAATAGCTTGGAGGATGCTCGGATGACGGCGCGTGTTTACGAGTCCTTCTTAGAGTCAGATCAAGCTAGAGAATTGTTAGAAACAGAAAGTAGCTTATCAAACAATCCTTTTGGTGGCTTGGATTTGTCTCAATTATTTGACTAGGAGTGCCTATGAAACCTGAAAAACCTAAAAAATTGGGTTTTAAACAGATTTACCTCAATCTTGATAAAATCCTCTTTCTCTTTTTCTTAATTTTTATGATAGTGGAGTATTTGTGGGTACCATTCAATTCATGGTTGGCTAGCTTCTTATTAGATCAGACAGGTTATCTTTTTATTTCCTATAACAATCTCTTAGCCATCCTCACTCATTCTCCATTGATTAGTCTAGCTTTTTTAGCCTTGATTATCATTAACCTTCTGGTTGCTTATTTTCAAATAGGACTCCTCTTTATTGGTGCTCGTCATCTTCTCTATCATGAAAAGCGAAGGCTAATTGAGTATATCCGCAAGGTTTTCCATGAAAGTTTTGGATTTATGAAAAAGCTAACTTGCGCTAAAGCCTTGTTTATCTTTTTCTATATAGCTATGCTTTTTCCTTTTATACGGAAAATGCTGAAGATTTATTATCTCAATAAAATCGTTATTCCAGAGTTTATCCAAGCTTATTTAGAAGATAAATATTGGATGTGGTGGCTAAGCATCCTATTTCTATCTCTTATCTTTCTCTATGTCTCTGTCAGATTGATGTTTGCCCTTCCGAAGATTGTATATGATCAGCTGACTGTTCGAGAAGCAGTGATGTTTAGCTTGGAGAAAACCAAGAAAAGAGTTGCTTTTTATGCTTGGAATTTATTTTATATCTTGCTAAAGGCAAATTTATTATTTTATCTTCCTTTGATTCCTTTGTTATTGGCTCAAACTTTGGTAGATGACATCACTCAGAGAGAGTCTCTGATTCTTGGTATTTTGAATTTTGTTGTGATTAAAAATCTTTATTATATGGCTCTGACTTACTTTTTGGTTAAATTTGTTTCATTTTTGACAGGAAAGGAGCTGGATATGCTTCCTCGGAGAGAAAAAGATCACATCATGCGATGGGGAGTCATGACTTGTGCCAGTCTTTTCTTTGCCTTAGAAGGTTATATTTATCTGGAGGTTCCCATGGTTCATCTACCTCAGCTTATTTCTCACCGAGGGGTTTCCAATGCAAATGGGATTCAAAATACAGTAGAATCCTTAGAAACTACAGCACAACTCAAACCAGACTTGGTGGAGACGGACGTGCAGGAAACAAAAGATGGGCAGTTTGTCATGATGCATGATGCTAACTTGAAAAATCTAGCAGGTATCAATAAAAGTCCTCAAGACTTAAACTTGGAGGAGCTTAAAGGGATTGATATTTTTGAAAATGGCTACCAGACTAAAATTTCAAGCTTTGAAGACTATCTCAGTCGAGCCAACGAACTTGGTCAAAAATTACTAATTGAAATCAAAACCAGTAAAAAAGATAGTCCAGACATGATGGACCGCTTTTTAGCCCGTTATGCTGCAAAGCTCAAGATTTATGGACATCAAATCCAGTCTTTAGACTACCATGTTGTCGAAAAAGTAAGACAGTATGATGCCGAACTGCCAGTTTATTTCATCATGCCCTACAATTCTGTCTTTCCTAAAACAAAGGCGACAGGATATACCATGGAATACTCAACCTTGGATGAATATTTTGTAAGCAAACTATGGACAACGGACCAGAAACTTTATGTCTGGACTGTCAATGATTCAGAAGCTATCAGCAAATCGCTTCACTTAGGAGTAGATGGAGTGATTACAGATGATTTGGAAAAAGTTCAGTGGGAAATAGAAGTAGCCCAAGAAGATCCAGAATATACGGATTTGCTTTTGAAAAAAGCATTGGAATTCTTTGAATTTTAGTAATAAAAAAGAGGAACAACTATTCCTTCCATGATAGGTAAGTATTCTTGTGAATACTTGCTTTTTTGTGGTTGCAATCCGTTTACGAGAATTGTTTGTATTGTTCTTGTTTCAATTGATTTTATGGTGCTTTGAAGTTGGAATGCTACACTATAACTTCTAAAATAGTACTAGAAATTGGAAAGCTTCCTTTATTCTATATATCTATTAGAAAGAATTGATTAAAAATTAGGAGACTTTTAATTTCTTTTCCGAATAAATAGATAGAAGCAGTGAATCTAGTGAGCCTAGATTTAAAAATGTGCTATAATAGAAGGAGGAAAAGGATGATTCTCAGACATCCGGGCATTAGCCCGACTAATGATTTGGTTGCTAAGAAAATTTTCAGCAATCCAGAAATCACTTGTCAATTTATCCGCGATATGTTGGACTTGCCAGCTAAAAATGTGACCATTTTGGAAGGAAGCAATATTCATGTCTTGCCTTCCCTGCCGTACTCGGCGCAGGATTTCTATACCAGTATAGACGTTTTGGCGGAGTTGGACAACGGCACTCAAGTTATCATTGAGATTCAGGTTCACCATCAGAATTTTTTCATCAATCGCCTGTGGGCTTATCTGTGCAGTCAGGTTAATCAAAATCTTGAAAAAATTCGCCAACGTGAAGGTGATACCCACCAGAGCTACAAACACATCGCACCAGTATACGCTATTGCTATCGTGGATAGTAACTACTTCTCAGATGACCTGGCTTTCCATAGTTTTAGTATGCGCGAGGACACGACAGGTGAAGTCTTAACCATCACAAATAACGGTCAGGAAAACCATCTGGTTAAGATGGCATTCTTGGAATTAAAAAAATACAGAGAAACCAGCAAAGACAAGGTTCGTAAACCATGGTTGGAGTTTTTTGGGAACAAACCCTTTACCCAGCAACCCGAGCGAGCCATCAGCCAGGCAGACCAACTGCTGGACTACAAGAGCTGGTCCGAGGAGGACAGGAAAATGTTTAGTCAACTACGTATGCGAGAAGAACAAGCCTTGCTAGCGCAGGACTATGCCTTGGAACAAGCTGAAGAAAAAGGTATTGAACGTGGAAAGCTGCTTGCTTTTTTAGATATGGTTCGCCAAGGACTTCTGTCATCTGAGGTTGCAAGTGAGCAATTAGGTATGACCGTGGCTGAGTTTGAAGCGTTGTTGGCAAGACATGGGTGAGAAATCTGTAAATATTATACGATATGAAAACAATTAAAAAGAATAGCTAAATTTCTTGATGGAAAAGAGATTAGCTATCTTTTTTGTTAGGAAAGTTTGAACTTTTCACTTTCTTTTCCGAATAAATAGATAGAAACATCAAATCTAGTAAATTAGATTAAAAAATGTGCTATAATGAAAGGAGAAGAAATATGACTGTACGTCATCCGGGCATTAGCCCAACTAACGATTTGGTTGCTAAGAAAATCTTTAGCAACCCAGAAATCACTTGTCAATTTATCCGCGATATGCTGGACTTGCCAGCCAAAAATGTAACCATTTTGGAGGGGAGCAATATTCATGTACTACCTTCCCTGCCTTATTCAGCCCAAGATTTCTATACCAGTATAGATGTTTTAGCTGAACTAGACAATGGCACTCAAGTTATCATTGAGATTCAGGTACATCATCAGAATTTTTTTATCAATCGCCTGTGGGCTTATCTGTGCAGTCAGGTCAATCAAAATCTTGAAAAAATTCGCCAACGAGAAGGTGATACCCACCAGAGCTATAAACACATCGCTCCTGTCTACGCCATTGCAATTGTCGATAGTAATTATTTCCAAGATGACTTAGCTTTCCATAGCTTTAGCATGCGAGAGGACACGACAGGTGAAGTCTTAACCATCACCAATAATGGTCAAGAAAACCATCTGGTCAAGATGGCATTCTTGGAACTAAAAAAATATAGAGAAACCAGCAAAGACGAGGTTCGCAAGCCCTGGTTAGAGTTTTTCGGGAACAAGCCCTTTACCCAGCAACCCGAGCGAGCCATCAGCCAAGCAGACCAACTGCTGGACTACAAGAGCTGGTCCGAGGAGGACAGGAAGATGTTTAGTCAACTACGTATGCGTGAAGAACAAGCATTGTTAGCGCAGGACTATGCCTTGGAACAAGCTGAGGAAAAAGGGTTGGAACGTGGTCGTGCAGAGGGTATTGAACAAGGTTTAGAGCGTGGACTTGAACGTGGCCGTGCAGAGGGGATTGAACAAGGCATCGAAAAAGGTTTAGCACAAGGACTTGAACGTGGACGAGCTGAAGGCATCGAACAGGGATTAAAAGTAGGTTTAGTAAATCTAGTACGTCAAGGTCTTCTAACACCTGAGGTTGCCAGCCGGCAGTTAGGCATGACCGTGGCTGAGTTTGAAGCGCTATTGAAGAACCATCATAAATAAGACCTAAAAAAATACAGAGAAACCAGCAAAGACGAGGTTCGCAAGCCGTGGTTGGAGTTTTTCGGGAACAAACCCTTTACCCAACAACCCGAGCGAGCCATCAGCCAAGCAGACCAACTGCTGGACTACAAGAGCTGGTCCGAGGAGGACAGGAAGATGTTTAGTCAACTACGTATGCGTGAAGAACAAGCCTTGTTAGCACAGGACTATGCCTTGGAACAAGCAGAGGAAAAAGGTATTGAACGTGGAAAGCTGCTTGCTTTCTTAGATATGGTTCGTAAGCATCTTCTGACTTCCGAGGTTGCGAGCGAGCAATTGGGCATGACCGTCGCTGAGTTTGAGACATTGTTGTAAAATCAGCAATAATGGTCAAGCACACCATCTAGCCAAGGTGTGCTTTTTGTACTAAAAGACAGGCAAGCGTTTTTGCTTTAGTCTCTTTATCCTTTATCTCTCCTTTTACTTTATTTATTTGCAGGAATTTTGGAGAGACTTTGGGTATGATTTTGCTATCGGCCTTTCTCTTTGCTTCTTTCCTATATTTATCTGGGCTTTTACGAGTCTCGCTATAGCTAATTTTTGTCATGGTTAATCTACCTTTGCTACTCGACAAAGCTGGGAGAGCCTACATCAAGTGATTTGGTTAAGGAGTTATATCAAATAATATCTCAGGATTTCTGATTTTTCGGAGAGCCTGTTTTTTTATTTGCTGAGTCTAGGATAGGTCTTTCTGGCGATAGATAGCAAGACGAACAGCTTCGTTTGAATGTCATATAAATTTAAAATTTCTGAAAATAATGAAAAATATACTAAATTCACAAATAAGAAGCCTCTAAATCCTTTAAAATAAGCAATATGCATATATATATATATATATATATAATTATCGATTTTCTAAAACAAAGTGAGGTTGAGGAAAGGGGACTAAGTTGATATAATTAAGTGTTAGTAAACAATGGGCTTTTTGTCATTTGTTCAAGATGAGAAAAGGTCATGTTTTCCTGTTTTTATTGCGAGTTGATGCCTGCATGAACATGGCTAGAGGAGCAAAGACAGGGTAGAAAGAAAGGAAAAACTATGAAACAGTTTAAAATGAATGAGCGCCAACGCTTTTCTATACGCAAGTTTTCAATTGGAGCAGCCTCAGTCTTGCTAGGGTCTGTCTTTTTTGTGGCTAATCCAGCGACAGAAGTTCAGGCGGCGGAAGCAAATACAGAAGTGGTCAGTCAGGATGGAAATGGCAACACTGGGAATCCATCTGTCTTACCGCCATCAGATACAAGCAATCAAAATCTTAACGTAGAACAAGAAGGAGCTAAACCAAACACTCAAGCGACAGAGAGAAAAGAGCAAGACAGCCAAGCTAAAGATGGTGAAGGAAAAGCTAAGGTTGAGGAAAGGAGTACTGAAGGCAATTCTAAATTAGAATCAAATAAAGAGATAGCAGAAAAACAAGATCAACCAAAAACAGATATTGAACTTAGTAGACAACTAAATACTCAGAACTTAGAATCACTATTAAGTGAAATTGATGCCATAAAAACAGAAAACTACACAAAAGAATCAGTAGCAGCCTTAAAAGCAAAAGCCGAAGAAGCGAGACAAGTCCTTGCAACGGCGCAAAATCAAACAGAAGTAGATGCAGCCTTTAGAACATTAGTAAGTTATAAAAATACTGGCTTAAAACGTGTTAAGAAGGATGTAGAACCTAAGGCTCCTAAACTTGATACAACAAATGGAAAAGCAACTGTCGGTCTAAAGGCAGAAAATACAGAACCAAACGGTAGCAATATCGCAGGGCATAATCATAGCTTGAATGGAACTACTTTTACAGAAGGTAGTGGGTTTAGGACAGCGCCTGCAGGGGACGTCACATTTAGTCAATTGGATGGAAGTTTGGAAACAGAAGCTGGGCAGGCGCCATATGCGAGATTTACACTAAAATTTCGAAGAGGTCACAATTATAGACCTCAACCAACTACTGCCACTACAAATGGTGTATATCTTGATTATCAGAGTCAAAGAACAGAGGGAGATTTTGTAAATCGTACTTATGTTACCCGTGGAAGTAACGCTGAAGTAGGAACTTATAATGTTCCAGTGCGTGTAACCGACTCTTCTACAGGTGAAGTGTATATTCAGACAACGATTAAAGTTACTGTTAAACCACTTCCACCAACTGTTACAGTAACTGATTTGGAACATTCAGAAGGGAAACAAGCTACAGTTACGGCTACAGCAAGAAACTCTAATGATTCGACTGTTGAGTTTTATTTGAATGGAGTAAAACAAAAGGCGGTAAAAGCAGTTAATGGTAGTGCTACTTGGACACCAAATTCACCATTTAATGTAGGGGATAGGATAACAGCTGTAAATATTGCAAGAGATAAGGAATCTATGACAGGTACCTATGGGGGAGTTGTTAATATAGCTACGACTACATCTAATCCTAGTAATCCAGTAACAATACCTAAATCACCGACACCAAGTGTAGATAAAAGCGAACTAACACGAGAAACCAATGCCTTAGATGGACTTACAAAAGAAGCAGATCCGACTGTAGGTAAGACAACAAGTACAGCGAGTGCTTATAACACAGCTAAGCAAGAGGCTATATCTGCTGTAAATAATGCCAAGACAGTGATTGGTAATCAAAATGCGACTACTGATGACGTTTCAACCGCCTTGGCAAGCGTCAAAGAGAAATCTCAAAACTTGACAAGTGCTAAAACAAATCTAGTTGAAGCAGCTAGTCAAGATGCCAGAGAAGCCTTGAAAACGAGCGCGGAAGCCTTGACAAAAGCTTCTACAGATAACAAAACGCCTAAGAGTATTGAAGAATACAATAAACAGTATGAGGCTCTAAAAACAGATTTGGAAACTGCCAAGACTGAGGCCTTGAATATTGTTCAGAAAGCTGGAGATGCAAGTAAGGCAGAAGTGCAAGCTTCACAAGGAAAAGTTGACGGCATTAAAGCACGCTTGGATGAAGCAGCTAAAGTGTTGGTAGACCAAGCCAATAAAGACGAATTGACACGAGAAACCAATGCCTTAGATGGACTTACAAAAGAAGCAGATCCGACTGTAGGTAAGACAACAAGTACAGCGAGTGCTTATAACACAGCTAAGCAAGAGGCTATATCTGCTGTAAATAATGCCAAGACAGTGATTGGTAATCCAAATGCGACTACTGATGACGTTTCAACCGCCTTGGCAAGCGTCAAAGAGAAATCTCAAAACTTGACAAGTGCTAAAACAAATCTAGTTGAAGCAGCTAGTCAAGATGCCAGAGAAGCCTTGAAAACGAGCGCGGAAGCCTTGACAAAAGCTTCTACAGATAACAAAACGCCTAAGAGTATTGAAGAATACAATAAACAGTATGAGGCTCTAAAAACAGATTTGGAAACTGCCAAGACTGAGGCCTTGAATATTGTTCAGAAAGCTGGAGATGCAAGTAAGGCAGAAGTGCAAGCTTCACAAGGAAAAGTTGACGGCATTAAAGCACGCTTGGATGAAGCAGCTAAAGTGTTGGTAGACCAAGCCAATAAAGACGAATTGACACGAGAAACCAATGCCTTAGATGGACTTACAAAAGAAGCAGATCCGACTGTAGGTAAGACAACAAGTACAGCGAGTGCTTATAACACAGCTAAGCAAGAGGCTATATCTGCTGTAAATAATGCCAAGACAGTGATTGGTAATCCAAATGCGACTACTGATGACGTTTCAACCGCCTTGGCAAGCGTCAAAGAGAAATCTCAAAACTTGACAAGTGCTAAAACAAATCTAGTTGAAGCAGCTAGTCAAGATGCCAGAGAAGCCTTGAAAACGAGCGCGGAAGCCTTGACAAAAGCTTCTACAGATAACAAAACGCCTAAGAGTATTGAAGAATACAATAAACAGTATGAGGCTCTAAAAACAGATTTGGAAACTGCCAAGACTGAGGCCTTGAATATTGTTCAGAAAGCTGGAGATGCAAGTAAGGCAGAAGTGCAAGCTTCACAAGGAAAAGTTGACGGCATTAAAGCACGCTTGGATGAAGCAGCTAAAGTGTTGGTAGACCAAGCCAATAAAGACGAATTGACACGAGAAACCAATGCCTTAGATGGACTTACAAAAGAAGCAGATCCGACTGTAGGTAAGACAACAAGTACAGCGAGTGCTTATAACACAGCTAAGCAAGAGGCTATATCTGCTGTAAATAATGCCAAGACAGTGATTGGTAATCCAAATGCGACTACTGATGACGTTTCAACCGCCTTGGCAAGCGTCAAAGAGAAATCTCAAAACTTGACAAGTGCTAAAACAAATCTAGTTGAAGCAGCTAGTCAAGATGCCAGAGAAGCCTTGAAAACGAGCGCGGAAGCCTTGACAAAAGCTTCTACAGATAACAAAACGCCTAAGAGTATTGAAGAATACAATAAACAGTATGAGGCTCTAAAAACAGATTTGGAAACTGCCAAGACTGAGGCCTTGAATATTGTTCAGAAAGCTGGAGATGCAAGTAAGGCAGAAGTGCAAGCTTCACAAGGAAAAGTTGACGGCATTAAAGCACGCTTGGATGAAGCAGCTAAAGTGTTGGTAGACCAAGCCAATAAAGACGAATTGACACGAGAAACCAATGCCTTAGATGGACTTACAAAAGAAGCAGATCCGACTGTAGGTAAGACAACAAGTACAGCGAGTGCTTATAACACAGCTAAGCAAGAGGCTATATCTGCTGTAAATAATGCCAAGACAGTGATTGGTAATCCAAATGCGACTACTGATGACGTTTCAACCGCCTTGGCAAGCGTCAAAGAGAAATCTCAAAACTTGACAAGTGCTAAAACAAATCTAGTTGAAGCAGCTAGTCAAGATGCCAGAGAAGCCTTGAAAACGAGCGCGGAAGCCTTGACAAAAGCTTCTACAGATAACAAAACGCCTAAGAGTATTGAAGAATACAATAAACAGTATGAGGCTCTAAAAACAGATTTGGAAACTGCCAAGACTGAGGCCTTGAATATTGTTCAGAAAGCTGGAGATGCAAGTAAGGCAGAAGTGCAAGCTTCACAAGGAAAAGTTGACGGCATTAAAGCACGCTTGGATGAAGCAGCTAAAGTGTTGGTAGACCAAGCCAATAAAGACGAATTGACACGAGAAACCAATGCCTTAGATGGACTTACAAAAGAAGCAGATCCGACTGTAGGTAAGACAACAAGTACAGCGAGTGCTTATAACACAGCTAAGCAAGAGGCTATATCTGCTGTAAATAATGCCAAGACAGTGATTGGTAATCAAAATGCGACTACTGATGACGTTTCAACCGCCTTGGCAAGCGTCAAAGAGAAATCTCAAAACTTGACAAGTGCTAAAACAAATCTAGTTGAAGCAGCTAGTCAAGATGCCAGAGAAGCCTTGAAAACGAGCGCGGAAGCCTTGACAAAAGCTTCTACAGATAACAAAACGCCTAAGAGTATTGAAGAATACAATAAACAGTATGAGGCTCTAAAAACAGATTTGGAAACTGCCAAGACTGAGGCCTTGAATATTGTTCAGAAAGCTGGAGATGCAAGTAAGGCAGAAGTGCAAGCTTCACAAGGAAAAGTTGACGGCATTAAAGCACGCTTGGATGAAGCAGCTAAAGTGTTGGTAGACCAAGCCAATAAAGACGAATTGACACGAGAAACCAATGCCTTAGATGGACTTACAAAAGAAGCAGATCCGACTGTAGGTAAGACAACAAGTACAGCGAGTGCTTATAACACAGCTAAGCAAGAGGCTATATCTGCTGTAAATAATGCCAAGACAGTGATTGGTAATCCAAATGCGACTACTGATGACGTTTCAACCGCCTTGGCAAGCGTCAAAGAGAAATCTCAAAACTTGACAAGTGCTAAAACAAATCTAGTTGAAGCAGCTAGTCAAGATGCCAGAGAAGCCTTGAAAACGAGCGCGGAAGCCTTGACAAAAGCTTCTACAGATAACAAAACGCCTAAGAGTATTGAAGAATACAATAAACAGTATGAGGCTCTAAAAACAGATTTGGAAACTGCCAAGACTGAGGCCTTGAATATTGTTCAGAAAGCTGGAGATGCAAGTAAGGCAGAAGTGCAAGCTTCACAAGGAAAAGTTGACGGCATTAAAGCACGCTTGGATGAAGCAGCTAAAGTGTTGGTAGACCAAGCCAATAAAGACGAATTGACACGAGAAACCAATGCCTTAGATGGACTTACAAAAGAAGCAGATCCGACTGTAGGTAAGACAACAAGTACAGCGAGTGCTTATAACACAGCTAAGCAAGAGGCTATATCTGCTGTAAATAATGCCAAGACAGTGATTGGTAATCCAAATGCGACTACTGATGACGTTTCAACCGCCTTGGCAAGCGTCAAAGAGAAATCTCAAAACTTGACAAGTGCTAAAACAAATCTAGTTGAAGCAGCTAGTCAAGATGCCAGAGAAGCCTTGAAAACGAGCGCGGAAGCCTTGACAAAAGCTTCTACAGATAACAAAACGCCTAAGAGTATTGAAGAATACAATAAACAGTATGAGGCTCTAAAAACAGATTTGGAAACTGCCAAGACTGAGGCCTTGAATATTGTTCAGAAAGCTGGAGATGCAAGTAAGGCAGAAGTGCAAGCTTCACAAGGAAAAGTTGACGGCATTAAAGCACGCTTGGATGAAGCAGCTAAAGTGTTGGTAGACCAAGCCAATAAAGACGAATTGACACGAGAAACCAATGCCTTAGATGGACTTACAAAAGAAGCAGATCCGACTGTAGGTAAGACAACAAGTACAGCGAGTGCTTATAACACAGCTAAGCAAGAGGCTATATCTGCTGTAAATAATGCCAAGACAGTGATTGGTAATCCAAATGCGACTACTGATGACGTTTCAACCGCCTTGGCAAGCGTCAAAGAGAAATCTCAAAACTTGACAAGTGCTAAAACAAATCTAGTTGAAGCAGCTAGTCAAGATGCCAGAGAAGCCTTGAAAACGAGCGCGGAAGCCTTGACAAAAGCTTCTACAGATAACAAAACGCCTAAGAGTATTGAAGAATACAATAAACAGTATGAGGCTCTAAAAACAGATTTGGAAACTGCCAAGACTGAGGCCTTGAATATTGTTCAGAAAGCTGGAGATGCAAGTAAGGCAGAAGTGCAAGCTTCACAAGGAAAAGTTGACGGCATTCAAGCACGTTTGGACGAAGCAGCTAAAGTGTTGGTAGACCAAGCCAATAAAGACGAATTGACACGAGAAACCAATGCCTTAGATGGACTTACAAAAGAAGCAGATCCGACTGTAGGTAAGACAACAAGTACAGCGAGTGCTTATAACACAGCTAAGCAAGAGGCTATATCTGCTGTAAATAATGCCAAGACAGTGATTGGTAATCAAAACGCAACTGTTCAAGATGTCAGTGATGAAATCGAAAAATTAAAATCTGCAATGAAGAAACTTCAAGAGGCGAAAGATGGTTTGAGAGATATTCAAATTCCTTCACATTCTACTGAGGAACCTACTCAGCCAGATCAAGGAGCTACTGAGACTCCAACAGCTCCATCTGAGCCAGCTCCACAACCGTCTCAACCAACTGCTCCTAGTCAACCTGCAAGTCCTGTCCCAGCTCCAAGTTCAGCTCCGACTCAAGCTCCTAGAGTGGCAGCAAGCGCTTCGGCTAGCTCAACGAACACGCAAGCTCCAGCTCAAGAGCAAGTTGACAAGTCTGAACTTCGTGCCTTGACTCAAGAGTTAGACCAACGCTTGAAAGCTTTGGCAACAGTATCTGATCCGAAAATCGATGCAGCCAAGGCGGTTCTCCTAGATGCTCAAAAAGCTCTGGAAGATAGTGCCTTGACAGAGCAAGGTCTGCGTACTGCAGTAGAGTCTGTGAAGGTTGCCTTGGACTCTCTCAAAGATGTGAAAGCAAATGCTAGCGACAGCAAGCCTACACAGGACAAGAAGGATGCCAAACAAGGAACGGAAGATAGTAAGGATTCAGATAAGATGACTGAAACAAACTCAGTTCCAGCAGGAGTGATTGTAGTCGGTCTACTTGCTCTTCTAGGTGTGATTGCCTTCTGGTTGGTTCGCCGTAAGAAAGAGTCAGAAATCCAGCAATTAAGCACGGAATTGACAAAAGTTCTTGGACAGCTAGATGCAGAAAAAGCGGATAAAAAAGTCCTTGCCAAAGCCAAAAAACTTCTCCAAGAAACCCTTGATTTCGTGAAAGAAGAAAATGGCTCAGCAGAGACAGAAGCTAAACTAGTAGAGGAGCTTAAAGCAACCCTTGCCAAACTCAAGTAAAACATGAGTTATGAAATGTCAAATCTAAAAGACGTTTCCGTTCACAAAAGCAGCGACGAGTAACCCTTGTCGTTGCTTTTTGGCTATTTTGGGGACAAGATCCGCCTTGACTAGCAAAAGAAAAGATTGGTCAATAGTAGCCGATACGATTTTGCGTAGCAGAAAGCATACAAATTAAATTGAATATAGTAAAATAGGATTAGAAATCTTAAGAAAGTTGGTTCTTTATTGGAAACGATAATATTTTCAATCTCCGTTTTTTTAGCAGGGGTCTTGTCCTTCTTTTCTCCCTGTATTTTTCCTCTTTTGCCAGTCTATGCTGGGATTTTATTGGATGATCAGGAAAGCGCAAAAAGCTTTTCTTTATTTGGGAGAAAGGTTCTCTGGTCCGGTTTGATTCGAACACTTTGCTTTATTGCAGGTATTTCTCTTATTTTCTTTATTCTAGGCTTTGGTGCTGGTTACTTTGGTCATATTCTCTATGCCAATTGGTTTCGATATGTTATGGGAACAATTATTATCATTTTAGGCCTTCACCAGATGGAAATTTTTCATTTTAAGAAATTAGAGTTTCAAAAAAGCTTTACTTTTAAAAAATCAGAATCCAATCGTTATTGGTCAGCCTTTTTACTCGGTATTACCTTTAGCTTTGGTTGGACACCTTGTATTGGTCCAGTTTTAAGTTCTGTTTTAGCTCTTGCGGCTTCTGGAGGCAATGGGGCTTGGCAAGGTGCTATATATACCTTGATTTACACTCTGGGAATGGCCCTTCCTTTCTTGGTCTTGGCCCTAGCTTCAGGAGTCGTGATGCCTTATTTTAGTAAAATTAAACGTTATATGATGCTACTAAAGAAAATTGGTGGTTTGCTCATTATTTTAATGGGAATTTTGTTACTATTAGGACAAGTAAATGTTCTAGCTGGAATTTTTGAATAAAGGAGAAAAAGATGAAAAAAGTAATGTTTGCTGGCTTAAGCCTCTTGTCATTAGTTGTACTGATGGCCTGTGGTGAGGAAGAGACTAAAAAGACTCAAGCCCCACAACAGCCAAAACAAGAAACGACTGTACAACAAATCGCTGTTGGAAAAGAGGCTCCAGACTTTACCTTGCAATCAATGGATGGTAAAGAAGTTAAGTTATCTGATTTCAAGGGTAAAAAAGTCTACTTGAAGTTTTGGGCTTCATGGTGTGGTCCATGTAAGAAAAGTATGCCTGAGTTGATGGAATTAGCTGCAAAACCAGATCGCGATTTCGAAATTCTTAGTGTCATTGCCCCAGGAATTCAAGGCGAAAAAACTGTTGAACAATTCCCACAATGGTTCCAAGATCAAGGTTATAAGGATATTCCCGTTCTTTATGATACTAAAGCAACCACCTTCCAAGCTTATCAAATTAGAAGCATTCCTACAGAATACCTAATTGATAGTCAAGGGAAGATTGGAAAGATTCAATTTGGTGTTATCAGCAACGCGGATGCAGAAGCAGCCTTTAAAGAAATGAACTAGAATCGATAAAATCTGATTACAAGATGTAGTCAGATTTTTTTAGAAAATCATTTTATAAATATTCACAAATATCCTATATTTATGGTAAAATAGAATCATCATTTTATTTAGGAGTCAAAGATGAATATATTTAGAACAAAGAATGTTAGTTTGGATAAAACGGAGATGCACAGGCATTTGAAGTTATGGGATTTGATTTTGCTGGGTATCGGAGCCATGGTAGGGACAGGTGTCTTTACAATTACAGGTACTGCAGCCGCAACTCTAGCGGGTCCAGCCCTAGTGATTTCAATCGTCATTTCTGCCTTGTGTGTGGGATTATCAGCCCTCTTTTTTGCAGAATTTGCTTCACGAGTACCTGCTACAGGTGGTGCCTACAGTTATCTCTATGCTATCTTAGGAGAATTTCCAGCTTGGTTGGCTGGCTGGTTAACCATGATGGAGTTCATGACAGCCATATCAGGCGTAGCTTCGGGTTGGGCAGCTTATTTTAAAGGCTTGCTTTCTCAATACGGGATAGCCCTTCCTCAGGCTTTAAATGGTACCTTTAATCCTCAAGCAGGGACATTTGTTGATTTATTGCCTATTCTTGTCTTGGTCTTGGTGACTTCGCTTGTTTTACTAAATGCTAAGGCAGCCTTGCGCTTTAATTCGATTCTAGTTATTTTGAAATTTTCCGCTTTAGCTCTCTTTGTTTTAGTAGGAATTTGGCATATCAAGCTTGATAATTGGAGTAATTTTGCTCCTTATGGTTTTGGACAAATCTACGGCGCTAGTACTGGTATTATGGCTGGTGCGTCCTTGATGTTCTTTGGATTTTTAGGCTTCGAATCCATCTCTATGGCTGTAGATGAGGTCAAGACTCCTCAAAAAAATATTCCTAGAGGGATTGTCTTATCGCTTTCTATCGTAACCATTCTTTATGCCTTGGTGACTCTTGTCTTGACTGGTGTGGTTCACTATAGTCATCTAAATGTTGATGATGCCGTTGCCTTTGCCCTTCGTAGTGTTGGGATTAGTTGGGCAGCCAACTATGTGTCATTGGTGGCTATCTTGACCTTGATTACAGTTTGTATTTCGATGACCTATGCCCTATCGCGTATGATTTACAGTTTAGCACGTGACGGCTTGATGCCTGCTGCCTTTAAAGAACTAACGAAGACTAGCAAGGTACCAAAGAATGCTACTATCTTGACAGGTATAGCTTCAGCAGTAGCAGCAGGAATGTTCCCTCTAGCTAGTATTGCAGCCTTCTTAAATATTTGTACCTTAGCCTACTTGATTATGCTTGCTTACGGTCTGATTCGCTTACGGAAAGAAAAAGGAATGCCCAAAGCTGGAGAATTTAAAACACCATTGGTTCCCCTGTTACCGATTTTATCAATCATCATTTGTTTATCCTTTATGTTACAGTATAATATGGAAACTTGGATTGCTTTCCTAGTTGCATTGTTAGTAGGAAGTTTTATTTACTTTACTTATGGTTATAAGCATTCTACCATAGAAGAATAATACTCTTCGAAAATCTCTTCAAACCACGTCAGCTTTGCCTTGCCGTATGTATGTGACTGACTTCGTCAGTCTTATCTACAACCTCAAAACAGTGTTTTGAGCTGACTTCGTCAGTTTCATCTACAACCTCAAAAACATGTTTTGAGCTGACTTCGTCAGTTCTATCTGCAACCTCAAAGTCGTGCTTTGAGCAGCCTGCGGCTAGCTTCCTAATTTGCTCTTTGATTTTCATTGAGTATATAAAGTGAGAATCTGTTGAGTTGTTGAAACTCAGCAGATTTTTATATGTGAAAGAAATTTCAATTTTTTTCTAAAAATATCTTGACAGATTAAATTTTTAGGAGTAGAATGTTTACTAGTTAATTAAATGGTTAAGGAGTTGTTCATGAAGAAACAAAATTTATTTTTAGTCTTGTTAAGTGTTTTTCTATTATTGCTAGGAGCCTGTAGTCAAAAGGAAAGCCAGACAGGAAAGGGGATGAAAATTGTGACCAGTTTTTATCCTATCTATGCTATGGTCAAGGAAGTATCAGGTGACTTGAATGATGTTCGGATGATTCAGTCAAGTAGTGGAATTCACTCCTTTGAACCTTCAGCAAATGATATCGCTGCCATCTATGATGCAGATGTCTTTGTGTACCATTCGCATACGCTCGAATCTTGGGCAGGAAGTTTAGATCCCAATCTTAAAAAATCTAAAGTGAAGGTTTTAGAGGCTTCTGAGGGAATGACTTTAGACCGCGTCCCAGGGCTAGAAGATGTGGAAGCAGGGGATGGAGTTGATGAAAAAACGCTCTATGATCCTCACACTTGGCTAGATCCCGAAAAAGCTGGCGAAGAAGCTCAGATTATCGCTGATAAACTTTCAGAGGTGGATAGTGAGCATAAAGAAACTTACCAGAAAAATGCGCAAGCCTTTATCAAAAAAGCTCAAGAACTAACTAAGAAATTCCAGCCTAAATTTGAAAAAGCGAGTCAGAAAACCTTTGTAACACAACATACAGCCTTTTCTTATCTAGCGAAGAGATTTGGACTTCATCAACTTGGTATTGCAGGTATCTCTCCTGAACAAGAACCAAGTCCAAGACAACTAACAGAAATTCAGGAATTTGTTAAGACCTATAAGGTTAAAACGATTTTTACAGAAAGTAATGCTTCTTCAAAAGTAGCTGAAACTCTTGTCAAATCAACAGGTGTGGGTCTTAAAACTCTGAATCCTTTAGAGGCAGACCCACAAAATGACAAGACCTATTTAGAAAATCTTGAAGAAAATATAAGTGTTTTAGCAGAAGAATTAAAGTGAGGAAAGAATGAAAATCAATAAAAAATATGTAGCAGGTTCAGTGGCAGTTCTTGCCCTAAGTGTTTGTTCCTATGAACTTGGTCGTTACCAAGCTGGTCAGGCTAAGAAAGAGTCTAATCGAGTTGCTTATATAGACGGTGATCAGGCTGGTCAAAAGGCAGAAAATTTGACACCAGATGAAGTCAGTAAGAGAGAGGGAATCAACGCCGAACAAATTGTTATCAAGATTACGGATCAAGGTTATGTGACCTCTCATGGAGACCATTATCATTACTATAATGGTAAGGTTCCTTATGATGCCATCATCAGTGAAGAACTTCTCATGAAAGATCCGAATTATCAGTTGAAGGATTCAGACATTGTCAATGAAATCAAGGGTGGCTATGTCATTAAGGTAGACGGGAAATACTATGTTTACCTTAAAGATGCGGCTCATGCGGACAATATTCGGACAAAAGAAGAGATTAAACGTCAGAAGCAGGAACACAGTCATAATCATAATGCAAGCACAGATAATGCTGTTGCTGCTGCCAGAGCTCAAGGACGCTATACAACGGATGATGGTTATATCTTTAATGCCTCTGATATTATAGAAGATACGGGTGATGCCTATATCGTTCCTCATGGCAATCACTTCCATTATATTCCTAAGAGTGATTTGTCTGCCAGTGAATTAGCTGCTGCCCAAGCCTTCTTATCTGGAAAAGGCGGTCAATTAAGTACGGTTGAATATCGTTCTAGCAGGGGAGAAACAAGATCTAGTGTGAGAAGGAGTCCATCTGAGACACCTCAAAATCCTGCAACAGATTCTGAAAGTCAAAGTGAAGATTTAGCTAGTCTCCTTCAAGAATTGTATGCTTTGCCACTTAGCCAACGTCATGTGGAGTCTGATGGATTGGTATTTGACCCAGCACAGATTATAAAACGTACAGCAAATGGTGTGGCAGTTCCTCACGGGGATCATTTCCATTTCATCCCTTATTCGCAAATGTCTGCCTTGGAAGAAAAATTGGCTCGAAATCTACCAATTGGAGGTCAGCCAGTTCAAAAGCATTCTGATAATACGAAACCAAGCAGTACAGATAAACTAAGTTCAACCATTAAACCAAACTTTAATCTCAATACGCAAGCACCGAATCGAGCAACTGGAGGCGCCTATACAACGGATGATGGGTATGTCTTTAGTCCGACAGATGTGATTGAAGATACAGGAGACGCTTTTATTGTACCGCATGGCAATCATTTCCACTATATACCAAAAGGCGCTTTGTCTGCAGGAGAATTGGCTGCAGCCCAAGCCTATTGGAATGGGAAGCAAGGGTCTCGTCCTTCTTCAAGTTTTAGTCATAATGCAAATCCAGCTCAACCAAGCTTGTCAGAGAACCACAATCTAACTGTCACTCCAACTTATCATCAAAATCAAGGGGAAGATATTTCAAGCCTTTTACGTGAATTGTATGCCAAACCTTTGTCAGAACGACATGTGGAATCGGATGGCTTGGTATTCGACCCAGCACAAATAACAGATCGTACAGCAAATGGTGTTGCTGTGCCTCACGGAAATCATTATCACTTTATCCCTTATTCACAAATGTCTGATTTAGAGCAGAAGATTGCAAGAATGATTCTGTTAAAAGGGCAAAATGGTGCAGTCGTGCCAGGAATGCATTATTTGAAACCAGCACCAAAACCGCAAGCTCAACCGTCAACTGAGAAAAAACAAACTAATTTTGCAGTAGAACAGGTTGTTAGAAAAGTTGGAAAAGGATATGTTGTGGAAATTGCTGGTGTCAGTCACTATGTTTTTGCTAAAGACTTGGCTAAGGATAAGATTGATGCTATTGAAAATCTCTTGTCTAAGAAAACTCAAGAGACACATGCTCTAGTTGCGAAGAAAGAAAACGTCTCTTCTCGTGACAAAGAATTTTATGATAAAGCTTATAATCTGTTAACCCAGGCTCATAAAGCCTTGTCTGAAAATAAGGGGCGTGCTGTTGATTTTCAAGCCTTAGACAAATTAGCAGAACGCTTGAATAATGAATCTTCTAATAATAAAGTAAAATTGGTAGATGATTTATTGGCATTTCTAGCACCGATTACCCACCCAGAACGCCTTGGCAAACCAAATGCTCAAATTGCCTATACAAACGATGAAATTAAATTAGCGAAATTAGCAGGTAAATATACAACCTCAGATGGCTACATTTTTGACGAACATGATATTGAAAGTGATGCAGGAAATGCCTACGTCACTCCACACTTGAACCATAGCCACTGGATTAAAAAAGACAGCTTATCTGAAGCTGAAAGGGCAGCAGCTCAGGCTTATGCTAAAGAAAAAGGCTTACAAGCTCCAAATTCTACTGAAGCAAAACCAGAGGCAACAGGGACAGAAGCTATCTATAACCGCGTAACAGCTGAGAACAAGGTACCATTAGAAAAAATACCAAATCATTTACAGTATACTGTAGCTGTACAGAATGGTTACTTTATCATTCCTCACTTTGATCACTATCATAATCTTAAGTTTGCATGGTTTGACGAAGGACTCTATAAGGCACCTGAGGGTTATACCTTAGAAGATTTATTTGCGACTGTAAAATACTACGTTGAACATCCGGACCAACGTCCTCATTCAGATAATGGTTGGGGTAATGCTAGCGACCATGTTCGTAAAAATAAGGCAGACCAAGACGGTAAACCTGATGAAAATAAGGAACATGATGAAGTAAGTGAGCCAACTCGCTCTGAATCTGATGAAAAAGAGAATCACGCTGGTTTAAATCCTTCAGCAGATAATCTTTATAAACCGAGCACTGATGAAGACGAGACAGAGGAAGAAGCTGAAGATACTACAGAAGAGCCAGAAGTCCATCAAGTAGAGACTGCAAAAGTAGAAGCTAAACTCAAAGAAGTAGAAGCTTTACTTGATAAAGTAACGGATGCTAGTCTGAAAGCTACTGCGACTGAAACCCTGGCTAGTTTACGAGGTAACTTGAGCCTGCAAACCATGGATAATAATGGAATCATGGCAGAAGCAGAAAAATTACTTGCTTTGTTAAAAGGTAGTGAGTCAGTTACGACGAAACCAGAAGCATAAGTTTATCCTATTAAATCAAGATGATGTAAGAGTCAGTAGCAATACTGGCTTTTATTTTTTTTAAATGATATAAAAATCTTGACATATAAACTTAAAAAAGGTAAACTATTTACTGGTTAATTAAATGGTTAAATAACCAGTTTAGAAAAATTGTTTAACCGAGAAAAAGAAGTTAAGAAAAAGCTTCATCATTTATTGAAATGAGGGATTTATGAAATTCAGTAAAAAGTATATAGCAGCTGGATCAGCTGTTATCGTATCCTTGAGTCTTTGCGCCTATGCACTGAACCAGCATCGTTCGCAGGAAAATAAGGACAATAATCGTGTCTCTTATGTGGATGGCAGTCAGTCAAGTCAGAAAAGTGAAAACTTGACACCAGATCAGGTTAGCCAAAAAGAAGGAATTCAGGCTGAGCAAATTGTCATCAAAATTACAGATCAGGGCTATGTAACGTCACACGGTGACCACTATCATTACTATAATGGGAAAGTTCCTTATGATGCCCTCTTTAGTGAAGAACTCTTGATGAAGGATCCAAACTACAAACTTAAGGATGGAGATATTGTCAATGAGGTCAAGGGTGGTTATATCATCAAGGTCGATGGAAAATATTATGTCTACCTGAAAGATGCAGCTCATGCTGATAATGTTCGAACTAAAGATGAAATCAATCGTCAAAAACAAGAACATGTCAAAGATAATGAGAAGGTCAGCGCTGATGTTGCTGTAGCAAGGTCTCAGGGACGCTATACGACAGATGATGGTTATGTCTTTAATCCAGCTGATATTATCGAAGATACTGGTGATGCTTATATCGTTCCTCACGGAGGTCACTATCACTACATTCCAAAAAAGGATTTGTCTGCTAGTGAATTAGCAGCAGCAAAAGCTTATCTAGCTGGGAAAAATACGCAACCGAGTCAGTTAAGCTATTCTTCAGCAGCTAGTGACAATAACACGCAATCTGTAGCACAAGGCTCAACTAGCAAGCCAGCAAATAAAGCTGAAAATCTCCAAAGTCTATTGAAAGAACTCTATGATTTACCTAGAGACCAACGTTACAGTGAATCAGATGGTTTGGTCTTTGACCCTGCTAAGATTATCAGCCGTACGCCAAATGGAGTTGCGATTCCGCATGGTGATCATTATCACTTTATTCCTTACAGCAAACTCTCTCCTTTAGAAGAAAAGATTGCTAGAATGGTGCCTATCGGTGGAACTGATTCTACGGTCTCTACAAATGCAAAACCTCATGAAGTAGCGTCTAGTCTAGGAAGTCTTTCAAGTAGTCCATCTACTTTGAATAGTGCCTCATTACTTACAAATAAGCCTATCTCTTCAACATCTGATGGCTATATTTTTAATCCTAAAGATATTGTCGAAGAAACAGCCACAGCTTATATTGTAAGACATGGTGATCATTTACATTACATTCCTAAGTCGAATCAAATTGGACAACCGACTCTTCCAAACAATGGTCTAGCAACACCTTCTCCATCTCTTCCAATCAATCCAGGAATTTCACATGAGGAACATGAAGAAGATGGACACGGCTTTGATGCCGATCGTGTCATTAGTGAAGATGATCAAGGCTTTGTCATGACCCATGGCGACCACAATCATTATTTCTTTAAGAAAGATTTGACCCCTGAACAAATCAAGGCGGCACAAGATCATTTGAGAGGTAAAACACCAGCAACACCAAGTCCAGCACATGATGACGATGACGATCATGATGAAGATGCACATGGTCATCACCATGACGAACATGGCCATGATTTTGATGCCGATCGTATTATTGCTGAAGATGATCAAGGCTTTGTCATGTCACACGGAGATCACAATCATTACTTCTTCAAGAAAGATTTGACAGCGGAGCAAATTAAGGCAGCTCAGGATCATTTGAAAACACATCATGATGCAGAGCCTGTAAAACCTCTTGCTAAAACGGTAGAGTCTTTCTCAAGAGATGCTAGCGATGAAGAAAAAATTGCTTATATTTCGAAGACATACGGTGTTCCACTTGAAGCGATTAGAATTTCAAACGGATTCTTTGTCTTTGGAAATCCAGACCAAGCCTACGATCCAACTCATATCCATCCCTATGCTGTTCGTAAGGAACACGTTCGACTTCCACTCCAAACTGGCAATCCGGAACTTGATTTCCTAAATGAACTTTATACGACTGCCTTACGTGATGGTGTGTCTCCTTATAGTTTGCAGGTAGAAAATGGTAGTTTTGTGATTCCTCATGGTGACCACAATCACTACATCAAGGTTCAAACTAAGGGCTATGAAGTAGCTTTGAAAAACAAGATTCCAGCCCTACAATCCAACTACCAACCTGGAGCTTTTGATGAGAAGGTAGTTTTGGCAAAAGTAGACCAACTTCTAGCTGACAGCAGAAACATCTATAAAGACAAGCCTATCGAACAAAGACAGATTGAGTTAGCTTTAGGTCAGTTTACTGAAAACATGAAGAAACTGGCAACTAACTCTACAGCAGGTTATCTTGCAACACTAGAACTCTTTGATAAGCAATATATCCATATTGATGAAAGTGTCAAACCTGTTGAAACAAGTTCTTTAGATAAGAAATATCAGGCCTTGATTGATAAAATCAACACACTGGATACAGACTCTTATGGGCTTCCTAAGAAAGACCTTCTCGTTCGACTCCAGGAAGCTAAATTGGCTAAAGATGAGGCTGCTTTAGTAGCAGTTGAATCACAACTTCAAGCTCTTCAAGACTTTAATGATCGTACTGGTGATACAACAGTGGAATATATCAAGTACTTCTATGAGCATGTAAACGATAGTCGTTTAAATGAGGAGCTTCGTAATAAAGTAGCTAATTTGACTTTTACTTTATATCAATCCCAATCCTTCCGTAAGGCTGTGGACTTGAATAAACTGTTCCCAAGCATTTATCAAACAAAACAAGAAGTAGAAGAGGCTTTGAAAAATCAGCCAGCTTCTACAAAAGTAAATGAAACAGTTTTAGATAAAGAAAAAGTTGATAACCAATCTGCTAAGCAAGCGATTTATGAATTTTTGAAAGATATTTATCCTGACCTTAAGAAAGAGGATCATGTCAATCATGTTAGCAAGGAAGAAGTTGAAAGTCTTTTGAGCAAGGCAACTCAACTCTTGGAGCAAATTCAAGAAGAAGGAATTAGACAATCCTTGGCAGAAGAAGTAGAAAATCTCAAAGCTGCTACAAACAAGGCTGATGCAGACTTGGATGAAGTAAACAGCCAGGTAAAAGATGTCTTGACTCGTATCGCTAGCGCCCTTCAACAAGAGAAGGAAAATGCTGAACAAGATCCTCAGACACTTGTACTCTATCAAAAACTCTACGATATTCTCATATCGCTTCACTCTTATTTAGAAAGTAATAATGGTTCTGATGATGACTTTGATAAGGTGGATGCATTACTAGATCAACTTTCTGCTAAGAGTAAAGACAAAGCAGCTTTACTTGAATTGACAAAAGCTATTCTAGTTTTGAATCACCAAATCCAGTCAAAAGCTAGCGCAAGTGAAGAAACAAGTCCAGCAAGAAATGCTGAAGCAAATGGTGATAACACCAGTGCTGAGAACCAACCAAACGCAACTGCAGAATCTAACAGTGAAACTGCCAGCGACGAAAACAAACCAAGCAATACAAGAGATTCTAAACCTGCTGAACCAGCTTTAGAAAATGAAACAACAGAATCTTCTACAACTACTGGAAATCAAGCAAAACCAGCAGAGTAAAAAGAAAGGCGAAGTAGCTGAGCTACCTCGTCTTTTTAGTCTTTATAAGCTACGATGCCAATGATGGTATCAACTGCACGTTCCATAGTCTGAAGGCTGACGTATTCAAAACGACCGTGCATATTCTCGCCTCCCGCAAAGATATTAGGTGTTGGGATTCCCATAAAGGAAATCTTAGAGCCGTCTGTTCCACCCCTGATTGGTTCGATAATAGGAGTGATACCTAGATCTTCCATAACGGCTTTAGCAATGGTAATTGGAGTCATATCTTTTTCAATGACTTCTTTCATATTGTAGTACTGGTCTGTCAAGTTGAGAGTGACACGGTCGCTCCCAAGTTCTTGATTCATCTTATCAGCGATAGACTTCATAGTTGCTTTACGCGCTGCAAAGGCATCTTTTTCAAAATCACGAATGATGTAGCTAGCACTTGCCTCCTCAACGCTACCTGTTACATCCATTAGATGATAGAAACCTTGGTAACCATCCGTTAACTCAGGTCGGTCATTTTCTGGAAGTTGATTGTGAAAATCAATTGCTAACTGAAGGGCATTGACCATCTGACCTTTGGCGGTACCAGGGTGGACATTGCGTCCTTGGAAATGCAATTCAGCACCAGCTGCTGAAAAAGTCTCGTACTGAAGTTCACCTAGTGGGCCACCATCAACTGTGTAGGCGAAATCCACATCGAAATCTTCTACATCAAATTGATTAGCACCAACACCGATTTCTTCATCTGGACCAAAACCAACACGAATTTCACAGTGCTTGATTTCAGGATGAGCAGTCAGATATTCAATAGCTGTCATAATTTCAGCAATTCCTGACTTGTCATCAGCCCCCAGCAAGGTTGTTCCATCGGTTGTGATGAGCGTTTGTCCTGGATATTTCTCAAGACTCTTGAAGTCGGCTGGATCGAGTTTGAAACTAGAATTCCCTAGTTCAATCACACCACCATCGTAGTTTTCAATTACCTGAGGATTAACTCCTTCGGCATTAAAATCAGCAGTATCCATGTGGGAGATGAAGCCAATTTTACGTGTTAAAGATGGATCGTTAGCTGGCAAGGTCCCAATTGCAAAACCATTCGGAAGGTAGTAGACATTTTGCAGTCCAACACGTTTCATTTCAGGAATAAGAACATTGGTTGCAAAGTCAACCTGACTCTGTGTACTTGGAGTAGTAGTAGAGTGTTCATCAGAGCGCGTGTTGACCTTAACGTAGGTTAAAAAGCGGTCCAAGAGATTTGGATAAGTCATAAAAAACTCCTTTTGAATTCATTTTTTCCATTGTATCATAGAAAAGAGAGAAAAACAAAAGACAGAAGTTAGGGCAATCTGCTATGTTAGCGTTTACTTATCAGTGGATTCATGATAAAATAAACTTGATAAAAACATCACAAGGAAGCGATTATGAAAAAAGCAATTTTAATGATGACCTTTGGTTCACCAGAAGAGATTACCTTTGAAGGTGTAGCTGATTTTTTCACAAATATTCGTCGTGGAGTGAGACCTCAAGACCATGAGATTCAAACTCTTTATGATAATTATGTGCGAATTGGAGGTACTCCTCTGCAAAAAATTACCCGTGAAGAGGTTGCCTTGGTAGAAGCTAGGCTGGGGAATGAATATAGTGTCTATTTTGCCAATAAATTTTCCAGACCTTTTATTACAGATGTGATTGGTCAGATGGAAGCAGACGGCATTGAACAGTGTATTTGCTTGATTTTGGAGCCCCATTATTCTTTCTACTCTATCATGGGTTATGAGAAATTTTTAGAAAGCAAGCAAATTCAATTTTTGGTCATTAAGGACTGGTATCAGGAAGAAGCGCTCTTAAACTATTGGGCAGATGAAATTGCTAAGATTTTAAAGGAAGAAGTAAAGCAGGATAGCTTTAAAGTCATCTTTTCTGCCCATAGTGTGCCTATTTTTGCCTTGGACTTTGGTGATCCTTATATCGACCAAATTTTTGAAAATAGCAAGTTAGTCGCTGAAAAACTGGGTTTGAGTTCCGAGCAATATACCAATACTTGGCAGAGTGAAAGTGATATCGGAATTCCATGGATTAAGCCAGATGTTTTGGAATATCTCAGAGAACAGACAGAACATCCAGACCATTATATTTTTGTTCCTATCAGCTTCATTAGCGAGCATATTGAAGTTTTATTTGATAATGATGTGGAATGTTATGACTTGTGTCAGGAATTGGGTGTTACCTACCATCGTCCACCAATGCCCAATACGGATTCTCGTTTGATTGATGCCTTGGTTAATACAGTCAGAGCTAATGAACATCAAGAATTTAAGGAATTTCTCCCAGAAGAAGAAACCTTTGATGAGTTAGTTCCTTCAGATGAGACGAAAAATATTTTGGCTGAATCTGAAGATTTACAAATGCCGGAATTTGTGAAAAAACTGATTGAGAAAAAAGGTCGGGAAAATGTCAAGATGCCTTATCTTATCAAGAAGATGCTTGAGAAAGCAGGCAAGTTACCCAAAGAGTAAAGAAAAAAGGATTTAGCTTTGTGCTAGATCCTTTTAAACGATTATTTTTTCTCAAGAAGCGCTTTGATTTCTTGAAGTACTTCCAATTCGGTTGGTTTTTTTTCGTCAGTTTTTTCTTCCTTTATGCCAGTCAGTTTCTGTGCTTTTTCAATACCCTTGATAATAAAGAAGAGGGCGGTACCCACAAAGATAAAATTGATAATAGCACTTAAAAAGTTACCATAGCCGACTCCATGCCAAGAAAGTTGAGCGATACGTTCGACTTTAGCAGCTTTCAAAGCTGGATTTAAAATAAGAGGAGTGATAATGTCGTTTACAAGTGAAGTAACGATAGCACCAAAAGCAGAGGCAATGACAACACCGACAGCAAGGTCAATAACATTTCCTCGAAGCAAGAATGATTTTAGATTTTTTAACATACTGTTTTCCTTTCAACGTTTCGTGTTTCATTGTATCCTAAATCATTATAGAAGGCAATTAAAAGGCTCATAAATGGAACATTATTTTCTAAAAATATAGACCTTGCTCAAGATATAATTGATGATAATAATGAGTATTTGTGCAATTATTGTTTCAATAGCATTTATCTTATCAATGTTTTCATTTACGAATTGACCTATGATGTGAGGAAATTGGGTTACAAAGAGAAAAGTTAAAAACAAGTCTAACAGAAAAGTAGAAAGGCGAGCAAGAGAAAATTTCACTAAACGAATAAGCCGATTCTTCCTTGCTTGCTTAAATACAATCGTATCATTTGTGATAAAGGCAAATAGGATACCAATACTATTTGCTAAGGCAGTAGCAAGGAGTTCCTGATGACTTAGTTGATAAATGACTAGTCGTGAGAGAATCGAAACTAGAGTTGTTGCAAGGCCAAAAAAGAGATAGGCTAAGATTTCATTGTTAAAAATTTTTTGAATAGGAATTTTCATGTGTTAAGTATAGCATAAAGAAGGCTATTATGCTATACTAGTAAGGTTGAATAAAGCAACCCTTGGTGCTTAGCTTCTTTCACCAAGCATATTACACGCGGGCAACCGCCAAAGGAGAAAAGATGAAAAAATTAACTATTCGTGATGTTGCAGACATTGCAATCGTTGCTGCTATTTATGTCGTTTTGACTGTCACACCGCCCCTAAATGCCATTAGCTATGGTGCTTATCAGTTCCGTATTTCAGAAATGATGAACTTTATGGCTTTTTACAATCCTAAGTACATCATCGGAGTTACCATCGGTTGTATGATTGCTAATTTCTTTAGCTTCGGACTACTAGATGTCTTTGTTGGTGGCGGATCAACCTTGGTATTCCTCAGTTTAGGTGTTTGGCTTTTTGCAAAATACAGCAAGGATTACCTCTTTAACGGATTGATTCGAAAAGATCATTTCTTCTTTTCAATCCTCTTTTCAATTTCCATGTTTACTATCGCTGCAGAGTTAAATATTGTAGCAGAATTACCATTCTTCCTTACTTGGTTTACAACAGGGATCGGTGAATTTGCTTCATTGACTATTGGAGCGATTATTATTGGTAAAATTGGTCGTCGAATCGATTTGAACAAATAGAACAGGACAAGCTAGGTAGCCTTTACCTGGCTTTTTCTTATGGAAAATTTCTAAGGAAACTTGACAAGCTTTTCTGATTATAGTATACTTTTCAAGTAAGCTGATTTAGCTCAGTTGGCAGAGCGCATCCATGGTAAGGATGAGGTCGCCGGTTCAATCCCGGCAATTAGCATGATATTTACAGGGAAACTCTTGAATACAAGAGTTTTTTCTTATGCTCGCGAGAAAAAATTCTGACTTTTGTATAATAAAAGTCAGACTGCAAAAATTTATTATTGACAAAACCAATTATCTCTAGTAATATAATAGATGCGATGAGTCGATAGGTAGTCTTCGGACTACTATTGAGCATAAGGAGGTCATAACGCAGGAGCGGACCTTGATGAGTTGTGTGAACCTGCTCATCACATGAAGATGCCTCTTAGTCCCTAGTCTAGCGACTGGGGATTTTTATTTTTCAAAAAATGATGAAAAAGCTTTGCAATTCATGGAAAAAGTAGTATAATACTTCTATTATAGAAATTTTTAGAAAATTCCGAAAGAGGTTATTTATGGGATATACAGTTGCTGTAGTCGGCGCGACAGGTGCTGTCGGTGCTCAGATGATAAAAATGTTGGAAGAATCAACACTTCCAATCGATAAAATTCGTTTACTTGCTTCTACACGTTCAGCAGGCAAGACTTTGAAGTTTAAAGATCAAGATATTACGATTGAAGAAACGACTGAAACAGCTTTTGAAGGTGTTGACATTGCTCTCTTTTCAGCAGGTGGTTCTACCTCAGCTAAGTATGCACCATACGCAGTTAAAGCTGGAGCGGTGGTAGTAGATAACACATCTTACTTCCGTCAAAATCCAGACGTTCCTTTGGTTGTTCCAGAGGTCAATGCTCACGCACTTGATGCCCACAACGGGATTATTGCTTGCCCTAACTGTTCAACAATCCAAATGATGGTGGCTCTTGAGCCAGTTCGCCAAAAATGGGGCTTGGACCGTATCATTGTTTCAACTTACCAAGCCGTTTCAGGTGCTGGTATGGGAGCAATTCTTGAGACACAACGTGAACTTCGTGAAGTCTTGAATGATGGTGTAACTCCACGTGATTTACATGCCGAAATCTTGCCTTCAGGTGGGGACAAGAAACACTATCCTATCGCCTTCAATGCTCTTCCACAAATCGATGTCTTCACTGACAATGATTACACATACGAAGAGATGAAGATGACCAAGGAAACTAAGAAAATCATGGAAGATGATAGTATTGCCGTTTCAGCAACATGTGTTCGTATTCCAGTCTTATCAGCTCACTCTGAGTCTGTTTATATCGAAACAAAAGAAGTGGCTCCAATTGAAGAAGTAAAAGCCGCTATCGCAGCCTTCCCAGGTGCTGTTCTTGAAGATGATGTAGCTCATCAAATCTATCCTCAAGCTATCAATGCAGTGGGTTCACGTGATACCTTTGTTGGTCGTATCCGTAAAGACTTGGATGCTGAAAAAGGAATCCACATGTGGGTTGTTTCAGATAACCTTCTCAAAGGTGCTGCTTGGAACTCAGTTCAGATTGCAGAAACTCTTCACGAACGTGGCTTGGTTCGTCCAACAGCTGAATTGAAATTTGAATTAAAATAGTCATATAATTTAGGAGTTCAGATGAACTCCTTCTTTGAAATAGAGAGGTGTTTTCATGTCTTATCAAGATTTAAAAGAGTGTAAAATCATCACAGCCTTTATTACTCCCTTCCACGAGGATGGTTCCATCAACTTTGATGCTATTCCAGCCTTGATTGAGCATTTATTGGACCATCATACAGATGGAATTCTTCTCGCAGGGACCACTGCTGAGAGTCCAACTTTGACCCACGATGAGGAGTTGGAGTTGTTTGCGGCTGTACAAAAGATTGTCAATGGACGAGTTCCTTTGATTGCGGGTGTGGGTACCAATGATACGCGTGACTCGATCGAGTTTGTCAAAGAAGTAGCAGAATTTGGTGGTTTTGCTGCTGGGCTTGCTATTGTTCCTTACTACAACAAACCTTCTCAAGAAGGAATGCATCAGCACTTTAAGGCCATTGCTGATGCTTCTGATCTACCAATTATTATCTATAACATTCCAGGGCGTGTAGTGGTAGAATTAACTCCAGAAACCATGCTTCGTTTGGCTGATCATCCAAATATCATTGGTGTTAAAGAATGTACTAGCTTGGCTAATATGGCTTACTTGATTGAGCACAAACCTGAGGAATTCTTGATTTATACAGGTGAGGATGGAGATGCTTTCCATGCCATGAACCTTGGTGCGGATGGGGTTATTTCTGTTGCCTCTCATACAAATGGGGATGAGATGCACGAAATGTTTACGGCCATTGCAGAAAGCGATATGAAGAAAGCTGCAGCTATTCAGCGTAAATTCATTCCTAAGGTTAATGCCCTCTTCTCTTATCCAAGTCCTGCTCCAGTTAAAGCTGTTCTTAACTATATGGGATTTGAAGCTGGTCCAACTCGTCTACCTCTTGTTCCAGCACCAGAAGAAGATGCCAAACGCATTATCAAGGTTGTCGTAGATGGCGACTACGAAGCGACCAAGGCAACCGTAACAGGTGTCCTTAGACCAGATTACTAATAAGACAATAAAATCCATGACCGCAAGAACGATCATGGATTTTTCTTATTTTCCTAAACAGAATTGGCTAAAGAGTTGGGTAATAAGTTCATCAGGAGCAGCATCTCCAGTGATTTCTCCGAGGATTTCCCAAGTACGAGTCAAATCAACTTGAAGTAAATCAACAGGCATCCCCAGTTCAAGACCTTCATTAACAGCTTGCAAACTTTCAACGGCCTTCTCAATCAAGGAAATGTGACGGGCATTTGACAAGTAAGTAGCATCTTGCTCAACCAACCCAGCATTTTCAAAGAAGAGGTTGTTGATTCTCTCTTCAATCTTATCGATGTTTTGGTTTTTAAGGACTGAAATACGGATGACATCTTCTGGAAGTTCAGAGGTTTCAATAACTTCTGGAAGGTCGGTCTTATTTAGAAGTATAATGCGGTTTGTATCTTGGCTAATATCAAGGAGTTGGCGGTCTTGGGCGGTTAAGGGCTCGCTAGCGTTTAGTACTAGCAGAACCAAGTCAGCTTCCTTAAGAGCTTTTTTCGAACGCTCAACACCTATTTGTTCCACGATGTCATCCGTTTCACGGATACCAGCTGTATCAATCAATTTGAGAGGGACACCGTTGATGTTGACGTATTCTTCAATGACATCTCGAGTAGTACCAGCAATATCTGTAACGATAGCCTTGTCCTCACGCAAGAGGTTGTTGAGGAGGCTTGATTTCCCAACATTGGGGCGGCCGATGATAGCCGTTGAAATTCCCTCACGAAGGATTTTACCGCGACGGGCTGTCCTAAGGAGATTGGTTAGCAATTGCTCAAACTCCATAGTCTTCTCTCGGACAACAGCAGTAGTGGCTTCCTCAACATCGTCGTACTCAGGATAATCGATATTGACCTCAACTTGGGCAAGTGTGTTAAGGATTTCTTGACGGGTATTGTTAATCAGGTCAGAAAGGGAGCCGTCTAATTGCTTAACTGCAATGTTCATGGCCTTGTCAGTCTTGGCACGGATGATGTCCATCACTGCCTCAGCCTGTGTCAAATCTACACGACCGTTTAGAAAGGCCCGTTTAGTAAATTCACCAGGTTCAGCCAATCGAGCTCCTTCACGGATAGCTAGTTGGAGAATTTCATTAGTCACCGCAATCCCACCGTGGGTGTTAATCTCGATAATATCCTCACGAGTGAAGGTCTTTGGAGACTTCATGGCTCCAACCATAACCTCGTCCATGACTTTTCCTGTCTGAGGGGCAACGATGTGACCGTAGTTGAGAGTGTGGCTGGCAACCTTGTTCAAGTCTTTTCCTTTAAAAATCTTTTGCGCAATAGCAAAACTTTCTGTTCCGCTTAGGCGGACAATACCAATAGCCCCTTCACCTAGTGGAGTAGAGATAGCAGCGATGGTATCAAATTCACGTGTAATCATAATGTTTCCTTTAATAAATAGCTCTTTTATTGGAAATTTTTCCAAGTCTCTTTTCAAATTGTAACAAATTTAGGCTATTTCTTCAATGAATGCTACTTGGAGATTGAAAAAGCCTAAGCAATTCTGCTTAAGCTAGTTTATTTGGTGCGCATTTCTCCTTGTGGGAAGTAAGTTCCTTCAGGCATGTCGTTGATGATGACATGGACAGCAGATTGAGGTGCTCCAGTGTTACGGACAACAGCTTCCGTTACTTCCTTAGCAAGAGCCTTCTTTTGCTCGAGCGTGCGTCCTTCAAATAAATCGATGCGTACAAATGGCATAATAGCTTCCTCCACTAGTTTTGATTTCTTCTATTTTACCACATTTTGCCGTTTAAAGCTTAAGAAAATTATGATATACTAGAATGTAGCAAAAATTTAGAAATGGACGTGAAGCAAGAAACATGGCACAGTTGTATTATCGTTATGGGACCATGAACTCTGGTAAGACGATTGAGATTCTCAAGGTGGCCTATAACTATGAGGAGCAAGGCAAAGGTGTTGTGATTATGACTTCGGCTCTGGATACGCGTGACGGTGTTGGCTATGTGTCGAGTCGAATCGGTATGAAACGCCCTGCTCTTGCGATTGAGGAGACGACGGATATCTTTGGCTATATCCGAGACCTACCAGAAAAGCCTTACTGTGTTTTGGTCGATGAAGCCCAGTTTCTCAAGCGTCACCATGTTTACGATCTAGCTCGTGTTGTTGATGAGTTAGACATACCTGTCATGGCTTTTGGCTTGAAAAATGACTTTCGCAATGAACTATTCGAAGGTTCCAAATATCTCTTGCTCTTAGCAGATAAGATTGACGAAATCAAGACAATCTGTCAGTATTGTAAGAAAAAGGCGACTATGGTTTTGCGAACACAGGATGGACTGCCCGTTTATGATGGTGAGCAGATTCAAATCGGTGGTAACGAAACCTATATCTCAGTTTGCCGTAAACATTATTTTGCGCCTGAAATCAATAAGGAGAATGAAGAAAAATGAACATCTATGATCAACTACAAGCAGTAGAAGACCGTTATGAAGAATTAGGAGAGTTGCTCAGTGACCCAGATGTGGTTTCGGACACCAAGCGTTTCATGGAACTTTCAAAAGAAGAAGCTTCAACTCGTGACACAGTAACAGCCTACCGTGAATACAAACAAGTCCTTCAAAACATCGTTGATGCTGAAGAGATGATTAAGGAATCAGGCGGAGATGCGGACTTGGAAGAAATGGCCAAGCAAGAACTCAAAGATGCCAAGGCTGAAAAAGAAGAATACGAAGAGAAATTGAAAATTTTGCTCCTTCCAAAGGATCCAAACGATGACAAGAACATCATCCTTGAAATTCGTGGAGCTGCTGGTGGTGACGAAGCAGCACTTTTCGCCGGAGACCTTCTAACTATGTATCAAAAGTATGCGGAAGCCCAAGGCTGGCGCTTTGAAGTCATGGAGGCTTCTATGAATGGTGTCGGTGGTTTCAAAGAAGTGGTTGCCATGGTTTCTGGTCAATCTGTATACTCTAAACTTAAGTATGAGTCTGGAGCCCATCGTGTGCAACGTGTCCCTGTGACAGAAAGTCAAGGCCGTGTTCATACTTCGACAGCGACAGTTCTTGTTATGCCAGAAGTTGAAGAGGTTGAATACGACATTGATCCAAAAGACCTTCGTGTCGACATCTATCACGCCTCTGGTGCTGGTGGACAGAACGTCAATAAGGTTGCGACTGCCGTTCGTATAGTTCACTTGCCAACCAATATCAAGGTTGAGATGCAGGAAGAACGTACCCAGCAGAAGAACCGTGAGAAAGCCATGAAAATCATTCGTGCGCGTGTTGCTGACCACTTTGCTCAGATTGCACAAGACGAACAAGACGCTGAGCGTAAGTCAACAATCGGTACTGGTGACCGTTCAGAACGAATCCGTACTTATAACTTCCCACAAAACCGTGTCACAGATCACCGTATCGGCTTGACTCTCCAAAAACTAGATACCATTTTGTCTGGTAAATTGGACGAAGTTGTGGATGCCTTGGTTCTTTATGACCAAACACAAAAATTAGAAGAATTAAACAAATAATGAAATTAGCTCAATTATTTTCAGATTTTGAAGAAGAATTGATAAGACAAGGAGAGGAAGCTGAAAGCCTCTCTTTTGTCTATCGTAGCCTGAAAAATCTATCTTTTACAGACTTTGTTTTTGCCCTCCAGAAAGAGGTAACAGAGGAAGAAAAACAATTTGTAAAAGGAATTTTTCAACAGTTAGCAGCTCATAAACCGGCACAGTATATCATTGGACAGGCAGATTTTTATGGAATGCAGCTAAAAGTGGATGAACGAGTATTGATCCCTCGTCCAGAGACAGAGGAATTGGTTGAGCTTATCCTAGCTGAAAATCCTGAGACGAATTTTTCAGTTCTGGATATTGGAACAGGTAGTGGAGCTATTGCTCTCGCCTTAGCAAAAAACAGACCAGATTGGTCAGTGACAGCAGCAGATATTTCCCAAGATGCTTTAGATGTATCCAGCGAAAATGCTAAAAATCAAAATCTTCAAATATTTTTAAAAAAATCTGACTGTTTTACAGAAATTTCTGAAAAATATGATATAATTGTTTCCAATCCACCCTATATCTCTCGTGAAGATGAGTCAGAGGTCGGCTTGAATGTTTTGCATTCGGAGCCTCATCTAGCTCTATTTGCAGATGAGGATGGCCTAGCTATTTACCGTAGAATTGCGGAAGATGCAAAAGACTATCTCAAAGATGGTGGTAAGATTTACGTTGAAATTGGATACAAGCAAGGTCAAAGTGTTCCTGAACTTTTTAGGAAACATCTTCCTGAAAAGCGAGTACGAACACTCAAGGACCAATTTGGTCAAGATAGGATGGTCGTGGTTGGTGATGGACAGGATTAGACAAGAGTTGGAAAAGGGCGGAGCAGTCGTTCTGCCTACAGAGACGGTTTATGGTCTTTTTGCCAAGGCGCTAGACGAAAAAGCAGTTAACCATGTTTACCAACTCAAACGTCGTCCCAGAGATAAGGCACTCAATCTCAATATTGCCTCTTTAGAGGATATCTTGCACTTTTCAAAGAATCAGCCAATTTATCTTCAAAAACTTGTAGAGACCTTTTTACCAGGTCCCTTGACCATTATCCTTGAAGCCAATGACCGAGTTCCCTATTGGGTCAATTCTGGCCTCGCGACTGTTGGATTTCGGATACCAAGTCATCCCATTACCCTTGATTTGATTCGAGAGACAGGTCCCTTGATTGGGCCGTCTGCCAATATTTCAGGTCAGGCAAGTGGAGTGACCTTTAATCAAATTCTAGAGGATTTTGACCAAGAGGTTCTGGGTCTGGAAGACGATGCTTTTCTAACTGGACAGGATTCAACTATTTTGGACTTGTCTGGAGACAAGGTGAAAATCTTACGCCAAGGGGCCATTAAGCGAGAAGATATTCTTGCTCGGTTGCCAGAGATTTCTTTTGAGGAGGAATGAGATGCTAAGAGATTTAAGAGAAACTGATGTGAAAGCTATTTGTGACATCAACCAAGAGGCTTTGGGTTATTCTTTTAGTCCAGAGGACACAGCTAGTCAACTAGCTAGATTATCTCAGGATTCACATCATTTCCTACTTGCTTATGAGGATGAAGCTAGTCATGTCTTACTTGGATATGTCCACGCTGAGGTCTATGAATCACTTTATTCTAAAGCAGGATTTAATATTTTAGCCTTAGCAGTTTCACCTCAAGCGCAAGGTCAAGGTATTGGTAAAAGCTTATTACAAGGGTTGGAGCAAGAAGCAAAAAGACGTGGTTATGGGTTTATCCGCTTAAACTCTGCCGATCATCGTCTGGGTGCTCATGCATTTTATGAAAAAGTTGGTTATACTTGTGATAAAATGCAGAAACGGTTTATTCGCATCTTTTAGTTTAATTTTCTAAGTAAGAAAATTAAACTAATGGACTAGTCACACAATAAAGGAGAAGACCTATGATTTTTGACAAAGATGATTTTAAAGCATACGATGCTGATCTCTGGAATGCTATTGCCAAAGAAGAAGAACGACAACAAAACAACATTGAGTTGATTGCTTCGGAAAACGTAGTTTCCAAGGCTGTTATGGCAGCTCAAGGGTCTATCTTGACGAATAAATACGCCGAAGGTTACCCAGGACGCCGTTATTATGGTGGAACAGATGTAGTAGACGTGGTAGAATCTCTAGCCATTGAACGTGCAAAAGAAATTTTCGGTGCAAAATTTGCCAATGTCCAACCACACTCAGGAAGCCAAGCCAACTGTGCAGCTTACATGGCCTTGATTGAGCCAGGTGATACGGTGATGGGGATGGATTTGGCAGCAGGTGGACACTTGACCCACGGAGCTCCAGTTAGCTTCTCAGGTCAAACCTACAACTTTGTGTCTTACAGTGTTGACCCTGAAACGGAACTCTTGGATTTTGATGCTATCTTGAAACAAGCCCAAGAAGTAAAACCAAAATTGATCGTAGCAGGTGCTTCAGCCTATTCTCAAATTATCAACTTTTCAAAATTCCGTGAAATTGCTGATGCTGTTGGAGCTAAGCTCATGGTAGATATGGCTCATATCGCTGGTTTGGTTGCTGCTGGTCTTCACCCAAGTCCAGTACCATACGCTCATATCACTACAACAACGACTCACAAAACCCTTCGTGGACCTCGTGGTGGTTTGATTTTGACCAATGATGAAGACTTAGCTAAGAAAATCAATTCAGCTATTTTCCCTGGTATTCAGGGTGGTCCTTTGGAGCACGTTGTGGCGGCTAAAGCTGTTTCCTTCAAAGAAGTTTTGGATCCAGCCTTCAAGGAATATGCTGCTAATGTTATCAAGAACAGCAAGGCTATGGCAGATGTCTTCTTGCAAGACCCTGATTTCCGTATTATTTCTGGCGGGACTGAAAACCATCTCTTCCTAGTGGATGTGACTAAGGTTGTAGAAAACGGAAAAGTTGCTCAAAACTTGCTGGATGAAGTCAATATTACCCTAAATAAAAACTCAATTCCTTACGAAACCTTGTCACCATTCAAGACAAGTGGGATTCGTATCGGATCTGCAGCCATTACTGCACGTGGATTTGGTGAAGAAGAAAGTCGCAAAGTGGCTGAACTCATCATTAAAACCCTTAAAAATGCAGAAAATGAAGCTGTCTTAGAAGAAGTGAGAAGTGAAGTTAAAGAATTGACAGATGCCTTCCCATTATACGAGGACTAAAACTTTTATGGACATTTATATTAAGAAAGCCATTATTCACCAGTTCAGTCCGGATGATACCGAGCTGTTCCTAGCGGATAAGCTTCTCAATATTACTCCAAAAATCGAAGAATACCTGCGTAGAAAAATTGAACGTGTGTATTCAGATGAAGCCAAGACTGGGATTTTCGAGGAAGAAAATCCCTTCTTCAATCATATCACAGACGATTTGTTGGAGACATCAGTAAAGCTGGCTAATCTCTGGAAAGAGGAGTTCAGCATTTCAGAAAATCTCAAGACCAATGACTTGATTTTTGTGCAATTTTCTAAAGAAGGTGTAGAACATTTCGCTTTTTTGAGAATTGCCCTGCGCGAGACCTTGACCCACCTCGGAGGAGAAGTTGATAATCCAATCAAGCTGACTCAGAATAACCTGCCTGGATTTGGAACGGGTGCTGACGAGGCCTTGGTCGTCAATCTTCAAAGTCGCAAGTACCACCTGATCGAGAAACGAATCAAGTACAATGGAACTTTTTTGAACTACTTTTCAGACAATCTTCTTGCTGTCGCTCCTAAGATTTCACCCAAGAAATCCATCAAGGAACTGGAAAAGACAGCCCAGAGAATTGCCGAATCTTTTAATACAGATGATTTTCAATTTCAATCCAAGGTCAAATCAGCGATTTTTAACAATCTGGAAGAAAGCAATGAGTTGTCACCTGAAAAATTGGCTAATGACCTTTTTGATAACAACCTGACGGCTCGTTTGAGCTTTATTGACCAAGTCAAAGAAATCGTACCAGAACCAGTTCAATTTGATGAAATTGATGCCAGTCGCCAATTAAAGAAATTTGAAAACCAAAAACTCTCCTTGTCAAATGGAATTGAGCTCATCGTTCCCAATAACGTCTATCAAGACGCCGAGTCTGTTGAGTTTATCCAAAACGAAAATGGAACCTACTCTATCTTAATCAAAAATATCGAGGATATCCAAAGTAAATAATGTTTAAACGAATTCGAAGAGTGCTTGTACTAGCAGTCTTCCTTTTTGCTGGCTATAAAGCTTACCACGTTCACCAAGATGTCAAGCAAGTCATGACCTATCAACCCATGGTGCGAGAAATTTTGAGTGAAAAAGACACTCCAGCAAACGAAGAGCTTGTGCTCGCTATGATTTATACTGAAACAAAAGGAAAAGAAGGCGATGTTATGCAGTCTAGTGAGTCTGCAAGTGGTTCAACCAATACCATCAATGATAACGCCTCTAGCATTCGGCAAGGCGTTCAAACTCTGACAGACAATCTCTATCTGGCCCAGAAGAAGGGGGTAGATGTCTGGACGGCTGTTCAAGCCTATAATTTTGGACCTGCCTATATCGATTTTATCGCCCAAAATGGCAAGGAAAATACCTTGGCTCTGGCCAAACAGTACTCTCGTGAGACTGTTGCTCCCTTGCTTGGTAATACCACTGGAAAGACTTATAGTTATATTCACCCCATTTCCGTTTTTCACGGTGCAGAACTCTATGTAAATGGAGGAAACTATTATTATTCTAGACAGGTGCAACTCAACCTTTACATCATCAAATGTTTCACTCTCTTTTCGACATCTGGCTAGTCCAGATGTTTTTGTTATAAGTTTTCTTTAAGATAGATATATTACTCTAGAAAGGTAAAGGAGGAAATTCCCTATGAGAAAGAAACTCTTTCTGACTAGTGCTGCGGTCTTGTGGGCGGTAACAGCTATGAATAGCGCCCATGCAGCAACAGATGTTCAAAAAGTCATCGATGAAACCTATGTCCAACCTGAATATGTCCTAGGTTCATCACTATCTGACGACCAAAAAAATCAAACCCTAAAAAAACTAGGCTACAATGCCTCCACAGACACCAAAGAACTCAAGACCATGACACCTGATGTCTATTCTAAGATTATGAATGTGGCCAATGACTCTAGCTTACAGTTGTATTCATCAGCCAAGATTCAAAAACTAGGTGACAAATCACCACTTGAGGTAAAGATTGAAACACCAGAAAACATTACTAAGGTGACGCAGGATATGTACCGCAATGCAGCCGTAACTTTAGGAGTAGAACACGCCAAAATCACTGTAGCAGCCCCTATCCCAGTTACAGGTGAGAGCGCCCTAGCAGGGATTTATTATTCGCTAGAGGCTAATGGAGCCAAGGTGCCACAAGCCAATAAAGACTTGGCTCAAGAAGAGTTGAAGGCTTTGTCTGATATCAATGCTGAAAACAAGGACAAGACAGGCTATGATGCTAATAAATTAAATGTTGCCCTAGCAGATATCAAGTCAGGACTCGCCAAAGCTAAAGAAAGCAAGGGAAATCTGACGGAGGAAGATGTCCGTAAAATCGTTGAAGATACCTTAAAAAACTACAAACTTGATCAGGTTATAACAGGAAACCAGATCAATATCATCATCAATTTTGCTTTGAATCTCTCAAAAAGTGATATCCTCAGCAATGCAGACTTCACTAAAACCCTGAATGACCTTAAACAAAGTATTGTTTCACAAGCTGGCGACAGTTTTAAAAATATTAACCTTAACTTTGATGCTGATAAGGCACTAGAAGAAGGTGGTAACTTCTTAAGCTCCCTCTGGCAAGCCATTGTCAACTTCTTCAAGAGTTTTGGTTCTTAAGAAATTTCATGGTATAATAGATGGTAACCGTAACGTTGCCGTCTTTTTTGTCGGTCAATAGAAAGAGAAGAGAATGTTAAAGAAAAATGATATTGTAGAAGTTGAAATTGTTGACTTGACTCACGAAGGGGCCGGGGTGGCCAAGGTAGATGGTTTGGTATTTTTTGTTGAGAATGCTTTACCGATTGAAAAAATCCTTATGCGTGTCCTAAAGGTTAATAAAAAGATTGGTTTTGGGAAGGTTGAAGAATACCTTGTTCAATCACCACACCGTAATCAAGATTTGGATTTGGCTTACCTACGTTCAGGAATCGCGGATTTAGGTCATCTTGCCTATTCAGAACAGCTCAAATTTAAAACCAAGCAAGTCAAGGACAGTCTATACAAGATTGCTGGGATTGCTGATGTAGAGGTTGCTGAAACACTTGGCATGGAAAATCCAGTCAAGTACCGCAACAAGGCACAGGTGCCTGTTCGTCGTGTTAATGGTGTCTTAGAAACTGGATTTTTCCGTAAGAATTCGCACGACCTCATGCCTCTGGAAGATTTCTTTATCCAAGATCCTGTGATTGACGAGGTAGTAGTAGCCCTACGCGACTTGCTCCGCCGTTATGATTTGAAACCTTATGATGAAAAGGAACAAGCTGGCTTGATTCGGAACCTTGTGGTGCGTCGTGGACACTATTCAGGGCAAATCATGGTTATTTTGGTAACAACTCGTCCCAAAGTTTTTCGTGTTGACCAATTGATTGAACAAATCATCAAGCAGTTCCCAAGGATTGTGTCTGTTATGCAAAATATCAATGACCAGAACACTAATGCTATTTTTGGTAAGGAATGGCGCACACTTTATGGACAAGACTTTATCACTGACCAGATGTTGGGAAATGACTACCAAATCGCTGGACCCGCTTTTTACCAAGTCAATACTGAAATGGCTGAAAAACTTTATCAAACAGCCATTGACTTTGCTGAATTAAAAGAAGATGATGTGGTTATTGATGCCTATTCTGGTATCGGGACGATTGGCCTCTCAGTTGCGAAACATGTCAAGGAAGTCTATGGTGTCGAAGTGATTTCAGAAGCGGTTGAGAATAGCAAGAAGAATGCTCAACTCAACAATATCTCAAATGCTCACTATGTCTGTGACACAGCTGAAAATGCCATGAAGAATTGGCTCAAGGAAGGAATTCAACCAACCGTTATCTTGGTTGATCCTCCACGCAAGGGCTTGACAGAAAGCTTTATCAAAGCAAGCGCCCAAACAGGAGCTGATCGCATCGCCTATATCTCATGTAATGTCGCAACCATGGCGCGTGATATCAAACTCTACCAAGAATTGGGATACGAGTTGAAGAAAGTCCAGCCGGTGGATCTTTTTCCTCAGACGCATCACGTGGAGTGTGTAGTGTTGCTACAACGAAAAAAAGGGTGAAAATCCTTGATTTTAAGCTATTTTACAAGCATTTTGTCTTTGTAGATAAAGGCAATTTTGACGTCAAAAAAGTCCTAAAAAGGCACATAGATGTATATGTATTTGTAGATGTCGTTTGCGCATCGGAAAAATGAATACAACAATAAATATTTATCTAAAGAGAGAACAATTATATATTGTTCTCCTTTTTTTATTTTCAGGAGGGAAAATGACAAAAGAATTACAATCATCACGCTATATTGTCATTTCATTTTTAGTACGTGAAATGGGAATTGACATTGTTGAAGCCATCTCTCTTATGGCTGAATTAGAAAAAAATGGCTTGGTTCGATTGGAATCAAGTGGAGATTTAATACTCAAAGAGCTTGGAGGAGCGTTATGAAACGAATTACCGCAAATCAATACCAAACTTCAGAACGGTATTATAAATTACCTAAAATTCTTTTTGAGGACGAGAAATATATGGATATGAAACTAGAAGTAAAGGTAGCTTATTCTATTTTAAAAGATCGTTTAGAATTATCTCTCAGTCGTGGATGGATAGATGAAGAAGGGGCGGTCTATTTAGTATTTTCTAATTCTAAACTGATGAAGCTGTTAGGTTGTTCGAAGTCCAAATTACTGTCCATAAAAAAAACTCTTAAAGAATATGACTTAATTGACGAAGTTCAACAGTCTTCAAGTGAGAAAGGGAGACTTGCTAATAAGATTTATTTAGGGGAATTATCTTCTACCCCAGTAGCTAGTTCAAACAGGCCTAGTGTTAAAAAAAGACTAGGGCAGGTTGAAAATGAAACGGCCCCCGTCTCATATTCAGCCCCTAGTGAGACTGAAGTTAGTGAGACTGAAATTAGTGAGACTGAATCTTTATTTATTGAGGATGAGGAGGATAGGAATACTCAACCTATCTTGAAAAGAAAAGTAGAAAAGGTCACAAAATATGATCGAGATTATATTTGGGGATTGGTACAAGATCAATTTAGACGAGAGGGATTTTCTGAAACAGCCAGTGAAATTGCTATGACTGATTTTGAGAGAATCTATCAGTATGCTCTTGACAATGTTCGCTTTGTTAGAAGAGCGGAAGTACTTGCTGAATTTGTGTTTAACGGCTTGTATTCCGTTTGGAATAACCGTGTTAGAAAAGGAGGTGGTTAAATGTCGTCAATCGAGTGGATATTAGTTTTGCTCATTTTAATTTCAAGCGGTATGACTCTTTGGACATTGATAATCGATCAGAAAGGGGTGATAAAGAAATGAAATTTATTGATTTATTTTCAGGTATCGGTGGCTTTCGACTTGGAATGGAAAGTGTCGGACACGAGTGTATTGGATTTTGTGAGATTGATAAATTTGCTAGGAAATCTTATAAGTCCATTTTTCAAACGGAAGGAGAAATAGAATTTCATGACATACGAGATGTTTCAGATGACGAATTTAAAAAACTTAGAGGGAAAGTCGATGTCATCTGTGGGGGATTCCCTTGTCAAGCATTTTCAATCGCAGGAAGACGATTGGGATTTGAAGATACTAGAGGAACTTTGTTCTTTGAAATTGCTCGAGCGACCAAACAAATCCAACCACGTTTTCTTTTTCTTGAAAATGTTAAAGGCCTACTCAATCACGATAAGGGACGGACGTTCACCACAATCCTTACCACACTTGATGAGTTGGGGTTTGATGTTGAGTGGCAGGTGCTTAACAGTAAGGATTTTGGCGTTCCCCAAAACAGGGAGAGGGTGTTTATTATCGGACATTCTAGAAAGAAAGGTACCAGACTCTTATTTCCTTTCAGACGAGAAGGTCAAGCAACTAACTCTGAGATTTTAAAAACATTAGGGAATTTGAATCCATCAAAAAGTGGAATGAGTGGTAAAGTCTATTATTCAGAAGGTCTTGCACCAACCTTAGTTCGTGGAAAAGGAGAAGGATTTAAAGTTGCGATTCCTTGTATGACACCAGACAGATTAGAAAAAAGACAAAATGGTAGACGTTTCAAGGATAATCAAGAGCCAATGTTTACTTTAAATACTCAGGATCGCCATGGTATTGTCGTTGTTGGAGATTTACCAACTAGCTTTAAGGAAACTGGTCGCGTCTATGGAAGTGAGGGCTTATCTCCAACACTGACTACGATGCAAGGTGGAGATAAAATCCCCAAAATACTGATTCCAGAACCAATCCAATTTCTAAAAGTCCGAGAGGCAACGAAAAAAGGATATGCTCAAGCAGAAATAGGAGATTCAATCAATTTGGAAAGACCAAGTTCTCAGTATCGTCGTGGTAGAGTTGGCAAAGGTATAGCGAATACGTTAACAACTAGTGGTCAAATGGGAGTAGTAGTGGCTAGCTATGAAGGAGAAGATAAGCAAGTTTACCATGTTGCTGGTATTTTAATAAATGGACAATTTTACCGTCTGAGGATACGACGAATCACTCCTAAAGAGTGTTTTCGCTTGCAGGGTTTTCCTGATTGGGCTTTTGAAGCTGCTAGAAAAGTCTCTAGTAATAGTCAGCTTTATAAACAAGCTGGTAATAGTGTAACCGTTCCTGTGATTGCCGCAATCGCAAAGAAATTAAAAGAAATAGAGGAAAAAGATGAAAGCTTTAAATAAAGAGTCAATACTAGATTGTGATGAATTAGAAACAGAATTACATGATGCAGAAATCAGACAGCTGGATGAACAAATATTTTTGATGCCCAATTATCCATGTGAGTTTGAGGTGACATTTTTAGATGATTATCATAAAAAACACAACTACCCCCTATTTTACGAATCCTATCTTCAAAACATTATGGAATTCCTTGAAAGTCAGGATATAAAGAACGGAGCTGATGCCTTTGTAGATGATAATCAGAATCTTGTTTTTATTTTATATGGGCAAGGCTATCGAGCCGAGGGAAAAGAGGGAATACTTACAACCCAAGTAACTGTAAAAGCTTATGATGAAGACAAGAAATCGATTAACTTCTCAAATTTATTAGATTCCTTAATTGTCTCAGAATATAAAATGGAACCGAATCTTTGGGAGGTCTCCCATGATTGATCTCTATCTAAGTAAAAATAGCCAAAGAAATCAACTTCTTTTAGACTTCTTCCAAAAATACGGCATAGAAGTATCTTGCCATTCAGTTTCTGAAATAACAAAGGACAAATTAATTGAGATGATGAGCTATTCTTCAGATTGTTTTGAATTTTTATCTCCCAATTTATTACGATTTAAGAACCGTGACAATCTAAGATTAACGGATTTCGTTGAGATGATCTTAAAAAATCCTGAACTAACCATCAGACTTCCTCTTGCGGTTTCAAATAAGAGAGTTTATCCAAATCTAAATTTGGAGGAAGCTAGAGCTTTATTGCCAAGAGATACGAAACAATTGATTTACATGGCACAAACACATTATTTATCTAACTAAAGGAGAAGCAATATGGCTGAACGATTTTGGGAGAACTTATCCATTATTTTGGCTGAAAGAAATATCAGCTGGATTGACTTAACCAGAAAAATGTTTGCGGGAGAGTTTCACTATCCAAGTGAATTGAATCGTTTGTATCAAAAGATACGCCACTATAAGATGGAACAACGAATGCCTCAAAGTCCATGGGTAGAAAGGATTGTGCAGGTATTAGATTTAGATTATGAAGATTTATTTCGGAGGTAACTATGAAAAGAATAATTCCAGTTTATATATTCCAACAAGTAAATGTCTTATTGGTATCTCTATACTTACTGAAATTTTTTTGTATCGGTGAGTTAACTATACTACAGATTCTCTATGGTGCGTCACTCATTTCATTTTTATGGATATATGGTCAACGTAAAAAAGCGCATAAGGTCAGTATGAAATCTAGGATGAAATGGCTTGGTATTGGATTAGCTAGCCTACTGATTATAAGTCTATGTTTTAGCTTAATCCATGCGCAAGGAAGCACGAATCAAGCAAACTTAATTGGCCTACAACATCAGGTTCCTTGGTTTTCATTTTTATTGTTCTTAATCAATGCGAGTATGGTTGAAGAATTTCTGTATCGAGAAATTTTATGGAACTTGGTTAGAAAATTAGATATTCGAGTTGCTTTGACAAGCGTTTTATTTGCCTTAGTACATCATCCAGGAACCATTCTAGCTTGGTGTTTATATGTTTCACTTGGGATGTTTTTAGGGATGGTGCGCTATAAATCTGACTTATGGGGAAGTATGGGTTTACATTTGGTGTGGAACCTACTAGTTTATAGTTTGCTGCTTTTTTAAAATAGGTGACCTGATTTATTTAGGTAGCTTCTAAAACTAACTGCCAGTTTCCCCAAACCTAGCTTTTAGTATGAGAAAAACGCGTAACATCAGTGGAAATTCGTCTTAGACTAACTTCCACTGGTTTTCTTTTTCTTGATATATAAGGGTTCAAAATCGAAAAGACTCAGAAAAAAGTGCATGACAAATAGCCCTAAAACAGAGTCGTCTTAGAGTAAATTCTAGCATAATTCGTCGTCTTAGACTAACTTCCAGTTTTGGGAGAGAGGTGGAAGTTAGTTTTAGAAGTTACGCGTTTTAATTTTTAATTTTTTATTTTTGATTATTGACAATTTTCTAAAAATATATTATGATAATGGTATTAATTTAGCAATCAGTAAGTACATCCAATTTTGGATATTTAATTACTCAAACTTTGAGAGGAGAATAATAATGGAAGAAACTAAAACACAATTTTCAGCTGATGAACTTTTAAATTTTAACATTATTGAAGAATTTGACAACGGGGAAAGTAGTTTCCTTGCCAAAAAATACTATCTAATGACTAAACTTATGGACTGGATTTTGAGCTAAACTAATCTATTAAGAATGATTGTTGAATTAATATTAACTCAATTTCTTGTTTTAGAAATTGAGTTTTTTACTATATTTAGCGAGGTAACTATCTCATGAAGCAATTCTACGAGGATTTAAAGAAAGATTATCTAGTACCCTCAGAGTATATTCGGCAATATCTGGATATATCAAGAGTGTATGAAAATATGAGGTATTCTTTTCATAGAAGTAGTTTTATGCAATTTTTAAGGGAAAATATAATAGATTATGATTTCTTTATTCATGCAGCTCTGGTAAAGTATAAAGGGAAGTTGTATTTGATAATTGGTGACAAAGGTTGTGGAAAAACATCTTCGACTCTATATTTTTACATGAATGGTGGAGAAGTATATACAGACGAGCTGGTATATTTTAAAAATAATAAAATATACAGCGTTGGACGTAACTTAGCTTTGGAACAAACTTCTATCGAAGATTATTTTCCAAGTTTAAAAAAACTTATCTGGAAGAAAATACAATCAAAACTAAATGAGTTACCAAAATATTTGCTTGATATAAAATTGAAAGAAAATGAAAAAGGTTTTAACTACTTAGATAAAATCATTGTGCTGATTCCTCAGAACAATGAAAAAATTCATTTAAGCAAGCGTGAGAAATATGAGATTATTGAGCGTCAATTTTTTGTTAATGAATCAATTGATAATATAAATATTTCAAAACTTTGTGATACGCCAATAGAAATATTGATGATTTCTGAGTTGAAGGAAAGAATTTGCAATGAAAAAAATAAACATTACAAAAATACAAGATATTATTGAGAATAGAAATATTAATATTATTGGTTTAATTTTACATGGGTCTAGAACATTGAATATACAAAATAAAGAAAGTGATTTAGATATATTGGGTGTTGTTGAATCAGGAACTCCGGATGATATAATTGAAATTATTGATGGAGAAAAATATCATATAGTATTTAAGTCAAAGAAATATTTAGAGAACTTATCAGAGGAATTCTCTGATACAATTTTAAATAGAATTTTTGATTTTAACACATTGAGTGGAAGGATACTATCTGGGAGAATCATCTGGGAACAAAACAAGGACGAGATAAAATCAATCATCGCTCAAAATATTTATGATTTGGATATAGGAGTTTTAGATACAAAACTAAATTTTCAGATGCTAGGACAATTAAAAGATGCGACAACGGACAATAGGTATATAAATTTAATATGTATACAGAATGCGGTAGATACATTGATTTGTAGATTCCTATTGAAGAAAAATATCTTTTTTTTAAATCAAAAGTGGTTCCCTTATTATATTGAAAAATATTTTGAAAAAGAATTATTGCAATATTATTTTAAATTGAGATTTTCTCAGAATCCAAATTTAGTTGAATTTAAAAAAATATTAGAATGGATTAATAGTTATGAAGTTTGAAGTAAGTCCTATAATTTTTAAAACAAAAGTGATAGAAGCATTTGATGCAGATTTATCATTTCCAATCAATTTAAAAAGCATTCTTAATACGTACACTTTTGTTTCGCACATTGAAAATTTGAGTCTACTATTTTCCACTGAAGAAATTGCAGTTTTACAGCATTTAAATAAATACTTTAATTATGACTCTAATGTAGCAAATTTTACTCAAGTTCATCTTTTTTTATTTAAAGAAATAGAAACTTTAAATAAATTAAAAAATGAATCACTATTTTCCTATAAAAATACTTCAGTTTATATTGGTAAAAGTATTGATGAAAATACAGTATATTTAATTGATGATTGTGTTTACATCGAAAAAGATAACGGAGGTAGCTTGACTAACATATATTACTCAAAGCCTGAAGATTTGAAACATTCTTTTCCAATAATTATTAAAATTATTGAATCAATAGTCAGTGAATACTTTCTAATAAAAGGTTTCCTACCTATTCACTGTTCTACCGGAGTTAGTTGTAAAACAGGTGAGGTTTATTTAATTTTAGGTGAGTCGAAGAGCGGTAAAACTACTTTTTTTACAGAAAATGAAGACTTTAAATTAATTGGGGATGAATATTGTTTTTTCCGTGAAGATAGAATAGTACCATTTGATTTATATTATAAGAGCTATTGTTGGGAAAACGAAGATTTTGATGAGGAGTTTGATGATATTAAACGGAAGGTATTGAAGATATCTAAAAAATCAGAAAGACAAATTAAATCAGTTGATAAGATTATTTATATTAAGGACAATAGTTCATTGAATTATCAACTAATTACTGATGAAAGTGTAAAACTTTCTATATTGATGGAATATCTGAGTAATTTTCCTGGGAAAATATACCTAAATGATATAAAGAAGTATTTTCCGCTTGTGATATCAGCTACAAAGAAATTTTTTAAAATTCCAGTTTATTTAAAATAGATTGAGGAGTTAACTGATGAGAGAAACTATTGCAGTCGGCTTAGTTTTGCCATTTGGTTGTTTAGATGACCCGATTAGAGGAATGAATCATTTTGTTGAGCATTTACTTTTTAATTCTAAGGTGGCAAAAGATTTTTTAAAAATTTTTAATAGAAAAGGAATTCTTTATAATGGTGTTACGTCGTATGAATATATTCTTTTCTATTGTCAGGGACTGAGAAGTGATAGACAATTAATGATTGATTTTTGTGAATCACTTCTCGATAATTTTGAAATAACGGAAGAAGAGTTTGAAAAAGAAAAAAAAATTGTTTTGTCGGAAATTGATTACTATTCTCAGAATAAAATTGAGATAATTAGTAATATATTAGTCGGAAATACAGATTCTTTAGCAATTCTTGGTTCTAAAGATTCCGTTTCTTCAATTACTAGACTAGATATTCTTGGTTATGTTAATAACATAAAGAAAACATTCGCCATTGCAGATTCAGATGGTGAAATTATTACTACCAATAGCAGAAGTAGAAAACGAGTTGAATTTGTTAAAAATAAAAATAATACCATAAAGGTGATAAGGAATCAGAACCCCGATTTTAACCAATACTATGGTATTGGAATAAATGTAAATAGAGAATTTTCCAAGTATTTCAAAGTGTTCATTGATATGTTTTTCAATGCCATTAATGATGAGTTTAGAGAGAAAAGTGGGTTGACATACAGGATACATAGTAATAGTGTTCAGACAAGTAGCCTTATACAGAATCAATTTATTTTTTCTGTAGCAAATGAGATTTATTATTTGGAGGTAATAAAACGAATAGTTGATATATTTATAAACATGAAGCAAAATATTTTAAACCTTAACAATCAAGAATTAGAAGAATATTTGGAAAGACTAGAAACTAGATCTGCTATAAAACTAGACAACAGGTTAGGGATGATGAAATATAATGCTCTCAGAAAAATATACAGACAAAGCGAAGAAGTTGATAATTTACTTCTTGAAGATGACATTAAAAACACTAGTTTAACTATAGCCGTTTATAATATTGATGAAAATAACGTGAGACGTGAATGTAACGAATTCACTGTGGAGCTTATTTAGTATGAGTTCAGTAAAATATTTATGTTATCTTGAAAAATGTAATACATTAGATTCGGGATTATCATTAGCCAAAGTTAACAATACTTACTATACGTTTAATAAAAATCAGGTTGAATTTTTACAATATTTAAATAAGAATGCTGTGACAAGGGAAGAGTTGTATGCAAAGTTTTCTAAATACAATAGTACCACAATAGATCAATTCATTGATTTCTTTTATAAACAAGGTATTCTTATTAAAAAAAATTCATTTGATTATAATGAATTGAGATTTTTAGCAGCATATCGTAGACTTACAAGATATTACCTACCTCAGAGGTTAACTAGCTACATTGAACGAAAGAGTTCTGGTTTTATTTATTTGCTTCCTGATCCAATATTATTTACAAAAATAATGATATATTGTAGTCCGATATTAGCTTTATTTCTTTTTTATTCTTGTTATGATGTTCAATTAAATCTTTATGAAGTTCCAAGGAACATTGCTACTTTTTTAGTGGGAAGTGTAACAGCGATTATACACGAATTATTGATAATGATATATCATTTGAAATTTGAAAAAAAGCCTGGTCGCATATACATTAGGATTATTTATTTTATAGCTATATCTTTTGGGACTGAATGGGGTAGTAGTTATAGTGAGAAACAACGCTTTAGGACATGGATGTTTATGTTTTCCATGATAAGTATCTTTTATTTATCTGGTATTTTTTTCATGATATTTTACTTGCTACAATATTTAAAATTCTATACTGTCGCATATTATGCGAGTGTATATGCAGTTGGAATTCTGATTTTTGCCCTGATAAATGCTTATCCATTCTTATTGAAGACTGATGGTTACATACTTTATCAAGAATTTTTTGACGTTTATAAAGTAAGGCCATTATTTTTTAAAACATTTTTTTACTATGTTGGAATGAGAAATAACGAAAAATTTAGAGAAGCAATTAATAAGAATAACTTAAAGACGTATATATGGGATTTATTTTTTATTGCTTCTGTAATTGGGTTAATGTACATTTTATATAGTGGTATCAGAATTATAATTTAACTATGGAGGAACCAATGAATTATATTGTTTTTGCTTATTCTATTATATTAGTATTTTCAGCTTATTTTGGCTATAAAAAAGAGCTTGGAGTATCTGTTATATCATTATTTATAACTCTATTTTTATGTTTTTCAACTTCATTTAGTCTGTTTTATTTTAATAACTTTTTAAAAATATTAATATCGATCTTATTGATATTAATCTCAATAAGCTATTTTTATGATAGGAAAAAAAGTGGGAATAAAATTAATTATAGTCACCATTTTATTAGATTTATTTTTCATGGACTAATAATTTATTGCTTGTTTATATAGACATGAAAAATAATTATACAGGTTATAGATCCTATATTTGTTCCATTTGGTAGCTTTGTCGTAGCAGCTCTTGATATGAAAAGTTGGTCACTCTTTCAATATATAGGAATTGGTCAGCTATTTATATTTTTCAATTCGAGGAAAGTTATTTTCAAACTTATATTGAGCCAGCTAATATTAGTTTACATAGCCACAAGATTTAGAATTCTAAGGTAAATTTTATAATCATATTTGTATTTTTGCTAACAAGTATATAATCCTAAAGATTAGCAGTATTTCATACGGTAAAGCAGATATATCTGAATCCGTAAAAGCAGTTCATTGAACTGCTTTTTTCTTTTAAGACTTACGCTGTTTGGTGTCATGAGCAACCCCTCAAAGGGAACTAATAACAAATCATGAGAAGTCATAGTGATGAAATTTCTGTAACGGAAGTAGAGCGAATTGCTGAACAATTAAATGAGTATCTCTCGAAGTAGAAGCGCCTATTTTGACTTTTAATCTGATAGAGTGGTAGTTTGAAAATGTAAATGATAGCTACTGTTCATAAAACATAGAATGTATGTAGGGTGTTGTGAGAGGAGCTAGAAATTAGCACTTACCTGATTATTCCAACAACCCCAAAAATGTGATAAAAATTTCAACTACTCTTATCTATAATAAAGCTACCTGTTCTTTGAAAATTGAATCCACTCCGTCTTGATTAGCGTGCCTGTGTAAGTAGGGACTGAGAGTATTTCCCTGTGAAGGGCAACTGGCACAAGACGTGTGTGAGAAATTTCTAACAGACACGGAGTTTATCGTTACCAGACTTAAACGATGCGACAAACTAGATAAAGGAGTTAATCATGAAGGTAGTAAACTTGTATGATTTGAAACAAATGGGAAATAAAGGTGGTTGTACCATCCAATTGATTCATCACTTTCCTTTTGGTATGGGCTTAGGACATCTCAAAAAAGACTACATTGAATTTAAACGTGTTGGTATCGTTGATGGGAAAGCAGTAGAAGTTACTCTTCGAGAACCTTATTCGAGAGATCTACTGCAGGTTGTCAAGTCGATTAAGCAACGTCAGAAATTGATAGCTTATCGTTATAAAGAAGGAAAGCTGCTATTTGTGAAGAAGGAGGTATCAGATGTCCTCTGAACAACAGGAACGAATGGCAGTTCAATATGCTGAGCGTAGTCTTTTATTTACTGTAAAAAGTCTTTTAAAGATTCTAGAATGGTCTAGACGTCAGGCTTTAGCACAGGATTCCGCCTATAAGATAGGGGTGCAGAAATTAGAAGAATTGCTACAATCTCCTTATTCGATTGATACGATTAATCTGAAAAAAGATTTTTTAGACAAACCAATTGATATAGAGAAATTTAAAGCTTTTTTAGAAAAAGAAGAGATTCCTTTAGCCATCGCTTGGCAAGGGGATTCTCTGCATTTCTACACGAAAGACCGTTCGATTCTAGACAATCATTTAGACCATCTGTTAGAAAAAATGGTTAATGATCCAGAGAAATTAGCTGATTTTACCATGGATAAGTCATTGGACGATGCAATTGATGAGGCTAAATCCCAAATTACCTTTAAATAATAGAGCAACTACATTAGTAGCTTAAAAACATGATTAAACCGCTATTCTTAGGAGTAGCGGTTTTTCTTTTTGTTCAAGAAGGGGCAAAAAAGGGGGCGAGTAAGTAATTTTCCAACTGTTTAATTCAAGCTAAAAATCCCCAATCGGAGTGATTGAGGATTGAGCTATAAATCTTATACTCAATGAAAATCAAAGAGCAAACTAGGAAGCTAGCCGCAGGCTGTACTTGAGTACGGTAAGGCGACGCTGACGTAGTTTGAATTTGATTTTCGAAGAGTATTAAACAATACCTTGGGCAATCATAGCATTTGCTACATTTTCAAAGGCAGCAATGTTAGCTCCTGCAAGGTAGTCTTTATCAAGACCATATGTTTCTGAAGTTGTTTTAGCTGTGTTGAAGATGTTTGTCATGATGTCTTTGAGACGTCCATCAACTTCTTCACGAGTCCATGAGAGGCGAAGACTGTTTTGGCTCATTTCAAGAGCTGAAACGGCTACACCACCAGCGTTGGCAGCTTTTGCAGGTCCGTAGAAGATACCATTTTCTTTGTAAACTTTGATGGCATCAAGGTCGCTCGGCATGTTGGCACCTTCAGATACACAGATAACGCCTTGAGCAACCAAACGTTTAGCTGCTTCACCGTTGATTTCGTTTTGAGTGGCACATGGAAGAGCAATGTCATAGTTTCCAGCGTAAGTCCATACAGTACCTTCGTGGTAGGTTGCAGTTGCTTTTTCAGCTGCATACTCAGTCAAACGAGCACGACGTTTTTCTTTAACATCAACCAAAAGATCGAAGTCGATACCATTTTCATCGATGACATAACCATTTGAGTCAGAAACAGAAATAACAGTTGCACCGAGTTCAGTTGCTTTTTGAAGAGCATATTGAGCAACGTTACCAGAACCTGAAATAACGACTTTCTTACCAGCAAAGCTGTTACCGTTAGCTTTGAGCATTTCTTCAGTATAGTAAACCAAACCGTAACCAGTTGCTTCTGGACGAATCAAGCTACCACCAAATCCAAGAGGTTTACCAGTCAAGACACCAGCATCAAATTGGTTAAGACGTTTGTATTGACCGTAAAGGTAACCAATCTCACGTCCACCAACACCGATATCACCAGCAGGTACGTCAAGTGATGGTCCGATGTGTTTTTGCAATTCAGTCATGAAGCTTTGGCAGAAGCGCATCACTTCAGCATCTGTTTTACCTTTAGGATCGAAGTCTGATCCACCTTTACCTCCACCGATAGGAAGTCCAGTTAAGACATTTTTAAAGATTTGTTCAAATCCGAGGAATTTCAAGATCCCTTGGTTTACAGTTGGGTGGAAACGAAGTCCACCTTTGTATGGTCCAACAGCTGAGTTGAATTGAACACGGTAACCACGGTTTACTTGAATTTTTCCATCACGGTCAACCCAAGGAACACGGAAAGAAACCACGCGCTCAGGCTCAGTAATACGTGCCAAGATATTTTCTTCGATATACTCAGGGTGTTTTTCAAATACAGGTTCCAAAGTGTTGAAAAATTCTTCAACAGCTTGGAGGAATTCAGCCTCGTGCCCGTTACGAGTTTTTACAGTTTCGAACACGCTTTGGATATATTCTTTAGCAGATGTCATATCGTTCTCCTTTTATTGTCATATTTTATTACATAAGACATTATAGCAGAATTTTTTTTCACTGTAAAGAAAAAACAGAAATTTTCTAAAAATTCTTTCAATTCAGTTTTTGGGTTTTTTGAAAATAGATAAAAAAACGAACGTTTTTCTTGGAAATATCTTTCTCAAAGACAAAATCTTAAAGTATGGTATGCTATAAGAAAAGAAAATGTTTAGCAATTCAGAAATCACTTGTTAATTTATCCGTGATATGTTAGATTTGCCAGTAAAACTATGATCATTTTGGAGGAAAACAATATTTACATCCCCTTATTCAGGGCAGGATTTTCTATACAAGTATAGATGTCTTGCTGGAGTTGGATCATGGAACCCAAGCGGTTATTGAGATTTAGAACTATCATCGGAATTTTTTCATTAGACTTGCTTGGTAACCATAAAGTACTATACTATCCATGAACAAGACCCAGAAAAAGTAGCTTTATTTCTTAAGAATTTTAATAGTTTAAAGCACCTAGTACCTGTTTATATTGATGAAACAGGATTCGATACTTATTTTTATCGAGAGTATGGTCGCTCATTAAAAGGTCAGATAATAAGAGGTAAAGTATCTGGAAGAAGATATCAGAGGATTTCTTTGGTTGCAGGGTTAACAAATGGTGAGTTAATCGCTCCAATGACTTACGAAGAGACGATGACGAGCGACTTTTTTGAAGCTTGGTTTCAGAAGTTTCTCTTACCAACATTAAATACACCATCGGTTATTATTATGGATAATGTAAGATTCCATAGAATGGGTAAGCTAGAACTCTTGTGTGAAAAGTTTGGGCATAAACTTTTACCTCTTCCTCCCTACTCACCTGAGTACAATCCTATTGAGAAAACATGGGATTATATCAAAAAGCACCTCAAAAAGGTATGAGCAACTTGCAATACTTTTTCGAGGCTCTTTTGTCTTGTTCTTGTTTCAATTTGTTATAAATGCCTAAGATAAGACCTGTACTAGGTAAATAAAAATCTCTATACTATCTGAAAGTGAAGATTACTCACTATAAGATAGCATAGAGTCTTTTTGTTGTAGTTAAATTATCCTACCCATTCCCCATTGTCATTGACACGGTAGCCGTCAGGTGTAGTCGTATTGATTGCGAGTGCACCAGAACTATAGGCATAGTACCATTTGCCAGATACTTTCATCCAGCCAGTTTTCATAGCACCTGAATCTTGAAGGTAGTACCAGCTACCATTATCTTTGAGCCAACCGGTCTTCATAGCGCCTGAACCGTCGAGATAGTACCAGCTACCGTCTTTCACCCAGCCAGTTTGCATCCAGCCAGAGTTGTCAAAGCGATACCAAGTTCTATTTATTTTTTCCCATCCATTACTCGTGTATGAGCCGTCATTGTGTTTAAACCACCAACGTCCGTTTGATTGAATCCAACTTCCGAAGTATTGGGAATGATTGAACCAACTTCTTAGTCGATTAAGAAATTCGGCAGGATCATTGGTCTCATCGTCTAGTTTCTGACTTGAATTTGTATTTGTAGTTTTGGTTTTATGAGTTCCGATAGCCTTTAAGTCTTTGTCAAAAAGATTTGCCTTAGTCGCAAATGTTTGAATCTGAGAAGCATTTGCTTCTGTATATTGAATGGCCTTTCCATAACCACCAGCTAATTCTTCAGAGCCACCAGATGCTGTTCCGAAACTTTGTGCAACGGTAATCCATCCATTTTGAGTGACAGGGTTTTCAAAGGCTGCAAGCCCCATATAGGTCAGTTTTGGATCAATTAAGGATTTATAGTGTCCAGTTTGACCTGTAACACTGACACCACTACGAGATTTAACATAATCGGCTTTTTCATCATACCATTGCTGGATGGCCTTCATAAATCCATTGTAGTTCCAAGCCAAATTTTCTGAAAGGGAGAAATTTCCTGTAGGCCAAGCGCTCCAAATATCCTTACTAGACAAGCGTGTGTGATCAATGGTGATCGAAGCTTCTGCTGCACGAACAAAGGCAGTTTTTTCTAGTGCAGTTGACCATTTGATAGGAACATAGCTAGTAACTAGACCTTCGTCTGCTGCCTCTTTTCGAATGGCATTGATACGGTCTAAGATAGCCTGTTTATCTGGCGTTAAGAAAGTCCCTTCAATCCCAACTAGAGTAGTACCAGAAGAAGCACTAGTGACCTCAGAGTTTAATATATTGTAGGATTGACCATTGATTGCTTGAGTGGAAATCAACCTATCATTAGCGGCTACTGATTGTGATGTAAGAGTTCCAGCACCTAACAAGGAAAGTACTAAAACTGTAGCAAGTGTGAACTTTTTAGTTTTATTGTTCATTTTGTGTCCTCCTATTTTTATTATAACATCTCTACTGGGCAGAGTAAACTAAAATTCGGTATAGCTAGGGACTAGATTTATTTTAAATTTAGATGTTAGCAAAAATTTTTCTTAAATTTGGTGTATAATATAAATAGATGATTTTAATGAATCTACTCGACTTGTTCGATAACTATCTGAAGCGAGATTAGGTGCTCAGAAATTGAATTTTTAAGGTTCCCACTTAGTCATGCTTTTTAGGTTTCACATCTTTAAATAAGCTGAACACTCCATGACAACATATAAATTATAGTTTAGAGGATGTAGAACAAATCTTCCTTCATCAAGGAAGTCAAAGAACTCAATAACACAGGGATTCCATTCCCCTAGAAAGGTTAAATAAATGAAATCATATAAGAAATTTACGATTCTTGCTCTAGCTCTTCTTGGATTTACTAGCCAAACAGTTCTAGCTAATGATGCTAGTCATCCTACGAATAACTCTATCGCTAGTTCAACTACTAGCTCTGCAAATGCTTCTCAAGCAGCTACAGAAAACCAGCCAACGACCCCTAGTTCGAGTGAGCAGGAGACAAAACCAACTCTTCCTACTGAGTCTAAGCTACAAACTGGTTGGGTAAAAGAAGATGGGAAGTGGACTTATTATAGTCAAACGGGTGTCAAATTTACAGATACTCTTTATGAAGGCTACCTATTTGATAAGAATGGTTACTTACTTGAAAATAGCTGGTATCAGATGGCTAACAAGTGGTACTACGCCAATGGCTCAGGAAAATATCTGTCTAACCAATGGAGTCAAATCAATGGTAAATGGTATGTATTTGATCAAAATGGTGTCATGATGGCTAATATCTGGAAGGGAAATTATTACCTGAAATCCAGTGGGGCTATGGCAGATAAAGAATGGGTGTACGATCCTAACTACTCTAGCTGGTTTTATCTCAAGTCAGGTGGGCACTATGCTGAGAAGCAATGGGTTGTCTCTTACTATCTAAAATCTGGTGGCTACATGGCTCACAAAGAGTGGCTTTATGATCAAGATTATCAAGCTTGGTATTATCTTAAAGAAGATGGCGTTTATGTCACTGGAACTTATACTATTGATGGAAGTAGTCATTTTTTCAAAGATAATGGTAAATGGGTGCAAGAACTTCCAAAAGGATTTGAAAAGGGGCGCTATAGTAAGACTATTTTCCTAGATCCTGGGCATGGTGGACGTGATTCGGGTGCTTACTATTATGGAATAGCTGAAAAAGATTTGAATCTACAGGTCTCTCGTAAATTACGGAAACGTTTAGAAGAACTTGGCTATACAGTTTTAACATCTCGTGATAGTGATGTGGATGTTGACTTTGTGACGGAGCGTTCTCGTATGGTAAATAAAACGAATGCAGACTTCTTTATTAGTATTCATTTTAACGCTACTGGGAATGACACAACACTGAATCTGGGAATACAGACTTATTCTTATAAGGAAGAAGTGGGTTACCCGAGCAAGATTAACCAGTACTGGCATAATAATCCAGACCGTATAAGTGAAAGTAATCGTTTGGCAGCTGATCTTCATTCATCTCTCTTGACCGAGACAGGAGCTAGAGATGCTGGGCTTTTGCAAGCCACCTTCGCTGTTCTTCGTGAGACTGCGAAACCTGCTGTGTTATTAGAGTTGGGTTATATGGATAATTCAGAAGAAAACCAACGAATCCGTAGTGAACAATACCAAGATAAGTTGGTTGAAGGTATTATTAAAGGAATTCAAAAATATTACGCCGGAAATTAAGAAACTAGATCAAACTAAGCTTTGGAGATTGTCCTAGGCTTAGTTTTTTATTGGTAAGGAACTGAGAATCAAGATAAGGAAGAGTAAATCTGCTCTAATAAAAAAACTTTGTACTCTGGAAGCTATTGTGTGGCTAGCTAGAGTGCAAAGTTTTTTGAGTTTTTAGTTAAAACGAAGACTAAGTACAAGGTTATTAAGAGAGTGGTGGGCATTAAAATGATTTATTATTTTTGCTTTGTAGCAAGGTAACATAGTCACTTTTGGTGTGGAATAAGTGGGAAAGAAAAACAGTTTTTTGAGTTTGATCGATAAAGTAAAGCAAGATATATTGCCCTATAATTTTTCCTCGTGTTGGGTACTTACTGTTGATTTTTAGTCCGATTTTCTCATCAGCGTCAAAACCTGCTTCAGGAAAGATTTCTAAACTTTTTAAGCTGTCTAAAATTCTGGCTACAGTATTCTTAGCCGACTGGGGTGATAAAAGAACAGTGCTGATGTAGTTATGGATACTGTCAATTGCTTGACTCACTTCAGTAGATAGAATCACTTTATAAGTCATATCGTAGCCTCATGTCATCTAGGGAAGTTCCTTGCCCGGATTCATATTCTCTTAAGGCGCGTTCAGATTGGGCTTGTAGCTCCTGAATCAATCGTTCACGGTGTAAATCTTCTGCGGTTTTTATTGGTAAATCCTGTTCGAGAACAATTTGCTCGATAAAAAGACTAATAGCATCCGTCATAGTCATTCCTTTTTCTTTGATGATAGCTCTAGCTTGTTCCATTGATGACTCATTGATTTTAAAATTGTATTGCTTAGTAAGTGATGTCGTCATGGTATATCTCCAATCTATACTATATATAGCTAGTATATATCTTTTATATTTTTTAGGCAAGAAAAAACTCTATACTTTTGAGTCTGGAACATGAAAACCGCAGTTAATTTCAAGAAAGAAAAAAGAACAGCCGAAGCTGTCTTTTTATCATTATTTGAGACCGTATTTTTTGTTGAAACGATCCACGCGTCCATCTGCTTGAGTGAACTTTTGACGTCCAGTGTAGAATGGGTGTGAGTCTGATGAAATTTCCACACGGATCAATGGGTAAGTTTCGCCTTCGAACTCAACTGTTTCGTTAGAGCGTTTTGTTGAACCGCTAAGGAATTGGTAACCAGTAGTTGTGTCCATGAAGACAACTGGGCGATATTCTGGATGGATATCTTTTTTCATTTTGCAATATTTCCTTTCTGCCATGGTCTCTTTGCGAGCCATAGATTGTTACCATACTAGTCTATCAGATTCTGAAAAGTTTGGCAAGTATTTTATCAGTTTTTAAGCAAGTTTTTTAACTTTTGGTAGATGATTTCGTTTTCCTCTAGGCTATAGGAATTAGCACCGCTTGCTAGAGGGTGGCCTCCACCATCATGTTCTTTGGCAATTTCATTGATAGGATGGATTTTACTGCGTAAGCGAACACGGTAGTGGCCATCAGCCTGCTCTACAAAAATTCCCCAGAGACTGACGCTGTCAATACGTCCAGGTGCACCGACAATGGCTGCAGTTTCAGCATCGGTAACATTAAATTGTTTCAAGACTTCTTGACTCAGGATAACGCGCGCTGCACCATTTTCATCCACCTCCAGATGGTCGTAGATGTAGCCTTGAAGTTTAGCAATTTTGTAACTCATAGTGTCCATTTTGCGAGTGAGAGCCGCAAAGTCAAAGTTCTGTTCTCTCAAATAAGCAGCAAGGCGAAGAGTTTGCGCAGTAGTAGAAGGGTAGAGGAAACGGCCTGTATCACCAACAATTCCTGCAAAGAGCAATTCAGCAGCGCGATCTGACAAGGCTAGCTGGGTTGTTTGGGCAAATAGGGTAATCATCTCACTAGCGCTACTTGAACTAGTATCTACCCAAGATAAGTCACCATATACATCATCATTTGGATGATGGTCAATCTTAATGAGAAAATCACCTTGACGATAGCGCTTATCGTCAATACGAGCAGTATTCGCCGTATCACAGACGATGACAAGGGCGCCTTGGTAGGCACTATCTTCAATAAGATCCATCTCAGCCATCCAAGTTAGAGTTGGTTCATCAAAACCAACGGCTTTGATGGTTTTTTCTGGAAAATGATGTTTGAGAAGAGATTTCAAACCCATCTGACTTCCCAAGGCATCAGGGTCTGGTTTCATATGACGATGAATGATAATCGTGTCGTATTCTTTGATTTTTTCTAAAATTTGATGGCAAATTTCCATAAATAACCTCAATTCTTTCTCATTTCATTGTAGCACAAGAATTTTTATTTTTAAAATGAAAAAGATGTGATATAATGGAGAAAGATAAATTGAGGAGGATGATATGGCATTAGCAAAAATTGTATTTGCCAGTATGACCGGTAATACCGAAGAAATTGCAGATATTGTAGCAGACAAATTACGTGACTTGGGCTTAGACGTCGATGTTGATGAATGTACAACTGTTGACGCTTCAGACTTCTTGGAAGCAGACATCGCTATCGTTGCGACCTATACTTATGGTGATGGAGAATTGCCAGATGAGATGATGGACTTTTACGAAGACCTAGCAGACCTCAACTTGAATGGCAAAATCTACGGAGTGGTTGGTTCAGGTGATACCTTCTACGATGAATTCTGTAAGGCTGTTGATGACTTTGACCGTGTCTTTGTTTCGACAGGAGCAGAAAAAGGTTCAGAGTGTGTTAAAGTTGATCTTTCTGCCGAGGAGGAAGATATTGAACGCTTGGAACAATTCGCAGAAGAATTGGCTGCTAAAGTAGGATAAGCATAAACGTGCGCTGATGTAATCAATCAGTGCATTTTTCTTATCGTGAGTTGGGATTTTACTAGCCTATTTGATGCCTTTTTGATACAATAATTCAAATAAAGGAGGAGACTGTATGGATTTAGATATTATTCGCCAAGAAATTGATCAAATCGACGACCAAATCGTTAAGCTCTTAGAAGAACGAATGCATTTGGTTGAGGATGTAGTTGCCTATAAGAAAGCTTCAGGTAAACCGATTTTAGATACTAAGAGAGAAGCAATTATCTTTGAAAAGGTTAGGAGTCGTGTAGAGGACAAGCGCTATCAGGAGACTATTGTCGCGACTTTTTCTGACATACTCAAACGTTCGCGTGATTATCAGGATCAAAATATTAAATGAAAAAAGAACAATTTTATCCGCTAGGGATTTTTCTAGCTGCTATGTTGGGCGGACTTGTCCGCTACCTAGTTTCCACTTGGTTACCAGCCAGTCCAGACTTTCCTTGGGGCACTCTCTTTGTCAACTATTTGGGAATTTTCTGCCTGGTTTATCTTGTCAAGGGTTATCTGGTCTATAAGGGGACTAGTAAGGGCTTGGTTTTAGCACTGGGTACAGGTTTTTGCGGAGGTCTAACAACCTTTTCTAGTCTCATGCTTGATGCTGTGAAACTGCTTGATACAGGGCGTTATCTGAGTTTGATCCTGTATTTGCTTTTGAGTATAAGTGGAGGTCTACTCTTGGCTTATTTTCTAGGGAGGAAGAAATGGTAATCGTCTATCTTGCAATTGCTTGTGGCTTAGGAGCGCTCGTACGGTATTTCTTTTCCCGCTATAATCAAGCATCTAAATTGCCCCTCGGAACGCTCATAGCTAATCTTTTGGGTTGTTTTTTGATTGGATTATTCTACAATCATGTGGAGTCTAAGGAAGTTTATGCTATTCTAGCAACAGGATTTTGTGGTGGTTTAACGACTTTTTCGACCTTGAATGATGAACTTCAAAGACTGCTAAGTGATAAGAAGGTCTTTTATTCTTACCTGACTTTGACCTACCTAGGTGGTTTGGTTGCGATTTTTTTAGGAATTCTGCTATAAATTTCTTTACTTTTTTGTGAAAATTTGGTAAACTGTATTTTGTGTGTAATGGACGCACAAAAATACAGTTTATCCGCTGAGGAAGATTCCTCAAGATTGACAAAGATAGGAGAATAAAATGAATCCATTAATCCAAAGCTTGACTGAAGGTCAACTTCGTACAGATATCCCATCATTCCGTCCTGGTGACACTGTTCGTGTACACGCGAAAGTTGTCGAAGGTAACCGTGAACGTATCCAGATTTTTGAAGGTGTTGTTATTGCACGTAAAGGTGCTGGCATCTCAGAAAACTACACAGTTCGTAAAATCTCTAACGGTGTAGGTGTTGAGCGTATCTTCCCAATCCACACTCCACGTGTTGAAAAAATCGAAGTTGTTCGTTACGGTAAAGTACGCCGTGCGAAATTGTACTACTTGCGTGCACTTCAAGGTAAGGCAGCTCGTATCAAAGAAATCCGTCGTTAATTCGACTAAAAAACTCTGCTTCTTCAGCAGAGTTTTTATCTAGCTCCCTTAGTTCAATGGATATAACAACTCCCTCCTAAGGAGTAGTTGCTGGTTCGATTCCTGCAGGGGGCATATAATTAGATATCAAAAACCGCTCAACTGAGCGGTTTTCATTTTTCACTTTTACAATACCCATGTACGGATGGCATGGGCTACGCCGGATTCGTCATTTGTTTTGGTGATGTATTTGGCGATTTTTTTGATTTCTGGATTTCCGTTTTCCATGACAACGGGGTTACCAACGACTTCCAGCATGGCACGGTCGTTTTCTTCGTCACCGATAGCCATGGTTTCATCTTTGGTCAATCCGAGTTTTTCAGCTAGGTGAGTAATAGCTGAACCCTTATCTACATTCTTTTTAAGGAGTTCGAGGTAGAAAGGAGCAGATTTGTTAATAGAGTAGCATTCGTAAAATTCTGCTGGGATTTTTTCAATGGCAGCATCAAGAATCTCAGGCTCATCGATGAACATACACTTAACAATTTCCTTGTCAGCCATTTCTTCAGGTGTACGGTAGAAGATAGGCATGCTGACGAGGGTTGATTCGTGCACAGTGTATTTTCCGATATTGCGATTGGCAGTATAGATACCATCCTTGGTAATAGCGTGCATGTGTACACCGAGCTTGCGACTGAGAAATTCCATATCCAGATAATCCTCATAAGTCAAGGATTCGCTGATAATCTCATGTCCTGTAGCAGTTTCTTGGACAAGGGCACCGTTGAAGGTCACAACATAGTCACCCTCGTCTCTCAACTGCAAGTCGTCCAGAAGTTTGGCAACACCTGCGATAGGGCGGCCAGTTGCAATGACGACTTTGACACCAGCTTCTTTGGCATCTTGGATGGCAGAAAAGACTTCAGGAGTGATTTCCTTTTGGCTGTTGACTAGGGTTCCGTCAATATCGACGGCGATAAGTTTAATACTCATAAAATTCCTCTTCTAGTTTTTATTTGGGGTAAAATGATCGTTTTCAATCAAGTGTAAAAATTGCTGGGTGATACTTGCGAAGATACTGTTTTGGTCCAACATTTCTTTCGGGAAATAAAAACGATTATCTCCGTGACGACTGCCAGCAAGGGATTGGACGATAGGAGACAGGCTAGAGAGTTCGGCCAGTTCTCCATTTTTTTGTAAAATCTCAATCTGTGTCCGTGGATTTTCAGATTCGGGACGATAGATATCATAAGGGAGGTCAAAGTTCTTATGAATGGCAGTGTAGTAGTCGGGATCAAAGCCGATATCCTCAACCAATTTTCTCATGCTAGCGAGTTGATCTTGGTCCTCTTGTGAAAAGGTAATGGATTTAAAGACCTTGCGGTTGACAAAGCGTTGCGACAAATCTGCAAGAATCTTGTCAGGACTGGTCATCCAGAGTTGGAAGTAGGTATTCATCACACCATCATCCAGAGCCAGATAGTCAGACAAGGTCACATTTTTTTCAAAGAAAGGCAAGAGGTGTGGAGAGGTGCGAGCAAAGAAATCCTTGTCTTTAGGATAGAGTTCCTTGGCGCGCTTGAGAAGATTCTGTAGGAGAACTTCCATGGCACGTGTTGCAGGGTGGAAATAGACCTGCATATACATCTGGTAGCGACTGAGGACGTAGTCTTCGATAGCATGCATGCCATTGCGCTGAAAGGCGATACCATTTGCGACAGGACGAATGACTCGGAGGATGCGAGTCAGGTCAAATTCTCCATAGGATGCTCCTGTAAAATAGGAGTCGCGCAAGAGATAGTCCATGCGGTCCGCATCAATTTGACTGGAAATGAGTTGCACGACCTGCTTGTTAGGATAGGTATGGTCAATGACACTGGCTACCTTTTCTGGAAAATCTGGCGCCACTTGTAGCAGGACTTGGTGAATCTCCGTTTCAGGACTTTGGATGATTTCCTGAGTAATGGCTTCATGGTCTGTATCAAAGAGATGTTCAAAAGTATGGGAGTAGGCACCGTGTCCAAGGTCATGTAGGAGAGCAGCGGTCATGGTCAAGAGAGACTCGGCAGGATTCCATTCTTCAGGATATTTTTCTTCAAAAATCTCCGTGATACGACGAGCAATCTCATAGACTCCTAGACAATGAGAGAAGCGGCTGTGCTCCCCACCGTGGAAGGTATAACTGGAAGTTCCCAGTTGCTTAATACGGCGCAAACGTTGAAATTCTTTTGTATTGATCAAGTCATAGATGATTTGATTATTGACATGGATGTAGTTGTGAACTGGGTCACGGAATACTTTTTCGTTCATATGACCATTATAGCAAAAAGCTAGAGTTTTTGGTAAAATAGTAGGACAAGAGACAAGAAAGAGGACCTGATGTGAAGATTCGGATGCGAAATACGATTCAGTTTGATGAGCAGTTGGAAGTGATTGACCAACTTTATGACGTGGAAGTGCATGAAAAAGGAGATTATAGCTACCTGCTTTTCTATAATGAGGAAAAGGAAAAAGTGGTTATTAAATTTCATGGTCAAGAACTGGTGATGAGCCGATTTTCCAATCCCAAGACCATTATGCGCTTTCTAAAGGATAGCGATAGTTTAGCCTATATTCCTACACCTATGGGCATGCAGGAGTTTATCATCCAAACGAGCCATTATCAAGTTGATGGGCAAAAGATTGAACTAGATTATCAACTACAAAATCAAGAGGGACATCCCTTTGCCAGCTATCAATTGGAAATTACTTGGGGCTAGGCTCATGTCTTTTTCAAATTTACCTGGCTATCTTCTCGGATTGGCTTCCTAGTGTGGTAGATTAGGCTAATTTTTGGTATAATAAAAGTTATGGAAATCGAAAAAACCAATCGTATGAATGCGCTCTTTGAATTTTATGCGGCGCTTTTGACAGATAAGCAAATGAATTATATCGAGCTCTACTACGCTGATGATTATAGCCTTGCTGAGATTGCTGAAGAGTTCGGTGTCAGTCGTCAGGCTGTCTACGACAATATCAAGCGGACAGAAAAGATTCTGGAAGATTATGAGATGAAATTGCACATGTACTCTGACTACATTGTCCGCAGTCAGATTTTTGATCAGATTTTGGAGCGCTATCCCAAGGATGACTTTCTGCAGGAGCAGGTAGAAATTTTAACAAGCATTGATAATAGAGAATAAGAGGAAGAAAAATGGCATTTGAAAGTTTAACAGAACGTTTGCAGAACGTCTTTAAAAATTTACGTAAAAAAGGAAAAATCTCTGAATCTGATGTCCAAGAGGCAACCAAAGAAATTCGCATGGCCTTGCTTGAGGCCGACGTTGCCTTGCCTGTTGTAAAGGACTTTATCAAGAAAGTTCGTGAGCGTGCAGTTGGGCATGAGGTCATTGATACCCTTAATCCTGCGCAACAGATTATCAAAATCGTTGATGAGGAACTGACAGCTGTTTTAGGTTCTGATACGGCAGAAATTATCAAATCACCTAAGATTCCAACCATCATCATGATGGTTGGTTTGCAGGGGGCTGGTAAAACAACCTTTGCTGGTAAATTGGCCAACAAACTCAAGAAAGAAGAAAATGCTCGTCCTTTGATGATTGCGGCGGATATTTACCGTCCAGCTGCCATTGATCAGCTGAAGACACTGGGTCAACAGATTGATGTGCCTGTCTTTGCACTTGGAACAGATGTTCCAGCTGTTGAGATTGTACGTCAAGGTTTGGAACAAGCCCAAGCCAATCATAACGACTATGTCTTGATTGATACGGCAGGTCGTTTGCAGATTGATGAGCTTTTGATGAATGAGCTTCGTGACGTGAAAGCCTTGGCTCAACCAAATGAAATCTTGCTTGTCGTTGATGCTATGATTGGTCAGGAAGCAGCCAATGTTGCGCGTGAGTTTAATGCTCAGTTGGAAGTGACTGGGGTCATCCTTACCAAGATTGATGGCGATACTCGTGGTGGTGCGGCCCTATCGGTTCGTCACATTACTGGAAAACCAATCAAGTTTACTGGTACAGGTGAAAAGATTACGGACATTGAAACCTTCCACCCAGATCGCATGTCTAGCCGTATCCTTGGTATGGGGGATATGCTCACTTTGATTGAGAAAGCTTCTCAAGAATACGATGAGCAAAAAGCCCTTGAAATGGCTGAGAAGATGCGTGAAAACACCTTTGATTTTAATGATTTCATTGATCAGTTGGATCAGGTGCAAAACATGGGGCCAATGGAAGACTTGCTCAAGATGATTCCAGGTATGGCTAACAATCCAGCCCTTCAAAACATGAAGGTAGATGAGCGTCAGATTGCGCGCAAACGTGCTATTGTGTCTTCAATGACACCTGAAGAACGTGAAAATCCGGATTTGTTAAATCCAAGCCGTCGCCGTCGTATCGCTACTGGTTCTGGAAATACCTTTGTCGAAGTTAATAAATTCATTAAGGACTTTAACCAGGCTAAACAGCTTATGCAGGGAGTCATGTCTGGAGATATGAACAAGATGATGAAGCAGATGGGAATCAATCCAAACAACCTCCCTAAAAATATGCCAAATATGGGTGGAATGGATATGTCTGCCCTTGAAGGAATGATGGGACAAGGCGGTATGCCTGACCTGTCAGCTCTCGGAGGAGCAGGAATGCCAGATATGGGCCAGATGTTTGGTGGTGGACTCAAAGGTAAAATCGGTGAATTTGCCATGAAACAATCCATGAAACGTATGGCTAACAAAATGAAAAAAGCGAAGAAGAAACGTAAGTAAGATAAGGGATTGATGCAAATCTCATTTGATGAGAAAATGAAGTAAAAATTTCTATGATAAAACGTATAGTATCAAGGTTTTAGAATACCTGATATTATACGTTTTTTGATTTTAACAATTTACAGATATTTGTATTATAGTGTACGAAAAAATCCACTCAGTTGTCTGAGCGGATTTAGTGTTTAGACTCTTAGTCTTTATTTTCGTATGGCAAGATTAAGTTCAGGATGATTCCTGTCATGGCTGATAGGGCAGTTCCTGAAAGTGTAACTGGACCAAGTTTAAGGATAGCTCCCCCAAGTCCAAGGACCAACATAGCACTTGCGATGATGAGGTTACGCATTTGTCTGAAATCAACACGTTCTTTAATCAAGACCTTCAAACCGTTGCTGGCGATAACTCCATAGAGAAGGATTGACATACCACCAAGTACAGAGTTTGGAATAGTTGAAATCAAGGCAGTGAATTTACCAAGGAAGCTAAGGGCAATCGCGATGAAGGCAGCGTTACGGATAACTGAGACAGAAGCGATACGAGTCATACCGATAACCCCTGTATTTTCTCCGTAAGTTGTATTGGCTGGTCCACCAAGGAAGGCAGAAACTGAAGTTGCGATACCGTCACCAAGAAGAGTACGGTGAAGACCTGGTTCTTTCAAGAATTGACGGCCACAGATTTGACCCAAAACAGTATGGTCACCGATATGTTCAGAAATTGTTACGATAGCGATTGGCAAGATAGCGATGGTTTCTGGACCAAAGTAAAGATTGTACTCTTTAAAGGCACCACCAGTACTAAATGGCAAGTAGAAACCAGGAATTTCAAACCAGTTAGCTTCTAGGACAGGCGTAAAGTCAACCAAGCCAAGAGTTAGTGCGAAGAGGTAACCACCGATAATAGCAAAGAGGAATGGAATGATTCGTAGGAAGCCTTTTCCCTTTGTATTGATAAAGGCAGCAATCAAGAACGTAACAACGGCTACCAGAGCATTTTTCCAATTTCCGTCTGCTACAAGCCCTGCATTGGTCACAGCTGAACCTGCAAGTCCAAGGCCGATAACGATGATCATAGGACCGATGATGATTGGTGGCAAGAGTTTATCAATCCATTTTGTTCCTACAAATCGGATGCTGGTAGCAACAAGGACATAGACCAAACCAGTCAAGATAACCCCTGTTTGAGCAGCAGATACATCCCCACCCATTTCTTTCATAGCCAGTGACATAGCTGTGATAAAGGCAAATGAAGAACCTAGATAAACTGGAACTTTAAAACCAGTTGAAATCATGTAGATGAGTGTTCCGACACCTGAAGCAAAAAGGGCAACGGATACAGGCATTCCCAAAATCAATGGTACCAAGATGGTCGCACCAAACATGGCGAAAACGTGTTGGAAGCTAAGGAGAATTCCTTTTCCAGCCGAAGGACGTTGGTCAACGTCTAGTAACAAATCAACAGTTGATTCTTGTTTCATATAAACCTCACTTTTGGGCATCAAAAAAGAGCCCATTATTTTACAGCAATAGGCCCTCAGAGTAAGACTTCTTTAAAATTTAGACTTTAAAGAGTTTCAAGTATTTCTGCGTCTTCGTCACCTCACGGGATGACATTAAAAACCTTTGCTTAGGATAGTATAGCAGAAAAAAATGATTTTGTAAATCATTTTTTCCTGAGCCTAGAAATAAAAGAGCGAGGTTGATTTTGTAAATCATTTTTTCCCGAGCCTAAAAATAAGAGAGCGAGGTTGATTTTGTAAATCATTTTTTCCCGAGCCTAAAAATAAGAGAGCGAGGTTGATTTTGTAAATCATTTTTTCCCGAGCCTAGAAATAAAAGAGCGAGGCTGACTTTGTAAATATTTTTTTACTTAAAAATTTAAAGCGGGCGTTTATTGGGCATGCCAGCCTTACGTGGATATTTATTTGGTGTTTCCTTTTTCTTTTCTACCACTGTGATGTAGCGCGGATCTCCATTCGGTAGGGCGTAGCTGAGATTGTCTTCGACCTTACTAAAAAGGAGACTGAGGGCATTCTTAGCTTCTAACAACTCCTCAGGCGCATTACTTGCCTTGAGTGCCAATAGTTTTCCGCCAACTTTAAGGTAAGGAATTGTCAATTCAGATAAAACCTGCATGCGGGCAACCGCACGAGCTGTTACAAAATCATATTGAGCACGGAAGTTCTTGTCTTGGGCAAAATCTTCGGCACGTCCATGGTAGAAATGAACACCATCCAAATCCAGTTCTTGAGCTAAGAGTTGGAGGAAGTTGATGCGCTTATTTAGCGAATCAATGATGGTCACATCCAGCTGTGGATAGAGAATTTTCATAGGCAGACTAGGGAATCCTGCCCCAGCCCCGATATCAAGAAGTTTGATAGTTTCATTTGAAATCAAACCTTGCAGGATGGGTGCAATCGAATCATAAAAATGTTTGAGATAAACTTCTTCTTTGTCTGTAATAGCGGTCAGGTTAATCTTTTCATTCCACTCGACCAAGAGTTCAAAATAACGTTCAAATTGTTTTTTTTGCTGGTCCGAAAGTGGAAGATTCTGCTCGATAAGCAAGTTGTAAAATGTTTCTGGTTTCATAGTTATTTCCTTCTTTAGTATCATCTTATTTTACCACAATCATTAAAAATTTGATATACTGGTACTAATCTAAAAGCAGAAAGGACTTATATCATGACTTGGATTATTCTTGGAGTTATCGCTCTTATTGTTATTTTTGTGATTGTTAGCTATAACGGTTTGGTTAAAAATCGTATGCAAACCAAGGAGGCTTGGAGCCAGATTGATGTTCAGTTGAAACGTCGAAATGACCTCTTGCCAAACTTGATTGAGACTGTAAAAGGTTATGCTAAATATGAAGGTTCTACCCTCGAAAAGGTGGCAGAACTTCGTAACCAAGTGGCGGCAGCGACTTCACCAGCAGAAGCTATGAAAGCTAGTGATGCCCTTACTCGTCAGGTTTCAGGTATTTTTGCAGTTGCAGAAAGCTATCCAGATTTGAAAGCTAGTGCCAACTTTGTTAAATTGCAAGAGGAGTTGACAAACACAGAAAATAAAATTTCTTACTCTCGTCAACTCTACAACAGTGTTGTCAGCAACTACAATGTAAAATTAGAAACTTTCCCAAGTAATATTATCGCTGGAATGTTTGGCTTTAAAGCAGCAGATTTCCTTCAAACACCAGAAGAGGAAAAGGCAGTTCCTAAAGTTGATTTTAGCGGTTTAGGTGACTAAGATGCTGTTTGATCAAATTGCAAGCAATAAACGAAAAACCTGGATTTTGTTGCTGGTATTTTTCCTACTCTTAGCTCTTGTTGGCTATGCGGTTGGTTACCTCTTTATGCGGTCTGGGCTTGGCGGTTTGGTTATCGCACTGATTATCGGCTTTATCTATGCCTTGTCCATGATTTTTCAATCGACAGAGATTGTCATGTCCATGAATGGAGCGCGTGAGGTTGATGAGCAAATGGCACCAGACCTCTACCATGTAGTGGAAGATATGGCTATGGTCGCTCAGATTCCTATGCCCCGTGTTTTCATCATTGATGATCCAGCCTTAAATGCCTTTGCGACAGGTTCTAACCCTCAAAATGCGGCGGTTGCTGCGACGTCAGGTCTCCTAGCTATCATGAATCGTGAAGAGCTAGAAGCTGTTATGGGACATGAAGTCAGTCATATTCGTAATTACGATATCCGTATTTCGACTATTGCTGTCGCCCTTGCTAGTGCTATCACCATGCTTTCTAGTATGGCTGGTCGTATGATGTGGTGGGGTGGCGCAGGTCGCAGACGAAGTGACGATGACAGAGAAGGAAATGGCTTAGAAATCATTATGCTCGTGGTTTCCCTACTGGCTATCGTGTTGGCTCCCCTCGCTGCAACTTTGGTGCAACTAGCTATTTCTCGTCAGAGGGAATTCCTAGCTGATGCTTCCAGTGTTGAGTTGACGCGCAATCCTCAAGGGATGATTAATGCTCTACGTAAGTTGGATAATAGTAAACCGATGAGTCGTCCTGTCGATGATGCCAGTAGTGCACTTTATATCAATGATCCTAAGAAAGGGGGAGGGTTCCAAAAACTCTTTTATACCCACCCACCTATTTCAGAACGGATTGAACGTTTAAAACAGATGTAAAATGAAGGCTGGGAAAAAGCCTTTAAAATCTGAAAAACGCATAATATCAGGTGTGCAAAAACTTGATATTATGCGTTTTATTATGGGAAGATTTACTTTCTCTTCTCCTAAAATTGTGTTTTTGCCCCACCTATCTGCTATGTTGCAAATTTATAAATCTTCTAAATTAACTACCTCCAGACCGTGTTCTGTTAAGCGATAGATGATTGAACAGACCTCTTTTAAGAAACGACGGTCATGCGAAACAGTGATGAGACCGCCTGGATAGGTAGCAAAGAGTTTTCTGATTTGGGGTTGAGAAGTGGGAGAAAAGTTTCGTGTGGGTTCATCCAGAAGAAGAAAGTTTGGTTTGCGCAAGACTAAATCCAAAAGCAGGAGTTTTCCCTGTTGTCCGCCAGATAAGGAGCGAATTTGATGCTGCATTTCTGGATAACTGAAATTGAGACTGGCTAAGTGAGATTGGATTTTCTGTAGTTCCTCTTTTTCTCCAGTTTTGCTTAGATAGGCTATTGGTGATAAATCCAATTGTAGTTTTTTATGGTAATCTTGTGGCATAAAACCAAGCGAAATTTCTCTTTTGGCGCTAAGCAGTTGTTGAAACTTGGCTAACAGAGTTGATTTCCCAATACCATTTGGGCCGATAATACCGATTTTTTCTTGGCCACGGACAGTTAGTTGAAGTCCTTGAGCCAAAACTCGCTCACCAATGGACAAATTCTCCTTTTCCAGTTGGATTAAGACTTTAGATGCCGGTAATGGCTGTATATCCGAGAAGAAAAGTTGAATGTGTTCTTCTTCAAGTGGTTTTTGGGTCATGGACTGAGCTGTCTTTTCAAAGCGTTTTTCTTGAGAGAGGACATTTTTCATCTTTTTAGCCAATAGGCGACCGGCAGTACTGTCTTTGGTAGCTCGAAGTGCAGTTTCTACATTTTGCTTGACTCGTCGATGTTTTTCCATAGTTTTATCGTAGGCTCTTTGGTCGTTAGCAGCTTGCTGGCTTTGTCTGGCAAAATTAGCTTTTCTCTGCTCACTATAGCAATCATAGTCTAAATGCTCTACTAGCGTTTCGGCTTCTTTTCGGTGCTTGACCAGTCGCAAGTGGACAATAGTGTCGGCCGTTTGAGACAGAAAGTCCTCATCATGGGAGATGAAAATAACAGTTTGCCGAATCTTTCGAATCTGACCTTTTAGCCAATCAACCGTCTCAAGATCTAGGTCATTTGAAGGTTCATCTAAAAATAGAATCTCAAAGGGGTTGGCTAACTCATGGATGAGCTGAATTTTCAAAGCTTCGCCCCCTGATAGACTGCCAATCTTTTGGTCGCTAGCAAAGCGATTGCTATCAAAATGCAATTCCTCAGCTAAACGATAGAGGACACTGCAATCTAAATCAATAGTATCTAAAAAGAAGTAGTCGTGTAAAGTTTTCTTTTTCAGGTCCTCGGGGAGTTTTTGAGGAATGTAGGCTATTGATTGATAATCAGATTGAATGTCTCCCCTGATAGTAAAATCAGGCAAAGCTTCCCCCATTAAAGTTTTAAGCAAGGTTGATTTGCCATTTCCTTCCTCTCCAATAATAGCTACCTTTTCCCCACCCTGGATGCTCATGTTTAAGTCAGAGACAAGGTCTCGTAAATCTTTGTTTTGTGTGATGGTCAGATGATTGATTTTTATCATATGCTTGCCCTTTCTAGAATGTCAATAGTGCATAGCAAAAAGCTCTACTTTACCTAGTAGAGCCCAAAGTCTATGTCAAAAAAACTCTATTAACATGCCAGAAAAAGAGCATAAAAGAGCACACAAAAAGAGACAAAAACAAGATCTACTAAATAAAGTTTCTTTATTTGATAGACTTAGTTGTTCATGTCTCCCTTACCTCCGAGTATTAGTATCTCTATACTATACCTTTTAGGAAATTTTGTCAACAGAAAACTGGAAATTCCAAGCTCTAAAATCCGTGTGGTAAGCATTAGTAACGAGTTCTTTGTCTTCCATGTGAGCATTCTCCTTGCTATTATGTATTATTGCCTATAGTATAGCAATAAAAACGTCATAGTAAATATGTTAAAAAATTGAATGTTAATTACAAAGTTTGGTGGGCTGATTTGTAGGCTTTTCATGGTATAATCAAGAGAGTAAATCTTTATGGAGGAAGTATGAAATTAAATATTCAAGAAATTCGTAAGCAGTCTGAAGGCTTGCATTTTGAACAAACCTTAGACCTAGCCGCAGACCTGCGTGCACGCAATCAAGAAATTTTAGATGTAAAAGATATCCTTGCAGTTGGGAAAGTACAGTACGAAGACCGTATGTATTTCTTAGATTATCAACTATCTTATACCATTGTTCTTGCTTCAAGTCGTAGTATGGAGCCAGTTGAGTTAGTTGAATCTTATCCAGTCACGGAAGTTTTCATGGAAGGCGCAACTAATCAACTAGATCAGGAAGTTTTAGACGATGATTTGGTCCTGCCTATCGAAAATGGAGAACTTGACCTTGCTGAGAGCGTGTCAGACAATATCCTACTAAACATTCCTATCAAGGTCTTGACGGCTGAAGAAGAAGCTGGTCAAGGTTTTGTGTCAGGAAATGACTGGCAAATCATGACAGAGGAAGAATATCAGGCTCAACAAGCAGTTAAGAAAGAAGAAAACAGTCCTTTTGCTGGCTTACAAGGACTATTTGACGGAGACGAATAATGGTCTTGTCAAAAAAACGAGCACGAAAAGTGCTAGAAGAAATCATTGCTCTTTTTCCAGATGCCAAACCCAGTCTTGATTTTACCAATCATTTTGAACTCTTGGTTGCGGTCATGTTGTCAGCTCAGACAACGGATGCAGCGGTAAATAAGGCCACACCGGGTCTCTTTGCTGCCTTTCCAACGCCACAAGCCATGTCTGTGGCGACTGAGAGTGAGATTGCTTCACACATTTCTCGCTTGGGATTGTATCGGAATAAGGCTAAATTCCTTAAAAAATGTGCCCAACAGTTACTAGACGATTTTGATGGTCAAGTTCCTCAAACACGTGAGGAATTGGAGAGTTTGGCAGGAGTTGGTCGCAAAACAGCCAATGTTGTCATGAGTGTAGGATTTGGGATTCCAGCTTTTGCAGTGGATACTCATGTGGAGCGTATTTGCAAACACCACGATATCGTCAAAAAATCAGCGACGCCACTTGAGGTGGAAAAGCGGGTCATGGATATCTTGCCGCCTGAGCAGTGGTTAGCAGCTCATCAGGCCATGATTTATTTTGGAAGAGCCATTTGTCATCCTAAAAATCCAGAGTGTGACCAGTACCCACAATTATATGATTTTAGCAATTTATAAGATGGGGGCTCAAAAGTTTTTGCTTGATTTTAGGTCTGCTTTGTGCTATAGTAAGTGATAACTAAATATTCCTTTAAACCTGTCCCGTGAGGCAGGCAAGGAGCGTGATAAAGTAGAAGGGTGAAGTCTATACTGTGTGCAGTAGGGCTCGCTTGGCTATACATTTCAAGTCTCCTTGTTTAAGGAGACTTTTCTTTTTGGAGGTTTGTCATGAAGACAAAAGAAGTTGTAGACGAATTGACCGTCAAACGAGCGATTACGCGTATTACTTATGAGATTATCGAACGCAACAAAGATTTGAATAAAATCGTCTTGGCTGGTATTAAAACTCGCGGTGTCTTTATAGCCCACCGAATCCAAGAACGTTTGGAGCAGCTAGAAAATCTTTCAGTTCCCGTTGTGGAATTGGATACGAAACCTTTCCGTGATGATGTTAAAAGTGGAGAAGATACTTCTTTTGTTTCTGTTGATGTGACAGACCGTGAGGTTATCTTGGTGGATGATGTGCTCTATACAGGTCGTACCATCCGAGCTGCTATTGATAATATTGTAGGTCATGGTCGTCCTGCGCGCGTGAGTTTAGCAGTTTTAGTCGATCGTGGACATAGAGAATTGCCAATCCGTCCAGATTACGTTGGAAAAAATATCCCAACCAGTCGTTCTGAAGAAATCATCGTAGAGATGGCAGAACTTGATGGCCAAGACAGAGTTCTGATTACTGAAGAAGCTTAGAAAGCTAAAGGAGTAGCCATGTCAGAAAATCAACAAGCATTGAACCATGTGGTGTCCATGGAAGACCTCACTGTCGATCAAGTGATGAAATTGATCAAGCGAGGAATTGAGTTTAAAAACGGAGCACAGCTTCCTTATGAAGACCATCCGATTGTTTCCAATCTTTTCTTTGAGGATTCTACACGGACGCATAAGTCCTTTGAAGTGGCAGAGATTAAACTGGGGCTGGAACGACTTGACTTTGATGTGAAGACTAGTTCAGTCAATAAGGGTGAGACACTTTATGATACCATTTTGACTCTGTCTGCTTTAGGAGTGGATGTCTGTGTGATTCGCCACCCTGAGGTTGACTACTACAGAGAGTTAATTGCAAGTCCCACGATTACGACTTCCATCATCAATGGTGGAGATGGTTCGGGACAACATCCTAGCCAGAGCTTGCTTGATTTGATGACTATTTATGAGGAATTTGGCCACTTTGAGGGTCTCAAGGTTGCGATTGCAGGTGACTTGGATCACTCACGTGTTGCTAAATCCAATATGCAGATTTTGAAACGCTTAGGAGCTGAACTTTACTTTGCTGGACCTGAGGAATGGAGAAGTCAAGAGTTTGCAGACTATGGACAGTTTGTAACTATTGATGAAATCATTGATCAGGTGGATGTCATGATGTTTCTCCGTGTGCAACATGAACGCCATGATAGTGGAGCTGTCTTTTCAAAAGAAGACTACCATGCCCAACATGGCTTGACTCAAGAACGTTATGACCGTTTGAAAGAAACAGCAATCCTCATGCACCCAGCTCCAGTCAATCGTGATGTAGAAATCGCAGACCACTTGGTTGAAGCACCAAAATCACGGATTGTCCAACAAATGACCAATGGTGTCTTTGTTCGAATGGCAATCTTAGAATCCGTACTGGCGAGTAGAAACGCCAACTAAAACACAAGACGTTAAAAGACGCCAGTGAGCGTCCACGAGAGGTGAAAATATGACAAAAAGACTTCTAGTATTAGAAGATGGCACAGTTTTTGAAGGCAAGGCCTTCGGAGCAGATATTGATGTAACAGGCGAAATCGTCTTTAATACAGGTATGACTGGCTACCAAGAATCCATTACAGACCAGTCTTATAATGGACAAATCTTGACCTTTACTTATCCTTTGGTAGGAAATTATGGAATTAACCGTGATGATTACGAATCCATTATTCCAACTTGTAAGGGAGTCGTTGTTTTTGAAGAAGCGCGTCGAGCTAGCAACTGGCGCAACCAAATGACCTTGGATGAATTTTTGAAAGCCAAGAAAATTCCTGGTATTTCAGGGATTGATACGCGTGCCCTCACTAAGATTATCCGTAAACATGGTACTATGCGTGCAACCTTGACCCATGTTGGGGACAGCATGGATCATGTGACGGACCAGCTCCAAGCAACAGTCTTGCCGACAGACAATATCAAACAGGTTTCTACTAAAACTTCATATCCAGCTCCAGGAGTTGGTTTGAGTGTTGTCTTGGTGGACTTTGGTCTCAAGCACTCAATCTTACGTGAACTTTCTAAACGCAACTGTAACGTGACGGTTGTTCCTTACTCAACAACGGCGGAAGAAATTCTCCATCTCAATCCTGACGGAGTGATGTTGTCAAACGGTCCAGGTAACCCAGAAGATGTTCCACAAGCACTCGACATGATTCGTGGTGTGCAAGGAAAAATTCCAATCTTTGGTATTTGTATGGGGCATCAACTCTTTGCTATGGCAAACGGGGCAAAGACCTACAAGATGAAATTTGGACACCGTGGATTCAACCATGCGGTACGTGAAATTGCTACAGGACGCGTAGATTTTACCAGCCAAAACCATGGTTATGCAGTTAGCCGTGAGGACTTGCCAGAACACTTGATTATCACCCACGAAGAAATCAATGACAAGTCAGTTGAAGGTGTGCGTCACAGATACCAACCTGCTTTCTCTGTTCAATATCACCCAGATGCAGCCCCTGGTCCACACGACGCAAGCTACCTCTTTGACGAGTTTATCGAGATGATGGAAGCTTTTAAACAATCAAACTAAGAACGAGAAAAAGCTCGTCGGAGAATTTATTTAATGTCGCTCTGTGAGGCGACGAATAGAAAGGAGAAGATACATTGTTCGCGGAAGTGAACACGCCCTAAGAACTGGGTGAAAAAGATAAACATCGTCTTGACGCTAAAGGCGTCTGCACCGAGTTTCCTATTTTCACTGTGTTCTTTACGGGCTTTGTATCATAAACTATGCCTAAACGTACTGATATTCAAAAAATTATGGTGATTGGTTCTGGTCCGATTATTATTGGTCAGGCTGCTGAGTTTGACTACGCTGGGACTCAGGCTTGCTTGTCGTTGAAAGAGGAAGGGTATGAGGTTGTTTTGGTTAACTCAAACCCTGCAACCATCATGACGGACAAGGAGATTGCGGACAAGGTCTATATCGAACCGATTACACTTGAGTTTGTAACGCGTATTCTTCGTAAGGAACGTCCAGATGCCTTGCTACCAACCCTTGGTGGTCAGACAGGGCTCAACATGGCCATGGAATTGTCTAAAAATGGTATCCTAGATGAACTTGGTGTTGAGCTTCTGGGAACTAAATTATCTGCCATTGACCAAGCGGAGGACCGTGACCTCTTTAAACAATTGATGGAAGAATTGAACCAACCAATTCCAGAATCTGAAATTGTCAACACAGTAGACGAAGCAGTTGCCTTTGCAGCGACAATTGGTTACCCAGTTATCGTTCGTCCAGCCTTTACCCTTGGTGGTACTGGTGGTGGTATGTGTGCTAACGAGGAAGAATTGCGTGAAATCGCTGAAAATGGTTTGAAATTGTCACCTGTCACCCAATGTTTGATTGAGCGTTCAATCGCAGGTTTCAAGGAAATCGAATACGAAGTCATGCGTGACTCAGCTGACAATGCTTTGGTTGTTTGTAACATGGAAAACTTTGACCCAGTTGGGATTCACACAGGAGATTCCATTGTATTCGCCCCTGCCCAAACCATGTCAGATTATGAAAACCAAATGCTTCGTGACGCGAGCTTGAGCATTATTCGTGCCCTCAAGATTGAAGGTGGATGTAACGTTCAGCTAGCTCTTGATCCCCACAGCTTTAAGTACTATGTTATAGAAGTAAACCCCCGTGTATCGCGTTCGTCAGCCCTTGCTTCTAAGGCGACAGGATATCCGATTGCTAAGTTGGCTGCCAAGATTGCAGTCGGTTTGACCTTGGATGAGGTTATAAACCCAGTCACTGGTTCAACCTATGCCATGTTTGAACCAGCCCTTGACTACGTTGTTGCCAAGATCCCACGTTTCCCATTTGACAAGTTTGAAAAAGGTGAGCGTCGTCTTGGTACCCAGATGAAGGCGACTGGAGAAGTCATGGCGATTGGTCGTAACATCGAGGAATCTCTCCTTAAAGCTTGTCGTTCCCTTGAAATTGGGGTGCACCACAATGAAATGCCTGAACTTGCAGCAGTTTCTGATGATGCCTTGATTGAAAAAGTAGTCAAAGCCCAGGATGACCGTCTCTTCTATGTATCAGAAGCCATTCGCCGCGGTTATACACCAGAAGAAATTGCTGAATTGACTAAGATTGATATCTTCTATCTTGATAAACTCTTGCATATCTTTGAAATTGAGCAAGAATTAGGTGCCCATCCACAGGATCTTGAAGTTTTGAAAACTGCAAAATTGAATGGATTTTCAGACCGTAAGATTGCTGAGCTCTGGAAAACGACTGCTGATCAAGTTCGCCAGCTTCGTTTGGAAAACAAGATTATTCCAGTTTATAAGATGGTCGATACCTGTGCGGCGGAGTTTGACTCTGAAACACCATACTTCTATTCAACCTATGGATGGGAAAATGAATCTATCAAGTCTGATAAGGAATCCGTTCTAGTTCTAGGTTCTGGTCCAATTCGTATCGGTCAAGGGGTCGAGTTTGACTACGCAACTGTTCATTCAGTTAAGGCTATTCAGGCGGCTGGCTATGAGGCCATCATCATGAACTCAAACCCAGAGACCGTTTCTACAGACTTTTCTGTGTCTGACAAGCTTTACTTTGAGCCATTAACTTTTGAAGATGTCATGAATGTTATCGATTTGGAGCAACCAAAAGGGGTTATCGTCCAGTTCGGTGGTCAAACAGCCATCAACCTTGCGGAGCCATTGGCAAAAGCAGGTGTGACCATCCTTGGTACACAGGTTGCTGACCTAGACCGTGCCGAAGACCGTGACCTCTTCGAGCAAGCTCTCAAAGAATTGGATATTCCACAGCCACCAGGACAAACGGCTACCAATGAAGAAGAAGCAGCTCTTGCAGCTCGTAAGATTGGCTTCCCAGTTCTTGTCCGCCCATCTTATGTACTTGGTGGACGTGCCATGGAAATCGTTGAAAACGAAGAAGACCTTCGTTCTTACATGCGAACTGCTGTTAAGGCTAGTCCAGACCATCCAGTTCTTGTTGACTCATACATCGTTGGGCAAGAGTGCGAAGTTGATGCCATTTCAGACGGTGAAAATGTCCTTATCCCTGGTATCATGGAACATATCGAACGTGCCGGTGTCCACTCAGGTGACTCAATGGCCGTTTACCCACCACAAACCTTGTCGCAAAAGGTTCAGGAAACCATTGCAGACTACACAAAACGCCTAGCAATCGGCCTTAACTGTCTTGGAATGATGAACATCCAGTTTGTTATCAAGGATGAAAAAGTCTACGTTATTGAGGTCAATCCACGTGCCAGCCGTACGGTTCCATTCCTTTCTAAGGTAACCAATATTCCTATGGCTCAGGTAGCGACCAAGCTCATTCTTGGTCAAAAACTTGAAGAACTTGGCTACCAAGATGGACTTTATCCTGAAAGCACCCGCGTTCATATCAAGGCGCCTGTCTTCTCCTTTACTAAACTAGCTAAGGTAGACAGCTTGCTCGGTCCTGAAATGAAGTCAACAGGAGAAGTTATGGGTTCTGATGCTACTTTGGAAAAAGCTCTCTATAAGGCCTTTGAAGCTTCTTACCTTCACTTGCCAACTTTTGGAAATGTAGTCTTTACTATTGCTGATGATGCTAAAGAAGAAGCCTTGGACTTGGCTCGTCGTTTCCAAAATATTGGCTATGGAATCCTCGCGACAGAAGGGACAGCAGCCTTCTTTGCTAGTCATGGACTGCAAGCCCAACCTGTTGGTAAGATTGGTGATGATGATCAGGATATCCCAAGCTTTGTTCGCAAAGGAAGAATCCAAGCTATCATTAACACAGTAGGAACAAAACGAACTGCTGACGAAGATGGTGAGCAAATCCGCCGTTCAGCTATTGAACACGGGGTGCCCCTCTTTACAGCCCTAGATACAGCTAACGCCATGCTCAAAGTATTGGAAAGCCGTAGTTTTGTTACAGAAGCTATTTAATACCCAATGAAAATCAAAGAGCAAACTAGGAAGCTAGCCGCAGGCTGTACTTGAGTACGGCAAGGTTAAGCTGACACGGTTTGAAGAGATTTTCGAAGAGTATAAATAGGAAAATAAGTTGGACAAAAAGTCTTTAAGAAGATAAGGAAAACGCATAATATCAGGTGTTGAAAAACCTTGATATTATGCGTTTTATTGTGGGAATATTTACTTCATTTTCTACTAAAATTATGTTTTTGAATAACCTCTATCTTAGTAGTTTGTATGGTCGCCCTCAATCAGCTTTTGCGATAAGCTTTAATACTGTGACTATACCACTCTTGCATTTCCTTTGATGGTGGTGTCATATAATCCCCATACATCTGAGTTAAAAATTGGTCATATTTTTTTGGAACTGGTAACATACGACCTTCAAACTCAGTTAAGATGAGTTCTTTAAAGGTATCAACTGGGAAGACTTCTTTCATTCCTTCCTTACCGATCCCAACTCCTCCTTCATATTGAGGAGTGCTGGTTGCAGCATTTTTGATTAGCTGATCAATTTTCTTGTAAAAGTAACGGGGATTGACCACTCGGAGGGCGTACCAGCTACATAATCTTAGAAAATCTTTTAATTTGCTGTCACCGTGAACTGCGCGTGATTTTTTGATATAAGCTAGTTGACGAAGGGCCACATACTTATAGCTCTTGTCTACAATGCTCAGGTCTGTAAAGCGATCAATTGGGAAGACATCGATGAAAAGGCTGGTGTCATGACGTTTGTACTTAACATGGTCTTCGATAACAGTAGAAGTGTCCAAAATTGATGCGAAATTATGGAAGTACCAAGAAGATGTATCGTAGGAGAGAACCTTGTAGCGAGGATGATTTTCTTTCTCAATAATCTTCAGTAAGCGCTCATAATCTTCACGATAGAGAGATATATCAATATCATCATCCCAGGGAATCATACCTTTGTGGCGGATAGCTCCAAGCATGGTTCCATAACTTAGAAAGTAAGGAATATCATGTTTCTTACAAGTCTCATCAATATAGTCTAGCAGGGCTAGTTGAATTTCTTTAATTTCTTCTTTTTCTAAATACTGCATCCTAATCCTCCAATTTGTAAGCGTGAAATTCATGACTGTAAAAGCGTTTTTCTTCTGGCGGTAGGGTCATATAATCTCCATAAAACTGCGTTAAAATAGTATCAAAATTTTCTGGTGCAGGAAGGGTCAAATTTTCAAAGGGCAAATCGATTGTTTTATCGAAGGTACCACTTGGGAAGACTTCCTTTTCCTTAAATTTTGAAGGGATAAAAGCCATATACTGCCCATTTTCACGACTATATTTTTGAATTTCTTTCTCAATTTTATGTGCGAAATAACGAGGAGAAACAGGTCTAAGGAGCAACCAAAAGGCTGTTCGTATCCAATCTTTTAAAAGGCTATCCTTATAGACAATATTTTTGTGTTTACTGAAAGACAGTAGTTTGAAGCTTTCCAGTTTGTAACAAGTATCAATGACCTTAGGATCATCAAAGCGATCCATAGGGAAAATGTCAATAAAGACACCAGACTCATAGGTTTTTGTATTCCGAGTATCAATAATTTTAGTCGTACTGTCGGTTATTTTGATAAAGTTGTTAAAGTAGTTTTTATCTGTTTCTAAGGATAAAAGTTTGTATTTACTTTTTTCCTTTTGAAAAATGTTTATAAATCGTTGGTAGTCTTCTCGAGGCATGGACAGATCAATATCGTCGTCCCAAGGAATAAAGCCCTGATGTCGAACCGCCCCAATCAGAGTACCGTAGTTAATAATATAGTTGATATTGTGCTTTTTACAGAGAGTATCAATATAATCCAAAATTTCTAATTCAATTTGTTTGGCATCTTCAATGGTTAGTTGTTTCATTCTATACTCCTAAGATTTTTTGAATTTATTTTTTAAGGCTAGGACATGGTTTAAAAATTCATAGAAAATGCTATCTTTGGTGAAGGCAAGTAGACCAATATAAGAGATGGCTGATAGCAAGACAATCAAACCAGTATTCATCAAAAATGGCAAATTAATGACCATATCCACAGGATACAAGAAATTAATCAGGAAATAAATTCCTACAAAGGAAAGTGAAAAGAGCGAGTATCGAACAGTATAGCTAAAGATATGTCCTAAGTGAATAAGTTGTTTTCTATGGATGAAAATGATATAGAAAACAAGTAGAGAGGCCTCTGATAGCATAGTTGTCAGTAAGTAGTATTCAGGAGCCACGATATGGTTGAAAAAGAGGAGACTATTTAAGCCCAAATTGACTAGCCCTGCAAAGACTGTATAGACTGTGATTCGTTTTTCATAGCCATTTGTAAAGAGAATTTGGGAACCAAGAATGGTATCCAGTGCCAGGATAATCGTGCGAAAAGCGAAGAGAGAGGTTAAGATACTGCCTCCGATATATTTTTCACTACCATAAAGTAGGATAGCATTTGGTCCTAAAACCATGAGTCCGAAACTCAGTGGAATGATAAAGAAGTTAAAGATTCGACTTCCTCTGTTAACCAGAGAAACATAGGCTTCTTTGTCTCCTTTTCCTAGATAGTAACTGAGACGAGGCACACTCACTCCAATTGCACCTGTTACAACTCCAGCTATAACGGTCACAATTCGCTGAGCCATGGTATAGTAACTAACGTTGACATCAATCCCTGTTTTAACGAGGAAGAGACGATCCAAAAAAGTGAAGAGCATATTGGCATTGGCAAAGACCAACATGGCTGTTAAAGGGAGAAAGAGTGGTTTAAAATCACTTAGGTGAATCTTAACAAGTTTGATGTCTCTTTTAATCCAAAAATAACTAATCAGATAGTTAATTAGTGTCGATAAACTCATTACAAGTGTATAGACAACAATATCGTGTTCATTTTTGACAAACAGGAAAATAGAGGCTAGCATCAGGATACGGATGAATGCAGTCTTGTAAAAGAGAAAACTGTAATTTTCCAGAGCTTCATTGACCCATTCAATTGAAAAAATCTGGGCAATGAGTTGAATCCCCATAACAAGGTAGACTTTTTTGACAATTGGATTATCTGTAAAGAAGAGAGGATAGGCTAGGATATAGACAGCGGTAGTCAAAATTGTACAAGCTATGCACAAATAAAAAAGACTAGAGAAGGTTCTATTCAGATCTTTTTTGTTATCCTTGACATTACTGATGGCCCGTAAACCGTAGTTATAGACCCCATAAGTCGCAAAGGGCAAGAAAAATGACAAAATAGTGTCAACTGAGTTGAAGTAACCATAGTCAGTTCGGTCCAAGACACGCGCGACATAGGTTCCAGTTAGGATGGGAAAAATAATATTTAAGACACGAATTCCCATGTAGGATAGAGCATTTAATTTTATACTTTTCATTCAATTTACCTCGTTTTTCATTATATCATAAAGTCAGCTAATAAGAAATGAAGGGAAGTAATACTCTTCGAAAATCAAATTCAAACCACGTCAGCGTCGCCTTACCGTACTCAAGTACAGTTACGGCTAGCTTCCTAGTTTGCTTTTTGATTTTCATTGAGTATAAGTCAAGTAATCACTTTGAAGTTTCAAAGCTTAATTTTAAGTTTTCTTTAAGGAAAGTATATTATTCTGAAGAACTCTAAAATTTCACAGCCATTTATCGGTAATGACTACAGAATTCCTAGTCATTACTAGAAATGGACTAGTTTCTTTGAATAATAGAACTCCTTAATCCTCCTATTCTAGAACGGGATGATTAGTATTTCTTTCATGATAGGACTAGATTGTGGTATAATAGAGAGAATAAGTTTTTTTGTAAGACAAAGGAGAAAATAGATGATTTATGCAGGAATTCTTGCTGGTGGAACTGGCACACGCATGGGAATCAGTAACTTGCCAAAACAATTTTTAGAGCTAGGTGATCGACCTATTTTGATTCATACAATTGAAAAATTTGTCTTGGAACCAAGTATTGAAAAAATTGTAGTTGGGGTTCATGGGGACTGGGTTTCTCATGCAGAAGATCTTGTAGATAAATATCTTCCTCTTCATAAGGAACGTATCATCATTACAAAGGGTGGTGCTGACCGTAATACGAGTATTGAGAAAATCATTGAAGCCATTGATGCTTATCGTCCGCTTACTCCAGAGGATATCGTTGTTACCCACGATTCTGTTCGTCCATTTATTACACTTCGCATGATTCAAGACAATATCAAACTTGCGCAAAATCATGACGCAGTGGACACAGTGGTAGAAGCGGTTGATACTATCGTTGAAAGTACCAATGGTCAATTCATTACAGATATTCCAAATCGTGCTCACCTTTATCAAGGACAAACACCTCAAACATTTCGTTGCAAGGACTTCATGGACCTTTATGGCTCTCTTTCTGAAGAAGAGAAGGAAATCTTGACAGATGCATGTAAAATCTTTGTGATTAAAGGAAAAGATGTGGCCTTGGCCAAGGGTGAATACTCAAATCTGAAGATTACAACCGTAACAGATTTGAAGATTGCAAAAAGTATGATTGAGAAAGACTAGTAAAATGATTAATCAAATTTATCAACTAACTAAGCCTAAGTTTATCAATGTCAAATACCAGGAAGAGGCTATTGACCAAGAGAATCATATCCTCATCCGCCCTAATTATATGGCGGTCTGTCATGCGGATCAGCGTTACTACCAGGGAAAACGTGATCCAAAGATTTTGAATAAAAAACTTCCAATGGCAATGATTCACGAGTCATGTGGAACCGTTATTTCTGACCCGACGGGAACCTACGAGGTTGGTCAAAAAGTTGTCATGATTCCGAATCAGCCTCCTATGCAGAGTGATAAAGAATTCTATGAGAACTACATGACAGGGACCCATTTCTTGTCTAGTGGCTTTGATGGCTTTATGAGAGAATTTGTTTCTCTTCCTAAAGATCGTGTGGTGGCTTATGATGCTATCGAAGATACGGTTGCAGCCATTACAGAGTTTGTAAGTGTCGGTATGCACGCTATGAATCGTCTATTGACCCTTGCTCATAGCAAGCGGGACCGAATCGCCGTTATCGGAGATGGAAGTTTAGCATTTGTGGTTGCCAATATTATCAACTATACTTTGCCAGAAGCAGAGATTGTGGTTATTGGTCGTCATTGGGAAAAGTTGGAACTCTTCTCTTTTGCCAAAGAATGCTATATCACTGATAATATTCCTGAAGATTTGGTCTTTGACCATGCTTTTGAGTGTTGTGGTGGTGATGGTACTGGACCAGCTATCAATGATTTGATTCGCTACATTCGTCCTCAGGGAACGATTCTCATGATGGGTGTTAGCGAGTATAAAGTCAATCTCAATACACGCGATGCCTTAGAAAAAGGCTTGCTCTTGGTTGGTTCCTCTCGTTCTGGTCGCATCGATTTTGAAAATGCAATCCAAATGATGGAAGTCAAGAAATTTGCCAATCGTCTTAAAAATATCCTTTATCTAGAAGAACCTGTAAGAGAAATTAAAGATATTCACCGTGTCTTTGCGACCGATTTAAACACAGCATTTAAAACAGTGTTTAAGTGGGAAGTATAAGTGCTGGAGGTTAATTGTGGAGAAAATGATTAAAGAAAAAATTTCTTCCCTACTTAGTGAAGAAGAGGAAGTCCTCAGTGTTGAACAACTGGGGGGAATGACCAATCAAAACTATTTGGTCAAAACAACAAATAAGCAATACATTGTTAAGTTCTTTGGTAAAGGGACAGAAAAGCTGATCAATCGTCAAGATGAAAAGTATAATCTTGAACTACTAAAGGATTTAGACTTAGATGTAAAAAATTATCTTTTTGATATTGAAGCTGGTATCAAAGTAAATGAGTATATCGAATCTGCGATTACGCTTGATTCAAGGTCAATCAAAACCAAATTTGATAAAATTGCTCCAATATTACAAACTATTCATGCTTCTGGTAAGGAATTAAGAGGAGAATTTGCTCCTTTTGAAGAAATCAAAAAATACGAATCTTTGATTGAGGAAAAAATCCCTTATGCTAACTATGAAGCAGTTAGAGAAGAAGTCTTCTCCTTAGAGAAAAGATTGGCTGACTTAGGTGTTGACAGAAAATCTTGTCATATCGATTTGGTGCCTGAAAACTTTATCGAATCACCTCAAGGACGACTTTATCTGATTGACTGGGAATATTCATCAATGAATGATCCAATGTGGGATTTGGCAGCCCTCTTTTTAGAGTCCGAATTCACTCCCCAAGAGGAAGAAGCTTTCTTATCTCACTATGAGAGTGAGCAAACACCTGTCTCTCGTGAAAAGATTGCCATCTATAAAATTTTGCAAGATGCTATTTGGAGTCTATGGACTGTCTATAAGGAAGAGCAAGGCGCAGATTTTGGTGACTATGGTGTGAATCGTTACCAAAGAGCTGTTAAAGGTTTGTCATATTATGGAGGTTCAGATGAAAAATAAAAATGGAGTTTCTTTTGGTCTACTCTCAGGTATTTTCTGGGGTTTAGGTCTAACGATTAGTGCTTATATCTTTTCGATTTTTACAGATTTGTCGCCCTTTGTGGTGGCTGCTGCTCACGATTTCTTGAGTATCTTTATCTTACTAGCTTTTCTTTTGGTAAAAGAAGGAAAAGTTCGTCTCTCAATTTTCTTAAATATTCGCAATGTTAGTGTTATCATCGGAGCCTTGCTAGCAGGCCCTATTGGTATGCAGGCCAATCTTTATGCGGTTAAGTATATCGGAAGTTCCTTAGCTTCATCTGTATCGGCTATTTACCCTGCGATTTCAGTTTTATTGGCTTTCTTCTTTTTGAAGCACAAGATTTCAAAAAATACTGTGTTTGGGATTGTCTTGATTATTGGAGGGATAATTGCTCAGACCTATAAGGTTGAACAGGTCAATTCCTTCTACATTGGGATTCTCTGTGCTTTGGTTTGTGCTATTGCATGGGGAAGCGAAAGTGTTCTTAGCTCTTTTGCCATGGAAAGTGAATTGAGTGAAATCGAAGCCCTCTTAATCCGTCAAGTGACTTCATTCTTGTCCTATCTGGTGATTGTGCTCTTCTCTCATCAGTCATTTGCAGAAGTGGCCAATGGACAATTGCTAGGTCTTATGATTGTCTTTGCAGCCTTTGATATGATTTCCTATTTGGCTTATTATATCGCTATCAATCGCTTGCAACCAGCCAAGGCTACAGGCTTGAACGTGAGCTATGTAGTATGGACAGTCTTGTTTGCAGTTGTTTTCTTGGGTGCACCGCTAGATATGCTGACAATTATTACGTCACTTGTCGTTATTGCTGGAGTTTATATTATTATTAAAGAATAAAGGAGATTCGTGTGAAAGCAATCATCTTAGCAGCGGGATTGGGAACTCGCTTGCGTCCTATGACTGAAAATACCCCTAAAGCCTTGGTTCAGGTTAATCAAAAACCTTTAATTGAATACCAAATTGAGTTTTTAAAAGAAAAAGGGATCCATGATATCATCATCATCGTTGGTTACCTTAAAGAACAATTCGATTACTTAAAAGAAAAATACGGTGTTCGCCTCGTTTTCAATGATAAATACGCTGATTACAATAACTTTTACTCTCTCTATCTTGTAAAAGAAGAATTAGCTAACAGTTATGTTATTGATGCGGATAACTATCTCTTCAAAAATATGTTCCGCAATGATTTGACACGTTCTACTTATTTTAGTGTTTATCGTGAAGATTGTACCAACGAATGGTTCTTGGTCTATGGAGATGACTACAAGGTTCAAGACATTATTGTTGATAGCAAGGCAGGTCGTATCCTTAGTGGTGTATCCTTCTGGGATGCTCCAACCGCAGAAAAGATTGTTAGCTTTATCGATAAGGCTTATGCAAGTGGTGAATTTGTTGATCTCTACTGGGACAATATGGTTAAGGATAACATCAAAGAGCTAGATGTCTATGTTGAAGAATTAGAAGGCAATAGCATCTATGAGATCGATAGTGTCCAAGATTATCATAAATTAGAAGAAATTCTTAAAAACGAAAATTAAAAATTTTGTATGTGAGTTATAGTCTCGATAAAAATAGTTACATCAAAATGAAATAGGAATTAGGCGAATCAATTGGGGAAGTCAAATTAATGTGTTCGTATCCTATTTCAATCTATTATACAAGAAAAGTACAAATAAAAAATCTCCAGATTAGGAACCGTCAGTGAGTTCTCTAGTCTGGAGATTTTTCAATATACTTCGTTATTGGGCGGTTACGATTTACTATAAATGAGTATAAAATTGAGTTTTGTCTAGCTTCTAGCTCATTCATTTGCTGTCTTAGATAACTCGCGTCCCACTTGACCATCTTTTAAACAATTAATCTCGGAAACAGCGCTATTCTTAGCCGTGTCAACACTATTTTGGGCTTGGCTTGGTCAATTTGAGGTGTTGCATCGTATTCTTTGGACTCTATGGCTGCTTTCACAGCATTCTCCTCTTTCGTAAGATGTTGGATACCATTAATCGTAGCCTTCTTCTCGTTAGCTTTTGTCTGTAGTTCGCGCTTAGCCCCCTCTCTATCGATTGGTGCTGTAGCTCTAACGCTATTTGTCGAGAATCCAGACTTCATTCCTTCACTGAATGTTTCATCTGTTCCTTTCCTCACGTAGGCAACCACTACTCTGACATCTCCTTCTCCAAGTTTTGGATCTCGGTATTCAGGTGGAACAAAATTAAAAGTTCCAGAAACAGTGACACGTGTCTTTGCTATAGTATGGTAGCCCTGAGCCTCATTGTTATAGCTATAAGGATTAGTTGAACCACCACGTACTAAATAAGCCATCAACTCAGCGCCATCTGGTGTGTTACCAGGTTCCGCTCTTACACCAATAGTTCCCGAAATTATCGGCTGAGTCTCGGCTTTACCTTCTAACTCCTTATTAGTTGTCGTAATCCTCGCATCAGGTAAAGGTCTAGCAATAGTTAGTGTAGTCTGATTTGTATTTCCTGAAGAATCTGTCGCAACAATCGTTACTCTGGTGTAACCATGTTTATCAGCAGGCATCCTTCCTCGCAAATCTACATATCCCAATCCGTTTGTAAGAGTTAATCCTGTCTGTGATAGTCCTGTGCCTTCCAGACCATTAACTGTAATACTCCTAACGGTCTTACCACTGAAAGATTTGACGGTTACTCGGAGGTTATTTCCATAGGCTTCACCTGTACTTAGCGTTCGTAGAGTTTCTTCACTATATTGTGGAACACTAGTTGTACCCTTACCGAATCCTATTTTCAAGGAATTATCAGCAGATCTCGCTTTCCTAGATTTAGGACTATCGCTGCTACCTTTTTCCACACCATTCTTTAATTGGGTTGTCTTTTTATACTCCTCAAGTGCAGCATTAAAGACCTCCTGATTGACAAGCCCATTTTCTGATTGTCCCAATGCTTCGTTGAGTTTATCGTAAGCTTCCTTGAGTTTTTGGACTTGTTCTGGATTTTCAGTGCTGGTCTTCAGTTCTTGGAGGAGATGATGGATTTTGTCCGATAGAGGATAGCTACCTGAACCATTTGTGTAGTCTGTAATTTCCTCCGCTGTTTCCTTGGTTTCTAAAATATTGTTAAAAATTAGTTTGAATTTCTCAAATAATTTATTCAGTTATTACTTCATTCTGCTATAAAAAATCAAGCAACTCCTTCTTACAATGGCAAAAACCAGTATGTAACAAAAAATTAATAATTCTGACATTTCAAGATACAGAGCTTGCAATCATTGATAAAATCAGCTACCATGAGTAAGTAAGTAAGTAAGTAAGTAAGTAAGTAAGTAAGTAAGTAAGTAAGTAAGTAAGTAAGTTTTATTGTCCCGATTATGATATAATGATTAAGCTAGATAAACTGTGCTAGTAGGAGAAACGATCTTTTCCGCTAGATGTAAACATGAAACTTCCTTTCCTAAAAAACATGACAAAATGATTAATAATTGCTAAGCCTACTAGACAGTTACCCTAGTTTTTTGAATAGAATGAATAGATAAAAAGGGGTTACGAACATGACGCCAGAAGAAATGTACCTGACAGATCGATTAGACGTACAGATAGCTCATTTTTTAAAGAAAAGCGTTCAACATCGTAGACGCTATAAGGTATTAAAAATAACAGAAATCGTGGCAGGTTTTCTCATAGCTGTTTTTTGTGCTATTCCTATGCCAGGTGATCGCTACCGTTTGATTTCGGTTGCCTTATCCAGTCTCGGCTTGCTGTGTGAGGGAATTCTCAATTTGTATAATGCCAAGGAACACTGGATTTCTTACCAAAAGACTGCGCAACTCCTGGAAAGGGAAAAATTTCTCTATCAATGTCAAACAGAGAAATATGCAGGAAAAACCAAGGCTTTTGCCCTATTTGTCAAGACATGCGAAGGTCTTATCTCAGAGGAAATCAATCAGTGGGAAAGTATCCAGTCAAAAGAAGTGGCAGCTAGTGCAGATGCTCCAGAGAAAAAAGAATAGGAGGTGGAGGAAATGTCTCAATCCAGCTACCTATTGCCCTTGCTCTGGTTGAAAAAAGAAGCCGATAAGGAAAAGATGAGTGCGACCCAGTGCCAGATATTTTTCTTTTATTATCAACTGTTTGAACTCTTATTTGCTAGAGAAAGCGACTTGAGAGACTTATGTCTGGGAAGGCAAGGTTTTTATTTCTCGCAGTTAGAGAAAGATTTGCTTTCTGGAGTTTCCCAATTTCTAAAAACCTTGGAGGGGAAAGGGACTCTCAAGGCTAATCAAGAAGTATCAGCTCGCAAAGCCCTTTTTCTAGCCTTGACAACTAGCCAGTCAGATTGGCAGGCTTTGGCTCCTGTTTTTGATTTTTATCAGACTATCGGGAGACTTGAACATCCTTCTCTCTTGAGTTCTCAGGACAGACAATATCTGATGTGGATTTACCAGTCAGCTTTGGAGAAGGATTATAGTGTCAAGGTAATTGGCGACAAGCATTTTGTATTGAAGAGACAAGATGCTACTAAATTGACAGCGCGCCAAACTCAAACTTTGGAAGTTCTGAGTCAATCAGAAGACTTGGTCAATCCTGTCTATGTTACATTAGGAGAAAAGGGGGTGCTCTTGCTTGATTAAGAGAGGAGATGTTGTGGCTCTTTATTTGCCTTTTCCGACTATTAGTAGCGATTTGGCTGTGAAGAACCATATGTATATCTGTATTGACAACAGCATGACTAAAAACAAAGAGTTGGTTAAAAATCAGACCTTCAAACCAGCTCTCTTGACCAGACGTTTGGTCAAGAACTTTATGATAGAAGAGCCGGATCTAGCTCGTAATCCTTTTACAAGACCAACCTTGATTGACTTAGATAAGGTATTTATGTTGGATAATACGGTCATTCCGACTTCTTATCTAGCCAGACGGAGACGTAATGTCTCAGAAGAATTGTACGAGGAAATTTTAGATCACTTAGTCCAACCACGGCTGATTTCGCTGAACAAGTCTGAGTTTATGCAACTCAATCCAGGAACTTATTAGGAGGTAGAAGATGACAAATAAAGCAGTAAATGACTTTATACTAGCTATGGATTACGATAAAAAGAAACTCTTGACCCATCAGGGAGAGAGTATTGAAAATCGTTTCATCAAAGAGGGGAATCAGTTACCCGATGAGTTTGTTGTTATCGAAAGAAAGAAGCGGAGCTTGTCGACAAACACAAGTGATATTTCCGTGACAGCTACCAACGACAGTCGCCTCTATCCTGGAGCGCTTCTCGTAGTGGATGAGACCTTGTTGGAGAATAATCCCACTCTTCTTGCGGTCGATCGTGCTCCGATGACTTATAGTATTGATTTGCCTGGTTTGGCAAGTAGTGATAGCTTTCTCCAAGTAGAAGATCCCAGCAATTCAAGTGTTCGCGGAGCGGTAAACGATTTGTTGGCCAAGTGGCATCAAGATTATGGTCAGGTCAATAATGTCCCAGCTAGAATGCAGTATGAAAAAATCACGGCTCACAGCATGGAACAACTCAAGGTCAAGTTTGGTTCTGACTTTGAAAAGACAGGGAATTCTCTTGATATTGATTTTAATTCTGTCCATTCGGGCGAAAAGCAGATTCAGATTGTCAATTTTAAGCAGATTTATTATACAGTCAGCGTAGACGCTGTTAAAAATCCAGGAGATGTGTTTCAAGATACTGTAACGGTAGAGGATTTGAGGCAGAGAGGAATTTCTGCCGATCGTCCTTTGGTCTATATTTCGAGTGTTGCTTACGGGCGTCAGGTCTATCTCAAGTTGGAAACCACGAGTAAGAGTGATGAAGTAGAGGCTGCTTTTGAAGCTTTGATAAAAGGAGTCAAGGTAGCTCCTCAGACAGAGTGGAAACAGATTTTGGACAATACAGAAGTGAAGGCGGTTATTTTAGGGGGCGACCCAAGTTCGGGTGCCCGAGTTGTAACAGGCAAGGTGGATATGGTAGAGGACTTGATTCAAGAAGGCAGTCGCTTTACAGCAGATCATCCAGGTTTGCCGATTTCCTATACAACTTCTTTTTTACGGGACAATGTAGTTGCGACTTTCCAAAACAGTACAGACTATGTTGAGACTAAGGTGACAGCCTACAGAAACGGTGATTTACTGCTGGATCATAGTGGTGCCTATGTTGCTCAATATTACATTACTTGGGATGAATTATCCTATGATTATCAAGGTAAGGAAGTCTTGACTCCTAAGGCTTGGAACAGAAATGGCCAGGATTTGACGGCTCATTTTACCACTAGTATTCCTTTGAAAGGGAATGTTCGCAATCTCTCTGTCAAAATTAGAGAGTGTACCGGACTTGCCTGGGAATGGTGGCGTACGGTTTATGAAAAAACCGACTTGCCACTAGTGCGTAAGCGGACGATTTCTATTTGGGGAACGACTCTTTATCCTCAGGTAGAAGATAAGGTAGAAAATGATTAGGAGAGAAGAATGTTTGCGACAAAAAGAGTGAATGGTGATTTGTTTTCAGGACTGATCACAGATGTGGATGAGGAAATCATGAATAGCGATCAAAATCGTCTTGATATTGATACTATTGTCATCCACCATAATGGTGGGCTGAGTGATGAAGGGGCTAGAAGTACTTGGTATGTCTCTACAGGTCATGGCACATCTGCTCACTATCAGGTGACTCCTGATAAGATATGGGGGTGTGTTGGTGAAGAGAGCGTCGCTTATCATGCTGGCAACTATGAAGTCAATCAGCGTTCGATTGGTATTGAACACTTAAATAACCGTGGGGAACCTGACTGGACGATTGCAGAGGAAACCTACAGGAACTCAGCACGTTTGATTGCAGATATTTGTGATCGTTATAATTTGCCAATCAATCGTGAGACCATCCATCCTCACCAGGAATTTACTGCTACAGATTGTCCTGGTGGGATTGATCTAAATCGGCTCATCCAGATGGCGGCTGAGATTCTTGCTGGAGATTGTTTCCAAGCATCGAAAGAGGAACAGCCTCGAGATGGAAATAGAGAGTATCTAGTGCGTGTGGTGGATGATGATCTCTACATCCGAACAGGTCCAGGTGTAGATTATCCTGATGACGGATTTTGTCCTCTTGGGACTTTTACTATCATGCAGGTAGAAGAAGCAGATGGCTATACTTGGGGCTTGTTGAAGTCAGGTAGGGGCTGGATCGCACTAGACTATACAGAAGAAATCAAATAGAAAAAGGAGAAAGAATGAAACTAAAAAGTAAAGAAGACCGCAAAGGGGAAAAGGTTTTTCGTTATTCAATAAGGAAGTACCACTTTGGTGCTGCCAGCGTTGCCGTTGCGGCGCTGATGTTTTTTGCCAATGGGACAGTGCAGGCACAAACACCTGACATTTCTCCAGCGACAGAGAGCGGAACGGCTAGAACCAGCGCCCTTGTAAGCGATTCCTCGGGGGGGGGGGTATCTGAAGAGCTAAGTGAAAAAACTTCTGACACAGATCCCAGTCAGTCTGAGCAATCTAGCCAAGGTAATCAAAAGCTTCAAGAAGCATCAGATGAAAACAAGTCTCTAGTAAAAGATAGCGAAGAAGGCAAGGGAGAAAACCAAGCAGAGACAAGCCGTCCTACTGTAGATAAGTCACTAGCCGAGTCTGCACAATCCAGTCTGCAAGCTCTACTTGCCAATCTGACACCGGACTCTATGAAAGAACTCCATGCTCGTGTAGAAGCAGGACTAGCACAAGCTAAGGCGGTTCTTGACAATCCAAACTCCAGTCAAGAAGAGGTTGATGCTCAAGTTCAAGTCATGAAAGGCTTGACTGAGGAGGTCAACAAGGCTTTGGCTGGTGGACTCATATCCCCAGCTCAGCTTGGGGAAGGAGGGAGTGCAACTCCGAGTGAAGCAACCTTAACTCCTAAACGAGGGCGAGGTCGTAGGGGACAACTAACCCCTCCTGCCACGCCAGCACCAGTAGAAAATCAAGAAACTAAGGAAACAGCGGAAGAAGCTACAGACTACACAAATGGTTCAGGTAGCTATCCTCTATCGGACAAAATCCATCATCTCCTCCAAGAACTGAAGACCAGCACTGAAAATCCAGAACAAGTCCAAAAACTCAAGGAAGCTTACGATAAACTCAACGAAGCATTGGGACAATCAGAAAATGGGCTTGTCAATCAGGAGGTCTTTAATGCTGCACTTGAGGAGTATAAAAAGACAACCCAATTAAAGAATGGTGTGGAAAAAGGTAGCAGCGATAGTCCTAAATCTAGGAAAGCGAGATCTGCTGATAATTCCTTGAAAATAGGATTCGGTAAGGGTACAACTAGTGTTCCACAATATAGTGAAGAAACTCTACGAACGCTAGGTACAGGTGAAGCCTATGGAAATAACCTCCGAGTAACCGTCAAATCTTTCAGTGGTAAGACCGTTAGGAGTATTACAGTTAATGGTCTGGAAGGCACAGGACTATCACAGACAGGATTAACTCTTACAAACGGATTGGGATATGTAGATTTGCGAGGAAGGATGCCTGCTGATAAACATGGTTACACCAGAGTAACGGTTGTTGCGACAGATTCTTCAGGAAATACAAATCAGACTACACTAACTATTGCTAGAGCTTTACCTGATGCGAGGATTACGACAACTAATAAGGAGTTAGAAGGTAAAGCCGAGACTCAGCCGATAATTTCGGGAACTATTGGTGTAAGAGCGGAACCTGGTAACACACCAGATGGCGCTGAGTTGATGGCTTATTTAGTACGTGGTGGTTCAACTAATCCTTATAGCTATAACAATGAGGCTCAGGGCTACCATACTATAGCAAAGACACGTGTCACTGTTTCTGGAACTTTTAATTTTGTTCCACCTGAATACCGAGATCCAAAACTTGGAGAAGGAGATGTCAGAGTAGTGGTTGCCTACGTGAGGAAAGGAACAGATGAAACATTCAGTGAAGGAATGAAGTCTGGATTCTCGACAAATAGCGTTAGAGCTACAGCACCAATCGATAGAGAGGGGGCTAAGCGCGAACTACAGACAAAAGCTAACGAGAAGAAGGCTACGATTAATGGTATCCAACATCTTACGAAAGAGGAGAGGGATGCGGCAATCAACAAAGTTGAAGCAGCCTTACGTGATGCGAAATCTAAAGTTGATGCGGCAACCAATCAAACAGGTGTTGAACAAGCTAAGCAGAATGGTCTGACTGCGATTGATAGTGTTGATAATCCAACCCCAGCAACGCATACAGCAGCCTACGAAAAACTTGATCAAAAAGCTAACGAGAAGAAGGCTACGATTAATGGTATCCAACATCTTACGAAAGAGGAGAGGGATGCGGCAATCAACAAAGTTGAAGCAGCCTTACGTGATGCGAAATCTAAAGTTGATGCGGCAACCAATCAAACAGGTGTTGAACAAGCTAAGCAGAATGGTCTGACTGCGATTGATAGTGTTGATAATCCAACCCCAGCAACGCATACAGCAGCCTACGAAAAACTTGATCAAAAAGCTAACGAGAAGAAGGCTACGATTAATGGTATCCAACATCTTACGAAAGAGGAGAGGGATGCGGCAATCAACAAAGTTGAAGCAGCCTTACGTGATGCGAAATCTAAAGTTGATGCGGCAACCAATCAAACAGGTGTTGAACAAGCTAAGCAGAATGGTCTGACTGCGATTGATAGTGTTGATAATCCAACCCCAGCAACGCATACAGCAGCCTACGAAAAACTTGATCAAAAAGCTAACGAGAAGAAGGCTACGATTAATGGTATCCAACATCTTACGAAAGAGGAGAGGGATGCGGCAATCAACAAAGTTGAAGCAGCCTTACGTGATGCGAAATCTAAAGTTGATGCGGCAACCAATCAAACAGGTGTTGAACAAGCTAAGCAGAATGGTCTGACTGCGATTGATAGTGTTGATAATCCAACCCCAGCAACGCATACAGCAGCCTACGAAAAACTTGATCAAAAAGCTAACGAGAAGAAGGCTACGATTAATGGTATCCAACATCTTACGAAAGAGGAGAGGGATGCGGCAATCAACAAAGTTGAAGCAGCCTTACGTGATGCGAAATCTAAAGTTGATGCGGCAACCAATCAAACAGGTGTTGAACAAGCTAAGCAGAATGGTCTGACTGCGATTGATAGTGTTGATAATCCAACCCCAGCAACGCATACAGCAGCCTACGAAAAACTTGATCAAAAAGCTAACGAGAAGAAGGCTACGATTAATGGTATCCAACATCTTACGAAAGAGGAGAGGGATGCGGCAATCAACAAAGTTGAAGCAGCCTTACGTGATGCGAAATCTAAAGTTGATGCGGCAACCAATCAAACAGGTGTTGAACAAGCTAAGCAGAATGGTCTGACTGCGATTGATAGTGTTGATAATCCAACCCCAGCAACGCATACAGCAGCCTACGAAAAACTTGATCAAAAAGCTAACGAGAAGAAGGCTACGATTAATGGTATCCAACATCTTACGAAAGAGGAGAGGGATGCGGCAATCAACAAAGTTGAAGCAGCCTTACGTGATGCGAAATCTAAAGTTGATGCGGCAACCAATCAAACAGGTGTTGAACAAGCTAAGCAGAATGGTCTGACTGCGATTGATAGTGTTGATAATCCAACCCCAGCAACGCATACAGCAGCCTACGAAAAACTTGATCAAAAAGCTAACGAGAAGAAGGCTACGATTAATGGTATCCAACATCTTACGAAAGAGGAGAGGGATGCGGCAATCAACAAAGTTGAAGCAGCCTTACGTGATGCGAAATCTAAAGTTGATGCGGCAACCAATCAAACAGGTGTTGAACAAGCTAAGCAGAATGGTCTGACTGCGATTGATAGTGTTGATAATCCAACCCCAGCAACGCATACAGCAGCCTACGAAAAACTTGATCAAAAAGCTAACGAGAAGAAGGCTACGATTAATGGTATCCAACATCTTACGAAAGAGGAGAGGGATGCGGCAATCAACAAAGTTGAAGCAGCCTTACGTGATGCGAAATCTAAAGTTGATGCGGCAACCAATCAAACAGGTGTTGAACAAGCTAAGCAGAATGGTCTGACTGCGATTGATAGTGTTGATAATCCAACCCCAGCAACGCATACAGCAGCCTACGAAAAACTTGATCAAAAAGCTAACGAGAAGAAGGCTACGATTAATGGTATCCAACATCTTACGAAAGAGGAGAGGGATGCGGCAATCAACAAAGTTGAAGCAGCCTTACGTGATGCGAAATCTAAAGTTGATGCGGCAACCAATCAAACAGGTGTTGAACAAGCTAAGCAGAATGGTCTGACTGCGATTGATAGTGTTGATAATCCAACCCCAGCAACGCATACAGCAGCCTACGAAAAACTTGATCAAAAAGCTAACGAGAAGAAGGCTACGATTAATGGTATCCAACATCTTACGAAAGAGGAGAGGGATGCGGCAATCAACAAAGTTGAAGCAGCCTTACGTGATGCGAAATCTAAAGTTGATGCGGCAACCAATCAAACAGGTGTTGAACAAGCTAAGCAGAATGGTCTGACTGCGATTGATAGTGTTGATAATCCAACCCCAGCAACGCATACAGCAGCCTACGAAAAACTTGATCAAAAAGCTAACGAGAAGAAGGCTACGATTAATGGTATCCAACATCTTACGAAAGAGGAGAGGGATGCGGCAATCAACAAAGTTGAAGCAGCCTTACGTGATGCGAAATCTAAAGTTGATGCGGCAACCAATCAAACAGGTGTTGAACAAGCTAAGCAGAATGGTCTGACTGCGATTGATAGTGTTGATAATCCAACCCCAGCAACGCATACAGCAGCCTACGAAAAACTTGATCAAAAAGCTAACGAGAAGAAGGCTACGATTAATGGTATCCAACATCTTACGAAAGAGGAGAGGGATGCGGCAATCAACAAAGTTGAAGCAGCCTTACGTGATGCGAAATCTAAAGTTGATGCGGCAACCAATCAAACAGGTGTTGAACAAGCTAAGCAGAATGGTCTGACTGCGATTGATAGTGTTGATAATCCAACCCCAGCAACGCATACAGCAGCCTACGAAAAACTTGATCAAAAAGCTAACGAGAAGAAGGCTACGATTAATGGTATCCAACATCTTACGAAAGAGGAGAGGGATGCGGCAATCAACAAAGTTGAAGCAGCCTTACGTGATGCGAAATCTAAAGTTGATGCGGCAACCAATCAAACAGGTGTTGAACAAGCTAAGCAGAATGGTCTGACTGCGATTGATAGTGTTGATAATCCAACCCCAGCAACGCATACAGCAGCCTACGAAAAACTTGATCAAAAAGCTAACGAGAAGAAGGCTACGATTAATGGTATCCAACATCTTACGAAAGAGGAGAGGGATGCGGCAATCAACAAAGTTGAAGCAGCCTTACGTGATGCGAAATCTAAAGTTGATGCGGCAACCAATCAAACAGGTGTTGAACAAGCTAAGCAGAATGGTCTGACTGCGATTGATAGTGTTGATAATCCAACCCCAGCAACGCATACAGCAGCCTACGAAAAACTTGATCAAAAAGCTAACGAGAAGAAGGCTACGATTAATGGTATCCAACATCTTACGAAAGAGGAGAGGGATGCGGCAATCAACAAAGTTGAAGCAGCCTTACGTGATGCGAAATCTAAAGTTGATGCGGCAACCAATCAAACAGGTGTTGAACAAGCTAAGCAGAATGGTCTGACTGCGATTGATAGTGTTGATAATCCAACCCCAGCAACGCATACAGCAGCCTACGAAAAACTTGATCAAAAAGCTAACGAGAAGAAGGCTACGATTAATGGTATCCAACATCTTACGAAAGAGGAGAGGGATGCGGCAATCAACAAAGTTGAAGCAGCCTTACGTGATGCGAAATCTAAAGTTGATGCGGCAACCAATCAAACAGGTGTTGAACAAGCTAAGCAGAATGGTCTGACTGCGATTGATAGTGTTGATAATCCAACCCCAGCAACGCATACAGCAGCCTACGAAAAACTTGATCAAAAAGCTAACGAGAAGAAGGCTACGATTAATGGTATCCAACATCTTACGAAAGAGGAGAGGGATGCGGCAATCAACAAAGTTGAAGCAGCCTTACGTGATGCGAAATCTAAAGTTGATGCGGCAACCAATCAAACAGGTGTTGAACAAGCTAAGCAGAATGGTCTGACTGCGATTGATAGTGTTGATAATCCAACCCCAGCAACGCATACAGCAGCCTACGAAAAACTTGATCAAAAAGCTAACGAGAAGAAGGCTACGATTAATGGTATCCAACATCTTACGAAAGAGGAGAGGGATGCGGCAATCAACAAAGTTGAAGCAGCCTTACGTGATGCGAAATCTAAAGTTGATGCGGCAACCAATCAAACAGGTGTTGAACAAGCTAAGCAGAATGGTCTGACTGCGATTGATAGTGTTGATAATCCAACCCCAGCAACGCATACAGCAGCCTACGAAAAACTTGATCAAAAAGCTAACGAGAAGAAGGCTACGATTAATGGTATCCAACATCTTACGAAAGAGGAGAGGGATGCGGCAATCAACAAAGTTGAAGCAGCCTTACGTGATGCGAAATCTAAAGTTGATGCGGCAACCAATCAAACAGGTGTTGAACAAGCTAAGCAGAATGGTCTGACTGCGATTGATAGTGTTGATAATCCAACCCCAGCAACGCATACAGCAGCCTACGAAAAACTTGATCAAAAAGCTAACGAGAAGAAGGCTACGATTAATGGTATCCAACATCTTACGAAAGAGGAGAGGGATGCGGCAATCAACAAAGTTGAAGCAGCCTTACGTGATGCGAAATCTAAAGTTGATGCGGCAACCAATCAAACAGGTGTTGAACAAGCTAAGCAGAATGGTCTGACTGCGATTGATAGTGTTGATAATCCAACCCCAGCAACGCATACAGCAGCCTACGAAAAACTTGATCAAAAAGCTAACGAGAAGAAGGCTACGATTAATGGTATCCAACATCTTACGAAAGAGGAGAGGGATGCGGCAATCAACAAAGTTGAAGCAGCCTTACGTGATGCGAAATCTAAAGTTGATGCGGCAACCAATCAAACAGGTGTTGAACAAGCTAAGCAGAATGGTCTGACTGCGATTGATAGTGTTGATAATCCAACCCCAGCAACGCATACAGCAGCCTACGAAAAACTTGATCAAAAAGCTAACGAGAAGAAGGCTACGATTAATGGTATCCAACATCTTACGAAAGAGGAGAGGGATGCGGCAATCAACAAAGTTGAAGCAGCCTTACGTGATGCGAAATCTAAAGTTGATGCGGCAACCAATCAAACAGGTGTTGAACAAGCTAAGCAGAATGGTCTGACTGCGATTGATAGTGTTGATAATCCAACCCCAGCAACGCATACAGCAGCCTACGAAAAACTTGATCAAAAAGCTAACGAGAAGAAGGCTACGATTAATGGTATCCAACATCTTACGAAAGAGGAGAGGGATGCGGCAATCAACAAAGTTGAAGCAGCCTTACGTGATGCGAAATCTAAAGTTGATGCGGCAACCAATCAAACAGGTGTTGAACAAGCTAAGCAGAATGGTCTGACTGCGATTGATAGTGTTGATAATCCAACCCCAGCAACGCATACAGCAGCCTACGAAAAACTTGATCAAAAAGCTAACGAGAAGAAGGCTACGATTAATGGTATCCAACATCTTACGAAAGAGGAGAGGGATGCGGCAATCAACAAAGTTGAAGCAGCCTTACGTGATGCGAAATCTAAAGTTGATGCGGCAACCAATCAAACAGGTGTTGAACAAGCTAAGCAGAATGGTCTGACTGCGATTGATAGTGTTGATAATCCAACCCCAGCAACGCATACAGCAGCCTACGAAAAACTTGATCAAAAAGCTAACGAGAAGAAGGCTACGATTAATGGTATCCAACATCTTACGAAAGAGGAGAGGGATGCGGCAATCAACAAAGTTGAAGCAGCCTTACGTGATGCGAAATCTAAAGTTGATGCGGCAACCAATCAAACAGGTGTTGAACAAGCTAAGCAGAATGGTCTGACTGCGATTGATAGTGTTGATAATCCAACCCCAGCAACGCATACAGCAGCCTACGAAAAACTTGATCAAAAAGCTAACGAGAAGAAGGCTACGATTAATGGTATCCAACATCTTACGAAAGAGGAGAGGGATGCGGCAATCAACAAAGTTGAAGCAGCCTTACGTGATGCGAAATCTAAAGTTGATGCGGCAACCAATCAAACAGGTGTTGAACAAGCTAAGCAGAATGGTCTGACTGCGATTGATAGTGTTGATAATCCAACCCCAGCAACGCATACAGCAGCCTACGAAAAACTTGATCAAAAAGCTAACGAGAAGAAGGCTACGATTAATGGTATCCAACATCTTACGAAAGAGGAGAGGGATGCGGCAATCAACAAAGTTGAAGCAGCCTTACGTGATGCGAAATCTAAAGTTGATGCGGCAACCAATCAAACAGGTGTTGAACAAGCTAAGCAGAATGGTCTGACTGCGATTGATAGTGTTGATAATCCAACCCCAGCAACGCATACAGCAGCCTACGAAAAACTTGATCAAAAAGCTAACGAGAAGAAGGCTACGATTAATGGTATCCAACATCTTACGAAAGAGGAGAGGGATGCGGCAATCAACAAAGTTGAAGCAGCCTTACGTGATGCGAAATCTAAAGTTGATGCGGCAACCAATCAAACAGGTGTTGAACAAGCTAAGCAGAATGGTCTGACTGCGATTGATAGTGTTGATAATCCAACCCCAGCAACGCATACAGCAGCCTACGAAAAACTTGATCAAAAAGCTAACGAGAAGAAGGCTACGATTAATGGTATCCAACATCTTACGAAAGAGGAGAGGGATGCGGCAATCAACAAAGTTGAAGCAGCCTTACGTGATGCGAAATCTAAAGTTGATGCGGCAACCAATCAAACAGGTGTTGAACAAGCTAAGCAGAATGGTCTGACTGCGATTGATAGTGTTGATAATCCAACCCCAGCAACGCATACAGCAGCCTACGAAAAACTTGATCAAAAAGCTAACGAGAAGAAGGCTACGATTAATGGTATCCAACATCTTACGAAAGAGGAGAGGGATGCGGCAATCAACAAAGTTGAAGCAGCCTTACGTGATGCGAAATCTAAAGTTGATGCGGCAACCAATCAAACAGGTGTTGAACAAGCTAAGCAGAATGGTCTGACTGCGATTGATAGTGTTGATAATCCAACCCCAGCAACGCATACAGCAGCCTACGAAAAACTTGATCAAAAAGCTAACGAGAAGAAGGCTACGATTAATGGTATCCAACATCTTACGAAAGAGGAGAGGGATGCGGCAATCAACAAAGTTGAAGCAGCCTTACGTGATGCGAAATCTAAAGTTGATGCGGCAACCAATCAAACAGGTGTTGAACAAGCTAAGCAGAATGGTCTGACTGCGATTGATAGTGTTGATAATCCAACCCCAGCAACGCATACAGCAGCCTACGAAAAACTTGATCAAAAAGCTAACGAGAAGAAGGCTACGATTAATGGTATCCAACATCTTACGAAAGAGGAGAGGGATGCGGCAATCAACAAAGTTGAAGCAGCCTTACGTGATGCGAAATCTAAAGTTGATGCGGCAACCAATCAAACAGGTGTTGAACAAGCTAAGCAGAATGGTCTGACTGCGATTGATAGTGTTGATAATCCAACCCCAGCAACGCATACAGCAGCCTACGAAAAACTTGATCAAAAAGCTAACGAGAAGAAGGCTACGATTAATGGTATCCAACATCTTACGAAAGAGGAGAGGGATGCGGCAATCAACAAAGTTGAAGCAGCCTTACGTGATGCGAAATCTAAAGTTGATGCGGCAACCAATCAAACAGGTGTTGAACAAGCTAAGCAGAATGGTCTGACTGCGATTGATAGTGTTGATAATCCAACCCCAGCAACGCATACAGCAGCCTACGAAAAACTTGATCAAAAAGCTAACGAGAAGAAGGCTACGATTAATGGTATCCAACATCTTACGAAAGAGGAGAGGGATGCGGCAATCAACAAAGTTGAAGCAGCCTTACGTGATGCGAAATCTAAAGTTGATGCGGCAACCAATCAAACAGGTGTTGAACAAGCTAAGCAGAATGGTCTGACTGCGATTGATAGTGTTGATAATCCAACCCCAGCAACGCATACAGCAGCCTACGAAAAACTTGATCAAAAAGCTAACGAGAAGAAGGCTACGATTAATGGTATCCAACATCTTACGAAAGAGGAGAGGGATGCGGCAATCAACAAAGTTGAAGCAGCCTTACGTGATGCGAAATCTAAAGTTGATGCGGCAACCAATCAAACAGGTGTTGAACAAGCTAAGCAGAATGGTCTGACTGCGATTGATAGTGTTGATAATCCAACCCCAGCAACGCATACAGCAGCCTACGAAAAACTTGATCAAAAAGCTAATCTTACCCTTGCTCTTATTGACGAAAATGCGAATCTCTCTCTATTTGAAAAAGAGGAAGCTAAAAACCAAGTAAGACAGGTTCTTCAAGACGCGCTTAAGAGAATTGATCAAGCCAAAACACAAGATGAAATCGATCGAGCGAAGCAAGCAGCTTTATCTAGCATGGATCAGATTCTAGCCGAGGCTATTGCTAAAGCTAATAGTAGAAGACTGTCTGGCCAAGATAAGGATGGTAGTCAAACACCGGCTTCTCCTTCGGATACAGATCAGTCTGGGACAAGTCCTGTGAATCCGCCATCTGCTACAAGAAATCGAAGAACTCCTCCACGTCGCGCTCGTAGAAGCGTTGGATTTGTAGGGAATTCCCAAACAGGTACAAACCCATCGGCTGTGGACAAGTCAGAACTTCGTACTCTAGTAGAGGATCTGGAACGTCGCTTGCAAGACTTGGCAGGTCTATCTCCTGAAGTACTTGAAGAAGCACAGCGTATTTTGGGAGAGGCGCAAGCAGCTCTTGATAATGAAAACTTAACAGCTCAAGAATTGGCAGACCTCCTTGCTAAAGTTAGACAGGTTCTCAATTCTCTACAAACTGGCACATCAGCTGATAAGAGTCAGTCTGCGTCAAACTTAAATAAAGAAGCAGAAAGTACCAAGGGAGCTAAAAATGAGACAGAAGTCCCTCTATATGGTGTCTTAGGAGCTGCAGTTCTTTCTCTTCTAGGAGCTCTCCTCTTTGCAGTAGCTCGTAAAAAATCCTCTCAACTAGATAAGCTTTCAAGAGAATTGCACCAGCTTGTAGTTGAGCTAGAGGCTAGCGACAAGGATAAAAAAGTTCTAAACAAGGCTAAGAAATTAGCTGATGAAGCACGACTCTTTGTAGATAGCCATCAAAAAGATTCTCAAAAAGAAGCAGAACTAATTTCTGAAATCAAGACTGTTCTCAGTCAACTCAAAGAAGAATTCTAGTTTTGAAGAAAACACTACTTTCAGGAACTGAGTGAGTAGCTTTGTAGCTATGATGAGGAAATAATAAAATCTCCAGATTAGGAACCGTCAATGAGTTCTCTAGTCTGGAGATTTTTCAATATACTTCATTATTGGGGGATTACAAATAGTCGGATGTTTTTTTGATTTTTTACGAATAAATAGATGAGTAGAAAAAGAAATGGAGTTATTTATGAAAATTACAAACTATGAAATCTATAAGTTAAAAAAATCAGGTTTGACCAATCAACAGATTTTGAAAGTCCTAGAATACGGTGAAAATGTTGATCAAGAATTGTTGTTGGGTGATATTGCAGATATATCAGGTTGCCGTAATCCAGCCGTTTTTATGGAACGTTATTTTCAGATAGACGATGCGCATTTGGAGAAGGAGTTTCAAAAATTTCCATCTTTCTCTATTTTAGATGACTGTTACCCTTGGGATTTAAGTGAAATATACGATGCTCCTGTACTTTTATTTTACAAGGGAAATCTTGACCTCTTGAAATTTCCAAAAGTAGCTGTCGTGGGGAGTCGTGCTTGTAGCAAACAGGGAGCTAAGTCAGTTGAAAAAGTCATTCAGGGCTTGGAAAATGAACTGGTTATTGTCAGTGGATTAGCCAAGGGCATTGACACAGCAGCTCATATGGCAGCTCTTCAGAATGGCGGAAAAACCATTGCAGTGATTGGAACAGGACTAGATGTGTTTTATCCTAAAGCCAATAAACGCTTGCAAGACTATATTGGCAATGACCATCTGGTTCTAAGTGAGTATGGACCTGGCGAACAACCTCTGAAATTTCATTTTCCTGCCCGTAATCGCATCATTGCTGGACTTTGTCGTGGTGTGATTGTAGCAGAGGCTAAGATGCGTTCAGGTAGTCTCATTACCTGTGAGCGAGCAATGGAGGAAGGGCGCGATGTTTTTGCTATACCTGGTAGCATTTTAGATGGACTATCAGACGGTTGCCATCATTTGATTCAAGAAGGGGCAAAATTGGTTACAAGTGGGAAGGATGTTCTTGCGGAATTTGAATTTTAAAAATGACCTAAGCTAGAATTCTGAGAAAAAATCAATTTTTAATAGAAAATGAAGTAAATATCCCCACAATAAAACGCATAGTATCAGGTTTTTCATCACTTGATCTTATGCGTTTTTTCTAAGTGAATAAGTAGAGTGGAGGACTTTTCCCATAGGAAGGAAAGCAATTTAGTGTAATTGAGAAAGGAGAGTTGCTTGTGACTAATCTTGGTCGGCTTACTGTTAGGGGGGCTTATCATCTAAAATCTTGTCGCTAAGGAAAAATAAAGCCTTCAAGAGTAGAGGTTATAAGCGGTTTGTTAAGAAAGAATTCAAAGACCTTGACAGATAAAAATAAAATGGTTATTATAAAAAATGGTCTGAAATTGATGATGATACTTTTCGAAAATCTTTTTCAATCAGCTCAGCTTTGCCTTGCTGTGTTTCGAGCAAGCTACGGTGAGCTTCCGAGTTTGATTTTCATTTACTAGAAATGAAGTTGATGAGAGATAGCAGTAGATATTTGCGTCAGGATGTGATGGAAAATGATAAAAAGACCTCATGAGATTGGCATATTAGGCTACTAAAGCATTGAGTTTGTTAGGATTTTATACTCAATGAAAATCAAAGAGCAAACTAGGAAGCTAGCCGCAGGTTGCTCAAAGCACTGCTTTGAGGTTGTAGATAAGACTGACGAAGTCAGCTCAAAACACTGTTTTGAGGTTGCAGATAGAACTGACGAAGTCAGTAACATCTATACGGCAAGGTGAAGCTGACGTGATTTGAAGAGATTTTCGAAGAGTATTAGTGACTAGTTAGCTAGGAAAGGAAGATATTTGTGACAAATAATAAACTGTATTCGTTGGTAGAATTTAGAAATAAAATATATGAAGAATTAGAACTTTCCAGAAGTGATTTAGCGATTTTGCTATGTGCCATGCTTATCGCCTCTATCGGATTAAATATGGATTCGACTCCCGTGATTATTGGAGCCATGTTAATCTCTCCTTTGATGACACCTATTCTGGGAGTGGGGCTCTCTCTAGCTATATTTGATTTTAAATTGTTAAGAAAATCTTTTAAAATCTTAGCTATCCAAATTCTTGCCAGTTTAATAGCTTCAACACTTTATTTTTATCTTTCTCCCATTTCATATGCTAGTTCGGAGATTGTTGCTAGAACCTCTCCGACTATTTGGGATGTTCTCATTGCTTTTGTAGGAGGGATAGCTGGTATTATTGGTGCTAGGAAAAAAGAGACCAATAATATCGTCCCTGGTGTAGCAATTGCAACCGCCTTGATGCCTCCTCTTTGTACGGTAGGTTATGCTATTGCTTCTGCTAATCTAAAATTTATCATAGGCTCCTCTTACCTATTCCTCATCAATTGTAGCTTTATTGTCATTGCGACTTATATAGGTGTCAGGTTGATGATGGTTAAGAAGCACTATTTTAGAGATAATGAAGAAGACTCTAAAATGCGCAGGATTTTGCTTCTAGTTGCTGTTTTGCTGATGATTCCGAGTTTCATCTCTGCAACGACTTTAGTCAGAGAAACGTTGAAAAAAGAGTCCCTTAATAAATTTATATCAGAGCAGTTTCAGGGCCATAATATTTTGAAAAAAACCTATTCTAAAAAGACTCATACTCTAAAGCTAACCATTTCAGGAAATTATTTGACAGAAGAAGAGCTTGATATGATTTCCAGTAAGAGGGGGGACTATGGTTTAAGTGATGTTTCTGTTCAAGTTTCCCAATTGTCTGATTCAGAACAACTTAGCAAGGAAGAACTGGTAGAATATTTCTTCCAGTATATCAAGGATAAGGAAGCGAAAGAAAAGGAAAAGGCTAATAAATTTGATACAGAGTCCGAGGAGCAATAATTTCTTTAGAATAGCTGGTTTTTCTCGTGAGTCTTCTATGTATATCAAAGGAAGATGCGGTCTTAAGCATAAAACTTTTCTTCTATTATAGTAGCTAAGTCTTGACAGTTATGGCAAAATGGTTTACACTTTATAAAGTTTATTACTTTGAAAAGGTGTGATACTGTGGCTACGGCAACAAAAAAGAAAAAATCAACAGTTAAAAAAAATCTAGTAATCGTGGAGTCGCCTGCTAAGGCCAAGACGATTGAAAAATATCTAGGCAGAAACTACAAGGTTCTAGCTAGTGTCGGGCATATCCGTGATTTGAAGAAATCCAGTATGTCCGTCGATATTGAAAATAATTACGAACCGCAATATATCAATATCCGAGGAAAAGGTCCTCTTATCAATGACTTGAAAAAAGAAGCTAAAAAAGCTAATAAAGTCTTCCTGGCGAGTGACCCGGACCGTGAAGGAGAAGCTATTTCTTGGCATTTGGCTCACATTCTCAACTTAGATGAAAATGATGCCAACCGTGTGGTCTTCAATGAAATCACAAAAGATGCGGTCAAAAATGCTTTTAAAGAACCTCGTAAGATTGATATGGACTTGGTTGATGCCCAACAGGCTCGTCGTGTTTTGGACCGCTTGGTAGGGTATTCGATTTCGCCTATTTTGTGGAAGAAGGTCAAGAAGGGCTTATCAGCAGGGCGAGTACAGTCTATTGCGCTTAAGTTAATCATTGACCGTGAGAATGAAATCAATGCCTTCCAGCCAGAGGAATACTGGACAATTGATGGTGTCTTTAAAAAGGGAACCAAGCAATTTCAGGCTTCCTTCTATGGAGTAGATGGCAAAAAGCTGAAACTGACTAGTAATGACGAGGTCAAGGAAGTTATGTCTCGTCTGACTAGTAAAGACTTTTCAGTGGATCAGGTAGATAAGAAAGAGCGCAAGCGCAATGCTCCATTACCCTATACTACTTCATCTATGCAGATGGATGCTGCCAATAAAATTAACTTCCGTACTCGAAAGACCATGATGGTTGCCCAACAGCTCTATGAAGGGATCAATATCGGTTCTGGTGTGCAAGGTTTGATTACCTATATGCGTACCGATTCGACTCGTATCAGTCCAGTAGCGCAGAACGAAGCAGCAAGTTTCATTACGGACCGTTTTGGTAGCAAATATTCTAAGCATGGTAGCAAGGTCAAAAATGCATCAGGTGCTCAGGATGCCCATGAGGCTATTCGTCCGTCAAGTGTCTTTAATACACCGGAAAGCATCGCTAAGTATCTGGACAAGGATCAACTCAAGCTTTATACTCTTATTTGGAATCGTTTTGTAGCAAGCCAGATGACAGCTGCTGTCTTTGATACCATGGCCGTTAAATTGTCTCAAAATGGGGTTCAATTTGCTGCCAATGGTAGTCAGGTTAAGTTTGATGGTTATCTTGCCATTTATAATGATTCTGACAAGAATAAGATGTTACCGGACATGGCTGTTGGAGATGTGGTGAAACAGGTTAATAGCAAACCAGAGCAACATTTCACCCAACCGCCTGCTCGTTATTCTGAAGCGACACTGATCAAGACCTTGGAGGAAAATGGGGTTGGACGTCCGTCCACCTATGCGCCCACCATTGAAACTATTCAGAAACGTTATTATGTTCGCCTTGCAGCCAAACGTTTTGAACCGACAGAGTTGGGAGAAATTGTTAATAAGCTCATCGTTGAATATTTCCCAGATATCGTAAACGTGACCTTCACAGCTGAAATGGAAGGCAAACTGGATGATGTCGAAGTCGGAAAAGAGCAGTGGCAACGTGTCATTGATGCCTTTTACAAACCATTCTCTAAAGAGGTTGCCAAGGCTGAAGAAGAAATGGAAAAAATCCAGATCAAGGATGAACCAGCTGGATTTGATTGTGAAGTGTGTGGCAGTCCAATGGTTATTAAACTTGGTCGTTTTGGTAAGTTCTACGCTTGTAGTAATTTCCCAGATTGCCGTCATACCCAAGCAATCGTGAAAGAAATCGGCGTAGAGTGTCCAAGTTGTCATCAGGGACAAATCATTGAACGTAAAACCAAACGTAATCGTCTCTTCTATGGTTGCAATCGCTATCCAGAATGTGAATTTACCTCTTGGGATAAGCCTGTTGGTCGTGACTGTCCAAAATGTGGCAACTTCCTCATGGAGAAAAAAGTCCGTGGTGGTGGCAAGCAGATTGTTTGTAGCAAGGGTGACTACGAAGAAGAAAAGATTAAATAAGAAGAGAGTCCTGAAAGTGAATTTCAGGCTCTTTTGGTTGGAACTTGACAAAATTCATCATTTTATGCGAAACTAGAAGAAGATTATTTTATACTCAATGAAAATCAAAGAGCAAACTAGGAAACTAACCGCAGGTTGCTCAAAGCACTGCTTTGAGGTTGCAGATAAGACTGACGAAGTCAGGAACCATACCTACGTCAAGGCGACGTTGCCGCGGTTTGAAGAGATTTTCGAAGAGTATTAACTAGGAGAAGTTATGCGTATTGTTTATCTAATTATTGGTTTTTTATCGCTGGCCTTGGCTATTGTTGGGGTTGTTTTACCCTTATTGCCGACAACGCCTTTCCTTTTGTTGTCTATTGCTTGTTTCTCCAGAAGTTCCAAGCGCTTCGAAGACTGGTTGTATCATACCAAGCTCTATCAAACATATGTAGCTGATTTTCGGGAAACAAAGTCAATTGCGCGTGAACGTAAGAAAAAAATCATCGTTTCTATCTACATCTTGATGGGAATTTCCATTTATTTTGCCCCTCTTTTACCAGTCAAAATCGGTCTGGGTGCTTTGACCATCTTTATCACTTATTATCTCTTCAAGGTTATTCCAGACAAAGAATAAAAAATAGTATCTGTTTTCCTTGATATAAATAAAAGCATATTTACAACAATATGATATAATAAATTTAAAGTAATCTTCAAGGAGAATCAAATGATTTACGAATTTTGTGCTGAAAATGTGACCTTGCTTGAAAAAGCGATGCAGGCTGGAGCTCGTCGAATCGAACTCTGTGATAATCTTGCAGTTGGTGGTACAACTCCCAGCTATGGAGTGACCAAGGCAGCGGTTGAATTGGCAGCTAACTATGATACGACCATTATGACTATGATTCGTCCACGTGGTGGTGACTTTGTCTATAATGATATGGAAATTGCTATTATGCTAGAGGACATTCGTTTAACTGCTCAGGCTGGAAGTCAAGGGGTTGTATTTGGGGCTTTAACTGGTGAGAAGAAGTTGGATAAGCCTAATCTGGAGAAGCTAATTGAGGCTTCAAAAGGAATGGAAATTGTCTTTCACATGGCCTTTGATGAATTGAGTGATAATGATCAACTGGAAGCTATTGACTGGCTCAGCCAAGCTGGTGTCACCCGTATCCTAACTCGTGCTGGTGTGTCTGGCGATTCCTTAGAAAAACGTTTGGCTCACTATCACAGAATTTTGGAGCACGCTAAAGGTAAAATTGAAATCTTGCCAGGTGGGGGGATTGACCTTGACAACCGTCAAACCTTTATCGATCAGCTAGGAGTGGCACAATTGCACGGAACCAAGGTTGTCTTTTAAAAAATAGAAAGGAACTGCTAGCTTTTGGTAGCAGTTTTCACTTATGTTTGAAATTTTTAAATCTTATCAGTTTAATCAAGAAAAGGCTCGTGCCTATGGTTTTGTAAAAAATGGGGAAGTCTGGATTTATAGTTGCCAGATTTTGAAGGGTAACTTTATCATGACAGTCTCCATCACTACTGATAATGTGAGTTTTCAAGTCTTTGACCAGGAAACGGGCGACCTCTATCCTCAAGTCCATATGGAAAGTATGACAGGAAGTTTTGTTGCAAGTGTCCGTGAGGCTTGTCTGGAGATTCTCTACCAGATTCGGAAGGCTTGTTTTGATGTGCAGGATTTTATCTGTCCTCAGACTAAGCGTATCATGGTTCAGGTTCAGGAAAAGTATGGAAATCAGTTGGAGTATTTGTGGGAGAAATCGCCTGATACGGCAGTCTTAAGACACGAAGGCAATAAAAAGTGGTATGCCGTCTTGATGAAAATCTCTTGGGATAAGCTGGAAAAGGGCAGAGAAGATCTAGTGGAAGCAGTCAACCTCAAGCATGACCAAGTAGCGGACCTGCTTTCACAAAAGGGCATTTATCCAGCTTTTCATATGAATAAACGCTACTGGATTAGTGTGGTATTAGATGATACTTTGTCAGATGAAATGGTACTGGAATTGATAGAAAAAAGTTGGAACTTAACCACTAAAAAATGAAACATTTCAAGAATTTTCAAGAACTTTCAATTAGCTAAATATTCTATACTGAAGAAATTTTCAGAAAATATTTGATTTTTTCTTGACAAGTTCTTTTGCCTGTGCTAAAATACTAAACAAGATATCAAACGAAGGAGAAAGTCAAACATGAGAACAGCTAAGTTTAATCAATTTGCTTTGTTGTTGAGGTACTCGGGCTAGTGCAAAAAGCATTAGTCCTGTTTGGCTTACCAAGCGGGAGTAAATCAACATCTCGCTTGGGTTTCTGAGCGAGATGTTTTTTTAAAATCACATTTGGAAAAGGGGAAATCTTATGCGAACAGTTGAATTTCTAGATACCAGCCTTCGGGATGGAGAGCAGACACCGGGCGTTAATTTTTCAATCAAGGAAAAAATTGCCATAGCAAGGCAGCTGGAGAAATGGGGTATTTCAGCCATTGAAGCTGGTTTTCCGGCGGCGAGTCCTGATTCATTCACAGCAGTGCAGGAGATTGCTAAGGTCTTGAAAAAAACAGCGGTGACTGGTTTGGCACGGTCTGTCAAGTCTGATATTGATGCTTGTTATGAAGCCCTCAAGGATGCCAAATATCCACAGGTTCACGTCTTTATCGCTACCAGTCCGATTCACCGAAAGTATAAGCTCAATAAGAGTAAGGAAGAGATTTTAGAAGCTATTAAGGAGCATGTTTCCTATGCCCGTTCTAAGTTTGAGATTGTCGAATTCTCTCCTGAGGACGCGACCAGAACAGAGTTGGATTTCCTCTTGCAAGTTGTTCAAACAGCGGTTGATGCAGGTGCATCTTATATCAATATCCCTGATACGGTAGGATTTACCACACCAGAGGAATACGGAGCTATCTTCAAATACTTGATTGAGAATGTCAAGACGGAACGTCAGATTGTCTATTCGCCTCACTGTCATGATGACCTCGGAATGGCAGTAGCTAATAGCCTTGCTGCTGTCAAGAACGGAGCAGGACGTGTCGAAGGAACCATCAATGGTATCGGGGAGCGAGCTGGTAATGCTGCTTTGGAAGAAATTGCAGTTGCCCTCAATATTCGTCAAGATTACTATCAAGCAGAAACCAGTATTGTTCTAAATGAGACTATCAATACGTCAGAAATGGTTTCACGCTTCTCAGGAATTCCAGTTCCTAAAAACAAGGCTGTGGTCGGTGGCAATGCCTTTTCTCACGAATCTGGTATTCACCAAGACGGAGTCCTTAAAAATCCTCTTACTTATGAGATTATCACCCCTGAATTGGTTGGTGTTAAGAGTAATAGTCTTCCGCTTGGAAAATTGTCTGGTCGCCATGCCTTTGTCGAGAAACTGAGAGAATTGGCCTTAGACTTTACAGAAGAGGACATCAAACCACTCTTCTCTAAGTTCAAGTCACTGGCCGACAAGAAACAAGAAATCACAGATGCAGATATTCGTGCGCTAGTAGCTGGAACTATGGTTGAAAATCCAGAAGGCTTCCACTTCGATGATTTACAACTGCAAACCCATGCGGATAATGACATCGAAGCACTCGTTAGCCTAGCTAATATGGAAGGTGAGAAAGTCGAATTTAATGCGACAGGGCAAGGTTCTGTTGAAGCTATCTTCAATGCTATCGACAAGTTCTTCAATCAATCCGTTCGCTTGGTGTCCTACACTATTGACGCTGTAACGGATGGAATCGATGCCCAGGCTCGGGTTTTGGTCACTGTTGAAAATAGAGATACAGAAACCATCTTTAATGCAGCAGGTCTTGATTTCGATGTGTTGAAGGCTTCAGCTATTGCCTACATCAATGCCAATACCTTTGTTCAAAAAGAGAATGCTGGTGAGATGGGACGTTGTGTTTCCTATCGTGATATGCCTAGTGTGTAAAGGAGAAGGCTATGACAAAGAAAATAGTAGCTCTAGCAGGGGACGGAATTGGCCCAGAAATCATGGAGGCTGGTTTAGAAGTTCTGGAGGCTCTAGCTGAAAAAACAGGTTTTGACTATGAGGTTGACAGACGACCCTTCGGAGGTGCAGGTATTGATGCAGCAGGGCATCCCTTACCTGATGAAACCCTCAAGGCATGTAGAGAAGCAGATGCCATTCTCCTAGCGGCTATCGGTAGTCCCCAGTATGATGGGGCAGCGGTTCGCCCTGAACAAGGCTTGCTGGTTCTCCGTAAGAAACTCAATCTCTATGCTAATATTCGCCCTGTAAAAATCTTTGACAGTCTTAAGCATTTGTCACCACTCAAACCGGAACGAATTGCTGGTGTAGACTTTGTCGTGGTGCGTGAGTTGACAGGCGGGATTTACTTTGGAGATCATATCCTTGAAGAACGCAAAGCGCGTGATATCAACGACTACAGCTATGAGGAAGTGGAGCGAATTATTCGCAAGGCCTTTGAAATCGCAAGAAATCGCAGAAAAATCCTTACTAGTATCGATAAGCAAAATGTGTTGGCAACATCAAAACTCTGGAGAAAAGTGGCTGAGGAAGTCGCGCATGATTTTCCAGATGTAACCTTGGAACACCAATTGGTGGACTCAGCTGCCATGCTCATGATTACCAATCCTGCCAAGTTTGATGTCATCGTGACAGAGAATCTTTTCGGAGATATTCTCTCTGATGAATCAAGCGTCCTATCTGGCACACTTGGAGTTATGCCATCAGCCAGTCATTCTGAAAATGGACCAAGTCTCTATGAGCCCATTCACGGTTCAGCTCCTGATATTGCTGGTCAAGGAATTGCAAATCCTATCTCCATGATTTTATCAGTTGCCATGATGTTGAGAGATAGTTTTGGACGTCATGAGGATGCGGAGCACATTGAACGTGCTGTTGAGGCAAGTTTAGCGGCTGGCATTTTAACAAGAGATATAGGTGGACAGGCTTCGACTAAGGAAATGACAGAAGCCATTATTGCAAGGTTATGAAGTTAGACGAAAAAATTACTCTAGTCCTTTTGATTTGGAATGTCATGGTTTTCTTGATTTATGATATTGACAAATCTAAGGCTAGGAGAAGAGTTTGGCGCATCCCTGAGAAAATCTTACTCATTTTAGCCTTTACTTGTGGTGGTTTTGGTGCTTGGCTAGCAGGAATCATTTTTCACCACAAGACTCGAAAATGGTATTTTAAAACAGTTTGGTTTCTTGGGATGATGACCACACTAGTAGCCTTATATGTTATTTGGAGGTAATGGATGGCAGGAAAATCGATTTTTGATAAATTATGGGACCGCCATGTCATCACAGGAGAAGAGGGGCAGCCCCAACTCATGTATGTGGATCAGCACTATATCCACGAAGTGACCAGCCCTCAGGCTTTTCAAGGATTGCGAGATGCAGGTCGCAGATTGAGACGGCCAGACTTGACATTTGGTACCTTTGACCACAATGTACCAACGGTCAATATCTATGATATTCGAGATGTGATTTCTAAAGCGCAAATTGATAAGCTAGCTGAGAATGTTGAAGAGTTTGGCATTGAGCATGCGGCCCACGGTTCTGAAAAGCAGGGAATCGTTCATATGGTTGGTCCAGAAACAGGACGGACCCAACCAGGAAAATTCATCGTTTGTGGAGACAGTCATACGGCAACCCACGGGGCTTTCGGAGCTATCGCCTTTGGAATTGGGACCAGTGAAGTTGAGCATGTTTTTGCTACCCAGACCCTCTGGCAGGTCAAACCCAAGAAAATGCTGGTAGAATTCACAGGAGTTCCTCAAAAGGGAGTTTATTCTAAGGATTATATTCTCGCCTTGATTGCCAAGTACGGCGTTGCCTGTGGTGTTGGCTATGTGGTGGAATATCGGGGACAAGCGATTGATGCACTAAGCATGGAAGAGCGCATGACCATCTGCAATATGTCCATCGAGTTTGGATCTAAGATGGGAATCATGAATCCAGATCAGACTACCTATGATTATCTCAAGGGACGCGAGTGTGTTCCAGAGAATTTCGAAGAGGCTGTGGCGGATTGGAAAACTATTGTCAGTGATGAGGATGCCGTTTATGATAAGGTTATCCGGATGGATGTCTCTGACTTGGCTCCTATGGTAACCTGGGGAACCAATCCTGCTATGGGTGTTGACTTTGACAGTAGATTCCCAGAAATTAAGGATATGAATGATGAGCGCGCTTATAATTACATGGACTTGGAGCCTGGTCAAAAGCCAGCAGATATTGAATTAGGCTATATCTTTATAGGTTCATGTACCAATGCTCGTCTCAGCGACTTGCAGCTGGCTGCGCGATTTGTCAAAGGGAAGAAGATTGCTCCCAATCTAACAGCAATCGTAGTACCAGGCTCTCGTCCTGTTAAACGAGCTGCGGAGAAATTGGGTTTGGATAAAGTTTTCCTAGATGCTGGCTTTGAGTGGAGAGACCCAGGTTGTTCTATGTGCCTAGGAATGAATCCGGATAAGGTTCCTGATGGTGTCCACTGCGCCTCAACCAGCAACCGCAACTTTGAAGACAGACAGGGATTCGGTGCTAAGACCCATCTCTGCAGTCCAGCCATGGCAGCGGCAGCAGCTATCGCAGGGCGTTTCGTAGATGTTCGGCAAATGCCAGAAGCCCAGTAAGGAGAGGATATGGAGAAATTTACAGTTTATACGGGAACGACCGTTCCTCTCATGAATGATAATATCGATACCGATCAAATCCTACCTAAGCAGTTTCTCAAGTTAATAGATAAGAAAGGCTTTGGTAAGTACCTCATGTACGCTTGGCGTTATCTGGATGACAAGTACACTGAGGACCCAGACTTTGTCTTTAACCGACCTGAATATCGGAAAGCCAGTATCCTCATCTCAGGTGATAACTTTGGGGCAGGTTCTTCGAGGGAACACGCAGCTTGGGCTTTAGCGGACTATGGTTTTAAGGTCGTGATTGCAGGGTCTTTTGGGGATATTCATTACAATAATGAACTCAATAATGGCATGTTGCCTATTGTTCAGCCCAGAGAGGTTCGAGAGAAACTAGCCCATTTACAACCAAGCGATCTGGTAACTGTGGACTTGGAACAACAAAAAATCATCTCACCAGTTGGAGAATTCATTTTTGAAATCGATAGTGAATGGAAACACAAGCTCTTAAATGGTTTGGATGATATCGGTATCACTTTGCAGTATGAAGATTTGATTGCTGCTTATGAAAAACAACGACCAGCCTACTGGCAGGATTAGAAGAAAAATAGAAAAGGAAATATAGAACTATGACAAAACACATTCAATGGAACGGAACACTTTCACAAGAAGGCTATGACATTTTAAAAGATGAGGGCGGATGTATCGTTTGCCCTACAAAAGTTGGTTACATTATTATGACTAGCGACAAGGCAGGACTTGAGCGCAAGTTCGCAGCTAAAGAGCGTAACCGTAACAAACCAGGTGTTGTTCTCTGCGGTAGCATGGATGAGCTTCGTGCTTTAGCACAACTCAATCCAGAAATTGAAGCCTTCTACCAAAAACATTGGGATGAAGATATTCTTCTTGGTTGTATCCTTCCTTGGAAACCAGAAGCCTTTGAAAAACTCAAAGCATACGGGGATGGTCGTGAAGAACTCATGACTGACGTGCGTGGTACTAGCTGTTTCGTCATCAAGTTTGGGAAAGCTGGTGAACAATTGGCTGCCAAACTTTGGGAAGAAGGAAAGATGGTCTACGCCTCATCAGCTAACCCATCTGGAAAAGGAAACCGTGGTAAGGTAGAAGGAATCGGAGAACGCATCGAAGGAGCAGTGGACCTTGTCATTGAAGCAGACGACTATGTGGCATCTATCCAACCTGACAAAACGATTGAAACTCGCTACGAACAGGGTGTGATGGTGTCTATGGTTGATAAAGACGGCAAACTCATTCCAGAACAAGGAGGAGCACGTTCAACCTCACCAGCACCAGTTGTGATCCGCAAAGGGCTTGACATTGATAAGATTATGATGCACCTGTCAGATACCTTTAACTCATGGGATTACCGTCAGGGCGAGTATTATTAATATTTAAAAGAAGTCTAGTGTTATGAGACATTGAAGCTCCTGACACTGGACTTTTTATTTAATTTCTTGCTTTGCTTCTTTAATAGTGTTATTATGTAAAAAGGTATTATATGTTAATGTGAAAATGGAGGAATTTATGTCGAATATAAGAGTCTGGAAAATTTCAGTTGGTGGAACCAATAACATAAAATTGCATAAGAAATCTTTTAAGGATAATGTTCTATATATCGGATTTGATAATATAGAAGAAAAAAATTATCCTTATAATGGGGAAGAAAGACCTAGAAAACAAGAGAATCAAGTAGCACTCCTTCAAAATGGAGTCAGTATAGGAGATTTAGTAGTAGTTCCTAGGAAGAATCTACGGGCTTCTTTTTTGGCTAAAATAATTGGTCCTTATCAATATGTTGAAAATAGTGAGTTCGAAGGGTATCCAAGACGATTTAAAATCATTCCGATTAGTAAATTTGGTGATTTCCAATTAAATTCTCTTGAAACTAAGAAATGGAACTTTACAACAGTATCTTTATTAACATATTCAAGTCTTGATGAGTTATATATGGATTTTAATATTGAAAAAGATAAGATTACAGATGTTCAAAACGAGGAAAACGCATCAGAAAATATCAACGAGTATAAAAATATTTTACTTTCATCCAAAAACCTCATCCTCCGAGGTGCACCTGGTACAGGAAAAACTTATCTTGCTAAAGAAATTGCTAAAGAGTTAACGGAAGGCCATGAGGAGCAAATCGGCTTTGTACAGTTTCATCCATCCTATGACTATACGGATTTTGTAGAGGGGTTGCGACCGCTTCCAGGTGATGATGGGCAGATAAACTTCGGATTGCAGGGTGGAATTTTTAAAAATTTTTGCGAAAGAGCTAAATTAGCGCAAAAGACAGGCGGTCAGGATAATTTTGAGGAAGCCTGGGAATCTTATTTGGAGTTTATAAATACCACTGAAGAGAAGGAGTATTTAACAAAGACATCTTACTTGTCAGTTAATAGCAGGCAAAATTTATCTGTCAATTATGATAGTGGAGTATCTGGATGGACATTGCCTCGACATTATGTTTATGAATTATATAAAAATAAGAATTATGATAAGCAAAGATATTATAAGAGTGGCGGAAAAACAGTCCTAAAAGTCTTGAAAGAAAGGTTTGCATTAAAAACTTTTAAAGAAGCAGATGTAATATCAAGTATTAAAAACTTCGTCTTCATCATCGATGAAATCAACCGTGGTGAGATTTCTAAGATTTTTGGAGAACTCTTTTTCTCAATTGATCCTAGCTATCGTGGTGAAAAGGGAAGTGTTTCTACCCAATATGCCAATCTACACGAAAGTGATGACAAGTTTTATATTCCTGAGAATATCTATATTATAGGGACCATGAACGACATTGACCGTTCGGTGGATACCTTTGATTTTGCTATGCGTCGTCGCTTTCGTTTTGTAGAAATAACAGCTGAAAGTCAGTTAGGAATGCTAGATGAAGAACTCAAAGACGGTGCGGAAGAAGCAAAACTTCGTCTTAGAAATTTGAATGCTGCTATTGAAAACGTTCAGGAATTAAACAGTCATTACCATATAGGGCCAAGTTATTTCCTTAAGTTGAAGGATGTAGATTTTGACTATGAATTACTCTGGTCTGATTATCTCGAACCGCTTTTGGAAGACTACTTGCGTGGTTTTTATAAGGAAGATGAAACCCTTAAAACATTGAAAAAAGCATTTAACAAAACAACTAGTGAGGAAGCAAGTCAGTCAGATAAGAGTGACGATGAAAGCGTTGAGAGTGATGATGCGGATAACTGATAATCAGTATAAAATTACTAAAGAAGACTTTGTCGCAGAATATCCCAAACTAAACAAACTTCTTTTAGATAGAACATTAGGAAATCTTTCTCAAGAAGACAGTATCTTTGTTTTCCCAAATGACCTACAATATTCTCCAGATTTGGATAAGAAACAAAAGATTTTGGAAACGGTCAATCAGGAAATCAAGACAGGAAATGTGATTGGTTTTCTGGGGTGTGGTCAGGAAAGATTAACAATCTCCTCTCGTTTTTCGATTAAAGGTGATGACTATTTTTTACATTATCTTTTACAAAAGGTTCTTCATATCAATCTTACTAGTTTAGATGTATCTTTGTCGCGTGAAGATAAACTCTATCAACTTTTGATGTATCTCTTTCCCAAGTATCTTCAAGCTGCTCTCCGAAAAGGTCTTTATAAGGAATATCAGAGATTTTTCCATAACGATAGTCATGTAAAAGGAGTAGTTGATGTAGGAAATCATCTCAAGAAAAATCTTCCTTTCACGGGAAATATTGCCTACACAACGAGAGAGTTCACCTATGATAATCCTATCATGCAGTTAATTCGGCATACGATTGAGTACATAAAGACTCAAAAAAGCTTTGGAGTTATGCTCGATAGTGATCGTGAAACAATAGCTGAAATTACTCGTGTAACCCCTGCCTATAAACTAGCTGATCGTGCGAAGATTATTCGGGGAAATCAATCTAAACCTATACGTCATGCATACTTTCACGAGTACAGAAAGTTACAAGAACTTTGTCTGCTGATCCTAAACCAAGAAAAGCACGGTTTAGGATATCAAAATCAAAAAATTCATGGTATTCTTTTCGATGTTGCCTGGCTTTGGGAAGAGTATGTTTACACCTTGTTGCCAAAAGATTTCATCCATCCACGAAATAAGGATAAGACGGATGGGATTTCAGTGTTTTCTATTCGAGAACGAAAAGTTTATCCAGATTTCTATAATAGAGATTTAAAAATTGTGTTAGACGCTAAATATAAAAAGCTTGAAGATACTGAAAAAGGAATAAACCGTGAGGACTTGTTCCAACTGATTTCCTATTCTTATATTTTAAAAGCTGAGAAGGCTGGTCTTGTTTTTCCGAGCGAGGACAAGGTTATTGATAATGAAATAGGAAAGCTAGCAGGTTATGGAGCTTTGTTGAAGAAATGGTCTATCCAAATTCCTCAGAACTCTTCATCCTATCGTGAATTTTGTGAAATGATGGAAAACTCCGAAGAAATTTTTAAAAGGAATATTGCTAACGAAGTGGGGAGAAAATAATCTCTCCACTTTTTTGTCTTTGATACAAGTAAAACACGAACAATATAATTTAAATTATAAAAATATTTGACAAAAACTGTACTTTGGTTTATAATAAATTAAGGAAACGTCGGAAAAGGCGTAGTGATGCGAGAGCATAGGTAGGTCATTACAAAAGAAACGAGACATCGATATGTTAAATGAATTTCCAATTTTTGATTACGAAGATATTCAATTGATTCCAAATAAATGTGTGATTAAAAGCCGTGCAGAAGCGGACACAAGTGTCACTCTAGGAAATCACACCTTTAAACTACCTGTTGTGCCAGCTAATATGCAGACGATTTTGGATGAAAATGTAGCAGAGCAACTGGCTAAAGGTGGGTACTTCTACATTATGCACCGTTTTGATGAGGCAGGACGCATTCCTTTTATTAAACGCATGCACGATCAAGGGCTCATTGCTTCTATCTCTGTCGGTGTTAAGGATTATGAGTATGATTTTGTCAGCGAGCTCAAGGCTGATGCTCCAGAATACATCACGATTGATATTGCCCATGGTCATGCGGATAGCGTGATTTCTATGATTCAACACATTAAGAAAGAATTGCCAGATACTTTTGTCATTGCTGGAAATGTGGGAACACCAGAAGCTGTGCGTGAATTGGAAAATGCTGGTGCGGATGCCACTAAGGTCGGAATCGGTCCTGGTAAGGTTTGTATCACTAAGGTTAAGACTGGTTTTGGTACAGGTGGTTGGCAGTTGGCTGCTCTCCGTTGGTGTGCCAAGGCTGCGCGTAAACCGATTATCGCTGATGGAGGAATTCGTACTCACGGTGATATTGCCAAGTCTATTCGTTTTGGTGCCAGCATGGTCATGATTGGGTCCCTCTTTGCAGGACATATTGAAAGTCCAGGGAAAACGATTGAAGTTGATGGTGAACAGTTCAAAGAATATTATGGTTCAGCCTCACAATATCAAAAAGGTGCTTACAAAAATGTGGAAGGAAAACGCATCTTACTTCCTGCCAAAGGTCATTTACAAGACACTTTAACTGAGATGGAACAAGACCTTCAAAGTGCTATTTCTTATGCAGGTGGACGTCAGGTTGCTGACCTTAAACACGTTGATTATGTGATCGTGAAAAACTCCATCTGGAATGGGGATGCTTCCCACTAGGACGGGCTATTTGACCAGAAAAAACTTGTTATTAGAGCAAATTTCTGTTATAATAAAACAAGTTTCCACCCTTAGTGTAATGGATATCACGTAAGATTCCGGTTCTTGAGATGGGGGTTCGATTCCCTCAGGGTGGATGTAAACATCCTAAAAAGCCTTTAAATAGGGCTTTTTTCTTTACACTGCTTTAAATTTGTCCCTAATACTCAATGAAAATCAAAGAGCAAACTAGGTAGTTCGCCACAGGATGCTCAAAATACTGTTTTGAGGTTGTAGAAAGTCAGTCACATATATACGGTAAGGCGACGCTGACGTGGTTTGAAGAGATTTTCGAAGAGTATCAAGAAGTCCCCCAGAGAAAACTTCTTGATGGCTAATTTGAACTTGAAATTTGGCACTAGAAAATTTTTTGAAAAAAGGGTAAATTCCCAAACTAAGTTCCACCGCTAGTAGAAGTGGAAGTTAGTCTGATAAAAATCCTAAAAAACAGTGGAAATCGGTGTCAGGGTAAATTCCACTGGTTTTAAACATGCTTGATTTTATTGCTTTTGTAACCAAAATGAATCGAAAAAAAGAGCGCACAAAATCCCCTCATTTGAAAGCGTTTCAGATTAAATTCCGCTATGGTGGAAGTTAGTGTGAGACGTTTGAATGGGGTTGAAGATTAGTTTTTAGAACTTATGTTGGAGTAATTTAGACGACTGGCAGACGTCTTCTGCAGGTATTTTAGAAATGCCGAGAAGCTTAGGAATCTCTTCTCCGTAAGTAAAGGCAAAGAGTTCATAGGCTGACTTTCCATTCAAAGCAGCGCGTTTGACACTGTTGACATGAGAGCAGACGAGATTGATATCCTCTTGAGTTAAGTTGTCAAAAGAAGTTCCTTTAGGTAGAATGTCGCGAATCAGCGTGTGATTTTTCTCAATTCTCCCTTTCTGGTCAGAGCGATTAGGGTCACAAAAGAAGAGTTTACTCTCTCCTCGCACATCCATTTCGATATCATCGACCCTGGCAAACTCTCCACCATTATCTGTCAGGATGACAGGGAAGAGTTGGAAGAAATCTTTGTCAGCTTGGTGAAGAGTGTTCTTGATGTCATAGAGGTGTTTGGTAACCTCAAGAGCAGTTTTATTATCCAGCAGTCTAGCGAAGATAAAGTTACAGAAAGATAGATTGAAGGTGAGTAGGACTTTCCCTCCCATTCTGCCCATAACGGTATCCATTTCCAGCCAAGAGTTCAGTTGCTTAAGAGCCAAATAATTTAGGAAATCCTCATAGGAACGCCCTTTTTTGTCTTCTTTAGGGATGGAAGGTAGATTATTTTTCCGTCTTTCTTTGAATTTAACGGCTCTGACTAGGTCAATAGGAGCGATAGATAGGTATCCTTTTCGGATGTGTCGATAGACGGTTGAGGAGCTGACATCAAGATTGTGAGTTTTGAGGATATGATAGATGTGTTGTCCTTTTTTAACACCCTCAGAAATGACTTTGTCCATGTCCCAGAAGGTCTTGGAATTGAGGGGAGTTCCTTCACGAGATTCAACAAGAGTTTGTTCGTACTGCTTTTGAGCTTGCTTAGCGAGGTAGAAGATCTTCTTATAGCCACAATTCTGTCTTCTTTTAGGGCAGCCGTTACAGACAAAGGGAGTTTTGTCAAGTAGAGGGCAAGGAAGGTTATGGCATGTAGACTCTCGGACTCGTCTGTTTCGTTTGACTTCTTTGGAGACAGTGGTCGGGTCTTTTAGAATGGACTGTCCGATAGCTTTGAAGGTTTCACCGCGCTCTAAGCCTAGTTGGATATCGTTACGGTCTGAAAGGGTAAGATGTTTATGTTTTGTCATAGTGAGCCTCATTTCTAACTCAAACGTCTCACACTTAATTCCACCATAAAAATCCGTTTTAGACTAATTTCCACTTTAGTCAGGCGAGTGGAAGTTACTTTGAGAAGTTACGTTCTTGAAAAAATAGGCTTTTTTTCTAAAAATCTCTAGTCAAGCGCTTTATTTTTTTGTATAATAGAAGTAGCAAAGTATAGATAAGAAGAGAAAAGCATGATTACACTATTTCTATCACCGAGCTGTACATCATGTCGTAAGGCTAAGGCCTGGTTAGAAAAACATAAGGTTCCCTTTGTGGAACACAATATTATGACCAGTCCTTTAACAAGAAAAGAATTGCAACACATCCTTTCCTTGACCGAAAATGGTACTGATGACATCATTTCAACTCGTTCAAAAATTTTTCAAAAATTGAATATTGATGTAGAGAGTATTTCGGTATCGGAATTGCTTCATTTGATTGAGCAGTATCCTAGTCTTTTGCGTCGTCCAATTATTATCGATGCCAAACGCATGCAAATCGGTTTTAATGAAGATGAGATTCGTGCTTTTCTCCCTCGTAGTTACCGTAAGCAAGAACTAAAAGAAGCAAGAATGAGAGCTGGTATTAGTTAATGAACAAACAGTATAGTTACCCACTAGATTTGTCGTGGAGCACTGAAGAACTTGCTTCAGTGCTTTCTTTTTTTAATGATGTTGAAGCTGCCTATGAAGGCAAGGTAGAGGCTCAAAAGTTACTGGACTCCTATAAGGGATTCAAAGCGGTCGTGCCAAGCAAGAGTGAGGAGAAACGTTTGGGACGAGAATTTGAAACAGTTAGTGGCTATTCGCTTTACCGAGCAGTTCAGGCGGCTAAGGAAAAAGGGGAAGGAAAGATTTCTCTTGGAAAGTAAATTTGAATTTGCTAAAGAGCTTGTCAAGAAGGCGGGCCGGTACATTCTTGACCATATGCAGGAAGACTTGCGTGTTGAAACCAAGTCCTCTCCAACAGATTTGGTGACCAGACTGGACAAAGAAGTTCAGGAACTCTTGGTTGGTGAGATTTTGTCCCGTTATCCTGAGGATAAGATTTGTGCTGAAGAAGGTTGTCTGCGAGCCTCGGTTCAAGAGGGCAAGGTTTGGGTCATTGATCCCATTGATGGTACCAATAATTTTGTAGCCCAGCAGGAAGATTTTGCTGTTATGATGGCTTATTTTGAAAATGGTCAGGGACAGTTTGGTCTGATTTATGATGTGGTCAAAGGGGATTGTTACCATGGTGGTGGTAAGTTTCCAGTCTGCCGAAATGATCAGCCCCTAGCTCCCTTTAAAGCAAAACCCCTTGGAGATTTTCTCATTGCGGGAAATAGTGGCATGCTGGAAACCAACGAATGGGGGCTGGCTGATTTGAGTCGAGCGGTCCTCGGTGTTCGTGTCTATGGGAGTGCGGCCATTAGTTTTGCCAAGATTTTGTCAGGGCGTTTGTTGACCTATGTCACCTATCTGCAACCATGGGATTATGCTGCGGCTAGTATTTTAGGGGAAAGTCTGGGCTATGAGGTTGTGACTCTTTCTGGTGAAGCTCCTGATTTTCAAACCAGACAGGCGGTCATGATGCTACCTCTTGAGATGCAGGAGGAAATTCAGTCCTATATTTACGAAAGGAAAAGAACTTAAATGCAATTTCCAGAAGGATTTGTTGAAAAATATGAAGAGATACTAGGAGATGAGGCAAGAGATTTTCTTGCCTCTTTTGAGGAGGAAGCGGTTTCGGCCTTTCGGGTCAATCCCTTAAAAGAAGAGCCAGTTTCCTTTCCTGATGCTATTCCTCAAACTCCTTGGGGACATTATGGGAAGGTTTCAGGGAAATCGCCTGAGCATGCTACAGGTTTGGTTTATTCGCAAGAACCCGCTGCCCAGATGGTTGCTCAGGTAGCCCAGCCCAGTCCTGGTATGAAAGTCTTGGATTTGGCTGCTGCACCGGGTGGAAAATCAACTCAGCTGGCAGCCTATCTAGCAGGGGAGGGTCTCCTTGTTTCCAATGAAATTTCAAGCAAACGGGCTAAGATTTTAGTAGAAAACATGGAGCGCTTTGGAGCGACAAATGTTGTGGTTACCAATGAATCTGCTGACCGTTTGGCCAAGGTTTTTAAGGGCTATTTTGACCTCATTGTCCTAGATGCCCCTTGCTCTGGTGAAGGGATGTTTCGTAAGCAACCAGATGCTATGGACTATTGGAGCTTAGATTATCCAAGTCAATGTGCTAGTTTGCAAAGAGAAATTCTAGCAGATGCAGTGACCATGCTAGCTGAAGGTGGTAGCTTGGTTTATTCGACCTGTACCTGGGCACCTGAGGAAAACGAAGAGATTGTCAAGTGGTTGCTGGAAGAGTATGATTTTGACTTGTTGCCGGTTGAACATATCAATGGAATGGTAGCTGGTATTGACCTCCCAGAAACGGCTCGGATGTACCCTCATCAGTTTAAGGGAGAGGGTCAGTTTGTAGCTCATCTACAGTTTAAGGGTGACAATCCAGCCCCTAAATGTAAGACAAGTAAGAGCAATCTCAGCCGAGAACAAGTTGCCTTGTGGCAGGAATTTGCCCAAAAACATTTGAAGGTCAATCTAAGGGGAATCTTGCAGACTTTTGGTGACCAACTCTATCTCCTGCCAGAACTTTTGCCAGATTTAGGGAAACTCAAGATTGCGCGCAATGGTCTGCATTTGGGTACTTTTAAGAAGAAACGCTTTGAACCAAGTTTCGCTCTTGGTCTAGCCTTGAAACCGAGTCAGGTAAAGCAATCAGTTGAAATTGCCCAAGAGGAGTTTGTAAAGTATGCGGCTGGAGAGACTGTTCAGTTGGCGGAAAGTCTGCCAAATGGTTGGTACCAAGTTTTGGTTAAAGGCAATGGCTTGGGTTTTGCTAAGGTGACTGGAAATGTTTTGAAAAATTATTTTCCAAAAGGCCTCAGATTCAAGTGAAAATGCTAGTCAAAGTAGCTTGTCTATGTTATAGTGGAAGTATGGATTTTTTTCAAATTATCTTTCATTTTAAGTCAAAATTGGCGGAGAAGGCAACTGATCAAATTTCTAGTAAAACCAAGCTAGTAACTTCAGTTGACTCCCAATTTTAAAAAGAAAAATATAAATAAATAGTTGAAAAAATTCACAGCATTCACCATTATTTTCAAGGAGAAAAACAGTGAAAAAAAGGAAAAAACTCGCTCTATCCCTTGCAGCTCTTTTGCTGGCAGGTTCTTTAGCGGGATGTGCTAGCTGGATTGATCGTGGAGAATCCATGACAGCTGTTGGCTCAACGGCTCTTCAGCCCTTGGTCGAAGCAGCAGCAGATGAATTTGGCTCTTTGCACGTTGGAAAAACAGTTAACGTTCAAGGTGGAGGATCTGGTACAGGTCTGTCTCAGGTTCAATCTGGAGCCGTTGATGTAGGAAATTCAGACGTATTTGCCGAGGAAAAAGACGGTATCAACGCATCCGCTCTAGTAGACCACAAGGTTGCTGTAGCGGGCTTGGCAGTGATTGTAAACAAAGAAGTTGACGTTGAAAATCTGACAACTGAACAACTCCGTAGCATCTTCACAGGTCAAGTAACCAACTGGAAAGAAGTCGGTGGGAAAGACCTAGCCATTTCCATAATCAACCGTGCTGCAAGTTCTGGTTCGCGTGCAACCTTTGATAGTGTTATCATGGATGGTCAATCTGCCGTGCAGAGTCAAGAACAGGATTCAAATGGGATGGTCAAAAACATTGTTTCCCAGACACCAGGAGCCATTTCTTACCTAGCCTTTGCCTATGTGGATGATTCGGTGAAACGCATGAAGTTGAACGGCTATGAGCCGATTGCAGAAAATGTTACAAGCAATAACTGGCCTTTGTGGTCTTACGAACACATGTATACCCTAGGTCAACCAAATGAATTGGTGGCAGAATTTCTCAACTTTGTCCTCTCAGATGAAGCGCAAAGTGGAATCGTTAAGGGAATGGGCTATATTTCTGTTAAGGAAATGAAGGTTGAAAAAGATGCTGTAGGAACGGTGATAGCACTAGAAGGGAGTCACTAATGAATCAAGAAGAATTAGCTAAAAAATTACTTTCTCCCTCAAAGAACTCTCGTCTAGAGAAATTAGGAAAAGGTTTGACCTTTGCCTGTCTGTCTTTGATTGTCATTATTGTGGCCATGATTTTGATTTTTGTAGCCCAAAAAGGTTTGTCGACCTTCTTTGTCAATGGGGTCAACATCTTTGATTTCCTATTTGGACAAACTTGGAATCCTTCAGGTAAACAATTTGGTGCCCTTCCTATGATTTTGGGTTCCTTTATTGTCACAATCCTATCAGCCCTTATCGCAACTCCTTTTGCCATTGGTGCGGCAGTCTTTATGACAGAAGTATCACCAAAGGGTGCAAAAATCTTGCAACCAGCCATTGAATTGCTAGTTGGGATTCCTTCAGTCGTCTATGGATTTATCGGTTTGCAGGTCGTAGTTCCCTTTGTCCGTAGTGTCTTTGGTGGAACTGGTTTTGGGATTTTGTCAGGGATTTTCGTTCTCTTTGTCATGATCTTACCGACGGTAACCTTTATGACAACCGATAGCTTGCGTGCGGTGCCTCGTCATTATCGTGAAGCTAGTTTGGCTATGGGGGCCACTCGTTGGCAAACCATCTGGCGCGTGACCTTGAAGGCAGCACGTTCAGGGATTTTTACAGCAGTGGTCTTTGGGATGGCGCGTGCCTTTGGTGAGGCCTTGGCCATTCAGATGGTAGTCGGAAACTCAGCCGTAGTCCCAACCTCACTAACAACACCTGCTGCGACCTTGACCTCTGTTTTGACCATGGGTATCGGAAATACCGTCATGGGAACAGTTGACAATAACGTACTTTGGTCACTAGCCTTAGTCTTGCTTTTGATGAGTTTGGCCTTCAACAGTGTGATTAAATTGATTACGAAAGAAAGAGGAAAGAAAAACTATGCACGCTAAGAAATTAGATAAAATTGCAACAGCTGTCCTCTACTCGATTGCAGGGATTATTGTGGCCATCTTGGCATCCTTGATTCTTTATATCTTGGTTCGTGGTTTGCCCCACATCTCTTGGTCTTTCTTGACTGGCAAATCCTCTTCTTACCAAGCAGGCGGAGGGATTGGAATTCAGCTCTATAATTCCTTCTTCCTTTTGGTCATTACCTTGATTATCTCTGTGCCTTTGTCTATGGGAGCTGGGATTTTCCTAGCTGAATATGCTAAAAAAGGTCCTGTGACCAATTTTGTCAGAACCTGTATTGAAATCTTGTCTTCACTGCCATCAGTGGTTGTGGGTCTCTTTGGTTACTTGATCTTTGTAGTTCAGTTTGAGTATGGATTTTCAATCATTTCAGGTGCCTTGGCCTTGACGGTCTTTAACCTGCCTCAGATGACTCGTAATGTTGAAGACAGCTTAAAGCACGTTCACCATACGCAGCGTGAGGCCGGCTTGGCCCTTGGAATTTCTCGTTGGGAGACAGTGGTCCATGTGGTCATTCCAGAAGCCCTACCAGGTATTGTGACGGGGGTTGTCTTGGCCTCTGGTCGTATCTTTGGTGAGGCTGCTGCTTTGATCTATACAGCAGGACAATCCGCTCCAGCTCTAGACTGGTCTAACTGGAATATTCTCAGTGTAACTAGCCCAATCTCTATCTTCCGTCAAGCAGAAACCTTAGCTGTCCATATTTGGAAAGTCAATAGTGAAGGTACTATTCCTGATGGAACCATCGTATCAGCAGGTTCTGCAGCCGTGCTCCTCATCTTTATCCTCATCTTTAACTTTGGAGCTCGCAAACTCGGAAGCTACCTACATAAGAAATTAACCGCTGCCTAAAGGAGAAGCCATGTCAAAATATAATTGGGATGAAAAGCATATCATCACCTTTCCTGAAGAGAAAGTGGCCCTCTCTACTAAGGATTTACATGTTTACTACGGTAAAAAAGAATCCATCAAGGGCATCGATATGCAATTTGAAAAGAATAAAATTACAGCCTTAATTGGCCCTTCTGGTTCAGGGAAATCAACCTACCTCCGCAGTCTCAACCGTATGAATGATACCATTGATATTGCCAAGGTAACAGGTCAAATCCTCTACCAAGGGATTGATGTCAACCGTCCAGAAATCAACGTCTATGAGATGCGCAAGCACATCGGAATGGTCTTCCAACGCCCAAATCCCTTTGCCAAGTCTATCTATCGCAATATCACTTTTGCCCATGAACGTGCAGGAGTTAAGGACAAGCAAGTCTTGGATGAAATTGTGGAAACTTCCCTTCGTCAGGCTGCCCTTTGGGACCAGGTCAAAGACGATTTGCACAAGTCAGCCTTGACCCTATCAGGTGGTCAGCAGCAACGTCTCTGTATCGCTCGTGCTATCTCTGTTAAACCAGATATCCTCTTGATGGATGAGCCGGCATCAGCCTTGGATCCAATTGCGACAGCCCAGCTGGAAGAAACCATGTTGGAGTTGAAAAAAGACTTTACCATCATCATCGTGACCCACAGTATGCAGCAGGCTGCGCGTGCTAGTGACTACACAGGATTTTTCTACTTGGGTGATTTGATCGAGTACGATAAGACCTCTAATATTTTCCAAAATGCTAAACTACAGTCAACCAATGACTACGTAACAGGACACTTTGGATAGAAAGGAAACAGTATGACAGAAGCGATTTTACAGGTGTCAGACCTGTCCGTTTACTACAATCAAAAAAAGGCCTTGAATAGTGTTTCCCTATCTTTCCAACCTAAGGAAATTACAGCTTTGATCGGTCCATCTGGATCAGGGAAATCAACCCTCCTCAAGGCTATCAACCGCATGGGGGACCTCAATCCAGAGGTAACCACAACTGGTTCGGTGGTTTACAACGGCCACAACATCTACAGTCCGCGTACAGATACAGTTGAATTGCGGAAGGAAATCGGTATGGTTTTCCAACAACCAAACCCTTTCCCTATGTCTATCTACGAAAATGTTGTTTACGGGCTTCGTATCAATGGAGTGAAGGATAAGCAGGTTCTAGATGAAGCGGTAGAAAAAGCCCTACAACGGGCTTCTATCTGGGATGAGGTCAAGGATCGCCTGCATGATTCAGCTATCGGGCTTTCAGGTGGACAACAGCAACGTGTCTGTGTTGCCCGTGTCTTGGCAACCAGTCCTAAAATCATTCTCTTGGATGAACCGACTTCAGCCTTGGATCCTATCTCGGCTGGTAAGATTGAGGAAACCTTGTATGGTCTAAAAGATAAATACACCATGCTCTTGGTTACGCGTTCCATGCAACAAGCCTCTCGTATCTCTGACAAGACAGGATTTTTCCTAGATGGAGATTTGATTGAGTTTAACGATACCAAGAAGATGTTCCTCAACCCACAACACAAGGAAACAGAAGATTATATTTCAGGAAAATTTGGATAAGGAGATAAATGATGTTACGTTCTCAATTTGAAGAAGATTTAGAGAAATTGCACAACCAGTTCTATGCTATGGGACAAGAAGTGCTATCCCAAATCAATCGTACGGTGCGTGCCTTTGTTACGCATGACCGTGATTTGGCCAAGGAAGTCATCGAAGACGATGCAGAAGTAAACGAATACGAAGTGAAATTAGAGAAGAAATCATTTGAAATGATTGCCCTTCAACAACCGGTTTCTCAGGACTTGCGTACAGTTCTAACAGTCTTGAAGGCTGTATCGGACTTGGAACGTATGGGGGACCATGCCGTTTCTATTGCCAAGGCGGCAATTCGTATGAAGGGTGAGCAACGCATCCCAGCTGTTGAAGAAGAAATCAAGAGAATGGGTCGCGATGTCAAGAATTTCGTTGAAGCAGCCCTTGAACTTTATCTGAATGGTTCAGTTGATCAGGCCTATGAAGTAGCAGCCATGGACGAAAAAATCAACCATTACTTTGATAGCATTCGTGACTTGGCTACAGAAGAAATCAAGAAAAATCCAGATGCCATTGTTACAGGTCGTGATTACTTCCAAGTGATTGCCTTCTTGGAACGTATTGGAGACTATGCTAAGAATATCTGTGAATGGGTTGTTTACTTTGAAACAGGTAAGATTGTCGAACTATAAAATAGGATAATTCTGTATAAAAAGGAGCTTGAAATCAACTGAAAGCTCCTTTTGTTGAATGAAAAAAATATTTTTAAGATAAAAATTCAAAAAAACACTTGACAAGCATCTTGAATAGCGTTATAATTATACAAAATTAACAGAGAGGTTGTTTATTTATGAAATTTAAAAAATGGATATTTGTTTTATGTAGTTTTCTTGCAAGCTTCTTCTTAGTGGCTTGCCAGTCGGGCTCTAACGGTTCTCAGTCAGCTGTTGAGGCCATTAAGCAAAAGGGAAAATTAGTTGTGGCGACCAGTCCTGACTATGCACCCTTTGAATTCCAATCCTTGGTTGACGGAAAAAACCAGGTAGTCGGTGCGGATATTGATATGGCCCAAGCTATCGCTGATGAACTTGGGGTTAAGTTGGAAATCTCAAGCATGAGTTTTGACAATGTTTTAACCAGTCTTCAAACTGGTAAGGCTGACCTAGCAGTTGCGGGAATTAGCGCTACTGACGAGAGAAAAGAAGTCTTTGATTTTTCAATCCCTTACTATGAAAACAAGATTAGTTTCTTGGTTCGTAAGGCTGATGTGGAAAAATACAAGGATGTAACTAGCCTTGAAAGTGCTAATATTGCAGCTCAAAAAGGGACTGTTCCAGAATCAATGGTTAAGGAACAATTGCCAAAAGCTCAATTAACTTCCCTAACCAATATGGGTGAAGCTGTCAATGAATTGCAGGCTGGAAAAGTAGATGCTGTTCACATGGATGAGCCAGTTGCCCTTAGCTATGCTGCTAAAAATGCGGACCTAGCTGTTGCAACCGTCAGCTTGAAGATGAAGGACGGCGAAGCCAATGCAGTTGCCCTTAGAAAAAATAGTGCTGATTTGAAAGAAGTGGTGGACAAGGTTATCCAAAAACTCAAGGATGACGGTATCTACCAAAAATATCTTGAAAAAGCAGCAAGCCTAACAGAAGTTGAACAATAAGAAAAAGCAGAGTTGGAAGTCAGTCCAATTCTGCTTTTAAATAGTTTAAAACCTTTTCCAGATTGTCTAAGGACACTTTGGCAAATTGATAAGGACAGGCACCCAAGTATGCCTCTTCAAAGAAGTCCAAGTCCAGTTGACTGTGTTTGAGACTGGCGATTTTAGGATACTGTCTCAGGTCTAGCAATAAACCATCGTGTAGGGGATAATGAGGAAGGGGACAAGGTGTTTTAGCTAGTCTTTCCTCGATTTGTTTTTGGTAAGCTTCCTGATTGGATAAGCGAGCTAGACGGTTTTTCTCAAATAATTGACTGTCAATATAGAGTGACAGGGCCTTTTGCATGATGAGGTTGCTATCGTAATCTAGGATATTTTTGTAGGCCACAAAGGCTTCCTTGATAGCATTTGGAAGGATGAGTGCTGTTATCCGCAGAGCTGGAAAGAGGCTGGTTGAGAAGGACTTGATATAAATGACGCGCTCCTCTGTATCCAGATAGTGGAAGGTCTGGCCCTTCTTGGAGTCCAAATCACCCAGATAGTCGTCCTCTACGATATAGACACCATACTTGGCAGCTAAGTCAAGAATAGCTCGTTTGTCCTGCTCAGAGTAGGAATGGCCTAGGGGATAGTGAAATCGAGGAATGGTATAGAAAAACTTAATTTTTCCAGTCTGGAAATTGACTTCCAGTTCCTTCAAGTCAATCCCATCAATGCCTCGTTCAATCGTTTGATAGTCTAAGCCTTGAGCAATCAAGAGACGATTCATCCGATGGTAGGTCGGCTGTTCCACCAAGATTTCCTTGGCTTGGCTAGGGAAGGATATTTGAGAAAGGATAAACAAGGCTTGCTGGGTTCCAGAAGTCAGTACAAGTTGATCAGCCTTGCAGTAGAGGGCTTGGTCAAAGAGGAGTTTATGAATGGACTGCCTTAAGTCTTCTAATCCTTCTTGGTTGTCATAGTAGTTGAAGAGGTAGTTTTCCCGGCCAATCAAGGTTTCATTGATACAGAGTCGGAAATCGTCATAGGCACTGGCATGTTCGTCCGTAACCTCAATTTCTAGGTCCTGGTGTTGCCCTTGTTCTAGGACATAGTAGCCACTCTGGGGCTTGGAATAGAGGTATTGTTCGTGCCGTAATTCCAGTAGGGCGCGTTGAATGGTGTCCTTGCTACAGTGAAAGTCAAGGCTCAGTTGACGGATAGAAGGCAGGCGGCTACCCGTCGGAAAACGTCCAGACTCGATACCGTTTTTTAGATAGGAAATGACCTCTTGGTACTTGCTTTGTTTCTTCATTCCAAACCTCCCTTGATTTTGTTACATTGTACCCTTTTTTTTCCTTCTTGGCAATGTCTAGGGTGTTTCTCTCGTTCACATATAAAGCTAAATGTGGTATACTTAGGAGTAAGATTTATAGAATAACAGACAAGAAAGTGAATGGATAAGAACGTGCAGGAACCAGTGAAATTATTTCAATACAATACCCTTGGAGCCTTGATGGCCGGCCTTTATGGTGGTACTATGACAGTAGGAGAATTGCTAGAACATGGTGACCTTGGTTTGGGAACCTTGGATTCCATTGATGGAGAATTGATTGTCTTGGATGGCAAGGCTTATCAGGCCAAAGGCTCAGGAGAGCAACCGGAAATTGTGGAAGTGTCACCAGATGCCCTTATTCCTTATGCAGCAGTAGTACCACATCAGGCAGAGGTCATTTTCCGCCAGCGCTTTGAGATGACGGACAAGGAATTGGAAGAGCGAATCGAGTCTTATTATGACGGGGAAAATCTTTTCCGCTCTATCAAGATTCGGGGAGAATTTTCGCATATGCATGTGCGTATGATTCCCAAGTCGACACCAGATACCAAGTTTGCTGATGTCGCAACCCATCAACCTGAATATAGTCGTGACAATGTGACGGGAACCATCGTTGGTTTCTGGACGCCAGAGATTTTCCATGGAGTCAGTGTGGCAGGCTACCATCTCCACTTCATTTCAGATGATTTGACCTTCGGTGGGCATGTCATGGACTTTGTCATCAAGGAAGGGATTATCGAGGTGGGAGCGGTTGACCAGTTGGACCAACGTTTCCCAGTCCAAGATCGTCAATACTTGTTTGCTAAGTTCAATGTTGACGAGATGAAAAAAGATATTGAAAAGGCGGAATAGGAGAAGAAAATGACCATTCATATTATCATTACCATGGTGCTGTTGCTAGCTTTTCTGTTTGGGAGCATTTGGTATGCCAAAAAGAAATACCAGATTAATCTAGCTGTCTTGGGCTTGGGGGCTGTTGCTTTCTTTGTCTCTTCACAGATTTTGGAAAAACTGGTGCATATCTTAGTTTTGCATCCTCAAAAAGACGGTAGTATTGCCCTCTTGCAGGATCATCCACTTGTCTATATCATCTATGGCCTAGCCATGGCAGCATTTTTTGAGGAAACTGCTCGTCTTGTTTTCTTCAAATGGTTGGAGAAAAAGAGAAGTTTGGAAAAGGCAGATGCCTTGGCTTATGGGTTAGGTCATGGTGGCTTGGAGTTGATTTTCCTAGGTATTACCAGTTTGCTCAATCTCTACTTCGTTCTCTCAGCAGTTCAAACGCAGGATCCACAGGTCATGCAATTACTGTCTGAAAATATGTTGAAAACCATTCAGTCGCTATCAGTCTGGCAGATTTATTTGCTTGGTTTTGAGCGAATCTTGGCGCTAGGTTTCCAATTACTCTTGACTGTTTGGGTTTACCAAGCTGTTCGCCAGAAGAAATGGATTTATCTCCTAGCAGCCTATGGCCTGCACGCCTTCTTTGACCTGGCACCATCTCTAGTCCAAGTTGGCTGGCTGACCAATCCAGCCTTGGTGGAAGTGGTTCTAGCACTAGAGCTCGTTCTGATCGCCTATGGAACCAAGGCAATCTTTTGCAAAAAATCATAAGAAAAAGAGGGGAAACCTCTTTTTTTGTTTAAAATAAGCCCAAGATTTTTTTAGGGTCGTCAAATGTCTCTAAAAATGGTATAATGGAATGAATTTTGTAAAAGGAAGAGTGACATGTCTGTAAGAGAAAAAATGCTTGAAATCTTAGAAGGAATTGATATCCGTTTTAAGGAACCCTTGCATAGCTATAGTTATACAAAAGTAGGTGGAGAGGCCGATTATTTGGTCTTTCCACGAAATCGTTTTGAGTTGGCTCGCCTTGTTAAATTTGCCAATCAAGAAAATATCCCTTGGATGGTTCTTGGAAATGCTAGCAACATCATCGTTCGTGATGGTGGAATTCGTGGATTTGTCATCTTGTGTGACAAGCTCAATAATGTTTCTGTTGATGGCTATACTATTGAAGCAGAAGCTGGGGCTAATTTGATTGAGACAACTCGCATTGCCCTTCGTCATAGTTTGACTGGTTTTGAGTTTGCTTGTGGCATTCCAGGGAGCGTTGGCGGTGCTGTCTTTATGAATGCAGGTGCCTATGGTGGCGAGATTGCCCATATCTTACAGTCTTGTAAAGTCTTGACTAAGGACGGAGAAATCGAGACCCTGTCTGCAAAAGATTTGGCTTTTGGTTACCGCCACTCAGCCATTCAGGAGTCTGGTGCAGTTGTCTTGTCAGCTAAATTTGCCCTAGCCCCAGGAACCCATCAGGTTATCAAGCAGGAAATGGACCGCTTGACGCACCTGCGTGAACTCAAGCAACCTTTGGAATACCCATCTTGTGGCTCGGTCTTTAAGCGTCCAGTCGGGCATTTTGCAGGTCAATTAATTTCAGAAGCTGGCTTGAAAGGTTATCGTATCGGTGGTGTTGAAGTGTCTGAAAAGCACGCAGGATTTATGATCAATGTCGCTGATGGAACGGCCAAAGACTACGAAGATTTAATTGAGTCTGTGATTGAAAAAGTCAAGGAACACTCTGGCGTTACTCTTGAGAGAGAAGTCCGTATTTTAGGTGAAAGCAAGTAGGAAGTTTTAATTAAAAAGCTGCTACTATGTCATGGAAAGGGGGTGAAAGCCTATCGTTAGTGCAGAAGTATGTAGGCAGTTCAATCTCCTACACGAGGTAGTAGCGGCCTGACAGAGCCCTGATCTGTTAATCTATGGAAAAGAAGGAATAAATAACAATTGAAAAAACCAATTATTGAATTCAAAAGCGTCTCTAAAGTTTTTGAAGACAGCAACACCAAGGTTCTCAAAGACATCAACTTTGAGTTGGAAGAAGGGAAGTTCTATACTCTTCTAGGCGCATCTGGTTCAGGAAAATCAACCATCCTAAACATCATTGCAGGTTTACTGGATGCGACGACAGGAGATATTTTGCTGGATGGTGTCCGTATCAATGACATCCCAACCAACAAGAGAGACGTGCATACGGTCTTCCAATCCTATGCCTTGTTTCCACATATGAATGTGTTTGAAAATGTTGCCTTTCCGCTCCGCTTGCGCAAGATTGATAAGAAAGAAATCGAGAAACGCGTAGCGGAAGTTCTCAAGATGGTTCAGTTGGAAGGTTATGAAAAACGTTCCATCCGCAAACTTTCTGGAGGACAACGTCAGCGTGTAGCTATTGCCCGTGCCATCATCAACCAACCTCGTCTGGTCTTGTTGGACGAGCCTCTGTCAGCGCTGGACTTGAAATTAAGAACAGATATGCAGTATGAGCTGCGTGAACTGCAACAACGATTGGGCATTACCTTTGTCTTTGTCACTCACGATCAGGAAGAAGCCCTGGCCATGAGTGACTGGATTTTCGTTATGAATGATGGCGAGATTGTCCAGTCTGGAACACCTGTGGACATCTACGATGAGCCGATTAACCATTTTGTTGCCACCTTTATCGGTGAGTCAAATATCTTGCCAGGTACCATGATTGAAGACTACTTGGTTGAGTTTAATGGCAAACGCTTTGAAGCGGTCGATGGTGGGATGAAGCCAAATGAACCTGTTGAGGTCGTTATTCGTCCAGAGGACTTGCGGATTACCCTTCCTGAAGAAGGCAAGCTCCAAGTTAAGGTGGATACCCAGCTCTTCCGTGGAGTTCACTATGAAATTATCGCCTATGACGAGCTTGGAAATGAATGGATGATCCACTCAACCCGTAAGGCCATTGTGGGTGAGGAAATCGGTCTGGACTTTGAACCAGAAGACATCCATATCATGCGTCTCAACGAAACCGAGGAAGAGTTCGATGCCCGTATCGAAGAATACGTGGAAATCGAAGAGCAAGAAGCAGGTCTGATCAATGCAATCGAGGAGGAAAGAGATGAAGAAAACAAGCTCTAAACTCTTTGTAGTGCCCTACATGCTCTGGATTGCCCTCTTTGTATTGGCACCCTTGGTCTTGATTTTCGGTCAATCCTTTTTCAACATTGAAGGACAATTCAGTTTAGAAAATTATAAGTCTTATTTTGCGTCACAAAACTTGACCTACCTAAAAATGAGTTTCAACTCTGTACTCTATGCAGGAATTGTGACCTTTGTGACCTTGCTTATCAGCTATCCAACAGCCCTCTTTTTGACCCGTCTCAAGCACCGTCAACTCTGGCTCATGCTGATTATCCTGCCGACTTGGATCAATTTGCTCCTCAAGGCCTATGCTTTTATCGGGATTTTTGGTCAAAATGGCTCTATTAACCAATTCTTGGAATTTATCGGAATCGGTTCACAGCAATTGCTCTTTACCGATTTCTCCTTTATCTTTGTCGCAAGCTACATCGAGCTTCCCTTTATGATATTGCCAATTTTCAATGTCTTGGACGATATGGATAACAACCTTATCAATGCTAGCTATGACCTCGGTGCGACCAAGTGGGAGACCTTCCGTCATGTCATCTTCCCTCTATCGATGAATGGTGTGCGAAGTGGGGTTCAATCCGTCTTTATCCCAAGTTTGAGTCTCTTCATGCTGACCCGTTTGATTGGTGGGAACCGCGTTATCACGCTGGGAACAGCCATTGAGCAGAACTTCCTGACCAATGACAACTACGGTATGGGTTCAACCATCGGTGTGATTCTCATCCTGACCATGTTCATCACCATGTGGGTGACCAAGGAAAGGAGAGAACGATGAAAAAATTTGCCAACTTTTATCTAGGACTGGTCTTTCTTGTCCTCTACCTGCCGATTTTTTACCTGATTGGCTATGCCTTTAATGCAGGCAATGACATGAATAGCTTTACAGGCTTTAGCTTGAGCCATTTTAAAACTATGTTTGGGGATGGTCGTCTCATGTTGATTGTGACTCAGACCTTTTTCTTGGCCTTTCTATCAGCCTTGATAGCGACCATTATCGGGACTTTTGGAGCTATTTACATTTACCAGTCTCGTAAGAAATACCAAGAAGCCTTTCTATCACTCAATAATATCCTCATGGTTGCGCCTGATGTTATGATTGGTGCCAGCTTCTTGATTCTTTTTACTCAGCTCAAGTTTTCACTTGGCTTTTTGACCGTTCTTTCTAGTCACGTGGCCTTCTCGATTCCTATCGTGGTCTTGATGGTCTTGCCTCGACTCAAGGAAATGAACGGTGACATGATTCATGCGGCCTATGACCTTGGTGCCAGTCAATTTCAGATGTTCAAGGAAATCATGCTTCCTTACCTGACTCCGTCTATCATTGCAGGTTATTTCATGGCCTTCACCTATTCGTTAGATGACTTTGCTGTGACCTTCTTTGTAACAGGAAATGGCTTTTCAACCCTGTCAGTCGAGATTTACTCTCGTGCTCGTAAGGGGATTTCGCTAGAGATCAATGCCCTGTCTGCCCTAGTCTTTCTCTTTAGTATTATCCTAGTTGTTGGATATTACTTTATCTCACGTGAGAAGGAGGAGCAAGCATGAAAAAACTCTATTCATTTTTAGCAGGAATTGCAGCCATTATCCTGGTCTTGTGGGGAATTGCGACGCATATAGATAGTAAAATCAATAGCCGAGATAGTCAAAAATTGGTTATCTACAACTGGGGAGACTATATCGATCCAGAACTCTTGGAGCAATTCACAGAAGAAACAGGCATCCAAGTCCAGTATGAGACCTTTGACTCCAACGAAGCCATGTATACCAAGATTAAGCAGGGTGGAACGACCTACGATATTGCCATCCCAAGTGAATATATGATTAACAAGATGAAGGACGAAGACCTCTTGGTACCGCTTGATTATTCAAAACTTGAAGGTCTTGAAAATATCGGACCAGAGTTTCTCAACCAGTCCTTTGACCCAGGAAATAAATACTCTATCCCTTACTTCTGGGGAACACTGGGAATTGTCTACAATGAAACCATGGTAGAGGAAGCGCCTGAGCATTGGGATGACCTCTGGAAGCCTGAGTACAAAAACTCTATCATGCTTTTTGATGGGGCGCGTGAGGTCCTGGGACTCGGACTCAACTCCCTTGGCTACAGCCTTAACTCCAAGAATCCACAGCAGTTGGAAGAGACAGTGGATAAGCTCTACAAGTTGACTCCAAATATCAAGGCCATCGTTGCCGACGAGATGAAGGGTTACATGATTCAGAACAACGCTGCTATCGGTGTGACCTTCTCTGGTGAAGCCAGCCAAATGCTGGAGAAAAATGAAAACCTCCGCTATGTGGTACCGACAGAGGCCAGCAACCTTTGGTTTGACAATATGGTTATTCCCAAAACAGTCAAAAACCAAGATGCCGCCTATGCCTTTATCAACTTTATGTTGAAACCCGAAAATGCTCTTAAAAATGCGGAGTATGTGGGCTATTCAACACCAAACCTACCAGCCAAGGAACTACTCCCAGAGGAGAAAAAAGAAGACAAGGCCTTCTATCCAGATGCTGAAACAATGAAACACCTGGAAGTTTATGAGAAATTTGACCATAAATGGACGGGCAAATATAGCGACCTCTTCCTACAGTTTAAAATGTATCGGAAGTAGGAGTTAGAAGTCACAAAACGAATCAGTCAAGCTGGTTCGTTTTTTTAAAAATAAAAGGCAATTTTCGTAACGGTATCTTTTTCTATGATAGTTGCTTATTTTCTTTCTCAGTAGTATACTAAGTTTAACCTTACAGAAAGCGGTAATAAATAATGAAAATATCTACTTTTTTCAAAAAATTTTCTTGGCCAGCCTTTTTGACTGTTCAGCAAACTGTTATACTATTCTCTCTAAAGGATGGATTGGATCGACAATACCTAACAACTGATTCCATACATTTGGTGATAGGGTTCTTTATATTTGTAAATATTTTCGAAGCTATCTTTAACAATTCAAAACTTTGGAATAAAAGTTGGGATAAAAAGAGTGATAGTAGTAAGAAAAAATATGTTCTGAAAAAGTAATCTGATATGTAGGAAATGGGTTATTAAATGGGTATCATTTCCAGTTGACGCAAGCTTAAAAAAACGTTATAATAAGAAAGTTGAGAATTGATTTTCAATTGTCTTAGTCCAGAGAAATGGCGGTGCTGCGAGCCATCTAAGCTAGAAAGTCATGCTACTCAATCATACAATTGCATAAGAATAAGAGAATGACAAGTTCATTGAATGAAGGTGGTACCGCGGTTTTTCGCCCTTCGTGATATGAGCTTGTCTTTTGATTTTTGGAGGTGTTGATGAAAACATTTCTTGTCAAACAAAAGTTTCGTCTTGGAGGCGAACGCTTCGCTATCAAGGATGACAGGGGAGAAATCGCCTATCAGGTGGAGGGATCATTTTTTAAGATTCCCAAAACTTTTACCATCTATGATGCGACTGGTGAACAAGTCAGTCAGATCAGTAAAGAAATCTTGACCTTGCTTCCTCGTTTTGAGATTCAGCTTCGGGATGGCTCGAGTTTTGTCATTCGCAAGAAGTTGACCTTCTGGCGAGATAAGTATGAGTTTGATAATCTGGGTCTTCGTATCGAGGGAAATATCTGGGATTTGAATTTCAAATTGCTGGATGATCGCGATCAGTTGATTGCGGAAATTAAGAAGGAACTTTTCCATCTGACCTCTACCTATACCGTAACGGTTCTGGAGGACGCTTATGCAGACCTAGTCATTTCCCTCTGTGTCGCGATTGACTATGTGGAAATGCTGGAAAGCCAATCACATTAAACAAGTAAATAAGGAGACAATATGAAACAACTATCTAGTGCACAAGTACGCCAAATGTGGCTTGATTTCTGGGCGACAAAAGGTCACTCAGTAGAACCATCAGTAAGTTTGGTTCCTGTAAATGACCCAACTCTTTTGTGGATCAACTCTGGGGTAGCAACCCTTAAGAAATACTTTGACGGGACCATCATCCCTGAAAATCCACGTATTACCAATGCCCAAAAGGCTATCCGTACCAACGATATTGAGAACGTAGGGAAGACTGCACGTCACCATACCATGTTTGAAATGTTGGGTAACTTCTCTATCGGTGATTACTTCCGTGACGAAGCCATCACTTGGGCTTATGAGCTTTTGACAAGCCCTGAATGGTTTGACTTCCCAGCTGAGAAACTTTACATGACCTACTATCCAGATGATAAAGATTCTTATAACCGCTGGATTGAGGTGGGAGTGGACCCAAGTCATTTGATTCCAATCGAGGACAACTTCTGGGAGATCGGTGCAGGACCTTCTGGACCTGATACAGAGATTTTCTTTGACCGTGGAGAAGCTTTTGACCCAGAAAATATCGGTCTTCGTCTCCTTGCAGAAGATATTGAAAACGACCGTTACATCGAAATCTGGAACATCGTTTTATCACAATTTAACGCAGACCCTGCTGTTCCTCGTAGCGAATACAAGGAATTGCCACACAAGAACATTGATACGGGCGCTGGTTTGGAGCGTTTGGTGGCCGTTATCCAAGGGGCTAAGACCAACTTCGAAACGGACCTCTTCATGCCAATCATTCGTGAAGTGGAGAAATTGTCTGGTAAGGTCTATGACCAAGATGGCGACAACATGAGCTTTAAAGTTATCGCTGACCACATCCGTTCACTTTCATTTGCCATTGGGGATGGTGCCCTTCCAGGAAATGAAGGTCGTGGTTATGTCCTTCGCCGTCTTCTCCGTCGTGCTTCTATGCATGGTCAAAAATTGGGAATCAACGAGCCTTTTCTTTACAAACTGGTTCCAACTGTTGGAAAAATCATGGAAAGCTACTACCCAGAAGTGCTTGAAAAACGTGACTTTATCGAAAAAATCGTTAAGAGCGAGGAAGAGTCATTTGCTCGTACCCTTCACTCAGGTCAACACTTTGCCCAAGGAATCGTAGCAGACTTGAAAGAAAAGGGACAAACTGTCATTGCTGGATCAGATGTATTCAAACTTTATGACACTTATGGCTTCCCAGTTGAATTGACTGAAGAAATCGCTGAAGAAGCTGGTATGACTGTGGACCGTGAAGGCTTTGAAGCAGCCATGAAAGAACAGCAAGAACGTGCGCGTGCGTCAGCTGTTAAGGGTGGCTCAATGGGGATGCAAAATGAAACCCTTCAAAACATCACTGTAGAAAGTGTCTTCAACTACAATGCTAGCCAATTGTCTTCTAAATTGGTGGCTATCGTGGCTGACAATGCAGAAGTAGAAGCTGTGTCAGAAGGAACTGCCTCACTTATCTTTGCGGAAACGCCATTCTACGCTGAAATGGGTGGACAGGTAGCTGACCATGGACAAATCTTGGATGAGGCTGGTTCAGTTGTGGCTACTGTGACAAATGTTCAAAAAGCTCCAAACGGACAAGCTCTTCATACAGTTGAAGTCCTTTCACCGCTTGCTTTGAACCAAGAATATACCTTGGCAATTGATACAAATCGTCGTCACCGTGTTATGAAAAACCATACTGCGACTCACTTGCTTCACGCTGCTCTTCACAATATCCTTGGAAACCACGCAACACAAGCAGGATCTCTTAACGAAGTTGAATTCCTTCGCTTTGACTTTACCCATTTCCAAGCAGTGACTGCTGAAGAATTGCGTGCCATTGAACAGCAAGTCAACGAAAAAATCTGGGAAGCTCTTGAAGTTAAGACAGTTGAAACAGATATTGACACTGCTAAGGAAATGGGTGCTATGGCTCTCTTTGGTGAGAAATACGGAAAAGAAGTCCGTGTTGTTACTATCGGTGACTACTCTATCGAGCTTTGTGGTGGTACCCACGTTGGCAACACTTCTGAAATTGGTCTTTTCAAGATTGTCAAAGAAGAAGGGATCGGTTCAGGAACTCGCCGTATCTTGGCAGTGACTGGTAAGGAAGCCTTTGAAGCCTACCGTGAACAAGAGGATGCTCTTAAAGCTGTCGCAGCAACCTTGAAAGCACCTCAAGTTAAGGAAGTTCCTCACAAGGTAGAAGGCCTTCAAGAACAACTTCGTCAATTGCAAAAAGAAAATGCTGAGTTGAAAGAAAAAGCCGCAGCTGCAGCCGCAGGTGACATCTTCAAGGATGTTAAGGAAGTCAATGGTCACCGTTACATTGCTAGCCAAGTATCTGTATCTGATGCTGGTGCCCTTCGTACTTTTGCGGATAACTGGAAACAAAAAGACTACTCTGATCTTCTTGTCCTAGTTGCTGCTATCGGTGACAAAGTCAATGTCCTTGTAGCAAGCAAGACAAAAGACCTTCATGCAGGAAACCTTGTCAAAGAATTGGCACCAATCGTTGATGGACGTGGTGGTGGTAAACCAGACATGGCCATGGCAGGAGGAAGCAACCAAGCTAAGATCCAAGAATTGTTGGATGCAGTAGCAGGTAAATTGTAATCAAGTAAAGATCTATCCATTTGGGTAGGTCTTTTTTGTGAATAGAAAAAAGCCAAATCTGCTTGGACCTGGCTCGGTTATTATGAACTATTAGATGGTATTGGCTGCCCAGACACTTACAGATCTTGCTGAGACTGAGAATTGTCCATAACCTTCCTCATCAATTGTAACTTGACTTTGGTGGTTTTCAAGTAAATCTACAAAGGTTTGGTTAGCCCATTCTTGGCCGACAAACATTGACTTGCTGTTTTCTTGGTCATTTGAAATCAAGACTGCGATTGGGGATTGATTTTCAGCACCTGAACGTACCCAACCGATACAGTTAGCATCGTCAAAGTAGTCTGTTTGATCTCCATAGGCCAAATCTTTTCGGATGGCTAGGAGACGGTCAAGGACTTCTTTGAAATCTTGTTGAGCATACTGCCCTGAAATCCCATAGTAGTCTCCGTAAAAGACACATGGCAGTCCATTTTGGCGTAATAGAATAAGGGCATAGGCTGCTGGCTTGAACCATTCTTCAACAGTCGACTCAAGGGCTTGTCCTCGTTGGGTATCATGGTTGTCGACAAAGGTTACAGCCTTGTCGGGCTTGAGTTCCACCAAGCTATCCGTGAAAATGCCACGAAGGTCGTAGTTGGAACCTGCTCGGCTAGCATCAAAGAGATTCTGGTGGAGACGAACATCGACAAGGTCAAAGCGTTCTTCCGTTTTTTCAAGATAGTCTAGATTGGCTTCCTTGTCAGGATTCCAGAATTCACCAAAAACATAGAAATCCTCACCGTATTTTTCCTTCATATCGCGGATAAAATTGCTCATGAAGAAAGAGTCAATGTGCTTAACGGCATCCAAACGGAAACCAGCTATACCAGTCGTCTCCATAAACCAGTCTGCCCAGTCATAGATATTTTTGATAACTTCAGGATGCTTAAAGTCTAGGTCGGCATACATGAGGTAGTCGTAGTTACCGTTTTCGTTATCGACCAATTCCTCGTTAGCCCAGCCCTTGTTGTCTCCTTGAATCAGATAAATCCCAGACTTTCGGCGTTTAGCATCATAGTCTGTACCTGTGAAGTGGTACCAGTGCCAGTGGAAGTCATTGTAGGTATCTTGGCGACCATCGAAGGTAAAACTAGTCCAGCCATTGATGGTGAAGGGTTCCCCAAGTTCAACTGTACGGTCTACAGGGTCCACTTCGATGACCTGAAAGGCTTCCATGTGATCGGCTGCAGCCTTGTGATTGAGCACTACATCGGCCATAGGTTGAATTCCCTGTGCTTTTAGAGCTTGAATGGCTTGAAGATAGTCTTCTTTAAAACCATACTTGGTGCGGATAGTACCTTTTTGGTTGAACTCTCCTAGGTCAAATAAGTCATAGACCCCATAGCCGACATCTTTTTCATTGGTCGCCTTAAAAGCTGGTGGCATCCAGACATGACTGATGCCGAGATTAGCTAGGTGTGGAGCATCTTCAGCCAGACGCGTCCAGTGCTGACCGTCGTGGGGCAGATACCATTCAAAGTATTGCATAAGTGTTTGATTTTTCATTGTTTTTCCTCTTACTTGTCAATCTTGTTCTTTATTCTATCATAAAGTATCTCTTAGGGCAAACGTTTGCGTAAGATAGAAAAAATATATTTTAACTACTTAAAATAAAGTATTGATTTTTTTGTATCAAAGTGCTAGTATAATAGTATGTAATATAGATAAAGATAGGAGTCATCCCATGATTGAATTTCAAAATGTTAGTAAGTTGTATGGTGATAAAGAGGCTTTGAGCAATCTCAATTTGCAGATTGAAAATGGGGAGATTATGGGCTTGATTGGCCATAATGGGGCTGGAAAATCGACCACTATAAAATCCCTAGTCAGTATCATTTCACCCAGCAGTGGTCGTATTCTGGTAGACGGTCAGGAGTTATCGGAAAATCGTTTAGCTATTAAACGAAAGATTGGCTACGTAGCAGACTCGCCTGACTTATTTTTACGCTTAACGGCCAATGAATTTTGGGAATTGATCGCCTCATCCTATGATCTGACTAGCTCTGACTTGGAGACTAGTCTAGCTAGGCTATTGAGTGTTTTTGATTTTGCTGAAAATCGCTATCAGGTTATTGAAACCCTTTCTCACGGAATGCGTCAGAAAGTCTTTGTCATCGGGGCACTCTTGTCTGATCCTGATATTTGGGTTTTGGACGAACCCTTGACTGGTTTGGATCCCCAGGCTGCCTTTGATTTGAAGCAGATGATGAAGGAGCATGCGCAAAAAGGCAAGACAGTTTTGTTTTCAACCCATGTCCTAGAGGTAGCCGAGCAAGTCTGTGATCGGATTGCCATTTTGAAAAAGGGACATTTGATTTATTGTGGTAGCGTAGAGGACTTGAGAAAAGACCATCCAGACCAGTCTTTAGAAAGTATCTACCTTAGCCTTGCTGGTAGAAAAGAGGAGGTTTCAGATGCGTCTCAAGGTCATTAAAAAATTAGTTGATATTAATATCCTCTATTCATCTCAAGAAGCTAATCTGGCTAACCTACGAAAGAAGCAGGCTAAGAATCCTGGGAAAAAAGTAAATGTTTCCGCTAGAGTCCTAAGTTCTTACATTTTTTCTAGTCTCTTGATGCTTTTCATGTTTATAAATATAGCCTTTCGTTTTCCTTTTGAGGAAATGCCAAGTTTTTTTAGTAGCATGGTTGCTATTTTACTGGTGCTTGCCTTTTCAACTTCTTTCACTGCATTTTACAATGTCTTTTATGAGAGTAAGGATTTGGTATCGTATAGACCCTATGCCTTTAAAGAATCAGAGATTATAATCGCTAAAGGACTGTCTGTCCTCTTGCCAGCTCTGCCTGGAATTGTACCAATCCTAGCTTATTTTCTAGTCCTCTACATTAGGCTAGCTCCTTCTCTGTGGCTGGGCTTGCCTTTGATGCTGCTGTCCTTGGCCCTATTATTTGTCTCTGTTACTTTAGTGATGGTAGTGGCAGTACATTTCTTGGCTCAGACTAGGGTCTTCAGAAAGTATCAGTCTATTTTTGCGAATGTGATGATTGGGATAGGAGTTCTCATACCTTTAATATTTGTCCTCTTTCTACAGTCGACTTTTGGAAGTATTGTTGACAAAGTTAGAGACATTCCATTTCTCCTTTATCCTCTTCATATCTTTTACAAAATAGCAGTGGAGCCTTTTTCGACAGAAGCCATACTGGGTCTGCTCGCTTGGATAACTCTAACTGTCTTCTTACTTTACCTGACCAAAAAGAAGGTTCTTCCTCATTTTTATGACGTGATTCTGCTTAACAGTGAGGAGAAGGTCAAGAAAGAACGTCGCAGCAAGGAGAGGATTTCAACTACTAAAAAGGGCTTTTTCCGTATGGTTTTACGCTACCACCTCACCCTCTTGGGACAGGGGACTGGCGTGATTACAGTGCTTTTTACAAGTGCTTTCCTTCCTTATCTCATGATGATCGGTCTGATTTCCAAAATCCGAGATTCTCAGATAGTTCCAGACATTCATCCTCCATACTGGTTACCCTTGTTTTTTGTAGGAGTGTTTATAGCAGTTGTTAATAACAATATCACCAGCCTGCATTCAATTGCCTTGTCCTTGGAGAGGGAAAATGTTGATTTTCTGAAGAGTTTACCCTTTGACTTTGCTCGCTATGTGAAAGTGAAATTTTGGATTATATTTGCTGTCCAGTCCTTTTTACCAGTTCTGACTTTACTTGGCCTTTCTCTATATCTAGGCTTGCCCATCCTTTCGATGATTTACCTTCTTGTAGTCTGGACCCTTGCCAGTGTCATCCTTTCTTGCCACCATTACTTTAAGGACGTGAAAAATCTGTCAACCAATTGGAGTAGCATTACGGACTTGGTGAACCGTTCAAATCGTATAGTCGCAATTGTTTTGATTTTTATTTATAGTGCAATCTTAATGGCCCTTGTAATAGGGAGCTTATTCTTGGTTCGGTCTCTCTCCCCTATCCTTGCCATTAGCTTGGGAGTAGGAGCTCTTATCCTCCTGCTTGGTCTTGCTATTTTTGGCTATCATTACTACCTGTCACGCATATTGGCAGAAATAGAAAAAAGATGAGCTAGTTGGTCGTTTGATTGATAAATTCAATTCGACAAACGCTTTTATAGTTTGTTAGAATGTAGTTGTAAATGATTAAGATTGGTAATTAAAAATATAGGGAGGAATGTTTTGAATAAGAAATATAATATAGTTCTATTATTGTTGTTTATAGTTTATTTATTGGGATATTTTTCAATTTCAAAAACTTTCATTCCTATAATGTGTGTGATCCAAGTATTTTTGATAGAACATATATTTAGAGTTCGAAATAGGATTATGCAGATAGGTGAAATTATAATTATTGTTGCTTCTATAATATTATTTATTGATAGTATATTGAGTTTGTAACAAAAGGCTTTTCTATAAAATCAAATTTTCCAGATACCTGCTGAAGCTGATTTATCTTCTCTCTATGCCTTCTCATCTTTATTTTACTATCTACACCACTAAACTTGACAGACATATATTGTAGGTACGACCTCTCTGTCTACAATCTCACAGTTAATACTCTTCGAAAATCTCTTCAAACCACGTCAGCTTTGCCTTGCCGTATATATGTGACTGACTTCGTCAGTCTTATCTACAACCTCAAAACACTGTTTTGAGCAGCCTGCGGCTAGCTTCCTAGTTTGCTCTTTGATTTTCATTGAGTATAACCTGAGGCTAGTTTCTTAGTTTGCTCTTTGATTTTCATTGATAAAAAGAAATGCTCCTACACGATGGAAGAGCATTTTTTTATTGTGATTTTGATTCGGTTTCTGCCGACTCTGGGTGGAGTTCTTGGTAACTTGGTGCCTTGAAAAGGTCAGTACTAGTTTTGCCTTGTCGTTGGCTAAAGAGACTAGTTGACTGACTTCCTTTTTCCTGCTCAATCTTTTGCAGAATTGGCAAGGAATTGAGGTAAGAAATACTTTCTGTATCAACTTTTCCAAGATGATCTGCTTGGTAGAAACGGATCAAATCGCCAGTTTGAATCTGGTCGCTGATTTTCAGCTGTTGACTAGCTACTTGACGAACGCTTTCCAGTTCGGTCTGAGTTTGTTCATCAAGATTACTGATTTCGAGACCACTTTCAGTATAGTAGGTTCGTCCGTCGTAGCTGGTGTATTTTGGTGTGACGAAGGAATTGGCAGTCCGAAAGGCAACGATTTCTTGGTGGTCTGGTGATAGGAGGTCTTGTCCAACTTGAAGGAAGGAACTGGACTCAATGCCAAGGAGGTGTTCGAGAGTCGGTAAGATATCGATTTGTCCACCGTAGGTATTGATGATTTGTCCTTTTTCATAGCCAGGAATGACCACCATAAAAGGCACTCGTTGCAACATGGCATTGTCGTAATTAGACCAGTTCTCAGAAGTCTTTCCAATCAAGGGAGCCAGCTCAGGATTTCGGGAGTTGGAAATACCATAATGGTCTCCGTAGATGACGATGATGGATTTTTCATAGAGGCCACTTTCTTTGAGATAGTCAAAGAAGGACTTGATAGCACTATCCAGATAGTTGGCGGTTTGGAAGTAGCCATTGATTGTTTCATCTTTTGTTTTGGCTAAGGGGAAACCAAGCTCATCGCCTGTTAGATTGCTAGCATAGGGATAGTGATTGGAGACCGTGATATACTTGGCATAAAAAGGCTGCTGCAAATGCTCCAGATATTGGATAGAATCTTTCATCATAATTTTATCATTCAAACCATATTGGAAAGAATTGCTACTGTCTTGCTTGGTGAAGTAGGAAGCATCAAAGAAGTATTGGTAGCCCCATTGTTTGTAGGTCGTATTTCGGTTCCAGAAGGTCCCAATATTGCCGTGAAAGACGGCACTCGATTGATAGCCGTTTTTTGATAGGATAAAAGGCGCAGCTTGCTGGGTATTGGTACCTCCATAGTTAACCATAAAAGAACCTTGATCAAGTCCAAACAAACCAGTCTCCAGCATGGTTTCTGCATCTGAGGTCTTCCCAGCCTTGACTTGGTTAAAGATATTCGAAAAGGCTAGGGTTGATTGCGAATGGTAGAGGGAGTTGAGGAAGGGAGTGACTTCATGCTCAGTTCCATCTAGGTTGAGTTTATAGTCAAGTAGGAACTGTTGGAAACTCTCCAAGTGGAGATAAATCACATTTTTCCCTTTGGCTAATCCAAAATAATCTGGATTAGGTTTAGCCGAATGTTCTTGAATATAATCTGTAATAGGTTGAAGATCAGTCTCAGAGGCCTTGGCACGTTCTTTGTTGGCACTGTAGGATTGGTTGGCACTATAGCCTAAAAAGGCTGGCAAACTAAGGGCACGAACAATATAATAATTAGAAAATCCTCGCGACAGGAGATCGGGACGCTCGATTTCAGCCAAGAAAAGGTTAGCTGAAAAGAGCAGGGCCGAGAGAGCAGTGATGGCAATACTGGATCGGAATTTGAAAGGTCTCCTATCCAGCTGGATGAATTTTTTATAGAAAAGGAAAGCCAGCAATGGGAAATCCATAAAATAGATGAAATCCCAAGGACGCAGTAACTCTAGTTCTGCAGTGCCGACAGACACCTTGCTGACCACCTTCATGGTATTAGCCGTGATAAAGTCGCTAAATTCTCGATAGTAAAAGACGTTAGAATAAAGCCAAATGAATAAAAGGCTATAAATAGCTATACTCAGGCCATAAAAAATCTTGGTTGACCGAGCATAGAGGGCTAGAGCCAGCAGGAGTAGTCCCAAGGGAAGGGGATTGAAAAAGGCGATAAAGGCAAGGTAATTTCCCTGCAACTTGCCCACTTGAATATCTAAATTAAAGTCAACGGCATAGGCTAATAAGGTTTTGAGCCAATAGAGGATTAAAAGGGTTAGGACAAAACCCAGTCTGGTACCGACAGCTTTTTGGATTTTGTTAAAATTGCTTTTCACACATTTACTTCCTAATTTTTTATTAGTATTAGTATACCATTTTTTAAAAGAAGAGTAAAAAAGCAAGGGTAGTTTCTTTTTTGAGAATTGGCTAAAAGTTTGATATAATGGTAGTTATGAATAGAATAAGAGTCAGCAAAAGGGTTGAAAAGAAGCTCGCCAAAGGTCTGGTTTTACTAGAAGCCAGTGATCTTGAGAATGTAAATCTTAAGGATCAGGAAGTAGAAGTGCAGAGTCAAGAAGGAACCTTTCTTGGGACTGCCTACCTTTCGCAGCAAAACAAGGGCTTGGGCTGGTTTGTTAGTAAGGACAAGGTGGCCTTCAATCAAGCTTTCTTTGAAACGCTGTTTAGACAAGCTAAAGAAAAGAGAAAATCCTATTATCAAGATGATTTGACAACCGCCTTTCGTCTCTTCAACCAAGAGGGAGATGGCTTTGGGGGTCTGACAGTGGACCTTTATGGCGACTATGCTGTCTTTTCTTGGTATAACTCTTATGTTTATCAGATTCGCAAGGCTATCTCAGAAGCCTTTAGACAGGTTTTTCCTGAGGTGTTAGGGGCCTATGAGAAGATCCGTTTTAAGGGTTTGGACTATGAATCTTCCCATGTTTATGGTCAAGAAGCACCTGACTTTTTCACTGTTTTGGAAAATGGTGTCTTGTATCAAGTCTTTATGAATGATGGCTTGATGACAGGGATTTTCCTAGACCAGCATGAAGTTCGCGGTAGTTTAGTGGATGGATTGGCTATGGGTAAATCCTTGCTCAATATGTTTTCTTACACAGCAGCCTTTTCAGTAGCTGCGGCCATGGGAGGAGCAAACCAGACAACTTCTGTTGACCTAGCCAAGCGTTCACGAGAATTGTCTCAAGCGCATTTTCAGGCAAATGGAATCAGTACAGACGACCATCGTTTTATAGTCATGGATGTCTTTGAATATTTCAAATATGCCAAACGAAAAGGCTTGACCTACGATGTGATTGTCCTAGATCCGCCTAGCTTTGCTCGGAATAAAAAACAAACTTTCTCTGTGGCTAAGGACTATCATAAGTTGATATCCCAGAGTCTTGAGATTTTAAATCCGGGAGGGATTATCATTGCCAGTACCAATGCTGCCAATGTTTCCCGTCAGAAATTTACAGAACAAATTGATAAAGGCTTTGCAGGAAGAAGTTACCAGATTTTTAAAAAATACGGTCTTCCAGCAGATTTTGCCTATAATAAAAAAGATGAAAGTAGTAATTACCTCAAGGTGATTAGTATGAAGGTTAGTAAATGAAATTGATCGTTTCAGTAATGCCAAGAAGTTTAGAGGAGGCCCAGGCTCTGGATGCCACGAGGTATCTGGATGCCGACATCATTGAATGGCGTGCCGACTATCTGCCTAAAGAAGCGATTTTGCAGGTAGCTCCAGCTATTTTTGAAAAATTCGCAGGCCGTGAGTTGGTTTTCACGCTGCGAACTCGTGCTGAAGGGGGAGAAATCGACCTTTCTTCAGAAGAATATATCCATCTAATCAAGGAAGTGGCGCAACTCTATCAACCAGACTATATTGATTTTGAGTACTATAGCTACAAGGATGTTTTTGAGGAAATGCTGGACTTTCCAAATCTCGTTTTGAGTTACCACAATTTCCAAGAAACACCTGAGAACATGATGGAAATCTTGTCAGAGTTGACGAGCTTAAATCCAAAACTTGTTAAGGTTGCGGTGATGGCTCACACGGAGCAGGATGTCTTAGACTTGATGAACTATACACGAGGCTTTAAAACCCTCAATCCTGAGCAGGAATATGTGACCATTTCTATGGGCAAGGTGGGTAAGGTCTCTCGTATCACTGCGGATGTGACAGGTTCGAGCTGGTCCTTTGCTAGTCTAGATGAGGCAAGTGCCCCAGGTCAGATTTCCTTAGCTAACATGAAAAAAATTCGGGAGATTTTGGATGAAGCTTGATGGCTATACACGTTTAGCTGCCGTTGTTGCCAATCCTATTAAGCATTCTATTTCCCCCTTTATTCACAACAGCGCCTTTGAGGCGACAGCTACCAACGGTGCTTATGTGGCTTGGGAGATTGAAGCGAGTGACTTAGCAGAAACGGTGGCCAATATTCGTCGCTACCAGATGTTTGGAATTAACCTTTCTATGCCCTATAAGGAGCAGGTGATTCCTTATTTGGATGAACTGAGTGACGAAGTGCGCTTGATCGGTGCGGTCAATACGGTTGTTAATGAGAATGGCAATTTAATTGGATATAATACAGATGGCAAGGGATTTTTTAAGAGCTTGCCTTCTTTTACAATTTCAGGTAAGAAGATGACCCTGCTGGGTGCAGGTGGTGCGGCCAAGTCCATTTTGGCACAAGCTATTTTGGACGGCGTCAGTCAGATTTCAGTTTTTGTTCGTTCAGTTTCGATGGAAAAAACAAGACCTTACCTGACCAAGTTACAGGAGCAGACAGGCTTTAAAGTGGACTTGTATGCTTTAGAAGATGTTTCTGAACTGCAAGCAAGGATTGCTGAGTCGGATTTACTGGTCAATGCGACAAGTGTAGGGATGGATGGTCAATCATCTCCAGTTCCTGAAAGCATAGTCTTACCAGCAACTCTCTTAGTAGCAGATATTATTTACCAACCCTTTGAGACGCCATTTTTGAAATGGGCTAGGAGGCAGGGCAATCCAGCCGTCAATGGTCTGGGTATGTTACTCTATCAAGCTGCAGAAGCTTTTCAACTGTGGACAGGAAAAGAAATGCCGACAGAAGAGATTTGGCAGTCCTTAACAGAAAAATACCAATAAAGAAAAGGAGACTCTCCTATGAAAATCAGAATCGATATTCCTCATCATCCTTATGATATTCAGATTGAAAAAGGTTGTCTGGCTCAGGCTGGTCAATGGTTGCGAGAACTCTGGCAACCACAAAAGGTAGTCATTGTGACAGATAACCATGTAGCTTCTCTTTATGCAGAGAAGGTCAAACTCAGCCTAGAAGATGCTGGTTTTCAGGTAGCTGTTTTTGACTTTTTAGAAGGCGAAGAAAGAAAGAATTTAACCACTGTTCAGAAAGTCTATGAATTTTTAGTCAAGCAGGGTTTGACTCGTAGCGATGGAATCGTGGCTCTCGGTGGTGGCGTTGTTGGGGACCTGGCAGGCTTTGTAGCCTCTACCTATATGCGGGGTATTCACTTTGTTCAGATTCCGACCAGTTTGACTGCTCAAGTTGATTCGTCTATCGGTGGAAAGACAGGTGTTAACACTCCATTTGCTAAGAATATGGTAGGAACTTTTGCCCAACCAGACGGGGTTCTGATTGACCCACTTGTTCTTGAAACCCTCGGAAAAAGAGAGTTGATTGAAGGAATGGGTGAAGTTATCAAGTATGGCTTGATTGAGGATCCAGAACTATGGACTCTATTGACGGAGCTGGATGGTTCTGTAGAGAGCATTCTGGAACATGCGGAGACTTTGATTGAACATTCTTGTCAGGTCAAGCGCAAGATGGTCGTTGAGGATGAGTTAGACAATGGTGTACGCCTTTACCTCAATTTTGGCCATACTATTGGCCATGCCATTGAAGCAACTGCCGGTTATGGCAAGGTCATGCATGGTGAAGCTGTGGCCATGGGAATGGTACAGATTTCCAAGGTGGCTGAGGAAAAAGGCCTTATGCCAGCTGACATAACTCAGTCTATTACAGAGATGTGTCAGAAATTTGGCTTGCCTGTTGATTATGAAAACTGGGATGTTGACAAGCTTTATCAGGCTTTGACTCATGATAAGAAAGCGCGTGGTAATACCTTGAAATTGGTCTTGGTACCAGAGCTCGGTTCAGCGACTATTCACCCAGTTTCTCTGGAAGAGATGAAAGACTACTTGGTAAAATAAGGAGAGTGTATGAGATATTTAACTGCAGGAGAATCACACGGCCCCCGTCTAACAGCTATTATTGAGGGAATTCCAGCTGGACTTCCATTGACAGCTGAGGATATCAATGAGGATCTTAGACGCCGTCAGGGTGGCTACGGTCGTGGTGGTCGTATGAAGATTGAGAGTGACCAGGTTGTCTTTACTTCGGGTGTTCGCCACGGGAAGACGACAGGGGCGCCTATTACTATGGATGTCATCAATAAGGACCACCAGAAATGGCTGGACATCATGTCTGCGGAGGACATTGAAGACCGCCTTAAAAGCAAGCGGAAAATTACTCATCCTCGTCCAGGTCATGCCGACTTGGTTGGGGGTATCAAGTACCGTTTTGACGATTTGCGAAATTCTTTGGAGCGTTCATCAGCTCGTGAAACCACCATGCGAGTGGCAGTCGGGGCTGTAGCCAAACGCCTCTTGGCTGAATTGAATATGGAGATTGCCAACCATGTCGTGGTCTTTGGTGGCAAGGAAATCGATGTACCTGAAAATCTGACAGTGGCTGAGATTAAGGAGCGAGCTGCCCAGTCTGAAGTTTCTATTGTCAATCAAGAACGAGAGCAGGAAATCAAGGACTATATTGACCAAATCAAACGTGACGGTGATACCATCGGTGGGGTTGTGGAGACAGTCGTCGGAGGCGTTCCAGTTGGTCTTGGTTCCTATGTCCAATGGGACAGAAAATTGGATGCACGATTAGCCCAAGCTGTTGTCTCTATCAATGCCTTTAAAGGAGTAGAATTTGGCCTCGGCTTTGAAGCTGGTTACCGCAAAGGAAGCCAAGTTATGGACGAAATTCTCTGGTCTAAAGAAGACGGCTATACCCGTCGTACCAACAATCTAGGGGGCTTTGAAGGTGGTATGACCAATGGGCAACCCATCGTTGTTCGTGGAGTCATGAAACCTATTCCTACTCTCTACAAACCACTTATGAGTGTGGATATCGAAACCCACGAACCTTACAAGGCGACCGTGGAGAGAAGTGATCCGACCGCCCTTCCAGCTGCAGGAGTGGTCATGGAAGCCGTTGTGGCAACGGTTCTGGCACAAGAAATCCTTGAAAAATTCTCATCAGACAATCTTGAGGAACTAAAAGAAGCGGTAGCCCAACACCGAGACTATACAAAGAACTATTAAGGAGTTCCTATGGCAAAAACAGTCTATATCGCAGGCCTTGGATTGATTGGTGCCTCTCTGGCCCTTGGCATCAAACGTGATCATCCAGATTATGAAATTTTAGGTTATAATCGTAGCCAAGCTTCGAGAGATATCGCCTTGAAAGAAGGCATGATTGACCGTGCAACGGATGATTTTGCCAGTTTTGCTCCTTTGGCAGATATCATCATTCTCAGCTTGCCAATAAAGCAAACCATTTCCTTTATTAAGGAGTTGGCCAACTTGGACTTGAAAGAAGGCGTTATTATTTCAGATGCTGGTTCGACCAAGTCAGCCATTGTAGATGCGGCGGAGAACTATTTAGCTGGCAAGTCTGTTCGCTTTGTCGGAGCTCATCCCATGGCTGGTAGTCACAAGACAGGGGCTGCTTCTGCGGATGTCAATCTTTTTGAAAATGCCTATTATATCTTTACACCTTCGAGTCTGACAAGTCCTGATACGCTTGAGGAAATGAAGGACTTGCTTTCAGGTCTTCATGCCCGTTTTATCGAGATTGATGCCAAGGAGCACGATCGTGTCACTTCTCAGATTAGCCATTTCCCTCATATTCTGGCTTCTAGTCTTATGGAGCAGACCGCGATCTATGCTCAAGAACATGAGATGGCAAGGCGCTTTGCAGCCGGTGGTTTTCGAGATATGACTCGGATTGCGGAAAGCGAACCAGGTATGTGGACCTCCATTCTCTTGTCCAATCGTGAGACTATTCTAGACCGCATTGAGGATTTCAAGGAACGGTTGGAAGCGATTGGGCAAGCCATCAGCAAGGGAGATGAAGAGCAAATCTGGAACTTTTTCAATCAAGCGCGTGAGCAACGTCAGGCCATGGAAATCCATAAGCGTGGTGGTGTGGATAGCTCTTACGACCTCTATGTTGACGTTCCCGATGAAGAAGACGTTATTTTACGAATCTTGGAATTGCTACGTGGAACTTCCTTGGTTAATATTCACATCAATGAGGAAAACCGTGAGGATATTCACGGAATCCTACAAATTTCATTTAAAAATGCTCAGGACTTGGAACGAGCCGAGCATCTCATAACAGAAAATACCGACTACACAGTCGTCATCAAATAAGGAGAAAAATATGCCTAAAATAGAGCCTAGATTCATATTTGGTATTATCTTTATTTCTTTTATCTTACTTAGAGCTTACGCTGTTAAAAAAGATGTGAAAACTAATTCAGGAGCAAGTGTCGAGACAAAAAATGAACCATCCAAGAAAGAAACAAGTTCAGAGAAAACTAATTCAAAGTATGTAGACGATAGGATTATTAATGATTTTATTAACAGCTATAATCAAAATTCTAATAGCCCATTAGAAAATATCAAAAAAGGAAATATAAAAATAAAATATTTCGCATCAAGCTACGGATATTACTTGGAGCTTTTACATGCAAATGATACTGATAAAATCAATGTAACAATAAATCAGACAAATGAAAATAGTGAATCTGGTGTTGCAGGAATGAAAGAAGTATTTCATGATATTGTTAAATCGATTGAATCATCATTATCTGATGATGAGATAAATAACTATTTTGATAATCTTATGTCAAATGAAATAAAAACAGGTTCTAATTTAGGAACTTTGAAGATAGAGTATATACCAGATAAGGAATTAAGCAATGGACATTCAAGAGGTCATATAAAAGTGATTGCACAATAATAAAGACCACAGAGTGATTAGTAATTTTAAAAGAAATAAATAAGGAGAAAATCATGTCAAATATTTACGATAGTGCAAACGAACTCAGTCGCGGTCTACGCGAATTACCAGAATACAAGGCTGTTAAAGCAGCTAAAGATGCGATTGCAGCAGATGCTGAGGCAAGCAAAATTTTTACAGAATATGTTGCTTTCCAAGAGGAAATTCAAAGACTAGCACAGACAGGTCAAATGCCAGACGCTTCCTTTCAAGCGAAAATGGAAGGCTTTGGTAAACAGATTCAAGGAAATAGCCTCTTGTCAGAATTCTTTACCAAGCAACAACAATTGGCAATTTACCTTTCTGACATTGAAAAAATTGTTTTCGAACCAGTTTCAGAATTGCTAAAATAAGAAAATAACTATCCTAAAGTCAGGAATTTTTAAGGAATTTCTGGCTTTTTATGATAAAATAAGTAAAAGTATTGCAAGTATGAGGTCCAGTATGAAACTAAAAACAAACATTTGCCACTTACACGGCAGTATCCGCGTTCCAGGTGACAAGTCTATTAGCCATCGGTCCATTATCTTTGGAAGTTTGGCTGAGGGTGAGACCAAGGTTTATGATATATTACGTGGCGAAGACGTCCTTTCGACCATGCAAGCCTTTCGTGATCTTGGTGTTGAGATTGAGGATAAAGATGGGGTTATTACCATCCAAGGTGTAGGTATGGATGGCTTAAAAGCTCCGCAAAATGCCCTTGATATGGGAAATTCTGGAACCTCGATTCGCCTGATTTCAGGTGTTCTTGCTGGTGCAGACTTTGAAGTAGAAATGTTTGGAGATGACAGTCTTTCCAAACGACCTATGGACCGTGTGACGATTCCATTGAAAAAAATGGGCGTCAGCATTTCGGGACAAACTGAGCGAGACCTGCCTCCTCTTCACTTAAAGGGGACTAAGAATTTAACACCTATTCAATATGAGTTGCCAATTGCCTCTGCCCAAGTTAAGTCAGCCTTGATGTTTGCAGCCTTGCAGGCTCAGGGAGAGTCCGTTATTATCGAAAAAGAATGCACCCGTAACCATACTGAAGATATGCTGCAACAATTTGGTGGTCATTTAAGTGTGGACGGCAAGAAAATCACAGTCCAAGGACCGCAAAAATTGACAGGACAAAAGGTGGTTGTTCCAGGAGATATTTCCAGTGCAGCCTTTTGGTTGGTCGCAGGTTTGATTGTTCCAAACTCTCGTGTGGTGCTTAAAAATGTGGGCATCAACGAAACGCGTACAGGTATCATTGATGTCATTCGCGCCATGGGTGGAAAATTGGAAATAACTGAAATCGATCCAGTCGCTAAATCTGCAACCTTGACTGTTGAATCTTCTGACTTGAAAGGAACAGAGATTGGTGGTGCCTTGATTCCACGCTTGATTGATGAATTGCCTATTATTTCCCTACTTGCGACCCAAGCCCAAGGTGTTACAGTTATCAAGGATGCTGAGGAGCTCAAGGTCAAGGAAACAGACCGCATTCAGGTTGTGGCAGACGCCTTAAATAGCATGGGAGCAGATATTACTCCTACGGCAGATGGGATGATTATCAAAGGGAAATCAGCCCTTCACGGTGCTAGAGTCAATACGTTTGGTGACCACCGTATCGGCATGATGACAGCCATTGCAGCCCTCTTGGTTGCAGATGGAGAAGTGGAACTTGACCGTGCAGAAGCCATCAATACCAGCTATCCTAGTTTCTTTGATGATTTGGAGAACTTGATTCATGGCTAAGGTGTTATTAGGCTTTATGGGAGCTGGCAAATCTACTATTGCAAGAGGCTTGGATCCTAATTACCTCGATATGGATGCTCTGATAGAGAAGCGCCTAGGTATGTCCATTGCGAATTTTTTTGCTGAAAAGGGAGAAGCGGCCTTTCGTCAGGTAGAATCAGAAGTCCTAGCTGATTTACTACAGACAGACCAAGTCGTGTCGACTGGTGGAGGAGTAGTCATTTCTCAGAAAAATCGCGACTTACTCAAAACCAATTCTGATAATATTTATCTGAAAGCAGATTTTGAAACCCTCTACCAACGCATATCAGCTGATCAGGACAATCAGCGTCCGCTTTTTCTAAATAATAGCAAGGAAGAATTAGTAGCTATTTTCCAAGAAAGACAGGTTTGGTATGAGGAAGTGGCTAGTCGGATTTTGGATGTGACCAAGTTAAGCCCAGAGGAAATTATAGAGGAACTGAGATGAAAATTGCTTATCTAGGTCCCAAGGGATCATTTTCACATCACGTTGTGCAGACAGCTTTTCCTCATGAGGAATTGCAGGCCTTTGCCAATATTACAGATGTCATCAAGGCCTATGAGCAAGGATTGGTGGACTATTCTGTGGTGCCAGTTGAAAATTCTATCGAGGGTAGTGTTCATGAAACCTTGGACTACCTTTTTCATCAGGCTCGCATCCAAGCAGTGGCAGAAATCGTTCAGCCTATTCATCAGCAGTTGATGGTGGTCCCAGGCCACACTAAGATTGAAAAGATTTTTTCACATCCACAGGCCTTGGCTCAAGGAAAGAAATTCATCGATGAACAGTATCCAGAGGCCCAAATCGAGGTGACTGCTAGTACAGCTTATGCGGCCCGCTTTATTTCAGAACATCCAGACCAGCCTTTTGCGGCAATTGCACCTAGAAGTTCTGCAGAAGAATATGGCTTGGAACTGATTGCCGAGGATATTCAGGAAATGGAAGCCAATTTCACACGTTTCTGGGTTCTGGGAGCTGAAAAGCCTAGTATTCCCTTGCAAGCACAAAGGGAGAAAATGAGTTTGGCCCTGACCTTACCTGACAACCTTCCAGGTGCACTTTATAAGGCCCTGTCGACATTTGCTTGGCGAGGAATTGACCTGACAAAAATTGAAAGTCGTCCACTCAAGACAGCACTGGGTGAATACTTTTTCATTATCGATGTGGACTATACTGATAAGGACTTGGTTCACTTTGCCCAAAAAGAATTAGAAGCCATCGGAATCCAGTATAAGGTTCTGGGTGCCTATCCGATTTATCCAATATCAGACCATGGAAAGGAGAGAAGATGAGTAAAGAAAATCCTCTCAGTCATCATGAAAAATTACGTTATGATTATTTACTAAAAAATATTCACTATCTCAATGAGAGAGAAAAAAATGAGTTTGCCTATTTGCAAGAAAAGCTAACTCTTGCTAGAGTAAATAGTAGTTCCAGCTTGGAACAAGAAAGAGAAGAGCAGGTTGACTTACCAAGCTATGCGAACCGGAGTCGCTCACAATCCAAATCACAAGCACTTTCTGCTCCTCCCAAAAAGAAAAGACGAAAGCTCCGTCTTAAACGCATTTTTATGGTGATTTTTTCACTTTTAGTCTGTGTGGCTTTGGCCATGGTATTCATGTTTTTACGTGGTTACCAAGATGCTAGTGCAAAGAAAACTGCTGATGCTAAGGCAGCACAGGTTCAAGTCTTTAATGGTCAGGACACTAGAGACGGGGTTAATATTTTGATCATGGGGACGGACGGTCGAATTGGTCAAAATAGTGCTGAGACGCGGACAGACTCTATTATGGTATTAAATGTTGGCGGCTCAGATAAGAAAATGAAGCTAGTCAGTTTCATGCGTGACAATTTGGTTTATATAGACGGTTACAGTCAAGTGATTAACGGTAGAAAACAGACGGATAACAAGTTAAACGTAGCCTACGAGTTAGGAGAACAAGAGGGGCAAAAAGGGGCAGAAATGGTTCGTCAAGTCTTGAAAGATAATTTTGACTTGGACATTAAGTACTATGCCTTGGTCGATTTTCAGGCCTTTGCAACAGCGATTGACACGCTTTTCCCTGATGGGGTGACAATTGATGCCCAATTTTCAACATTGAATGGGCGCCAACTAACAGAAGCTACAGTTGGAGATGATTTACACGCTACTGAGACTGAGTCTCCAACCCAAACCATCAAAGTCGGGAAACAGCAGATGAACGGTTCAACCTTGCTCAATTATGCTCGCTTCCGTGATGATGATGAGGCAGATTACGGCCGTACCAAAAGACAGCAACAAGTACTTACAGCCGTTCTTCAGCAAATCAAGGATCCAACCAAGCTCTTTACAGGCTCAGAGGCACTTGGCAAGGTATTCGCAATGACTTCAACGAATGTTCCTTATACCTTCCTGTTAACAAATGGCTTGTCTTTCCTAGACGGAGCGCAAAATGGTATTGAGAGATTAACAGTTCCAGAACTAGGTGATTGGGTCGATGCCTATGATGTCTATGGAGGCTTGGGGTTGCTGGTTGATCAAAACAAATATCAGAATAAATTATCTCAGATGGGCTTGAGATAAAATAAGATAGGAGAATCAAAGTCTGATAGCTATTTGGATAGCAGTCAGGCTTTGATTTTTTACAGTCTGCAATAGATTTTCACCCCCTATTTGTGGTATAATGAAACGATACGATAGAAAGAATAATGAACAATATGACTGATTTAAAAGCAATTCAGGCTCGTAGTCTGGAGATGGCTGAATACTTTGTGGCCTTTTGCAAGGAGCATGATTTACTTTGTTATCTCTGTGGAGGGGGTGCTATTGGTGCCCTTCGAAACAAGGGTTTTATTCCTTGGGATGACGACCTAGACTTTTTTATGCCTCGTAAAGATTATGAGAAATTAGCAGAATTATGGCCTCGTTATGCAGATGAACGTTATTTCTTGTCAAAGAGTCACAAGGATTTTGTCGACCGTAATCTTTTTATTACCATTCGTGACAAGGAAACTACCTGCATTAAACCTTACCAGCAAGATTTGGATTTGCCACATGGTTTGGCTTTGGATGTTTTGCCCTTGGATTATTATCCTAAAAATCCAGCTGAGCGGAAAAAACAGGTTCGTTGGGCACTGATTTATTCTCTTTTTTGTGCTCAAACTATTCCAGAAAAGCATGGCGCACTTATGAAATGGGGAAGCCGCATTTTACTGGGCGTGACACCAAAATCTCTTCGTTATCACATTTGGAAAAAAGCTGAGAAAGAAATGACCAAGTATGATTTGGCTGATAGTGATGGCATTACAGAATTATGCTCAGGTCCTGGCTATATGAGAAATAAGTATCCAATCGCATCTTTTGAAGATAATCTTTTCTTGCCATTTGAAGGCACAGAGATGCCTATTCCAGTTGGCTATGATGCCTATCTCAGTACTGCTTTTGGGGATTATATGACGCCACCACCAGCAGACAAGCAGCTACCGCATCATGATGCTGTCATCGCTGATATGGATAAGTCTTATACAGAATACAAGGGAGAATATGGTGGCTAAGAAAAAAATCTTATTTTTTATGTGGTCTTTTTCTCTCGGAGGTGGAGCAGAGAAGATTTTATCTACCATTGTTTCAAATCTGGATCCAGAAAAGTATGATATTGATATTCTTGAAATGGAGCATTTTGACAAGGGATACGAATCAGTTCCTAAACATGTAGGCATTTTAAAATCCTTTCAGGATTATCGCCAAGCCAGATGGTTACGAGCTCTTTTGTGGAGAATGAGAATTTATTTTCCAAGACTGACTCGGCGCTTGCTTGTGAAAGATGACTATGATGTTGAAGTTTCCTTTACCATTATGAATCCACCACTGTTGTTCTCTAAAAGAAGAGAAGTCAAGAAAATCTCTTGGATTCATGGAAGTATTGAAGAATTTCTTAAGGATAGCTCAAAAAGAAAATCACATAGACGACAGTTGGATGCTGCGGATACCATTGTAGGGATCTCAAAAAAGACCAGCCATTCTATCAAGGAAGTCTATCCAGATTATGCTTCAAAATTACAGACGGTCTACAATGGTTATGATTTTAAGACTATCCTAGAAAAATCTCAAGAGAAGATTGATATCGAGATTGCGCCTCAAAGTATCTGTACTATCGGACGGATTGAAGAAAATAAGGGTTCTGACCGTGTGGTGGAAGTGATACGGTTATTACACCAAGAGGGGAAAAATTATCACCTTTACTTTATAGGTGCTGGTGATATGGAAGAGGAACTGAAAAAACGGGTCAAAGAGTATGAGCTTGAGGACTACGTACATTTCCTTGGCTATCAAAAAAATCCTTATCAGTATTTATCTCAGACGAAAGTTCTCTTGTCTATGTCTAAGCAAGAAGGTTTTCCTGGAGTGTATGTTGAAGCCTTGAGTCTGGGACTTCCTTTTGTCTCTACAGATGTTGGAGGGGCTGAGGAATTATCCCAAGAAGGTCGATTTGGACAAATCATTGAGAGCAATCAAGAGGCAGCTCAGGCAATTACAAACTACATGACATCTGCCTCAAACTTCGATGTCGATGAGGCTAGCCAATTCATTCAACAATTTACAATTGCCAAACAAATCGAACAAGTAGAAAAACTATTAGAGGAGTAGCATGGAAACTGCATTAATTAGTGTCATTGTGCCAGTCTATAATGTGGCGCAGTACCTAGAAAAATCGATAGCTTCCATTCAGAAGCAGACCTATCAAAATCTGGAAATTATTCTTGTTGATGATGGTGCAACAGATGAGAGTGGTCGCTTGTGTGATTCAATCGCTGAACAAGATGACAGGGTGTCAGTACTTCATAAAAAGAATGAAGGATTGTCACAAGCACGAAATGATGGAATGAAGCAGGCTCACGGGGATTATCTGATTTTTATTGACTCAGATGATTATATCCATACAGAAATGATTCAGAGTTTATATGAGCAATTAGTTCAAGAAGATGCGGATGTTTCAAGCTGTGGTGTCATGAATGTCTATGCTAATGATGAAAGCCCACAGTCAGCCAATCAGGATGACTATTTTGTCTGTGATTCCCAAACATTTCTAAGGGAATACCTCATAGGTGAAAAAATACCTGGAACGATTTGTAATAAGCTAATCAAGAGAGAGATTGCAACTGCCCTATCCTTTCCAAAGGGATTGATTTATGAAGATGCTTATTATCATTTTGATTTGATCAAGTTGGCTAAGAAGTACGTGGTTAATACCAAACCCTATTATTACTATTTCCATAGAGGGGATAGTATTACGACTAAACCCTATGCAGAGAAGGATTTAGCCTATATTGATATCTACCAAAAGTTTTACAATGAAATTGTGAAAAACTATCCTGACTTGAAAGAGGTTGCTTTTTTCAGATTAGCCTATGCCCACTTCTTTATTCTGGATAAGATGTTGCTAGATGATCAGTATAAACAGTTTGAAGCCTATTCTCAGATTCATCGTTTTTTAAAAGGCCATGCCCTTGCTATTTCTAGGAATCCAATTTTCCGTAAGGGGAGAAGAATTAGTGCTTTGGCTCTATTCATAAATATTTCCTTATACCGATTCTTATTACTGAAAAATATTGAAAAATCTAAAAAATTACATTAGAACGGGGGTGAGCAAGTGATTGATGGAAAACGATTATTATTTAGTTTGACCATAGTCAGTTATGCCTTGACGCTAGTAAGTGGAATTGTGTATCTGTTTAATAATAACAATGTTAGCTTGCTTTCTACTTTATTGTTCTTACTGGTTAGTAGCTTAATTGCCTGCTGGAATGACATCAAGTATTACTTAATCCATTTTATTTTCTATTTAACCATTTTTGTCTTTCTGGTATCAAGACCGACCATTGATTATTTTAGAGATGGCGCTTTGGATACCTATCATCCGATAGCCTATCGCTTTGCCTTTATAGTCGTTATGGTTTCGATTCTGGGCTTGACCACAGGGGGGCTCCTAGCTCGCTATTTTATAGCTAGAAAGAAAATACAAGTACCCAAGATAGGAAGTTCTCTAAAAGATGTTTACATCAAGCGGTTGCGCTTTGTATCGCTAGGAGTTTTTCTTCTAACCTATCCTTTCTATTTTATTCGCTTATTTGAACGACTCTTGTATCGCTTGCAGACTTCCTACTATGCCTACTATGCAAACTTTGAAAGTAAGCTGCCTTATTTTACCTATATCTTATCAACCTTTACGGTCTATGCAATGTGTATGTATCTGGCAACCAAGCCAAAGAAATTGCAGGCAACAGCAGTGCTTGTCTCCTTTATTGCAGCCAATACCATTCATTTGGCAATCGGGACACGCAATCCCTTTATTTTAAGTATTTTATTTGCTTTTGTTTATTACTTTATGCGGGAGCAAACTGAAAAAGGAAAATGGATTGGGTTTAAAGAAAAGTTAGCGATTTTTGTAGGTTCTCCTATTCTCATGTTAGCAATGGGAGTGCTCAATTATGTACGGGATAATGTCCAGGTTTCCCATACAGGTTTCTGGGATATCTTGCTTGACTTTATCTATAAACAAGGAACCAGTTTTGGCGTTCTGGCTCGAGGTTTTCTATTTAACAGTAGCCTCCCTTACCGAGATTTCCGTAATTTTACATTTGGTCCTGTCCTTGATTATTTTGCAAGGGGAAGTTTGGGGGCCATTTTCGGAGGTAAAGCCTTTGAGCATACAACCAATAGTGTGGAGCTAGCTATTGATAGTAATAGTTATGCCCACAATTTGTCCTATCTTGTTTTGAACAAGGAATATTTAAAAGGACATGGTATCGGAAGTAGCTATATCATGGAGTTGTATACAGACTATGGTATGATAGGAGTCTTTCTACTTAGTCTCTTGCTAGGTATGTTATTCATAGCCATGCTGCAAGTAGCCTATCGCTCAAGAACAATCCTATTTGCCTTGTCCCTACTCATTTTGAATAATCTATTCTTTATGCCAAGAAGTAGCTTTTCAGAAAGTTTCTTCAATCTATTTACAATGCAATTCTGGGGAATTGTTCTTGTGATTATATTTGTAGCAAAAATGCTTACAAAAGAGAACCAGTATCTACTCAACAAAGGAGAAAAAAATCATGTTTGAACATTATTCAGTAGCTGATTTGTTTGCAAATCTTTACAAAAAACGAAAAGTAAATATTTTAGCTCTCATCGCTTTATTTGCTTTCATTGCTGTACCATTTACAATTAAAGCAGTTAAGAATAAAAATACTGTCAAAGACACAACAAGTTATTCAACTTATCTTAGCTATAAAATCACTCCTCCAGAAGATTCAGCTAAAACGATTTTGAATCATCAAATTGGTGGTTATAGTGATTTTTATGGGAAATTGATTGATGGGAATTTGAATGGAGCTTATCTTTTCAATGATGTAGAACCCAGTGAGTTGAAAAAAATTGCCAGTGAATTAGATACGACAGAAACAACCTTGAAAAATTCTACGAATGATTATTGGTGGAAAAAACTGACCGTCTACTATATGATTGACGATGCAGGGGTTGGTGTGAAAATTTTGACACCAAGTAAAGATGCTAATGACTTGTTGGAGCGAAAAATTGATGGATTGATTGAGAAATTTAAACACACTTTTGCAAATGTAAAAATTGAAAAATTGGAAACCATCAACTCTAAAGAATTGAATGCAAATGGTGAGACAGCGCTTGGATTGAATGTGAAGAATTTGATTCTCCGTTTAGCTGTTATTGGAGTAGTCTGTGTGATTTTGGTTGTGATGGGAAATGTATTGGTTTATCTCTTTAATCCAACAATCAATAGAGCAGGTGATTTTTCTCAGTATCAAATTGATTTTGTAACAGAGATTACAACAATTGCCAATCTAGCAGATGTCTTGTCATACAAAAATGCTGGACAAGAATTAACAATCGTTAGCTCAAACAAAGCTATCCTAGATAAATTGAAACAAAATCAAGAGTCTTTAAAAGGAATGCATTTTGTAGATTTACAGGATATACCATCTCTTTTGGAAAGAGATACAGTCCTTCTTGTTGAAGAGTATGGAGTGACTCGTTATAAGAAATTTGAGCAAAGTCTTCAAATTCTTAGAAACTTGAATCGTTCTATCCTCGGTGTAGCAACCTTTAAACTATAAGCTTTCTGATGTATTAGGTCTTCAAAGTCGGACAAGAAGTTTGATTTTGAATGCTTTTTCTATTTGTTAGCAGAAACTTTCTTTTATACTCAATGAAAATCAAAAAGCAAACTAGGAAGCTAGCCGCAGGTTGCTCAAAACACTGTTTTGAGGTTGCAGATAGAGCTGACGTGGTTTGAAGAGATTTTCGAAGAGTATTAGAATCTTCTACAGAAGTTACCCTATGGAAAATCTAGCCTGATAGAGGAGCCTTCTTTTGATAAAATCGTAAAAATCTAGTATAATAGATAGAACTGAAAGTATGAGGTTACTAGCAATGAAAATGAAACAAATTAGTGATACTACTTTAAAAATCACGATGTCTTTAGAGGATTTGATGGATCGTGGCATGGAGATTGCTGACTTTCTTGTTCCTCAAGAAAAAACAGAAGAGTTCTTTTATGCTATCTTGGATGAGTTAGAGATGCCTGATAGCTTTCTAGATACAGGTATGTTGAGCTTCCGTGTGACTCCAAAACCTGATAAGGTAGATGTCTTTGTAACCAAATCAAAGATTGACCAAAATCTAGATTTTGAAGATTTATCGGATTTACCAGATATGGAAGAATTGGCTCAAATGTCGCCAGATGAGTTTATTAAAACTTTAGAAAAAAGCATCGCGGACAAAACCAAAGATGATATCGAAGCCATTCAATCTCTAGAGCAAGTCGAAGCCAAGGAAGAAGAGCAGGAGCAGGATCAACAAGAAGCTGAAGGCAAGAAAGAGCCCTACATCTACTACATCCTTTCTTTTGCTAAGTTGGCTGACTTGGTGGCTTTTGCCCAGACAGTGACTTTTGAGATGGAAACTTCTGAACTCTACAAGATGAACGAGCGCTATTATTTGACCATTTTAGTGGATATTGAAAATCATCCAAGTCCATATCCAGCTTGGCTCTTGGCCCGTATGCGCGAGTTTGCAGACGATAGTGATATCAGTCGTTCAGTTTTGCAAGAGTATGGCCAAGTCTTGATGAATCACGATGCTGTGCTCAATCTGCAAAAAATCGGATAATCATTTTTGGAAAGTTATTTTCAGATTTTAAGGAGAGCGAATCGTCTGATTCGTTTTTTCTTTTCTATACTGAAATAGTGAATTACTATAATAGGAATTTTCACAAAATTCTGTTATAATGGCTATATTAGAAAATTTCGAGGAGACAAACATGACAGTTAAAATTGCTTTACTAGGATTTGGTACCGTTGCAAGTGGCGTGCCTTTCCTCCTAAAGGAAAATGGAGAAAAAATCAATCAATCAGCACATTCAGAGATTGAGGTTGCTAAGGTATTGGTCAAGGATGAAGATGAAAAGAATCGCTTGCTTGCAGCAGGGAATGACTTTAACTTTGTAACCGATGTGGATGATATTTTGTCAGACCAAGATATTACTATCGTAGTGGAATTGATGGGGCGTATCGAACCTGCTAAGACTTTTATCACTCGTGCTTTGGAAGCTGGGAAACACGTTGTTACTGCCAACAAGGACCTTTTGGCTGTCCACGGTGCAGAATTGTTAGAAATCGCTCAAGCTAACAAGGTAGCACTTTACTATGAAGCAGCAGTTGCTGGTGGTATTCCAATTCTTCGTACTTTAGCAAATTCCTTGGCTTCTGATAAAATCACGCGCGTGCTTGGAGTAGTCAACGGAACTTCCAACTTCATGATGACCAAGATGGTGGAAGAAGGCTGGTCTTATGATGATGCTCTTGCGGAAGCGCAACGTCTAGGTTTTGCAGAAAGTGACCCGACAAATGACGTGGATGGGATTGATGCAGCCTACAAGATGGTTATTTTGAGCCAATTTGCTTTTGGCATGAAGGTTGCCTTTGATGATGTAGCCCACAAGGGAATTCGCAACATCACACCAGAAGACGTAGCTGTAGCTCAAGACTTGGGTTATGTAGTGAAATTGGTTGGTTCTATCGAGGAAACTCCTTCAGGAATTGCTGCAGAAGTGACTCCAACCTTCCTACCTAAAGCGCACCCACTTGCTAGTGTGAATGGCGTAATGAACGCTGTCTTTGTAGAATCTATCGGTATCGGTGAGTCTATGTACTATGGGCCAGGTGCGGGTCAAAAACCAACTGCAACAAGTGTTGTAGCAGATATTGTCCGTATCGTTCGTCGCTTGAATGATGGTACTATTGGTAAAGACTTCAACGAATATAGTCGTGACTTGGTCTTGGCAAATCCTGAAGATGTCAAAGCAAACTACTACTTCTCAATCTTGGCTCCAGACTCAAAAGGTCAGGTCTTGAAATTGGCTGAAATCTTCAATGCTCAAGATATTTCCTTCAAGCAAATCCTCCAAGATGGAAAAGAAGGTGACAAGGCGCGTGTTGTGATTATCACACACAAGATTGATAAAGCCCAGCTTGAAAATGTCTCAGCTGAATTGAAGAAGGTTTCAGAATTCGACCTCTTGAATACCTTCAAGGTGCTAGGAGAATAAGATGAAGATTATTGTACCTGCAACCAGTGCCAATATCGGGCCAGGTTTTGACTCGGTCGGTGTAGCTGTAACCAAGTATCTTCAAATTGAGGTCTGTGAAGAACGAGATGAGTGGTTGATTGAACATCAGATTGGCAAATGGATTCCACATGACGAGCGTAATCTCTTGCTCAAAATCGCTTTGCAAATTGTATCAGACTTGCAACCAAGACGTTTGAAAATGACTAGTGATGTTCCCCTGGCGCGTGGTTTGGGTTCTTCCAGTTCTGTTATTGTTGCTGGGATTGAACTGGCCAACCAACTGGGCCAGCTCAACTTGTCAGACCATGAAAAATTGCAGTTAGCTACCAAGATTGAAGGGCACCCTGACAATGTGGCTCCAGCCATTTATGGTAATCTCGTTATTGCAAGCTCTGTTGATGGACAAGTTTCTGCTATCGTAGCAGACTTCCCAGAGTGTGATTTCCTAGCCTACATTCCAAACTATGAATTGCGTACTCGAGACAGTCGTGGTGTCTTGCCTAAGAAATTGTCTTACAAGGAAGCTGTTGCGGCTAGTTCTATCGCCAATGTGGCGGTTGCAGCCTTGTTGGCAGGAGACATGGTGACCGCTGGGCAAGCAATCGAGGGAGACCTCTTCCACGAGCGCTACCGTCAGGACTTGGTGAGAGAATTTGCGACGATTAAACAAGTAGCCAAAGAAAATGGTGCCTATGCAACCTACCTCTCTGGTGCTGGGCCGACAGTTATGGTTTTGGCTTCTCATGACAAAATGCCGGCGATTAAGGCAGAATTGGAAAAGCAACCCTTCAAAGGAAAACTGCATGACTTGAAGGTTGATACCCAAGGTGTCCGTGTAGAAGCAAAATAAAGAATAGAAGATAGGATGGGGAAACTCTCGACCAGAGGGCTTCCTATCCTTTTTTTGAAAAGAAGTCTAGTTAAAAACGTGATAAAGTCTAGTGGTATCATTCAACATGAGACACACATCTAATTTGGTAGAGCTCACGTCTAAACCGACAAAACATTTCATTAAGGAAAATCTCCTTTCCATTAGATTTGGAAGTTTTCTTGACTACTGTAAGGTTTCCCAGAAACACCTTGTCCCAACATCCTCGCATAAGAGAATCCTTATCACAGCCTGACAGAGCCGCCTGCATCCTACTAGATGCAGAAGTCAAGCTGTGGAAACAGCTAGTGTGTTGGAAGTTTGAACAAGGCTTGGGTAACAGCCTTTTTAATGAAGTCCAAGCAACAAGGAGAAAAAGAAACAACCATGAGTCCATTCCATGACTCTATTGTTCTAGAAAACCTTGCAATAGTCAAGTGATAGCAAATAAAACTTGGGATTGAAATATCCCCATGATTATATATTACGAGGAGAAATAAAGATGGCAGAAATTTATCTAGCAGGTGGTTGTTTTTGGGGCTTAGAGGAGTATTTTTCACGTATTTCTGGAGTGCTAGCAACCAGTGTTGGCTACGCTAATGGGCAAGTCGAAACGACCAATTATCAGCTGCTTAAGGAAACAGACCATGCAGAAACGGTTCAAGTGATTTACGATGAGAAGGCAGTGTCACTCAGAGAGATTTTACTTTATTATTTCCGTGTTATTGATCCATTATCAGTCAATCAACAAGGGAATGACCGTGGACGTCAGTATCGGACCGGTATATATTACCAGGATGAAGCAGACTTGCCAGCTATCTACACAGTGGTGCAGGAGCAGGAGCGCATGCTTGGTCGAAAGATTGCAGTAGAGGTGGAGAAACTTCGTCACTATATTTTAGCTGAAGATTACCACCAAGACTATCTTAAGAAAAATCCTTCTGGTTACTGTCATATCGATGTGACCGATGCTGATAAGCCATTGATTGATGCCTCTAACTATGAAAAGCCTAGTCAAGAGGTGTTAAAGGGCAGTTTATCTGAAGAATCCTATCGTGTTACCCAAGAAGCTGCTACAGAGGCTCCATTTACCAATGCCTATGACCAAACCTTTGAAGAAGGGATTTATGTAGATATTACGACGGGTGAGCCACTCTTTTTTGCCAAGGATAAGTTTGCCTCAGGTTGTGGTTGGCCAAGTTTCAGCCGTCCGATTTCCAAAGAGTTGATTCATTATTACAAAGACATGAGCCATGGAATGGAGCGAATCGAGGTTCGTTCTCGGTCAGGAAATGCTCACTTGGGTCATGTTTTCACAGATGGACCTCGGGAGTTAGGTGGCCTCCGTTACTGTATCAATTCGGCTTCCTTGCGTTTTGTGGCCAAGGATGAGATGGAAGAAGCAGGATATGGCTATCTACTGCCATACTTAAACAAATAAAACAGAGAGGGTGGGTACTTCCCACTTTCTTCATTTCTAGAATACGAATAGAAGGGATTTATGAAACACCTATTATCTTACTTCAAACCCTACATCAAGGAATCAATTTTAGCACCCTTGTTCAAGCTACTTGAAGCTGTGTTTGAACTCTTAGTTCCCATGGTGATTGCTGGGATTGTTGACCAATCCTTGCCCCAGAGGGATCGAGGTCATCTCTGGATGCAGATTGGCCTGCTCCTTATATTTGCAGTGATTGGCGTTTTAGTGGCCTTGATAGCCCAGTTTTACTCAGCTAAGGCTGCGGTAGGTTTTGCTAAGGAATTGACAAACGATCTTTATTGTCATATTTTGTCTTTACCTAAGGACAGTAGAGACCGTTTGACAACTTCTAGCTTGGTGACTCGCTTGACTTCGGACACCTACCAGATTCAGACTGGTATCAACCAATTCCTGCGTCTTTTTTTGCGAGCGCCTATTATTGTTTTGGGGGCTATCTTTATGGCCTATCGAATCTCAGCTGAGCTGACTTTCTGGTTCTTGGTCATGGTTGTCATTCTGACCATTGTTATTGTAGGGCTCTCTCGATTAGTCAATCCTATCTACAGTAGTCTCAGAAGGAAAACGGACCAGCTTGTTCAGGAAACGCGCCAGCAATTACAAGGGATGCGGGTCATCCATGCTTTTGGTCAGGAAAAACGAGAGTTACAGGTTTTTCAAACCCTTAACCAAGTTTATGCCAGATTGCAAGAAAAAACAGGTTTCTGGTCTAGTTTATTAACCCCTCTGACTTATCTGATTGTCAATGGAACTCTCCTCGTCATCATCTGGCAGGGCTATATTTCTATTCAAGGAGGTTTACTCAGTCAAGGTGCCCTGATTGCCCTTATCAACTACCTCTTGCAGATTTTGGTAGAATTGGTCAAGCTAGCTATGCTGATAAATTCCCTCAACCAGTCCTACATCTCAGCTAAGCGAATCGAGGAGGTCTTTGAGGAATCTCCCGAAAACATCCATTCAGAATTAGAACAAAAGCAAGTTACCAGTGATCGGGTTTTACAAGTCCAAGAATTGACTTTTACCTATCCTGATGCGGCCCAGCCTTCTCTGAGAGACATTTCCTTTGATATGACTCAAGGACAAATCCTTGGTATCATTGGGGGGACTGGTTCTGGTAAATCAAGCTTGGTGCAACTCTTACTTGGACTTTATCCAGCAGACAAGGGGAGTATTTACCCTTATCGAGATGGACGTAGTCCTCGTAATTTAGAGGAGTGGCGGTCTTGGATTGCCTATGTACCCCAAACAGTCGAACTCTTTAAAGGAACCATTCGTTCCAACTTGACTCTAGGTTTAGATCAAGAAGTAACGGACCAAGAACTCTGGCAGGTCTTGGAAATTGCGCAAGCTAAGGATTTTGTCAGTGAAAAGGAAGGACTCTTGGATGCCCTAGTTGAGGCAGGAGGACGAAATTTCTCAGGTGGACAAAAACAAAGGCTGTCTATTGCTCGCGCAGTCTTGCGCCAAGCTCCATTTCTTATCCTAGATGATGCGACCTCGGCACTGGACACCATCACTGAGTCCAAGCTCCTGAAAGCTATCCGAGAAAACCTGCCAAATACAAGTTTAATCTTGATCTCTCAACGAACCTCAACACTTCGGATGGCAGACCAGATTCTCCTCTTGGAAAAAGGGGAGCTCCTAGCTATTGGCAAGCACGAGGACTTGATGAAATCGAGTCAAGTTTATCGCGAAATCAATGCATCCCAACATGGAAAGGAGGACTAGCATGAGACGACAAACTGTAAATCAAACACTCACACGTTTGGCCAAAGATTTAGCAAGCCATCCCTTCCTTCTTTTTCTAGCCTTTCTAGGAGCTATTGCCCAGGTTGGCTTATCGATTTACCTACCTATCTTGATTGGGCAGGTCATCGACCAAGTTCTAATAACTGACTCTTCACCAGTTTTTTGGCAAATTTTCATTCAGATGATCTTGGTAGTCATAGGAAATACCGTAGTTCAATGGGTCAATCCTCTTCTCTATAATCGCCTAATTTTCTCTTATACTAAAGACTTGCGAGAGCGAATCATCCATAAACTCCATCATTTACCGATTGCTTTCGTGGATCGGCGAGGTAGTGGAGAGATGGTCAGTCGTGTAACCACGGACATTGAACAGTTAGCAGCTGGTTTGACCATGATTTTTAACCAATTTTTCATTGGCATCTTGATGATTTTGGTTAGTATTCTAGCCATGCTTCAAATTCACCTCCTCATGACCCTCTTGGTCTTGCTGTTGACGCCACTGTCTATGGTGATTTCACGCTTTATTGCCAAGAGATCCTATCATCTCTTCCAAAAGCAAACAGAGACCAGGGGAATTCAGACTCAGTTGATTGAAGAATCGCTTAGTCAGCAGACTATTATTCAGTCCTTTAATGCTCAGGAAGAATTTATCCAAAGGCTACACGAGGCTAATGCCAATTACGCAGGTTATTCTCAGTCAGCCATCTTTTATTCATCAACGGTCAATCCTTCGACTCGCTTTGTCAATGCACTCATTTATGCTCTTCTTGCTGGAGTAGGAGCTTATCGTATCATGATGGGCTCCACCTTGACCATTGGGCGTTTAGTGACCTTCTTGAACTATGTTCAACAGTACACCAAGCCTTTTAACGATATTTCTTCAGTGCTAGCTGAGTTGCAAAGTGCTCTGGCTTGTGCAGAGCGCGTCTATGCTGTTTTAGAAAGATCTGAGGTGGCTGAAACAGGCAAGGAAGTCTTAACCAGTGACCAAGTTAAGGGAGCTATTTCTTTTAGACATGTCTCTTTTGGCTACAATCCTGAAAAGATTTTGATTAAGGATTTATCTATTGATATTCCAGCTGGTAGCAAGGTGGCTATCGTTGGTCCGACAGGTGCTGGAAAATCAACCCTTATCAATCTCCTCATGCGGTTTTATCCCATTAACTCAGGAGATATCATGTTAGATGGTCGTTCCATTTACGACTATACCCGAGCGTCATTGAGACAGCAGTTTGGCATGGTGCTACAGGAAACCTGGCTCAAGCAAGGGACCATTCATGACAATATTGCCTTTGGCAATCCTGATGCTAGTCGGGAGCAGGTGATTGCTGCTGCCAAAGCAGCCAATGCCGACTTTTTCATCCAACAGTTACCTCAAGGCTATGATACCAAGTTGGAAAATGCTGGAGAATCTCTCTCTGTCGGTCAAGTACAGCTCTTGACCATTGCCCGAGTTTTTCTAGCTATTCCCAAGATTCTTATCTTAGACGAGGCGACTTCTTCCATTGATACACGGACAGAAGTACTGATTCAGGATGCCTTTACCAAACTCATGAAGGGGCGCACAAGCTTTATCATTGCTCACCGTTTGTCAACCATTCAGGATGCGGATTTGATTCTTGTCTTGGTGGATGGCGACATTGTTGAGTATGGGAACCATCAGGACCTTATGGCTAAGAAGGGCAAGTATTACCAAATGCAGCAAGCTGCAGCTTTTAGTTCTGAATAATCCTTTCTAATTTCGAACTATTATAGATAAAAAAGTTGCCTTCGGGTGACTTTTTTGTTACAATAGCTAGAAAAATTGTTCACTGTAAATTGTCTTTTAGAAAAGGAGCCTATAATGAAAGTCTATCAGCGTGTAAATATCGTGACTTGTGACCAAGATTTCCATGTTTATCTGAATGGAATCTTAGCAGTTAAGGATTCTCAAATCGTCTATGTTGGTCAAGAGAAGTCAGAGATTTTAGAGCAAGCTGAGCAGATTATAGACTATCAGGGAGCCTGGATTATGCCTGGTTTGGTCAATTGTCACACCCATTCTGCTATGACAGGATTGAGAGGAATCCGAGATGATAGCAATCTCCATGAATGGCTCAATGACTATATCTGGCCTGCAGAAGCAGGATTTACTCCCGACATGACTACAAGAGCGGTTAAAGAAGCTATGATAGAGATGCTCCAGTCGGGAACAACAACCTTTAACGATATGTATAATCCCAATGGTGTGGATATTGAACGGATTTATCAGGCAGTGAAAACTTCCAAGATGCGTTGTTATTTCTCACCGACTCTTTTTTCTTCAGAGGCAGAGACAACTGCTGAGACCATAAGCAGAACTCGAGCAATCATTGAGGAAATTATTGGATATAAAAATCCAAATTTCAAGGTGATGGTAGCCCCACATTCTCCCTACAGCTGTAGTAGAGACTTGCTGGCAGAAAGTTTAGATCTGGCAAAAGAGTTGAATATTCCTATCCATATCCACGTGGCGGAGACCAAGGAGGAGTCTGGAATTATCCTGAAACGATACGGCAAACGTCCCCTCGCATTTCTAGAAGAATTGGGTTACTTAGATCATCCGTCTGTCTTTGCTCACGGGGTAGAATTAAACGAACGAGAAATTGAACGCTTGACAACCTCTCAAGTGGCTATTGCGCACAATCCTATCAGTAACCTCAAACTGGCTTCAGGGATTGCTCCCATCATCCAACTGCAAAAAGTAGGAGTAGCAGTCGGTATTGCGACTGACTCGGTTGCTTCTAATAATAATTTAGACATGTTTGAGGAAGGGCGAACTGCAGCCCTTCTTCAGAAGATGAAAAGTGGAGATGCCAGCCAATTTCCTATCGAAACTGCTCTCAAAGCTCTAACGATAGAAGGGGCTAAGGTTCTTGGAATGGACGAACAGATAGGAAGTCTGGAAGTCGGCAAGCAAGCAGATTTTCTGGTCATCCAACCACAAGGGAAAATCCATCTTCAACCCCAAGAAAATATGCTCTCTCACCTGGTCTATGCTGTCAAGTCCAGTGATGTAGATGATGTCTATATTGCCGGAGAACAAGTAGTTAAGCAAGGTCAAGTCCTAACAGTAGAACTTTAAAAGAAAAATCACGAAAAATTTTAAAAAAAGTTTGTAAAAATCTTGCATTCTTTTTTTGACTATGCTATACTTATATACGGTTTGAAAAAACTGCCTAAGACAGTAGGGGAGCTCGACTCATAAGGATCCTACCGAGGACAAAACGTATCATGTAAAAAGAAGCGTATTGTACTTTCGTGTCTAGGTTTGGGCGCGTTTTTCTTTTGAAAAATTTCCCCAAGCAAAATAATAACGGAGGTGAACACACTAATGAGTGAAGCAATTATTGCTAAAAAAGCGGAACTAGTTGACGTAGTAGCTGAAAAAATGAAAGCTGCTGCATCTATCGTCGTTGTAGATGCTCGTGGTTTGACAGTTGAGCAAGATACAGTTCTTCGTCGTGAGCTTCGTGGAAGCGAAGTTGAGTATAAAGTTATTAAAAACTCAATCTTGCGTCGTGCAGCTGAAAAAGCTGGTCTTGAAGATCTTGCATCTGTATTCGTTGGACCATCTGCAGTAGCATTTTCTAACGAAGATGTTATCGCACCAGCGAAAATCTTGAACGATTTTGCTAAAGACGCTGAAGCACTTGAAATTAAAGGTGGTGCAATCGAAGGCGCTGTCGCATCTAAAGAAGAGATTCTTGCACTTGCAACTCTTCCAAACCGCGAAGGACTTCTTTCTATGCTCCTTTCTGTACTTCAAGCGCCAGTGCGCAACGTTGCTCTTGCAGTCAAAGCGGTTGCAGAAAGCAAAGAAGACGCAGCTTAGTCTTAAGCTACGCAGCGTAGCCTAGCTACGAAAAAACTATTATAAAAATTAAAACTTATTTGGAGGAAATAACAATGGCATTGAACATTGAAAACATTATTGCTGAAATTAAAGAAGCTTCAATCCTTGAATTGAACGACCTTGTAAAAGCTATCGAAGAAGAATTTGGTGTAACTGCAGCTGCTCCTGTAGCTGTTGCTGCAGCTGGTGCTGCTGACGCTGGTGCTGCTAAAGATTCATTCGACGTTGAATTGACATCTGCAGGTGATAAAAAAGTTGGCGTTATCAAAGTTGTACGTGAAATCACAGGTCTTGGACTTAAAGAAGCTAAAGAACTTGTTGACGGTGCACCAGCACTTGTTAAAGAAGGCGTTGCAACTGCAGAAGCTGAAGAAATCAAAGCTAAATTGGAAGAAGCTGGAGCTTCAGTTACTCTTAAATAAGAGGCATATACCAATTAGAAATCGGAATACTATAGTATCAGCCTTTTAGAATCGTGAACACATTTTAGAAACTGATAAATTAATTTAGTTTCCTACCAAAAACCCTACCAAAAATTAATTTGGCAGGGTTTTTCTTTTTAACAAATTTATCGTGGAGAACAATTGAATATTGTTCTCCTTTTTTTATTTTCAGGAGGGAAAATGACAAAAGAATTACAATCATCACGCTATATTGTCATTTCATTTTTAGTACGTGAAATGGGAATTGATATTGTTGAAGCCATCTCTCTTATGGCTGAATTGGAAAAAAGTGGCTTGGTTCGATTGGAATCAAGTGGAGATTTAATACTCAAAGAACTTGGAGGAGCGCTATGAAACGAATTACCGCAAATCAATACCAAACTTCAGAACGGTATTATAAATTACCTAAAATTCTTTTTGAGGATGAGAAATATATGGATATGAAATTAGAAGTAAAGGTGGCTTATTCTATTTTAAAAGATCGTTTAGAATTATCTCTTAGTCGTGGTTGGATAGATGAAGAAGGGGCGGTTTATTTAGTATTTTCTAATTCTAAACTGATGAGGCTGTTAGGTTGTTCGAAGTCAAAACTACTATCAATCAAAAAAACTCTTAAAGAATATGACTTAATTGATGAAGTTCAACAGTCTTCAAGTGAGAAAGGAAGACTAGCTAATAAGATTTATTTAGGGGAGTTGTCTTCTACCCCAGTAGGTAATTCAAACAGGCCTAGTGTTAAAAAAAGACTAGGGCAGGTTGAAAATGAAACGTCCCCCGTCTTACATTCAGCCCCTAGTGAGACTGAAGTTAGTGAGACTAAATATAGTGAGACTGATTCTTTATTTATTGAGGATGAGGAAGAGAGGAATTCTCAACCTATCTTGAGAAGAAAAGTAGAAAAGGTCACAAAATATGATCGAGATTATATTTGGGGATTGGTACAAGATCAATTTAGACGAGAAGGTTTTTCTGAAACAGCCAGTGATATAGCTATGACTGATTTTGAGAGAATCTATCAGTATGCTCTTGACAATGTTCGCTTTGTTAGAAGAGCGGAAGTACTTGCTGAATTTGTGTTTAACGGCTTGTATTCCGTTTGGAATAACCGTGTTAGAAAAGGAGGTGGTTAAATGTCGTCAATCGAGTGGATATTAGTTTTGCTCATTTTAATTTCAAGCGGTATGACTCTTTGGACATTGATAATCGATCAGAAAGGGGTGATAAAGAAATGAAATTTATTGATTTATTTTCAGGTATCGGTGGCTTTCGACTTGGAATGGAAAGTGTCGGACACGAGTGTATTGGATTTTGTGAGATTGATAAATTTGCTAGGAAATCTTATAAGTCCATTTTTCAAACGGAAGGAGAAATAGAATTTCATGACATACGAGATGTTTCAGATGACGAATTTAAAAAACTTAGAGGGAAAGTCGATGTCATCTGTGGGGGATTCCCTTGTCAAGCATTTTCAATCGCAGGAAGACGATTGGGATTTGAAGATACTAGAGGAACTTTGTTCTTTGAAATTGCTCGAGCGACCAAACAAATCCAACCACGTTTTCTTTTTCTTGAAAATGTTAAAGGCCTACTCAATCACGATAAGGGACGGACGTTCACCACAATCCTTACCACACTTGATGAGTTGGGGTTTGATGTTGAGTGGCAGGTGCTTAACAGTAAGGATTTTGGCGTTCCCCAAAACAGGGAGAGGGTGTTTATTATCGGACATTCTAGAAAGAAAGGTACCAGACTCTTATTTCCTTTCAGACGAGAAGGTCAAGCAACTAACTCTGAGATTTTAAAAACATTAGGGAATTTGAATCCATCAAAAAGTGGAATGAGTGGTAAAGTCTATTATTCAGAAGGTCTTGCACCAACCTTAGTTCGTGGAAAAGGAGAAGGATTTAAAGTTGCGATTCCTTGTATGACACCAGACAGATTAGAAAAAAGACAAAATGGTAGACGTTTCAAGGATAATCAAGAGCCAATGTTTACTTTAAATACTCAGGATCGCCATGGTATTGTCGTTGTTGGAGATTTACCAACTAGCTTTAAGGAAACTGGTCGCGTCTATGGAAGTGAGGGCTTATCTCCAACACTGACTACGATGCAAGGTGGAGATAAAATCCCCAAAATACTGATTCCAGAACCAATCCAATTTCTAAAAGTCCGAGAGGCAACGAAAAAAGGATATGCTCAAGCAGAAATAGGAGATTCAATCAATTTGGAAAGACCAAGTTCTCAGTATCGTCGTGGTAGAGTTGGCAAAGGTATAGCGAATACGTTAACAACTAGTGGTCAAATGGGAGTAGTAGTGGCTAGCTATGAAGGAGAAGATAAGCAAGTTTACCATGTTGCTGGTATTTTAATAAATGGACAATTTTACCGTCTGAGGATACGACGAATCACTCCTAAAGAGTGTTTTCGCTTGCAGGGTTTTCCTGATTGGGCTTTTGAAGCTGCTAGAAAAGTCTCTAGTAATAGTCAGCTTTATAAACAAGCTGGTAATAGTGTAACCGTTCCTGTGATTGCCGCAATCGCAAAGAAATTAAAAGAAATAGAGGAAAAAGATGAAAGCTTTAAATAAAGAGTCAATACTAGATTGTGATGAATTAGAAACAGAATTACATGATGCAGAAATCAGACAGCTGGATGAACAAATATTTTTGATGCCCAATTATCCATGTGAGTTTGAGGTGACATTTTTAGATGATTATCATAAAAAACACAACTACCCCCTATTTTACGAATCCTATCTTCAAAACATTATGGAATTCCTTGAAAGTCAGGATATAAAGAACGGAGCTGATGCCTTTGTAGATGATAATCAGAATCTTGTTTTTATTTTATATGGGCAAGGCTATCGAGCCGAGGGAAAAGAGGGAATACTTACAACCCAAGTAACTGTAAAAGCTTATGATGAAGACAAGAAATCGATTAACTTCTCAAATTTATTAGATTCCTTAATTGTCTCAGAATATAAAATGGAACCGAATCTTTGGGAGGTCTCCCATGATTGATCTCTATCTAAGTAAAAATAGCCAAAGAAATCAACTTCTTTTAGACTTCTTCCAAAAATACGGCATAGAAGTATCTTGCCATTCAGTTTCTGAAATAACAAAGGACAAATTAATTGAGATGATGAGCTATTCTTCAGATTGTTTTGAATTTTTATCTCCCAATTTATTACGATTTAAGAACCGTGACAATCTAAGATTAACGGATTTCGTTGAGATGATCTTAAAAAATCCTGAACTAACCATCAGACTTCCTCTTGCGGTTTCAAATAAGAGAGTTTATCCAAATCTAAATTTGGAGGAAGCTAGAGCTTTATTGCCAAGAGATACGAAACAATTGATTTACATGGCACAAACACATTATTTATCTAACTAAAGGAGAAGCAATATGGCTGAACGATTTTGGGAGAACTTATCCATTATTTTGGCTGAAAGAAATATCAGCTGGATTGACTTAACCAGAAAAATGTTTGCGGGAGAGTTTCACTATCCAAGTGAATTGAATCGTTTGTATCAAAAGATACGCCACTATAAGATGGAACAACGAATGCCTCAAAGTCCATGGGTAGAAAGGATTGTGCAGGTATTAGATTTAGATTATGAAGATTTATTTCGGAGGTAACTATGAAAAGAATAATTCCAGTTTATATATTCCAACAAGTAAATGTCTTATTGGTATCTCTATACTTACTGAAATTTTTTTGTATCGGTGAGTTAACTATACTACAGATTCTCTATGGTGCGTCACTCATTTCATTTTTATGGATATATGGTCAACGTAAAAAAGCGCATAAGGTCAGTATGAAATCTAGGATGAAATGGCTTGGTATTGGATTAGCTAGCCTACTGATTATAAGTCTATGTTTTAGCTTAATCCATGCGCAAGGAAGCACGAATCAAGCAAACTTAATTGGCCTACAACATCAGGTTCCTTGGTTTTCATTTTTATTGTTCTTAATCAATGCGAGTATGGTTGAAGAATTTCTGTATCGAGAAATTTTATGGAACTTGGTTAGAAAATTAGATATTCGAGTTGCTTTGACAAGCGTTTTATTTGCCTTAGTACATCATCCAGGAACCATTCTAGCTTGGTGTTTATATGTTTCACTTGGGATGTTTTTAGGGATGGTGCGCTATAAATCTGACTTATGGGGAAGTATGGGTTTACATTTGGTGTGGAACCTACTAGTTTATAGTTTGCTGCTTGTTTAAAATAGGTGCTCTGTCTTACTTATAGATTCAGTTTGAAATAAAAAACTAAATGAATTGATTTTTAAGAAATAAAATGCTAACATGTATAGAAGATGTTAGCATTTTATTTCTAAGAAAGGAGAATGACATGGTTGATAAAAGAGAGAAACTGATGAACTCTTTCAATCAGTATGGTTTTTTAACTTTTAAACAAGTAATAGATGAAAATTTACACTACAAAACCTTATTGAAAATGGTTACAGAAGGAAAAATCGATGCTGAAGAAAAAGGGTTATATCGCTTACCTGATATTTATTTAGATGAGTGGTTTGTCCTTCAATATAGATTTCCAAAGGGAATCTTTTCTTTGGAGACAGCACTTTGGTTACATGGTTTATCTTTGACTATCCCTTTTAACATGACGATGAGTTTTCCTTATGGTACGAATACCAAAAACATTAAGGAAGCAGATATATGTCCTGTTATCTTACGCTCTCACTATAGTGAAGGAATTATTGAAATAGAGCGTCTTCCTGGCCAATTTATTAAAGTTTATGAAGTTGAACGAGTTTTGGTTGAGTGTCTAAGACCAGTTCATCAGGTGGATTTTCAAATTATTGCACCAGCGTTTAAGAAATATTTTCAACAGAATAAAATTCATTTACACAAATTATTTTATTATGCCAAGCTATTTAAAGTAACTGATAAGTTACAATCTTATACGGAGGTACTGTCTTAATGTTTTCAAATGCGAATAGCTTTAAAGCAAAAATCAAAAACATTTCAAAAGATAAAGGAATTCCAGCTCAACAAGTACAACAACATTATTTAATTGAGCAAGTGTTAAAGCTGATTTCTACTAGTTCTTATAGAGATTCCTTCATTGTAAAAGGAGGGTATCTAATAGGTCAAATGATTGGACTAGATAAGCGAACCACAATGGATTTAGATGTCACTCTGAAGGGAACCGAAATGAGCAGAGAAAATTTGATTCATATCTTTGAAGAGATTCTTTGTTCTAAAACTGATGGATTTTCATTTTCAGTAGATAAGCTAGAACCTATTCGCCAAGATGATGAATATGGAGGATTTTCATTAAAATTAAATGCAACTTTTGATACATTAAAGGAAGTTGTTTTTATTGATATTACTACTGGTGATAAGATCACACCAAGAGAAATTACTTATTCAATGACTTCTATCTTTACTAATGAAAGCATCAAGATATGGACATATAATCTAGAGACTGTACTTGCTGAAAAGTTAGAAACGATCATTAGTAGGGGATTAGCTTCGACACGCCCACGTGATCGATATGATCTTTTCACCTTGTATAAACTTAGAAAAGAAGAGATTAATCTTAAAGTATTAAAAAATGCACTTGAAAATACGGCAGAAAAACGTAAAAGTAAAGATACTATTTATAATTGGGAAGAACAAGTGAGAGGAATTGAAATTTCTGATTATCAGAAAGAGCTATGGATTCGTTATCAACGCCAATTTAAGTATGCTAAAGATATCTCATTTGATAACTCTGTTCAGGTTATTAGGGAAATTATGCAACAAATATTTTAGTACAAAAGTAACTCATTCGTAAAGCAGTGAGTTGCTTTTTTTATTCCAACAACCTCAAAAATGTGATAAAAATTTCAACTACTCTTATCTATAATAAAGCTACCTGTTCTTTGAAAATTGAATCCACTCCGTCTTGATTAGCGTGCCTGTGTAAGTAGGGACTGAGAGTATTTCCCTGTGAAGGGCAACTGGCACAAGACGTGTGTGAGAATTTTCTAACAGACACGGAGTTTATCGTTACCAGACTTAAACGATGCGACAAACTAGATAAAGGAGTTAATCATGAAGGTAGTAAACTTGTATGATTTGAAACAAATGGGAAATAAAGGTGGTTGTACCATCCAATTGATTCATCACTTTCCTTTTGGTATGGGCTTAGGACATCTCAAAAAAGACTACATTGAATTTAAACGTGTTGGTATCTTTGATGGGAAAGCAGTAGAAGTTACTCTTCGAGAACCTTATTCGAGAGATCTACTGCAGGCTGTCAAGTCGATTAAGCAACGTCAGAAATTGATAGCTTATCGTTATAAAGAAGGAAAGCTGCTATTTGTTAAGAAGGAGGCATCAGATGTCCTCTGAACAACAGGAACGAATGGCAGTTCAATATGCTGAGCGTAGTCTTTTATTTACTGTAAAAAGTCTCTTAAAGATTCTAGAATGGTCTAGACGTCAGGCTTTAGCACAGGATTCCGCCTATAAGATAGGGGTGCAGAAATTAGAAGAATTGCTACAATCTCCTTATTCGATTGATACGATTAATCTGAAAAAAGATTTTTTAGACAAACCAATTGATATAGAGAAATTTAAAGCTTTTTTAGAAAAAGAAGAGATTCCTTTAGCCATCGCTTGGCAAGGGGATTCTCTGCATTTCTACACGAAAGACCGTTCGATTCTAGACAATCATTTAGACCATCTGTTAGAAAAAATGGTTAATGATCCACAGAAATTAGCTGATTTTACCATGGATAAGTCATTGGACGATGCAATTGATGAGGCTAAATCCCAAATTACCTTTAGACAAGAAGGGGCCGTCAAACAGAAAGAGATGGTGAGATGATGTACAGTGGAAAGAAATTCCTACTATTCTCACTGTTAGGTAGCTTACTAGGCTATCTTTTTCATCGTTTGACGCTTTTGTATGATTCCTATACTGGAAATAGCTTAGATAAATGGACTCATCTCCTGATGGAAGGTCAAGATGAAGTTATTCAGTCGCCATGGAATGTTTCCTTTACTGGAAAATCAAGTGCTTTTTTTCTACTAGGTTTTGTGATGATGTTACTAGTTTATCTCTATCTAGAGACTGGTAAAAAACAATACCGAGAAGGAGTAGAATACGGGAGCGCCCGTTTTGGAACTCTAAAAGAAAAGAAGCTCTTTTACGGTAAAGAATTTTCTCATGATACGATCTTAGCACAAGATGTTCGTTTGACATTATTAGATAAAAAATCACCCCAATATGATAGAAATAAGAATATTGCGGTGATCGGAGGTTCAGGAAGTGGGAAGACATTTCGCTTTGTAAAACCCAATCTGATTCAGATGAATAGTTCAAATATTGTCGTGGATCCTAAAGATCACTTAGCTGAGAAAACAGGAAGACTCTTTTTGGAACATGGCTACCAAGTAAAGGTGCTAGATTTAGTCAATATGAAGAACTCAGATGGCTTCAATCCCTTTCGCTATATAGAGACAGAAAATGATTTGAATCGCATGCTGACGGTTTATTTCAATAACACCAAAGGCTCTGGATCTCGTAGTGATCCATTTTGGGATGAAGCTTCTATGACTTTGGTACGAGCTTTAGCCTCCTACTTGGTCGATTTCTATAATCCACCTAAAACAAGAGAACAGCTCATTGAAGAGAGTCGTTTGAGTCAAAAAGAATATCAAAACTTGTTGAAACGTCAAAAAAAAGAAGTGGAAGAGCGAAAAAAACGAGGGCGTTATCCAAGTTTTGCTGAAATCTCAAAACTCATTAAACACTTATCCAAGGGTGAAAACCAAGAAAAAAGTGTCTTAGAAATTCTATTTGAAAATTATGCTAAAAAGTATGGAACTGAAAATTTTACCATGCGAAATTGGGCAGATTTTCAAAATTATAAGGATAAGACTCTGGATTCTGTTATAGCTGTAACCACTGCTAAATTTGCCCTCTTCAATATTCAAAGTGTCATGGATTTGACCAAAAGAGATACCCTTGATATGAAGACATGGGGCAAGGAAAAATCAATGGTTTACTTAGTTATCCCAGATAACGATAGCACCTTTCGCTTTCTTTCAGCTCTCTTTTTTTCAACCGTATTTCAAACCCTAACAAGACAAGCAGATATTGATTTTAAGGGTCAATTGCCTCTTCATGTGAGAGTTTACTTAGATGAGTTCGCAAATATCGGAGAAATCCCAGATTTTGCTGAACAAACCTCAACAGTCCGTTCTCGTAATATGAGTCTCGTTCCTATTCTACAAAATATTGCCCAACTTCAAGGGCTCTATAAAGAAAAAGAAGCTTGGAAAACCATTCTTGGGAACTGTGATATCTTAGTCTACTTAGGTGGTAATGATGAAGATACCTTTAAATTTATGAGTGGGTTACTCGGTAAACAAACCATTGATGTTCGAAATACTAGTCGTTCCTTCGGCCAGACAGGTTCAGGATCCCTTTCTCATCAAAAGATTGCTCGTGATTTAATGACACCTGATGAAGTCGGAAATATGAAACGGCATGAATGCTTGGTTCGAATTGCCAATATGCCTGTCTTTAAAAGCAAAAAGTACAATTCCATTAAGCATCCAAACTGGAAATATCTAGCCAATCAAGAAAGCAATGAACGGTGGTGGAACTATCAAATCAATCCTTTAAATCAAAGACAAGAAAATCATCTTGAAGGCCTTAGAATTCGTGATTTAACTTTTGAATCTAGTTTAAAATAAAAATAGAAAAGAGGAAATAGATGATTACGCATTTTAAAGGTTTTGTTTATGGAGTAGACGCAAGTGCTATGTTTGCACAAGCTATGTCTTTGTTACAGAAGGGATTGATTGCGGTTGGTGCCTTTCTCGTTGTTGTGGGGATTGTTAACCTTGCAACCAACATTAAAGATGGTGGACCAGGTGTTCGGAATGCCATTCTTGAAATTGTCGGTGGTGTTATGGTAGGGGCTGCTGGAGCCTTTGTAACCCAGATTTCAATTTAGGAGGATAAACAATGACATGAACCTTAGTTTAGTCTCACCCTTTGTTTACCTTGCATCTGAAAAAATATCAGCTGAAAATTTATTTGAAGGATTTAATGTGGATTTACAATCTACGGTAGATCTGATTAAATCTCTATCTAGCTACAATCCAACAGTTTGGACTTACATGTCTAGTATTACTAAAAGTGTCATGCAACCTCTTGGAGTTGCGATTTTATCAGTTGTTCTCATCTTAGAATTTTCGAAGATGGCAAAGAAAATTGCTAACTCTGGTGGAGCGATGACCTTTGAAGCATTAGCGCCGATGTTGATTAGTTATATTATGGTTGCAGTTGTAATTACCAACACTACCGTCATTGTAGAAGCCATCATTGGGATTGCGAGTCATGCCATTGAACAAGTGGCCTCGATTGTGGCTCACGGTGGGGCAAAGTATGATACAATCTCTGGATTAAAAGGGTCAGGATTTATTGGCCGGATGATTGTGGGCTTTTTCGCCCTCCTCATTTGGCTAGTTCGGATAGTAAGTGCAGCCATGGTCAATCTTTTAGTATCTATTCGATTTATTCAACTCTACCTTATGATCCCATTTGCCCCTCTTACGATTCCAACATTTTTAAGTGATGAGTGGAAGTCTATTGGTATTGGCTATTTAAAAAATATTATGGTCTATGCGGTACAAGGGGTTCTCATTTTTCTGATTGTTTCTCTTGTTCCTTTGTTTGAATCTGCTGGGAAAATAGCTGTTTCAAATGGTGCAGGAGTCCTGCAATCACTTGCGATTATGTTTGGTAGTTTAATACAAGCTATCTTACTGATTATTGCCCTCGTTGGTTCTCAACGTACGGCTCGCTCAATCTTAGGTATGTAATTAGATAAAGGCTAGGAAGTGATTGCTTCTTAGCCTTTTTAGAAAGGAAAGTCATGAATACACGTGTCTTTAAAGACATCTCAAAATACCAACACAGGGCTTGGTTAGGCTTCACTACAAGGCAAATCATCTTTGTTTTACCAGCCTTTATTGTCACAATTATTGTTTTGGGTTTGAATCTCTTTTTCTGGCAATTTGGAGATTGGTTTGTTTACGGTTTTGTGTTTGCTTTTACCATCCCCCTCATGCTTTTTGGAGTCTATAAACCCAATGATTTATATTTTGAACATTATTTGAAATACCGTCTTCATTTTGAATTAACGGTTCCCCTACGCACAATTACAGGAAAGAAAGGACCTGAACATGAAAAGAAAATCAAATACATTAAAGAAACAAAAAACTTCAATGACTAATCAGAAAGAAGTAGTTAAAGGAAAAAAAGAGGAAGTGTTACCATCAACGGCTAATACTCTTTCCTATCAAGCCTTGTATCAAAATGGTCTGATGCAGGTGAAAGAAGATTATTTCTCACAAAGCTATTTACTTGGTGATGTCAATTATCAGACCGTTGGTTTAGAAGATAAGGGCGCAATCATTGAGAAGTATTCTGATTTGATTAACTCTTTAGATGACCAAACCAACTTCCAATTGACCATCTTTAATAAAAGATTGAATTTAGAAAAGTTTAGACAAAGTGTTCTGTATGAGGAAAAAGAAGATGGATATGATACCTATCGTAAAGAATTGAATCGGATGATGAATCAGAATTTAGACAGTGGTGAAAATAATTTTTCAGCTGTAAAACTGATTAGCTTTGGAAGAAAGGATACTAATCCCAAACAAGCCTATCGTTCCTTGTCCCAAATAGGAGAATATTTCAAGAGTGGTTTCTCAGAAATTGATGCACGATTTGAATCCTTGGCTGGAGAAGACCGTGTCAACTTGTTGGCGGATATGCTTAGAGGAGAACACCATCTTCCTTTTTCTTACCGTGATTTAACGAGATCTGGTCAGACAACTCGTCACTTCATAGCACCTAATCTCTTGGATTTTAAAAACAAGAATTTCCTACAAATAAATGACCGCTTATTGCAGATCGTCTATGTCAGAGACTACGGCATGGAATTAGGGGATCAGTTTATTCGAGACCTCATGCAAGGAGATTTGGAATTGATTGTGAGCCTCCATGCTCAAAGTTCGACCAAGGCAGATGCCATGAAGAAACTACGAACAAAGAAAACCTTGATGGAATCCCAAAAGATTGGGGAACAACAAAAACTAGCTCGTACAGGTATCTATTTGGAAAAAGTAGGTCATGTATTAGAAAGCAATATCGATGAAGCTGAAGAACTCTTAAAAACCATGACCGAGACAGGAGATAAACTATTTCAAACGGTCTTCTTGATTGGGGTCTTTGGTTAGGATGAAGAAGAACTCAAACAAGCCCTAGACACTATCCAACAAGTGGCCGGCTCAAATGACCTAATGATTGATAAACTTCCATATATGCAAGAAGCAGCCTTTAATAGTTTGTTGCCATTTGGTTGTGATTTTTTAGAGGGCGTATCACGGAGTTTATTAACGTCCAATGTAGCAGTGAACTCACCTTGGACTTCAGTAGACTTACAAGACCGTAGTGGGAAATATTACGGTATCAATCAAATCTCAAGCAATATTATTACCATTGATCGTAGCCTATTAAATACACCGTCTGGTCTGATTTTAGGGACATCTGGAGCTGGAAAAGGTATGGCAACCAAGCATGAAATTATCACGACCAAAATCAAGGAATCTGGCGAAAATACAGAAATTATCATCGTTGATCCAGAAGCGGAGTACAGTGTCATTGGACGGGCTTTTGGTGGAGAAATGATTGATATTGCGCCCGATTCCCAAACTTATCTCAATGTCCTTGACTTGTCTGAGGAAAATATGGATGAGGATCCTGTAAAGGTAAAATCAGAATTTCTTTTATCCTTTATCGGTAAGTTATTGGATAGAAAAATGGATGGGAGAGAAAAATCGATTATCGACCGAGTTACGAGACTCACTTATCAGTCATTTAAAGAGCCTTCTTTGGAAGAATGGGTCTTTGTCTTGAGCCAACAACCAGAAGAAGAAGCGCAGAATCTGGCACTTGATATGGAACTGTATGTCGAAGGTTCTCTTGATATTTTTTCTCATAAGACCAATATTCAGACAGGATCTAACTTCTTAATCTATAACGTTAAAAAGTTAGGAGATGAGCTGAAACAAATCGCTCTTATGGTAGTGTTTGATCAGATATGGAATCGTGTTGTTCGGAACCAAAAATTAGGGAAGAAGACTTGGATTTATTTTGATGAAATGCAGCTTCTTTTATTAGATAAATATGCCAGTGATTTCTTCTTTAAATTGTGGAGTCGTGTCAGAAAATATGGAGCCAGTCCGACTGGAATAACTCAAAACGTCGAAACCTTATTGTTAGATCCAAATGGTAGACGGATTATTGCAAATAGTGAATTTATGATTCTCCTCAAGCAAGCAAAAAATGACCGAGAAGAACTAGTTCAACTCTTAGGATTGTCAAAAGAACTTGAAAAATACCTTGTCAATCCAGAAAAAGGGGCAGGACTGATAAAAGCTGGTTCAGTTGTCGTACCCTTTAAAAATAAGATTCCTCAAGGTACTCAATTGTTTGATATCATGAGTACAGATCCTGATAAAATGGCTTCTAATTAAGGGGAAGGTAAATGAAGGATAAAAGAGAAATCATACGTGCACGAAAGGCATTTAGAAGAAGTCTAAAAGATGAGAAGAAATTCTTGAAACAAGGAAAGAAGGAGGTGAGGAAACAGAAAAAAGATTCCGCTGTACTGGATGAAAAAGCATGGAAAAAAGAGATAAAAGAAAAGCTAGAGGAGATGAGAGAAGCTTCAAAGGAGAGAGTAAAACAAGCAAATGAAGACTACAATCACATCCTTCAAAATAGCCCTCCATCTCTTTTGAATCGTAAAGAATTAAGAGACAGACGATTGCCTCATGCTAGGAAACGATTGAAAATAGCCAAGAAGCAATTTAGAGAAGCCAAGGTAGAAGCAAAAGAAGAAAGAAAAGAGAGTCGTAAAGAAAGAAAAACCAATCAAAAATTTCTCTACGGTCAGGAAACGAAAGTAAGATCCAATTTTTTCCTTCAAGGGAAGAATCTAGAAGAATTAAAAGCTAAGAAAGAAGTCAAAGCCGCAAAAGAGAATCTAAAATCTACTAAGCAAGCCTATAAGTTCAAAAAAATCAGTAGGAAAGCCAAAACCTTTCTTTATGTCCTTGGACGTGAAGGTGGAGAGTTAGCTTCAGAAAATGAAGATTTAGAAAGTTATCGCACACTTCATGAGACCATTAGAAAAGGGAAACGCTACAGTCGGCTTTCTTATAATCTTGGAAAAGCTAGTGTCAAAACAGGACAAGCAACAGGTCGTTTTACCAAGAAAAGACTGACCAACACAAAAGAGCGATACCATCATTTTAAGGATGGAAAAGGATGGAAACTAACTAAAGATAATCCAAGTTCCTTTAAAAATCGGTATCGAAAATTAAAGAAACAAGGTCTTTTAAGTGTCCGAAATATCTATCAAAAATTAAAAGCAGCCTTTTCCTTCTTTACATTTGTGGCTGGAAATCCTGTAACCTGGATAGTTGGAGGAATAGTCTTTCTTCTTTTACTTATGATGAGCTTCTTTTTAGGATTTTCATCTGCTAGTTTGATTCAACAAGATGAATTTGAATTAACAAAAGCTTATACCCACCTAACTTGGGAAGATGCAGAACATACTCGCACAAATGACAAAGGAATTACTTATTACACAAAAGTTGATGATGTGATGGGGTATATGAACTTTAAATTCCATGACTATGAGTTACACAAACCAGTTCACTTATTTAGTTCAGAATCTTACAAGGATTATCTGTCTACTTTGTGGCATGATTTAAACGATGGGGATGATTTGAAATCCATGCAAGACCTCTATGAAACTCCTAAGTATAAACTATCGAGAGACGATCAAGAGGAAATAAAGGAACTAAAAGAAGAGGGTGTCTATGCTTCCATGCAGGAATTGGACAATCCATTTGAGGGGAAAAGCAACGAAGATAGTCTAACCATGACTTATCGTTATGGATACTATGATTTAGACGGAAAACCTACTCTTCAGGAGTATATTCTACTAGAAGCGAAGGCTCACCAAACAATTGTCGCACCAATGGATGGTGTTGTATCTCTAGACGGAGATGATGTTATTCTCACTAACGGAAAAGGAGAGAATGAGAGTCGATTGACCTTGTATTCTATTCATAATGGCCGTGCGATTGAGGGGACAAGAGTCCTAACGGGTGATATTATTGGTGAAACACCAGACGATACAGGTTTGAAAGTTTCCTATCAAAAGTATAAAAACAAGAAAGAAAAATTGGTGTATGTCAATCCGCAATTTTATTTTCCAAAAGTCATTCAACTTCAGACCACTATCTTACCAGCCATTGGTCAGTTTGGTGGGGATGAGTTTGAACGAGCAAAACATATTTATGAGTTTTTGAAATCTCAAGGGGCAAGTCCCCAAGCCATTGCGGCAATTTTAGGAAATTGGTCGGTAGAGTCTTCTATTAATCCTAAACGAGCTGAAGGAGATTATTTATCTCCTCCTGTTGGCGCTACCGATTCCTCATGGGATGATGAAAGCTGGTTAGCGATTGGAGGTCCAGCCATTTATAGTGGTGCTTATCCTAATATTCTTCATAGAGGTCTAGGTTTAGGGCAATGGACAGATACCGCAGATGGGTCAACACGGCATACAGCCTTGTTAAATTATGCACGCACCCAAAATAAGAAATGGTATGATTTAGACCTACAACTTGATTTTATGCTTCATGGGGATAGTCCTTACTATCAAAGTTGGTTAAAGGATTTCTTTAAAAATACAGGCAGTGCAGCCAATCTGGCCCAACTCTTTCTGACCTATTGGGAGGGAAATTCTGGTGACAAACTACTGGAAAGACAAACCAGAGCAACGGAATGGTATTACCAAATTGAAAAAGGCTTTAGTCAAACAAATGGAGGACAGGCAAAAAGTGATCCACAATCCCTTGAAGGGGTTCGTGGGGACTTGTATGATCATTCTGTTCCTGGTGGTGGAGATGGTATGGCCTATGCTTATGGACAATGTACATGGGGTGTTGCGGCTCGTATGAACCAGTTAGGCTTAAAATTAAAAGGTAGAAATGGAGAAAAGATTTCAATCATTAATACCATGGGAAATGGTCAAGACTGGGTTGCGACAGCTTCAAGTCTTGGTGGGGAAACGGGCTCTACACCAAGAGCAGGTGCTATTGTTTCTTTTGTAGGAGGTACACATGGTACACCAGCCAGCTATGGTCATGTGGCTTTTGTAGAGAAGGTCTATGATGATGGTTCTTTCCTTGTGTCTGAAACCAACTATGGGGGCAACCCTAACTATACCTTTAGAAAAATCTCTCAAGCAGATAGTGCCATCAGTTTTGCTTATACGACCAAATAGAAGAGTTTACACTTGAAATTGTAGCTATTTAAAGATACAATATGTCTATAAATGAGTGGTCGGCTCATGGTCAATCTGATAGTAATCTTGGACATAAGGGCCAAGCGGTGGCGGACACCAGAACAAAATCCGATAGCAATCTTGGACGTACGGGCCAAGCGGTGGCAGACACCAGAATAAACCGACAAAAATAGTAGTAATGCTATATAAAACTAGGGAGAGGGTGACTTTTTATCGCTCTTTTTTCATTGAATTAAAAAAATTCTAGTGACTTTCATATCACTAGAATTTAATGCATTTCACTAACCTACTCCGATAACGATAATACTTTCAAGTATTACAAATAACAAACTAAACCATGCTTTTTTATTCATGATAAATACCTCTTTTCGTTTTCTTATATGATATAATATTTTTAAAGATTGTGGAGAAATTTCCCTTATACGCAAATTAGGAGGTAACTGGAATGAAATATGGAAAAATTTTTAAAAAATTTAGAGAATCTCGCGGTTTGTCTTTAAAAGATGTTGCAAAATCAGGTCTTTCAAGTTCCCATCTCTCAAGATTTGAACATGATGAAGCTGATTTAACCATCAGTAAATTTCTTTTAGCCTTAGATGCAATACACATGCCTATCGAAGAATTTGTTTACGCTGTACGTGATTTCCGTAGAGATGACTTTAATGAACTTTTAGAAAAAATTCGGTATTTAGTCTCAAAGTGTGATATAGACGGAATGAAAAAGCTATTAATTAGCCAGATAGAAAAGAAGGATAAAAAAGAACCATTCGATTCATTTAACACAATTTTGCTTAAGATAAGATTACAGGATTTGTTAGAAGAAATTTTAGTAACAGACCAAGAAATTGGTATTATCAGTGATTACTTGTTTTCTGTAGAATACTGGGGATACTATGAATTGCTACTGTTTATGAATACAATAGATGTTTTAAATCATAAAACAATGATGGTTTTAGCCAAAGAAATGTGCCATCGTTCGGAGTTTTATAGAGAAATTCCTAATAATAGACGCTTATTAGCAACTATGTTGCTCAATGCTTATATCACCTGTATTGAACGCAATGAATTGATGGATGCTCTTTATTTTGAAAAACAGCTAAAGTATTGTAACTTTTCAGAGACTGAAATGTATGAAAAGCTAGTGCTTCACTATACTAAAAATTTATATGATTTAAAGAAAAACAATAATCGATACGCTGTTTTGGAAATGAGAAAGTGTATTGCAACCATGAAATTGGTAGATAGTAATCAGACGGCTTTAAAATTTGAGAATCATTTACAAAAAGTGTTAGGTGACTTGGCGTAAATTGCGTATAAGGGAAAGAAAATAGAAATGAACATAATTGTGTTATGATATTAATGTCATCGATGATACAGTTTTTTACTAACTGGGAGTTGTATTTTCTTAAATTCAAAACATAGTAATTAAGTTGATAAAACTTATGTTTAACTATAATATTTGTATTTTGTTGAATTAGTATAACACCCTAGTTTTTCATAGGAGGATTTGCAATGAACACCGATACTAGCAAAGTTGTAGTGGACAACACATCTGAGGATATGGATATATCTATTCTTAATTTTAAAGAGGTAGATATTGCTTATACTGCTCATGAACCGGGTCGCTGTTAGTTAAAAGGAGAGTGGGCTGCAGACCACTCTTTTTATATATATCTTTTTATGGACATTGGAACTGAATCCAACAAATTAGTGAGGGTAAAAATGGGAGTCTATGTAAAAAACAAGTTATGTTATATAATTTTTCAAGAACAATCGATTCTAGTTGTTAATAATGATATTGCAAAATATTACGTATTTGAAGATTCACCAGTTTTGAATTGTTTGTTATCTGCACTTGAAAATAATATTTTAACAAATGATAAGCTAGATAGAATATCACAACAACTTTCTGAAAATATTGACATACTCTTCAAAGTGTTAAATGAATTAATCAAGCTAAAAATTGTATTCTATGTGGATGAAACAGAGGAAGAATTTAATATAAACCATATTACAGATGAAAGATTCTCAACAGAAATACTATATCTAAATAAATTCACTTCTAAGCCATATCAATTACTACAAGCCATTCAAAGCAAGAGGGTAGTAATTATTGGTGCAGGAGCATTAGGTAGCTCACTAGCGTTGAAAATTTCAGCAATAGGTGTAAGAGATATTATCTGTATTGATGGAGACAAAATTGAACTAGATAATTTGACACGGCAAATTTTGTATACACCAGGTGATATTGAAAAAAACTTATTTAAAGTTTCAGCTTTAGAATCAAGAATAAAGGACTTTTTTCCCAGTAGCCAATTTCAAGGAATTAAATCTTACATCACAAGTTATGACGATTGTGTGAATTATATACCCCACAATAGCGATTTGATTATTCAAACAGCTGACTACCCTATAGGGAAACTAGATGACTGGATAAATAAAGTATCACTAAAGTATAATATTCCGGTAATATTTTCCCATTTTGGTAGTGTAGGCCCATTTCTGATTCCATCTGAAACTGGTTGTCTGAGATGTTTAGATCAATTTTTGGATACTAAAACTAACGGGTTAAATTCAATTACAAAGAATTTTTTTCAGAATATCCCTAACTCAAAAAGTCCATCATTTGTAACAGGTACACAATTGAATGAATTATTAATTTTGGACATAATTAAAAAATTTTGGATAAGTGATGAGTATAGAGATTTTTATAATAAAGTATATACTTTTTATGACGGTTTTAGTGATATTAAGACACTTATATTCCCGACAGTAGAGAATTGTATTTGTAGGAGAAATTATCATGAGTGAAAAATATTTTCTGTCGCCGTTTTTAGTTATATCTCTTAATAATGAAGACAAATTTGTATTAAAAAATTTGTTGAAAGGAGAGAAAGCAGTTACCGTTAATAGTCTTGGAGATATTGATCCAGAAAATGAACAAATTAGAAAATTCTGTTTTGTTGAAGAGGGATTAGTTGAATTTACTAAATCAGCTTTTCAGAAATTAGAAAACTTTTTTAAAACGCAAAAAACTGCACTAGGTTATATTGAAACAACATCAAGTTGTCCTTATCATTGTAAAATTTGCCCTAAAGGTTTTAATCAGCAGATTAGAAATCAACGAGATTTGCAAATAGAGCAGTTTGATTCAATTGTAAAACAAATTGAAGGGCAGTCAAATTTGGCTTTGCATCTATTTGGCGATCCATTATATGACAAAGATATCTATAGAAAAATTCGACTAGCAAATAAGTATAATATACATCCGTCATTTTCAACAAACTTAGTTGCTTTAAATAAATTAAAATTAGAAGAGATAGCAATGTTGAAAATTAAAGATTTAACAATCTCATTTGATTCTAGTGATAATATTATTCTATCATCTATTAGAGGAAAAATTTCTAAGGAAACAATTGATAGAAGTATAGTGATGATACGGGAACTTGCTAAGTTAGCTGAACAAACAGGGTGTATCGAGAGGATAATAATTCAAAAGATTCAATTAAACAATAACGACGAGGATACAGTAACGGTAAAAAATATAGCATCTGAGAGTCCAAAAACTCAGTTTGTACATAAAAAATTTATAAGGTTTCCGAAGGTAAGAAATTATTCTAAATATGGTACTTTAGAAAAATTAGAAAAAGGTAAGAGTGTTTTTCTTTACCATTTAATTGGAGCTAAGACCCCTTTTAAATGTTTAAAGCCTTGGATTAAAAATGAACTAGCCGTAAATTCCGATGGGAATTATGTTCCCTGTTGCCTGACTCTGAATTCTTCGATTAATTTGGGAAATATTGAGAACGAAACAATTTCGGAGGTATTTGACAGTGAGGAGCACTATTTACTACGGGAGTCAGTATTTCTAAATTCTCTTAAAAATAATTCAACCTGTCTAACTTGTCCGATAAATGAGCCAAACTTAGAAATTCCAAATGAGTTGGCTGAGTCCCAGTCAATTGAGAAATTAAAAAAGTATATTATTTCCGATTGGAGGTTTTTCCCGTGAAAAAAATAAAATATGATAATCCGATAGGTGCCCAGATAGAATTAACTGGACGTTGTAATTTAAAATGCCATCATTGTTATAATTCTTCAGGAGATTTTGGGAGATTTGATATTAAAGACGATGCATGGTTATCATTTTTTGAAAAACTCAACGAAAGTTACTCTTTTCCAACAGTTAATATTACTGGTGGAGAGCCTATGCTGAGAAAAGATTTATTGTTAAAAGTCTTAAATATTTTTTCAAATAAAAATCCTTATACACGCATTAGAATTATGACGAATGGCTACTATTTGGATAAGACTTTTTTGGAATACCTTTCACTTATTAATAATCCAATTGAATTTCAAATATCTTTAGACGGGGCAGATAAAGCAGAACATCAGGCAGTTAGGATAGTGAGAAATTCTTGGGAAAAAGCAATAAATTCCTGTATTATGGTAGTAAATTCAGGATATAAGTTGCAAATAGCGAGCACTATTACAACATCCAATTATGATAAGATAGAAAGACTGTTTAAACTTGCAGTACTTGTGGGAGCGACTTCATTAGGTATTGGTTCAGCTTTGCCTTTAGGACGAGGGATTCGTGATGTGAAGGGCTTAATTTTGCCGTCGCAACTTCGTGAAGAAGTTTCTATGAAGTTGAAAGCTCTAAAGCAAGATTATGAGTCGTTTATTTCTGTTAATTTAACTAGCTCTCTATCTGAAGTATATAGCAAATATGCATCTTTAGAACAGGATTGGCTAATTATAGATCACAGAGGTAATGTAAAAATTGATACTAGGTTGCCTTATATTGTTGGAAATATTTCATCTAAATCAATTGAAGAACTTTGGTTATTAGTTCAAGAAAAGTATAACGATTCTATTGTTAAAGAAAATATTACAAGTGCACTAGATAATAATGATATAATATCTAATGTAGAAAGGATCTTGTTATGAAAGATAATTTTTATACATATATTAGTGATAATAATTTGTTTCTTAAAAGAAAATATAGAGTTTTGAATGCTTTTGAAATTCAAAGAGTTCAACAAAGTCCGTCTGTATTTTTAATATTTTCAACTGAAAATAAAGCTTTTGTAAGTAGGTTTACATTAACTGTTTTAAAACAAATTGAACAAGGTTTTTCAATTGAGGAGATAATGAAAAATTATCCTTTTAGTGAAACGTTGTTGGATAGTATAGCTAAATCAATTGCTATTCTTACAAGAAATTTGTTTATAGAGGTAGACTATGAAAAATAAATCTCATCAACAAATTTTACTCAGAAGTTTATTAACTTTGATAAGTCAACTGGGAAGTTCAGCATTTGCTATGGGAGTCTCACTTTTCATTTTTCAAAAAACTGATAGTTCAATTTCTTTTGGGCTTAATATGATTGCAGCTCCGCTTGTCACAGTTTTACTTTCACCCATAATTGGTAAGATAATAGATTCATTTAATCACAAGTCTATTATAATTATTTGCCAGATAGTAAGTATAGCTACTCTTTTATTTTATATTGATTATTTTCAAATTTTAGATAATCAAATTCTCTTTTTGACTATCTTTGTTGTAATCGTTTTAAAAATTGCAGACGAATTTGTGCTTTTGTCTCTATATGCAAGTAGCATCAACATTGTTCATGAAGAAGAACAACAAAAGTTACGTTCGTGGCAACAAATTTCAGCAAATTGTGCAGCAATTATATCTCCTATTATTGGTGCAACACTTTATGGAGCCATCCCTTTTAATTTGTTTATTTTAGCAGTAGTCTTTACAGAATTTATATCTCTAATTCTAGTTATAGCTATAAATTTTAGATTTGTGGTGAAGGAAGAAAGCACTGATGGAAAGAATGACTTTAAAGATGATGAAAAACTAAATTTATTTAAGTGGTTATCTGAACAAAATTATTTAAAAGATATAGTTTTTTTGGCAACTGTAGTATCAAGTATTGACACTGTAATCTATATTGCTACACCAATTATTATCTTAAATATATTGGAATTCTCAAATATATATTACTCAGTTGCAATGTCAACACTGATTCTTGGTGAATTACTATCCAGCTTAATTATTTCACGAAAAAAACAAGAAACTTCACCATTAAAAAATGGTTATTCCATTATGCTAGGCTCAACGCTGGCAATGTCATTTTTAGGATTCAGCACATTTTTTTCTAATAAACCTATAGCATTTAGTTTTATTCTGCTCTCTCTTTTTTCTATGACATTTATTGAATCTTTTTTTACAATACCTCTTCAAGTTTGGTATGTGACTGAAATTCCAGAAAAGATTCAAGGAAGAATATTTGCCTTTTTAGGAGCTATAATTTCGTTCTTTTCACCCCTCTCTACATTAATGTTTAGTGGATTATATGAAATAAAGACATTACCTCTGCAACAGATCAATGCTATAATTATTTTTTCAGCGGTCTCTATACGACTGATATCAACAATCTATTTAAAGTTTATTAAAAAGGTAAATTTGGCGGACGCCCATGTTCTAAAATATTAGTCAGTGATATGTTTAAAAAATAACCAATAGAAGCGTATAAAAGTTTAAATTCAAAATTTTACTGGCCTCTCTTTTTCATGAACACAAATCTCCTCTAATCGTCTCTCTGACTTTTTAGGACTGAATCACCTTCAAAGACCACGAAGACGACTTTTTTGAATGTCCATCTGGTTCATCATCTTAGGAGGTTTATCCACTATGCTTAGACGTTTTGTAACCAAAAAGCATCTCACGCTCTACTTTCTAGCCTAGAATCTTTAAAAATCCGAATCGAACTATTATTATTGCGACCCACAATCCTCTTATTTGGGAACAAGTGGACCAAGTTATTCGAGTTACCGATTTATCACATAGATGATATGGCAAGATTCAGTTAGAAGAAAGTTTTTGATTATATACAGCATAAATTTCTAAAATCTGTAGTACTTGTTTATAATCACAATATTATTTGAGAACGCAGTTTTGGCTCGTTCTCTTTTTTTGTTGTGATACTTCTTTCAAGGAATATTTGGTAGGATTGGAGTGAAAAAAGATTAACTAGGAAAGAAGGAAGTATATGGAAGCCATTTATCAACGTGATTCGGATCAAGATGGACTGACTGATGCTCAAGAATTGGCGCTAGGAACCAATCCTCTTAGCGCAGATTCTGATAGTGATGGTCGTTCAGATTTAGTGGAAGTAGAAGAAGGAACCAATCCCTTAGAAAAGGATTTACAAGACATGGGCCAAACAAGTATAACTGAACCGTCTTCAGTATTTATGGAAATGAAACAAAAGATTTCAGATATGATGGAGAGTCACTACAAGGAATTTATACAGGCTCTGATTAGTATTGAAACAGGGATTGAAAACCAACAAGACCTAGAAGACTTATATACTTACTACATGAGAACAGATGCCGTTTCTCTTTTGTCTAGTGATTTAGAAACCAGTCCTCAAGAGGTTGAAATGGAGATAGAGTTGTAGGGGAATCATGTGATTCTCCTATTTTCGTATAGATGAAAGGAGCGAGTATGGAAGTAATGCAATTATTGGCTATGTTTCGTGGAACAATTCCAAAAGATAGGGAGAAAATGGGCCTATTTCTTCGTTATCAAGCGCAACATTTTGATGAGAAATGGCAAGACTTGGTAGAGAGTTTTTTGGCTGAAGATGGCAAGATAGAAGAGATACCTCATGTCTATTCGTTTCATCAAGATATTATTTCTTTCCTAGAGGCTAGTTCTGAAAACAATGACCAAGATTTAGAAAGTTACACAAGAAATTTTGGACAAGCAGGTCTAAGTAAATTATCTCAATTAAGTAATTTTGAGAAAAACTTGGTGCTAGAAGTCGCAACCTATAACCTTTCCACTCGATTTTATACCCAATCTGAAAAAGAGAAGTTAGAACCATTAAGTGAGCTTGTATGTCATCAGAAACAGGATGTCAATTTAGTCAATGTCTATCGGGTTGCGAATAATCTATCTGACCGCATTAGTAGAGATATAGAGGAGTTTCTTCTAATGGTTGATTCCAAAGAACTAAAAAAAGAGGTTCTTGAGATTCATTTTGAAGAAAAAGAAGGAGATGTTCTAGCCTATTTGGGTTCAGAATTGATGGCTACTTTAGATACTGTTACGGATCTTGTCCATCATGAAGAAAACTACAAACAACTACCACTGACACAAAAGCTGAAGATTATTACTCATTTTGATGAAGTAAAGGCTATAAGAGAAAAGTCTAAGCAAGTAGAGGAAGCAGTCTTACCTTTAGATAATATTGACCAGGTAGAAGAAAATGTGGAAGTTCATTCCCTATCTAAAGTAGATAAAATTGTAGAAGAAGCTTTGAGGGAATATCCAATCGGTTCACAAGTAAGTTATAAAGGACAAGTATTTCAGTTGGTTTCGATTGAAAATGCACAGTTAAATGACTTAGTTCGCCTAGAGCTATTCAATGATTCCAACCAGTTATTTGAAGAGAATCCTATCTTATACTTGAACAGTTTGGAAGAGATTGAACAAGTATTGTCTCTCGTAGAACTTGAAAAAGAAGATTCAGAGATTGAAATTGATTCACCAAGTGAAAGCCAGGAAATAGATTTGTTTTCCTATCTGGAAGAAGATAATGAAAAGGATAAGGAAACAGAAACGCTTATTGTAGGCATTGAAGAGACGGATGTCCCTGTTCTAGATTTTGTTTTTCCAGATGATTTAGAGGATTTTTATCCTAAGACAAATCGAGAAAAGATTGAAACGAATATCGCCGCAATTGAACTTGTTAAAAGATTAGAAAAAGAGAGACGACAAGCAAGTCCAGAAGAACAAGAGCTACTAGCCAAGTATGTTGGATGGGGTGGTCTTGCCAATGAATTTTTCGATGAACTCAATCCAAAGTATGAAACAGAACGTTTAACTCTTAAGAGTTTAGTAAGTAAATCAGAATACTCCACTATGAAACAAAGTTCTCTCACAGCCTATTATACAGACCCAATGATTATTCGCCAGATTTGGCAAAAGTTACTGGATGATGGTTTTGAGGGAGGAAGGATTTTAGATCCTTCTATGGGGACTGGGAACTTCTTTGCGGCTATGCCTAGAAGTATACGAGATAAATCAGAACTCTATGGGGTTGAATTAGACAGTGTGACTGGCGCAATCGCAAAACAACTCCATCCAAATGTCCATATTGAAGTGCGAGGATTTGAAGAAGTTCCCTATCAAAATAATAGTTTTGATTTAGTCTTAACGAATGTTCCTTTTGGAAATTTTCGCATTGCCGATAAAAACTATGATAAACCTTATATGATTCATGATTACTTTGTTAAACACTCACTTGATTTAGTAAGAGACGGAGGACAAGTGTCGATTATCTCTTCTATTGGCACAATGGATAAACGGACAGATAATGTCTTACAAGAGATTAAATCCAACACTCATTTTTTAGGGGGAGTTCGTTTGCCGGATACGGCTTTTAAAAAGATTGCAGGTACTCGAGTGACCACAGACCTCCTCTTCTTTCAAAAGGTTCAAGCAAAGAATCTTAATGAAGATGAGCTTGTCTTTAGTGGTTCTATTCCATTTGAGGAGGATAAGCGTGTCTGGATTAATCCTTATTTTGATGGGAAATACAATACACAAGTTTTGGGTCAATATGAGGTACGTAATTTTAATGGAGGAACCCTCAATGTTAAGGGGGGATCAGAAACATTAGCTACTGACATTATGGAAGCGTTAGAAAATGTGGAAGAACCTAAACCAATTGACAATTCTTTGAAAGCACCTGTTTTTATCCAAGAAGAAGTGGATAATTCCATCCCAAGTCGTATACGTGAGGACTTAGCGCTCTATTCTTTTGGATATGAAGGAAATCAAATTTATTACCGAGATACGCATGGCATTCGGAAAAGTTCAAAAGTAGACGAAATTAGTTATTATGTAGATGAAAAGGGAGATTTTAAAGCTTGGGACAGTTCTTTGTCTGAACATAAAATAGACCGATTCGTGCAACTTCATTTGACAGATGAGGAAGCACTAGATGTTTACAAGTCAGAAGAAGCGAGTAAAAGAGGGAAATATAAGGGACTGTTCAAAAAAACTGTCTTTTATGAAAGTCCCTTATCGGATAAGGATATTAGTCGTATTAAGGGCATGGTTGATTTGAGAGAGACCTATCAAGCATTAATTGAAATTCAACGTCATCCAGATTATAGTCGGGCTGATTTTCAGGAATTGCTTGGCAAATTGAATCGTGACTATGACCGCTTTGTAAGTCAATTTGGATACTTGAATGCCTCAGTCAATCGGAACTTATTTGATAGTGACGATAAGTATTCTTTACTAGCAAGTTTAGAAGATGAATACATTGATTCTAAAGACCAGAAAGTAAAATATAAAAAATCTTTAGCTTTTGAGAAAGCATTGGTTAGGCCAGAGAGAGTGATTGCAAGAGTTTCAACGGCTCTAGATGCCTTAAACTCTAGTTTATCGGATGGTAGAGGGGTTGATTTAGACTATATGGTATCAATTTATCCCGAACATAGCCAAGCTGCTATTTTAGATGAGTTAGGAGACCAGATTTTAATGGATCCAGAAAGCTATTTAAGAGGAGAAAGAAAATATCTTTCTAAGAACCAATTTTTATCAGGAGACATTCTCAACAAGATAGAAGTAGTTCAACTATTAGTGGAGGAAAACAACCAAGAATGTGACTGGTCCCATGCTTTAGATTTGTTAGAATCTGTTCGTCCTCCACGGATTCATCTGGCAGATATTGAGTTTAAAATAGGGTCACGTTGGATTCCTCAATCCGTTTATGGTAAATTTGCCTTTGAATGTTTTACCAATCGTGAATTTGAATTGTCTTCGCCTGATGTCGAACAAGTCATTGAAGTGAATCCTGTCGATGGTCAGGTTCATTTAAGGACATCATTTGCTTATCGCTATCCAAGTGCCAAAGATAGTAGTCTTGGAGTCAGTGGGTCACGTTATGATACAGGAAGAAAGATTTTTGAGAATTTACTAAATTCAAACCAACCGACTATTACTATGACTGTTACGGAAGGAGAAAAGAAAAAGACCATCACAGATTTGGAAAAAACCTCTGTTCTAAGAGCAAAAGAGCAGCATTTACAAGAACTCTTTCAAGAATTTGTCTCACGGTATCCCGAAGTCCAACAAGTCATTGAGGAAAGCTATAATCGTCTTTATAATCGAACGGTTAGTCGAGAGTATGATGGTAGCCATCTAGTCATTGATGGCTTGGCACAAAACATCAGTCTTCGTCCTCACCAAGAGAATGCCATTCAAAGAATCGTAGAAGAAAAAAGAGCCTTGTTAGCTCATGAGGTAGGTTCAGGAAAGACCTTGACCATGCTTGGTGCTGGGTTTAAATTAAAGGAGTTGGGGATGGTTCATAAGCCCTTGTATGTGGTGCCTTCTAGTTTGTCTGCTCAATTTGGTCAAGAAATCATGAAATTTTTCCCTACTAAAAAGGTCTTTGTGACCACTAAGAAAGATTTTGTGAAGGCGAGAAGAAAACAATTTGTATCACGTATTATTACAGGAGATTACGATGCCATTGTCATTGGGGATTCTCAATTTGAAAAAATCCCTGTCAGTAAAGAAAGACAGATGAATTATATTGAGGATAAGCTCAATGAACTACGAGAGATTAAAACACATTCTGAAAATAAGTATACTGTCAAAGAAGCAGAACAATCAATAAGTGGTCTAGAGAAACAATTGGAAGAACTGCAACGCTTTAATCGTGATAGTTTTATTGATTTTGAGAACTTAGGAATTGATTTTCTCTTTGTGGATGAAGCACATCACTTTAAAAATATTCGTCCGATTACGGGACTTGGAAATGTAGCAGGGATTACCAATACAACCTCTAAGAAGAACGTGGATATGGAAATGAAGGTTCGACAGATTCAGGAAGAACATGATTTTAAGAATATTGTTTTTGCGACAGGAACACCTGTTTCCAATTCTATTAGTGAGTTGTATACTATGATGAACTACATTCAACCGGATATCTTAAAACGCTATCAAGTTGATTATTTTGACTCTTGGGTAGGTGTTTTTGGAGAAATTCAAAACTCTATGGAATTAGCTCCTACAGGGGATAAGTACCAACCTAAGAAACGATTTAAAAAGTTTGTCAATCTACCTGAGTTGATGAAAATCTATAAAGAAACAGCCGACATTCAAACACAAGATATGTTGGATTTACCTGTTCCAGAAGCTCATATTATCCCTATTGAGAGTGAGTTAACTGAAAACCAGAAACTCTATTTAGAAGAATTAGTTATGAGGTCAGATATGGTCAAATGTGGAACAGTTGATCCGAGCCAGGATAACATGTTAAAGATAACAGGTGAGGCACGGAAACTAGCTATTGATATGCGTTTATTGGACTCTAGCTATAGTCTAGCAGACAATCATAAACTGCTTCAGGTAGTTGATAATGTTGAAAGAATTTATCGTGAGGGAATGGAAAATAAGGCTACTCAGATGATTTTTTCAGATATTGGAACACCTAAGAAAAAGGACAATGGCTTTGATGTTTATTCTGAGATTAAGGCTTTATTAGTTGATAGAGGAATCCCTAGTAAGGAAATTGCCTTTGTACATGATGCCAATAGTGATGAAAAGAAGAATAGTTTGTCTCGAAAGGTCAATGCAGGAGAGGTGCGGATTCTTCTTGCCTCAACTGAAAAAGGAGGAACAGGTTTAAATGTTCAGAGCAAGATGAAAGCAGTTCACCATCTGGATGTACCGTGGAGACCAAGTGACATTCAGCAACGTAATGGACGTATTATCCGACAGGGAAATGAAAACAAGGAAGTGGATATTTACCACTATATTACCAAAGGTTCGTTTGATAATTATCTATGGGCAACTCAGGAGAACAAACTCCGTTATATTAAGCAGATTATGACTTCTAAGGAGCCGATTCGTGCTGCGGAAGATATTGATGAACAGACTATGACAGCTTCTGATTTTAAGGCACTAGCAACAGGTAATCCTTATCTCAAATATAAGATGGAACTAGAGAATGATCTAACTCTATTAGAAAATCAAAGACGCGCCTTTCAACGCAGCAAGGATCACTATCGTCATACAATCTCTTACTGTGAAGAAAATATGCCCATTCTTGAGAAACGATTAAGCAAGTATGAAGGCGACATTCAACAGTCTGAAATGTCGAAAGACCAATCATTTTCTATGACGATAGGTAAACAAGTTTTTGAGCAACGAGCTGAAGCAGGTGAATCCCTACACCGTCTTATCCGTCATAATCAATCTGACAGCAAAGAATTTCGAACCCTAGCAAGTTATCGAGGATTTGACATTAAAATGCTTAGTCTACCAACGAATCAGCCTCTTCCTGAAACCTTCTCTGTTAAGATTGTAGGAGAAAATCAGTATTCTGTCAGTTTGGATTTGTATTCTCCTTTGGGGACAATTCAAAGGCTTCAGCATACGATAGACCACATTAAAGATGACCAAGTGAAAACTCAGAACTTATTGGATGAATTAAAGGATAAATGGACTACTGCTAAGGTAGAAATTGAGAAAAATTTTCCAAAGGAAGAGGATTATCAAACTAAAAAGGCCGAATACGATGTACTCGCGCCATTGATTGAAACAGAAACGGATTTAGATATTATTGATCAGGCCTTACGACAATTCCACGAAAAAGGAAAAGAAAAGCAAGAACAACTTTCTTTTGAATTAGATTAAAAAATAGATATAAATAGCGGACAAGAAAAGAAAAGCGCGGTAGAATAAAGATAGAAAGAAACGAGGTAACGATTATGATGGAAGATACCTATTATCAATTAGAAGAGGCTTTGGTACAGGGATTTCAAACACCTGAAGAATACCAAGCCTACAAGGAGTTAAAGGAACATTATGAGGAAGTGACAGGGGATTACAGTTTTTCTAAACGAGAGCTCACTAGTCAATTGGAAATCGCTCTTCAGAATCATCAAGGTGTGGACTTTGAAGAACATGAAAAAGAAGAGTATTTGGACTTAGTTCAAAAATTAGAAGAGTTTGATTCCTCTCTTGCCACCCATTATCGTCAGTTGATTGATTAGAAAGGAGAAAGTCATGAATGATTTACTCCTTATCCCAGTAATTTTTTTAGCAGTAGGAGGAATTCTCATTCTTTTATGGAGACTCTTTCTTATTGCCAGTGGACTTTTCCTTATTGGTTTTATCAGTTTTCTTATTTTCGTGGAGGTCTATGGAATTTATTTGTTCTTTACAGAGACCGAACTTTACACGGAAGATTTAGCACAGAATGGATTATTTGGTTTTACGACTTTCTTTATCATCTTTAACCTTACTTTGCTTGTCCTGGCAGGCTGGGCAGGGTATAAGCGGAAGAGGCATAATAACGTTTTAGCAAATCAACGCGATTTTTGGTGAGTTCTTCATTTTCGGTATCTTCCTATCTATTATTTTTATGCTTGGTACAGTATTAGTTATCTACTATAAATCTCTGAGGATTATGAAGACTGCAAACGCTTTATCCTCTTGTAAAATATAGGTCTAGATCAAAAGCAAATCTTGGGAGAATATCCTATATCCAAAAGTTACTAGATATAAAGAATCGTTGATGAGGATATCATTTGTGGTGGGTTAACCAATTAATACTAGCTCAGATTAACTAAAATATAAAAAATAGTCTGGGATAATTTTCCTTATCTCCAGAAAAAGCAACGGCAAACCCATTGCTATTTAACATGGTTGCGATAGTCTTGGTAAAATAGAATCGCCCAATAAACCATTTACAGATTCTGCTTTGATGCCGATAAAAGAAAACCATATGAAGAGTGGTAAACCTAAGGCTAAAACTAAAAATTTTTGTACTTTAGTTAACTCTTGATAAAACTGGATTTAAGTCTTAATGTACACTCTCTAAAAAATGTACTTTATAATCGAAATGTACTTTATTTTAAGGCAAGATAAAGTACATTTTTTGATTTAGCAGCGTTCAATAAGTATCATTTATAAAGTACATTTTGGTAAAAGGTATTAATACGTTCAATTGTACATTTTTTATGAAAATATTTCTTTTTTAATCATTACAAAACTCGTGAATGTTGAATACTTAGTGGTATAATTAAAACATGACATATAGAAAGAAATAGCCCTATGGAAAACAATCATAGTGAAGTTCAAAAAAACAAATTGACAATTGATAAAGTCCCAGTTCAAAACAAAAAGCTTACAGAAGCCCTTAGAGTTTTTTATGAGACACTTAATCATTCAAGGTTGATTGAGGTTCAAAATAGTATGCTACAAGCAAATAAAGCTGCTGAAGCTGCGTTATCAAGTTTTAATTTTTCTAAGCAAATAGCTGAAACAACTAAACCGTTTCTAACAGAAATAAACTCAGCCACATCTATTTTAAATAACCAAACATATCTTAAAATTCTATCTGATACAGAAGCAGCAGTTAGTTCAATTCTTTTAAAAACTCAAATAGATAATATTGGACGGATGCTTGAGCCTATTCACAATATTTTTGATAAATCCACTTTTAATTTTACTGAAAGTTTAAAAGAATTTTTAAAGAAATACCATGAACCTTATTCTGAAACAGAAGCAGAATCAATCACATTAAATATTGAAAAACTTGCTGAAGAAGGTTGGGTAATTTACCATAGCTATAGTGATGACTATCGAACAATCTGCACTATAGATTTCGAAGAATTGATAAAGGAATGGCAAACTCTTTTAAAAAAAGATCTTGAAGATAAGGAGCTTATACAAAATTTAAAAGACTCAACGTATTACTCAGAACCCTTGATAGATTCTATGATCGAAAGTTATAGAAGCCAAAATTATTACGCTGCTTATACGCTTGCTACAATAGCAATTGATGGTGCATTAAACAGATTTTCAGAACCATTTTCAAATAAAGAAAGAATACCTGTTGGAAAATCTTCTGTTGATTTATTAAATAATCAAATTGTAAATAAGACGTTTACTGATATTAGTCTATTTCATTGGTTATTCAAATTTTTTAGTTATACTAACAACTTTACATTAGAAGAACCTAACAGGAACATGATTAGTCATGGGCGATGGGAGCGTCCACTCTTTGAAACAGATTTTTTAAAGTTATTTAATGTCCTTTTATGTATTCTAGAAAACTTTGAGTTTTTTCAGGGTGACTTGTTAAAATAACAGTGAATTAACGCTATTTGTTAAATAAAGAAAGGGGTTTGAAAATGGATATTATTGTTAACACGGATTTTATTAATACTATCATTACTTCCATAATTACATCAGGAATCATTGGAGTGTTCATTTCAGAATATTATCAAAGAAAAACCTTAGTTAAAAAAATGAAAAGAGATTTTGTGATAGAACTCTTTGCTAATAGATATATGTTGAAAGAAAGCTATTTGGGTGATGGAAATGAATTAAATAGATCACTCGGAAAAATACCCATTATTTTTTCTGATAATGAAGAAGTAATTAACTGTTATGATAATTTGCTTTCAGTAACAAATGATAAGAATTTTTTAAAGTTAATAAAATCTGTATGTAAAGATAAAAATGTAAATATTGATATTTCTAATTGGGATGATGAGATGATTATGAAGACGTTATCGATTGGTAAATGATAATCTTTTATTTAAAATTAATAAATTTTGATATAATAGATTTATAAGAGGCAAAGGAATTATAAAATGTGAAGATAATCATAGCTTACCCTGTTTTTATGATCAGATTGGTTTTTTATAAATATAAAAACAATTTTTTCATTGCAAAGTGAAAGCGAGGTATTGAGATGAGCTAAAATATAGAAATCAAAATCCCACAAGCCTTTCGTAATATTGTGGAAAGTTTTGATTAACGATATGTAACTGGGGGATTGTTGAAAAAAGATGCTATTTTAATCGTAAGATTTAGAAAGTAAGTAGTTCACTACAAATTGAAAGGAATTTAAAATGGAAACAGTAGTATTGCAAGAAATCTTAAACATTCAAAACCCAGAAGATTTTTACGTAAAATTGAATAAAATCGATCAATTTGGAATTGATACGAAAAGCCTTTATATTAATGACCAACCAAAATTATTGGAACAAATGGGATATCTCTATGACACTTTGCGTAAGACTAATAAACCTCATTTTAACTATGTAATGGACCGCCCTTATACCATTCACCTAATCCCATATGACGAAGCTAATAAATTGTGGCTCTTTGTAGGGGCTTACTCTCAAAGCGGCACTTACCAACAAACGTATGAAGACCGTGTAACGACTTATTACAAGTTGAATTTAGCTCCTGAGCACAGTAAGTTGAAAGGCCGTTTAATTGTTAAATTTGAGCGTCCTGACGGTTCACAACATGTACGAATTGGTTTGGAGTCTGCTACAGCTCAAGGATTTACGCTGCACTCTATTTTAGAGCGTGAAATCTCAAGTGTTGAATTTCAAGATTATCGAAACGTTCGCCTAACTTATCAAGAGTTGAAAAGCATTATTAAAAATCAAAACCCTACATGGAAAACAGCTTTGTCCCATTTGAATGCTATCTACCTTCAAACAGATACAAAGACAGGAAAGCAATATGTAGGTTCTGCTTACGGGAAACAGAAGCTTTGGGGGCGTTGGACAGAGTATGTTGAAACCTACCATGGTGGAAATAAGGCCTTGAAAGAACTCTTTGAAAAAGAGGGTGCAAGTTATTTTGAAGATTACTTCACTTATATGCTTCTAGAAGTTCTTCCAAGCGACAATAAAGAAATTGGAAATACAGTAATCAGTCGCGAATCTTGGTGGAAAATTGCTCTTCAAACTCGTGAATTTGGATATAACTGTAATTAAATGCGAATACTTGCTCAACAATTATGTAATATACTAATCGATAAAAAACCAACAAAATAAAGAGCCTGAAACAAAATAGATCTCAATCACATAAAAGCTAGAGTTCCGCCAACTGGAAAGCTCTAGCTTTTTTATAACTGAGGACCATTTTGTCTTAGACACTTTGTAAGTATAATGAGAATATTGTTTATTGAGGTGTTTTAATCATCTAGTCTAGAGTTAGACTAACGCTAGATAGTGTAGAAAGGAAGAGGGAGTTAAACTATTGTTTTACGAATATATAATGTGTATGAAAGGATAAAGGTGTTAAAATTTTAATAGATATGTTTAACTCATTATGTGATAAAACTTACAAGTTCTTTTTGTTATTCTTGACCTAGTTTTTATAGAAAGAAGGTCTAAGATGTTAAATAAAGTCAAAACTAAAGCCTTAATTAGTGTTGGAGCAGTAGCCGCAACTAGCTTTATTCTCATGATGGGATATACTGCTGGTCAACATTCTACTGCTAAACAAAGTCGCAAAGAAATCGAATTGGCTGCAGCTAAACTTGTAGAGGACAAACAAGCAGAAGATAAAGCCAGCATTTTGTCATCGGATACTGTAAAAGAATTTTTGACTCAGTACTATACGAAAGAAAAGCTCGGAGAAAATAATACACGTATTCAACCTTATATGACTGAATCGGCTTATTCTCAAGAATTGTCAAGTCAAAATGATGCCATGAACCAAGTTTATAAGGACTATATTTTGGATTATCATTTTGAAAAAGCAGATATCTTTGTCAATCAGACTACGAATCAAGCTATTGCCATGGTCTCTTATAATGTAACCTATGTATCTGATTTAAAGAATGCCAACCAATCAAAGACTAATCAGACAGAAACAAGAACAGTTAAGTTATCCTATTCTAAACTACCTGGTAAGTTATTGGTCAACCAAGTACAGGTTTGGAAATCTGGGTTAGATGATCTAGATAAGGCAACTCCTAAAACTTTAGAAGAATCATCATCAATACCATCACTGCCAAATACTACGACAAAATGATGATATTGCATGAAAATAGAAGAATGTAAGCAAATTTCAATTCTTGATGTAGCCAATCGTTTAGGTATCTCCTGTAAACAAGTTTCTAGCCGTGTCTATGAACATCCTGAACACGATTCATTCCGAATTTTTTCAACTACCAATACTTTTAAATGGTTTTCAAGAGATATTCAAGGTGATGTTATTGATTTTGTTCGACTTGTTAAGGGAATCTCTTTTAAAGAAGCTCTAGCTTTTCTTTCTGAAGAACCTTTTCAAAAAGAAGCTGTTCAAGAAAAAAGAGAGAGACCATTTTATTATCCTTTAAAGAGAGTAGAAGATTCTAACTGTAGTCTGGCCAGATATTACTTAACAAAATGTAGAGGAATCTCAGAAGAAATCATACAAAAGATGATTCAACAAGGTTTGATAGCACAAGCTAGTTGGAAAACAAATGAAACTGTTGAACCTGTTATTGTTTTTAAAAGCTTTGATCATCGTCACAAACTGCAGGCAGCAAGCTTACAAGGGATATTTAAGAATCACTCTCTTCCTAGAGAGAGGTTAAAAACGATTCTAAAAGGAAGCCATGGACATGTTGGAATATCCTTTGACATTGGTAAACCAAATAGACTGGTCTTTTGTGAATCGTTTATCGACTTGATGAGCTATTACGAACTTCATCAACAAAGTCTATCAGATGTTCGCTTGGTATCTATGGAGGGATTAAAAAGGTCTGTTGTCGCTTATCAAACTTTACGACTGATAGCTGAAGAAAATCAGAAGTTGGAATTTTTAGATACAGTAACACCTTCAAAGTTATTGTCTTTGATCAATACAATTCGTGATACCACCAGCTATTTTGATAATCATCCTGATTTATTGACACTGGCAGTAGATTGTGATGATGCAGGTAAAGATTTTTCTGATAAGTTATCTAGATCAGGATTTCCTGTTTTACTGGATTTACCTGATAATGAGTCTGGGAAAGAAAAACGAGACTGGAACGATATTCTTCAAGAAAACAAATCAGATTTAAAATTTATGCTTGAGAATGCAAAAGAGACATTGAGGAATCAACCAGTAAGGCAAACCTCTCAATGTTTAGAATTGTGATAACAAAATCAAGATGTTTTAGCTAATATTAGAATGAAGGAGGATCGTATATGACCATTATTGAACGCTTAGAAGAAAAGGTCACTAGGCAAGAAAGCAAGGTAGCAAGAGAGACAGAAAAACTAGCCGCTTATAAAGAGCAACTGGAGACAGCGATGTTTGCGACGTTCAAAAGGCGTCAAAGCATTAGTCACATGAGTTTTGAAGAAGCTCTTGACCATGCCTTTGGTAAAGAAAGACAATTCGATGATTCTGAATTTAGAAAGGATGAAATGAGTGAATGACAAAAGATTGGAATTTTAATCAACCATTAGAAAGTAAATCAGAAAATCAAGAAGATCCAGATAAAATTGCGGCCTTATTTGGAAATCATCAAGGAGGTAATGATGTAAATTATGAAGCAGCTTTTCAAAAGCGAAAACAAGCACCTGTGACGGCATCGAATCCTAGTTCTAAAAACAAAGTTACAGAGGTTAGAGCAGGAAAAGATACAGATATCACTACAAGTTATCAGCAACATCTTAAAAGACTGATTGCAGATAACAATAGCGATATTCAAAGTAGTCAAAAGAAAATTGAAGAGCTACATACGTTGATTGACACAAAGAATAAAGACAATAAGAAATTGCAGTCCATTTATGATGCGATTTCAGAATTACACTAAGCAGTCCTGATAGGCTGCTTTTTTTGAGAGGTTATAGATGTTTACAAAACTTTTTAAGAAAAAACAAGACAATAGTGATGTATTTAAGAAGCTAATTCATAGACTATCTGATATGCCCGTCCAAAATCTTGAAAAAATTGACAGACTGTTAGATATCATTTTCACTCCAGATCAAGAACCAGAACAAGTAAAAACAGAATCAATTTATAGGGAAGAAACATTGGACGACACATTAAAGGAAGCTAAGAACCAACTTCATAAAGAACAATTGGAGAAGAATTTAGAGAGATTTAGGAAAAATGGAATGAAATAAATGGTTTTATAAAATTTTCTTTTACTTGCATAAAGTCTTGTGTTATACTTTTAGTATAGACTAGAGAAGGAAGTAAATATTTTGGAGTTAACCACCAAGCAGGAAAAGCAACTAGGTCAGACGCAGTGGTTTCATGCGACATTGTTCCGACATTTAGAATCGTTAAAAAAAGGAATCGATGTCCAATTTAACTTAGGAAGTGAGCTAGACTTTGGACCTGGATTCTATATTACACCCGATTTTGAACAAGCTAGAAAATTTATCAATAAACAAGTTGAGGTATTAAATCGAAGTACCTCTAACAATAATATTTTTGACTCAGAAGAAGAAGTAGGTATTATAGTAGAATTTCGTATTTCAAATTTTATAGAAATTTTTAAGAACCCTGACTATCATTGTCACTATTTTGCAAAACATAAAAAGTCAGAGTCAGATTTAGATTTTGCGGAATTTGTCGTTCAAAATCGGGAAAATCCAGATGAATTACAACACCATTTTGATTTTATCTATGGTGTTCAGACTGATGACAATCCAACCCAAGCTTTAGCTCGTTTTCGTCAGAATGAAATTACAAAAGAAGAAATGCTTGCTGAGTTTAGAAAACCCTATTCTTTTAAACAATTATCCATTCACAACCAATCTTTTTGTGATATAATGAAAATAGAGAAAGTTTATCAATCAAAGACAGGAGAGGAGTTACAAAAATGGCAGTAGTATCGTTGGAAAATAATATTAAACTATATAGTTCAGAATTATTTCAAGCACTATTAAAAGCCTCTAATTATAAATTGGATGAGCGTATTGCTCAGACTGTTGCAGAAGGCTATGCTCGTAATCTAGATTATTCTGATCCTGAACTGATGCATGTTGGTGTAACTTCGGTTGCTAACAACCTGCTTACAAAAATTAAACAAGAGTATTTTATTGTATAGTATTTTGAAAAGCCACCGAAAAAGGAATTACTCTTTAAGGTGGCTTTTTTAGAAGTAAAGTTTAGGCTAGAAAAACAACAAACAACGCACCAATTTTGGTGCGTTCTGCTTTTTTATGCTATAATGGATTTAGAAAAATAAAGGAGTTTGCCATGATTGGAAAGAACATAAAATCCTTACGTAAAACACATGACTTAACACAACCCGAATTTGCACGGATTGTAGGTATTTCACGAAATAGTCTGAGTCGTTATGAAAATGGAACGAGTTCAGTCTCTACCGAATTAATAGACATCATTTGTCAGAAGTTTAATGTATCTTATGTCGATATTGTAGGAGAAGATAAAATGCTCAATCCTGTTGAAGATTATGAATTGACTTTAAAAATTGAAATTGTGAAAGAAAGAGGTGCTAATCTACTATCTCGACTCTATCGTTATCAAGATAGTCAGGGAATTAGCATTGATGATGAATCTAATCCTTGGATTTTAATGAGTGATGATCTTTCTGATTTGATTCATACGAATATCTATCTAGTTGAAACTTTTGATGAAATAGAGAGATATAGCGGCTATTTGGATGGAATTGAACGTATGTTAGAGATATCTGAAAAACGGATGGTAGCCTAATGGAAATCCAAGATTATACTGACAGTGAATTCAAACATGCTCTAGCACGGAATCTTCGTTCACTGACAAGAGAAAAAAAGTCCAGTAAACAACCTATAGCGATTTTGCTTGGAGGGCAAAGTGGTGCTGGTAAGACAACAATTCATCGAATTAAACAGAAAGAATTTCAAGGAAATATTGTTATCATAGATGGCGATAGTTTTCGTTCTCAGCACCCACACTATTTAGAACTGCAGCAAGAATATGGCAAAGACAGTGTAGAATATACCAAAGATTTTGCAGGGAAAATGGTAGAGTCTTTAGTGACCGAATTGAGTCATTTGGGATACAATCTTTTGATTGAGGGAACTTTACGAACGGTTGACGTTCCAAAGAAAACAGCACAACTCTTGAAAAGTAGGGGATATGAAGTGCAATTAGCTTTGATTGCGACAAAGCCTAAGCTGTCCTATCTGAGCACCCTTATCCGATACAAAGAACTGTACGCTATCAATCCAAATCAAGCACGCGCAACTCCAAAAGAACATCATGATTTCATTGTAAATCATCTAGTTGATAATACCCGACAGTTGGAAGAACTAGCTATCTTTGAAAGAATTCAAATTTATCAACGAGATAGAAGTTGTGTACATGATTCAAGAGAAGATAAAATTTCAGCAGCAGATATTCTTCAAGAGTTACTGTTTGGGGAGTGGAGTCAGGTAGAGAAAGAGATGCTTAAATCTGGAGAAGAAAGATTTAAAGATTTAACTAATTGAAATAGTTGTTAGAACACAAATTTTAAAATATAGTCTACTTATAACTTTTGTTAGTTGTTTAATTAAGGTGGGCGAAAATTTTTTAGAACCAAAAAACGCATAATCTCAGGTGTTGAAAAACTTGAAATTATGCGTTTTCTTGTGGGAAGATTTACTCCATTTTCTTCAGGAATTGAGATTTTGCCCATCTCTTTTTATTATATTTAAGGATATTTGAAAGATATATTTTAGAAAAACAATTATGGAGTTCTTAAATACAGAATATATTATAAATGCTGATTCAAAGTGAAGTTTTATATGTTTTTTGATTTTGTTGAGCATAAAATCTATTAACTAAATTCGAACTACAAAAATTAATTTTAGATGAACTAAACTGTAGGCTTTGGAAAGTTCTCTTATTCGATTTCAGAATGAATCGCTGATACAGGATTAAAAGAACTAAGTATTTCTTTTTGTTTTGAATGAGATACGTGAGTATAGATTTGTGTGATTGATATAGAACTGTGTCCAAGAATTTGTTGAATGTATCGAATATCTACATCATTATCTAGAAGCATTGTCGCAAAGCTATGTCTAAACATATGTGGTGTAATAGTTTTAGATAAGCTATTTTGTTCAACGATTCTCTTTATAACTAAACGTACACTTTGCTCTGACAATGGTTTAAGAGAATGTTTCCCTGGAAACAAGAAATCATTTGATTCATTTCTTGTTTTATTTATATATGTTTCTAATAAATTGAATGTTTTTTGATCTCCTAAAAATAGGATACGTTCTTTCTTACCCTTTCCTATAATATGGAGTGTCTTATTGGAAAGATTAATATCTTTGAGATGAATGTGGCAAAGTTCAGAAATTCTGATGCCTGTTGAAAGTAAAAGTGAAATAATTAGTAGATTTCTTTCAGCGTGTTGTTTTTGATAGTCAGTTTTAGATACAATTACTTTCCGTTCTAAATATATAAAAATGCTTTTCAGAATGTCATACGGAATCGTTTTAGGCAATACTTTTTCAGTTCTAAATTGAAAGCGCAATTGATTGAAGGGATTCTCTTCAATTATGTTCTGGTATTTTAGATAGTTATAAAACACCTTCATACAAGCAATTTTTCTTCTTAATGTATTCGTTTTTATGTTAGATCGTGTCAACTGTTCTATATAGGATTCGACATTATCATAGTCTGAGTTATAAAATTGCATAAGATCATTCTTATAAGCGCGAATCGTGTGCGAACTCAAACGCTTATGAGTTTTGCAATAATCTAAGTAAGTAGAAATAAGTTTATAATCCATAAAAATCTCCTTTATCAATAATCATGCTATTATAAACCTATTTAGGTGCTTTGTATAGCGATAATAAATTGTTATCGGTAGGAGAAGTCAGTGTATAAAATTAATAAATTTGAAGGTGAAATCTATCAGAAGTTAAATAAAATTCTTGATTCATATAACCAAGAACAGAATAGCGTAATAAATCTTGCTGCATGTATTAGCTATCCATTCACCGAAGTATTAGAGATTCAAAGTTTCCCTCTCGCTACTCTGCCAACAGAGGGAGCTGTTGAAAAACGCTTTTTTCCTCATTGTACTTCATTGGATAATATTGAAATATATTCAGAAGAATTGTGTCTTCAACTTTTTGATTTAAATCCTGGTGATTATAGAGTTAATGTGCAACCACATTCAGGAACTCAGGCTAACCAAATAGTCTATAATTGTGTTTTAGAAAGTGACGATTATATTTTATCGTTATCTCCAAAAGACGGAGGACATATTTCACACACTTATACAGGCAAAGGTACTGTAAAATATTATCACTTAGATCATGATTTAAATATTGATTATATCGAATTAAAGGAATTATTAGATAAATATAAACCTAAATTGATTATTATTGGTGCTTCATCGTATGGAAATGAATTTAATTATCAACAAATTTATGAAATTATAAAAGAGGTTAGCCCCAATACCCTTATTTTAGCGGATATTTGCCATAGTGTTTTATATATTATGGCAAAGCTACATAAGTCGATTTTTCCATATGTCGATTTCGTTACTTTTACAATGGATAAATGTTTACGTGGGCCTCAAGGAGGAGTACTAATGTATCGTTCTATATTTGAAGAAAAAATAACTAATTCAATTTTTCCTAGAACACAGGGAGGTCCTACACAAAATGCATTATTTGCGAAATGTATCTGTTTAATCAAATTATTATCAATAGATATTCAAGATTATGCACAACAGGTTATAAAAAATACTTTATTGTTTATAAAACAATTAAGTAAAGAAGGGGTTGATGTTGTTTATAAAAACTCAAAGACTCATATAATTTTAGTTAATCTACTGAATCTAAACTTGAGTGGTAAGGATGCAGAGAATCTACTTTTTCAACATAAAATATTAGTTAACCGAAATCAAATTCCAAATGATACACACGGACCAATGACGACTTCAGGAATAAGATTAGGAACAATCGGAATTACAAATTTATCCTATACTGATGATGATATTAAAAAATTAGCTAAACTAGTAGCTAATTTATTAAAATATAAACAATATGATTATTCCATATATTTAGATCTCATTCGCAAGTACCATGAACAAATTAATATCTCCAATTAGGAGAAAGACCTATACAGAAATTATATTTTTTGTAAGGAATCAACAGATAGTATTTAGTGAGTCCGTCTTGATAATCATCAATATAAGTTTTTTCACAAACAAAAGGAATATCATCAAATTGTTGTAAATTGTATACTATTTGAAATTTATACCAAGGATCGTCTATGAGTGGAATTTCTTCCTCAAAGTTTCTTAGTGAATTTTGAAATTCTGTAAAAGAGATTCTTTCAGAAATCAATTCAATAATTAATTTGTTTAACTTGAGCATCCTAATATCTAAGGTCAAAGCTTTAGGACATTCTTGAAGTGATTTATTTATAAACTTCAGAGATTGTTGATAATTTTTATTCATCAAAAAAATAATTGATTTATTACAATATGGTTCAAAAATTTCATTTGAATCATATTTTTTTAGTATTTTTATGGCCTTATTTAGATTCTCTAAAGCTATATCATATTCTCCGTCCCAGATATTAACAACACCTAAATTATTATATACTGTTGCAACAGGTATTTGATATTCATTACGTTGAAAATAGTCCAATGCTAGTTTGAGATTTTCGGTAGCTTCTTTAGTTGGGAAATAATGAGCAGAATTTCGTAAAATAATATAATAGAAGTCGTCTTTTTCTACAGAATTCATGCTTTCATTAAGGAGTTTAATTGCCTCTCGATCTTTACCTAAATGACCATAAGCATTTAGCTTGTAGAGTAATGTTCCAGAGCAATTTTCTAACTTTTCCAGTGATTTTAGCGCCTCCTCAAATTCATATTTTTGAATTTGAAATCTAGGATAGTATAGCTGTAAATCTTTTGAATAATTATCTTTTTGAAGACTGTTTAAAATAGCTAAACCTCCATTAAAATCAGAAATCCACTGGTACGAGTTCAACATATAATGTAAGTATTTTTCGGGTAATAATTCTATTAAATGAAGTATCTTCTTACTCAAAGATACAATGTAAAAATATGAATTTTTCCTGTATTCGATTTCAAGTAACTGTTTGATATATTCTACATTTTGCCGCAACTCTTCAATATTACATATATTTATTAAGCAGTGAATTAAATAAGCTAACTCGCCACCAACTCCTATAGATAGGATAGTTTGCTCTAAATATATTTTTAGATTGTTGGTTACTAATTGAAGATCAGAAGCATTTGTGTGATTTAAAATACCATTTACAATTGATTCGTGTGAAATTTTGATTTTATCATTTGTATCACCATTAATATAGACAAAACCTGCATCAATAAGGGATTTTAGAGAATCAGCTACTTCAGTATTTTCGTCTAATATAGATTTAATGTAGTTAAAAACTATATCTTTTTTCATACCAGCAGGAAAAATTGATGATATGATAAGTATATTTTTTTGAATATCTGGAAGTTTGTCATATATATCAGAAATATTAAATAATTCTGAATTTGGATTATCAATAAGTCTGTTAATAATTAATTCAATATCTTTATAATTACCTTGTGTTATCTGCCAGATTTGATTCAATTTGACATTATCAAGTAAAGCAATTTTATTTCTTATTAGTAATTTACACTCATCCTCAGTAAGATACGATAAATTTAATACAGTAGGAGTATAATTGTCCAATGTATCTAGTTTATCAATCGATTTTAACTTATCATTTGTTCGGTTTATAATTGTTAAAGAGATTCCGCTTTGAAGTGTATTAAAGTCATCTTCAAATTTTATTTTTATATCTTCAGATAAAAATTGATAATTATCAATAATAATATTAAGACGGATTTTTTTTGAAACATGACTGAAATATCTTAAATATAAATCATTTTCAAATATTCCCTCCTTTATTTCAGTAATAACTTCTTCCCAAGGATAATCAATTACTTTTTTGTAAGTTGTATCGAACGCAATAAACGATCTGATTAACCTAAGACTATGTTTCAGAGTTAGATTTGTTAGTTTTTGTTTTCTTAAATAATTTGAAAACGAATATTTTTGAGGTATTGATAAGCATAGATTTCTTCTGAATTGTGTTGGGACATACGCTCCTTTTAGTAGATTTTCAAAAAATTTATTACTTTCAAACCCATCATTTATAACATCAATGTAGAGAATAAAGGCTTCTTTATCATGGCTGTAAACTCGTTGACAAACCTCTTTGATTAGCTCGGTTTTACCACTACCACTTAAACCATTAATAATATATAAACTATTTTTATCATTACTAGAAAATTTAAAATGCTGTTTTAATTCTTCTATTTCAGTATCTCGACCGTAATACATAAAACATCTCCTACCGATAACAATTTATTATCACCAGTATACCATAAATTCATCTTTAGTAGCTTGATTTGTATAATGATTTTTTTAGTTAAAAATAGCATAAAAATCTAGTTATCCGCATAAAAACTGGACTTATCACACTTTATCAAGGTCAAAACCACTCAATTTACTACTAATTTACTACTTATGAATGAGCTTTGATACGACGATTTATCCTTGAAAAGTGAAGATATAAAGATACTTCCAATAAAATTTGAATATTTAATAGGTAGACACTTCAAAAAATGAGGTGTCTATTTTTTTACCCGATTTTGAAAGGAAGTGAACTTATGAAAACAAAAAATCAAGAATCAAAAGGTCGTTCCCCACTCTTTAAGACCATCAAACATTCATTCAGCCAATAAAAAAGAAAGGATAGGTAAAAATATGGAACTTAAATTTGTGATTCCCAACATGGAAAAAACATTCGGCAATTTAGAATTTGCTGGCGAGGATAAAGTCGTTCAGCGAAGAATCAACGGACGGCTAACTGTCTTATCAAGAAGCTATAATCTCTATTCTGATGTTCAAAGAGCAGATGATATTGTGGTGGTGCTTCCTGCTGAAGCTGGCGAAAAACATTTCGGCTTTGAGGAACGTGTGAAGTTAGTCAATCCACGTATTACCGCAGAGGGCTACAAAATCGGCACTCGTGGTTTTACAAATTACCTTTTACATGCTGACGACATGATAAAAGAATAAAGAAAGAGAGGAAAAATGATGAGATTAGCAAATGGCATTGTATTAGATAAAGACACGACTTTTGGAGAATTGAAATTCTCTGCTCTACGTCGTGAAGTGAGAATCCAAAATGAAGACGGGTCGGTTTCAGATGAAATCAAGGAACGTACCTATGACTTAAAATCCAAAGGACAAGGACGCATGATTCAAGTAAGTATTCCTGCCAGCGTGCCTTTGAAAGAGTTTGATTATAACGCACGGGTGGAACTTATCAATCCCATTGCGGACACCGTTGCTACTGCCACCTATCAAGGAGCAGATGTTGACTGGTATATCAAGGCAGACGATATTGTGCTGACAAAGGATTCTAGTTCATTCAAAGCTCAACCACAAGCAAAGAAAGAACCGACACAAGACAAATAGTCGCTAGGTAGAAAGGAGACTTTTTCGCATGAAACAGCGTGGTAAAAGGATTCGCCCATCTGGTAAAGATTTAGTCTTTCATTTTACGATAGCGTCACTCCTGCCTGTTTTCCTGCTGGTTGTCGGACTGTTTCATGTGAAGACAATCCAGCAGATCAACTGGCAGGATTTTAACCTATCACAAGCAGATAAGATTGACATTCCCTATTTAATTATCAGTTTCAGTGTCGCAATTCTTATCTGCTTGCTGGTAGCGTTTGTATTCAAACGGGTTCGCTATGATACGGTTAAACAACTTTACCACCGTCAAAAACTGGCAAAGATGATACTTGAAAACAAGTGGTATGAATCTGAACAGGTCAAAACAGAGGGTTTCTTTAAAGATAGTGCTGGTCGTACAAAGGAAAAGATAACCTACTTCCCTAAAATGTATTATCGACTTAAAAATGGCTTGATACAGATACGGGTGGAAATCACGCTGGGAAAATATCAAGACCAACTCTTACACTTGGAAAAGAAATTAGAGAGTGGCTTGTACTGTGAGCTGACGGATAAAGAGTTAAAGGATTCCTATGTGGAATATACTTTGCTCTATGACACCATAGCCAGTCGTATTTCTATTGATGAAGTAGAAGCTAAAGATGGTAAACTTCGCTTAATGAAAAACGTATGGTGGGAATATGATAAGCTCCCTCATATGTTGATTGCTGGTGGTACAGGTGGCGGTAAAACTTACTTTATACTGACACTGATTGAAGCCTTGCTTCATACAGATTCAAAACTGTATATTCTTGACCCGAAAAATGCTGACCTTGCGGACTTAGGTTCTGTGATGGCAAATGTCTACTATAGAAAAGAAGACTTGCTTTCTTGCATTGAAACATTCTATGAAGAAATGATGAAACGTAGTGAGGAAATGAAGCAGATGAAGAACTATAAGACTGGCAAAAATTATGCTTACTTAGGTCTCCCGGCACACTTCTTAATCTTTGATGAATACGTCGCTTTCATGGAAATGCTGGGAACAAAAGAAAACACCGCAGTTATGAATAAGCTGAAACAGATTGTCATGTTAGGTCGTCAAGCTGGCTTCTTTCTAATACTGGCTTGTCAACGTCCAGACGCAAAATATTTAGGCGACGGAATCCGTGATCAGTTTAATTTCAGAGTGGCTTTAGGTCGTATGTCTGAAATGGGCTATGGCATGATGTTTGGCAGTGACGTACAAAAGGATTTCTTCTTAAAGCGAATCAAAGGTCGTGGCTATGTTGATGTAGGAACAAGTGTCATATCAGAGTTTTATACTCCCCTTGTACCAAAAGGATATGATTTCTTGGAGGAAATTAAAAAGTTATCCAACAGCAGACAGTCCACGCAGGCGACGTGCGAAGCGGAAGTCGCAGGTGTGGACTGATCTTGCTGGCTGGTGTGGCAATAGCCACGCCAGCACTTAACCCCCCGTATCTAACAGGGGGGTACAAATCGACAGGAAACAGTCAAAAAAACATTAGAAAATCCTTTGGTTACAAGGGATTTACAAAATTTCAGCGTATGTCAAATGGGCTTTAAAAGTTGACATACGCCTTTTTGATTGGAGGGATTTTTACTGAATGAACAAACTTGGTTACAGCATTTAAAAGAAAAACGCTTGGCTTATGGACTATCTCAAAACCGTTTAGCTGTTGCGACTGGTATTACAAGGCAGTATCTAAGCGATATTGAAACAGGAAAAGTCAAGCCATCAGAGGATTTACAGCAGTCCCTTTGGGAAGCTCTGGAACGCTTCAATCCCGACGCTCCCCTTGAAATGCTGTTTGATTATGTAAGGATTCGCTTTCCGACAACAGACGTACAGCAGGTGGTCGAAAACATCTTACAACTGAAACTGTCCTATTTTCTTCATGAGGACTATGGTTTCTATTCTTATTCAGAGCATTATGCTTTAGGCGACATATTCGTCCTTTGCTCCCATGAACTGGACAAAGGAGTTCTGGTGGAATTGAAAGGTCGTGGGTGCAGACAATTTGAAAGCTATCTTCTGGCACAACAAAGAAGCTGGTATGAGTTCTTTATGGACGTTTTGGTGGCTGGCGGTGTGATGAAACGCCTTGACCTTGCCATTAACGATAAGACAGGGATTTTGAATATCCCTGTACTCACTGAAAAGTGCCAACAGGAAGAATGTATCTCCGTCTTCCGCAGTTTTAAAAGCTATCGCAGTGGCGAACTGGTACGCAAAGAGGAAAAGGAATGTATGGGAAACACCCTCTATATCGGTTCATTACAAAGTGAAGTTTATTTCTGTATCTATGAAAAGGACTACGAGCAGTACAAGAAAAATGATATTCCCATTGAAGACGCAGAAGTAAAAAACCGTTTTGAGATTCGATTGAAAAATGAGCGTGCCTATTATGCAGTCCGTGATTTACTCGTCTATGACAATCCAGAGCATACCGCCTTTAAAATTATCAATCGGTATATCCGTTTTGTAGATAAAGACGATTCCAAACCTCGTTCTGATTGGAAACTGAATGAAGAATGGGCTTGGTTTATTGGGAACAATCGTGAACGATTAAAACTAACCACAAAACCAGAGCCTTACTCCTTCCAAAGGACGCTGAACTGGCTATCTCATCAAGTTGCCCCGACCTTAAAGGTTGCGATTAAACTTGATGAAATCAACCAGACGCAGGTTGTAAAAGACATTCTCGACCATGCGAAACTGACAGACCGACACAAGCAGATTTTGAAGCAACAGTCAGTAAAAGAACAGGACGTGATAACAACAAAAAAAGGATATCTGTCAACCATACCAGTTGACAGATATCCAAAAAAAGATATAATGGGAGATAAGACGGTTCGTGTTCGTGCTGACTTGCACCATATCATAAAAATCGAAACAGCAAAGAATGGCGGAAACGTAAAAGAAGTTATGGAAATAAGACTTAGAAGCAAACTTAAGAGTGTGTTGATAGTGCAGTATCTTAAAATTTTGTGTATAATAGGAATTGAAGTTAAATTAGATGCTAAAAATTTGTAATTAAGAAGGAGGGATTCGTCATGTTGGTATTCCAAATGCGTAATGTAGATAAAACATCTACTGTTTTGAAACAGACTAAAAACAGTGATTACGCAGATAAATAAATACGTTAGATTAATTCCTACCAGTGACTAATCTTATGACTTTTTAAACAGATAACTAAAATTACAAACAAATCGTTTAACTTCTGTATTTATTTACAGATGTAATCACTTCAGGAGTGATTACATGAACAAAAATATAAAATATTCTCAAAACTTTTTAACGAGTGAAAAAGTACTCAACCAAATAATAAAACAATTGAATTTAAAAGAAACCGATACCGTTTACGAAATTGGAACAGGTAAAGGGCATTTAACGACGAAACTGGCTAAAATAAGTAAACAGGTAACGTCTATTGAATTAGACAGTCATCTATTCAACTTATCGTCAGAAAAATTAAAACTGAATACTCGTGTCACTTTAATTCACCAAGATATTCTACAGTTTCAATTCCCTAACAAACAGAGGTATAAAATTGTTGGGAGTATTCCTTACCATTTAAGCACACAAATTATTAAAAAAGTGGTTTTTGAAAGCCATGCGTCTGACATCTATCTGATTGTTGAAGAAGGATTCTACAAGCGTACCTTGGATATTCACCGAACACTAGGGTTGCTCTTGCACACTCAAGTCTCGATTCAGCAATTGCTTAAGCTGCCAGCGGAATGCTTTCATCCTAAACCAAAAGTAAACAGTGTCTTAATAAAACTTACCCGCCATACCACAGATGTTCCAGATAAATATTGGAAGCTATATACGTACTTTGTTTCAAAATGGGTCAATCGAGAATATCGTCAACTGTTTACTAAAAATCAGTTTCATCAAGCAATGAAACACGCCAAAGTAAACAATTTAAGTACCGTTACTTATGAGCAAGTATTGTCTATTTTTAATAGTTATCTATTATTTAACGGGAGGAAATAATTCTATGAGTCGCTTTTGTAAATTTGGAAAGTTACACGTTACTAAAGGGAATGTAGATAAATTATTAGGTATACTACTGACAGCTTCCAAGGAGCTAAAGAGGTCCCTAGCGCCTACGGGGAATTTGTATCGATAAGGGGTACAAATTCCCACTAAGCGCTCGGGACCCCTTGTAGGAAAATGTCCTAAGTGGGATATCTGTCAACTGGTATGGTTGACTAAAAATACTTCCTACGAAAATGTAGGGGGTATTTTTTTACGAAAAAATACAATCGATTCTTAAAAAGAAAAATTTTTGGCTCTTTGTCAACTGTAGTGGGTTGATGAAAAGCTAAGATCTAGAAAGGACAAATTTCGTCCTTTCTTTTTTGATGTTCAGAGCGATAAAAATCCGTTTTTTGAAGTTTTCAAAGTTCCGAAAACCAAAGGCATTTCGTTTGATAAGCTTGATGAGATTATTAGTGGCTTCCAATTTTGCGTTAGAATAGGGTAGTTGAAGAGCGTTGACAATTTTTTCTTTGTCCTTGATAAAGGTTTTAAAAACAGTCTGAAAAAGAGGATGAACCGGCTTAAGATTGTCCTCAATAAGTCCGAAAAATTTCTCTGATTCCTTATTCTGAAAGTGAAAAAGCAAGAGTTGATAGAGATTATAGTGGTGTTTCAAGTCTTCTGAATAGCTCAAAAGCTTGTCAAGAATCTCTTTATTGGTTAAGTGCATACGAAAAGTAGGGCGATAAAATCGCTTATCACTGAGTTTACGACTATCTTGTTGAATGAGCTTCCAGTAACGCTTGATAGCCTTGTATTCATGGGATTTTTGATCGAACTGATTCATGATTTGGACACGCACACGACTCATAGCACGGCTTAAATGTTGTACAATATGGAAACGATCTAGAACGACTTTAGCACATGGAAAAAGCTGTTTAGCTAAGGCATAGTAGGGACTAAACATATCCATAGTAATGATTTTCACTCGACATCGGACGGCTCTATCATATTTAAGAAAGTGATTTCGAATAATAGCTTGTGTTCTTCCCTCAAGAACAGTGATGATATTGAGATTGTCAAAATCTTGCGCAATGAAACTCATCTTTCCCTTGGTAAAGGAGTACTCATCCCAAGACATAGTCTTTGGAAGCCGAGAAAAATCATGCTTAAAGTGAAAGTCATTGAGCTTGCGAATAACAGTTGAAGTTGAAATGCCAAGCTGATGAGCAATATCGGTCATAGAAGTTTTTTCAATCAGCTTCTGAGCAATTTTTTGGTTGATGATACGAGGGATTTGATGATTTTTCTTTACTAGAGGAGTCTCAGCAACCATCATTTTTGAGCACTGATAGCAGTTAAAACGGCGTTTTCTAAGGAGAATTCTAGTAGGCATACCAGTTGTTTCGAGGTAAGGGAGCTTAGATGGTTTTTGAAAGTCATATTTTTTCATTAGACTTCCACAATCAGGACAAGAAGGGGCCTCATAATCCAGTCTAGCGATGATTTCTTTGTGGGTATCCCTATTTATGATGTCTATAATCTGGATATTAGGGTCTTTAATATCGAGTAGTTTTGTGATAAAATGTAATTGTTCCATATGATTCTTTCTAATGATGGTTTTGTCGCTTTTCATTATAGATCTTATGGGACTTTTTTTCTACAACAAAATAGGCTCCATAATATCTATAGGGGATTTACCCACTACAAATATTATAGAGCCTTTGAATGGAGGAAAATCACATGAAAATTATTAATATTGGAGTTTTAGCTCATGTTGATGCAGGAAAAACTACCTTAACAGAAAGCTTATTATATAACAGTGGAGCGATTACAGAATTAGGAAGCGTGGACAAAGGTACAACGAGGACGGATAATACGCTTTTAGAACGTCAGAGAGGAATTACAATTCAGACAGGAATAACCTCTTTTCAGTGGGAAAATACGAAGGTGAACATCATAGACACGCCAGGACATATGGATTTCTTAGCAGAAGTATATCGTTCATTATCAGTTTTAGATGGGGCAATTCTACTGATTTCTGCAAAAGATGGCGTACAAGCACAAACTCGTATATTATTTCATGCACTTAGGAAAATGGGGATTCCCACAATCTTTTTTATCAATAAGATTGACCAAAATGGAATTGATTTATCAACGGTTTATCAGGATATTAAAGAGAAACTTTCTGCCGAAATTGTAATCAAACAGAAGGTAGAACTGTATCCTAATATGTGTGTGACGAACTTTACCGAATCTGAACAATGGGATACGGTAATAGAGGGAAACGATGACCTTTTAGAGAAATATATGTCCGGTAAATCATTAGAAGCATTGGAACTCGAACAAGAGGAAAGCATAAGATTTCAGAATTGTTCTCTGTTCCCTGTTTATCACGGAAGTGCAAAAAACAATATAGGGATTGATAACCTTATAGAAGTGATTACGAATAAATTTTATTCATCAACACATCGAGGTCAGTCTGAACTTTGCGGAAAAGTTTTCAAAATTGAGTATTCGGAAAAAAGACAGCGTCTTGCATATATACGTCTTTATAGTGGCGTACTGCATTTGCGAGATTCGGTTAGAATATCGGAAAAGGAAAAAATAAAAATTACAGAAATGTATACTTCAATAAATGGTGAATTATGTAAAATTGATAAGGCTTATTCCGGGGAAATTGTTATTTTGCAGAATGAGTTTTTGAAGTTAAATAGTGTTCTTGGAGATACAAAGCTATTGCCACAGAGAGAGAGAATTGAAAATCCCCTCCCTCTGCTGCAAACGACTGTTGAACCGAGCAAACCTCAACAAAGGGAAATGTTACTTGATGCACTTTTAGAAATCTCCGACAGTGACCCGCTTCTGCGATATTATGTGGATTCTGCGACACATGAAATCATACTTTCTTTCTTAGGGAAAGTACAAATGGAAGTGACTTGTGCTCTGCTGCAAGAAAAGTATCATGTGGAGATAGAAATAAAAGAGCCTACAGTCATTTATATGGAAAGACCGTTAAAAAAAGCAGAGTATACCATTCACATCGAAGTTCCACCGAATCCTTTCTGGGCTTCCATTGGTCTATCTGTAGCACAGCTTCCATTAGGGAGCGGAGTACAGTATGAGAGCTCGGTTTCTCTTGGATACTTAAATCAATCGTTTCAAAATGCAGTTATGGAGGGGATACGCTATGGCTGTGAACAAGGATTGTATGGTTGGAATGTGACGGACTGTAAAATCTGTTTTAAGTATGGCTTATACTATAGCCCTGTTAGTACCCCAGCAGATTTTCGGATGCTTGCTCCTATTGTATTGGAACAAGTCTTAAAAAAAGCTGGAACAGAATTGTTAGAGCCATATCTTAGTTTTAAAATTTATGCGCCACAGGAATATCTTTCACGAGCATACAACGATGCTCCTAAATATTGTGCGAACATCGTAGACACTCAATTGAAAAATAATGAGGTCATTCTTAGTGGAGAAATCCCTGCTCGGTGTATTCAAGAATATCGTAGTGATTTAACTTTCTTTACAAATGGACGTAGTGTTTGTTTAACAGAGTTAAAAGGGTACCATGTTACTACCGGTGAACCTGTTTGCCAGCCCCGTCGTCCAAATAGTCGGATAGATAAAGTACGATATATGTTCAATAAAATAACTTAGTGTATTTTATGTTGTTATATAAATATGGTTTCTTGTTAAATAAGATGAAATATTTTTTAATAAAGATTTGAATTAAAGTGTAAAGGAGGAGATAGTTATTATAAACTACAAGTGGATATTGTGTCCTGTATGTGGAAATAAAACACGATTAAAGATAAGGGAAGATACTGAATTAAAAAAATTCCCCCTCTATTGTCCGAAATGCAGACAAGAAAATTTAATTGAAATAAAGCAGTTCAAAGTAACTGTGATTACAGAGCCAGACGCAAAGACGCAGAGCCGATAAAATGAGATTAATACAATCTCATTTTATCGGCTCTTTCCGTTATGTATGGATTCTTTTAATTAGTCTTCGATGTTTCTTGCTTCGTTGATACCGCTGGCTAAAGATTCCATTAAGGATAGTTCTTTGTCTGTAAAGCTATCCATGTATTTCTCTATCTGTAATCGTCGGGTGCTTTTTACCAAGTTATTAGCAGGTAAGAAAAATTCATCAACGGAAACATGAAGTAACGATACAAGGTCATAAAGAACTTGTATGCTGGGGTGTTGCCCTTTATTTTCAATATTAGTTAAGTACCGTGGGTCAATTTCAATCAATGCTCCCACTTGTTCACGAGTTAAACCTCGTTTCAATCGAGCTTCTTTAATGGCTAAACCAAAGGCTCTAAAATCATATTTATCTTCTTTTTTACGCATAGTAGACCACCTCTATACATTTTATTGTTCCTACTGAATTAAAAACAGGTATAGAAAAACGTGTTATATGGTTTATAGGTTTATATTTAATAAAAAGCACTACTAAACGCCAATAAAAAAAACCGTTATATGGTAGTGCTATTTACGCTGTTAAAATATTGTATATTACTTCCAAATGGCGGTTTGTTGGAGGTCAACGTCGCCATGAAGTACATCATATACAATAAATTTCCTTACATTGGGTTCTTGTCAAAAAAAGTCGTCTATCTGCAATAGATAAGTACGTCCACCAATGTGGTTTTATAAATCATATAGATAGAATAACAGAAGCATGTAAACAGAGAAATAAATCTGTTTATATGCTTTTTTGGCTATTCAGAACTTTTTTACAAAGTTTATTTATCAGTAATGCAACAAATCCCCCTTTCACATTGGGACTAAGAGTGAAAGGAGATAAACGAGCAAGGCTCACTTCCTTTCCTAGACAGAAAGGGGGTGAGAAACATGAAACCATCTTCTTTTCAGACCACAATAGAAAATCAGTTTGACTATATCTGTAAACGTGCTATGGAAGACGAGCGAAAGAATTATATGCTTTATCTTTCAAGGATTGCAAAGCGTGAGGTGTCCTTTTCGGATGTTGGCGATTATCTTGTTAGCCAGTTTGCGACAACAGATAACTATTCAACTGACTTTCAGATTTTTACACTCAATGGGTTATCAGTAGGCGTTGAAAATGATTTGTTGAGTGAAGCATTACGTGAGTTGCCAGACAAGAAACGTGAAATTCTACTGCTGTTTTACTTTATGGACATGAGCGATTCAGAAATTGCAGACCTGTTGAAATTGAACCGTTCTACTGTCTATCGGCATAGAACCAGTGGACTAGCCTTAATTAAAAAGTTTATGGAGGAATTTGAAGAATGAAAACACAATATCCTATGATTCCCTTTCCTCTCATTGTAAAGGCAACAGATGGCGATACCGAAGCGATTAACCAGATTCTACATCATTACAGAGGGTACATAACGAAGCGTTCCCTACGACTTATGAAAGATGAATATGGCAATCAAAGTATGGTCGTTGATGAAGTCTTACGTGGAAGAATGGAAACCAGACTGATTACAAAGATTTTGTCATTTGAAATTAAGTAATATCCTCTCTCCTTTCGTGGAAGCGTGCTAAACCATTCCACGCTTCCCGAACAGGGAGGTTTGTTATTCCACCAAAGCATATTGAGCTTTCAATGTGTTTTGATAGGCTAACGAGCCATTGTTCTTTGAAAACTGAATAAAAGTAATCGAATACGTTTCGATAAGAAAAGAGCCAACGGAACTAACCGCCATGACCTATCTTATAAAGATAGCGAGCGATTCATGTTAGTGATCCGAGAAGCAATCTTTAGCAGGATTGCCTGCAACGACATTCTTATCGTGATAATGATACTCCCATACAGTCAATAGTCCGAGCGTGATAAAACCGTCGCAGGCAATGAGTATGGCTACATGAGAACCATGCAGGGGTGGAACTCCCGTGAGCTTTGCTAAAGCTGTTCGATTGCTGGTAAAACAACTTTTATGAAATCCAAATAAGTGATTTGGAAAGGAGGATTTTATGAAGCAGACTGACATTCCTATTTGGGAACGTTATACCCTAACCATTGAAGAAGCGTCAAAATATTTTCGTATTGGCGAAAACAAGCTACGACGCTTGGCAGAGGAAAATAAAAATGCAAATTGGCTGATTATGAATGGCAATCGTATTCAGATTAAACGAAAACAATTTGAAAAAATTATAGATACATTGGACGCAATCTAGCGTCGCCAAAGGGTCTTGTATATGATAAAATAGTATTAAGTCGTATCAAGGCTCTTTCCATAAAGGAAAGGAGCAAATGCCATGTCAGAAAAAAGACGTGACAATAAAGGTCGAATCTTAAAGACTGGAGAGAGCCAACGAAAAGACGGAAGATACTTATACAAATATATAGATTCATTTGGAGAACCGCAATTTGTTTACTCGTGGAAACTTGTGGCTACAGACCGAGTACCAGCAGGAAAGCGTGATTGTATCTCACTTAGAGAGAAAATCGCAGAGTTACAGAAAGACATTCATGATGGTATTGATGTTGTAGGAAAGAAAATGACACTCTGCCAGCTTTACGCAAAACAGAACGCTCAAAGACCAAAGGTTAGAAAAAACACTGAAACTGGACGCAAATATCTTATGGATATTTTGAAGAAAGACAAGTTAGGTGTAAGAAGTATTGACAGTATTAAGCCATCAGACGCTAAAGAATGGGCTATTAGAATGAGTGAAAATGGTTATGCTTATCAAACCATCAATAACTACAAACGTTCTTTAAAGGCTTCATTCTATATTGCTATACAAGATGATTGTGTTCGGAAGAATCCATTTGACTTTCAACTGAAAGCAGTTCTTGATGATGATACTGTCCCTAAGACCGTACTAACAGAAGAACAGGAAGAAAAACTGTTAGCCTTTGCAAAAGCTGATAAAACCTACAGCAAAAATTATGATGAAATTCTGATACTCTTAAAAACAGGTCTTCGTATTTCAGAGTTTGGTGGTTTGACACTTCCAGATTTAGATTTTGAGAATCGTCTTGTCAATATAGACCATCAGCTATTGAGAGATACTGAAATTGGGTACTACATTGAAACACCAAAGACCAAAAGTGGCGAACGTCAAGTTCCTATGGTTGAAGAAGCCTATCAAGCATTTAAGCGAGTGTTAGCGAATCGAAAGAATGATAAGCGTGTTGAGATTGATGGATATAGTGATTTCCTCTTTCTTAATAGAAAGAACTATCCAAAAGTGGCAAGTGATTACAACGGCATGATGAAAGGTCTTGTTAAGAAATACAACAAGTATAATGATGATAAGTTACCACACATCACTCCATGTTGAGGCAGTATCACTGCTTGTACAAGCTGAGGTATCAGCGAAGTAGAAGTAAATGTTCTCCCATTCGATAGGACTCGTAGAATGAAGAGGAAAACCGACGAAACGATACGGTAAGTCCGAAACGCTCAGTGTGTAAGCTTGTTGCTAAAAGCGTAAAAACCTTTGAATGAAAGGAATAATAGACTTCCTGCGAAACAAAAATATAATACAATAAAACTATGAATGATGAAGCAAGTAAACAATTGAGCGATAGCCGTTTTAAGAGCCTTGTAGATGTTCAGCGCACGACTTTTGAAGAGATGTTATCTGTGTTAAAAACAGCTTATCAACGTAAACGCGCAAAAGGTGGAAGAAAACCCCAATTAAGCCTAGATCGATCTCCTCGTGGTAACTATTCAATACATGCGAGAATAGCGCACTTATGAACAAATTGCGGCTGATTTTGGCATTCACGAAAGCAACTTAATTCGTCGGAGTCAATGGGTTGAAGCAACTCTTATTCAAAATGGTTTTACGATTTCAAATTCTGCCTTAATTCTGTAAAAACAGTAAAATTCGAAGGATTGTAAGGTAAGAGTTTTTTTCTTTCTGAAAAAATGGTATAATAGCAATCAAAACTAGAAAATAAAACGGAATTTGGAACAGATTTGTCTGTATCCTAGTAGAGTGGTGATACTATGAAGATTAGTAAGAGGCACTTATTAAATTATTCCATCTTGATTCCTTACTTGCTTTTATCTATTTTGGGCTTGATTGTGGTCTATTCGACCACCAGCGCTATTTTAATTGAAGAAGGCAAGAGCGCCTTGCAATTGGTTCGAAATCAAGGAATCTTTTGGATTGTTAGTTTGATACTGATTGCCTTAATTTATAAATTGAGACTAGATTTTTTGAGAAATGAGCGACTAATCATTTTAGTTATATTGATAGAAATGGTTTTATTGTTTTTGGCTCGTTTTATTGGTATTTCCGTGAACGGGGCATACGGTTGGATTTCGGTTGCAGGAGTAACTATTCAGCCAGCTGAGTACTTAAAAATCATTATTATTTGGTATTTGGCTCACCGATTCTCCAAACAGCAAGAAGAAATAGCTATTTATGATTTTCAAGTTTTGACTCAAAATCAATGGCTTCCCCGTGCTTTTAATGATTGGCGATTCGTTCTCCTGGTTCTGATTGGAAGTTTGGGAATTTTCCCTGATTTAGGAAATGCGACTATTTTAGTATTGGTTTCCTTGATTATGTATACAGTTAGTGGAATCGCTTATCGTTGGTTTTCAACCATTCTGGCGCTCGTATCTGCCGCTTCTGTCTTTGTCTTGACCACTATCAGCCTAATCGGTGTTGAGACCTTTTCAAAAATTCCAGTATTTGGCTATGTGGCCAAGCGCTTTAGTGCCTTTTTTAATCCTTTTGCCGATCGTGCGGATGCGGGTCACCAGTTATCTAATTCTTATTTTGCCATGGTCAATGGCGGTTGGTTTGGTCTAGGTCTTGGGAATTCGATTGAAAAACGAGGTTATTTACCAGAAGCTCATACAGACTTTGTCTTTTCTATCGTGATTGAAGAATTTGGCTTTGTTGGTGCCAGTCTGATTTTAGCTCTCTTGTTTTTCATGATTTTGCGGATTATCTTGGTCGGTATCCGAGCGGAGAATCCTTTCAATGCCATGGTTGCACTCGGTGTCGGAGGGATGATGTTGGTTCAGGTATTTGTCAATATCGGAGGGATTTCGGGCTTGATTCCATCTACAGGAGTAACCTTTCCCTTCTTATCCCAGGGTGGAAACAGTCTTCTAGTCTTGTCAGTGGCAGTGGCCTTTGTCTTAAATATTGATGCCAGTGAAAAACGCGCTAAGTTGTACCGAGAATTGGAAAATCAACCAATGAACCTTCTGTGAAGTAGAATAAAGAAAGGATAGTCTATGTCTCTTCAAAAATTAGAAAATTATAGTAATAAAAGTGTTGTGCAAGAAGAAGTATTGATTCTAACAGAATTGCTGGAAGATATTACTAAAAATATGCTTGCCCCAGAGACCTTTGAAAAAATCATGCAGTTGAAAGAATTATCAACGCAGGAAGATTATCAAGGTCTAAACCGTCTAGTGACTAGCTTATCAAATGATGAAATGGTCTATATTTCACGCTATTTTTCAATCTTACCTCTTTTGATTAATATTTCAGAGGATGTGGATTTAGCTTATGAAATCAATCATCAAAATAATATTGATCAGGACTATTTAGGTAAATTATCTACAACGATTAAAATGGTTGCTGAAAAAGAAAATGCCGTTGAGATCCTAGAACACTTGAATGTTGTCCCTGTTTTGACAGCCCATCCAACACAAGTGCAACGCAAAAGTATGTTGGATTTAACAAATCATATTCATAGTCTTTTGCGTAAATACCGTGATGTAAAGTTGGGGTTGATCAATAAAGAAAAATGGCACAATGATTTGCGTCGTTACATCGAAATTATCATGCAGACAGACATGATTCGTGAGAAAAAATTAAAAGTGACTAACGAAATCACGAATGCTATGGAATATTACAACAGCTCCTTTTTGAAAGCTGTACCTCACTTGACGACGGAGTATAAGCGCTTAGCGCAAGCCCATGGGCTGAATTTAAAACAGGCCAAACCGATCACCATGGGTATGTGGATAGGTGGTGACCGTGATGGAAATCCATTTGTTACAGCAGAGACCTTGAAGCAGTCTGCACTCACTCAGTGTGAAGTCATCATGAACTATTATGATGAAAAGATTTACCAACTTTATCGTGAATTTTCTCTTTCAACTAGCATTGTCAATGTAAGTAAGCAAGTCAGAGAAATGGCTCGTCAGTCTAAGGATAACTCGATTTACCGTGAAAAAGAGCTTTACCGTCGTGCCTTGTTTGATATTCAATCAAAAATTCAAGCAACAAAAACCTATCTGATTGAAGATAAGGAAGTTGGGACTCGTTATGAAACCGCCAATGATTTTTACAAGGATTTGATTGCCATTCGAGATTCTCTACTAGAAAATAAGGGCGAGTCCTTGATTTCAGGTGATTTCGTGGAATTATTGCAGGCAGTAGAGATATTTGGTTTTTACCTAGCATCAATTGATATGCGACAAGACTCTAGCGTCTATGAAGCATGTGTGGCAGAACTCTTGAAATCATCAGGAATTCATTCTCGTTATAGCGAGTTGAGCGAAGAAGAAAAGTGTGACCTTCTCTTGAAAGAATTAGAAGAAGATCCCCGAATTCTTTCTGCGACTCACGCAGAAAAATCAGAATTATTAGCAAAAGAACTAGCTATTTTTAAGACGGCTCGTGTTTTGAAAGATAAGTTGGGAGATGATGTCATCCGTCAGACCATCATTTCACATGCAACCAGCCTTTCTGATATGCTAGAATTAGCTATTTTATTAAAAGAAGTAGGACTGGTGGATACGGAAAGGGCGCGTGTTCAGATTGTTCCCCTTTTTGAAACAATTGAAGACTTGGATCATTCAGAGGAAACAATGAGAAAATATCTTTCTCTTCCTCTTGCCAAGAAATGGATTGCTTCTCGCAATAACTACCAAGAAATCATGCTTGGCTACTCTGACAGTAATAAAGATGGTGGCTATTTATCATCATGTTGGACCCTCTACAAGGCTCAACAACAATTGACTGCTATCGGAGATGAATTTGGCGTTAAGGTTACCTTCTTCCATGGTCGTGGTGGTACTGTCGGTCGTGGTGGTGGGCCAACCTATGAAGCCATCACATCTCAACCGCTCAAGTCTATCAAGGATCGTATCCGCTTGACGGAGCAGGGTGAAGTAATTGGCAATAAATACGGTAACAAAGACGCCGCTTACTATAACCTTGAAATGCTAGTATCGGCAGCTATTAACCGTATGATTACTCAGAAAAAGAGCGATACCAATACCTCAAATCGTTATGAAGCCATTATGGATCAAGTAGTGGACCGTAGTTACGATATCTACCGTGATTTGGTCTTTGGTAATGAGCATTTCTATGATTATTTCTTCGAGTCAAGTCCAATCAAGGCTATTTCAAGTTTTAATATTGGTTCTCGTCCAGCCGCTCGTAAGACCATTACTGAAATCGGTGGTTTGCGTGCCATCCCTTGGGTATTCTCATGGTCACAGAGTCGTGTTATGTTCCCTGGATGGTACGGGGTTGGTTCAAGCTTCAAGGAATTTATCGATAAAAATCCAGAGAATATTGCTATCTTACGAGATATGTACCAAAATTGGCCTTTCTTCCAATCGCTTCTTTCAAATGTTGATATGGTTTTGTCAAAATCAAATATGAATATTGCTTTTGAATATGCTAAACTTTGTGAAGACGAGCAAGTTAAGGCCATCTATGAGACTATTTTAAATGAATGGCAAGTTACTAAGAACGTTATCTTGGTTATCGAAGGACATGACGAACTCTTAGCTGACAATCCATATCTAAAAGCTAGTCTGGATTACCGTATGCCTTACTTTAATATTCTCAACTATATTCAGTTGGAGTTGATTAAACGCCAACGCCGTGGAGAATTGTCAAGTGATCAAGAACGATTGATTCATATCACCATCAACGGAATTGCGACAGGATTGCGTAATTCGGGTTAATCATTTTCAAAAGTGAAGATGAAAAAAATTCTAATAGACTATTGACAAGTAGTTTAAAAATGATATAATTTAACCATTCAGAAAAGTAATCATACAAACTTTTTAGAGAGTCTGTGGTAGCTGAAAACAGATAAGTGATGATGATGAAAATTGGGCTGAATGCTATTTAGAATTTGAAATCATAAAAATTCGGTGAGCACACCTTACAGTGCATCTCGTTATTGCGAGACAGAGCGATAGGGAAATTCCCTATAATTGAGGTGGTACCGCGCATCGACGTCCTCACACAAGTTTTTTGTGTGAGGACTTTTTTGATGGAGGTTAGTATGGAAAGAAAACGATGGCGTCGCTTGTTTATACTCAATGAAAATCAAAGTACAAACTAGGAAGCTAGCCGCAGGTTGCTCAAAGCACTGCTTTGAGGTTGTGGATAGAACTGACGAAGTCAGTAACCATAGCTACGGCAAGGTGAAGCTGACGTGGTTTGAAGAGATTTTCGAAGAGTATTAGATAAGTGAAGTATTTTAAAGGAATAAAAAGGAGAAATAGAATGAAAAATAAACGTTTAATTGGAATTGTCGCTGCATTAGCACTCCTAGTAGCAGGAAGCTTGATTTACTCTTCAATGAATAAACCAGAAGCTCAGAATAATAAGGATGAGAAGAAAATAACCAAGATTGGTGTGCTTCAATTTGTGAGTCATCCATCCCTTGATTTGATTTATAAAGGGATTCAAGCTGGACTTGCAGAAGAAGGTTATAAAGATGACCAGTTGAAGATCGACTTTATGAACTCAGAAGGTGACCAAAGTAAGGTTGCGACAATGAGTAAACAATTGGTTGCAAATGGGAATGACCTTGTGGTTGGTATTGCGACACCAGCTGCTCAAGGTTTGGCTAGTGCCACAAAAGACCTACCGGTTATCATGGCTGCTATTACAGACCCAATTGGTGCTAACTTGGTCAAAGATTTGAAAAAACCAGGTGGCAACATTACAGGGGTATCTGACCACAATCCAGCTCAACAACAAGTTGAACTCATCAAAGCTTTGACACCGAATGTGAAAACAATCGGAGCTCTTTACTCAAGTAGTGAAGACAATTCAAAAACACAGGTCGAAGAATTTAAGGCTTATGCTGAAAAAGCAGGTCTGACAGTGGAAACATTTGCAGTTCCTTCAACAAATGAAATTGCCTCAACTGTCACTGTTATGACTAGCAAGGTAGATGCTATTTGGGTTCCGATTGATAACACCATTGCATCAGGATTTCCAACGGTTGTCTCTAGCAATCAAAGTTCTAAGAAACCAATTTATCCAAGTGCGACAGCTATGGTAGAAGTAGGTGGTTTGGCATCAGTTGTAGTTGACCAACATGACCTTGGTGTGGCAACTGGTAAAATGATTGCGCAAGTCTTGAAAGGTGCAAAACCAGCCGATACCCCAGTCAATGTCTTTTCAACTGGTAAGTCAGTCATCAATAAAAAAATAGCACAAGAACTAGGTATTACGATTCCTGAGTCTGTTCTCAAAGAAGCAGGACAAGTCATCGAATAAATAAGGTAGGGAGGAGGAGACTCTTCCCATTTTTTAAAAAGATGAATATAGAAAGGATTAAATAAAATATGATTGTCTCTATTATTTCTCAAGGATTTGTCTGGGCTATTTTAGGTCTGGGGATCTTTATGACATTTAGGATTTTAAACTTTCCAGATATGACAACAGAAGGTTCCTTCCCTCTTGGGGGAGCTGTTGCTGTCACTCTGATAACCAAAGGCGTGAACCCATTTCTAGCGACAATTGTTGCTGTTGGAGCCGGTTGTTTGGCTGGAATGGTAGCAGGCCTTCTTTATACAAAAGGGAAGATCCCCACCTTGCTCTCAGGGATTTTGGTGATGACTTCCTGTCACTCTATCATGCTCTTGATTATGGGACGTGCAAATTTAGGCTTACTTGGAACCAAACAAATCCAGGATGCCTTGCCTTTTGAATCGGATTTAAATCAACTCTTGACAGGTCTCATTTTTGTTAGTCTTGTCATTGCTCTCATGCTCTTTTTCTTGGACACTAAACTCGGACAAGCCTACATTGCTACAGGTGACAATCCTGATATGGCTAGAAGTTTCGGGATTCATACTGGACGCATGGAGCTCATGGGCTTGGTCTTATCAAATGGTGTGATTGCCCTTGCAGGAGCTCTCATTGCCCAGCAAGAAGGGTATGCCGATGTATCTCGAGGAATCGGGGTTATTGTTGTGGGGCTTGCAAGTTTGATTATTGGGGAAGTTATTTTCAAGAGTTTGAGCTTGGCAGAGCGCTTGGTTACTATCGTTGTAGGTTCTATCGCTTATCAATTCTTAGTGTGGGCAGTTATCGCACTTGGCTTTAATACAAGTTACCTTCGTCTATATAGTGCAGTGATTTTAGCAGTCTGCCTCATGATTCCAACATTTAAGCAAACCATCTTGAAAGGAGCCAAATTAAGCAAATGACAGCAATTGTAGAATTAAAAAATGCAACCAAAGTCGTTAAAAATGGCTTTGATGAAGAAAAGATTATTTTAAATGATGTTTCCTTAGAAATTTTTGAACAGGACTTTATCACGATTTTGGGTGGAAATGGTGCTGGTAAATCAACCCTCTTTAACACTATTGCAGGAACCTTATCACTAACCAGTGGAACTATCCGTATTTTAGGTGAGGATGTTACCAAGTTTTCACCAGAGAAGCGCGCCAAGTATCTGTCTCGTGTCTTCCAAGATCCAAAGATGGGGACAGCTCCTCGTATGACGGTGGCTGAAAATCTTTTGATTGCCAAGTTTCGTGGTGAAAAGCGTGGATTGTTACCAAGACGTTTGGCTAGCTATAAGGATGAGTTTCAGGCAACCATTGAAAAAGTAGGAAATGGTCTTGAGAAACACTTGAATACACCGATTGAGTTTTTATCAGGTGGTCAAAGACAAGCCTTGAGTCTCTTGATGGCAACCTTGAAGCGACCTGAATTACTCTTGTTAGACGAGCATACTGCAGCTCTTGATCCAAAGACAAGTGTTGCCCTCATGGAATTGACAGATGAATTTGTCAAGAAGGATCAATTGACAGCGCTTATGATTACTCATCATATGGAAGATGCTCTTAAGTATGGCAATCGCTTAATTGTCATGAAAGAAGGACAAATTATTAAAGATTTGAACCAGGAAGATAAAGCAAAAATGAAAATCTCTGATTATTATCAACTCTTTGAATAAAGTAGGGAAAATGAGTGAAATGGTTTACTTTTTTTCTGAAATAAAGTATACTATATAAAGTAAACTATGATAACATGGAGGTATTGTGTATGGTTGACAAACAAGTCATTGAAGAAATCAAAAACAATGCCAACATTGTGGAAGTCATAGGGGATGTGATTTCTTTACAAAAGGCAGGACGGAACTATCTAGGGCTCTGTCCTTTTCATGGTGAAAAAACACCTTCTTTCAACGTTGTAGAGGACAAGCAGTTTTACCACTGTTTTGGCTGTGGTCGCTCTGGTGATGTCTTTAAGTTCATAGAGGAGTACCAAGGTGTTCCCTTTATGGAGGCTGTCCAAATCTTAGGTCAGCGTGTTGGGATAGAGGTAGAAAAACCGCTTTATAGTGAACAGAAGCAAGTTTCGCCTTACCAAGCTCTTTATGATATGCACGAAGATACAGCCAAATTTTATCATGCTATTCTCATGACCACGACCATGGGGGAGGAGGCCAGAAATTACCTCTATCAGCGAGGTTTGACAGATGAAGTGCTCAAACATTTTCGGATTGGTTTAGCACCTCCAGAACGCAACTATCTCTATCAACGTTTGTCTGGTCAGTATCGTGAAGAGGATTTCCTAGATTCAGGACTGTTTTATCTCTCGGATGCCAATCAATTTGTAGACACCTTTCATAATCGCATTATGTTTCCCCTGACCAATGACCAAGGAAAGGTCATTGCCTTCTCAGGTCGTATCTGGCAGAAAACGGATTCACAAACTTCTAAGTATAAAAATAGCCGATCGACTGCAATTTTTAACAAAAGTTACGAATTATATCATATGGATAGGGCTAAAAAATCTTCTGGAAAAGCCAGTGAGATTTATCTGATGGAAGGATTCATGGATGTCATTGCAGCCTATCGGGCTGGAATCGAAAATGCTGTCGCATCTATGGGAACAGCTTTAAGTCGTGAGCATGTTGAGCATCTGAAAAGGTTGACCAAGAAGTTGGTTCTTGTTTATGATGGTGATAAGGCTGGGCAAGCTGCTACATTGAAAGCGCTGGACGAAATTAGTGATATGCCTGTGCAAATTGTCAGCATGCCTGATAACTTGGATCCAGATGAGTATCTACAAAAAAATGGACCAGAAGACTTGGCCTATCTATTAACGAAAACTCGTATTAGTCCGATTGAGTTTTACATTCACCAGTACAAGCCTGAAAATAGTGAAAATCTGCAGGCCCAGATTGAGTTTATTGAAAAAATAGCTCCCTTGATTGTTCAAGAAAAGTCTATCACTGCTCAAAACAGTTATATTCATATTTTAGCTGACAGTCTGGCATCCTTTGATTATGCCCAGATTGAGCAGATTGTTAATGAAAGCCGTCAGGCACAAAGGCAGAATCGCATGGAAGGAATTTCCAGACCGACGCCAATCACCATGCCTGTCACCAAGCAGTTATCGGCTATTATGAGGGCAGAAGCTCATCTACTTTATCGAATGATGGAATCTCCTCTTGTTTTGAACGATTACCGTTTACGAGAAGATTTTGCATTTGACACACCTGAATTTCAGGTCTTATATGACTTGCTTGGTCAGTATGGCAATCTTCCTCCAGAAGTTCTAGCAGAACAGACAGAGGAAGTTGAAAGAGCTTGGTACCAAGTCTTAGCTCAGGACTTGCCTGCTGAGATGTCACCGCAGGAACTTAGTGAAGTAGAAATGACTCGAAACAAGGCTCTCTTGAATCAGGACAATATGAGAATCAAAAAGAAGGTGCAGGAAGCTAGCCATGTAGGAGATACAGACACAGCCCTAGAAGAATTGGAACGTTTAATTTCCCAAAAGAGAAGAATGGAGTAATAATGGCAACAAAACAAAAAGAAGTAACAACATTTGACGTACAAGTAGCAGAATTTATCCGTAATCATAAACAAAAAGGGACAGCAACTGATGATGAAATCAATGCTAGTTTAGTTATTCCTTTTACCTTGGATGCTGATGGAATTGAAGATCTCTTGCAACGGATTCAGGATGCAGGAATTTCAATCACAGATAACGAAGGAAATCCAAGTGCGCGTGTTCTTAGTGCAGAAGAAGAGCCAGAACTCAGTGATGAGGACTTGATTGGTTCAACTTCGGCTAAGGTTAATGACCCTGTCCGTATGTACTTGAAAGAAATCGGAGTCGTTCCTCTCTTGACCAATGAAGAGGAAAAAGAATTGGCACTAGCTGTTGAAGCTGGTGATATCGAAGCCAAACAACGTCTTGCGGAAGCCAACCTTCGTTTGGTTGTTTCTATTGCCAAACGCTATGTAGGTCGTGGTATGCAGTTCCTTGACTTGATTCAAGAAGGGAACATGGGCTTGATGAAGGCGGTTGACAAGTTTGACTATTCTAAAGGGTTCAAGTTTTCAACTTACGCAACTTGGTGGATTCGTCAAGCTATCACTCGTGCCATCGCTGATCAAGCTCGTACCATCCGTATCCCAGTCCACATGGTTGAAACCATCAATAAATTGGTTCGTGAACAGCGGAATCTCCTTCAAGAATTGGGACAAGATCCAACGCCAGAACAAATCGCTGAACGTATGGATATGACTCCTGACAAGGTTCGTGAAATCTTGAAGATTGCTCAAGAACCGGTATCCCTTGAAACACCGATTGGTGAAGAGGATGATAGCCATCTTGGAGACTTTATCGAAGATGAAGTGATTGAAAATCCAGTGGATTATACGACTCGTATCGTCTTGCGTGAGCAGTTGGATGAGGTCTTGGATACTCTTACAGACCGTGAAGAAAATGTTCTGCGTCTGCGTTTCGGACTAGACGATGGAAAAATGCGTACCCTTGAAGATGTGGGTAAAGTCTTTAACGTAACTCGTGAGCGTATACGTCAGATTGAAGCAAAGGCTTTGAGAAAACTACGCCAACCAAGTCGTAGCAAACCGCTTCGTGATTTTATTGAAGACTAAGAGTGAGGATAAATATGGCTTATACAGAAGAGCAAATTGATAACATCAAAACACGAATTTTAACAGCCTTGGAAGAAGTCATCGACCCTGAGTTGGGAATCGATATTGTCAATCTTGGTTTGATCTACGAGATTCGTTTTGACGGTGACACAGGGCAAACAGAGATTGATATGACTTTGACAACTATGGGTTGTCCCCTAGCAGACCTTTTGACAGACCAGATTTATGATGCCATGACAGAGGTTCCAGAAGTAACGGATACTGAAGTCAAATTAGTTTGGTATCCAGCCTGGACAGTTGAAAAAATGAGTCGCTATGCACGCATTGCCCTAGGAATTAAATAAACATATAAAAGCATGTGAGAGACCCTTGGAAAAGTGAGGAAAATTCCCCTTCTTTTCCTCTAGTCTCTCCTTTCTTTTGCTGATTTTATTCAAAGAAAATGATATAATAGTAGTTATGGAAAAAAAGAAATTACGCATCAATATGTTGAGTTCAAGTGAGAAAGTAGCAGGACAAGGAGTTTCAGGTGCTTACCGTGAATTAGTTCGTCTTCTTCACCGTGATGCCAAGGACCAATTGATTGTTACAGAAAATCTTCCAATAGAGGCAGATGTGACTCACTTTCATACAATTGATTTCCCCTATTATTTATCAACATTCCAAAAGAAACGATCAGGGAGGAAAATTGGATATGTGCATTTCTTACCTGATACACTTGAGGGAAGTTTGAAAATTCCATTTTTCTTAAAGGGAATTGTGAAACGCTATGTATTTTCTTTTTACAACCGGATGGAGCACTTGGTTGTGGTCAATCCGATGTTTATCGAGGATTTGGTGGCAGCTGGTATTCCACGTGAAAAAGTGACCTATATTCCTAACTTTGTCAATAAGGAAAAATGGCATCCCCTTCCACAAGAAGAGGTAGTCAGACTGCGAACAGAGCTAGGTCTTAGTGACAATCAGTTTATCGTAGTAGGTGCTGGTCAAGTTCAGAAACGTAAAGGGATTGATGACTTTATCCGTCTGGCTGAGGAATTGCCTCAGATTACCTTTATCTGGGCTGGTGGTTTCTCTTTTGGTGGTATGACAGATGGTTATGAACGCTACAAGAAAATCATGGAGAATCCCCCTAAAAATTTGATTTTTCCAGGTATTGTATCGCCAGAGCGGATGCGCGAATTGTATGCCCTAGCGAATCTTTTCTTGTTGCCTAGTTACAATGAGCTCTTTCCGATGACGATTTTAGAGGCTGCCAGTTGTGAAGCTCCTATTATGTTGCGTGATTTAGATCTTTATAAGGTAATTTTGGAGGGAAATTATCGGGCGACAGCAGATAGAGAAGAGATGAAAGAAGCTATTCTGGAATATCAAGCGAATCCTGCTGCTTTAAAAGATTTGAAAGAAAAAGCTAAGAATATTTCCAGAGAGTATTCTGAAGAGCATCTGTTACAAATCTGGTTGGACTTTTATGACAAACAAGCCGCTTTAGAGAGAAAGTAAAAAGTGAGGTAATCTATGCGAATTGGTTTATTTACAGATACCTATTTTCCTCAGGTTTCAGGTGTTGCGACCAGTATTCGAACCTTGAAAACAGAACTTGAAAAGCAGGGGCATGCTGTTTTTATCTTTACGACAACAGATAAGGATGTCAATCGTTATGAAGATTGGCAAATTATCCGCATTCCAAGTGTTCCTTTCTTTGCTTTTAAGGATCGCCGCTTTGCCTATCGAGGATTCAGCAAGGCACTGGAAATTGCTAAACAGTATCAGCTAGATATTATTCACACTCAGACAGAATTTTCTCTTGGCCTGTTGGGAATTTGGATTGCGCGAGAACTGAAAATTCCCGTTATTCATACCTATCACACCCAATACGAAGACTATGTCCACTATATTGCTAAGGGAATGCTGATTCGTCCTAGTATGGTAAAGTACTTAGTAAGAGGTTTCTTGCATGATGTGGATGGGGTTATTTGCCCGAGTGAGATTGTCCGTGACTTGCTATCTGACTATAAGGTCAAGGTTGAAAAACGGGTCATTCCAACTGGGATTGAATTAGCCAAGTTTGAACGTCCAGAAATCAAGCAAGAAAATCTGAAAGAACTGCGTAGTAAACTAGGAATTCAAGATGATGAAAAGATGTTGCTTAGTCTTTCCAGAATTTCCTATGAAAAAAATATTCAAGCAGTACTAGCAGCCTTTGCAGAAGTTCTGAGAGAGGAAGACAAGGTTAAACTGGTGGTAGCTGGGGATGGCCCTTATCTGAATGACCTCAAAGAGCAAGCCCAGAAACTAGAGATTCAAGACTCCGTCATCTTTACAGGAATGATTGCTCCTAGTGAGACGGCTCTTTACTATAAGGCGGCGGATTTCTTCATCTCGGCATCGACAAGTGAAACGCAAGGTTTGACATACTTGGAAAGCTTAGCTAGTGGGACGCCTGTCATTGCTCACGGAAATCCTTATCTGGACAATCTTATCAGTGATAAAATGTTTGGAACCTTGTACTATAGAGAACATGATTTGGCTGGTGCTATTTTGGAAGCCCTGATTGCAACACCAGACATGAATGAGCATACTTTATCAGAGAAGTTGTACGAGATTTCAGCTGAGAACTTTGGAAAACGGGTGCATGAATTTTATCTGGATGCCATTATTTCAAATAATTTCCAGAAAGATTTGGCTAAAGATGATACGGTCAGTCAGCGTATCTTTAAGACAGTTTTGTATCTACCGCAAAAGGTGGTTGCTGTACCTGTAAAAGGCTCTAGACGGATGCTGAAGGCTTCAAAAACACAGCTAATCAGCATGAGAGATTATTGGAAAGACCGTGAAGAATAGAAAGAGAACAAGCTATGAAAAAACAATTGATGAGAAGTGGTCGTGACAAAAAGATTGCTGGTGTCTGTGCTGGGGTGGCCCATTATCTGGATATGGATCCTACTATCGTTCGCGTAATATGGGGCGTCCTTGCTTGCTGTTACGGAGTTGGAATTGTAGCCTATATCATTTTATGGATTATTGCGCCAGTAGCAAGTGACTATTGAAAACTAGCTGAATTCATGCTAAGATAATAGAAAATAGAATGTAATGAAGGAGAGAAAAATGGCATTTGGAGATAATGGAAAACGTAAAAAAACGATGTTTGAGAAATTAACCTTGCTTATCGTGCTTATCATGTTAGTAGCAAGTATTTTGGGGATTTTTGCAACTGCAATTGGTGCCCTCAGTAATCTATAAAATAGATTTAAGAAATTTTGTGACTGGGATTTCCCAGCCCTTTTTTAAAGTGAGAAGAAAAAATGAGTATGTTTTTAGATACAGCCAAGATTAAGGTCAAGGCTGGTAATGGTGGTGATGGCATGGTTGCCTTTCGCCGTGAAAAATATGTCCCTAATGGTGGTCCTTGGGGTGGTGACGGAGGTCGTGGAGGTAATGTGGTCTTCGTTGTAGACGAAGGTTTGCGTACCTTGATGGATTTCCGCTACAATCGTCATTTCAAGGCTGATTCTGGTGAAAAAGGGATGACCAAAGGGATGCATGGTCGTGGTGCAGAGGACCTTAGAGTTCGAGTACCACAAGGCACAACTGTTCGTGATGCAGAAACTGGCAAGGTCTTGACAGATTTGATTGAACACGGTCAAGAATTTATCGTTGCCCACGGTGGTCGTGGTGGACGTGGAAATATTCGCTTTGCGACACCAAAAAATCCTGCACCTGAAATCTCTGAAAATGGAGAACCAGGCCAGGAGCGTGAGTTACAATTGGAACTAAAAATCTTGGCAGATGTTGGTTTGGTTGGTTTCCCATCGGTTGGGAAATCAACTCTGCTCAGTGTTATTACCTCAGCTAAACCTAAAATCGGCGCCTACCACTTTACGACCATTGTACCAAATCTTGGTATGGTTCGTACCCAATCGGGTGAATCCTTTGCAGTAGCCGACTTGCCAGGTTTGATTGAAGGGGCTAGTCAAGGTGTTGGTTTGGGAACCCAGTTCCTCCGTCACATCGAGCGTACACGTGTCATCCTTCACATCATTGATATGTCAGCTAGCGAAGGACGTGATCCTTATGAGGACTACTTAGCTATCAATAAGGAGTTAGAGTCTTATAACCTCCGTCTCATGGAGCGTCCACAGATCATTGTAGCCAATAAGATGGACATGCCTGAGAGTCAGGAAAATCTTGAAGTCTTCAAGAAGAAATTGGCTGAAAACTATGATGAATTTGAAGAGTTACCAGCTATCTTCCCGATTTCTGGATTGACTAAGCAAGGTCTGGCAACACTTTTGGATGCTACAGCTGAATTGTTAGACAAGACACCAGAATTCTTGCTCTACGATGAGTCTGATATGGAAGAAGAAGCCTACTACGGCTTTGACGAGGAAGAGAAAGACTTTGAAATTAGCCGTGATGACGATGCGACATGGGTACTTTCTGGTGAAAAACTCATGAAACTCTTTAATATGACCAACTTTGATCGTGATGAATCTGTCATGAAATTTGCCCGCCAACTTCGTGGTATGGGGGTTGATGAAGCCCTTCGTGCGCGTGGTGCTAAAGATGGTGACTTGGTCCGAATTGGTAAATTTGAGTTTGAATTTGTAGACTAGGAGACTGGTATGGGAGATAAACCGATATCTTTCCGAGATGCGGATGGCAATTTCGTTTCCGCCGCAGACGTTTGGAATGAAAAGAAATTGGAAGAACTATTTAATCGTCTCAATCCAAATCGTGCCCTGAGATTGGCACGAACTAAAAAAGACAATCCATCTCAGTAAAGAAGCTAAAAAATCCCGTGCCTCATCAGACACGGGATTTTGTGGTACGACGGGATGTATAGCAAACTGAATCTGGAATAGCACAGCATATCTTCTAAAATATTGTTATAAATTGATTTGAATTTCAAAATTAAATTGTTTGATTCTTATTTCACTTTGTTATAGTATATCTGATGTCAAAGTTCTCGGCGAGTCAAATAGCGATTCTCAAACCTGACTATCGTGAGGTAGCGGATTAAAATGGTCTGGGGATAGACCGTTTTAAGTCTGACGTTGGAAATAAGAATCGTCAGAGGAAGGGATGGCGAAATCGTGGCTCTACGAACAGGAACGTGATAGTAAGGCGTATATAGCGGATAAGGGGGCTCAAAACTCTAAAGTCCAAAAAGGTAGTCGTAACCTATATGCGTAAATCACGAGAGTAAACGAGAAAAGATGTACGATTTATCCCGTGAGGTCTATCACTATAAAGAGAAAACGACAGATAGAAGTAATCCTGAGTCACGGTTATCTTCAAAATAGATTGTCTGATAGGATGCTAGCCTGAAAACGTCTTGTTCATGAAATATAGGACGGTATGTATAAAAGGCTTCTGTGAACTGAGAGAAGGGGGAGAAGTTCTTGCTAAAATTTAGTTGAACAGCCGTATTCCGATACTTAGATAAGGGGGCTAGTTCTTAGCTCCTACTCGGTTTCAGGGGGCAAAAAAGGGGCAATAGCGATTCGAGAAAGATTAGTAATTCATACTCTTCGAAAATCTCTTCAAACCACGTCAGCGTCGCCTTGCCGTAGGTATAGGTAACTGACTTCGTCAGTTCTATCCACAACCTCAAAACAGTGTTTTGAGCTGACTTCGTCAGTTCTATCTACAACCTCAAAGCAGTGCTTTGAGCAGCCTGCGGCTAGTTTCCTAGTTTGCTCTTTGATTTTCATTGAATATTAGTAATTCAGTTACTAACTCGTCAACTTTGATTTATCCAATAAAATTGAAAAGGATGGAAAAAAGGTTGCATTTATGATATAATTTATTTTAAAGACCTTATTAGAAATCTTGAAAGAGTATTGAAAACTTAGAATGAGAAAAATTGTTATCAATGGTGGATTACCACTACAAGGTGAAATCACTATTAGTGGTGCTAAAAATAGCGTTGTGGCCTTAATTCCGGCTATTATCTTGGCTGATGATGTGGTGACTTTGGATTGTGTTCCAGATATTTCGGATGTAGCAAGTCTTGTCGAAATCATGGAATTGATGGGAGCTACTGTTAAGCGTTATGACGATGTCTTGGAGATTGATCCAAGAGGTGTTCAAAATATTCCAATGCCTTATGGAAAAATCAACAGTCTTCGTGCATCTTACTATTTTTATGGCAGCCTCTTAGGCCGTTTTGGTGAAGCGACAGTTGGTCTACCGGGAGGATGTGATCTAGGTCCTCGTCCGATTGACCTACACCTTAAGGCTTTTGAAGCTATGGGTGCCACTGTTAGCTACGAGGGAGAGAACATGAAGTTATCTGCTAAAGATACAGGACTTCATGGTGCAAGTATTTACATGGATACGGTTAGTGTAGGGGCAACGATCAATACGATGATTGCTGCGGTTAAAGCGAATGGTCGTACTATTATTGAAAATGCAGCCCGTGAGCCTGAGATTATTGATGTAGCTACCCTCTTGAATAATATGGGTGCCCATATCCGTGGGGCAGGAACTAATATCATCATTATTGATGGTGTTGAAAGATTACATGGGACACGTCATCAGGTGATTCCAGACCGCATTGAAGCTGGAACATATATATCTTTAGCTGCTGCAGTTGGTAAGGGAATTCGTATAAATAATGTACTATACGAACACCTGGAAGGATTTATTGCTAAGCTGGAAGAAATGGGAGTGAGAATGACTGTATCTGAAGACAGCATTTTTGTCGAAGAGCAGTCTAATTTGAAAGCAATCAATATTAAGACAGCTCCTTACCCAGGCTTTGCAACTGATTTGCAACAACCGCTTACCCCTCTTTTACTAACAGCTAATGGTCGTGGTACAATTGTCGATACGATTTACGAAAAACGTGTAAATCATGTTTTTGAACTAGCAAAGATGGATGCGGATATTTCGACAACAAATGGTCATATTTTGTACACGGGTGGACGTAATTTGCGTGGAGCCAGTGTTAAAGCGACCGACTTAAGAGCTGGTGCAGCTTTGGTTATTGCTGGTTTGATGGCCGAGGGACAAACTGAAATTACAAATATCGAGTTTATCTTACGTGGATATTCAGATATTATTGAAAAATTACGTAATCTAGGAGCGGATATTACACTTGTTGAGGATTAAACCGTAGAGGTGTTTATGAATATTTGGACCAAATTAGCAATGTTTTCTTTTTTTGAAACGGATCGCTTGTATTTGCGTCCTTTCTTTTTTAGTGATAGTCAGGACTTCCATGAGATAGCTTCGAATCCAGAAAATCTTCAATTTATTTTCCCGACTCAGGCTAGTCTGGAAGAGAGCCAATATGCGTTGGCCAATTACTTTATGAAGTCCCCTTTGGGAGTATGGGCTATTTGTGACAAGAAAACTGAAAAAATGATTGGTTCTGTTAAGTTTGAGAAGTTAGATGAAATCAAAAAAGAAGCTGAGCTTGGCTATTTTTTGAGAAAAGATGCTTGGTCGCAAGGATTTATGACAGAGGTTGTTAGAAAAATTTGTCAACTTTCTTTTGAGGAATTTGGCTTAAAACAATTATCCATCATTACCCACCTTGAAAATGAAGCAAGTCAAAAGGTTGCTCTTAGGGCTGGATTTCGATTGATTCGTCAGTTTAAAGGAAGTGATCGCTATACAAGGAAAATGCGAGATTATCTTGAGTTTCGCTTTGTAAAGGGAGAAGTTAATGAGTAAACACCAAGAAATTCTAAGCTATTTGGAGGAATTACCAGTAGGTAAAAGGGTCAGTGTTCGTAGCATTTCAAACCATCTGGGAGTCAGTGATGGGACTGCCTATCGAGCCATTAAAGAAGCTGAAAACCGTGGAATTGTGGAGACCCGTCCCAGAAGTGGAACAATTCGTGTTAAATCCCAGAAAGTTGCGATTGAAAGATTAACTTTTGCTGAAATTGCAGAAGTGACTTCTTCTGAGGTTCTAGCTGGGCAAGAAGGTTTAGAGAGAGAATTTAGTAAGTTTTCAATCGGTGCTATGACCGAACAAAATATTTTGTCTTACCTTCATGATGGGGGACTCTTGATTGTCGGAGACCGTACCCGTATTCAGTTGCTAGCCTTGGAAAATGAAAATGCAGTTCTGGTTACAGGGGGATTTCAGGTTCATGATGATGTTCTTAAACTGGCAAATCAAAAAGGGATTCCTGTTCTGAGAAGCAAGCATGATACTTTCACTGTCGCGACCATGATTAATAAAGCCTTGTCAAATGTCCAAATCAAGACTGATATTTTGACAGTTGAGAAGCTTTATCGTCCAAGTCATGAGTATGGTTTTCTGAGAGAGACCGACACCGTTAAAGATTATTTGGATTTAGTTCGTAAGAATCGTAGCAGTCGTTTCCCTGTTATCAATCAACATCAGGTTGTTGTTGGCGTTGTAACCATGAGAGATGCTGGTGATAAGTCACCAAGTACCACAATTGATAAGGTCATGTCTCGTAGTCTATTTTTGGTTGGATTATCGACAAATATTGCCAATGTGAGTCAACGGATGATTGCTGAAGACTTTGAAATGGTACCAGTTGTTCGAAGCAATCAAACTTTGCTTGGCGTTGTAACCAGACGAGATGTCATGGAAAAGATGAGCCGTTCTCAAGTTTCTGCTCTACCAACTTTTTCTGAGCAGATTGGACAAAAGCTTTCTTATCACCATGATGAAGTAGTGATTACAGTGGAACCCTTTATGCTAGAAAAAAATGGAGTTTTGGCTAATGGTGTATTGGCAGAAATTCTGACCCACATGACCCAAGATTTAGTTGTGAATAGTGGTCGCAATCTCATCATCGAACAAATGCTGATCTACTTTTTGCAGGCTGTTCAGATAGATGATATATTGCGCATTCAAGCACGCATTATCCATCATACTAGACGATCAGCTATTATTGATTACGATATTTATCATGGTCATCAGATTGTTTCCAAAGCAAATGTGACTGTTAAAATTAATTAGAAACTAGGAGAAAAAATGATAACATTAAAATCAGCTCGTGAAATTGAAGCTATGGACAAGGCTGGTGATTTTCTAGCAAGTATTCATATCGGCTTACGTGATTTGATTAAGCCTGGCGTAGATATGTGGGAAGTTGAAGAGTATGTCCGCCGTCGTTGCAAGGAAGAAAATTTCCTTCCGCTTCAGATTGGGGTTGATGGTGCCATGATGGACTATCCTTATGCTACCTGCTGCTCTCTTAATGATGAAGTGGCTCACGCTTTCCCTCGTCACTATACCTTGAAAGATGGTGATTTGCTCAAGGTTGACATGGTTTTGGGAGGTCCTATTGCCAAATCTGACCTGAATGTCTCAAAATTAAACTTCAACAATGTTGAGCAAATGAAGAAATACACTCAGAGCTATTCTGGTGGTCTTGCAGACTCATGTTGGGCTTATGCTGTCGGTACACCGTCCGAAGAAGTGAAAAACTTGATGGATGTAACCAAAGAAGCTATGTACAAGGGTATTGAGCAAGCTGTTGTTGGAAATCGTATTGGTGATATTGGAGCAGCTATTCAAGAATATGCTGAAAGTCGTGGATACGGTGTAGTGCGTGATTTGGTTGGTCATGGTGTTGGCCCAACCATGCATGAAGAACCAATGGTTCCGAACTATGGTATTGCAGGTCGAGGACTCCGTCTTCGTGAAGGAATGGTCTTGACTATTGAACCAATGATCAATACAGGTGACTGGGAAATTGATACAGATATGAAGACTGGTTGGGCCCATAAGACCATCGACGGTGGATTGTCATGTCAGTATGAACACCAATTTGTCATTACGAAAGATGGTCCTGTTATCTTGACTAGCCAAGGTGAAGAAGGGACTTATTAATAAAAATTGAAAAGACTACTGGAAGTTTATTTTGATAAAAAATCCAGTAGATCTTTTCATAATAAAACGCATTGTATCAAGTGTTAGGGGCTGATATCATGCGTTTTTCTGACTTTAAGATTTTTTCCAACTCTGTTTGTAACCACATCATAACAGAGGGTCTAGGATTCAGGGCTCTCCTCCTATATACTATTAGTAAAGCAAAACTAGGGGAGAATATTTTAGTGTCGCAATCTATTGTTCCTGTAGAGGTTTTACGATATCGTTGTTTTGGTTTTAAAAAGAGAAATGGAATTCTGTTTAACGTTCGTATTGCCAATCTTAAATTTACCTTTTTTTATATTGATGTATTGAGCTAGTTCATGAAAAAATTAAGTGAAAAAGTCGAGTGTTTTAGAAACCTACAGTGTAGTATTCTAGTTTAAATCCGCTATATTTTGCTACTCCCCGTAAAGTTTCTATTTTCCCTGAATTCTGATATAATAGAAATATTGACTTCAAGAGTAAGGAAGAGAAGATGAACGCATTATTAAATGGAATGAATGATCGTCAGGCTGAGGCGGTGCAAACGACAGAAGGGCCCTTGTTAATCATGGCGGGGGCTGGTTCTGGAAAGACTCGAGTTTTGACCCACCGTATCGCTTATTTGATTGATGAAAAGCTGGTCAATCCTTGGAATATCTTGGCCATTACCTTTACCAACAAGGCTGCGCGTGAGATGAAAGAGCGTGCTTATAACCTTAATCCAGCCACTCAGGACTGTCTGATTGCGACCTTCCACTCCATGTGTGTGCGTATTTTGCGTCGCGATGCGGACCATATTGGCTACAACCGTAATTTTACTATTGTGGATCCTGGTGAACAGCGAACGCTCATGAAACGCATTCTTAAACAGTTGAACTTGGATCCTAAAAAATGGAATGAGCGGAGCATCTTAGGAACTATTTCCAATGCTAAGAATGATTTGATTGATGATGTGGCTTATGCTTCCCAAGCTGGCGATATGTATACGCAAATCGTGGCCCAGTGTTATACAGCCTATCAGAAAGAACTGCGTCAGTCGGAGTCGGTTGACTTTGATGATTTGATTATGCTGACCCTGCGTCTCTTTGATCAGAATCCTGATGTTTTGACCTACTACCAGCAGAAATTTCAGTACATCCATGTTGATGAGTACCAAGATACCAACCACGCTCAGTACCAACTGGTCAAACTCTTGGCTTCCCGTTTTAAAAATATCTGTGTGGTTGGGGATGCTGACCAGTCTATCTACGGTTGGCGTGGTGCTGATATGCAGAATATCTTGGACTTCGAGAAAGATTATCCCCAAGCCAAGGTTGTTTTGTTGGAGGAGAATTACCGTTCCACCAAAACCATTCTCCAAGCGGCCAACGAGGTCATAAAAAACAATAAAAACCGCCGTCCTAAGAATCTCTGGACCCAGAATGCTGATGGGGAGCAAATCGTTTACTATCGTGCCGATGATGAGCTGGATGAGGCTGTATTTGTAGCCAGAACCATCGATGAACTTAGTCGCAGTCAAAACTTCCTTCACAAGGATTTTGCAGTTCTCTATCGGACTAATGCGCAGTCCCGTACTATTGAGGAAGCCTTGCTCAAGTCAAATATCCCTTATACCATGGTTGGCGGAACCAAGTTCTACAGCCGTAAGGAAATCCGCGATATTATCGCTTATCTCAACCTCATTGCTAATTTGAGTGACAATATTAGTTTTGAGCGTATTATCAACGAGCCTAAACGTGGAATTGGACCAGGTACAGTTGAGAAAATCCGTGACCTTGCGAATATGCAAGACATGTCCATGCTAGATGCTTCAGCCAATATCATGTTATCTGGTATCAAGGGTAAGGCAGCCCAGTCTATCTGGGATTTCGCCAATATGATTCTAGATTTACGAGAGCAGCTAGATCAATTAAATATTACAGAGTTGGTTGAGGCTGTCCTTGAAAAAACAGGTTATGTCGATATTCTAAATGCCCAAGCAACTCTGGAAAGTAAGGCTCGGGTTGAAAATATTGAAGAGTTCCTTTCTGTGACGAAAAACTTTGATGACACCTCTGATGGGCCAGAAGAGGAAACTGGTCTGGACAAGCTGAGTCGTTTCTTAAATGACTTGGCTTTGATTGCGGACACAGATTCAGGTAGTCAGGAGACATCAGAAGTGACCCTGATGACCCTACACGCTGCCAAAGGTCTCGAGTTTCCAGTTGTCTTTTTGATTGGGATGGAAGAAAATGTCTTTCCACTTAGTCGTGCGGCTGAAGATCAAGATGAACTAGAAGAAGAACGCCGTCTGGCCTATGTGGGAATTACGCGTGCAGAGAAAATTCTCTATCTGACAAATGCCAATTCGCGCCTGCTTTTTGGTCGTACCAACTACAACCGTCCGACTCGTTTTATTAACGAAATCAGTTCAGACTTACTTGAGTATCAAGGCCTAGCTCGTCCAGCAAATACAAGTTTTAAAGCATCTTATAGCAGTGGTGGTCTTGCCTTCGGTCAAGGTATGAGTCTTGCGCAGGCTCTTCAAGACCGTAAACGCAGTGCAGCACCAAAAACTATCCAGTCAAGCGGTCTTCCATTTGGTCAATATACGGCTGGTGCAAAATCAGCGTCTAGCGAGGCAAATTGGTCCATTGGTGACATTGCTCTCCACAAGAAATGGGGAGAGGGAACTGTTCTGGAAGTTTCAGGTAGCGGTGCTACTCAGGAATTAAAAATCAATTTCCCAGAAGTAGGTTTGAAAAAACTTTTAGCTAGTGTGGCTCCAATTGAGAAAAAAATCTAATTTTTCATCCTTCTCACGAATAATAAAGTGAGGAGGATTTTTATGTACAGTATTTCATTCCAAGAAGATTCATTATTACCAAGAGAGAGACTGACCCAAGAAGGAGTAGAAGCGCTCAGTAATCAAGAGTTGCTAGCTATTTTACTTAGGACAGGAACACGTCAAGCCAGCGTTTTTGAAATTGCCCAGAAAGTCTTGAGCAATCTTTCAAGCCTAACGGATTTGAAAAAAATGACCCTGCAGGAATTGCAGAGCCTATCTGGTATCGGGCGAGTTAAGGCTATAGAATTGCAAGCAATGATTGAACTGGGGCATCGTATTCACAAGCATGAGACCATTGAGATGGAAAGTATTCTCAGTAGCCAAAAGTTGGCCAAGAAGATGCAACAGGAATTAGGGGACAAAAAACAAGAGCACCTGGTGGCGCTCTATCTTAATACTCAAAATCAAATCATCCATCAACAGACCATTTTTATCGGTTCTGCAACTCGCAGTATTGCTGAACCGCGAGAGATTCTTCACTATGCTATCAAGCATATGGCGACTTCACTTATCTTGGTTCACAATCATCCTTCGGGAGCGGTAGCCCCCAGTCGAAATGATGATCATGTCACTAAACTTGTTAAAGAAGCCTGCGACCTGATGGGGATTGTCCTCTTGGACCATTTAATTGTCTCATATTCTAGTTACTTTAGTTACCGTGAAAAAACAGATTTAATCTAAAGTTCATTAACGACATAGTCAAAGAGGTTTTTATCTTTGGGACGATTTTCAAATAGAAATTCTGGGTGCCATTGGACACCGAGAAAGGCAACATCATCCGTACTCATGACAGCCTCAATGATACCATCTTTAGGATCATGAGCTGCAATCTTTAAGTTAGGTGCTAAATCCTTAATACTCTGATGGTGGAAGGAGTTGATATGGGAGATTTCTCCATAGATTTCTCGGAGAACGGTATTTGGTTCTGTCACTAAGCGTTGGGTTGTGTACTCGGCAGAACAATCCTGCCAGTGATCTTCGATATCTTGATACAAAGTTCCACCCATGGCAACGTTAAAAAGCTGAGTCCCACGACAGACAGAGAAAATCGGCTTTTGCTGTTTAATAGCTTCCTTTATGAGGGCCAGTTCGAAAATATCTCTTTGAAGGTGGTAGTCATCGCTATCAATGGTTTTTGGTTCACCATAGAATTTAGGATCAACATTTTGCCCACCTGTCAAGATGAGCTTGTCAATCATACTGATATAGTGGCAGGCCATTTCTTGATCACCAATCGGTAGGATGATGGGAATCCCTCCAGCGTCTTTAACGCCTTCAACAAAGCCTTTTGCTGCGTAGCTCATCATGATGTCATCATCTGGATGAGTTTTTTCGTTTCCTGTAATCCCAATAACTGGTTTTTTCATAAAATGATTTTCGCTTTCTAATCCTCTTTTCGCATGAAATAGAGGAGGGTTTGGAGTTCACTTGTCAAATCAACATACTGAACGACCACGTCTTTTGGTAAATGCAGATGGACTGGTGAAAAACTAAGAATTCCTTTCACGCCAGCATCCACCAAGAGATTAGCAACCTCTTGCGACTTGACGCTGGGAACTGTCAGGATAGCAGTCTTCACATCAGCATCCTTGATTTTATCCTTGATTTGAGAAATCCCGTAAATGGGAATCCCGTCAGGAGTTTGGGTCCCGACTTCAGGATGGTCATCTAGGTCAAAGGCCATGATAATCTTCATCTTGTTACGTTCGTGGAAGCGATAGTGGAGAAGGGCATGGCCCATATTTCCAATACCAACCAGCATGACATTGGTAATAGAGTTGTCATTGAGCAAATCAGCAAAAAACGTCATCAGTTTTTTGACATCATAGCCAAAACCACGACGACCTAGTTCACCAAAATAGGAAAAATCACGACGTACGGTCGCTGAATCAATACCGATAGCCTCTGCAATTTGCTTAGAGTTGGCACGTTCAATCTTTTCTGCATGAAATCTCTTAAAAATTCGATAGTAGAGAGAGAGTCTTTTCGCTGTAGCTTTTGGAATAGCAAACTGTTTATCTTTCACAAAATCACAACCTTTCTATTCTTCTATTTTATAGAAACATTGTGAAAAAATCAACAAAAATAAGAAAAAACTAAGAAAAATCTTAGTTTTGATGTAAAAATTCTGCTTGTGATAGAAAACGGTAGAGGTCTCCGACTAGACCTTGATAAACTTTCTGGCCCTTAAAGGTCAAAGAAGTCACATAAAGTGTATCTGGTAGGGTCACGCATCCTGACAGAGCCAGCATGAGTGCCTCATAATCTTCATACTTGAGAGTCCGCTCTACCTGATAGCTGTCTTTATAGGTCAGTTCAAACATATGGGACCTATCTTTCAGATTTTGTAAAGACACCACGTTCTACTAAACTATCCATGAGAAAATAGAATTTTTCCTGATGAATGTGGTGGTCTTCTGATTTGAAAATATCAACCAGACGAAGACCAAACTTGTCAGTGATATTGATTTTAGCTCCTGTTAGTTCTTTATTGATAATGATTTTGAGTTGGAAGCCCTCACCGCTGTTTGGCACTTTTTCCAAAAGGCGAGTCAATTCATAGTTACCAACCTTAGTCTCAAAAAAAGTATTGTCCTTAAGGGTGAATTTTTTAACAGAAGGGCTAAGAGTGTAGTCGTAACGACAATTTTTTAACTGAATGGTTTTTTCAAATGCCATATGGCTAACCTCCGATAATTTCTTTTAAGGTTTTTGCTAGGGTTTGTAGATCTTCAACAGTATTTTGTAGCGACAAACTGATGCGAACGGATTCCTTCAAGCGTTTTGAATTTGCTCCGTACATAGCTTCAAGAACATGGCTGGATTGAACAATGCCCGCAGTGCAGGCTGAGCCAGTAGAGATTGAAATTCCAGCTAAATCTAGACGAAGGAGTAAGAGGTCGTTTTTCTGTTCAGGAAATCCAATATTGAGAACATAAGGGAGATGATGGTCTCCTCTGTTCAAGTAATATTGAATACCCTCTAGCTCTGCAAGAAAGGCAGTTTCTAGATTTTGTACATGTTGGAAATGTTCTTCCTGTTTTTCTAGGTCTTCTTTTAGGGCTGCAACCATACCCACGATGGCAGCTAGATTTTCAGTTCCGGCTCGTTTTTTCTGTTCTTGGTCTCCGCCATGAAGATAGGAATCAAAATCCATGCTAGATGCGTAGAGAAAACCGATTCCCTTAGGACCATGGAACTTGTGGGCAGAAGCAGTGAGAAAATCAATGCCCAATTCTTCTGGGTGTATAGGGATTTTACCAATAGCCTGAACTGCATCGACATGATAGGCGGCTGGGTGTTGCTTGAGTATTTGGCCAATTTCAGCAATGGGTAGTAGGTTTCCTGTCTCATTATTAGCAAACATGGTAGAAACCAAAATCGTATCATCACGTAAAGCCTTTTGAATTTGCTGGGCTGTGATTTCTTGATTTTCTGGTTGAATAATGGTTGCTTCAAAACCAAAGTGTTGAACCAAGTAATCAATTGTTTCAAGGACAGCATGGTGCTCGATGGCAGTTGTGATGATATGTTTTCCTTGTTCTTGATGACGAAGGCAGTAGCCAATGATAGCAGTATTGTTGCCTTCTGTCCCACCAGAAGTGAAAAAGATATGTTGAGGTTTTGTCCCCAGTAACTGAGCTAGTTCCTGACGGGCTTCTCGCAAGAGTTTGCCAGCTTGACGACCATGTCCATGAATACTAGAAGGGTTTCCGTGGGTTCCTTGCATAACCTCGGTCATAGCTGAAATAGCAACTGCTGACATAGGAGTCGTCGCAGCATTGTCCAAATAAATCAAAGGATCACCTTATTTCTTTTTGTTGTAGGCAAAGAGTGGGCTGACTGGTTTTCTTTCGTGGATACGGACGATGGCATCACCAATTAACTCACTAGCAGTGATGTAGCATACGTTTTTAGGAGTTTTTTCTTTTGTTGCTACTGAATCAGTCACAAGAATTTCTTTAATCTTAGTATTGTCAAGCAGTTCAGCAGCACCTTCAACGAAGAGACCGTGGCTAGAAACAGCATAAATTTCTGTAGCTCCTTCACGTTCAACGATTTTAGAAGCTTCAGAGAAGGTACGTCCTGTATTCAGAATATCGTCAATTAAGATGGCTTTCTTACCTTCAACATCACCGATAATATAACCTTCGTTGCGAGTTGCATCGTCTTGAGGGTAATCGATAATGGCGATAGGAGCATCAAGATACTCAGCCAAGCTACGAGCACGTTTTACACCTGAATTTTTAGGGCTAACGACAACAACATCTGAGCCAAGGAGGCCCTTATCGCAGTAATGTTTTGCGAATAGGGGAACAGTGAAAAGATTATCCACTGGAATATCAAAGAAACCTTGAACCTGAACGGCATGCAAATCAAGAGTCAGGATACGATCAACCCCAGCCTTAACTAGCATATTGGCAACTAGTTTTGCTGTAAGTGGCTCACGAGGACAAGCAATGCGGTCTTGACGTGCATAGCCAAAATATGGAAGGACAACGTTGATACTGTGGGCACTTGCGCGCACACAAGCGTCAACCATGATCAACAATTCCATTAGGTGGTTGTTAACAGGGAAACTTGTAGACTGGATGATGTAAACATCATAACCACGGACACTTTCTTCGATATTCACTTGGATTTCTCCGTCTGAAAATTGACGTGATGATAGTTTTCCAAGTGGGACACCAACAGCTTGAGCAATTTTCTGTGCAATCTCTTGGTTAGAGTTGAGTGCGAAAAGTTTCATGTTTTTTCTATCTGACATTATAGACCGTCCTCTGTAAACTTTTTAAATCCTAGCCATATCTGCCTAGCCTATATGAACTGGGATTTTTGTATTTTATCTTTTCTATTTTACCAAAAAATGGAGATTATTTCAGCTATTTTTCATGCTTTTGACAAATCGTACCAATTTTGAAGGGGCTTTTTGGTAGGAAATATGATTTTTCTCTAAAAATTGTTGGAAATCCTGTTTGCCGTGCTCATGATTTTCAACTTCAAGCTCTAATTCGTAATCTGTCATATCAAAGTACTGACTCTCATCCAGTGCCATGAGACCAATAGCTGTTTGCATTTCATAGCGAAGCGTTGTTAGACAACCGAGCACCTGCCATTCACTAGTTTTAATACCATGTTTCGCCAATTCATCCAGTACTAGCCCTTGAGGAAGTTCTTTCTTGCTCAGATAGTTTTCAGCATCTTTTAGTTGCAATTTTTGGTTGTATTCCATGTTTCCAACACTTTGCGGGACTTTGAGTGTCAATTCTGCCCAGTCTTCAAAGGTTCGAATGCGCATAGCAACTTTCTCTTCTCGCAGTTCAAAATCAGGTGTGTCGATGTAGTAATTTTTTTGAAGAACAGGAGTGACACCTGTGAACTGGTCTTTTAGACGATCATACTCATCTTTTTTCAAGAGTGTTTTCAATTCAATTTCTAAATGTTTCATTTTTCTTACCTTTTCTTTATCGTTGAAAGCGGATTTATGGTATAATAAGCATTGTATTTATTGTATATGAATCTGGAGAAAAAATCAAAGATATTTTTGAAGGATAATATGAGAACAAGGGAGAATATATGACCTTAGAATGGGAAGAATTCTTAGATCCTTACATTCAAGCTGTTGGTGAGTTAAAGATTAAACTACGTGGTATTCGTAAGCAATATCGTAAGCAAAATAAGCATTCTCCGATTGAGTTTGTGACCGGTCGAGTCAAGCCAATTGAAAGCATCAAAGAAAAAATGGCCCGTCGTGGCATTACTTATGCGACCTTGGAACACGATTTGCAGGATATTGCTGGCTTACGTGTGATGGTTCAGTTTGTAGATGACGTCAAGGAAGTAGTGGAGATTTTGCACAAGCGTCAGGATATGCGAATCATACAGGAGCGAGATTACATTACTCATCGAAAGGCTTCAGGCTATCGTTCCTATCATTTGGTAGTAGAATATACGGTTGATACCATCAATGGAGCTAAGACTATTTTGGCAGAAATTCAAATTCGTACCTTGGCCATGAATTTCTGGGCAACGATAGAACATTCTCTCAACTACAAGTACCAAGGGGATTTCCCAGAGGAGATTAAGAAGCGACTGGAAATTACAGCTAGAATCGCCCATCAGTTGGATGAAGAAATGGGTAAAATTCGAGATGATATCCAAGAAGCTCAGGCTCTTTTTGATCCCTTGAGTAGAAAATTAAATGACGGTGTAGGAAACAGTGACGATACAGATGAAGAATACAGGTAAACGAATTGATCTGATAGCCAATAGAAAACCGCAGAGTCAAAGGGTTTTGTATGAATTGCGAGATCGTTTGAAGAGAAATCAGTTTATACTCAATGATAGCAGTCCGGACATTGTCATTTCCATTGGTGGAGATGGCATGCTCTTGTCGGCCTTTCATAAGTACGAAGACCAACTTGATAAGGTACGCTTTATCGGTCTTCATACAGGACATTTGGGCTTTTATACCGATTATCGTGATTTTGAGTTGGATAAGTTAATGACCAATTTGCAGCTAGATACAGGAGCAAGGGTTTCTTACCCTGTTCTAAATGTGAAGGTTTTTCTTGGAAATGGAGAGGTCAAGATTTTTCGTGCCCTCAATGAAGCCAGCATCCGCAGGTCTGATCGAACCATGGTGGCAGATATTGTCATCAATGGTGTTCCCTTTGAACGTTTTCGTGGAGATGGCTTAACAGTTTCAACGCCGACTGGTAGTACAGCCTATAACAAATCACTTGGTGGTGCTGTTTTACACCCTACCATTGAAGCTCTGCAATTGACGGAAATTGCCAGCCTTAACAATCGTGTTTATCGAACGCTGGGCTCTTCCATTATTGTGCCTAAGAAGGATAAGATTGAACTCATTCCAACAAGAAACGATTACCACACCATTTCGGTTGACAATAGCGTTTATTCTTTCCGTAGTATCGAGCGAATCGAGTATCAAATTGATCATCATAAGATTCACTTTGTCGCGACTCCTAGCCATACCAGCTTCTGGAACCGCGTTAAGGATGCCTTTATCGGCGAGGTGGACGAATGAGGTTTGAATTTATCGCAGATGAACATGTCAAGGTTAAGACCTTCTTAAAAAAGCACGAGGTTTCTAAGGGACTGCTGGCCAAGATTAAGTTTCGAGGTGGGGCTATTCTGGTCAATGACCAACCGCAAAATGCAACCTATCTATTGGATATTGGAGACCGAGTTATCATCGATATTCCTGCTGAGGGAGGCTTTGAAACTCTAGAAGCTATCGAGCGCCCACTGGATATTCTCTATGAGGATGACCATTTTCTAGTCTTGAATAAACCCTATGGAGTGGCTTCTATTCCTAGTGTCAATCACTCCAATACCATCGCTAATTTTATCAAGGGTTACTACGTCAAGCAAAATTACGAAAATCAGCAGGTTCACATTGTAACCAGACTTGATAGAGATACTTCTGGCTTGATGCTCTTTGCTAAGCATGGCTATGCACATGCGCGATTAGATAAGCAGTTGCAGAAAAAGTCTATTGAAAAGCGCTACTTTGCTTTGGTTAAAGGTGATGGTCACTTGGAGTCAGAGGGGGAAATTATTGCTCCGATTGCGCGTGATGAAGACTCTATTATCACCAGAAGAGTGGCTAAAGGCGGAAAGTATGCCCATACATCATATAAGATTGTAGCATCTTATGGAAATATTCATTTGGTCGACATTCGCTTGCATACTGGTCGAACCCACCAAATCCGAGTCCATTTTTCTCATATTGGTTTTCCTTTGTTGGGAGATGATTTGTATGGTGGTAGCTTGGATGACGGCATCCAACGTCAGGCCCTTCATTGCCATTACCTATCCTTTTATCATCCATTTTTAGAGCAAGATTTGCAGTTAGAAAGTCCCTTGCCGGATGATTTCAGCAACCTTATTACTCAGTTATCAACTAATACTCTATAAAAACTGTTTCAGAGTATAATTATTATCTTAAAGGAGAAAACTCATGGAAGTTTTTGAAAGTCTCAAAGCCAACCTGGTTGGTAAAAATGCTCGTATCGTTCTCCCTGAAGGGGAAGAGCCACGTATTCTTCAAGCTACTAAACGCTTGGTAAAAGAAACAGAAGTGATTCCTGTTTTGCTTGGAAATCCTGAAAAAATTAAAATTTATCTCGAAATTGAAGGGATCATGGATGGTTATGAAGTTATTGACCCTCAACATTATCCTCAATTTGAAGAAATGGTTGCTGCCCTGGTGGAGCGTCGCAAGGGCAAAATGACTGAAGAAGATGCACGCAAGGTTTTGGTTGAAGATGTCAACTACTTTGGTGTGATGTTGGTTTACTCGGGCTTGGTTGATGGAATGGTGTCAGGTGCGATTCATTCAACAGCTTCAACAGTACGTCCAGCCCTTCAAATCATTAAAACTCGTCCAAATGTATCTCGGACTTCAGGTGCCTTCCTCATGGTTCGTGGTACGGAACGTTACCTATTTGGAGACTGTGCCATCAACATCAATCCTGATGCAGAAGCCTTGGCTGAAATTGCCATCAACTCAGCAATCACAGCTAAGATGTTTGGAATCGAGCCTAAAATTGCTATGCTAAGCTATTCTACTAAAGGTTCAGGTTTTGGTGAAAGCGTTGATAAGGTCGTTGAAGCAACTAAAATTGCTCACGACTTGCGCCCTGACCTTGAAATCGATGGTGAGTTGCAATTTGATGCAGCCTTTGTTCCTGAAACTGCAGCTTTGAAAGCTCCTGGAAGTACGGTAGCTGGTCAAGCAAATGTCTTCATCTTCCCAGGTATCGAGGCAGGAAATATCGGATACAAGATGGCTGAACGTCTTGGTGGCTTTGCGGCAGTTGGTCCTGTTTTGCAAGGTTTGAACAAGCCTGTTAACGACCTCTCTCGTGGATGTAATGCTGATGATGTGTACAAGTTGACCCTTATCACAGCAGCTCAAGCTGTTCATCAATAGTGAAAACTATAAAGCGATATACTATGCTATACTGTAGTTATGAAACTATGTACGAAAAGCACTGCCATTAACTCCTGAGAACTAAATTACTGATTGGTGTCAAAAAGGACAACTTCCAAGCGATAATATCCTGTCTATATACGACCTATGGAAATCTGTAATATACATGTCCGTAAAACGATAAATTTCCTTTTAAATGAGTATGAAAAGAGAATTTTTCATGAGAAAACGCATAATATTGAGTGTTTTTTGTACACCTGCTATTATGCGTTTTTTATAATTTTTGCACCTTTCTTAGCCTTTGTTATCGACAAGTATTGTTTTCTAGCTCCTTGTTTTTAGAATGGCAATTTCCCAGCGAAAGCACCCAGTTTTTTCTTGGTAGTTTTATCGATTTGTTCAAGAGCAGAGTTGATGGCTTGAACGGTCATATCAGAAAGAGTTTCAAGGTCCTCTGGGTCAACGATAGCTGGATTGAAATCAATGCTGACAACTTTCTTATCTCCAGTTAAGGTCGCTTGGACAAGGTCTTGAGCAGATTTGCCAACAAATTGCATGGCAGCAAGTTCGGCCTGGCTTTGTTCCATTTGTTTTTGAAGTTTTTGTGCTTGACGCATCATGTTTTGCATGTTCATCATAAGATTTTTAAGATTCCTTTCGTATCAAGGCTTTGAGCCTTTTTTAATAAATTTTTTGCCATTTTTTGCCCTAAAAGTTGTCAAAAGCATTGGCGACTTCTTTTTGTTGAGTTGGGAATAGGTGAGAGTAGATGTTGATTGTTGTATTAATACTACTGTGTCCCAGTCGTTTCATAAGTGTAAAAAATATATAATCTTTTCCTTCACCATTTCTGAGTCCTTTTGAAACTAGAAACGCTGCATGTGAGTGTCGGAAATCGTGATTACGAATCATTTTTAATGATGCAGGCATTCTTTTTTTCAATTTAATCTTTTGATTAGAAACCATTGGAGCAGTTAGTTGTAAAGGACTGTCTTGAAAGATTTGTAAGTCTTCTGTATTGTCCGTAAACTCTACTAATAGGTGAGCTTGTTTTTCTTTCCATTCCGTTAGTTCTTGAACGAATGCTTTATGAATATAAATTCGACGATTGGATTGAGTAGTTTTTACCGTTCCGATATGGACCTTGTTATTACGAAAGTAAGCAGAATACTTAATATCGATATAACCCTCTGATAAATTAATCTGTTTCCAAGTTAAGGCCAATGCTTCGCCAACACGAACGCCTGTAAACATCAGCACTCGATAAAATAGCTGAAACATATATTCATCTTCTGTGAACAGAGAATCAAATAGCTTAAATTCTTCAGGAGTGAAATAAGACATCTCCTTGTGTTTATCAGGCAGTTTTCTTAGTCCATTGCATGGATTATCTTGTCTAAGACGATTAGCGACAGCAACATCAAACATTTTATGTAGAAAAATCATTAGCTGATTAACGGTCGTGCTTGATAGTGTTCCTCCTTTGACACTTGGTTGTTTGACCAACCAATCTCTAAATTTTTTTACTTCATGGATAGTAATGGCAGACATATCTGCATGCTCAAAAAACTTAGAGACATATTGGTTATAATAGGATATCTGTGTATCAATGGTACCACGTTTATTCCCACGGAGTTCATCTTCTTGTTGAACTAAAGAGTAAAGGTGAGAAACAGATATTTTATCTTTAATATGAACTTGGTGAAGTTTGTTTAATCGATAATCTGCTTCATATTGAACAGCTTCTTTACGAGTGGTAAATCCTGACTTTCTATGCCGTTTGATTTCACCAGTCAATGGGTCTATGCCATCGGTAATATCTACTTTCCATTTTCCCTTGTATCCTTTGATAACTGACATATTATTTTCCTCTTTCTATGTCAGTAGCGAAGAGTACAGTATCTATTATATCATTTTTTGAGATGATTTTGAATCCAAGAATTTCTTCGGCAATAGTCTTTGGTATTCTTCCAATCCTTTTGTTTTTATAAAGTTGAAAACCTCTTTCGACAAGTAATTTTTTACCCTCTCGTATAACACGTCTAGCTGTGCCTTCTGGATATCCTTGATTTGCGATATCTATGTAGGTAACTGTTTGAATTTCTTGCATTTATTCATTCCTTTCCTTTTTCTTATTCAATTCTAAAAATAATTGGTACGATTTGTCTTGAATAGTTTCTTCTCTATCAGTCTGATTTTTAAAGGGGTTTGGTAATTTATTGCCATGGTCTATATAAAACATCTGGTCCATTGGTTTGTACTTGTAAAATTGCAGATGCTCTTTTTTGACTTCGACTACTAAGGATAATCTTCTCATTAGTTGGCCCCAAGAATCGATATGACTTGTTTTTCTTTGATTAGTTAATTCTAAAAAGAAATCATAGGGAGAGTAGGGGCTAGTGATGATATAAATATTAGCTAGTAACGGCTTATCAAAATAACGACTACTTGCCATCGCTTTAACATTGTAAGGATCAAACATTTTGAGTAAGTCTGAGTAGTCAAATTGATGGGGGCGTAATTCGTCTAAGATAATCACGTGTTCTAAATTGTATTGTTGAAAAGGGTCACGGATTGAGCCCGTAATAAAATAGTTAAGGTCATACTGTTCTGCGTATTGACGTGCTAGACGAGTCTTCCCTGTTCCCGCTTTTCCAAAAAGCCAAATAATCGTAACAATTTCATTCTTGTCAATCATTTCTTGTCGCCATAGTTCGGCTTGTGTTTCTAGTCGTTTTAAATAGACGGTTTCTATTTTTTGCCTTGCTTTGGCATATTGTGAACCAGTAAGTCGTTGTTCAATTTCTGATTTTGTGATATTACCAGTATAAAGTAGATCCAGTAGATTATCTATAATCATAGTGTCATTTATTTCATATCGTTTGGTTACATTTCTTTCGATAGTGTCTAATAGGAGTAAATAGTCAAAATTCGCAATAACTTCTTTGGGAGAATATTGGTATTTATCTTGATTAGACTCCGTGTGATGAACGAGATATGAATAAGCATTGTTAACTGAACCCCTCCACTGCTCAAAACACTGTATTGGTTGTTTAGTCAACTTAGCAAGATTATTTAAACTTCTAGCACTTTCAAACTGTAAAACAAGGTGTATATGTGGTGCGACAAGGTTTCCATCTTGCCCAATATCCTTATCATGCAATATTCCCGCAAAACGAAGCGGTTTTAGAATGTTCGTCATATACTCGATGATATCTTGTAAATTTGAAGATTGGAAATACTCAATCTGTTGAACAAACATGACATTGCGTGCTTTTACCATTTAAAACTCCTTTCTTTTTTGGAACAATGGAACAACATTATACTACTTCAATAACAAGCCCAGAAGTAGTATAGTTATGTCCTGACTAAATTGGAACATAAAACCAGCTCGGAGCTCTTGCCTTACGGCAAGCTCCGCTGGTATACAAATTAATTATGCTTTCTCGTCCCTTGTATTATATGATTAAGTGAAGTACTATCTGTGGGAGAGAATATATATATTTTACGATAGACTCTTATCAGATAGTCGTACAAAAAAGGTAATTTTTTTTGTAAAATTGTATCAACATCTGAATTTTTTGCCTGTAGTATTATAACAAGGATATAGTCACTAGTTATGATACATCTGATAGATTTAACAATAGATTTGTACTCTTTTACAACCTCACTATCGCTTTCACTGGCTTTCGTTTTCATCTGTTTTCGAATTATCCTTAATAGATTTATTGTACGGATAAAGTTCAGAAACTTATCTTCTTTTATCCATACGATACAAAGAATGGTATGAGCTAAAAGATAGATAATCATGACGATAGTGATTGTTTGAAATAGCAAAGATTGCCCTATTTGAAAATTATTCCGAATTTGTCCCCAAGCGTCCCAAGAGATAATAGTACTAACTTGGTTAATAAACCATATACCTGCTAGAAATAACCCCCATAGAAAGCCTAAAAATAATTCTAAAGGCAGTAAGTAATAGAGTTTATCGGTAATTACAGTGGTTTGTCTTATTATTTTTTTATAAAAATTTTTCATAAATTTTCTCCTTTAAAAGTTGGTACGAGCAACGGCATGACATTAGGTGGTGTTATACCATCAATGACTTGAACAATACCAGTTCCTTTTCCGTTAGGAATGACAATTCCTGTCTCTGAATCTAAGTCTGGGAATAAAAACGTTGTCGTTTTTCTGTTGATTAAACCAAGTTGTATCAAGAAATTACACTGCTCTCTAACGGCAATAGGTAAAGCGTTTGTATCCATCCGCTGACTCACTAGGATTAAATGGACAGATGTTGCTCGTCCAAGTAATGCAATATTGGATAATAGTGCAAAAAAGGTATCTTTAACATTTTTAGAAGTCAAAGATGTTAAAGCAAGCAATTCATCAATTACCAGACAACGATGTTGAAATTTTTTAGAAGGATTTTCAAGAAGCTCTGCTTGTCTTTGATAGATAGTATCTAGTTCCACTTTTAGCAAGCTGTTTACCTTGGAAACAAATTCATCAGATGAGAAGTCTTTCTCTTGATAAAGAACAGGTATGTTCTGTTTTAAGCAGTAGCGAGAGATAGAATCACATTTAGGGTCCACAACTGTTACATGAGCAAATTGATTAATAACAGAGATTAGATAGGTCAAAGCGTAGCTCTTTCCAGAACCAGAAGAACCAGCAATCAAGCAATGAACGATGCGATTGAAATCAATTCGATAATTTTTCATGAGTTCAAAACTTTCGTTTTGAACGCTGACATCAGATAGCTTTTGATACGTCAATCTTTCAGGTATTCCCCTAAAGAATGGAAACCGAAAAGCACGACTAGTGTTAATACTTACACCATCACGTTTGACAATATAGGCTGATGGCTGTTTAAGAAATGTCAACATAGGGTAGGCACTTGTAGATAAAATTTGAAAAATCTGTTGGTATAGATTGTTATCCAAAATGTACGCACAAGGAAAACGAGGGACAAAGTCTATATAATTGTCACCATAGATGAATTGGAAGGAATTAGTAGTTGAAGAAATAGAGCTGTTTCCCAACCCTATTTCTGCGCACTGGACCAAGTATTCACTATCAACTACAAATTCCCGTTTATTTTCTGGTTGAATAAACGGAAATGCCATTGGTTACTTACCTCCTTCTTTGATAATTTTTACAGATTCGGCTTTAAAATAGACATTGTTTTTCACTTTACAAGCAACAGGATTGACTAACTCAACTTCTGCGAATTGTTCAATTTCTTGAGAAGTGGGGAATTTGACAAGAAAAGGATTTTGACCAGGAATAATGAAATATCGGCTAAATCCATCTACTTCGTCAGTCCTCTTATTGTCCTTATAGACCCACTTAATTTCTTCTTCAGCGGACAATGAACTAAAGACAGGGTTTTCTCCAAATATTTCATGGAAAAGGGCTACGTTATATCCATAAACTGGACTTTTATACTTAAATGCACTCATGCGCTTTGTCTCCGTAATCAGCATACCTAGGATTTTGCTGATTTCTATTAAAAATTTTTTGTGGAGTGAACTAGGTACCTTTTTGTTCTTACCACAATATAAATTATATAAGGTTTTAATAAGGAGATTGTATACACTAAAATGAAATTTAGAGATAAAATTGTATACATTGGAAGAAAGAATATATGATATGCAAGAAAAAAGACTTCACGATTTTAGTCGTAAAGCCATAATTTTTACTCGTAATCTTGATTGTATATGAAATCATTTACGTAGAGAGTTAGATGATTATCTTTTGTTTTTTCATAAAATTTGATAAGTTGAGTTAAGTCAGAATAGAGTTTAAATGCATCATAGTTCTCACTAGTATCCTCATATTTACTATGTATTTTTTCCAAGAATAAATTTTGATACTGGAGTAACTGTAAAAATTGAATATGAAAGAGACTATTAGTTTTATCGATTTGTTCTTTTTTTAGCTCATTTACTAAAAGATAGTATATATCATCTTCCAATAAAATGTTTAAAAGAACATCGGAGTCTAAATAGTATATCATGTTGCTAGGAGTATTATTTTTACCTCTGGTATTTAAGCTATTGTTAAATGTTTCTAAAAATTTATCAAAAATTAAATCAATTATTTTATATATAGTATGTTCGAATGCTTCGAATATATAGATGATATTTTCAGGTTTACGAAGTAGAACAGAAGCAATATTCCCTAAATCAGTAGTGTACCACGTTTGAAGTTGGGAACTGATTTTTTCCAAGTCACTAGCATATTTAGTTTGTAATTTATGGTTAGAAGAATTACTGTATTGTTCATCTTTTGATTTATAAGGAATATACTTGTCAGGATAGTTATCAGAATAATAAAAGACAGAATTTATGAAGTGCTTTTGGAAAGCAGGATAGGTTAGTAGAAATTTTAATATTATATTCCCTAAGCGTTCAGTTTCTTTATTAGGTTTGATATCGAGAGATTGAGATTTGTGATATAAATCTCGCCATTTTTCAGATGAAACGGAGTTAATCTGAACATCTATATTATTTAGCAGACATCCTAAGAGTAAAATTTTTACGATTTCTTGTTTCTGTTCTTTATTTCCTAAAAGTAATTCATCTTGATTACATTCAAGAGTAGCAGTCAATGCTTTAATTTGATTATCCGATAAAAAACTCCTAAAATTCTTCTGCTCCCCTTTTTCTATTCGACTAATATTCTCTCTTGTTATTCCAGTTTTTGGATTAGTTCTTGTATTACCTGTTTCTTTTACAATCTTATCATATGTGCGTTGAGAGATATGAGTAGAATAATTTTTAAAATTAAGATTTTTCTTTTCTCTATCCAGTCTAACACGTTCTCCGATATTTTTATATAAATATTCTGTAAAATCCATGATTTCCTCCTTGTCAAAGGGAACCGAAAATATTCGATTCTGTGGTTAGTTTAATTATTTTACTTTGTAGAAAAATCCGTCAGTGTGGCCATCGATAAGTTGGTGTCCAAACCATAAGCGGTCTTGTGTGATATCAGATGGGTCGGTATAGCCATTATCTGGAGAAGAGGTGACAGACATGGTTATAGGGATTCCTGCTGGTAAAAAGGCAATAGCTGCACCAGCCCCTCCATCTTTAGAAACAGAACTTGCTTTAAGATAGTGGTCAATTTCTTTAGCATGTTCAATTGAAATTTTGGACTTATCACTTACTAAACCATTTTTATCGAAAGTAAATTCAATACCTGTAGGATTTTTCCAAGTTCCTGAAACACTAGAAAAATCTCCATTTTGAATTGCAGAAATATCCATCCCTTTACTTTCTGACGGAAGGGAAGATTCTTCATTTATTAGACTTGTGACAGATTTATTTTCTTCCGATGTAGAAGAAGTTGAACTAGTACTTGAAGCAATTGCTTCAGAACTTACTGAGGAAGTGTTTTCACTCTGAACTTGGCAAGCAGTTAAAATGGAAACAGTTAAAACACTGATACTGACTAAAACTAATTTTTTCATGTATTTAATTTTGCAATTTCGAATTGCTTATTATACCCACTCACCGTTGGCATTGACACGATAGCCATCAGGTGTCGTCGTATTGATTGCGAGTGCACCAGAGCTATAGGCATAGTACCATTTACCAGATACTTTCATCCAGCCTGTTTTCATAGCCCCTGAGTCTTGAAGATAGTACCAGCTACCGTTATCTTTGAGCCAACCAGTCTTCATAGCGCCTGAGCCGTCGAGATAGTACCAAGTCCCACCGTCTTTCAACCAACCTGCCTGCATCCAGCCTGAACTATCGAAGTGATACCATTTACCGTCGATTTTTTCCCAGCCGTTAGATGTGTAAGAACCATCAGAGTGCTTGAACCACCAGCGAGAACCAGCTTGTACCCAACGGTCTGTTTTTGTTGGTGTTGGAGTTGTAGGGGAAGATGCTGGAGTAGTTGTAGTTGTGTTCCCAGAAGTTTGATTAGTCGATAAAACTTCTAGTTTAGTTAGGTAAATATAGAAAGCAAGACCTTTACCTACATTTTCTCTCACATCTACTGTCGCTTTGTATCGAACTCCTTTTGACTCAAAGCTCATACTATAGATTCCAAAATTTGTTGCCTTAAATGTAACTCGTTTTCCATCAACGTACACTTGTCCTTCTGGACGTTTTGCAAAAAAGTTTGGGAATTGATTTTTAAAATTGCTACTATAATTTTCATCAACCAATTGTATACTGATTGCCTGTTTAGATAAATCATCAACTGCTCTTTGAATTTTTGCTTCTCTTTTCTCTACAAGAGTCACATCTGTTGCGATAATAGTATCTACTTGACTTTTTTCTTGATGTGCTGGACCACTTGAGGCATTGACACTTGAAATTGTAGCTCCTGTTGCTACAAGTGATAAAACTGCTGTAGTCGTTAAAACGATTTTTTTCATAATTTTTGTTTTCCTTTTCTTTTTATCTATTTTTTATAATCTTATCCTACACCCATTCACCGTTGCCATTGACCGTATAGCCATCTGGCGTAGTAGTATTCACTGCTAAAGCTCCTGAGCTATAGGCATAGTACCATTTGCCAGAAACTGTAAACCAGCCTGTTTTCATAGCACCTGAGCTATCAAGATAATACCAGCTACCATTATCTTTGAGCCAACCAGTCTTCATAGCGCCTGAACCGTCGAGATAGTACCACTCACCGTTATCCTTCACCCAGCCGGTTTGCATCCAGCCTGAACTATCGAAGTGATACCAGACTTTATCGATTTTTTCCCAGCCATTAGATGGGTAAGAGCCATCGGAGCCTTTAAACCACCAGCGAGAGCCAGAGCGAACCCAGCGACCATATTTAATATCTCGTGCAAATGAAGTGTTAGAACTTGCATTATCTGAAACGGTTACAGTTGTAGAATACGTTTTCCCGTCTGATGTAACTGTGATAGTCGTAGTACCTGATTTGTGAGCGGTGATGTTTCCGTCTCGGTCAATTGTTGCGACGGAAGTGTCACTACTAGACCAGTCACGATTTGTTGGAATGATGACTTTAGGAGAATAAGTGCTGTCATAAGAGCCAGTGTATCTAGCTTGGAGTTCGATAGTCTTAGATTCCTGAGGCTTGATTGTAAAGTTTTGAGGCAAAGAGATGTCTTTTACTTTGCCAGGACTAGCGATAGTATAGACAGTCGATTCGCCGTACTCGCCGACTAAGCTGTCAGAGTCGCCAGAATTTTCAGCGAACAACTGAGATATTTTATAATATAAACCATGTCTCGAGCTTAATGCCGGCTTAGCAAACGCAGATACTGAAACTGTCGTCCATTTAGGGTTGATCATATGAAGATAATGACCTGTCTCGCCTGAGCCAGTCTTTAAATTTTGTTTTTCACTATAAAAATCTTCTATAGCTAAATCGATGCTCTCGCTGCCGAGATTTCCCGCGAGATGAGTGAAGTTATCATGATATGTGCCCGAGTGCAGTTGTTCACCGGTCAATTTAGTATGGTCAAACAGCACACTAGCTTCAGCCGCACGAATACGACTTGCTTTCTCAAGACTAGTTGACCATCTGACTGGAACATAGCGATCTACCAAACCTTCATCATAAGCTTCTTTACGAATCGCGTTGACACGGTCTACAATCGCTTGTTTGTCGGGCGTCGCAAATGTCCCCTTGATACCTACGACTCGTAGACCGTCTGAAGCATGAGTGTTAGATGGGTTTATTGTTGAGCCTCTAAAATCACGTCCTAATACGATATTTTCGCTTGCTGATACTTGATTAGCTGTGATGATTCCAGCTCCAAGAAGTGATAGAGCTGAGATAGTTGCAAGTGTGAATTTTTTAGTTTGTTTGTTCATTCATGTAATATCCCCTATTTTTATTTATTGTAAAATAATCAGTTTGTCCTAAAACCTAGACTTTTTTGGACAAACTTGATAAAATGGAAGTGTAATAATAATTGGCCAAAATGCTGGATTTTAGAACCTTTTTTTCTAACGAAAACGCTTCTAAAATAGACTGTATTTTCTGTCCAAAAAATCCTAGGTTTTTTGACAAGAACTATGAATTTTTTATCCAATTGTGAAAGGTGCTTTTTGATACTCCTAAGATGTCTGCACCTTCTCGTAAGGTTATTTCTTTTTTCTTATATTGAGCTATCACATTAGGGAGATTATTCGGGACAATCAATTTTGGTCTACCGAATTTCTTCCCTTTTTTCTGTGCTTCCCGTATTCCTTCCATTTGTCTTTGTTTGATTTGTTCTCTTTCAAACTGTGCCACATAAGATAGGACTTGTAAAACGATATCGGAGATTAGTTTTCCTGTGATATTATCATTGCTATTCTTTGTGTTTAATAAGGGGAAATCTAAAACAGTTATATTTACTTTCTTTTTCTTAGTAATTGCTTGCCATTGTTCTAAAATTTCATCATAGTTTCTTCCCAACCTATCAATTGATTTAATAACCAATTCATCATTCTCTTTCAAGGTAGCTAATAATTTTTGATATTCCATTCTGTCAAAATCTTTTCCTGAAACGTAATCAATAAAAATATTTTCTTTTGATAATTTGTTTTCTACTAAGGCTGAAAATTGCCTATCAATATTTTGTTCTTTTGTAGATACTCGAACATAACCGTAACGCATAAGGCTACCACCTATCTTTTTATCTCTATTTTAGACGAAAAGAAAACTACCACCCATAATGAGTGGTAGTTTGGTGTACTCTTCGCTACTGTATTTTTTTTGCCAAGATTTTGTCTTGGATGCGTAAATAGTAGTGTTGGATAAAAAATCCTAAGGACTTAAAATCCTTTTAAACCAACCTTTTTGATGTTTACAAAAATTAAAAACAGTATGTTCAATTTTTGCATGTTCATCATAAGATTTCTAAAATTCCTTTCATCTCAAGGGGATAATCCTTGTTGTTAACAAGTGCCTGATTTTCTCTCCTAATTGTTATTAGTAGCATAGCCATCAAGCCCAAGTATTGATTTTATTATACCATTTTTTTAAGACATAGTCTTTTATTGGTAAGAGTTATTTATGTCAAGGAGTAATTAGAAATAAATTAAAATAATGATTTTTGCTAAGAGGGGCTCTATTCTAGTTTCATGGAAATGATTTTACTAAAGATTCGTATGCTTTGTTTACAAACATGTTACCTCTATCTATTTTTGGATAAATAGTTGTCTATTATTATTTTTATGCTAATAGTAAAATCTAAATGGTAGCCTACGATTTTTTAGAAAGAAAATGGTACAATGTTCTAAGAGAAAATACAATGGGAGGGAAAATGAGGTTATTACCTATAAGAAAAATATCACGTCAGTCTAAAAGGTTAGCACTTTTTTTGACGTTTTGTGCTGGATATGTGGATGCCTATACTTTTATTGTGCGAGGGAACACTCTTGTAGCTGGACAAACTGGGAATGTCGTTTTTCTTTCAGTAGAGCTAATACAAAATAATGTTTCGGATGTTAGGGATAAGCTTTTAACATTAATAGCGTTTATGCTGGGAGTTTTTTTACTAACCATTTATAAGGAAAAATTGAGAATTGTGAAAAAACCGATTCTGTCATTGATTCCTTTGGCAATCTTATCAATAATTATTGCTTTTGTGCCGCAAACTGTGGATAATATCTATCTAGTGCCGCCCTTGGCCTTCTGTATGGGACTGGTGACAACTGCTTTTGGAGAAGTGTCGGGTATTGCTTACAATAATGCCTTTATGACAGGGAATATCAAACGGACGATGTTGGCTTTTGGAGATTATTTCCGGACCAAGCACACTCCTTTTTTGCGTGAAGGGTTTATATTTGTTAGCTTGCTTAGCAGTTTTGTATTTGGAGTTGTTTTTTCAGCCTATTTAACGATTTTCTATCAGGAAAAGACCATTCTTGGTGTTCCTATTATGATGAGCATTTTTTATCTCAGTATGCTTTTTGCCTCGTGGCGGAAAAAAGTAAAAGAAAAAGCTTCATTTTAGGTGTTATTACTTGTAAGAAAATAGGAGATATGATATACTTAGAGAGTTGACTATGCACGTTCCTGTGCAACCGCACGAACATCGTTGCTCGTTGTATAACAAATTTAAACTTTGTTATACATAGAGCTCTTCTTTTAAGTGGTTCGTCCCACGATGCTAGGCGAGTCTTCACAAAAAATCGGGGAAACCCATAAAAATCATAGGAGGTGCATAATGAGCACATACGCAATTATCAAAACTGGCGGAAAACAAGTTAAAGTTGAAGTTGGTCAAGCAGTTTACGTTGAAAAATTGAACGTTGAAGCTGGTCAAGAAGTTACTTTTAACGAAGTTGTTCTTGTTGGTGGTGAAAACACTGTTGTCGGAACTCCACTTGTTGCTGGAGCTACTGTAGTTGGAACTGTTGAAAAACAAGGAAAACAAAAGAAAGTTGTTACTTACAAGTACAAACCTAAAAAAGGTAGCCACCGTAAACAAGGTCACCGTCAACCATATACTAAAGTTGTCATCAACGCAATCAACGCTTAATTTTAAGGAGAACACATGATACAGGCAGTCTTTGAGAGAGCCGAAGATGGCGAGCTGAGGAGTGCGGAAATTACTGGACACGCCGAGAGTGGCGAATACGGCTTAGATGTCGTGTGTGCATCGGTTTCTACGCTTGCCATTAACTTTATCAATTCTATTGAGAAATTTGCAGGCTATGAACCAATCCTAGAATTAAACGAAGATGAAGGTGGCTATCTGATGGTTGAAATTCCAAAAGATCTTCCTTCACACCAGAGAGAAATGACCCAGTTATTCTTTGAATCATTTTTCTTAGGTATGGCAAACTTATCGGAGAACTCTTCAGAGTTCGTCCAAACCAGAGTTATCACAGAAAACTAACACGGAGGAAAACATTATGTTAAAAATGACTCTTAACAACTTGCAACTTTTCGCCCACAAAAAAGGTGGAGGTTCTACATCAAACGGACGTGATTCACAAGCTAAACGTCTTGGAGCTAAAGCAGCTGACGGACAAACTGTAACAGGTGGATCAATCCTTTACCGTCAACGTGGTACACACATCTACCCAGGTGTAAACGTTGGACGTGGTGGAGACGATACTTTGTTCGCTAAAGTTGAGGGCGTAGTACGCTTTGAACGTAAAGGACGCGATAAAAAACAAGTTTCTGTTTATCCAATCGCTAAATAAAAAGGTCCAGTGAACCTTTTTATCCCGAGCCTTGAAGTATAAAGGTGAGGAAGCTAGAAGTAGCATAAAATAAGGCTTTCCGAGTTTTCGGAGAGCCTCTTTTTTTGTTTTGATACCCATACTTTTTAATATGTATAGTGGATTGAATCTGGAATAGAACACTGTTAAAAATTGATTTGAGTTTCCTACTCGATTTCTTCAGATTTTATTTCAATTGACTATAAGAACTGGTATCTGGTTTCAAATATTGGCTTGTCGTCCCTTCACTTGTCTGAATGGCTTGATTCGTTCCTTCTGATAAGGAAAAAGATATTCTTTAGCGAGAATCCAAGATAACAGATGGAGAGAAAAATAACCCAGTCTGAAGCACATTAGATGGGAGTTGTTGGAAAGCAGTCATCTAGTTTTTCTTTGCTGCTTTGGCTTTTTCTTTGTCATCAGGGAAAGTGACTTGCTTCAAATCAGGGAGTTTAGGAAATTCTTCAAACATCTTGCCCAAGTTGTCTCATTTTGTAAATTTTACAGCCATAGGTGTACCTCGATTCTAAATTCTACCTTTTCGGCACCAATTAGTAATTTAAAGTTCTCAGGAGTTAGTTGCATTGCTTTTTCATACATAAGCATAGTATGACACTTTATGGTTATTGAACAAGTCTAATCACTCCTTTCAAACTTTTGAAGATGTCCTACAAGTTTTTGAGAAGAATATTGCAAAGTTCATAGTTAAGCAACGATAGAGTGAAGTGCTTTTTGAAAACAGCTACACTTCAGGTGAAAAAAACGACATTTCAGATTTTCTGTTCCAGAAATAGCTATCGCTATGATATAATTAGTTTATGATTATTACTATTCCTATAAAAAACCAAAAAGATATTGGCACACCATCTGATTCAGTCGTTGTTCTCGGCTATTTTGATGGTATACACAAGGGGCATCAAGAATTATTTCGTGTTGCCAATAAGGCTGCGAGAAAAGATTTATTACCTATCGTCGTTATGACCTTTAATGAATCTCCAAAGATCGCTTTAGAGCCTTATCATCCGGATTTATTTTTGCATATTTTGAACCCTGCTGAACGTGAAAGAAAATTAAAGCGCGAAGGTGTAGAAGAATTATATCTCCTTGATTTTAGTAGTCAATTTGCTAGTCTTACTGCAGAAGAATTTTTTGCAACTTATATCAAGGCTATGAATGCCAAAATTATTGTTGCAGGTTTTGATTATACATTTGGTTCTGACCAAAAAACGGCAGAAGACTTAAAGGATTACTTTGATGGAGAAGTCATTATTGTCCCACCTGTAGAAGATGAGAAAGGAAAGATTAGTTCAACTCGTATCCGTCAAGCTATTTTAGATGGAAATGTGAAAGAAGCAGGGGAACTTTTGGGGGCACCGCTTCCATCAAGAGGGATGGTGGTTCATGGTAATGCTCGTGGTCGTACGATTGGTTATCCGACAGCGAATTTAGTGCTTTTAGATCGTACTTATATGCCAGCAGATGGTGTTTATGTCGTTGATGTTGAGATTCAAAGGCAGAAGTATCGTGCTATGGCTAGTGTCGGGAAAAATGTGACTTTTGATGGAGAAGAAGCACGTTTTGAAGTCAATATTTTTGATTTTAATCAAGATATTTATGGGGAAACCGTCATGGTTTATTGGCTTGATCGCATTCGAGATATGACCAAATTTGACTCAGTTGACCAATTAGTGGATCAGTTAAAGGCTGATGAAGAAGTAGCTCGGAATTGGTCTTAAGAGCATAAGTAAATAAAAAAGAGGTTATTTGTAACCCAAAAGATAGATGAATAATACTCTTCGAAAATCAAATTCAAACCACGTCAGCTTCGCCTTGCCGTACTCAAGTACAGCCTGCGGCTAGCTTCCTAATTTGCTTTTTGATTTTCATTGAGTATAAGTCTAACTTTTGAGGTCACGACATTACCTCTTTTTATTCTTTTTCAAAGGTAAATCCTTCTCCAAGGATTTCATGGGCTTCTGTAATGGTTATAAAGGCTTGAGGATCGATTCGATGAATCATTTCCTTCATTTTCACAATCTCATTTCTACCGACAATACAGTAGATAATCTTCAAATCTTTTTGACTATAGTAGCCTTGACCTGAGATGAAAGTAACACCTCTTCCTAGGTCATCATTGATTGCCTTAGCAAGGTGGTCAGGACGTTTTGTAATAATCATGAAGCCTTTGCCAGCATATCCTCCTTCACCAATCAAATCAATGACACGAGAAACAATAAAATCAAATAAGAGCGTGTAGGAAACCAATCTCAAGTCCTTGAAGATAAGGAGAATGAGCATGAGAATACAAAAATCTAAGATAAAAAGTAGTTTCCCCATTGATATATGAGTGTATTTGTTGAGAATACGAGCTAGAATATCAGTTCCGCCAGTTGTTCCTCCAGCATTAAAAATAATTCCAAGGCCAATTCCCAATAGGATTCCCGCTATAAGGGCTGTGATTAGTAAATCACCTTGAAGATCAATATGAAGGGGAATACGCTCGAAAAAAGCCAACCAAGCTGACAAAGCTAAGGTTCCAAGTAAACTAGAATAGAGGGATTTGGCTCCAAATATTTTCCAAGCTAGGATGAAAAGGGGAATGTTAATCAGCAGGTTCATGAGAGAAACAGGTATTTTAAAAAGATAAAAGGTGATGAGGGTAATACCTGTCGCCCCTCCTTCAAAGAGATGATGAGGAACTACAAAATAAGTCAGGCCAAAAGCATAAATAGCAGCACCTAGTAAAATGGTTAAAATGGGGTAAATTTTTTTAATCATAGGACACCTCTTTTCTTATAAGTTGATTATATCAAATTTTTACGGAAAATTTGAGTGACTCCATTAGGATTTTTAATCTTTTTTTGATATAATTAAAAGTAAGAAAACCAATCTGAATCCTAAAATAGAAAGATTGATACTATGACAAAAATTAAGATTGTAACCGATTCATCTGTTACTATTGAACCAGAACTAGTAAAGCAATTAGATATTACAATTGTTCCATTATCTGTAATGATTGATAATGTTGTTTATTCTGATGCTGATTTGAAAGAAGAAGGTAAATTTCTTCACTTGATGCAAGAAGCTAAGAATCTTCCAAAAACAAGTCAGCCACCTGTAGGTGTCTTTGCTGAAGTTTTTGAAGACCTATGCAAGGATGGTAGCCAGATTCTTGCTATTCATATGTCCCATGCTCTTTCAGGGACTGTAGAAGCAGCACGCCAGGGTGCTAGTTTATCTACTGCAGATGTGACTGTTGTTGATAGTTCCTTCACTGACCAAGCCTTGAAATTCCAAGTTGTCGAAGCTGCTAAATTAGCACAAGAAGGCAAAGAGTTGGAGGAAATCTTATCTCATGTAGAAGAGGTTAAAAACAACACAGAACTTTATATTGGCGTTTCAACTTTGGAAAATCTTGTCAAAGGTGGACGAATTGGCCGTGTAACTGGATTGTTGAGCTCACTTCTCAATATCCGTGTTGTCATGCAAATGAAAGACCATGAATTGCAGCCAATGGTTAAAGGTCGTGGAGCTAAAACTTTTAAAAAATGGTTAGATGAGTTGATAACATCGCTTTCTGAACGTTCTGTAGCAGAGATTGGAATTTCATATTCTGGTAGTGCTGATTGGGCAAAAGAGATGAAAGAAAGCTTACAAGCTTATGTTGAACAGCCAATTTCTGTTTTGGAAACGGGTTCCATTATTCAAACTCACACGGGTGAGAACGCTTGGGCTATTTTGGTACGTTACCACTCCTAAAAAAATAAAGAAAATGGGAAGAAATAGCGTTTTTAACTTGACCTAAAAGGGATTTTAGGATATGATTATATTTGTTAATTAGAAATTATTTGGAGGAATCGTTAACATGGCAAACAAACAAGATTTGATCGCTAAAGTAGCAGAAGCTACAGAATTGACTAAGAAAGACTCAGCAGCAGCAGTTGAAGCTGTATTTGCAGCGGTAGCTGACTATCTTGCAGCTGGTGAAAAAGTTCAATTGATCGGTTTTGGTAACTTTGAAGTTCGTGAGCGTGCAGAACGTAAAGGTCGCAACCCACAAACTGGTAAAGAAATGACAATTGCAGCTTCTAAAGTTCCAGCATTCAAAGCTGGTAAAGCTCTTAAAGACGCTGTTAAATAATTGGCGTTCAAAAAGCCTATTGTATCAAGCTTTCTAGCTTGGTCAGTAGGCTTTTTACGTACGATAGGCATGTCGTATATCTGAGGTGTAAGTCCTCGGTGGGCACCTGCTACCGGTGAACCCAATAGCGATTCCCAAGCCTGACTATCGTGAGGTAGCGGATTAAAATGGTCTGGGGATAGACCGTTTTAAGTCTGACGTTGGAAATAAGAATCGTCAGAGGAAGGGATGGCGAAATCGTGGCTCTACGAACAGGAACGTGATAGTAAGGCGTATATAGCGGATAAGGGGGCTCAAAACTCTAAAGTCCAAAAAGGTAGTCGTAACCTATATGCGTAAATCACGAGAGTAATTGAATTCGGACTAAGGTTTGTGTGAAAAAGATAAATCTTCCTAGTGCCTAAAGACTCTGCGTCAGATTTCCTATTTTCACTGTAACCTTCTAACGTCCTCATATCTTGTATAAACTAGGAAAGATGTACGACTTATCCGCGAGGTATCATGAGCGCTGAAAGCGTAGTAACAACGAATCATGAGAAGTCAGCCGAGCCCATAGTAGTGAGGAAACTTCTGTAATGGAAGTGGAGCGAAGGGGGGAATAATCTAGTAATAAATAGAGTTAAAAAGTTGAATGCTCCGAAAATATTGTATATATAGTAGTTGAATCTAAAATAGTACGAAACAATTTCTAAAACATTTATAGAAATTAATTTTACTTCCTCAATCGATTTGTTCTCATCTTATTTCAATCCGCTATACGTACGTATATAATGAAAAGAATTAAATAATAGAATTGTGCGATAACTATTTGAAGCAAGATTAGCTTATTAGAAAATCCAACAAGATAGCGAAGGATTTGTAATATAAAATATACATAATTTATTTTATGTTACAAATCCTTCGCTAAAATACTTACCATTATCTTGAATGCCTTGGGGAAACATGCTATACTACTTGTATGATTATTTTACAAGCTAATAAAATTGAACGTTCTTTTGCAGGAGAGGTTCTTTTCGATAATATTAACCTGCAGGTTGATGAACGAGACCGGATTGCCCTTGTTGGGAAAAATGGTGCAGGAAAGTCTACTCTTTTGAAGATTTTGGTTGGAGAAGAGGAGCCAACTAGTGGAGAAATCAATAAGAAAAAAGATATTTCTCTGTCTTACCTAGCCCAAGATAGCCGTTTTGAGTCTGAAAATACCATCTACGATGAAATGCTTCATGTCTTTGATGACTTGCGTCGGACGGAAAAACAACTTCGTCAGATGGAGCTGGAGATGGGTGAAAAGTCTGGTGAGGACTTGAATAAGCTGATGTCAGATTACGACCGCTTATCTGAGAATTTTCGCCAAGCAGGTGGTTTCACTTATGAAGCTGATATTCGAGCGATTTTAAATGGATTCAAGTTTGACGAGTCTATGTGGCAGATGAAAATATCTGAACTTTCAGGTGGTCAAAATACTCGCTTGGCTCTAGCCAAAATGCTCCTTGAAAAGCCCAATCTCTTGGTCTTGGACGAGCCAACCAACCACTTGGATATTGAAACCATTGCCTGGCTAGAGAATTACTTGGTAAACTATAGCGGTGCCCTCATTATTGTTAGCCATGACCGTTATTTCTTGGACAAGGTTGCAACGATTACGCTGGATTTGACCAAGCATTCTTTGGACCGCTATGTGGGCAATTATTCTCGCTTTGTCGAGTTGAAGGAGCAAAAACTAGCTACTGAGGCAAAAAACTATGAAAAGCAACAGAAGGAAATTGCAGCTCTGGAAGACTTTGTCAATCGCAATCTAGTCCGAGCTTCAACGACCAAACGTGCCCAGTCTCGCCGAAAACAACTGGAAAAAATGGAACGTTTGGATAAACCTGAATCTGGCAAGAAAGCAGCCAATATGACCTTCCAGTCGGAAAAAAACTCTGGTAATGTTGTATTGACTGTTGAAAATGCGGCCATTGGCTATGATGAGGAAGTACTGTCAGAGCCTATCAACCTAGACCTTCGTAAGATGAATGCTGTTGCCATCGTTGGTCCAAATGGTATTGGGAAATCAACCTTTATCAAGTCTATAGTAGACCAGATTCCTTTTATCAAGGGTGAAAAGCGCTTTGGCGCTAATGTTGAGGTTGGTTACTATGACCAGACCCAAAGCAAGCTGACACCAAGTAATACGGTGCTGGATGAACTCTGGAATGATTTTAAACTGACACCAGAAGTTGAAATCCGTAACCGCCTAGGTGCCTTCCTTTTCTCAGGAGATGATGTTAAAAAATCAGTCGGCATGCTGTCAGGTGGCGAGAAAGCTCGTTTGCTTTTGGCTAAATTGTCTATGGAAAACAACAACTTCCTGATCCTTGACGAGCCGACCAACCACTTGGATATTGATAGCAAGGAAGTGCTAGAAAATGCCTTGATTGACTTTGATGGAACTCTTCTATTTGTCAGCCACGACCGTTACTTTATCAATCGTGTGGCAACTCATGTACTGGAATTGTCTGAGAATGGCTCGACTCTTTACTTGGGAGATTACGATTATTATGTCGATAAAAAGGCTGAAATGGAAGTCGGTCTGACAGAGGAAGCTTCAACCAGCAATCAAGCAAAAGAAGCAAGCCCAGTTAATGACTATCAAGCTCAGAAAGAAAGTCAAAAAGAAGTTCGTAAGCTCATGCGACAAATCGAAAGTCTAGAAGCTGAAATTGAAGAGCTAGAAAGTCAAAGCCAAGCCATTTCTGAACAAATGTTGGAAACAAACGACGCCGACAAACTGATGGAATTGCAGACTGAGCTGGACAAAATCAGCCACCGTCAGGAAGAAGCTATGCTTGAGTGGGAAGAATTATCAGAGCAGGTGTAAAGATGGAACATCTTGGAAAAGTATTTCGTGAATTTCGAACAAGTGGAAATTATTCTTTAAAGGAAGCAGCAGGCGAATCCTGCTCTACCTCTCAGTTATCTCGCTTTGAGCTTGGGGAGTCTGACCTGGCAGTCTCCCGTTTCTTTGAGATTTTGGATAACATTCATGTAACAATCGAAAATTTCATGGATAAGGCAAGGAATTTTCATAATCATGAACATGTGTCTATGATGGCACAGATTATCCCACTTTACTATTCAAACGATATTGCAGGTTTTCAAAAGCTTCAAAGAGAACAACTTGAAAAGTCTAAGAGTTCGACGACTCCCCTTTATTTTGAGCTGAACTGGATTTTGCTACAAGGTCTGATTTGTCAAAGAGATGCGACTTATGATATGAAGCAGGATGATTTGGATAAGGTGGCAGATTATCTCTTCAAAACAGAAGAATGGACCATGTATGAGTTGATTCTTTTCGGGAACCTCTATAGTTTCTACGATGTGGACTATGTCACTCGAATTGGTAGAGAAGTCATGGAGAGGGAAGAATTTTATCAAGAGATTGGTCGCCATAAGAGATTAGTGTTGATTTTGGCCCTCAATTGTTACCAGCATTGTTTAGAGCATCTTTCTTTTGATAATGCAAGCTATTTTGAGACTTATACAGAGAAGATTATTGGTAAAGGTATTAAGCTTTATGAGCGTAATGTTTTCCATTATTTAAAAGGTTTTGCCTTATACCAAAAAGGACAGTGTAAAGAAGGTTGTAGCCAAATGCAAGAGGCTATGCATATTTTTGACGTACTAGGTCTTCCAGAGCAAGTAGCCTACTACCAGGAACACTATGAAAAATTTGTCAAAGATTAATTTTCCCAAATAAGGGAAAAAATAAAAAGCTCCTTTCGGTTTTGATACAATAGTTTCAAAATTTGAGAGGAGTTTTTATATGAATCGCTATGCAGTACAGTTGATTAGTCGTGGAGCTGTTAACAAGATAGGGAATATGCTCTATGATTATGGCAATAGTGTCTGGTTGGCTTCCATGGGGACTATCGGACAGACTGTTTTAGGAATGTATCAGATTTCTGAACTCGTCACATCTATTCTCGTAAATCCTTTTGGCGGAGTCATTTCAGACCGTTTTTCTCGTCGTAAGATTTTAATGGTGACAGACCTTGTTTGTGGGATTCTTTGTCTGGCTATTTCTTTTATAAGAAATGACAGCTGGATGATTGGCGCTTTGATTTTTGCCAATATTGTGCAGGCGATTGCTTTTGCATTTTCTCGTACAGCCAATAAAGCTATCATAACTGAAGTGGTGGAGAAAGATGAGATTGTGATCTATAACTCTCGCTTAGAGCTGGTTTTGCAGGTTGTAGGTGTTAGCTCTCCTGTTCTTTCCTTCCTTGTTTTACAGTTTGCAAGTCTCCATATGACGCTACTGCTAGACTCGCTGACTTTTTTCATTGCTTTTGTTCTAGTGGCTTTCCTTCCAAAAGAGGAAGTAAAAGTTCAAGAGAAAAAGGCTTTTACTGGGAGAGATATTTTTGTAGATATCAAGGATGGGTTACACTATATCTGGCATCAGCAAGAAATTTTCTTCCTTTTGCTGGTAGCTTCCAGCGTTAATTTCTTTTTTGCCGCTTTTGAATTTCTACTTCCCTTTTCGAATCAGCTTTACGGGTCAGAAGGAGCCTATGCAAGCATTTTAACTATGGGGGCTATTGGTTCCATCATTGGGGCTCTTCTAGCTAGTAAAATTAAAGCTAATGTTTATAATCTTTTGATTTTATTGGCTTTGACAGGTGTCGGAGTTTTTATGATGGGATTACCACTTCCAAATTTGCTTTCCTTTTCTGGAAATTTAGTTTGTGAATTGTTTATGACGATTTTTAATATTCACTTTTTTACTCAAGTACAAACCAAGGTTGAGAGCGAATTTCTTGGGAGAGTACTAAGTACAATTTTTACCTTAGCTATTCTATTTATGCCTATTGCAAAAGGATTTATGACAGTCTTGCCAAGTGTACATCTCTCTTCTTTCCTGATAATTGGAAGTGGTGTTATCATCTTGTCTTGTATATCGTTTATTTATGTTCGAACTCATTTTGAAAAATTGATATAAGGCTGCTTGAGTTTTAAAAATAATTCCAATCTAAGTGTTTTTTCCGCCCTTCTTGTTTGTGAGGAGGGCTTGTTTTATGGTAAAATGGTCTTATGAATAAAAGAATGAATGAGTTAGTCACCTTGCTCAATCGCTATGCGACTGAGTACTATACCAGCGATAATCCCTCGGTTTCAGACAGTGAGTACGACCGTCTTTACCGTGAGTTGGTCGAGTTAGAAACTGCCTATCCAGATCAAGTATTAGCAGACAGTCCGACCCATCGTGTTGGTGGCAAGGTTTTAGATGGTTTTGAAAAATACAGTCATCAGTATCCTCTTTATAGTTTGCAGGATGCTTTTTCACGTGAGGAGCTTGAAGCTTTTGATGCGCGTGTTCGTAAGGAAGTGGCTCATCCGACCTATATTTGTGAGCTGAAAATCGATGGCTTGTCTATCTCGCTGACTTATGAAAAGGGGATTTTGCTTGCTGGGGCAACACGTGGAGACGGTTCTGTTGGGGAGAATATCACGGAAAACCTCAAGCGTGTTAAGGACATTCCTTTGACCTTGCCAGAAGAACTAGATATCACAGTTCGTGGGGAATGTTATATGCCACGCTCTTCTTTTGACCAGGTTAACCAAGCTCGCCAAGAAAATGGAGAGCCTGAATTTGCCAATCCTCGTAATGCGGCAGCAGGCACCCTGCGTCAGTTGGATACAGCAGTAGTTGCCAAGCGCAATCTTGCCACTTTCCTCTATCAAGAAGCCAGCCCGTCAACTCGTGACAGCCAAGAAAAGGTTTTGAAGCACCTAGAACAGCTCGGTTTTGTGGTCAATCCTAAGCGAATTTTGGCTGAAAATATGGATGACATCTGGAGTTTTATCCAAGAAGTAGGACAGGAACGGGACAATCTGTCTTATGATATCGATGGAGTGGTGATTAAGGTCAATGACCTAGCAGGTCAAGAAGAACTCGGTTTTACAGTTAAAGCGCCTAAGTGGGCAGTAGCTTACAAGTTCCCTGCTGAGGAAAAAGAAGCTCAACTCTTATCAGTTGATTGGACAGTTGGCCGTACGGGTGTTGTAACCCCAACTGCAAATCTAACACCAGTACAACTAGCCGGAACAACTGTTAGCCGTGCGACTCTGCACAATGTGGATTATATTGCTGAAAAAGATATCCGCAAAGACGACACGGTCATCGTCTATAAGGCTGGGGACATCATCCCTGCCGTTTTACGTGTGGTAGAGTCCAAACGGGTTTCTGAAGAGAAACTAGATATCCCTAAAAACTGCCCAAGTTGTAATTCTGACTTGTTGCACTTTGAAGATGAAGTGGCACTGCGTTGTATCAATCCGCGTTGTCCTGCTCAAATCATGGAAGGTTTGATCCACTTTGCCTCTCGAGATGCCATGAATATTACAGGCCTTGGTCCATCTATTGTTGAGAAGCTATTTGCTGCCAATTTAGTCAAGGATGTGGCGGATATTTACAGATTACAAGAAGAGGATTTCCTGCTTTTAGAGGGGGTTAAGGAAAAGTCTGCTTCTAAACTGTATCAAGCCATTCAAGCATCTAAGGAAAATTCTGCCGAGAAACTCTTGTTTGGTCTAGGCATTCGCCATGTCGGAAGCAAGGCCAGTCAGCTATTACTTCAACATTTTCATTCAATCGAAAATCTGGCTCAGGCAGATCCAGAGGAAGTGGCTAGTATTGAAAGTCTGGGTGGCGTGATCGCCAAGAGTCTTCAGACATATTTTGCGACAGAAGGCTCTGAAATTCTCCTCAGAGAATTGAGAGAAGCTGGAGTCAATCTGGCCTACAAAGGTCAGACAGTAGTAGCGGATGCGACCTTGTCAGGTTTGACCGTGGTATTGACAGGAAAATTGGAACGGCTCAAGCGCTCAGAAGCTAAAAGCAAACTCGAAAGTCTGGGTGCCAAGGTAACAGGCAGTGTTTCTAAAAAGACAGACCTTGTTGTTGCAGGAGCAGACGCTGGAAGTAAACTGCAAAAAGCACAAGAACTTGGTATTGAGGTTCGAGATGAAGCTTGGTTAGAAAGTCTGTAATGATCGTTTAAAAACAGAGTTTGGATCATTTGACTATGTCTGTTAATTGAGACGAGATTGGTCAAGAATTTATTAGTGAAACAGAAATAAAATAAAAAGGAAAAATAAAAATGTATACCTACCCTATGCGCATTCATTACCATCGCAAGAATGGTGAATATGACACTTGCTCTTTTGTAAAGAGTAAGGATCAACGAATTGATTTACTAACTTACCAAGAAGATTATTTTGGTGCCTTATTTAGTTTTGAACACCCAAGCGTTCATCCCTTAGAAAGCTTGAATTTTGTGGTTCATACCGGCCAAACCAGTAAAGAATATGCCATCCGTTTTAATCACTATCCTCTCTTAACGGAGGTCTGGATTTTGGAAGGCGATGATAGAATTTATTATTCTGAAAATCCTGCTATTGCCAGTCCTTTCTATAAGAATCAAAATCCTTTTGCCTTTGACAAGGCTATCAATAGCGCTAGTTTCGACCACCACTGGGGCTACCAAGGTGAATTGGGTTGCCATGTAGAGGACAATCAGGCTCATTTTGCCCTTTGGGCTCCAACAGCGACAGCAGTGCAGGTTGTCGTTTATGAATCAGCTACTAATGATGCCTCTGTTTGGAAGACTTTTGATATGGAGAGAGGCAATCGCTACTCTTATAACCATAAGGACAATACTATTGGTGTCTGGAGTTTGGATGTTGAGGAAGATTTGACTGGTAAGGCTTATCAGTATCAAGTCCAATTCCCTCATCACGAAACACTGACACGTGATCCTTATACAATCGCGACCAGCCCTGATGGCAAACGTTCTGCTATTCTGAGCCATGCAGAAAAACAAGTCGAAAATTTCGAGGTCAAGCATGGTTCTGATGCTGCTTGGCGTTTGGAAAATCCATGTAAGGCAGTTATTTGTGAAATGCATATTCGTGATTTGACCCAATCACCGACCTCAGGTGTGGATGAACATCTTCGAGGAACGTTCTTGGGTGCTGCTCAGACTGGAACGGTTAACCAGTACGGTCAGTCAACTGCTTTTGATCATATCAAGAAGTTGGGCTACAATTATGTTCAGTTGCAACCAATTGCAGATCGTCACAAAGAATACGATGAGGACGGGAATGTAACCTACAACTGGGGTTATGATCCACAAAACTATAACGCACCAGAAACTAGTTTTTCAACTAATCCAGATGATCCAGCTCAGGTCATTCGTGATTTGAAGACCATGGTTCAAGCTTACCACGATGCGGGTATTGGTGTCATTATGGATGTGGTCTATAACCATACCTTCTCAGTCGTTGATGCACCATTCCAAACAACAGTCCCTGACTATTATTATCGTATGAACCCAGATGGCACCTTCCAGAATGGAACGGGTGTTGGAAATGAAACAGCCAGCGAACATGAAATGTTCCGCAAGTATATGATTGATTCTCTTCTATACTGGGTGCAGGAATACAATATTGACGGCTTCCGTTTTGATTTGATGGGGATTCATGATGTTAAGACCATGCAGATGATTCGTCAGAGCTTGGATGAAATTGACCCTAACATTATCCTTTATGGAGAAGGTTGGGACATGGGAACAGGTCTTGCCCCTTATGATAAGGCTAAGAAAGACAACGCCTACGAAATGCCAAATATTGGTTTCTTTAATGACAATCAGCGTGATGCTGTCAAAGGTGGAGAAGTTTACGGTGCAATTAAATCAGGTTTTGTCAGTGGTGCTGCGACAGAGCCAATTCTTGCCAAAGCAATCCTAGGCAGTCGTGAATTAGGAACCTATACACATCCAAATCAGGTGCTTAACTATGTAGAAGCCCATGACAATTACAATCTTCACGATTTATTGGCAACCCTTCATCCAGACCAAAGTTCAGAGCAAATCATGCGCAAGGTTGAGACAGCCACAGCCATGAATCTGCTCATGCAGGGGATGGCCTTTATGGAAATCGGTCAAGAATTTGGTCGTACCAAACTCGTTGCGACTGGTGATAATGGTGAGTTGACACACGATGATAGAGAGCGTGCGATGAATAGCTATAATGCTCCTGACAGTGTGAACCAAGTCAACTGGGATTTGATCAATGAGCGTCAAGACAGTATTGAGTTTATCCGTCAAGTCATCCGATTGAAGACAAAAACTGGTGCCTTTTCTTACTCTAGCTATGATGAAATTTACCATCATGTCTTTGTGCATTCTGCGATTGAACATAGCGGCTGCCTTATCTATGAAGTTCACGGCAAAGAACACCTCTTGGTTGTTGTGAATGCTAAATCAGAACCCTATCCATTTGAAAATGCAGGAAATTTAGCTATGTTGGTAACCAACAGTCGCTCAAAAGAAGACAATGTGTTAGATGATATTAGTCTAGCCGTCTTGAGTGTTTTATAAAGACCATCTATCTCGCTATTCTAACACATCATTGGAAGTGAACGAATAGAAAGAACTTAGCTGATAACTCACTTGTATAGAAAATTTGATAAATATTTTCATCAAACGTGTAAAATCAGGAAATTGTTTTCCTGATTTTATTTTTTTACTATAAAACAATAATAATAATAGAAAAAATACGAACTTTTTGGTATTATAGTAGAGAAAAGAAAGGCGTTTTCGCAATTTTTTTGAAAAAATATTGATTTACAAGTGGACACATCAGTGAATTTGTTGAAGATTTTCAAAATAATTTTAAAGAAGTATAGTAATTTACTTGAATCTTCTCTAAAAAGGTAGTATAATAAAAACATAGAAAACGCTTACAGAAAAGGGGAGGTATTATGGATAAAAGAGAAGCTTTGCGCACCTTTATGACAGGAGAAAATTTTCACCTTCAGCATTATCTAGGAGCACATAGGGAAGAGCTAAATGGAGAGTATGGTTATACTTTCCGTGTTTGGGCACCTAATGCTCAGGCTGTTCACTTGGTTGGGGATTTCACCAACTGGATTGAGGGTCAGATTCCAATGGTAAGAAATGACTTTGGGGTCTGGGAAGTCTTTACCAATATGGCTCAAGAAGGGCATATTTACAAATATCATGTCACACGTCAAAATGGTCATCAACTGATGAAGATTGACCCTTTTGCTGTCAGATATGAGGCTCGTCCAGGAACAGGGGCAATCGTAACAGAGCTTCCTGAGAAGAAATGGAGGGATGGACTTTGGCTGGCACGAAGAAAACGTTGGGGCTTTGCTGAACGTCCTGTCAATATCTATGAAGTTCACGCTGGATCATGGAAAAGAAATCCTGATGGTAGTCCTTATAGTTTTGCCCAGCTCAAGGATGAACTCATTCCTTATCTCGTTGAAATGAACTATACTCATATTGAGTTTATGCCCTTGATGTCCCATCCTTTGGGCTTGAGTTGGGGTTATCAGCTTATGGGTTACTTCGCTTTAGAGCATGCTTATGGCCGACCAGAGGAGTTTCAAGATTTTGTCGAGGAGTGTCATATCCATAATATTGGAGTTATCGTAGACTGGGTACCTGGTCACTTTACCATCAATGATGATGCCTTAGCCTATTATGACGGGACACCGACTTTTGAGTACCAAGACCATAATAAGGCTCATAACTATGGCTGGGGCGCTCTCAATTTTGACCTTGGAAAAAATGAAGTCCAGTCCTTCTTAATTTCTTGCATTAAGCATTGGATTGATGTCTATCATTTGGATGGTATTCGTGTAGATGCTGTTAGCAACATGCTCTATTTGGACTATGATGATGCTCCATGGACACCTAACAAAGATGGGGGAAATCTCAACTATGAAGGTTATTATTTCCTTCAACGCTTGAATGATATTATTAAGTTAGAATATCCAGATGTGATGATGATTGCAGAAGAAAGTTCGTCTGCAACCAAGATTACGGGAATGAGAGAGCTTGGTGGTCTAGGATTTGACTACAAATGGAATATGGGCTGGATGAATGATATCCTCCGTTTCTACGAAGAAGATCCGATTTATCGTAAATATGACTTTAATTTGGTGACTTTCAGCTTTATGTATGTTTTCAATGAAAACTATCTCTTGCCATTCTCGCACGATGAAGTGGTTCATGGCAAGAAGAGTATGATGCATAAGATGTGGGGAGATCGTTACAATCAATTCGCAGGCTTGCGCAATCTCTATACGTACCAAATTTGTCACCCTGGTAAGAAATTGCTCTTCATGGGTAGCGAATACGGTCAATTCCTAGAATGGAAATCTGAAGAACAGTTGGAATGGTCTAACCTAGAAGACCCAATGAATGCTAAGATGAAGTATTTCACTTCTCAGCTAAATCAGTTTTACAAAGACAACCGCTGTCTGTGGGAAATTGATACCAGCTATGATGGTATTGAAATCATTGATGCAGATAATCGAGACCAGAGTGTTCTTTCCTTTATTCGTAAGGGTAAAAAGGGAGAAATGTTAGTCTGTATCTTTAACATGGCACCTGTTGAACGGAAAGATTTTACAATCGGACTACCCGTTGCAGGAATTTACGAAGAAGTATGGAATACTGAGTTGGAAGAGTGGGGAGGCGTTTGGAAAGAACATAATCAAACTGTTCAAACGCAAGAAGGACTATGGAAAGATTATGAGCAGACCTTAACCTTTACCCTACCGGCTATGGGAGCAAGTGTTTGGAAAATCAAACGTCGCTTGAAATCTGCAAAAACCGTTACAAGTAAAAACCAAAAAGGAGTAGAAAATGAAGAATGAAATGTTAGCTTTGATTCTTGCTGGTGGGCAAGGAACTCGTCTCGGTAAACTCACTCAAAGCATCGCAAAACCAGCTGTGCAATTTGGTGGGCGCTATCGTATCATTGACTTTGCCCTATCAAACTGTGCCAACTCAGGGATTCATAATGTGGGAGTCATTACACAGTATCAACCTCTTGCTCTCAACAACCATATTGGGAACGGTTCAAGCTGGGGACTAGATGGTATCAATTCTGGTGTTTCTATTCTTCAACCTTATTCTGCCAGTGAAGGGAATCGTTGGTTCGAAGGAACTAGTCACGCTATTTACCAAAATATCGATTATATCGACAGTGTCAATCCTGAGTATGTCTTGATTTTGTCTGGGGACCACATCTACAAAATGGACTATGATGATATGCTCCAGTCTCACAAGGATAATAATGCCAGCTTGACAGTAGCAGTTTTAGACGTCCCTCTTAAAGAAGCGAGCCGTTTTGGTATCATGAACACAGATGCCAATAACCGTATTGTTGAATTTGAAGAAAAACCAGCTCAACCTAAATCTACAAAAGCTTCTATGGGAATCTACATTTTTGATTGGCAACGCCTTCGTAATATGTTAGTCGCTGCTGAAAAGAGTAATGTGGATATGTCAGACTTTGGTAAAAATGTCATTCCAAATTACCTTGAGTCAGGTGAAAGTGTTTATGCTTACGAATTTAGCGGTTACTGGAAAGATGTTGGTACGATTGAGTCGCTTTGGGAAGCGAACATGGAGTACATTTCTCCAGAGAATGCCTTGGATAGTCGTAACCGTCAATGGAAGATTTACTCAAGAAACTTGATTTCACCACCAAACTTCCTCGGGGCAAATGCTGATGTGGAAGACTCATTAGTTGTAGACGGATGTTTCGTTGATGGAACTGTTAAACATTCTATCCTTTCAACAGGCGCGCAAGTTCGCGAAGGAGCGGAAGTTGTTGATTCAGTTATCATGAGTGGAGCTATCATTGGTCAAGGAGCTAAGATTAAACGTGCCATTATTGGTGAAGGTGCGATTATTTCTGACGGTGTCGAAATTGATGGAACAGATGAAGTACAAGTTGTAGGATATGATGAAGTAGTGGGGGTAGCAACAGATGAAGATTGATAAATATTCTGCCATTTTAGGAAATACAGTTGGTTTTCATGATATGTCGACATTGACGGACCACCGTCCAGTAGCAAGTTTGCCATTTGGTGGGAAATATCGTTTGATTGACTTCCCGCTTTCTAGTCTTGCTAATGCAGGTGTTCGTAGCGTCTTTGGTATTTTCCAGCAGGATAATATCAGCTCAGTCTTTGACCATATTCGTTCAGGACGCGAGTGGGGCTTATCAACTCTTCTTAGCCATTACTATCTAGGAATTTATAATACACGCGTTGAGAGTAGCACAGTAGGAAAAGAATACTACCAACAGCTTCTTACTTATTTAAAACGCTCTGGATCAAACCAAACAGTTTCACTCAACTGTGATGTTTTGATTAACATTGATTTGAACCAAGTTTTCCACCTACATAGTACAACAAAAGGGCCTATCACTGTAGTTTATAAAAAACTAGCTAAGAAAGATATTTCAGAAGTAAATGCAATCTTAGAAGTGGATGAAACAGACCATGTTCGTTCTCATAAACTCTTTGATAGCAAGTCAACAGCTGAAACGTTCAATATGTCTACAGATATCTTTGTCGTTGATACACCTTGGTTGATTGAACGCTTGGAAGAAGAAGCTAAAAAAGAACATCCAGAGAAGTTGCGTTATGTTTTACGGGATTTGGCTGCTAAAGAAGGAGCTTTTGCCTACGAGTATACAGGTTATCTGGCAAACATTCACTCTGTAGAGTCTTATTACCAAGCTAATAAAGATATGCTTGAATCGCAAAAATTCTATTCTCTTTTCTCACCAAATCAAAAGATTTATACAAAGGTCAAAAACGAAGAGCCAACTTACTATGCTAATACATCTAAGGTAAGTACTTCTCAGTTTGCGTCTGGTAGTATCATTGAAGGTCAAGTGACTAATTCTGTTCTATCACGTAATATTCATGTCCATAAGGATAGCTTGGTTAAAGATAGCCTACTCTTCCCTCGTGTTGTGATTGGAGAAGGAGCTCAGGTAGAATATGCTATCTTGGACAAGGGTGTTGAAGTTGCGGATGGCGTTGTGATTCGAGGAACTGCAGAACATCCAGTTGTCGTTAAGAAAGGTAGCAAAGTAACAGAGGATATTCATTCATGAAAATTTTATTTGTAGCAGCAGAGGGTGCACCCTTTTCAAAAACAGGTGGTCTGGGAGACGTCATTGGCGCTCTTCCTAAATCACTGGTAAAAGCGGGACACGAAGTTGCAGTGATTTTACCCTACTATGATATGGTAGAGGCTAAATTTGGAAATCAAATTGAAGATGTGCTTCATTTTGAGGTGAGTGTTGGTTGGCGCAGACAGTACTGTGGGATTAAGAAAACCGTCTTAAACGGTGTAACCTTCTACTTTATTGACAGCCAATATTATTTCTTCCGTGGTCATGTTTACGGTGATTTTGACGATGGGGAACGTTTCGCTTTCTTCCAACTTGCTGCCATTGAGGCTATGGAAAGGATTGACTTTATTCCTGACCTTCTCCATGTTCATGACTACCATACAGCCATGATACCTTTCTTGTTAAAGGAAAAATACCGTTGGATTCAAGCCTATCAAGGAATAAAAACTGTTTTAACCATTCATAATTTGGAATTCCAAGGACAATTTTCAGAAGGAATGTTATGGGATTTGTTTGGAGTTGGCTTTGAACGTTATGCTGATGGTACCCTTCGCTGGAACAACTGTCTAAACTGGATGAAGGCTGGTATTCTTTATGCTGACCGTGTTTCAACCGTTTCACCTAGTTATGCTCATGAAATTATGACCAGTCAGTTCGGATGTAACTTGGATCAGATTCTTCGAATGGAATCTGGTAAGGTATCTGGTATCGTGAATGGGATTGATGCTGACCTGTATAATCCTCAGACGGATGCTCTTTTAGACTATCATTTTAATCAGGAAGATTTGTCTGGGAAAGCCCAAAACAAGGCAAAATTACAAGAGAGAGTTGGCTTGCCAGTTAGAGCTGACGTTCCACTGGTGGGGATTGTTTCTCGTTTGACACGTCAAAAAGGTTTTGATGTGGTGGTCGAAAGTCTTCACCATATCTTGCAAAATGATGTTCAGATTGTTCTTTTGGGAACTGGCGATCCAGCCTTTGAAGGAGCTTTCTCATGGTTTGCTCAGATTTACCCAGACAAGCTATCAGCAAATATCACTTTTGATGTCAAACTAGCTCAAGAAATCTACGCCGCTTGTGACCTCTTCCTCATGCCGAGTCGTTTCGAACCGTGTGGCTTGTCTCAAATGATGGCTATGCGTTACGGAACCTTGCCATTGGTCCATGAAGTTGGAGGCTTGCGAGATACAGTTCAAGCCTTTAATCCAATCGAAGGAAGCGGTACTGGTTTTAGCTTTGACAATCTATCTCCTTACTGGTTGAATTGGACTTTCCAAACAGCTTTGGACTTGTATAGAAACCATCCTGGTATTTGGAGAAATCTACAAAAACAAGCTATGGAGTGTGATTTCTCATGGGATACAGCCTGCAAGTCATATCTTGACTTGTACCATAGTTTAGTTAATTAATAGATAAAATCGTATGATGACTTCATACGATTTTTGGGCTGTTTAGAGAGGAGAAGATATGTCTCAAGTAAAAGGCTTGTGTGTCATGGATGTTGATGGAACCTTAATCCTAGAAGAAGTGATTGATCTTTTGGGTAGAGAGGCAGGTCGTGAGGAGGAAATTGCGCAGCTTACAAGTCGGGCAATGCGAGGAGAGTTGAACTTTGAAAGCAGTTTAAGCAAAAGAGTTTCCTTGTTGGAAGGTCTTCCTATTTCGGTTTTTGATAAAGTCTTCAACACTATTCAACTATCGCCAAATGCCCAGGAATTCATTTCCATTCTCCAAAAGAATGAAATCCTAGTTGGTCTAGTGTCCGGTGGATTTACTCCAATAGTTGAGAGATTAGCAAAATCACTTGGCATTGCCTATTTCTCTGCTAATCAACTTGAAGTCAAAGATGGTCTTCTAACAGGGGAATTAGTTGGACACATTATCAGTCCTGAGGTTAAAAAAGAGATTCTGGAAAAATGGAGAGAGAAACTGAAACTTCCTAGAGAAAGAACAGTTGCAATCGGTGATGGGGCTAATGATTTATTAATGCTAAAGTCGGCGGGACTGGGAATTGCTTTTTGTGCCAAAGAAGTGCTGAAACAAGAAATACCGAATCATGTTGACAAGAGGGATTTTTTAGAAGTTCTTCCTTTGATTGGTTCTTTAGAATGAGGGAAAATATGAAGATTGTAATTGCACCAGATTCATTTAAGGAAAGCTTGACCGCTGAAGAGGTAGCTGAAGCAATAAAAAGAGGCTTCCAACAATCGATAGCAGATGTAGAATGTCTCCTCTGTCCTGTTGGTGATGGTGGCGAAGGTACAGTAGATGCTATTCGGCATTCTATTGACCTTGAAGAAAAATGGATCCAAGTGACAGGACCTTTTGGACAAAAAGAAGAAATGCGCTATTTTCAAAAAGGGGAACTGGCTCTATTTGAAGTTGCCGACTTGGTTGGCCTTGGAAAGATTCCGCTAGAGGAACGAAATCCACTTCAAATCCAAACTTGTGGTATTGGAGAGTTGATTCGTCATCTCATTGCTCAAGGGATTAAAGAAATCTATATCGGCGTTGGTGGCACGGCCAGTAATGATGGCGGTATTGGTATTGCTGCTGGATTGGGGTATCAATTTTATGACAAGGATGGAAATGTATTGCCTGCTTGCGGTCAGTCCTTATTAAACTTAGCTTCTGTTTCAACAGAAAATCGCTATGAAATTCCTGAAGATGTTCAAATTCGTATTTTAGCAGATGTCGTAAGTCCCTTATGTGGTCATCAAGGTGCGACTTACACTTTTGGCAAGCAAAAAGGCCTACATCCTACTATGTTTGCAGTCGTAGATCAGGCAATACAAGATTTTTATGAAAAAATCTCACCTGCAACATTGGAAATTAAAGGAGCCGAAGCTGGTGGAGGCCTTGCTGCTGGTTTGTGCGCCTTTGCTCAGGCAAATATCGTGTCTGGAATTGATACCTGTTTAGATTTGATTGATTTTGATAAGAAAGTTTTAGATGCTGACTTGGTTATTGTTGGAGAAGGAAAGCTAGATCGTCAAAGTTTAGCAGGTAAAGCTCCTATAGGTGTTGCAAAAAGAACCCCTGTTGGAGTTCCTGTTATTGCTATTTGCGGTAGTCTTGCTGAAGATTTACCATCCCTACCATTTGAAAATATCCAAGCAGCCTTTTCTATTTTAGAGAAAAGCGAACCTTTAGAAGATAGTTTGAAAAATGCCAGTCTCTATTTGGGGCACACGGCTGCCAATATTGGGCACTTATTAAATATGCACAAGATTTAGCCAAACCATTTCTTCCAGAAGGATGTTTTGACTGGTTCTTCCTTTTGAACTTCCCAAAGTTTTGCAAAAGCAAGTCGAAGGTCCTTTTCTTCTACTTGTACTGGTGTATCGGTATGGATAATCAGTCCAAAAGGAGAAGAAGTGTGCTCTTCAGATACTATGGTAGCTTGGCTATCAGTTTCTTTTGCTTCTTTTAAGTAGAAAACTTGTTTGTCAAATTCGATAGTTGGTGAAATCTTCACAAATAGTGGCTCTGCTTTTTCTTGAAGGTTTTCTAAGATAGATAAAAATCCCTTTTCTAGCTGAGGGCTATTTGCCGTGTCAATATCTGCATAGCCAAGAACTCTTTCCTCAAAGGTACCAAGATAGCGTCTTTGCTCATCCGGATTTAATTTTGCTCCACCATGAGCTTTTTCAAGTAATTGTTTTGATAAATCTGTCATGAAAACAGTATATCATAAAAGTTAGAATAAAACAGACAAAAGAAAGCGATTACTTTATAAAGTTAAGGAAAATTTGCACAAAGATAACGTTTTTTCTTGAAAAAGGAGGGTTTTTAAGGTATTATAGAGGTGTAAAAAATTTAACTCATAAGGAGAGTAAAAAATGTCAATTATTACTGATGTTTACGCTCGCGAAGTCCTAGACTCACGCGGTAACCCAACACTTGAAGTAGAAGTTTACACTGAATCAGGTGCTTTCGGACGTGGTATGGTTCCATCAGGAGCTTCTACTGGTGAACACGAAGCAGTTGAACTTCGCGACGGTGACAAATCTCGTTACGGTGGTCTTGGTACACAAAAAGCTGTTGACAACGTAAACAACATCATTGCTGAAGCTATCATCGGCTACGATGTACGTGACCAACAAGCTATCGACCGTGCTATGATCGCACTTGACGGTACTCCTAACAAAGGTAAATTGGGTGCTAACGCAATCCTTGGTGTGTCTATCGCTGTAGCACGTGCTGCTGCTGACTACCTTGAAATCCCACTTTACAGCTACCTTGGTGGATTCAACACTAAAGTTCTTCCAACTCCAATGATGAACATCATCAACGGTGGTTCTCACTCTGACGCTCCAATCGCTTTCCAAGAATTCATGATCGTACCTGCTGGTGCGCCATCATTCAAAGAAGCTCTTCGTTGGGGTGCTGAAATCTTCCACGCTCTTAAGAAAATCCTTAAATCTCGTGGTTTGGAAACAGCCGTAGGTGACGAAGGTGGATTCGCTCCTCGTTTTGAAGGAACTGAAGATGGAGTTGAAACTATCCTTGCTGCTATCGAAGCTGCTGGATATGTTCCTGGTAAAGACGTATTTATCGGATTTGACTGTGCTTCATCAGAATTCTACGATAAAGAACGTAAAGTTTACGACTACACTAAATTCGAAGGTGAAGGAGCAGCTGTACGTACTGCTGCAGAACAAATCGACTACCTTGAAGAATTGGTAAACAAATACCCAATCATCACTATCGAAGATGGTATGGATGAAAATGACTGGGACGGTTGGAAAGCTCTTACTGAACGTCTTGGTGGTAAAGTTCAATTGGTTGGTGACGACTTCTTCGTAACAAACACTTCTTACCTTGAAAAAGGTATTGCAGAAGGTGCTGCTAACTCAATCCTTATCAAAGTTAACCAAATCGGTACTCTTACTGAAACATTCGACGCTATCGAAATGGCGAAAGAAGCTGGTTACACTGCCGTTGTATCACACCGTTCAGGTGAAACTGAAGATTCAACAATCGCTGACATCGCAGTTGCAACTAACGCAGGACAAATCAAGACTGGTTCACTTTCACGTACAGACCGTATCGCTAAATACAACCAATTGCTTCGCATCGAAGACCAACTTGGTGAAGTAGCTGAATACCGTGGATTGAAATCATTCTACAACCTTAAAAAATAAAATAGTTCAGTGAACTATTTTATCCCGAACCTTGAAACTCAAAAGTTCGGCCGTTGATTTAACAATGTTTCTAGCCCCTCGGATTTTATCCGAAGGGCTATTTTTGTATTTAGGGGGCAAAACTTTTTAAAAAATCTTTTTCATAACTTTATCCAGTATATTGATTGCTTCATATTTCATGATCTTTGTGACGTGGGTATAGATGGAATTAGTAACTTCAGAATCAGAATGTCCAACCCTATCCATGATTGTTTTTAGCGGAATTTTATTTTCTACTAAGATACCAATAGTGGTATGTCTGAAGATGTGAGAGGACAGATGTTTGGGAATTAGTTTTTTAGGCGTTCGTTTGCTCGCTGGATAGACTTGCTTAGAATTGAACTATGGATTGGCTTACCAGTGTTTGTGACAAAGATGCGGTCGTTTTTATACCAATTCTTATCTGTTGTTTTGCTCAGACGATTTAGCTCAATCATTTTGTCTAGTATCTCAATTTCTCTTTTAGTTAAGTGGGTAGTTCGAAAGCTTGCAAAAGTCTTAGTACCGTCATCATCTGGAATGTATCGGTTGAATGTTGTGTGGATGTCTAATGTCTTGCTATCTTTGTGATATTTGTCTGGCGTAAGAGCAGCAAACAACTGATTACCATAGAATTTTAATTAGTAGCTGACTAGTCCTTGTGTTATCTTGCTATATCGTGCAGAAATATTTCTATGTACAGGGTTCTAATACCTATATTTTTGACAATAATATAAGAAAATAGTATACTAAATAGACAGTCATTTAATGTAGTGATAACGGTTAGGAGAAAATAGTGTTAAAACGTATTTTAAATATAGCATTAGCTTATGTCGGTGTTGTTATTGGTGCTGGACTATCTTCAGGCCAAGATTTAATGCAATACTTTGTTAGTTTTGGTAAATGGGGTATCATTGGAACGATTGTTCTTGGAATCATAAGTATTATTTTTGGTAAAATTATCATTACCTTAGGAAGTTATTTCCGTTCAAATGATCATTTTGAAGTTCTTTCCCAAATTGCCGGGCCTATTACTAATAAGATTCTTGATTTTGCTTTAATTGTTTCCTGCTTTGTAATTGGTTTTGTTATGATTGCAGGAGCTGGTTCAAATCTTAACCAACAATTTGGTTTGCCATTTTGGTTGGGAGGATTGATTTGTGCTATCTTGGTCATTATTGTCAGTTTTCTTAATTTTGAAAAGATTACCAGCGTTCTTGGGATATTTACTCCTTTGGTCTTTGTCATGATTATCATTATGGCAGTCCATACGTTCGTAGGGAAAAGTTTTGATTTTGAAGAATTAGAAGCAATCACAGCTACACTTTCTTCTCCGATGCCCAATGTCTGGGTTTCTTTACTAAATTATTTCGCACTAACTGTTATGACTGGTGTATCCATGGCATTTGTCTTAGGAGGTTCTGTCATGAGAATTGGTGTTGCGGAAAAAAGTGGTCTCTTAGGTGGACTTGTAGTTAGTTTGATTATTACCGTAGCAACTGGTATTTTATACGCCAATATAAAACTTGTTTCAACTGTTGATATTCCTATGTTAACAATTGCGGAGCAAATCCACCCTCTATTTTCTTTACTGTATGCTCTAATTATTTTTGGACTCATTTTTAATACAGCTTTCAGTTTATTTTATGCCTTGGCAAAACGTTTCTCTTCAAACAAACCTAAGCGCTTTTACCCTATTCTAATTGCTACGGTCGCTATAGGATATGGTTTATCTTTTATGGGATTTAAAGAATTAGTCTCCATTATGTATCCTCTTTTAGGTTATGTCGGTTGTTTAATGCTGGTCATTTTAGCAGTGGCATGGATAAAAGAAAGAGGAAACATCAAAGGGGAAAAATCTTTAAGACGAAAGATGATTCGATTGATAACCAAAAAATATGACGATGAACAAGAATATACTATTAGAGATAAAGCGACATTTCACCAACTCGGTGAAGATTCTATTATAGATACTAAAAGTATCAAAAGTGATATCAAGGATTTAGTAAAAGAACAGTTTGTTGATGATGATGCAAAACATGATGGAAGCATCTTATCTTAAATGATAATAAAGTTGGAGAAAAATCTTTAAAATCAGAAAAGTGCATGTTATCAGGTATCAAAAACACTTGATAATATGCCTTTTATTATAGAGATATTCATTCTCTTCGAAAATTTCTTCAAACCATGTCAGTCTAATCTACAAATTCAAAACAGTGTTTTGAGCTGACCGCGTTAGTTTGATCTGTAACCTCAAAGTCCTGCTTTAAGCAAGCTGTAGCTAGCTTTCTAGTTTGTTATTTGATTTTGATTGAGTATTATTTCATATTCTCTTAAAAATTGAGTTTTTTCCATCCTTAGCTGAACTGACTTTTGAAGTATTTTCATTGTCAGATTAGTAGATAATGAACATTAACTCATCTATCTGCTAGTAGCTAGTCAGACAAAGACTGACTTATGTATGGGGAAAATCCTCTTTCAAGTGAGCTTTATCTTTATCCGGAACTAGAAAATAGCAATAATATCTACAAACTATATTCCATCGTGTGGAGGAGAGAGACTAATTTGTATGATTAAGAATAACCTACTAGTAAAAAATAGATCATTTTTTAATATGAGATAAAAACCGATATTAAAAGCAATTTATTTCTATTTTTTAACATTTCATTGTATAATAGCAATATACGCAAATATCATGTGTCATCAGGTTAATACTCTTAGAAAATCTTTTTAAACCACGTCAGGCTAATATACAGACTCAAAACAGTGTCGTGAGTAGCCTGCGTCTAGTTTCCTAGTTTACGCCTTGATTTTCATCGAGAATAACCTTTCTATTTCAATTTTAAGGAGAAAATACAGAGTGAAAAAAATAATGCTAATTATCAATCCAACTTCTGGAGGAGAAAAAGCTTTAGATTACAAAGAGAAGCTGGAGAATAAAGCAAGAGAGTATTTTGATGATGTGGAAACTAAAATTACTCAAAAAGCCAAAGATGCTACAAATTTCGCAGAAGAAGCTGCTAGAGAAAGATATGAATCAATTCTAGTTTTTGGTGGAGATGGTACAGTCAATGAAGTTATTTCAGGGATTGCTGAAAGGGACTATATTCCTAAACTGGGAATTATACCAGGTGGTACTGGTAACCTGATTACAAAACTTTTAGAAATCAATCAAGATATTGACGGAGCTATTGAAGAGCTGGATTTCAATTTAACTGATAAGATTGATATCGGAAAAGCAAATGGTCACTATTTTGGATATATCTTTAGTATCGGGTCTCTCCCTGAAGCCATTCATAATGTTGAAATTGAAGATAAAACGAAATTTGGTATCTTGGCTTATGCAGTTAATACCATGAAGTCTGTCATGACAGATCAAGTCTTTAACATTAAAGTCGAAACCGAAAATGGAAATTACCTTGGGGAAGCAAGTCATGTTTTAGTACTTCTAACAAATTATTTTGCCGATAAAAAAATCTTTGAAGAAAACAAGGATGGATATGCAAATATTCTAATTTTGAAAGATGCTTCTATATTCTCTAAATTATCTTTAATTCCGGATTTGTTAAAAGGAGATCTTGTAGAGAATGAAAATATTGAATATATAAAGGCACGTACTATTAAAATTTCTTCTGATATCGAATTAGAATCCGATGTCGATGGTGATAAATCAGATAATCTACCAGTCGACATCAAGGTACTAGGACAACACATTGAAGTGTATTCCGTACCTAAGAAACAATCATAAAACTCAAAGCCTTGTTACCGAGGCTTTTTTCATTATGTGATTTTCAGTAGGCAGATTTATTCTATCTAATACAAGTAAAGCTAAGTATTTAAGATTTAGCAGATGATGAATAAAAGAAAGGATGGCCTAAATATTTTAACAGATTTACGAGACTAATCATGGTATAATAAAAGGTAATGAAAAATTCCAACGAGGCAGAGATGAAATTACTTTATACTGATATTCGGACTTCTTTGACTGAAATTCTAACCAGAGAGGCGGAGGAGTTAGTTGCTGCTGGCAAGCGAGTCTTCTATATCGCTCCTAACTCTCTTTCTTTTGAAAAGGAACACGCCGTGCTGGAATGCTTGTCCCAGCAGGCTTCTTTTGCAATTACCGTCACGCGCTTTGCTCAGATGGCACGTTATCTTGTCTTGAATGATTTACCAGCTAAAACTAGTCTTGATGATATCGGTCTTGGGATGGTCTTTTACAGATGCCTTGCCGAACTTGATCCTAAGGATTTACGTGTTTATGGCGCTATCAAGCAAGATCCTCAATTTATCCAGCAGTTAATTGAGCTTTACCACGAGATGACCAAGGCTCAGATGACTTTTTTGGACTTGGAGAGTTTGACGGATGAGGACAAGAGAGCAGACTTACTCTTGATTTTTGAGAAAGTAACTGCTTATCTCAATCAAGGCAAGTTGGCTCAGGGAAGTCAGTTGTCCCATTTGATTGAAGCTATTGAGAATGACAAGGTAAGTAGTGATTTTACTCAAATCGCCTTGATTATTGATGGATTTACCCGTTTTTCTGCCGAGGAAGAGCGGATTGTGGACTTACTTCATGGCAAGGGTGTTGAGATTGTTATTGGGGCTTATGCTAGTAAGAAAGCCTATACCAGTCCTTTTAGCGAGGGCAATCTATACCAAGCCAGTGTGGAGTTTCTCCATCATTTAGCTGCTAAATACCAAACGCCTGCTCAAGACCGTTCTCAGACTCATGAGAAGATGGATAGTTTTGATAAGGCCTCTCGTTTGTTGGAGTCTTCTTATGACTTTTCAGAACTCGCTTTGGATGTCGATGAGAAAGACCGTGAAAACTTACAAATCTGGTCTTGCTTGACACAAAAGGAGGAGTTGGAGTTGGTGGCCCGTAGCATTCGTCAGAAATTGCATGAGAACTCAGAGCTGAGTTACAAGCATTTCCGTATTCTCTTGGGTGATGTAGCTTCTTATCAATTATCTCTTAAAACTATTTTTGACCAGTATCAGATTCCTTTCTATCTTGGTAGAAGCGAATCCATGGCGCACCACCCCTTGACACAGTTTGTCGAGTCTATTTTGGCTTTAAAACGCTACCGTTTCCGTCAGGAGGATTTGATTAACCTTCTTAGAACAGGTTTGTATACAGACTGTAGTCAGGCTGATATTGACGCATTTGAGCAATATATCCGCTATCTTGGTATCAATGGCTTGCCAGCCTTTCAGCAAACCTTTACCAAATCCCACCATGGAAAATTTAATCTGGAACGTTTAAATACTCTTCGTCTGCGTATTTTAACACCTCTTGAGACTCTCTTTGCCAGCCGAAAACAAAAGGCTGAAAATCTCTTGCAAAAGTGGAATGTCTTTCTAAAAGAAGGAGCAGTAACTAAGCAGTTACAAGATTTGACAGCTACTATGGAAACTCTTGAACAGGAAAGACAGGCCGAAGTTTGGAAGACTTTCTGTCATGTTTTAGAACAATTTGCGACCGTTTTTGCTGGTTCGCAGGTTAGTCTGGAAGACTTCCTTGCCTTGCTCCATTCTGGAATGAGTCTATCTCAATACCGTACTATTCCAGCGACAGTGGACACCGTTCTGGTGCAGAGTTACGATTTGATTGCACCACTGACTGCTGACTTTGTCTATGCCATTGGGCTGACTCAGGACAATTTACCAAAAATTGCGCAAAACACCAGTCTTTTGACAGACGAAGAAAGGCAAAACCTAAACCAAGTGACAGCAGATGGAGCGCAATTGCTGATTGCCAGCAGTGAAAATCTCAAGAAAAATCGCTACACTATGCTTTCTTTGGTCAATTCTGCCCGTAAGCAGTTGGTTTTGTCAGCTCCAAGCCTTTTTAATGAAAGTGAAAGTAAGGAATCTGCCTATCTTCAAGAGTTGGTCCATTTTGGATTTAGTCGAAAAGAGAGGAGGATGAATCACAAGGGGCTGTCTAAGGAGGATATGGGGTCCTATCACAGTCTTTTGTCCAGTCTGGTTGCCTATCACCAGCAGGGCGAGACGAGCGATACTGATCAAGATTTGACTTTTGTTAAGGTTCTGGCGCGTGTCATGGGTAAAAAACTAGACCAGCAAGGTCTGGAAAATCCAGCTCTCCCAACCAGTCCAAACAGTAAGCAGTTGGCTAAGGACACCTTGCAGGCGCTCTATCCTGATGAACAGGAATTTTACCTGTCTACATCTGGTTTGACGGAGTTTTATCGCAATGAATACAGTTATTTCCTCCGCTACGTGTTAGGCTTGCAGGAGGAATTGCGCCTGCGTCCAGATGCTCGTAGTCATGGAAATTTCTTGCACCGTATTTTTGAACGTGCCATGCAGTTACCTAACGAAAATTCCTTTGACCACCGTCTAGAACAAGCTATTCAAGAAACCAGTCAAGAACGGGAATTTGAGGCTATTTATCAGGAAAGTTTGGAAGCCCAGTTTACCAAGGAAGTTTTGCTTGATGTTGCACGGACAACTGGACATATTCTCCGACACAATCCAGCCATCGAAACCATCAAAGAAGAGGCAAATTTTGGTGGAAAAGAGCAGGCCTTTATTCAATTGGACAGTGGTCGCAGTGTCTTTGTACGAGGTAAGGTGGACAGGATTGACCGTTTGAAAGCTGATGGAGCGATAGGAGTAGTAGACTACAAATCCAGTCTGACTCAGTTCCAGTTTCCTCATTTCTTTAATGGGCTCAATTCCCAGTTGCCAACCTATCTAGCTGCTTTAAAAAGAGAAGGCGAGCAGAACTTTTTCGGTGCCATGTACTTGGAAATGGCTGAGCCTGTCCAATCTCTGATGGCCGTTAAAAGTCTGGCAGGTGCAGTAGTAGAAGCCAGCAAATCTATGAAATACCAAGGTCTCTTTTTAGAAAAAGAAAGCAGTCATTTGGGCGAATTTTACAATAAAAACAAGGCCAACCAGCTGACGGATGAGGAATTCCAGCTCCTACTGGACTACAATGCCCATCTTTACAAGAAAGCGGCTGAGAAGATTTTAGAAGGCCAGTTCGCTATCAATCCTTATACCGAAAATGGTAGAAGCATTGCCCCCTACGTTCAGCAGCATCAGGCTATTACTGGCTTTGAAGCTAATTACCACTTAGGTCAAGCCCGTTTCCTAGAAAAGTTGTACTTGGCTGACGGCAAGCGTCTGGTCGGAGAAAAACTCAAGCAAGCTTGGTTTGAAAAAATAAGAGAGGAGTTGAATCGATGAAGCCTATTCCCTTTTTAACTGAGGAAGAAATTCAAAAACTGCAAGAAGCAGAAGCGCATTCGAGCAAGGAACAAAAGAAAACTGCCGAACAAATAGAAGCTATCTACACTTCTGGTCAGAATATCCTGGTTTCAGCGTCGGCTGGTTCTGGGAAGACCTTTGTCATGGCCGAGCGTATTCTGAACCAATTGACGCGTGGTGTCGAAATTTCTCAACTCTTTATCTCAACCTTTACCGTTAAGGCTGCGACTGAACTTAAGGAACGTTTAGAGAAAAAAATCAGCCAACAAATCCAAGAAAGCGATGACGTTGACCTCAAACAACACTTGGGTCGTCAGTTGGCAGACCTACCCAACGCTGCCATCGGAACCATGGACTCCTTCACACAAAAATTCCTTGGCAAACATGGCTATCTGCTTGATATTGCGCCTAATTTCCGTATTTTACAAAACCAAAGCGAGCAACTTCTTCTAAAAAATGAAGTCTTCCATGAGGTCTTTGAAGCCCATTATCAAGGTAAACAGAAAGAGACCTTTAGTCATTTGCTGAAAAATTTTGCAGGACGTGGAAAAGATGAACGGGGGTTGCGCCAGCAAGTCTATAAAATTTATGACTTCCTCCAATCCACCAGTAATCCTCAAAAGTGGCTGAGTGACTCTTTCCTCAAAGGTTTTGAAGAGGCTGATTTTACCAGTGAAAAAGGAAAACTAACTGAGCAAATCCAGCAAGCTCTCTGGGATTTGGAAAGTTTTTTCCGTTATCATCTGGATAATGATGCCAAGGAGTTTCCAAAGGCTGCTTATTTAGAAAATGTTCAGTTGATTCTGGATGAAATTGGATCCCTAAATCAGGAGTCCAATAGTCAGGCTTATCAGGCAGTACTTGCGCGTGTTGTCGCCATTTCGAAAGAGAAAAACGGTCGATCTCTGACTAATGCCAGCCGTAAGGCTGATTTGAAGCCGCTGGCCGATTCCTATAACGAAGAGAGAAAGACCCAGTTTGCTAAACTAGGACAACTGTCAGACCAGATAACCATTCTCGACTATCAAGAACGTTATCATGAAGACACATGGGAACTAGCTAAAACCTTCCAATCTTTCATGAGTGATTTTGTGGAAGCGTATCGTGAACGTAAGCACCAGGAAAACGCCTTTGAATTTGCTGATATCAGCCATTACACCATTGAGATTTTAGAGAAATTCCCCCAAGTCCGTGAGACTTATCAGGAGCGCTTCCATGAAGTCATGGTCGATGAGTATCAGGATACCAACCATATTCAAGAACGGATGTTGGATTTACTGTCTAATGATCACAATCGCTTTATGGTGGGAGATATCAAGCAATCTATCTATCGTTTCCGTCAAGCAGACCCGCAGATTTTCAATGAAAAGTTCCAACGCTATGCGCAAAATCCAAAAGAGGGCAAGCTCATTCTCCTCAAGGAAAATTTCCGTAGTAGTTCAGAAGTGCTATCAGCAACCAATGATGTCTTTGAACGTCTCATGGACCAAGAGGTCGGTGAAATCAACTATGACAGCATGCACCAGCTTGTTTTTGCCAATAGCAAACTGACTCCTAATCCTGATAACAAGGCAGAATTTCTCCTCTACGATAAGGACGACAGCGGGCAAGAGGAAGAAGAGAGCCAAGCAGAAACGAAACTAACAGGTGAAATGCGCTTAGTCATCAAGGAGATTCTGAAACTTCATCAGGAGAAAGGTGTTTCCTTTAAAGAAATTGCCCTTCTGACCTCCAGCCGCAGTCGTAATGACCAGATTCTTCTCGCCCTGTCTGAGTACGGAATTCCTGTCAAAACTGACGGAGAGCAAAACAATTATCTCCAATCCCTAGAAGTGCAAGTCATGCTAGACACCCTTCGTGTCATTCACAATCCCCTGCAAGACTACGCCTTGGTTGCCCTTATGAAGTCTCCAATGTTTAGCTTTGACGAGGACGAGTTAGCACGTTTGTCTCTTCAGAAAGCAGAGGATAAAGTCCAAGAAAATCTCTATGAGAAACTTGTCAATGCACAAAAAATGGTAACAAGTCAGAAAAACTTGATTCACTCAGCTCTAGCTGAGAAACTAAAACAATTCATGGATATCTTGGCTTCTTGGCGCTTGTATACCAAAACGCACTCCCTCTATGACTTGATTTGGAAGATTTACAACGACCGTTTTTATTATGATTATGTGGGGGCTTTGCCAAATGGTCCTGCTAGACAGGTCAATCTCTATGCCCTAGCTTTGAGAGCAGATCAATTTGAAAAGAGCAATTTCAAAGGTTTGTCGCGTTTTATTGGTATGATTAACCAAGTTTTAGAAGCCCAGCACGATCTTGCAAGCGTGGCCGTCGCACCGCCAAAAGATGCAGTAGAGCTCATGACCATTCACAAGAGTAAAGGGCTGGAGTTTCCTTACGTCTTTATCCTCAATATGGATCAGGATTTTAACAAGCAAGACAGCATGTCAGAGATCATTCTCAGCCGTAAAAATGGACTAGGACTTAAGTATATTGCCAAGATGGAGACAGGAGCAGTGGAAGATCACTATCCGAAAACCATCAAGCTCTCCATTCCTAGTCTGACCTATAGACAGAATGAAGAAGAATTACAGCTGGCAAGCTATTCAGAGCAAATGCGTCTGCTGTATGTTGCTATGACGCGGGCTGAGAAAAAGCTCTATCTTGTCGGCAAGGGTTCTCGTGAAAAGCTGGAGGACAAAGAATACCCAGCAGCTAAAAATGGAAAACTAAATAGCAACACTAGACTTCAAGCCAAGAATTTCCAAGATTGGATTTGGGCTATCAGCAAAGTGTTTGCAAAGGATCATCTCAACTTTAGCTATCGTTTTGTTGGTGAAGATCAGCTGACTAGAGAAGCTATCGGTCAGTTGGAAAACAAAAGCCCTCTCCAAGCTAGCTCTCAAGCAGACAATCGTCAGTCAGAAACCATCAAAGAAGCCCTTGAAATGCTGAAAGAGGTGGAAGTTTATAATACTCTTCACCGGGCAGCCATTGAACTGCCTAGTGTTCAAACACCAAGTCAAATCAAGAAATTCTACGAACCTGTTATGGATATGGAAGGTGTCGAGATTGCTGGTCAAGGTCAGTCAGTAGACAAGAAAATCAACTTTGATTTGCCAGATTTTTCAACCAAAGAAAAGGTAACAGGAGCCGAGATTGGTAGTGCTACCCACGAACTGATGCAGAGAATTGACCTCAGTCAGCGACCAACACTTGCTAGCCTGACAGAAACTCTCAAACAAGTTCAAACCAGCCCAGCTGTTAGGGACAAGATCAATCTTGCTAAAATTCTTGCATTCTTTGACACAGCACTCGGTCAGGAAATTCTTGCTAATACCGACCATCTCTATCGCGAGCAACCCTTCTCCATGCTCAAACGAGACCAAAAGAGTCAGGAAGACTTTGTTGTCCGTGGTATCCTTGATGGCTATCTACTTTACGAAGATAAAATTGTTCTGTTCGACTATAAGACAGACCGCTATGATGAGCCAAGTCAACTCATTGATCGCTATCGTGCTCAATTAGCCCTTTATGGAGAGGCCTTATCTCGAGCCTATTCGATTGAAAATATTGAAAAATACTTGATTTTACTGGGTAAAGACGAGGTTCAAGTTGTAAAAGTATAATTTATACTCTTCGAAAATCTCTTCAAACCACGTCAGCTTTATCTGCAACCTCAAAACAGTGTTTTGAGTAGCCTGCGGCTAGCTTCCTAGTTTGCTCTTTGATTTTCATTGAATATTAGAAAGGAGACCTCATGACACTTCCAGTTAGAAAATCCCTGCATGATGCAGTTTTACAGGCTTCAAAAGCTGATACTTGGGAACAAGCTACCAAGGAATGGAATGAAATTTCCTTGATTTTTAACGGTATCGGCCGTAGCAATTGTGTCTGTGGAAATGCTATAAAGTACGCTTACGAACTCTTTAACGGTGTCACAGGCCAACGCCTCTTTCCGATTGGTAGCGACTGTGTTCGTCATTTTCATCGATTGTCCCTTGACCAGCAATTGGAAGAGGAAGAAAAACTGCTCAGAAAGGTTGAAAATCTGACCAGAAAAGCCCATAAAAAGGAGAAAATCAAGGTCAATAAAAGTGACTTTGACGAGCGACTTCTAAAATGGCTCTGGGAAAAAGATGTTTTCAAACCCAATCGTGGCAATCAATTTGCACCTGAGAGAGACTACCAGCTCTTCCTAGAAGTCTTTCAGGGAGGAAGTTGGACCAAGGCAGAGCCCAAGAAAAAGGCTCGGATGGAAGAAGTCCTTGAAAAATGCATCAAGCCCTTTTTACTTGGGAAATCGGATGACCAACTCTACCTTGTCAAGCTAGGCAAGGAGAAAATTGACTACGAACAGGAACTCCGTATCCAGGCAGAGAAAGAGCGCAAGAAGAGGGATAAAATCGCCAAGCAATATGCAGACAATCTGGTCCTAGCCATGGGCCCAGCAGAGCGTGCTTATCAAGATTACTTTGGCTTTACAGAGACACTGACTCAAGAAGAACGCAAGTGGGAGAAAATTCTTTTTGGTAAAAATCGGACAGAACGGGTTGTCAAGGCCAAACAATACCAAAAAGAGTTGGAAAAAGACCAACGAATTGCCAGTCAGGATCCAATTGAAAGAAAACAGAAGCAGACCTGGCTCCTCAATTCCTATTTTCGTGAGCTTCCTGAAGAAAAAGCCAGATTTGCTCGACTCTTATTAGAATATCGAAAAAGTGGAGAAGTGCCTTTTTCAACTGAATACTTATCAGACCATCTGCTAGATTTTTTCTATACAATGAAAGCCTTTGAGTTTGAAATCGCACCAGAACAAGTCCGAGATTTTCTAAAAGAAAGTCTCCAGACAGATCATCTCTCCTCAGCACAAGAAAGCTGGATAGAAGGAATTCTTATCAACTGTATCAAACCGTTTTTAGAACGACTACTTATATGAACAAATCTTACCTTGGATAACCAGGGTAGGATTATTTCTTATATCTTATTTCTAGTAGTAAACTAAAAAGTTTCAAAATACATAAATAAAATTATGTATTTTTTATCAAAGTCACCAGCCCATGCAAAAATAGTTAAATTATGATAAAATAGACTATAATAAAGACATTCTTCATAGTAAATTTATTTTGAAAGGGAAAATATGGCGACTATTCAATGGTTTCCTGGTCACATGTCTAAAGCGCGTCGACAGGTGCAGGAAAATTTAAAATTTGTTGATTTTGTGACGATTTTGGTGGATGCACGCTTACCTCTATCTAGTCAAAATCCTATGTTGACCAAAATTGTTGGTGACAAACCAAAACTCTTGATTTTAAACAAGGCAGACTTGGCCGATCCAGCAATGACCAAGGAATGGCGTCAGTATTTTGAATCACAAGGAATCCAGACGCTGGCTATCAATTCCAAAGAACAAGTAACTGTAAAAGTTGTAACAGATGCGGCCAAAAAGCTCATGGCCGATAAGATTGCTCGCCAGAAAGAACGTGGTATCAAGATTGAAACCTTGCGTACCATGATTATCGGGATTCCAAATGCTGGTAAATCAACTCTCATGAACCGTTTAGCTGGTAAGAAAATTGCCGTTGTCGGCAATAAACCAGGGGTTACCAAGGGACAACAATGGCTCAAAACCAATAAAGACCTGGAAATATTGGATACACCGGGGATTCTCTGGCCTAAGTTTGAAGATGAAACTGTTGCTCTTAAACTAGCCTTGACTGGAGCTATTAAAGACCAGTTGCTCCCTATGGACGAGGTGACCATTTTTGGTATCAATTATTTCAAAGAACATTATCCAGAAAAGCTGGCTGAACGCTTCAAACAAATGAAAATTGAAGAAGAAGCGCCTGTGATTATTATGGATATGACCCGTGCCCTCGGTTTTAGAGACGACTATGACCGATTCTACAGTCTCTTCGTGAAGGAAGTCCGTGATGGCAAACTCGGTAACTATACCTTAGATACATTGGAAGACCTCGATGACGACGATTAAAGAAATAAAAGAACTTCTTGCAACGGTCAAGGACTTAGATAACCCTATTTTTTTAGATTTTGAAAAGGATAGTCGCTCTGGAGTTCAAAAGGAAATCAGCATGCGTAAAAAAGCCATTCAAGATGAATTAGATGAAAATTTGCGTTTGGAATCTATGCTTTCCTATGAAAAGGAACTTTACAAGCAAGGATTGACCTTGATAGCAGGTGTTGACGAGGTTGGACGTGGTCCTCTGGCTGGCCCTGTAGTCGCTGCAGCCGTTATTTTACCTCAAAATTGTAAGATTCAAGGCCTCAACGACAGCAAGAAAATTCCTAAAAAGAAACATCTGGAGATTTTCAAAGTAGTTCAAGACCAAGCCTTGTCAATCGGAATTGGTATCATGAATAATCAGGTCATCGACCAAGTCAATATCTATGAAGCGACCAAACTGGCCATGAAAGAAGCAATCTCCCAGCTCAGTCCTCAACCTGAGCATCTCTTAATTGATGCTATGCAACTGGACTTGCCTATTTCACAAACCTCTATTATCAAAGGAGATGCCAACTCCCTCTCGATCGCAGCAGCTTCCATAGTAGCCAAGGTGACCCGTGATGAATTGATGAAGGACTACGATCAGCAGTTTCCTGGCTATGATTTCGCTACTAATGCAGGTTATGGAACTGCTAAACACCTAGAAGGACTAGAAAAACTAGGAGTTACCCCAATTCACCGAACCAGCTTTGAACCCGTTAAATCACTGGTTTTAAGTAAAAAAGAAAGTTAATTGAAAGGAAATACCATGGAGGAACAGTCGGAAATAGTCCGTTCTAAGAAAGAATTCGCCTTTGCATCCAGCACTATCCTATCCCAAGTTGGTCGAGGAATCATTGTTGGTCTCGTCGTAGGGATAATTGTTGGATCCTTTCGTTTCTTAATTGAAAAAGGCTTCCACCTGATACAAGGGCTTTATCAAGATCAAGCGCACCTAGTACGCAATCTTTTTGTACTGGTTTTGTTTTATCTAATCATCTGCTGGCTCAGTGCCAAACTGACACGCTCTGAAAAAGATATTAAAGGCTCAGGAATTCCTCAAGTCGAAGCCGAATTAAAGGGATTGATGACTCTCAACTGGTGGGGCGTTCTTTGGAAAAAATATATTCTAGGAATTCTAGCTATTGCAAGTGGCCTTATGCTGGGACGTGAGGGACCCAGTATTCAACTTGGAGCAGTCGGTGGTAAAGGAATTGCCAAGTGGCTCAAATCCAGTCCAGTAGAGGAACGCTCCTTGATTGCTAGTGGAGCTGCCGCTGGTCTAGCCGCTGCCTTTAATGCTCCGATTGCTGGACTTCTCTTTGTGGTAGAAGAAGTCTATCATCACTTTTCACGCTTTTTCTGGGTCTCAACTCTAGCAGCCAGCATCGTAGCGAATTTTGTGTCTCTACTCATATTTGGCCTAACACCCGTACTGGATATGCCAGACAATATCCCACTCATGACCCTAGATCAGTATTGGATATATCTCGTCATGGGAATTTTCCTTGGATTTTCAGGTTTTCTCTATGAAAAAGCTGTATTAAACGTCGGGAGAGTTTATGACTTGATTGGTCAAAAAATCCATTTGGATAGAGCTTATTATCCAATTCTGGCCTTCATTCTCATCATACCAGTCGGAATTTTTTTACCCCACATCCTTGGTGGTGGAAATCAGCTGGTACTTTCCCTAACTGAGCAAGATTTTAGTTTCCAAGTTCTATTAGCTTACTTTTTAATTCGCTTTATCTGGAGCATGATTAGTTATGGAAGTGGTCTTCCAGGAGGCATTTTCCTACCAATTTTGGCGCTTGGTTCCTTACTTGGTGCCCTAGTTGGTGTTATCTGCGTCAATCTTGGACTTGTCAGTCAAGAGCAATTCCCTATATTTGTCATTCTAGGAATGAGTGGCTATTTTGGAGCCATATCAAAAGCTCCCTTAACCGCCATGATCCTCGTAACTGAGATGGTAGGAGATATTCGCAACCTCATGCCACTTGGTCTTGTCACTCTTGTTTCTTATATTATCATGGATTTACTCAAGGGTGCACCAGTCTATGAAGCCATGCTAGAAAAAATGCTTCCAGAAGAAGTATCCAGCGAAGGAGAAGTTACACTTATCGAAATACCAGTTTCTGATAAAATTGCTGGGAAACAAGTTCATGAACTCAACTTACCACACAACGTCCTCATCACTACCCAAGTCCATAATGGCAAGAGCCAAACAGTTAACGGCTCAACCAGAATGTATCTGGGTGATATGATTCACCTGGTTATTCCAAAAAGTGAAATTGGGAAAGTCAAGGATTTGTTGTTGTAGCGAATTTTTACATAATTTATATTATGTAAACAGCTGGCTTGATTTATTTAGAAAACCGATTCTCAGAAATGAGATCGGTTATTTTTTACTGATGGGGAATTTCACATATAAATAATTGAACTTTATTAAAAATAAGACTATAATTAAGTTAGAAATGATAAAGCATAAAGCTAGAAAGGAGTTTACTGTATCAAATCTGTACAGTAAGATTAAAATCATGAAAAAGAAAACGATAGCAATTATACAATGTATTTTGTATCTCATAGCTCCTTATATAGCTCTTCAGTTATGTAGAATGAACAGAAGTATCGTTACTGATAATCTCTTTTTTATTTTCCTTATTCTGTTGACTATTTCATTCTGGTTTAGTATTTGGAAGCTAGAAAAAGCACTAGCTAATGATTCTCAACAGAAACTCCAAAGATTTAGAGCTGTTTTACTCAGGTCTAAGTCTTTTTTAAAATCTCTACAACATCTTTCCGAAAAACTATAATTTTCTTGAAAAAAAAATGAGTCTATGCTATACTACTAGTAGACTTATTTATGGAGAAAATACATGAAACGTGAGATTTTACTGGAACGAATCGACAAACTAAAACAAATCATGCCCTGGTATGTTCTGGAATACTACCAATCTAAGCTGGCTGTGCCCTATAGTTTTACAACCCTGTACGAATACCTTAAGGAATACAATCGATTTTTCAGCTGGGTTTTAGAGTCTGATATTTCAAACGCTGATAAAATGTCCGATATTCCCTTATCAGTTTTGGAAAAGATGTCTAAGAAAGACATGGAATCCTTTATCCTTTACCTACGTGAACGTCCTTTGCTGAATGCCAATACAAGCAAACAAGGTGTTTCTCAGACAACCATCAATCGGACCTTGTCAGCCCTTTCTAGTCTTTACAAGTATCTGACCGAGGAAGTTGAAAACGACCAGGGTGAACCTTATTTCTACCGCAATGTAATGAAAAAAGTTTCAACCAAGAAAAAGAAAGAGACCCTTGCTGCTAGAGCTGAAAATATCAAGCAAAAACTCTTTCTAGGTGATGAAACTGAAGGTTTTCTAACTTATATTGACCAAGAGTACCCACAACAGCTCTCAAATCGGGCTCTCTCATCATTCAGTAAAAATAAGGAACGAGATTTAGCCATTATTGCCCTTCTCTTGGCATCTGGTGTCCGTTTATCTGAAGCTGTTAATCTGGATCTAAGAGATCTCAATCTTAAAATGATGGTTATTGATGTCACACGTAAGGGTGGAAAACGTGACTCAGTCAATGTCGCTGCTTTTGCTAAGCCTTACCTAGAGAATTATCTAGCCATTCGAAATCAACGCTATAAGACGGAAAAAACAGATACAGCCCTCTTTTTGACACTCTACAGAGGTGTTCCCAATCGTATCGATGCTTCCAGCGTGGAAAAAATGGTTGCTAAGTATTCTGAGGACTTCAAAGTGCGTGTAACTCCCCACAAACTCCGCCATACGCTAGCAACTAGGCTCTATGATGCTACTAAATCGCAAGTTTTGGTCAGCCACCAACTAGGACATGCCAGCACACAAGTCACTGACCTCTATACCCATATCGTCAATGATGAACAAAAAAATGCCTTGGATAGTTTATGATTTTACGTAATATAACTTATGTAAAATATTTATCAAAAAAAGAAGTTGCTTGTTTTAGCAACTTCTTTTTCTTTATATCTGATACCAGTAAAGTAGCGTGGAATATCAATTGTTTCTATATTTTTGAAGTTCTCGTCTACCTACTACTAATTAAAATAATGCAGATAAGGAAGGATATTTTTGCTTGTAGGAATTCTAAAAATCAAGCTTTTCTGGATTCAAATCTCTTCATAATCACAGTTAAACGCCAACGGTAGAGAACCCCGCTCACGATTAGACTAATAATCAAACCAATCCAGTAAGAATAAGCTCCAAAATCTGTTAGAGAGTCGAATACCATAGCTACTGGGAGTGTCACCCCCCAGTAACCAACCAAACCAAGGTAAAAAGGAATAACGGTATCCTTATACCCCCGTAAAATTCCCTGAAGCGGTGCCGCAAAGGTATCTGCTAACTGGAAGAAAAGACTATAAGTTAAAAAGCGCGCTGTCAAATCGATAAATTCTGGGTCGTTCCCATAAAGACTAGCCACATTTCCCCTAAAAATGTAAAGGAAAGATAAGGTGAAGGCCGCAAAAATAAGGGCTGTCCATCTTCCTAGACCAATATAGGTTTTCGCATCATCAAATCGCTTGGCTCCCACTTCATAAGACACGACTATCGCCATAGTCGATGAGATACTCATAGGAAAGGCGTACATGAGACTTGAAAAGTTCATGGCTGACTGGTGGCTAGCGATAATCAAGGACGAGAACTTAGCCATAATCAAGCCAACCACGGAAAAGATAGCTACTTCCGCGAAGACAGTCCCCCCAATAGGCAGACCTAAACGAACTCCTTCCTTGATTTTATCCATATTAAGCGGAATGCGTTTCTCAAGGTGTAAGGCTTTGAGCTTCTCCTGTTTAAATAAAACCAGAACAGAAATCCCAAGCAAGACCCAGTAGGCCAAGGATGTTCCTAAACCAGCACCAGCACCTCCCAGTTCTGGAACACCAAAGGCCCCGTAAATCAAGAGGTAGTTAAATCCACTATTGAGAGGAAGTAACAAAAGCATGAGATACATGGACAGTTTGGTCAACCCCAGCGAATCCAGCAAGGAACGAATGACACTAAAAAGCAATAAGGGGATAATTCCGATAGATAAAAACCAGAGATAGCGAACCGCTACTGCTGCTACTGGTGCTTCTAACCCAATATGATTCAAGATTGGTGGTGCCAAGAACAGCACCATCCCCAGCAAGACCACAGATAGACCCAGGGCCAAATAGATGAACTGGTAAAAATCAGATGCAACTTCTTCCTTTTTGCCTCGACCAAGATGGTGACCAATGATGGGCACCAAGGCCGACACAATTCCTGTTAGGAAGGTAAAGAAAGGATTCCAGATACTGGTTGCCATAGACACACCAGCCAAATCCATGGTATTGTATTGTCCTGTCATAGTCGTATCAACAAAGGATGCAGAATAATTGGCAAATTGGTAGATCAGGATTGGGAAGAAAATTTTTAAAAATAATACTAACTTCTCTCGTAAACACTTTGTCTTATACATACTTCTCTTTCTATTCTGATTTATCTAAACCAAAGAGTTTCAGACCATAGTTTTTCAAACTTAGCGGAGGGTTATTAGATTTTGAAGTAGTATGCCAACACGCACATGTACGACAATAATAGCTTCTAACTAAACCTCCATTATCATATTGAACCGCATGGTCAGCTTTTTCTTTAGTTTCATATTGAATTTTAGAACGATTAGATGCGGGACAGTAAATTCCGCTATTAGATTTTGCTTTTCTCTCCCTACGTTTTCGAAAATAATTCATATTCTAACTCCTATCAAGCTTGATAGACGATTTGTCCCTTACAGATGGTATATTTAACCTGCCCTTTTAAGGTTTCACCGATAAAGGGGGAATTAGTCGCTTTTGAAGCAAAATGGGAGTCCACAAGGCGGTCAGCCTTGTCATCAAAAATAGTGATATCTGCTGGACCATTCTCAGCCAAATAACCTGCTTCAAAGTTGTAAAGCTTGGCTGGGTTGTATGTCATCTTTTCGAGTAATTCCATCAAGCTCAACTCACCAGCTTCCACCAAATAGGTCAAGCCGAGAGACAGGGAGGTTTCTAAGCCAGTCATACCAGATGGTGCTTTGGTGATATCCTCAACATTTTTTTCATCCGCATGGTGAGGCGCATGGTCAGTTGCAATAACTGTGATGACACCTGACTTTAGACCTTCGATAACAGCACGACGGTCTGATTCCAAACGAAGCGGCGGATTCATCTTGGCATTACTTCCTTGTGTCAAAAGGAGTGCTTCTGTCTTGGAGAAATGCTGTGGCGCTACTTCTGCTGTGACTTGCACACCCAGCCCCTGAGCAAACTCAACTACTTTGACACTCTCTTCCTTCGACAAATGCTGGATGTGAACATGGGCCTTAGTTGCATAGGCAATCATAACATCACGCGCCATCATAGCGTACTCAGCCACCCCAGTCGCACCGCAGATATGGAAATGTTCTTTAGCAATGTTTTCGTTAAAACCAAGAATTCCATTCAAACCTGGATCTTCCTCATGAAGACTAATAAAGGTATTGAGTTTTTTGGCTTCTTCCATGGCTGCCTTAACCACTTTGCTGCTTTCAAGAGGAATGCCGTCATCAGAAAAACCAACAGTACCAGCTTCTAAGAGTGCCTTAAAGTCAGTCAAATCTTTGCCATTAAAATTCTTAGTAATGGTCGCAACCGTCTTGACATTGATATTTTCCTTGGCAGCTGACTGAAGAACTTCTTGTAAAGTCTCCACATCTGAAATAGTTGGACTAGTATTAGCCATCATGACAACCGTTGTAAAACCACCTGCAGCAGCCGCTAGGGCACCAGTATGGATATCCTCCTTGTGAGTTTGACCAGGTTCACGGAAATGAACATGGATATCGACCAAGCCAGGAGCAACGACTAGACCAGTAGCGTCAATCAGTTCTGCTCCTTCTTCCTTGATTTCAGGCGCAATTTTGATAATTTTCCCATCTTGAACTAAGATATCACACACTTGATCTAAACCAGACTTAGGATCCATTACACGACCGTTTTTGATTAGTAGCATCTGCTTTCTCCTTTATTCATAGAAATCAACTTGGGTATCCAACAATTTATCCCCATCATAGACAAACTTGGCTGAAAAGAAGGGTTTATCCTCTAAAAGCCACTCAACAAAGGTATGATCACCTTCCCAAGTTGGCTTGCTCAAAACCTCATCATAGGGAACCCATTCTAAGGTTCCCTCATTGCAGTCAATCAAGTCACCCTCGAACTCCGTCACTTTAAAAACATAGGTGTACCAGTCTAAATCTGGAGTAAATTCAGGAAAAGTGATAACACCTTTTAGAACTGGTTTGGCTTTGAGCCCTGTTTCTTCAAGAATTTCACGCGCCGCGCATTCCTGGGGTGTCTCTCCTCTCTCTAGCTTACCACCCACACCAATCCATTTACCCGCATGGACATCATTTGGCTTTTTATTGCGATGAAGCATGAGCAGTTCTTTTCCGTTATCAATGTAGCAAATCGTCGCTAACTGAGGCATATTCTCTCCTTATCTAAGCCAATCAATTGGCTCTTGTCCTGTCTCTTTTAAGAATGCATTGGCCTTGGAAAAAGGCTTGGAACCCCAAAATCCTCTGTAAACAGATAAAGGACTGGGATGGGCTGATTCGATAATCAAGTGATGAGGATTGGTAACTAAGGCCTTCTTCTTGCGTGCATAGGCTCCCCAGAGTACAAAAACGACTGGTCTATCTAGTTGATTGACCACATGAATCACAGCATCTGTAAATGGCTCCCATATCTGACCAGCATGACCATTGGCCTGACCAGCAGGAACCGTCAAGCAAGCATTGAGAAGTAAGACTCCTTGCTCAGCCCAAGCCGTCAAATCATGAGATTTCTTAACTCCTATATCATCTGACAATTCTTTCAAGATATTTTGCAAGGATGGCGGAGCTGGGATAGAGTCAGGAACAGAAAAACTCAAGCCCTGCGCCTGACCTGGTCCGTGATAAGGATCCTGCCCCAGAATCACCACCTTAACTTCTTCAAGCGGTGTTGTCAGGAGAGCCTGAAAAACCTTTTCCTTGGGTGGATAAATAGTCCCCTGAGCATAGACCTGCTCCATAAACTGATTTATTTTCCCAAAATAACCCTCAGGTAATTGCGCCTTAATCAAAGCATGCCAAGACGAGTGTTCCATAGCCAACTCCTTCATTTTTACTGCCTCTATTATAGCAAAAAGTGGCTATCTAAACCACTTTTTACAGTTTATCTAAGCAATCCAGCAAGTCTTGATAAGAATGGACTTCGTAAGTCGGCTGGGCTTGTGTATGATTTTCTAGGTGATGAGGGTTGTACCAAATCGTGTCAATTCCAGCATTATTGCCACCTTGAATGTCGGCGGTTAGGGAATCTCCAATCATCAGCGTCTTTTCTTTACTAAAACCTGCAATCTGTTGGCCAATCTTTTCATAAAAGAGAGCATCAGGTTTTTGTGTTTGCAGCTGTTCAGAGATAAAGACTTGATTGAAATAAGGTGCTAGACCAGATTGAGCCAAACGCCCTGTCTGAATGGCAGTAATGCCATTTGTCGCAGCATACAAGTCAAAATCTCGCTCAATGAGGCTGTCTAAGAGTTCATGAGCGCCTGAAAAAGTTTGTCCCTGCTGGGCAAGGTAAAATTGGTAACGCTGGGCTAGAAAACTACCGTCTTTTTCCTGTCCAAAATGAGCAAATAAACGAGAAAAGCGCGTGTTAACCAGCTCTTGTTTACTAATTTTCTTTTGCTCCAAGTCCTTCCAGAGAGCCTTGTTCATAGGAACGTAATAGTCTTTATAAGCCTGAATATCTGTAACCCCTTCTTCTTTTAGGAGTTGAGTCAAAGCCACATCCTCAGCAGCATCAAAATCAAGAAGAGTGTGATCAAGGTCAAAGAGTAGAAATTTGTAGGACAATTTGAGAGTTTTCCTTTCTAGGTACTTAATAGATTAGTTTATTTCTTCTTATTCTTAGTTTTATTCATCAACATACCAACTACAACTGGAGTAACCACACTTCCAACTTGTCCAACAACTTTAAGTATCTTTTTTGCTTCATCTATTTTTTTGTTTCTACACGATTCGCACTTATTGTGCTTATAACTTGATGGTAAATCCCTAGTACATGTCTTGCATTTTTTTATTTCTTTCATTCTAGCACCTCTGTCTCAATAGAATCTGTTTTATTTGGTAATTTCATTATAGAAGTTTCAATTTTTGGCAATTCTTTTGTCCAGTAATTTATAGGCGAAGGATCAAGTAAATCAAGTCTCTCTACTAATTCCTGAGAACTGAGATAAGTTTCGTTAATAAATTTCCCAAAGTAATCCAAACTTTTTTGAGCAGCTTTTTTCTCGCCCAACTCATTATAAGCTATTGCTGCTGATAGTGAAACGATATTTACAGCTGCTAATCCATCTCGAATCTCATTCATACGAGCTTCAATTTTATCTGGTTTATCCCCTTTTAATAGCTTACCCCAAGTAGAATCTGGTTGTTCTTTGATAAAATTTACATTTGATTTTTGACTAAGCATTAAGAGATTTCTACTATCCTCTGCATCTGAAATAACTTGCAGTAACATCATTGTTCTAATGTTTGGATCTGATATCTCTCTAGCTTGCAAGAGTTTCTGTTGACAACTATAGGCTATTGCAAGTCTATCTGACTCCTGCCCTTTTCTGACGTCCTCAATAGCATATTGTACATTCTGAATCTCCTCTGCAATCTGTGCCATTTGAATTTGCGACGAATAATCGGCTAACGCTTTATTTAATTCTGGTGTCAATTTAACAGATTTCAATGGTACATTTCCAATGATTTTATTAGTATTAGTATCTACTAATACCGCCAAGAGAGAGCCATCTTTCTTTGTCATCAATTTTAACACTCCTTGAGCAATTGCTTCCCGTTGTTCTGGAGAAAGAATTGCCTGAAAAACCTCTTCAGGTATACTAGATTGGACAACATTGATAAAGGCTGGAGCAGAATATAACATTTTTTCTACTTCAGATAAGATTTTAGTTGCATTTTTGACTAAAGGTTTGGCTATTTCTGGTAACTTATTAAAAAACGATGAGGGTTTTAGTTCATAACCATCAATATCAAGAATATCGAAGTCATCTTCTCCAAAAAATAAAACTTCATCCATAAATTACTACCTCATTATGTTTAAATTATTAGAAATATTATACCATATTAAACAAAATTATGATTTTGATTTTTCTTTAATATTATTTATCCAATCATTTTTACTGGAATCTAACATAGAATAACACTATCCTATACAATTGACAGCTCAAACCTTTCAGAATAGAACAATCCTAACTATCGAATACCCCAACTTCATAAATATCTATGTAATTCTAGACCTAGAATTCCTATAAACTAAATGTTTTCGCACTATTCTAAGCCATTGATTGCTTTAAATTTTAATTTTTAAAGAATTCTAAAGCTAGAATAGTTCCATCACAATCTGTTTCGAATGATTCACAATTTAGAAACACTATAGCTTTACTCTTGTTAAAATAAAAAGGAACTGCATAAAGCAATCCCTTTCTGATTTTGAAATTATTTACTTATACTCTTCGAAAATCAAATTCAAACCACGTCAGCTTCACCTTGCCGTACTCAAGTACAGCCTGCGGCTAGCTTCCTAGTTTGCTCTTTAATTTTCATTGAGTATTAAACTTTAATAGTTGAGATAATCAATAACTCACCTATAAAAGGAATGATAGGAAGATTCCTTATTTATTGATTTCAAGCTCCGCCAACTGTGTTTGAATAACTGACAGTTCTGCACCAGCCTGAAGAAGAGCTGCTGCAGTATAGGCACCTTCTACAATTGGAACCCTATTGATCATGATACTTTTATCACTGAAATCAGCCACCATTTCTAAGTTCATTTTAGCAGAACCTAGGTCAAAAAAAGCTAATAAAGTATCTGCTGGATTTTCGGAAACAACCCTATCTACTTGATCAAAACTCGTTCCAATTCCTCCATCTTCGGTTCCTCCTACATAAGTAATCGGAACATCTTTAGCTACTTCACCAATCAGTTCAACAACACCTTCTGCAATGTGTTTGGAATGTGAAACGATAACAAGACCAATACTTCCCATTAAAACACCCCAGTTTCTAAAAGAGCAGTAAAGAGCAATCCTGATGAGAATGACCCAGGATCAATATGTCCAAGAGAACGTTCTCCTACATAAGATGCCCTTCCTTTAGTTGCAAGTAAATCTTTGGTAGCATTCACTACCTTATCAATAACGTCTTGAGTCAATTGACCAGCAGACAAAGCAGCAATAACAGGAGTCCAAACATCAACCATTGTCTTTTCTCCAACTTCTGCTTTCCCACGTTTGACAATCATATCCAGACCACTTTGTAAGATTTCCTCTATTTTCGAATTAGAATCAGCCTTAGCCATGCCCATAAAAGCAGAGCCATACAAGGGACCAGAAGCACCGCCTACCTTGCTCAGTAATTGCATTGAGACAAGTTTAAACACATCACTGCTTGTTTCAAATTGCTTTCCTTCTAAGTTTTCCATAACTGCAGCCATTCCACGCGCCATATTTCCACCGTGGTCTCCATCTCCTATAGGGGTGTCTAGCTCACTAAGGTAATCTTTCTGTTCTTGAATCTTTTCATTAAAAAGCTTCATCCATTCAAGAGCTTGTTCAGCATTCATGCGACATTTCCTCCTTGAGTTTTACCAAGCTGGGGTAGTAACAGGTGCATTTAGAGCATCCAACCACTCATCATCTGCCAATCGAATCAATGTTAATGACAAGCCAGCCATATCAATTGAGGTCATATAGTTTCCAATTTTCTTAAATGCCAACTCAACACCTTTTTCATGGAGTAATTTTGCCACATCATTTGCAAATACATATTGCTCCATAAGAGGAGTGCTTCCTAAACCATTGATGAGAAGGCCATAGCGTTCACCAGCTTTAAGTTGGAAACCTTCAGATAGTTTTTCAACCAATTCTGAGGCCAATTGTGCGGAAGGTTGCATTTTCTCTTTTTTATATCCTGGTTCACCGTGGATACCAACTCCATATTCAAATTCATCATCTTCTAGAACAAAACCTGGTTTCCCAACTTCAGGAACGGTTGCTCCAGACAGAGCCAGCCCAATTGTTTTAATTTCTAACACAAGTTTATCGGCCAAGTCCTTCATTTCAGCTAATGATTTACCAGAACGAGCCGCATCTCCCAAAATTTTATGGACTAATATAGTACCTGCGACACCTCGACGACCTTGGGTATAGAGACTATTTTCAACCGCAATATCATCATCAACCACAACACTTGCTACATCAATGCCTTCCATTTCAGCAAGTTCTTGTGCAATTTCAAAGTTCATAATGTCCCCAGAATAGTTCTTGATGACCATGAAAACTCCAGCACCTTCATCAGCCGCCTTAATGGCTTCTAAAATTTGGTCCGGAGTAGGTGAAGTGAAGACTGCTCCACAAATGGCAGCAGACAACATTCCATCTCCTACAAATCCAGCATGACTTGGTTCATGTCCTGAACCTCCACCTGAAATGAGTCCAACTTTTCCTGTCTTTTCTACCTTTCTAACGATGACATCAAAACCATCTAAGCGTTCTACCAAGTCATCATGCATGAATGACAATCCCTGCAACATTTCATCAACAACTTGTGTCGGTTCATTTATAATTTTTTTCATGAGAAACTCCTTTCGGCATGTACCTTTGTTTTCGCTTTCATTATATATTTTTTATCGCTGGCTGATAAGGGACAGATTCTATTATTTGTCCCCTTTTAAACCCGTTTAAAACATTTTTTTGGTAAAATGAAGGAAGTAAAAGAAAGGTTTCCTATGGCATCATCACTTATTACAAAAAAACGGATTGCCAAGGCATTTAGAGACCTATTAGCTACTAGAGAATTTGACAAAATCTCCATTGTAGATATCATGGAATCAGCTGGCATTCGTAGACAGACCTTTTATAATCACTTTCTTGACAAATATGAACTGCTAGACTGGATATTTGAAAATGACTTAACCGAGTATATCACCAATAACTTGGACTTCATTTCAGGCCAAAAACTATTACAAGAACTATTTCTTTATTTCGAACAAGAGCGTGACTTTTATATTCAACTTTTTGATATTCAAGGGCAAAATAACTTCTATGACCACTTTATCAGCTACTGTCGCTTGCTTGTATCAAAAATTTTAAGAGAATACGGTCAGATTGATAGCGATTCATCTGCTTATACTTGTTTTTTGTTAGACTACCATTCACATGCTCTAGCAGAAATCGTGAAGTCTTACGTCAATAAAAAAAGTCCAGTTCCACAACCAGACTTTCTAATCATGACAATTATTGGAAAGAGACCACAATGACATTTATTTCAAATCATAAACAGAAAATTATTTCAAGTTACATTTCGGCAGCTGTCAGCAGTCATCCTAAATTAGAAAAGCACCCTACCTTACCATTAGTCTATCAAAAAAATCGCAATCCTCATCAGGTTCCAATATTGTCGGGTGGAGGTTCCGGTCACGAACCTGCGCATATTGGATATGTGGGAGAAGGAATGCTTACTGCTGCTATCTATGGCCAATTATTTACTCCTCCTACAAGAACTGAAATCTTAGAGTCCATTCGTTTTTTAAACAATGGTCACGGTGTCTTCATCATTGTAAAAAATTTCGAAGCAGACATCAAAGAATTTAGCTGGGCCATTAATACTGCTAGACAAGAAGGAATTAAGGTCGGCTATAGTCTAGCACACGACGATATTTCTATTGAACCTCACAATAGATTTCAAATTAGAGGAAGAGGGCTTGCAGGAACTATTTTACTTCATAAAGTTCTAGGATATGCAGCTCAAAATGGTGCCGAAATAGAGCAACTAACTGATTTAGGTCATGAACTTGCTCCCGAAATCGCAACGATTGGCTTTGCAACGAAATCTGCTAGTCTCCCCCAAGCCATCCTTCCACTATTTAACTTGGAAGAAGGAAATATTTCTTATGGTATTGGGATACATGGCGAAGAAGGCTATCGTATCGTCCCATTCCAATCATCGGAAATCCTTGCAAATGAAATTATAAGTAAATTAAGATTGCACTATCATTGGAAAAAGGGTGATCAATTTATATTGCTTGTAAATAATCTAGGCACTACCAGCAACTTAGAAATGGGCATATTTCTCAATGATCTCCTTCAACTCTTAGAAATTGAAGGAGTCACTATTACCTTTATAAAATCAGGAACATTTATGACCAGTCTAGATATGGCAGGTATATCCGTAACTCTTTGCCCCGTAAAAAATAAACAGTGGTTAGAAGCGCTCAATGCTCCAACGACAGCTTTTACATGGTAATTTGCTTGTATTACTCAAAAGGGCTACATCACTTGATGGCCCTTTGTTTTTATCTTATACTCAATGAAAATCAAAAAGCAAACTAGGAAACTAGCCGCAGGCTGTACTTGAGTACGGCAAGGCGACGTTGACGCAGTTTGAATTTGATTTTCGAAGAGTATTACGTTTAAAAGAACTCATTCTTGCAATTTCAAATAGGCCATCTATCCCTTACAATTCTTCCGGTGAGCTTTGAGTTTTTTCAGAGCCCAATCATAGTGACTGGAGGTGCTACTGACAAAGTAGGAACCTAGACTTGTCCCTCCCGTCCACTTATAGATACCTTTGATAAAGAGTTCGTCATTGCTAAAAACTTCTATCAACTCTAAAACCTCCCTATGTGATTGTTCTAGGAGTCTAGTCTCTTCTTCTAAGGAGGTTTTCTGGTGCTTCTTCCAAATAGCAACATTCATCTCCCCATAAGTTTTCCAATTATAAGGTTCAGGGAGAAAAGGTTTTTCGTGATCTTCTTGATTAGAATGTACCCAAGTCAAAAGTAACTGCTGCCATTCATAAAGATGGATTAAGACATCCCGTAGATTTTTATCTCTTTTCCAGTGCGCTTCCTTTTTCTTTTGGTCTTTTGAAAAATCAAAAGGAGTCTGCAACTCATCTTCACTTAGTTTAGAGATGAAGAGCTTGAGATTTTCATAATTCTCCTTAGAGGCTAGCACCAGCTCCTCTTTTGTTCTTGGTCTAGGCATAGAAGTTATCCCTTCATATTACTAGTTATTATGAGAATTTTAATCTTGTAATCTTTGTTCAAAATTTAAAATTACAAATTTCTACAACTTATCCTTTAATTTCTCAACAAAGAGATAGGCTGCTGGGCAGGTCAAGGTATTCTTAATCGTCAAATGGTTGATTTGATGGATTTTTTTACGGTCGGTATGGGGAAATTCACGACAGGCCTTTGGACGAACGTCATAAATGGAACAGAGGTTATCTCCTCCTAAAAATGGGCAAGGCATTGATTTAAAAACCTTGTCTCCATCTTCATCCACCTGCAGAAATTCAGCTTCAAAGGCCGGCAATTTCATTTTGAAATATTTGGCAATACGGGTGATGTCTGCCTCTTTGAAGTCAGGACCCAAAGTCTTACAACAGTTAGCACATGCAGTGCAATCAATCTCCGAAAAGACTTCTTGGTGAATCTGCTGGGCTATCTTGTCTAGGTTTTTAGGAGGTTTTTTCTTTAGATTGGCTAAAACTTTACGGTGCTCCTTCTGCTTTTGCAAGGCCAGCTGGTGATAATACTCAATATCAATTTCTTTAGACATGGTTTCTCTCTTATTCTATTTACTTTCCCCTATTATACCATGCCTCTGACTCATTGAAAAGTGGAGTTTATTAGACTATACTTTCCCAAAATGCGTCAAAAAACCTTGCAACTAGGTTACAAGGTTAATGACATTAATCGAAATTAACGTATTCTTTTTGAAGTTCAAGAACTTCTTCCATTGTTGAACACTCTGTAAGGGCACGGTTTGCGTACTCTTCCATCTTAGCAGTATCCAATTTCTTCATCAAGCTACGTGTACGAAGTACAGATGTTGCTGACATAGAGAACTCATCCAAGCCCATTCCGACAAGAAGTGGAACAGCTTTTTGGTCACCAGCCATCTCACCACACATACCAGCCCATTTACCTTCAGCGTGAGCTGCCTTGATAACGTTGTTGATCAAGCGAAGGATTGATGGGTTATATGGTTGGTAAAGGTATGAAACTTGCTCATTCATACGGTCTGCTGCCATTGTGTATTGGATCAAGTCGTTTGTACCAATTGAGAAGAAGTCTACTTCTTTTGCAAATTGGTCTGCAAGCATCGCTGCTGCAGGGATTTCAATCATGATACCAACTTGGATGTCATCCGCAACTGCAACTCCTTCAGAAAGAAGGTTTGCTTTTTCTTCTTCATAAACTGCTTTAGCTGCACGGAATTCTTTCAAAAGGGCAACCATTGGGAACATGATACGCAATTGACCATGAACAGATGCACGAAGAAGGGCACGGATTTGCGTGCGGAACATTGCATCTCCAGTTTCAGAAATAGAGATACGAAGGGCACGGAATCCAAGGAATGGGTTCATTTCGTGTGGCATATCGAAGTAAGGAAGTTCCTTATCTCCACCAATATCCATTGTACGAACAACCACTGGTTTACCATTCATTCCTTCAAGTACAGCCTTGTATGCTTCATACTGCTCGTCTTCTGTTGGGAAATCTTGAGAATCCATGTACAAGAACTCTGTACGGTAAAGTCCAACAGCTTCTGCACCGTTGTTGTTAACACCTTCAACGTCTTTTGGAGTACCGATGTTAGCAGCCAACTCGAAGTGTTTACCGTCAGCAGTCACTGTTTGAGCATCTTTCAAAAGTGCCCATTCAGCTTTTTGTTTAGCATAAGCTTCACCAGCTGCTTTAAATTCTGCCGCTTGTTCATCTGTTGGGTTGATAATCACTTCACCAGTAATTCCGTTAACGGCAAGGATATCACCGTCTTTCACCACTTCAGTGATGTTATTTGTTCCCAATACAGCTGCAATTTCAAGTGTGCGTGCCATGATAGCTGAGTGGCTTGTACGTCCACCGATGTTTGTTACAAAAGCTTTTACAAAGTTTTTGTCCAATTGAGCTGTATCAGATGGTGTCAAGTCATGCGCAATGACAATCACTTCTTCATTGATAGAAGCTGGGTTTGGCAATTTCTTACCAAGAAGGTTTGCCAATACACGTTTTGTCACGTCACGGATATCCGCTGCACGTTCTTGCATGTATGGGTTGTCTTCCATGCCTTCAAAGATAGTGATGAACATATCAGTCACTTCTTTAAGACCTGCTTCTGCATTGACTTTCTTAGCACGGATTGTTTCTTTAATCTGACCAATCAATTCTGGGTCAGAAAGAACCATCAAATGAGCGTCAAAAACTTGAGCCGCTTCTTCACCAAGCGTACCTACAGCTTTCTCGCGGATAAGAGAAAGCTCGTTTTGAGAAGCTTCAAGAGCAACATCCAAACGAGCCTCTTCTGCGTTTGTATCTTCGACTGAAATAGTCTCGAATGACAAATCCGGTTGAACGAGTAGATATGCTTTTGCAACTGCAACACCGTCAGATGCTGCGATTCCTTTAAGCATTTCTGTCATTTCCCTTATGCCAATCCTTCTTTTTCCATTGTTTCTGAGATTGCAGCGATAGCGTCATCTGCATCTGCACCTTCAGCTGAGATAGTTACGTCAGCACCTTGGCCAACACCAAGACTCATAACACCCATAATTGATTTAAGGTTAACTGATTTACCTTTGTACTCAAGAGTGATATCTGAAGCAAATTTGCTAGCAGTTTGTACCAACAATGTTGCTGGACGTGCGTGAATACCTGTTTCTGCCACTACGTGGAAATCTTTAGAAGCCATAGTTTGACTCTCCTTTTGTTCTTTCTTTTTTGAGTTATATGTGATAACCCTTACAATTTGGTATTATACCATCTTCTAGGATTTTTTTCAAGCATTTTCTGGATTTTCCTTCAATTTCCTTTCAGATAACTTGCTGAAAATCTTCTATCCTAGATAACAAAACACAGGATATAGTTTCTTTAAAAACGATTTATAGGATAATCATTGCTGTTTTATAGAACAAACACTACATATTGTGTTTTGTGAGCTTGAGTAGAAAAAGAGACCACTATATTTAGTTTAAATCATTGACAAATTTTTATTTTCTGATATACTAAGATAGTATTAAATTTTGAAGAGGAGTTACACAATGGTAACCGTTTATTCTAAAAACAATTGTGTCCAATGTAAAATGACCAAACGTTTCTTGGACAGTAATAACGTTGAATATAAAGAAATCAATCTTGATGAGCAGCCTGAGTACATCGATCAAGTCAAAGAACTCGGTTTTAGCGCAGCTCCTATTATCCAAACACCAACTGAAGTCTTTTCAGGTTTCCAACCAGGAAAACTGAAACAATTAGCATAATCTTAGTACATCATCCAGAAGAAACTGCTTCCAGGGCTAACTTAGAAGCCTTTCTTTTGTAATTAGATAAGGGAAATTTTATGGGATTAAAACATCTTGAAGACGTGACTTACTTCCGTCTCAATAACGAAATCAACCGTCCTGTCAATGGACAAATCATGCTTCATAAAGATAAGGAAGCCTTGGATGCTTTCTTTAAAGAAAATGTAGTTCCAAACACTATGGTTTTTGATTCAATCAAAGATAAAATCAACTACCTCATTGAACACAACTACATAGAAACAGCCTTTATCAAGAAATACCGTCCAGAATTTTTGGAAGAATTGTCACAATTTATCAAAGACCAAAACTTCCAATTCAAGTCTTTCATGGCTGCTTATAAATTTTACAATCAATATGCCTTAAAGACTAATGACGGTGAATACTATCTTGAAAGTATGGAAGACCGTGTCTTCTTTAACGCCCTTTATTTCGCTGATGGGAATGAAGCTGTTGCAATCGATATTGCCAATGAAATCATCCACCAACGCTACCAACCTGCTACTCCTTCCTTCTTGAATGCTGGACGTGCTCGTCGTGGGGAGTTGGTATCTTGTTTCTTAATCCAAGTGACGGATGACATGAACTCTATCGGACGTTCTATCAACTCTGCCCTTCAACTTTCACGTATTGGTGGTGGTGTGGGAATTACCCTCAGCAACCTTCGTGAAGCTGGTGCACCTATCAAAGGCTATGAAGGAGCTGCTTCAGGTGTCGTACCAGTTATGAAACTCTTCGAAGATAGCTTCTCTTACTCAAACCAATTGGGTCAACGTCAAGGTGCTGGGGTGGTTTACCTCAATGTCTTTCACCCAGATATCATTTCTTTCCTTTCAACTAAGAAAGAAAACGCCGATGAAAAAGTACGTGTCAAGACTCTATCACTTGGTGTTGTAGTACCTGATAAATTCTACGAATTGGCGCGTAAAAATGAAGAAATGTACCTCTTCAGCCCTTACTCTGTAGAAAAAGAATACGGTGTGCCATTCAACTACATCGACATTACTGAAAAATACGATGAATTGGTCGCAAATCCAAATATTCGCAAGACAAAAATCAAGGCGCGTGATTTAGAAACTGAAATCTCTAAATTACAGCAAGAGTCTGGCTACCCTTATGTCGTCAACATTGATACGGCTAACCGTGCAAATCCTGTTGATGGAAAGATTATCATGAGTAACTTGTGTTCTGAGATTCTTCAAGTTCAAGAACCAAGCTTGATCAACGATGCTCAAGAATTCCTTCAAATGGGAACGGACGTTTCATGTAACCTTGGTTCAACCAACGTAGTCAACATGATGACTTCACCTGACTTTGGTCGTTCTATCCGTGCTATGGTTCGTGCCCTTACTTTCGTTACAGATAGTTCGCACATCGTAGCTGTTCCTACTATCGACCATGGAAATAGCCAAGCTCATACCTTTGGTCTTGGTGCCATGGGACTTCACAGCTACCTTGCCCAACAACTCATTGAATATGGTTCACCTGAGTCTGTTGAATTTACAAGCATCTACTTTATGCTTATGAACTACTGGACTTTGGTTGAGTCAAACAATATTGCGCGTGAACGTGGTATCACTTTCCACAATTTTGAAAAATCAGATTATGCTAAGGGAAGCTACTTTGACAAGTATGTAACTGGCGAATTTGTTCCAAAATCAGACCGTGTTAAAGAACTTTTCAAAGATGTCTTTATCCCAAGTGCTGCTGACTGGGCTGAACTTCGAGACAAGGTTCAAGCAGATGGACTTTACCACCAAAACCGTCTAGCTGTTGCTCCAAATGGTTCGATCAGTTACATCAATGACGTTTCTGCCTCTATCCACCCGATTACGCAACGTATCGAAGAACGTCAAGAAAAGAAAATCGGTAAAATCTACTATCCTGCTGCTGGCTTGTCTACAGAAACCATTCCTTACTACACTTCTGCCTACGACATGGATATGCGTAAGGTGATTGATGTTTACGCTGCTGCGACTGAGCACGTGGACCAAGGACTTTCACTCACACTCTTTATGCGTAGTGACATTCCAAAAGGACTTTACGAATGGAAGAGGGAAAATAAACAAACGACACGTGATTTGTCCATCCTTCGTAACTATGCCTTTAACAAGGGAATCAAGTCTATCTACTACGTCCGTACCTTTACAGATGACGGTGGAGAAGTCGGCGCCAACCAATGTGAAAGCTGTGTGATTTAGTTTCTAGCATAGAAACATTATTTTTCCCTAAGCAGCACTGATAAAATCAAATCTACTATGTCATAACATAATTTATGTAACATTTTAAAAGTCGGGCTTCCGACTTTTTGTGCGATACTCCTATAGAATTATGGTGAAATAGAAATAATTGTGAGTTCGCAATACTAAACACAGAAAGAGATTTCAAATGGAAACTTACTACAAAGCCATTAACTGGAATGCCATCGAAGATGTCATCGACAAATCAACTTGGGAAAAACTGACGGAGCAATTCTGGCTCGATACACGTATTCCCTTGTCAAATGACTTGGATGACTGGAGAAAGCTATCTAACAAAGAGAAAGACTTGGTCGGAAAAGTCTTTGGTGGTTTAACCCTTCTGGACACCATGCAATCTGAAACTGGGGTTGAAGCCCTTCGCGCAGACATCCGTACACCACATGAGGAAGCTGTTTTCAATAACATCCAATTTATGGAATCTGTCCACGCTAAATCTTATTCATCAATCTTTTCTACCTTGAATACTAAGGCTGAGATTGAAGAAATTTTCGAATGGACCAATACCAACCCTTACCTACAAAAGAAGGCTGAGATTGTCAACGAAATTTACCTAAACGGTAGCCCACTTGAAAAGAAAGTTGCCAGTGTCTTCCTCGAAACCTTCCTCTTCTATTCAGGTTTCTTCACTCCCCTCTACTATCTCGGTAATAACAAACTAGCCAACGTTGCAGAAATCATTAAATTGATTATTCGTGACGAGTCTGTTCACGGAACCTACATTGGTTACAAATTCCAACTTGGTTTCAATGAATTGCCTGAAGAAGAGCAAGAAAAACTCAAAGAATGGATGTACGACCTACTCTATACTCTTTATGAAAATGAAGAAGGCTACACAGAGAGTCTTTATGACGGTGTTGGTTGGACTGAAGAGGTTAAAACCTTCCTTCGCTACAATGCCAATAAAGCTCTCATGAACATGGGACAAGATCCACTTTTCCCAGATTCAGCTGAAGATGTCAACCCAATCGTTATGAACGGTATTTCAACAGGAACTTCCAACCATGACTTCTTCTCTCAAGTCGGAAATGGTTACCTTCTTGGCGAAGTTGAAGCCATGCAAGATGATGACTACAACTACGGTTTGGACTAATACTCTTCGAAAATCTCTTCAAACCACGTCAGCTTCGCCTTGCCGTAGATATGCTCACTGACTTCGTCAGTCTTATCTACAACCTCAAAACTGTGTTTTGAGCAACCTACGGCTAGCTTCCTAGTTTGCTCTTTGATTTTCATTGAGTATAATTCTCCACCACTCTTAACCATCAAAAAGTAAACTAGAAACAACAAAATAATAACTTAATAAAAATATCGAAAGTTTTGAAAATAAACTTCGATATTTTTGTTTTTGTTTTATTTTGTTGTTTTTGTATTTGAATGATGAGCTAGTTTATGGTAAGATAGTAGTAGGAAACGAGGTGATAATATGCTCAAACAAGAAAAATTAGCCAAAATTTTAGAGACAGTAAATAGTAAAGGAACCATAACGGTTAAGCAGATTATGGACGAAATAGCCGTTTCAGATATGACTGCAAGGCGCTATTTACAGGAATTAGCTGATAAAGATTTGCTGATTCGTGTGCATGGTGGAGCTGAAAAACTTCGAACCAACTCCCTTTTGACTAATGAGCGATCAAATATTGAAAAACAAGCCCTCCAAACGGCAGAAAAACAAGAAATAGCCCGTTTTGCAGGTAGTCTAGTAGAAGAAAGAGAAACTATTTTCATTGGACCAGGAACAACATTAGAATTTTTTGCACGTGAGTTGCCTATTGACAATATCCGCGTCGTGACCAACAGTCTACCTGTTTTTCTGATTTTAAGCGAACGAAAATTAACAGATTTGATTTTGATAGGTGGAAATTATCGCGATATTACAGGTGCTTTTGTTGGCACATTGACCCTACAAAATCTCTCTAATCTCCAATTTTCTAAAGCTTTCGTTAGCTGTAATGGTATTCAAAACGGAGCTCTAGCTACTTTTAGCGAGGAAGAGGGAGAGGCTCAACGCATCGCTTTAAATAATTCTAATAAAAAATATTTACTCGCAGATCATAGTAAGTTCAATAAGTTTGATTTTTATACTTTTTATAATGTATCAAATCTTGATACTATTGTTTCCGATTCTAAACTAAGTGATTCAATCCTTTTTGAGCTATCTAAACTTACTAAAGTCATCAAGCCTTAATAATCTCAAAGATTCTGGGTAACAACTCAATTTCAGAAGTAAATCTTCCCACAATAAAACGCATAGTATCAAGGTTTTCAACACCTGATATTATGCGTTTTTCTGTATCAAAGACTTTTTGCCCAATTGCTTTATCTGCAACCTCAAAGCTATGCATTGAGAAACCTGCGACTCGCTTCCTAGTTTAAAGTTGCTCTTTGATTTTTATTGAGTATAAGCAAGGTGATTAGATAAGAGTTTTGCAGAGTACTAGATATAAGATTTAACTTTTTTTGGAAATTGGTTACGATTGTTGAAACGGCATAAAATCTGAATCAAAGGAGATAGTATCCCATTCTTCAGGATTGATAAAATTTAAAAAGATATTTTTAAATTCTTCCAGCTCATAGTCTGAATGACAAATCCATTCTTTACCGGTAGAGACATACCATTTTCCAAGACTTTTCAATTCTTCATTCGTCAAACACGGTATTTGAGAGCATTTTTCAAAGTTGATAATATAAACTTTTTCATAAATAGATTGGATAAAATTTTTGAACATCTTTTTGCCTCACTAAAATTCTATATCTAATGACTCATTCTACTACTCAATCACTTGAGTTTCCGCTAGTTTCTTGTACCAGTGAGCTGATTTCTTAGGATAACGTTCTTGAGTTTCAAAGTCTACATAGAAGAGACCGTAACGTTTTTCATAACCGTTTGACCATGAGAAGACGTCCATCAATGACCAGATGAAGTAACCTTTTACATTCGCTCCATCTGCAATCGCATCAGATAACACTTCCAAGTGTTGTTTGACATAATCAATACGGCCATCATCGTAAACAGTGTTATCAACGAACTCATCTTTATAGCCGAGACCATTTTCAGTGATGTAAATCTTCTTGTAGTTCGGATAATCTTTCTTCACGCGCATGATTTGGTCATACAAACCTTGAGGGTAGATAATCCAATCCCAATCCGTACGTGGTACATAATCAGGAGCTACACGACGACCAACACCTTTGATTTGGTATTTAGAGCTTCCTTTCTCACCCTTACCATTATGGATAATTTCAGTTTCTCCATCAAAGGCTTCCATCCAGTCACTCATATAGTAGTTGATTCCAAGGAAGTCGTTCAAGTCTTTTGCGGCTTCTAATGCTGTGAAATCTTCTTCACGAAGATCCAAGCTACCACCATTGGCAGCCAAGATAGCCTCTACCCCTGCCAGAGTCTTTTCAGAGTAGTGACCCAGATAAGTTGCATCCAAGATAAATTTGTTATGGATAATGTCCTCCAACTCTGCCGCAATAACATCTGCAGGATTTTCAGGATCAAGTGGGTACTTGGTTGGGAGAGCGTGAACAACACCAATTTCACCTTTATAACCTTTATCTTTATATAGCTTAACTGCACGCGCATGAGAAACCATCATATTGTGGTGCGATTGGAAAACTTTGGCAAGGTCGTACTGAATACCTGGAGGGAATTTCCCAACCAAGTATTGACCATCACCGATTGGCCCAATTTCATTAAAGGTTGTCCAATAGTTTACTTCTGGGAATTCTTCAAAACAGAATGCAGCGTAGTCTACAAAGTGTTCAATATTTTCACGGTTTAAGAAGTCGCCATTTGAGTGGAGAGCTTCTGGTGTGTCAAAGTGATGAAGAGTTACAAAGGGCTCAACATGACGTTTGTGACACTCTGCAAATAAATTATGATAAAACTCAACACCTTTCTGATTTACTTGACCATAACCAGTCGGGAAAATACGTGACCAGGCAATAGAAATTCGAATGCCATTGACACCATACTCTTCTGCCAACTTGAGGTCAACTGGGTATCGATTGTAAAAATCACTAGCTGGTTCTGCAGTGTACCAGTAGTTATCTTCGAGATATTTATCCCACGCTACTGGTCCTTTACCATCAGTATGTGTAGCACCTTCTGCTTGATAGGCAGCTGTTGCGCCACCAAAAATAAAGTCTTTTGGAAGTGTTTTTGTCATTTTTTCACCTATTTCTTGATTTAAATAAAGTAAAAGTGAGAGGAGAGGAGTCAGTGAGCCATCCTTCTCCATCTCACTTCTTGTACCAAGTCACCGAATTGTGACATGAGGAGGTCAAAACGATGTCTTTTTACCGACGAATTAACAAGGCGATTAGGAAATTCGCCATAGCGATTTCCGTAACGAGAGGAGACTGTTTCACAGTCCCTATCGTTAATCGAATTGTGACATGAGGAGGTCAAAACGATATCTTTTTACCGACGAATTAACAAGGCGATTAGGAAATTCGCCATAGCGATTTCCGTAACGAGAGGAGACTGTTTCACAGTCCCTATCGTTAATCGAATTGAGCTTGCACGAATGCTAGAGCACCTTTTCCATCACGGGTTAGTTTGATGTATTGAGCGCCTTCTGTTTTCGCAAGTTTAATACCGAGCTTATCTGTTTCTGCTTTCATATCTTCAAAGTTTGAAGCAACTTGAGGGGCAAGGATAACCAAATCAAACTCTGGCAATATTTCACGGTGAGCACCATAGCCACCTGCTGCTGCTTTCACAGGAACATTGTACTCTGCAGCTGCCTTGTTCAAAGCATTTGCAAGGAGACCACTTGTACCTCCACCGGCACAGAGAACGAGGACATTTGTTTCGTCTGTTATTTTATTTTGTGCTGCATCGACACCCGCTTTTTCAAGAATAGCATCTGCTTTTGCAGTGTTGAAGTTTGCAGCAACTTTTTCTTTCAATTCATCATTAGATTTACCTGAACGTTCTTCTTCAAGAATTTGTTCATCATATACTTTAAGGAATGGATAGTAAATGACAACGTCAACCACAATTAGAAGGGCAGCAAGAATGAATGATAGAACTTGGAAGTTAGTACCAAGAACTAGACCTAGTGGAGCTGGAGTTGTCCATGGTAGATTAGCAGTAAATGAGTTCATTCCAAGAGTTTCAATAAAGAATTTAAAGATCCATACGTTTGCGATTGGAGCAAAGATAAATGGAATGAAGAAGATTGGGTTCAATACAAGTGGTGCACCAAACAAGATTGGTTCATTTACACCGAAGAAGGTAGGAACTACTGAAGCACGTCCGATTGCACGGTTACGTTTCGATTTTGTTAACCACATGAACATGAATGGAACAACTAGTGTCGCACCTGTACCACCCATGGTAACGATAAACATTTGTGTACCAGAAGTAAGAATCTTGTCAGCGTGCATACCTTGTTGAAGAAGGTTCAAGTTGACTTCGGCATTGGCATAGGTAATTGCTGCGATAGCAGGTTCAACAATAGATGGACCGTGAATCCCAACAAACCAGAAGAAGGCAAAAGCACCAAAGATAATGGTAATACCTAAATAGCCATCAGCAGCAGAGAAGAGTGGTGCGAAGAATTTACCGATTGATTCTGCTACACTAGCACCAACAAAATGACGTGCTAGTAAATCAAGAGCATAAAGTGAAACAACTGAGAGAGTGAATGGAATCACATCTTTAAAGACTTGTGAGATATTTGGTGGAACTTCGTCAGGCATACGAATAGTGACGTTGTTCTTAACACAAACCTTATAGATTGCTACAGTAACAAAGGCAGCAAGGAAGGCTGAAAGCAAACCTTTTGTCCCCAAGAATCCAGTAGCTAGGCCATTTTCGATAGGATCAGCTGCCAACATCAACAAACCAACAATTGCTGCCAACAATGTTGACATATAGTTGATTTGATTGGTTTTCTCCATGCTACGGTTTACTGAGTCGGTCAATGACTTAGCTGTTGTACCAGCTACCAAGAGAGCCAGAATTCCCATTGAATAGCTGTAAGGTTTCATCAGAAAAGCTACAACTTCATCAGACCACTTAAAGCCCCATGAGTTTGGTACAAAGGCAATCAAGATAAAGATACTTGAGAAGAGAATAACAGGCATACCTGCAATGAAACCATCACGAATAGCACGAAGATAGATATTACGAGATAGTTTCTCAAAGAAAGGCTTTCCTTTCTCAATAAATGCAATTAGTTTATTCATTATTTAACTCCTCTCTTATAAAGTTCGATTAAATGGTGCATTAGGTCTTTTAACAAGATAGTTGTCATTAAGTGGTCTTGACCATGCATCATGGTCACACTATACGCTAAGTCCTCACCAGAAGCTTCCTTAGTCAATAGACTTGTTTGCGCGTGGTGAGCCTCTGCAATACAGCTACCAGCTTCCTCTACCAGAGCGTCCGCTTTTTCAAAATCACCAGCTTCAGCAGCCTTCAAGGCTTCCAATAGTTTTGAACGAGCATCGCCAGCATAGGCTACGATTTCAAAACCTAACAATGTTACTTCTTCTCTATTCATGATAGAATTCTCCTTATATAGTTTTAAATAAATTTTTATGACAATAAACGTTGGATATGTAGAACTAGATAAACTCGTTCACTTTTATACAAATCAAGACCCGTATGTTGCGTAATCACATCATAGATCTTGGAACCAATCTCGAAGGCTTTTGGATAGGATTGTTTAATATGATCTTCCATATCCAGAAGTGATTGGTTATCATCTCTAGATCTGTCTAAATAATCCAAGAAATAATTCAAATGAATCATAAAGCGATCATAGAAATGGTTATTCTCTTTGGTTCGCTGAATTGCATATTCCTTTAGAACTTCCTCAACATTCCTGAGAATTTCTTTCCTCTTATCAATCGACTCCACAAGTTCCACTTCATTTTCACCTTCGGCATTGATGAAATGATAAGCAATCCGAATAATTTCGTCCTCAGGAAAATGATCTGCTAGCTTCTGACGATAAATTTCAAAAGCTTCATTTGCAATTTGAAAAGCGACAGGATACTTAGCAGAAATATCTGGCAGATTACTATCCTTGTACCTTCCTTGTGCTAGAGCTTGGTAAGAACAGTAAATATGATCTGTCAAGGTTACATAGAGATACTCTTGAATCGGATAATGATATTTCTTGGAAAGCTTATCAATAATCTCATAAGTCACTGTGATAAAATCAAGCGGAACATCTTTGAGGAGAGCCATAAAGTTTTCTCTGGACTCTTCGGTCTTCATCCGAAAGATTTTCTCAACCTGATTTTCAGCAATCAAATCTCCCTTCTTCTTTCCAAATGCAATCCCCTTACCAATTACAATCACCTCTTCTCCCTTATCATTTCTGACAAGCGAGACATTGTGATTCATTGGATTTAGAATTCGATACATGTCAACCTCCTTTTATATCTTAAAGGTATATGAGTACAAAAAATGACCACAAATGAACTAGAAAATCATCCGATTCCTAATTCACCTGTGATCATGCCTAATATTACTTAGTAACACTCACCTTGTATTAACTTGTGATTTAAGTATAGCACAAGTAAGTTATTTTGTAAACCTTTACATACAACTTTTTTTAAAAATTTTTTAGTTTCATGTTCCTAACCTAGGAGGACTTTCTTACACGCGTTCTTTCCATGAAGTCGCTGTTGTTTGAAGAACTTTGTTGAGTTCGTCAATATTTTCAAATCCAGTTGTGCGAAGCCATTCGCGAGCTGCTGCTTCACCATCTTTGATGTATGCTTCAACTGATCCAGCCCATGTTGCACGGCCACAAAGAACTCCGTTAAAGTTTGCACCTGATTCATGAGCAAATACAAGAGTATCTTGGAAGAGTTTAGCTGATACACCAGCACTCAAGTAGATGTATGGCAAGTTAGTTGCTTCATCTTGAGCTTTGAAGAAGGCTGCTGCTTCTTCACGTGTATAAACCACTTCACCTTCAGCGAAGCCTTCAACATATTTAATGTTAACAGGAACTTCTACTTTCAAGACATCAATGTTAAAGCGTGGATCTGAGAAGACTTTCATAGCACCGATAACTTTGTGTGGTTTTACTTTAGCGTATTCTACAGAACCTGCATCAGCAATTTTTTCATCGTAAGCAAGGATTTCAAGGAAGAATGGAATATCTTCAGCCACACACTCAGAACCGATACGTTCGATATAAGCTTGTTTTTCTTGGTTGAGTTCGTCTGAGCTATCTACGTCATAGTAAAGCAAGAATTTAACTGCATCTGCACCTTCTTCTTTAATACGTTTTGCAGACCAAACATCCAAGCAGTCTGGCAAGCGTTTTGTGCTTGTTGTGTCGTAACCTGTTTTTTCATAAGCAAGGAGAAGACCAGCTTTTTCATCAAGAGCTTTAGTTGCTGGAAGTCCATATTCAGGATCAAGAAGCATAGATGAAGCGTATTTAGTCAATTCATCTGCTACCAAAACTTTAAGTTCTTCCATTTGAGCCACAGTTGGTTCTTCTGTTTGGTGTTGAGCCATGAGGCGTTTCAAAGCACCACGTTGGTCAAAAGCAAGAGCTGAGATGATTCCATTTTCATCAGAAAGTTTTTCTAAGCGTGCACGTTTTTGTTCTGTTAAAGCCATTTTATACCTCTTTTACTATTAATTGATCATATAGAGCTTGATAGTTAGCCATGTTGACATGACCAGTCATTTTTTCTTGAGCATTGAGCATACCAAGGACATTTGCCTTGATTAAAAGTTCTGCATCCGATTCTTTATGAAGAAGTCCTGAAGAAATTCCTGCTACAGTAGAATCTCCAGATCCAACAGGATTTACTACCTGAATTCTAGGAATATCTACCTTGTAGAAAGTGTCACCATGTTTGGCAAAAGCACCGTTGGCACCAAGTGAAACTATAATCCATTCAATACCTGCAAACAAAGGTTCTTGAAGGACTTCTTTTAATTCATCCAAATCCTCAGAAACTTCTCTTCCTAGAAGTTGAGACAATTCTTCATTATTTGGTTTGATGACTGTTGGTTTATGTGGTGATTCAAGAACCGCCTGAAGTGCTGCACCAGAGCAGTCCAAGACAACAGGCTTGCCAGCTTGATTAGCAAGATCTACCAAGCTTGCATAGTAATCAACTGGAAGGCCAGCTGGCAGACTACCTGAGATAGCTACTACTTCAACTGACTCCAAGAGTTTTTTGAAATGTTCCAAAAAGTCTTGACCTTCCTGTTCCAATACTACAGGACCTTTTTCAAGAACTTCTGTTTGGTTGTCTCCGTGAAGAATAGCGATACAGTTACGAGTTTCTCCTTGAATTGAGAAGAAATCTTTCTTTACTTGATTATCGATATGTTCAACCAAAAACTCACCAAGTTTACCACCCACTAAACCAGTAGCAAGAACAGAATCCCCAAATTCTGAAAGTACTCGGGTAACATTGAGTCCCTTACCACCAGCCGTTTTGGTTACATCCACCACACGATTGACAGTATCAATCTTCAACTCATCCAAGGGATAGGAAATATCAATGGATGGGTTCATTGTGACTGTTAAAATCATAAGTCACCTCTTAATCGTGGTATTCTCCGCGATCCCATTTTTCAAGGAATTCCGTGAAGAAGTTTGCATCTGTTTGTTGAGCATTGTGGCTTTCGACGTGTTCAATTTTCGCAATCAATTTCTTGTTTTCTTCAGATGGTTTGTATTCAGCATGGATGAAAGCTTCGATGATATCACACATGAGCAATTCACCAGTAATCTTACCACCAAAGCCGATAACGTTAGCGTTCAATTGTTCTTTAGCATAAAGGGCTGTTGTCATATCACGAACCAAGGCAGAACGGACACCTGGAACTTTATTTACAGCGTTGTTGATACCAACACCAGTACCACAGATACATACCCCAAGATCAGCTTGACCGCTAGTTACGGCTTCACCAACTTTTTTACCAAAGATTGGGTAGTGAGTACGTGTATGGTCATATGTACCAAAGTCAATGACTTCATATCCTTTTGATTTCAAAAATTCTGAAACCGCCATTTTTTCATCTGTTACGATGTGGTCACATCCAATTGCAATTCTCATTAGTTATTCCCTCCGATTAATTATATAAATCTAATATCATTTATCCCTACTCAAAAAAAATCAAGATTAGCTTAGGAAGCGAGCTGCAAGCATAACTGAGGTTAGCTAAAGTGAGCTGACAACAGATTATCTTGATTTTTGAAGAGTATTAGCACATTTTGTTCAACATGTCGACCCGAATCTGGTGACGTCCACCATCGTATTTACCGTTAACAAATCCTTTAGCGATGTTTTTAGCCAATTCATCACCAACAAGTTGTGCACCCATAGTGATCATACGTGAGTTGTTGTGGCCACGAGTCATATAAGCTGAACGTTCGTCAGATACTTCTGCAGCAACCATTCCTTTGATTTTTGTTGCGACCATAAATGGACCAGCTCCATAGGCATCAATTACGATACCAAGGTTTTGTTCTTCTTTGTTTACTTCTGCAGCAACAGCGAGAGTCACATCAACAAAGTCTTGACCTTCAGCTGTAACATCCACAACGTGGAAATTTTCTTTTTCCAAGAAGTCTTTCACAACTTCTTTCAATCTCAAACCTGCAGCATCTGCACCGATAACAATAGACATATTGTATACTCCTTTTTATTTTTTCTATGCTGGATTCCAGCAGTGTATTGGCTGTCTTTAAAAAACAGTCAATTAGTCCTCACAAACATAATATACTACTATTGTTTGAAAAAGTCAACAGTTTGTGTTTGTTTTTGTTATTTATTTTTTACTTTTTTATAAAACTTCTATCTCAAACCCTATTTCTTCAACCTGATTGGCTTCTAAGAGACGAACATTCTTCTTATCTTCTAAATGATCTCCTTCTTCAAGGGATGTTGACAAGCCAGACCATGGTTCAAAGGCAATGAAAGGTCCCTTGTTCAAAGTTGACCAGATGATGAGGTTTGGAAACTCTGCAAAGTGCACTTTCAATCCCTTATCATGTTTACGAGAACGAAGGGCAATTGTTCGAGATTGCAATTCATCCAAAGTCACTGCATCTGTGCTGAAAAGATCATAGCTGAGGTCTAATTCTTTTTGACCATCTAGCCATGGACTTCTATCTTGGAAATCCAACATACCTGTTTCTGGGAAAGGACGTGGAACAGAGCAAGTCTCTTCTTCCTCAAACTCTAAATAGTAATCTTCATAGATCTCATCATCCAGTAAGGGACAATTAAAGCCTGGATGTCCACCAATAAAGTAAGGCATGACCTTGCTAGTTTCTTTATTGAAAATCTTGTATTGAGTCCGTACTGTCTTGTCAGTAAGGATATAAGTGATTTCTAGGCGGAAATGATAAGGATAGTTTTGATAGCTATTCTCATCGTCTTCAATTGCAAAAGTTACACTCTTGTCTGTCTGTTCAACTAATTCAAATTCTTTCTTGCGAACCAAACCATGACGAGGAATCTTTCCTTTACTTTCTTGTCCCTTATCATCTATATAGAAGGCTGTATCTTCTCTCAATGAACCACAAATGGGAAAGAGAACAGGAGCTTGTCCACTCCAATAAGTAGCATCCCCTTGCCACAAATACTCCAGTCCCTCAGCATCTTTTATAGAAGAAAGAGCCCCACCAAAACTGTTAAATTGAACTCTTAATTGTTCTGATTTTAATTCAATTACCATTATTTTCTCCGATTTCTTGATAGTTTATAAAAAACTAGGCTGTCACTCCTAGAAGGTATGACAACCTAGTTTCAACAATTTACACTCTGCGAAAATCCAATTCAAACTTCGTCAGCGTCGCCTTGCCGTAGATATGGTCACTGACTTCGTCAGTCTTATCTACAACCTCAAAACTGTATTTTGAGCAACCTGCGACTCGCTTTCTAGTTTGCTCTTTGATTTTCATTGAGCTTACATTTTATAGGAGCGCATTATTTTGCTTTTGCTGCATACTCTTCATTACGTTTAATCATTTGTTTTCTGTACCAAGCAAAGATACCGATATAGAATACAAGGAAGACTACTGCACCAAGGATTGCTTTGATATCACCAGTTGTAGTGTTACCAATTGTCCAACCAAGAAGTTTTTCGATTGGTCCTTCAAGAGTTGAGTGAGTGATCAATTGAGTTTCACTCACACCTGCTGGGAAGGCACCTACACCTTTAGCAAGTTCTGTTGCAAATGGTGCGATAAGTGTACCTGAAAGAAGGAAGAGTGGCAACAAGAGTGTTCCAAAGATGATCATACGGAGCAATTTACCACGAGTTACAACCAAGAGAGCTGGAGTAACACCCATAGCGATGATACCTGCAAGTGGCAAGATACCATTTCCGACTTTTGAAAGAAGCACCGCTTCAACCAACATAATTGGAGCAAGTACGTTGGCACAAGCCCAGATTTCAGCACGACCAGCGATGAATGGCCAGTCAAGACCGATGTTGAATTTACGTCCTTGAAGACGTTTAGTAGCAACGTTTGTAATACCTTGTGATAGTGGTTCTACGGCTGCGATGAACCATGAACCGATAAGTGAGAAGAGTTCCAAAGATACACCGGCAGTCAAACCAAGAGACAACCATCCTCTGATAACAAGACGCCATTTATCTGCATCTTCAACTCCTGCAATTGGATGTGGAGTTCCCATAATACCGATTACAATACCAAGGATGAAACCGATAAAGAATTTAGAACCCCAGAAACCAATTTTCTTGTTCAATTTAGCAGCATCAAAGTCATATTTATCAAGACCTGGGAAGAATTTTTCAAAAATCTTATCCAAAACCATGATAACTGGGTTCATCATGTAGTTCATGTGAGTTGATGTCATTGGTGATGAACTTGGAGCGTTAAGAAGGTCATCAAATGTAGGTTTCATCAAGTCAGAGTTGATAATTTTCAACACACCAACAAGGACGATAGCTACTGTAGCAATAAAGAGTGAAACCCCTTGACTCACACCGTTGTTATCTGCATACCATTTAATCAAAAGACCTGTGATAGACAAGTGCCAGATATCAAAGATATCGACGTCAAGTGTATCTGTTTTCTTCATAGCAAGCATCACTATGTTGACAATCAACATGATGAGCAAGAAGTATAGTGTCCAAGCAGAACCCCAAGTGATTGTAGCAAGTGGTGCCCAACCAACGTCGGTAATACTCAATTGAATACCAGTATTTTCAACGAATTTTGCTAGTGATGCTGAGAAAGCAGTGTTTAGCATACCGATGATGGCACCGATACCTGTAAGAGCGATGGCAAGTTTGATACCACCTTCAAGCGCTTTGGAGAATTTCACTCCAAAAAGTAGAGCCAATACTGTCAAAATGATTAACATGATGACAGGTCCACCCATATCTAAGATGGGATTGAAAACCTTTCCGATTAGGTCAAAGATTGCATCCATAACAGTTCCTCCCTTTTTTATGTTATATGAATGTTAACAAATTAGAATTAGCTTAACCCGTGTTCTTTAATGGCTGCTTCAATATTATCATATACTGGAGCACTCATAGCTGGGATACGGAATAAGATTGGTCCAGCTTCGATAACTGGAATACCTGGGTCAAAACCAAGGTCTGTCGCAGCAATTGGTGTGAAGATGTCATAACCTTTGATAAGATCTTCGTTAACGTCTTTGACCATGACTGCATCACAGTGAACATCAAAACCACGGTTTGAAAGTTCTTCTTCAAGAGCACTTTTAATTTGGTGGCTTGAGTTAACACCTGCACCGCAGGCAGCAAGAATTTTAATCATATGGATCTCCTCCGATTTAATATTTTTAATAGACAAGATTAAGCGATTGCTTCAGCGATATAAGCATAGAGGGCTTCTGGTTCAGAAATCTTTGATAGGTCTTCAAGATGACCATTTCCAGTAAAGAAGTCCATCAACTGAGCAAGAATATTCGTTTGACTTGAACTCGAGTTATTGATGATAAAGAAGAGCAAGGATACTTCTACTTCCTTATCTGGCGCAATCATATTATGGAAAGTCACCGGTTTCTCTAATCGAACGACCACAACTTTTTCAGCCAGATTATGAACAATATCTGTGTGAGGAATAGCTACATTCGGCAAATCCTTACCTAAAAATTCCATATCTAAGCCAGTTGGAAATGACTTTTCACGCGTGATCAAGGCTTCACGATAGGTCGGAGTTACGATTTCTCGTTCTTCCAATAAAGTTGCAACCTGATCAAAGAGATGTTCTTGATTATCCGCTTCTAAGCAAAACACAAGGTTTTTGTCAAAGAAATGATCTAATCCCATAAGGTTTTCCCTTCTTTCCATTAACTTTATGCCATAAGTATAACACTATATGAAATCGTTGTCAATAGTTTTCTGTTGATTTTTGTCTCTTTTTTTATATTTTTGTTGTGTTTATAGTTTGTTATATAAAAATAAACACACAAACAAATACTCCAAGCATTTTTTCTGTTCTAATACTCAATGAAAATCAAAGAGCAAACTAGGAAGCTAGCCTCAGGTTGCTCAAAACACAGTTTTGAGGTTATAGATAAGACTGACTAAGTCAGCTCAAAACATGGTTTTGAGGTTGTAGATGAAACTGACGAAGTCAGTGATCATATCTATGGCAAGGCGACGCTGACGTGGTTTGAAGAGATTTTCGAAGAGTATAGAAACTAAAAAAGCAGGCCATTAAAGCCTGCTTTACTATTGATTCTTATATAAATTTTCCTGTGAACAAGGAAAGGCATTTCTGATAACTTATTCTTCATCCATACTCAAGACGCTGAGGAAGGCTTCTTGTGGGACTTCAACTGATCCAATAGCTTTCATACGTTTCTTACCAGCTTTTTGTTTTTCAAGGAGTTTACGCTTACGAGAAACGTCACCACCATAACATTTAGCAAGTACGTTCTTACGAAGGGCCTTGATATCAGTACGAGCCACAATTTTGTGTCCAATTGCTGCTTGGATTGGTACCTCGAATTGTTGACGAGGAATAATTTTCTTGAGCTTATCAACGATGAGTTTCCCACGTTCGTAAGCAAAGTCCTTGTGAACGATAAAGCTGAGGGCATCCACCTTGTCTCCATTGAGAAGAATATCCATTTTCACCAGCTTAGATGGACGATACTCTGACAATTCGTAGTCAAAGCTTGCATAACCACGTGTCGAAGACTTAAGCTTATCAAAGAAGTCAAAGACGATTTCAGCAAGTGGAATTTGATAGATAACATTGACACGATTGTCATCAATATAGTCCATAGTCACAAAGTCCCCACGCTTACGCTGAGCTAGCTCCATCACTGCTCCAACAAACTCCTGTGGTACCATGATTTGCGCCTTAACATAAGGCTCTTCAATGGTCGCAATCTTAGTTGGGTCTGGAAATTCAGATGGGTTAGACACATCCATTGACTCACCGTCGGTTTGATTAACCTTATAGATAACAGATGGAGCTGTCATGATGAGATCGATATTGAACTCACGTTCCAAACGTTCTTGGATAACATCCATATGGAGAAGTCCAAGGAAACCACAACGGAAACCAAATCCAAGTGCCTGAGATGTTTCTGGTTCAAACTGAAGACTAGCGTCATTCAGTTGCAATTTTTCAAGCGCTTCACGTAGGTCATTGTACTTGTTTGACTCGATAGGATAGAGACCCGCAAAGACCATAGGATTCATCTGCTTGTAACCATGTAATGGCTCTGCCGCAGGATTGGTTGCCAAGGTAACGGTATCACCCACACGAGTATCCTGAACCGTCTTAATAGAAGCTGCAATATAACCAACATCACCAGTCGCAAGGAAATCACGACCAACTGCTTTCGGAGTAAAAATACCAACTTCTGTCACATCAAAGGTCTTACCATTGCTCATAAGCTGAATCTTATCTCCAGGTTTAACCACCCCATCCATGACACGCACTTGGAGAATAACCCCACGGTAGGCATCGTAAACAGAGTCGAAAATCAAGGCCTTAAGTGGCGCCGTCACATCACCTGTTGGCGCTGGTACTTTTTCTACAATTTGCTCGAGGATTTCTTCGATACCGATACCAGCCTTGGCAGAAGCCAATACTGCTTCACTGGCATCCAAACCAATGACATCCTCAATCTCAGTACGCACGCGCTCAGGATCTGCAGCAGGTAGGTCAATTTTGTTAATGACTGGCATGATTTCCAAATCATTGTCCAAGGCTAGATAAACGTTGGCAAGGGTTTGAGCCTCAATACCTTGAGCGGCATCGACCACCAAAATCGCTCCCTCACAGGCAGCTAGCGAACGTGAAACTTCATAGGTAAAGTCTACGTGCCCCGGCGTGTCAATCAAGTGGAAAATATAAGTTTCCCCATCTTTTGCAGTATAATTCAGCTCGATGGCATTGAGTTTAATGGTAATCCCACGTTCTCGCTCTAAATCCATGCTATCCAAAAGCTGGGCCTGCATTTCACGGCTTGAAACGGTCTCTGTTTTTTCCAAAATGCGGTCTGCTAGAGTTGATTTCCCGTGGTCAATATGGGCGATAACAGAGAAGTTACGGATCTTCTCCTGTCGTTTTTTCAATTCTTCTAAGTTCATGATTCTCTTCCTTTCAGGGTATCTATTTATTATAAATTGTTTTTGACATTTTGACAAGACCATACCCTGCTAGGAGTACTAATCTTCAGCGACAAAGCCGTCATTTTCGATAAAGTGGTGTTCTGTCATTCCTTGGTCTGTAAAGACAATTCCGTGAAGGACACCACCATAGACAGCTCCTCCGTCCATCCCAATCTTGCCATCTTCTGTTGTCCAAAGCTCAGCAGTACCACGCTCTTGCTTTAACAAACCATAAACTGGTGTGTGACCAAAGACAATGGTTTTTCCAGTATGATTTTCTGCTTCGTGGAATGGTTTTCTAAGCCAGACTTTCTTATAATCTGTGGTTTCATGCCAGTCGTCCAAGGTCAAATCAATACCTGCGTGAACAAAGATATACTTATCTGTCTCTACCACAAAAGGCATTTGACGAATAAATTCGACCAAGTCTGCTGCTTCAGTAGCAACACGCTTGGCATCCTCAACTCCATCAACCGGTGCATCCAAGGGACGACCTAGGATAGAGTTAATGGTTGTATCTCCACCATTGCGACGATAGTGATCATAGCTTTCTTCTGGGTCATCGAGCCAAGTCAAAAACATATACTCGTGATTTCCTGACAAACAGATAGCCCCTTGATTATCGACCAAGTCCTTAACCATCTCTAGGACACGGCGACTATCCTCACCGCGGTCAATCAAGTCCCCTAGAAAGAGCAACTGAGTCTGACCATCCCATGTTTTGAGAAGGTCTTCTAGCATCCCAGCTTTTCCATGAACATCTCCAATTACATAATAGTCTGTCATCTTATTTCTCCCTGTTTCTCAACAATTCTCTAGCTTGCGTCAGGGCTGCTTCCGTCACATCATCACCTGCCAACATCTTGGCAACTTCCTCTACTCGCTCTTCAACCGTCAATAGACGAACAGTCGAAACCGTTGAATGCTCATTGCTAATCTTTTCAATAAAGAATTGATAATCCGCAATCGCAATCACTTGTGGCAAGTGGGAGATAGCTAGAACCTGACCATGTTGGCCAATCTTGTGAATCTTCTGTGCAATAGCCTGAGCTACACGGCCTGAAACTCCCGTATCCACTTCATCAAAGACAATACTTGTCTTGCCTTCTTTACGTGAAAAGGCAGACTTAATGGCTAGCATGAGACGGGATAATTCCCCACCAGACGCAACCTTAACCAAGGGTTTAAAGTCTTCGCCAGGATTGGTTGAAATGTAAAACTCAACCATTTCATTTCCCTCACGACTGAATTTGCCCTTGCTAAAACGAACCTGAAACTGGGCTTTCTCCATATAAAGATCTTGCAGTTCTTGTTTAATCTCAGCTTCAAGCTGCTGAGCTAAGTCATGACGAGCAGATGCAAGCTGACCTGCCAAATCAACAAGATTAACTTCCAACTTCTTAAGCTCTGCTTCCATGTCCTCAGAAGAAAGGTTATTGCCTGTCAATAGATTGTATTCTTCCGTAATTTTGGCAAAATAAAGCAAGACATCGTCAACAGTCCCACCGTACTTACGGGTAATAGTATGAAGGAGATCCAAACGATTTTCAACCTGCATGAGACGATTGCCGTCAAAATCAAGGTCCTCAATAATAGCTTCCAGACGCTTGCTAATATCTTCTAAGACATAGTAGGTCTCAGACAGAGAGCTTGAAATTTCACGGTATTCCGGGTCGTACTCTTCGACACTTTCCATGTCATTCATGGCTGAACGAACATTGGCCAGACTTGAAAACTCTTCATTGTCCAACATACTGTAGGCACTGGTTAGGGTATCCGCAATATTTTTATGGTTAAGAAGCTTCTCTCGCTCTTGATTGAGAGCCAGGTCTTCACCTGCTTGCAAGTTTGCCGCCTCAATCTCTGCCATTTGAAATTCCAACATTTCAATACGAGACTTGTGTTCCTGTTGGTTTTTCTTGACTTCCAGAACCTGCTTACGCATTTTACGGTAGGCATCAAAACTCATTTGATAGGTTTCTTTCAAGTCCCAAAAAGCCACATCGCCAAATTCATCCAACATCTGGATATGAAGTTGGGGACGCATTAACTCTTCTTGGTCATGCTGACCATGTATATCCACCAGATGTTGCCCAATAGCACGCAAAACAGACAGATTGACCATCTGGCCATTGACACGACTGATACTCCGACCATTTTGCAAGATTTCCCGACGGATGATAATTTCATCCCCCATTTCCAAACCTTGCTCATCAAAAATTTCCTGTAAAAGGCGACTATTTTCAACGGAGAAAAGCCCCTCAATCTCTGCCTTTGGTGCACCATGACGAATAACATCTGTCGTCGCACGAGCTCCCAACATCATATTCATGGCATCAATGATAATCGACTTCCCTGCACCCGTTTCACCAGTCAGAACAGTCATCCCCTTTTCAAAATGGAGGGAAATAGCCTCAATAATCGCAAAGTTTTTTATCGAAATTTCAAGTAACATATAGACCTACCAATTTTTTACTTGTTCAAAGATTTCCTCAGCTAGACTTTCACTTCTGGCAATGACTAAAATCGAGCTATCATCAGCCAAACAGCTAAAAATCTTGTCCGCAAAAGTCTCGGTTAACTGAGCTTTTACAAAAGCCGTATTTCCTGGAATAACTTGAAGATTGATCATCTTGTCCATCAAGTCTGCCGATTCGATATTGTCTTCAGCCAGTTGCAAACTTTTTACGATTGATTTTGGCAATTCATAGACATAGGTGTTGTCTCTCAAAGGAATTTTGACAATACCTAGCTCTTTGATATCTCGGGATACCGTTGCCTGAGTGGCAGTGATGCCAGCCTCTTTCAAATGTTCTACGATTTCTTCTTGTGTACCGATTTGATAATCTGTCACAAATCGTCTAATTTTTTCAAGTCTCTCTTTTTTATTCATTTTTAAATTGACTATGCGCCCTCTCTACTACTTCTTCAATCTCAGCAAGAACCTGATTGCTTGCTGACTCTTCTTTTTTCAAATACGCTAAAAACTCAATATTTCCATGTCCACCTTGGATGGGAGAAAAATCCAAACCAAGGACTGAAAAGCCTTCCTCTACTGCCATAGCTGTGACAGATTCAAGGACATTTTGGTGAACCTTGGCATCTCGAATAATTCCATTTTTCCCAATCTGCTCACGTCCTGCCTCAAACTGAGGCTTAACTAGAGCCACAACCTGACCTTGATCGGCCAAGACACGATGCAAGGCCGGAAGAATCAGACTGAGGGAAATGAAACTCACATCAATACTGGCAAAGATCGGTTCCTGCTCGAAATCAGTCTTTTCAGCATAGCGAAAATTGAACTGCTCCATACTGACAACTCGTGGGTCTTGGCGTAATTTCCAAGCCAATTGATTGGTACCAACATCAACTGCAAAGACCAACTCGGCACCATTCTGCAACATGACATCGGTAAAACCTCCAGTAGAAGCACCGATATCAATCGTGGTCGCTCCATCAACTGACAAATCAAATACCTGCAAGGCCTTTTCTAATTTCAAGCCACCACGGCTGACATACTTGAGTTTTTCACCCTTGAGTTTTAGCTCGGTGTCATCTGGAATTTTCTCTCCTGGCTTGTCAAACCGTTCTCCATTCAGGACTGCTACGACTAGACCAGCCATTACACCACGCTTGGCCTGCTCTCTCGTTTCAAACAAGCCCTGTTTATAAGCTAGTACATCCACTCTTTCCTTAGCCATTGATTCTCAAACTTTCTACTACTTTCACAATCGATTCTATTTCAAAGGGAACCTGCTGGGTAATTTCTTCCAATTTTGCATTTGCTTGATCCAAGGTTTGGTTACAAAAGGCAATTGCCTCTTCCAAGCCCAACAAGGCAGGATAGGTTGACTTTTCTGCCTGCAAGTCCTTTTGTGGTGTCTTACCGATTTCCTCAAAACTGGCGGTCACATCCAGTACATCATCTCGAACTTGAAAAGCAAGCCCAATCAATTCACCAACCGTTTTCAGCTTCACCTGCATCTCAGGTACCAATTCGGCTATAATAGCAGCCGCTTGAAAGGGATAGGCTAGTAATTTTCCAGTCTTATTAGCATGAATAGTCTGGAGCTCTTCCAAAGACAAATGTTGGCGTTCTCCCTCCATATCCAAAACCTGCCCTGCCACCATGCCCAGACTTCCTGAAGCAAGCGATAAGTTGGCAATCAAGTCCACCTTGATCTGACTTGGCAAATCTGCCTGCGCAATCAAGGCATAGGGATCTAGGAATAAAGCATCTCCAGCCAAAATTGCCATTGCTTCGCCAAATTTCTTATGATTGGTCAAACGTCCCCGACGGTAATCATCATCATCCATGGCAGGAAGATCATCGTGAATTAAGCTCCCTGTATGAATCATTTCCAAGGCTGCAGCCACCTGAGCATGAGCTGGTTGGATGACAACTTGCAAGGCTTCCAGAAGTTCTAACAGAAGAAAAGGCCGAATACGCTTGCCACCAGCATGAATGGAATAGAGAACAGACTCTCGCAAACTAAAGGCAAACTGCTGGTCTCCATAAAAATCTTCCAAGGCTGACTCGACAAGAGCTAATTTTTCTTGCTTCTTCATTCAAAATCACTTTCTGTTCCGTCTTCTTGCATGACCTTGACCAAGGTCTTTTCAGCCTTGTCCAGCGTCGCTTGGAGCTCTTTTGACAAGACCATGCCCTTTTGAAAGGCAGTAATCGCATCTTCCAGAGCAATTTCACCATTTTCCAAACTTTGGACAATGGTTTCCAGTTCTGCTAGATTTTCCTCAAATTTCTTTTGTTTTGACATCTTTAACCTCTAATTCTACTTGACCATCTCGCATCAAAAGCGTCACTTGGTCTTTTTTCTTCAAACTCTCAACCGAATCAACTACGGACTCTTCTTTTTTGACAATAGCATAACCACGCGCCACAATTCGACTGGTATCCAACATGAGCAGGGCTTCTGAAAGTCGCTTGACCTCAGCAACCTTGGCATCATAAACCAAAGCCATTTGGCTACGTAAGAGCTTGTCCAACTGGCCTAAACGGTCTTGATAGCGTTGAATTTTGGTAACAGGTGATAGTTGCACCAGTCGATGCGCCCTTGCTTGTACTATCTGTTTGTTATCAGAAATCCGTGTTCGCAAACTTTGTTTTAAGCGCAGTTGCAGTTGATCCAAGCGTTGCAAATAACCATCATACAAGCGCTCTGGCTGTCTAAAGATAACTGACTGACTGCATTTTTTCAAAGCTTCTTGTTTCTTAGATAGGACATTTCGGACTGCTGTTGCCATCCGTTTTTCCTGATTCTGCAAATGAGCTAATACATCCAACTTGGTCACAGGTGTTGCTAGCTCAGCAGCTGCTGTTGGCGTTGCAGCGCGGCGATCTGCCACAAAATCTGCTAAAGTCACATCTGTCTCATGCCCTACACTAGAGATAACTGGCAAACGAGATTCAAAAATAGCTCGTACCACAATTTCTTCGTTAAAGGCCCAAAGATCCTCGATAGAACCTCCACCACGACCAATAATCAGCAAGTCCAAATCGTCTCGTTGATTAGCACGCGCAATATTACGAGCAATTTCCTCTGCTGCTCCATCTCCTTGAACCTTGGTCGGATAGAGAAGAATGTCGACACCTGGAAAGCGCCTGCTGACGGTCGTGATAATATCTCGAATCACGGCTCCACTGCGACTGGTTACTACACCAATTCTCTTAGAAAATTGGGGCAGAGGTTGCTTGAAACGTTCTTGAAACAGGCCTTCTTCTGTCAATTTTTTCTTGAGTTGTTCAAACTGAATCGCAAGCGCCCCAACTCCATCAGGCTCAGCTTTTTCAATGATGATGGAGTAGCTACCACTCGGTTCATAAACCTGAACACGCCCAATCACATTGATCTTCATTCCTTCTTCCAGATCGAAGCCTAATTTCTGATAAATCCCAGACCAGATGGTCGCTTGAATAACTGCATGGTCATCTTTTAGGGAGAAATATTGGTGAGTAGGTCGTTTACGAAAGTTGGAAACTTGACCAGTTAAATAGACCCGTTCCAAGTAAGGGTCTTTATCGAATTTCATTTTCAGATACTTGGTCAAAGTTGTTACCGATAAATACTTTTCCATCTCCACCTACTACTCATTTTCTTGCTCTTTCATGGGTATTATTATACCAAAAATATGCCTAAAAATCTCCATTTATGTACCATGATGAGAGAAAAATAAATAATAGGTTTACAACAAATATCTGACAGCTTATGGCATAAGAAAACGAGTATCTCCCATTACGGATATACTCGTTTTTTTGATATTTTAAAAGTGAACTTTTGCCTTCTGCTTAAATCTTTTCGACAAAACCTTGATAACTATTTGTTACTTTCATCTTTACGTTTAGTAAACACAAAGAATGATGCTAAAGTTGTTAATAACCCAACCACAGTCATACTCATGTCCGACGCACTCCCCGTACGTGGCAATGTTGGTTTTTCCTCTTTTGGTGGCTCAACTTGTTTTGTTGGTTTCACCATTTTTGGTGGCTCAACCGGTTCTGTTGGTTTCTCCACTTTTGGCGGTTCCACTGGTTTTGCTGGTTTCTCCACTTTTGGCGGTTCCACTGGTTTTACTGGTGTCTCCTCTTTTGGTGGCTCCACTGGTCTCGTTGGTGGCGTTGGTTCTTTCAAGTCAGGCTTAACCGGTGGGGTTGGAGCTTTTGGTTCTTTCAAGTCAGGTTTCACTGGTTTTTCTTTATCGAACTTGTTTGGTTCTTTTGGAGCAACTCCTAATGGTGTTGGTTCTTTAAGTTCTGGTTGTTTTGGTTCAACTGGTTTCGTTGGTGGCGTTGGTTTTGGTGTTTCAACCAATTCTAGTTTCGGTTTCACATCAATATATTCGTCAACAATAGCCGTGTTGATTCCGAATAATTGAGTGAATGGGACAGTTGCACCAAATTCCAAATAGAAGCCATCTTCTGTCACTTTTATAACACCTGCACCTTTGTATTTGTAAGGTGATTCTTGGTTATCCCATACCGGGTTTCCACTGTTAATTTCATCTAATGTTTTATCGGCATAAAATCCATCATCATGTTTATAGACAAAAGATTCATTCAATTTGATAAATGAAGCATTATGAATAGCATACACAATTTCACGATAGGTACTAGGCCATGTATTCACATTGGATCCATATTTGTTAGTCATATAATCTTTGACTTTTTTGAAACCATCTTTTTTGTACTCTTCTTCATCTTTTACGTATGCTGTTTTCAATTCTGCTTTTTTTGTATTCCACTCTTGACGTTTGGAAGGGTCACTCAATAATCCGCCGGGTTTTGATGCTGTTTCGAGGTCTACGTTATACAGTTTCTTAAATTCGTCATTTAAGTATTCGTCATAAACTCCTGATTTCCCATAGAATTCCTTAAACATATCCTTATTGTCTGCGAAATAATACGAATGGTCACTATAACCATGCCATCCTGTATTCATAGAACTCACTGCAAACATAACTGGTTTTTCTTTTGTTGGAATCACTTTCGTTCCATCTTCAAGATATAGAGTTGGTTTCATACGAACTCTTGTACTATATCCATGTTTTCTGAAATCACCATAGATTGATACTGAAATAGTTGGATCGTAGGCAGGAGAAATTTGCATTGTATCAACAGAACTACCAGTCTCTAAGACAGTGTATTCATAATCAATACGTGTGACTTTTTTCTTATCGTATGTGGTGTTCTCTAAGTTTGTGTAAGTCACGGTAAACGGTCTATCTTTTTTGGCAATGACAGGATATGTGGTGATATGTGGGTCTTTGCCGTATTCTCGATAACCTGTTACTGTTTCATCCCATCGTTTGATGATCTTATCTGTCAAATTATTTTTTGCTAATGCTTCATCTGATAATTGGTCGCTACTCAACTTTTTATGATTTAGTTTCCAAAAACTTCCGTCTTTCTGAGTATATTTCAACATTGCTAAAGCACCAGTATCACCAGTATCTTTAACTTCTATGCTGATTTTAGCATTTGGTTCTTTAACGAAAATCAAATAGTTTTTTTCTTCGCTTGCAAAACGACCTGGTTTCTTCGATTCTTCTTCGAATTTTTTCAATTTTTCGTTATATTCTGCTCTACGTTTATCGTTTTCAATTTTATCAGCAGCTTCATTAGATTTAACTTGTTTATTGTATTCTGCAAGTTTTGTATTGTATGTTGCGAGTTTAGCGTCATAATCAGCTTTGGCTATATTATAGTCAGTTTGAGCTTTATCATAGGCCGCTTTATCTTTTTCATATTGTGCTTTTTTAGCGTCCCACTCAGCTTTAAGTTTTTCGTATTCAGCTTTTACCTTGTCCGCCTCAGCTTTTTGTTTATTGTATTCCGAAAGGTCACTTTCGTATTTTGTAAGTGTCTCTTTATTTGTAGATAACACTTTGTCATATTCAGCTTTTGCTTTTTCATAGGCTGCTTTATCAGCTTCATATTTGGTAGTAAGTTCTTTATTTGCTAAAACAGCTCTATCGTATTCAGCCTTATCTGCTTCATATTTAGCCACACTTTCATTGTAGGCTTTAAGTTCTGCTTCATATGCTTTCTTATCTAATTCATATTTTGTTGTTTCTGCCTTATACGTAGTTAAATCCTTGCCATAACTATCAGACTCGTTTTGTTGAATGTTTGAAGATTGGTCAGAGGCTTCAACTGTATGTACCCCAAATAAGATAGCAGAAGTTAAGCATGCGCTTGCTAATCCAAATTTTACTGAGTTTTTGTTCATATTACTCACTCTTTCTTAGAACGATTTAGAGAAAACTTAGTTTCTTTTGATTATTTATTTTCCAAACTTAATACATATACAATAAATTTACTTAAATCTAATTCATCTGTTTATTTGCTGTTTCGAGCTTCTTCCAAAATCTTTGCAATCTTGGTTGTCAAAAGATCGATAGCCACTGTATTGCTAACCCCTTCAGGAATGACAATATCAGCATACCGCTTGGTTGGCTCGATAAACTGGTGGTACATGGGTTTGACCACACCTAGATACTGGTCAATAACGCTATCAAGGCTACGGCCACGCTCTTCCATATCGCGCTTGATACGACGAATAATGCGCACATCATCATCCGTATCCACAAAAATCTTGATATCCATCAAATCACGCAGACGCTTGTCCTCCAAGACCAAAATCCCCTCAACGATAAAGACATCTTGAGGCTCCTGACGATAGGTCTTGTTACTTCGTGTATGCTCTGTATAGTCATAAGTCGGGATGTCCACCGGACGCCCTGCCAACAATTCCTTAATCTGCTCAATCATCAAGTCTGTATCAAAGGCAAAAGGATGGTCGTAGTTGGTTTTGACACGCTCTTCAAAGGTCAAATGAGACTGATCCTTGTAGTATGAATCATGCTCAATCATGGAAATCTTTTCATCAGGAAAATGCGATAAAATGGCTCTTGAAACACTGGTCTTACCACCACCAGAACCACCTGTCACTCCGATAATGATTGGTCTATTTTGCATGCTATCCTCCGTTTTTTTATCCGTCGTCTATTCTATCACATTTTTAGCAAAATTTATAGTCTGATTTGGATAGTCAAGGGGAAGAATTCCATCCCCACACTCCAGTTAGATTAGATAAAAACCTTCCTTGGCTTATAGAGATTGTCCCTTTTTTCTAAAATAGCTAGCAATTGATTGCCTTCAAAGGCAGCCAGTTCTTGTTCTGTTTGTTCGAGTTCGATAAAACGACCAAAGCGCACTTCTGTAGCCTCTTCTGGACTTAGGAAAACTTTGACAAGGTCACCTGTCCCAATCTCTAAAGGATGGAGAAAATCTAATTGCCCAACCTCTACTTTTTCAGCAATTTCTTCCAAAGTAAGAGCATCCTCCAGTTGCAAACCTGCTGCACTAGTCCGTGTCAGATGTGACATATGAGCCGCATAGCCCAATTTTTCTCCCAAGTCAACCGATAAGGTACGGATGTAAGTCCCCTTGCTACATTTTACACGAAAAGTAAAGCGTGCTAGATTCCCCTCATAAGAAATCGGACTTGTCCGCTCAAATTGATAAATGGTCACCTGACGTTCTGAACGCTCCACTTCCTGACCTGCACGCGCATACTCATAGAGCTTACGACCATTGACCTTAACAGCCGAATACATAGGTGGAATCTGACTAATAGACCCAGTCAAACTAGCGATTGCTTCATCGACAAGCTTTTCATCCAAGGGCGACAGAACGGGTGTCTCAGCGACCACTTCCCCACTGGCATCCTCAGTCGTTGTGGAATAGCCAAGAGTGATTTCCCCCTCATAGACCTTGCCCTCGTCCTGCATAAACTCGACCATGCGTGTCGCCTTGCCAACCGCAATGGGCAGAACACCCACTACATCCGGATCTAAGGTCCCACCATGACCAATTTTCTTGGTTCCCAAAATCTTACGCAGTTTAAAAACCGCATCATGCGAGGTCATCCCCGCTTCTTTTTTTAAATTGATAATACCGTTCATTTTTGCTTTCTACTCCCCCTTCAGTGCCTCAAATTTCGCTTTCATGGTTGGATTTTTCCGGGTCAATTTTTTAACCGAAACATCTTCCAATTTATTGTTTGCAAGACGGAGTTGGTTTTCGGATGTGGTTAGGAACTTCTTGACCTCTTCCATCCGCTTGATGGCCTTGTCAATTTCATCGATTGCCTTACCAAAGTTGGTCGAAGCTGAATTATAGTTTTTAGCAAAGGCTAGTTTAAAGGCATCCAAGTCTTCTTCAAAATGAGTAATGTCGATATTTTGCTCCCGAACTAAGGCCAACTCCTGCTTGTATTTCAAAGAATTAAGCGCCGCATTTCGCAAAAGCCCAATCAACTGAATAAAGAACTGAGGGCGAACAACATACATCTTTTCATACTCGTGGCTGACGTCAACAATCCCTGTGTTAAAGTAGTCGTTATCAGCCTCAAGCATAGTCACCAAAACTGCATACTCACAGTTCTTCTCCCGACGGTCCTTGTCTAATTCCTTGTAGAAATCCGCATTCTTGTGCTTCTTCTCTGTCCCGTCCGCTTCATTTTTCATCTCAAACATAATGGAAATGATTTCGACCCCATTTTCATCACATTCACGGAAGATAAAGTCCCCCTTAGACCCACGCGCAGAAACCTTGTTATCCTTTTCAAAGTAGGCATTTGGGAAGGCAAAACTACGGACCTTGTTAAACTCACTTTCCGCATAGTGTTCCAAACTTTCCCCGATGGCTTTTGTGGATTGTTGGGCTTTGAAATTCTTATAAAATTCGACTTGTTCACTTACTGCCTTGAGCTGGGCTTCGTAGTTTTGCTTAACTGAAGCAAGAGAAAGCTCGTTTTCTTTTTCTTGTAAAAGAAGCTGGTTTTTAACCTGATCCCGTTCTTTTTCTAAGTCAGAAAGAGTCTTTTGCAGTTGGTTTTCATGCTCCAAACGCAAGGTAGCCAATTGGTTTTCCAAGGCCTGTACTTCCTTATCCTTAGCCAATAAGGCCTGATGACTTGTCTGTTCAACCTCTTTCTTGGCCAATTCTTTTTCTGTATCAAAGTTTTGGATTTGACTCTGCAATTGAGCGATTTCTTGGTCTTTTTGAGCTAGTTTAGACTGTTGCTCATTCATGGCTTTTTGCTCAGCCAAGGCCAGTTCCTGCTTCATCCGATTGTGCAATTCCTTATCAAACTCTGCCGTTCTCACTTGGGATAAAAGTTCAGCATACTGACTTTCATTTACTGTAAAGACTTCCCCACAGTTGGGGCATTTGATTTCGTTCATAACGTTCCTCTTTCTAGACTTCTTTAACCATTATATCATGCCTGAGAAAAAATCAAAAACAGCGAGTCGAAACCCACTGTTTATCTTCTTTTACTTTAAATTTTTTCCAAGGCCAAGCGCAAATCTTCGATCAAATCATCTACATTTTCAAGTCCGATTGACAAACGAATTTGGTTTGGTGTGACACCTGCTGCTTCTAGGTCTTTTTCTGACAATTGACCGTGAGTAGTTGTTGCTGGATGGACAACAAGCGATTTAGCATCTGCCACGTTTGCAAGGTCAGAAAAGATTTCTAAATGATCAATTACCTTACGTGCTTCTACCTCCCCACCTTTGACATGGAAGGTAAAGATTGAACCCACACCTTTAGGAAGATATTTCTCAGCCAAGGCATGATAAGGACTATCTGCCAATTTTGGATAGTTGACTTTTTCTACCTTAGGATGGTTGACAAGGAAATCAACAATTTTCTCAGCATTTTGCACATGACGTTCCACACGAAGTGAAAGGGTTTCAAGTCCTTGAAGCAAGAGAAAGGCATTAAATGGTGACAAGGCTGCACCTGTATCACGGAGCAATTGAACACGAACAGCGATAATAAAGGCAGCCGCACCCACATCACGAGTATAGCTCAAGTTGTGATAACTTGGATCCTCGTCAACAAATTGAGGGAATTTCCCTGAAGCCGCCCAGTCAAAACGACCGCTATCGACAATCACTCCACCAATAGTCGTACCATGCCCACCGATAAACTTAGTCGCAGAGTGAATAGCAATATCTACACCGTGAGAAAAAACGTTAATCAAATAAGGTGTTGCAAAGGTATTATCCGAAACTAGTGGAATCTGGTGTTTATGAGCAATCTCAGCCAATTTTTCCAAGTCAGGAATGTTAATCAAGGGATTGCCCAAGGTTTCAATCAAGACAAGCTTGGTATTGTCATTGATAGCTTCTTCTACTTCCTCCAAATTATCCACATCGACAAAGGTTGTTGTGATACCATAACGAGGAAGGGTTTCTTTCAAGAGATTGAAGGTTCCACCGTAAATAGTTGATGCTGCTACAACATGGTCACCAGCATGGGCAAGTGCCAAAATCGTATAAGTCACTGCAGCCATACCTGATGCGGTTGCAAGAGCTCCAACACCACCTTCGAGAGCTGCAATTCTTTCTTCAAAGGCAGCTGTTGTAGGGTTAGTGATACGAGTATAAATGTTCCCTGGTTTTCTCAAGGCAAACAAATCGGCACCTTCCTGCGTGTCATCAAAAACAAAGGATGTAGTCTGATAAATCGGTACTGCACGAGACTTGGTAGCTGGATCCACAACTTGACCAGCATGCAATTGTAATGTTTCAAATTTAAAATCACGAGTCATAAGGCGACCTCCATATAGTTTGATTAAGGATATTGTAGCACTATCGACCTATCTTGACTAATACCTCTTTTCTATATTTTGATATAAGGAGTGGCTATTACTTCTTACAAAATCGAAAAAAGCACGAATCAATCGTGCTCATTTCCTTAATCTACATAAGTATCTTCATTTTTATTGAGGAAGGCATATGGAAGACCCATCAAGAGGCCTCCTCCGATAAAGTTTCCAACGAAGGTTACACCCCAGTGGCGAAGCATATTTCCAACACCGAAATTAGCAATTGAGTCAGCAGCAACACTGAATTTCACAATCGCGAAAGAAGCAAAGTTCGCCGCAATGTGCTCGTTTGTTAAGAATACAAACATGTAAATAGCTGACAACACAAGCCAAAGTTTGGCACCACCATCTTTGACCAAAACAAATGAAAGAATCGCAATATTTACGAAAATATTTGCCAAAATCGCCTCAAGCAAGACCAATTCATTTGAGCGGCCTAACTTCATCTCAACAACACCTGAAATGAAACTATCGTGTGTCAGATTCGCATAGGCTGCCGAATGAGCAAAGCCCCAACCTGCTATCAAGGCTCCGATAAGGTTGAACAAGGTACAGTAAAGTAAAATCTCAGCTGTTTTTCTCCAAGAGATTTTTTTCAAGAAACTACCTGCAGTCAAGAACATCATGTTTGATGTTACCAACTCGGCATTCAAGAAAACAATGTAGGCCAATCCCCAAGCAAAGACAAAGGGGAAGAGGAAGCGTCCACTACCTGGCGCCATTTTATTAATCAAGTCAGCCCCAACTGCACCTGCAGCAGTACTGAAGGTTAAAAATGCACCTGCGAACATAGAACGAATCGCATACTTAAATTTGCTTTGACTATAAAGACTTTCTTTCTTCTTGCAAGCAAATTCAATCTTTGAGATAAATTCTGAAGAAACCATAATAAACTCCTAAATCTTTTTTCTTGATAATTATATCACAAACTTTCGGTTTTAGGAAGCGTTTTCTGTATTTCATAAAAGTTTATTTTTATGAAAATCTTAAAAAATCAGTGAAATCCATGATTTCACTGATTTGTACTAATAAAATTGTTTATACGGTTGATTGAAAGCTGTTAGGATTTCATCAGATGTTTGTGAATAATCTTTTGTTTCTTTCAAATCACCTTTTACAATAATACGTTCTGTAGCAGCAAGGTCTTCACAAGTTACTAATGTGATTTCATTGATCCCATCTCTATCATCAACCTCATCAACACGATCCGGTGTCACACGTTTGACTTCACGGATTTCATAGGTATAAACTTTATTTTTATCGGTTAGATAAATCTTCATACCATTTTTAGCGTTATCCAAAGGAGAAAATAACATTTTATTAGCATTATCAACACCAAAGATATGGTGACTAGCTAGACTATAATTTCCTTCTCCCATTACTTGCTCGCGTTTCATTGTACCAGCGCCGTAGAAGAGATTAACATTATCAAGTCCTTTAAAAATCGGCAAATTCATTTCCAATTCAGGAATTGCAATTCCCCCAATAACTGGTAATTTTTGAGCATCCCATTGAGAAGCTAGAACAGCTTCCGAAGAGATCGCTTTGACCGAATCAAAATCAAAATTTCCTTCTGTATCCTGATTTTCTTCTATTTTTTCTTTTGATACCTGGCTAACTTGATACTTATTGGTATTCCAGACCATGAAAATATTTCGAATTTGCGCATTAAAAATCAAAGCCAGTGACAGTAATATCAGAAATCCTGCTAGGATATTTGTCAGCAGATTTTTTCGTTTGTTTTTCTTTTTATTATTTTTTTGAGACATTATGCTTCACCTTCTGTTTCATTTTCTGTCCCAACTTCTTCTTTTTCTGCCGCTGCAACCGTTGTGAAGGTCACTATCTGAGCATCTTGATCCAGGCGCATTACTTTAACTCCCATAGTTGCGCGTCCTGTTTGTGAAATATTGGCAAGATTGGTTCGAATCATGACACCTGTATCAGTGATAATCATCACATCCTCATCCCCTTGAACAGTCATAAGACCGGCCAGCAAGCCATTTTTTTCGGTAATTTTAGCTGTCTGCATTCCCTTACCACCACGACCTTTAGTTGGGTATTCAGTAGCGACTGTACGCTTACCATATCCTTTTTCTGTGATAATAAGAACCTCATCTTGATCAGTAATCAAGCTGGCACCAACAACTGTATCTCCTTCACGAAGGTTAACACCTTTCACACCTGTGGCGATACGACTCATGCCGCGAACGGCTGATTGATTAAAGCGAACTGCATAACCAAACTTGGTACCAATGATAATATCCGTATCTTCTTCTGTCAATAAGACATTGATTAACTCATCTTCATCCTTGAGGTTCAAAGCCTTGAGACCATTCTGGCGAATGTTAGCAAATTCCTTAACACTGGTTCTCTTCACAATACCGTGACGGGTTGTAAAGAAGAGATAAGCATCATCACTGCGATCAGACTCAACATTGATAACCGTCTGAATACTTTCGTCTTCATCCAATTTCAAGAGATTGACTACTGGTAGCCCTTTGGCAGTTCGACCATACTCAGGAATTTCATAGCCTTTCAAACGATAAACTCGTCCTTTATTTGTGAAAAAGAGCAGGTGATCATGAGTGCTAGTTGACACTAACTCTCGGACAAAATCGTCATCCTTAACGCCTGTACCTTGAACACCGCGGCCACCACGTTTTTGAGCAGTAAACTCAGCTTGGTCCAAACGTTTAATGTATCCCTTGTTAGAAAGGGTAATCAAGACATCCGATTCTTCAATCAAATCTTCATCTTCAAGACTCAAGACTTCACCGACCATCAACTCTGTACGGCGTTTATCAGAAAATTTACGTTTAACTTCATCCAATTCGTCTTTGATAATTTGAGAAACACGTTCAGGCTTAGCAAGAATATCCGCCAAATCCGCAATCAGAGCCAAGAGGTCATCATACTCAGATTGAATCTTATCGCGTTCCAAACCTGTCAAACGACGAAGACGCATATCAAGGATGGCCTGACTTTGACGTTCAGAAAGCTTAAATTTACTCATCAACTCAGCTTGTGCTTCTGCGTCTGTTTCACTAGCACGGATGATACGAATCACTTCATCGATATGGTCTAGCGCAATCAAGAGACCTTCTAAGATATGCGCACGCGCTTCCGCTTTTTCCTTATCAAAACGTGTTCGACGAACAACCACTTCTTTTTGGTGTTCGATATAAGCATCCAAAATCTGACGAAGAGATAAAATCTTCGGTACACCATTTTGAATCGCTAACATATTGAAACCAAAGTTGGTTTGCATCTGGGTCATCTTGAAGAGATTATTAAGGATAACATTGGCTGAGGCATCACGCTTAACTTCGATAACAAATCGAACACCTTCACGGTTTGACTCATCACGTACTGCTGTGATCCCCTCAATGCGTTTTTCCTGAACTAGGCGAACAATATGCTCATGCACCTTGGTTTTGTTGACCATGTATGGAAATTCTGTTACAACGATGCGCTCACGGCCAGTCTTAGTTTCTTCAATTTCAGTACGAGAACGAAGAACAATAGAACCTTTACCTGTTTCATAAGCCTTATGAATGCCTGATTTCCCCATGACAAGGGCACCTGTTGGAAAATCTGGACCAGGCAAGACTTCCATCAAGTCCTTGGTAGTCACTTCAGGATTGTCCATGACCAACTTCACTGCATCAATGGTTTCACCCAGGTTATGAGGCGGAATATTGGTAGCCATCCCAACGGCAATACCAGTTGCTCCATTGACCAAAAGGTTTGGAAAACGTGCAGGCAAGACCAAGGGTTCACGTTCATTGGCATCATAGTTATCGACGAAATCAACTGTATTCTTATTGATATCTCGAAGCATTTCTAGAGCAATCTTGCTCATACGTGCCTCAGTATAACGCTGAGCGGCAGCACCATCTCCATCCATGGAACCAAAGTTTCCATGCCCATCTACAAGCATGTAACGGTAACTCCACCATTGAGCCATACGGACCATGGCTTCATAGATAGAGGAATCTCCATGAGGGTGGTATTTACCCATGACATCCCCTGTAATACGAGCAGATTTTTTATGAGGTTTGTCTGGAGTAACACCCAATTCATTCATTCCGTAGAGAATGCGACGGTGAACAGGTTTCAAGCCATCTCGAACATCAGGAAGAGCCCGGGCTACGATAACACTCATGGCGTAATCGATAAAGCTCGTCTTCATCTCCTTTGTCAGATTGACATTCACTAAATTTTTATCCTGCATTAATAAATGCCTCATTTCACAATTAGTAAGTAACAACATTATACCATAAATTCCCATCTATTTCAGCCTCTAAACCACTAAAACGTTTACATTGAGAACTATAAGGCATATTCGTGACAAAGTTTTTTAAAAGTGATAGAATGAAGTTGTCTGGGGAAAATCCCCTAATAAAATTAAGGAGATGTTTAGAACAATGACTTCAACTAAACAACACAAAAAAGTTATCCTTGTCGGAGATGGTGCTGTAGGTTCATCTTACGCTTTTGCACTGGTTAACCAAGGAATTGCACAAGAGCTTGGAATTATCGAAATTCCACAATTGCATGAAAAAGCTGTTGGTGACGCGCTTGACCTTAGCCACGCCCTTGCCTTCACTTCACCTAAAAAAATCTATGCAGCTCAATACTCTGACTGTGCAGACGCTGACCTTGTTGTGATCACTGCAGGTGCGCCTCAAAAACCAGGTGAAACTCGTCTTGACCTTGTAGGTAAAAACCTTGCTATCAACAAATCAATCGTAACTCAAGTTGTTGAATCTGGTTTCAAAGGTATCTTCCTTGTTGCTGCTAACCCAGTTGACGTTTTGACTTACTCAACTTGGAAATTCTCTGGTTTCCCTAAAGAACGCGTTATCGGTTCAGGTACTTCACTTGACTCAGCTCGTTTCCGTCAAGCACTTGCTGAAAAATTGGATGTGGATGCTCGTTCAGTTCACGCTTACATCATGGGTGAACACGGTGACTCTGAGTTCGCTGTTTGGTCACACGCAAACATCGCTGGTGTAAACCTTGAAGAATTCCTTAAAGACACTCAAAATGTTCAAGAAGCTGAATTGATTGAATTGTTCGAAGGTGTTCGTGACGCAGCCTACACAATCATCAACAAAAAAGGTGCAACATACTACGGTATCGCAGTAGCCCTTGCTCGTATCACTAAAGCAATCCTTGACGATGAAAACGCAGTACTTCCACTTTCAGTATTCCAAGAAGGTCAATACGGAGTTGAGAACGTCTTTATCGGTCAACCAGCTGTTGTTGGTGCACATGGTATCGTTCGTCCAGTAAATATCCCATTGAACGACGCAGAAACTCAAAAAATGCAAGCATCTGCAAAAGAATTGCAAGCTATCATTGACGAAGCATGGAAAAACCCAGAATTCCAAGAAGCTTCTAAAAACTAATTTAACTATAGACAACTCCTTGAATTATCAGGGAGTTGTTTTTTTTCTGTATTATAGTAGGTTGAAGTTAGAGTAGTACACAACTGCTTCTAAGATCTGGTTAAAAATTGCTTTCTTCAGATTTTATAGTTCATTGAATCTATAACAGTACGTATCGACTGCTAAAATATTTCTATAAATCAATTTTCCTTTCCTAATCGATTTGTTCATATCTTATTTCAATCCATTATACATCTTCCCACAATAAAACGCATAATACCAAGGATTGTCAATACCTTATCTTATGCGTTTTTTCTGATTTCAAAGAATTTTGACTCGGCCTTCTTTTTAATTATTTTCAAAATAGGAATCAACCAACTCCTGAATTCTTCCTGCTTTAGCTGCTGGAATAGTGTCTTCTAAAACAAAATTCTTCCTACTGATATATTTAGAAAAATTGCCAAATATAAAATTAGTCGAGATATTATAGATAATCTCAGACGGAGCAAATCCATAAACCTGATTCTCTAAAATATGCTTCAAACGTTTTTCAGAATCTGGAAATAATTGTTTCAAACCATCACTATTATAGAGGCGTTTAACCAATTCTGCAATATAGAGGCCTGACTTCATATATAAATCAATAAAAGTCTTAGATGGATCATCAAAAATCCCTGGATTTTCCTTTTCCAAATCATCCACCATCCTTTTCACCACTCGTTTAGGAGTGAAAATTTGGTTGGTCTTCTGCGGTGGAATATAGTCAAAAATGTCTTCTTTTTGATCTTTAAAATAATCCGCCAACTCCTTTTTCTTGCGAAGAAATTCTTGAATAGCTTCGTCAAATGTTGCTTTATCAAAGAGATGCCCTGCAAAATCCTGCCCACCATCTCGCAAATATCTAAACTGATCAATCGTAATCCCTGTTACTTCATAAAAAACATGTTCAGGAACAAAGGCATCAAAATTATCAAGTGTTAGAGATTGATTGCCATAGGCCATGATGAAACTTGGAATTGTTCGTGCAAATCCTCGAAGATGGTCCCGAATTTCATCTTGGGCTGATTTTTTCAGCTGCTCAACACGTTTTATCTCAACTTGTTCGATAAATTTCTCAGGCATTTTTTCCACTTCTTTTTTGAGTGTTTGTTCTAATTTTTCTTTGTGAATAAGATTATTTTCTTCTAAACGTTTATCCAAATCTTCTTGAATCTTATCTTTTTGCTCCTTATCATTTGCTTCCTTGAGTTGTTCTTTCAACTCTTCCTTGATATGAGCTTCAGAAATTTTACGTTCTATCTCATTTTTTCGAATTTCATTCTCAAATATTGCTGTAATTTGTTTCTTGATGTGATCTGCTTCTCGAGTTTTAAGGTCATCATATCCAACTTTCAATTCCTCTACAATCACTGAAGAAACTGTCTTGCTCAAGTCATTGACTAGTTGCTTTTGAGTTTTATCTTCGTCCTTAGTGATCAGTTCAACAACAGACTGACCGAGTCCATAGACTTTTTCTCCAAAAAGTCGCATTTGCTGATTCACTACGATTTCATGGTCTACTACTGCATTCCCCTCATCATCTACTGTAACATCTGAAAAGTCTAATAGTTCAGATGATGTTTGTAACTTCCCTTCCTTTTCAACTGGGAGTTCATTTAAAATGTCTAGAACTGTTTGACTAGCTTGGAAAATACCGCTGATATTATCAAATAAGAGATTGGATATAAAGCCACGTTTAAGAACTTCTCTAGCTTTTATCTGACGAGGGATGGTTAGAACTGCCTTGGCATCAATTTCAACCATCTTACCAGCACGGTCTTCGGCAATAACTGGAAAGAAGTTTAATAATTCTCTAATATTTTCTTCACGAGTTGTCGAAGTCCCGCCGCCTCCTGCAGTCGCAAGCGATAAATTGTTGGCAAACTCATCAAAGAGAATTAAGGTCCTTTCTGGTGCAAAGTCAAATACATAGGCTCTTTCTTTGCGAAAGTGATTTCCTTTGTTATCGGTCCATGAGTAAGGATTTTGAGCACGGAAGGCGGCCTGCATATAAAGTGCAGGTGATTTTAAATTTGATAACATCAATACGCCCGTCCATTCAGGGATAGTGACACCTGTCGTCAATTGACCGACGGATAGGGTGATGGTTTTGTCATTCTCTGCTATCGCTTTTCTAACCAAATCTAAGGATTTGAGTTTGACTTTATCGTCATCCTCAGACATACGCCCGTCGCCAGCAGCTAACACAATCTCATAATTTTCATAGATGGGATGTTCTTCTAGTAGAGCTTTTAAAGCTTTAGCTGAGGCTACACGTTCTAACAGCCAAAAAGTATGCTTGAGTTCATTTCGAAGTTCTTTAGTTGAAAATGGATATTTTTCATTGCTCGATAGAGTATCTAACCAATTTCTGACATCTTGCTCATGGATAAATTTCCCTTTATCATCTGTGGCGAAAAATTCACTCAAGTCAAAAGCATAGTCGATATTTTCGCCATCCAGTTGAACACCTTTTTCTAACTCCTCACCAATCATCTGAGACATTTGATAGGTAAAGAGATTTAACTGAGGTAAGGTTTCATATGGATTTTCCTCTTCTTGCTCAGAAGACCAAGTCGATTTAGCAGACTGTTCATCCGCATAAGACCAGTTGTAGATTTGATCCTCTGTAAAATCTCCTTTGGCCAATGCCTTAAATGGTGTACCTGACAAATGCAGAGTGAAATTCCGTCGAATCTTATTAAAAGCTTGGTCTGTCTTAAAGGTATCAACTCCTTCGTGAGCCTCATCGATAACCAATAAATCCCAGTGGAGATCTGTAACCCATTTAAGTTTGTTATGCTCTCCACCTAGATAAGCAGAGCCTTTCAAGTCTTGAAGACTGATAAAAGCAAGTTGTCTTACATCGTCATCTAAAATACCAACAAATTCTTTTCGTGACAAGGTTGGACGACTCTTAAGGCTGTCTGATTCAGAAACAAACTTATAAGTCGTTTGACCTGCTATGAATGTTTCGAAATCATCATACCATGAGTTAGCAATGGCAGGGCGGTTTGTTACAATTAGGACATTAACAGCTTCCATTCGACGAGCTAGGTCATAGGTAGACAAGGTTTTACCAAATCGTGGTTTGGCATTCCAGAGAAATTTGCCTCCAGCATGTTCTTGGAAATAAGCTAATGTCTTAGCAACTGCTTCTTCTTGCTCTTGTCGCAGAGTATAGTCCTGTCCTTTTCCAGGTTGATAACCAGACAAATCATGCTGAACAAATTTATCGAATAGATTTTTAGATTTTTCAGGAGTTCCATTAAAATAGAACCATTCCGTCTTAGGACGACGTTCTACATCATGGAAAGACAAGAAATGGTGGAAATCATGATCCTTGAAAGTTTTCCCCTTATCAGGCTCTTCTGTATAAGCTGCATCACCAGTCCATAAGACATCTGTAGCTATATGAGCTGTATGCGTTTGCTCCTTGATACGTTGTGTGACATCACGTTCTGTATACCCAATCTTAATCCAGCCTTCATTACTGGTTACTGTCGGTGTGGTGTAGGCATAGATTTTAGGATGAATCTCTTTAGTGGTTTTAATTTCTACTGGCATAAGTATTCCTTTTTTTAAAGAACTAAGATAATTTTTCTAACTCTGTTAAATCGATTCCCATCGTGTTTAAAATGTCATCAAACACTACAGTTTTAAATTCATCAGCATACTGATTGAATAGATTCATTAAAGCTTTATATAATCTTTGAAAATCTTTCTTATCAAGTACAATTTTTAAAAATAGAATAACCACTATAAAACGTTTATTATCATATCTCCTTATCCCAAAATGATTTGCTATTTGAGATATTCTGACATTTCTTAAATTAACATTATACAGTCGTTCATCATGTGCACAGATATTTCTAACTAGATTAGCCACTTTCAAACATGCACTTAAATCTGCACTAGATAGTCTAAATGTATTGTCTTTATTTTGTATTCTATATTTATCTGTATAAAATTTTGCAATGATATTCTTTGTACTATCCGTTAAAATATTGTAAAAATTAGCAATGTTTCCCATTGTAAGAAAATTAACTAAAACCCAAAGTGGTACTTCCCCATGTTCCTCAATGTAATGTTTAATAGCGCCAGTTCTATCTACCTTATCATGAATCGTCTTGGTTAAGATAGAGATTTGTTGAAGAACTTTTTTAGGATCATTGTCTACAAAATTTGCAATATCTAAATAAGCATTCTTACGAGGGTGTTTTTTAGAGAATTCATATGCAACTGTGGTCTTTATTGAATTTTCGAATATCAATAAATATTTCAATAATAATATCCTTAGCTCTCTATCAAATAAAAACAAGGCCTTTAGTTCGTTAAAGTGGGTTCCTTTTTGATAAATTTCAGGTTCAACAGGTCGATTATTGCTGTCCTTTACTAAAAATAAATCTTTATAACCGTTTATAACATTGTAATAGTTTTCTTGTTCTAAAAATCTCTTTGGCTTCCCATTCGTTGGTACTACAACACCCCTATTTCTTAAGATTGTTAACTGTTGATTAAATGTTTTATGTTCCTTCAAACTTATCTCCTATAAAATAAAAAGGGTCAGGGCATCGTATGCTTCCTGACCTAATCCTATGTATCTATTATAGATCACTGAGCGCTATTTGTCAAATAAAAATACTTTTCTAATCCATCTCCCTTACATGTGTCTCAATAAAGGCAATTTCCTCTGGAGAAAGACCATATTTTTGATAAAGCTGGCGGTCAATATCAGCCACTGATTGTGTCCAATCAATGTCCGAATTGACCGTGAAGTCTTGGAGTGGGACTTTGGCCCAAGTTGCTGGAGGATTATCTTGCGTTAATTTCAAAATACCTAACATAACTCTAGCAAATTTAGTTTTAATATACTTAAAACAAGCCTCTGCTTCTATTTTTGTGTCAAATTTTCCAATAGATATAAACGTCTGAGAATACCCGATTAGGGGTTCCCCGATTAGGGGTTCCCCGATTAGGGGTGTTGAAAGCACTTCACCTAAAGCACCACTTCCGTTAGCTTTAGGTAAAATAATTTTCCAAAAGAGCAAGTTAGGATGCTCTCGTAAGTATTCTTTTTTTAGATATTTTACAGAGCGCCCGTTTTTCTCTCGTCCAATTATTTGAACGTATTCTGTATTTGAATCTACTTTATCTTTAAATACCTCAGGGTATCGTTCAAAAATATTTGTAGAAACAGCTTTTCTGTGACTTGAATCAGTTCTAGAGATTAGTTCCGGAAAATCTTCAAACATAATGTCTGTCAACTTGTGACTATCTGAGCCAAACATAATTTCTGATAGTGATGGTTCTTGCAACTTTTTAACTTTTCTATAGATACTATCAAGTAAAGGCTCAGAGATAAATGTCTCTATTGGTTCAAAATCTTTATTTTTGTCATGATAAGTGATGACAACACCGCCTTTAATATCAGTCCCAGGAAAAACTTTATTGCTCTTTAATTCATAAAATTTAACTTTTAAATGTCTACTATTTAACATTTTATGATTCCATTTTTTGGGAGTTCCTCCTGTATTCGCAAGAAATCTAGCTGGGGTCACTAGCACAGTTTTATCTGAAATTTTATAAGATTCCTCCATAAAGAAATGATAAATAGGCCTTGTCTGAGTATTCGCCCCTTCAATTTCCTCCTGATAAGGCGGATTTCCTATCACGACATCAAATTTCATTTCACTTTCCTCACTTGATAGGCGCTCAAAACCTATCATTTTATTCTTTTTCCAGTCTTTGATTTGGGTTTTAGATTCTTCTACTTCTTGAATTTCTAGCTCATCTGTAAACAAGCTTAGTTGTTGAGATTGCTTTTGTTTAGCTGAATAAGGACTGGTTTTTTTCAGTCCATCCATCTGAAAGACATTGTAAGAGATAATAGTCGCAATCTCTTTCTTTTGCTCTAATGTTGGTTGATTTCCAGTCTTAGCAAGATAGTAGTCCTCAAATGTCGCCAAAAGATTCTCACGCGCCAAAAGGAGAGAATCTCCTTGATACTCATAACCATAAGAAGCTCGGTAAGCTTTTTTTAAAAGTTCATAGAAGGTTACTTCATCAGAAACTTCACGACTAATCCTTTGCAGTTTTCTATCTACAAACCCAACACGCTCAGATAATGGAATTTCCTCACCAGTTACCGTATCATATCGCGTTACCATATAGGGTGCTTCACCACAGGTAATTTCTAGCCAAAGCACTTGGATATAATCTTCAAGATTCAGAGTTTCAAGTTTAGCTTCCACGTAACCATTTTGCTTTTCAACTAACCAAGTTGGCGTAAAAACTTCGGCTCTAATCTTAGTTCGGTCTTTTTGCTCATACTTAGACTTTTCTGATCTGGGTTGAATCAAGTTTGCATAGGCTCCTGTCACCCTACTCGGAGTGATACGATTACTTGGAGCAAATCCCTTTCCTAATAATTCATAAGAATGCGTAGCCCAAACAATATTTTTCTTGGTCGTTCGATCTTTTAAAAGAATTTTTAATAAGTCATCCGATTCTTTAGATAAACTTTCTTCACTAATATCTATTGTCATAAGCAACCTCTCTTATATTGTAAGCCCTATTATATCATATTTTAATACTCTTCGAAAATCAAATTCAAACCACGTCAGCGTCGCCTTACCGTACTCAAGTACAGCCTGCGGCTAGCTTCCTAGTTTGCTCTTTGATTTTCATTGAGTATAAAGAATGAAAATTTACTTGGAAAAAAGTAATTCAATAAATATCTCTCCGATGACCAACTTCTAGAGTAGCAACGACTAATTCATCATCTACAATTTGTACGATAACTCGATAATTGCCAATTCTATAGCGCCATTGACCAACGCGATTACCAACCAAAGCCTTTCCGTGTCGTCTTGGGTCTTCCAAAACATTGGTTTGTAAATAGTTTGTAATTAGCTTCTGCGTATAACGGTCCAATTTTTTCAATTGCTTGATGAAACGTCTTGTTGGAACTAATTTATACAAATTATTCATCCTCCAAGCCTAAATCGTGCATCATTTCTTCCCAAGTAATGGGTTCAACTCCTTTTTCCAAGTCTTCTAAATACTCTTGATAGGCTAAATCTGCCACACGAGCATCGTATTCGTCTTCTAGAGCTTCGAGAGTTTTGGTGCGGATCAGTTCCGACAGGGAAACTCCTTCAAACTTAGCCATTGCTTTCATAAATGTTTTATCAGCTTCAGAAACTTTTAATGTAATAGTAGCCATCTTTTGTACTCCCTTTTTTAACGGTAACACTATTGTATTACTTTTTAGGTGTTCAGTCAATATAAAAAGAACACCTTCTCAGCGTTCTTTCTATATATCTGTCAATGGTGTTGCGGTATCTGGTGAGGTATCATAAACCTTAAAGTCTACTCCAACTCCCAGATCAGCTTGTGCTAGCTGGTTGACCATGGTCATGTGAGCCAGCTCCTTGATATTGTTCTCTTTAGACAAATGTCCTAGGTAGATTTTCTTAGTGCGATTTCCTAAGGTGCGAATCATAGCTTCAGCACCGTCCTCATTAGAAAGATGACCGAGATCCGATAGGATTCGTTGTTTGAGCCGCCAAGCATAAGATCCTGCTCGCAAAATCTCTACATCATGGTTGGACTCGATAAGATATCCATCCGCATTTTCGACAATTCCCGCCATACGGTCACTAACATAACCTGTATCTGTCAAAAGGACAAAACTTTTATCATCTTTCATAAAGCGATAGAACTGCGGTGCGACTGCATCATGACTTACACCAAAACTCTCGATGTCAATATCTCCAAAGGTTTTGGTTTTGCCCATCTCAAAGATATGCTTTTGCGAAGAATCCACCTTGCCAAGATATTTACTATTTTCCATAGCTTGCCAGGTCTTTTCATTGGCATAAAGATCCATACCATACTTGCGAGCCAAAACGCCCACTCCATGGATATGGTCTGAATGCTCATGCGTAATCAAGATGGCGTCCAAGTCTTCTGGCTTGCGATTTATTTCAGCAAGTAGGCTGGTGATTTTCTTACCAGATAAGCCCGCATCCACTAAAAGCTTCTTTTTCGGGGTTTCCAGATAAAAGGAATTTCCACTGGAACCCGACGCTAAAATACTGTATTTAAAGCCTATTTCACTCATTCTAGTCTTCTACTTCATCCTCCCATACTTCTTCTTTCACTGCATCCTTATCATAAGGGAGCACAATGGTAAAGGTTGATCCCTTACCGTATTCACTCTTGGCCCAAATAAAGCCCTTATGTTGTTTGATAATTTCCTTGGCAATAGACAGTCCCAAACCTGTACCACCTTGTGCACGACTTCTAGCACGATCCACACGATAAAAACGGTCAAAGATACGTGGTAAATCCTGCTTAGGAATGCCTAAACCATGGTCTGAGATGGATAAAATCATCTGGTCTTCAGTTGTCTTCATTCTGACAGTGATTTTACCCCCATCTGGCGAATACTTAATGGCATTATTTAAAATATTGTCGACAACCTGCGTCATCTTATCTGTATCAATTTCCATCCAGATAGAATTGATAGGATAATCTCTCACCAACTCATATTTTTTCTCCTTTTCCTGTCCTTTCATCTTGTCAAAACGATTGAGGATAAAGGTAATAAAGGCAGTGAAGTTAATCAGTTCCACATCCAAGTGACTGGTGGCGTTATCAATCCGTGAAAGATGAAGGAGGTCGGTCACCATGCGCATCATACGGTTGGTTTCATCAAGAGAAACCTTGATAAAGTCTGGTGCTACAGTTTCACACAAAGCTCCCTCATCCAAGGCTTCAAGATAAGATTTCACACTGGTTAAAGGAGTCCGTAACTCATGACTAACGTTGGAAACAAAGAGTCTCCGTTCGCGCTCTTCCTTCTCCTGCTCCGTCGTATCATGCAAAACAGCCACCAAACCTGAAATAAAGCCAGACTCTCGACGAATCAAGGCAAAGCGAACTCGAAGGCTCAGATATTCGCCATTGACGTCTTGGGAATCTAGCAACAATTCTGGACTTTGGGTAATCAAATCACGCAATTCATAGTCTTCTTCTATCTTGAGCAATTCCAAAATGCTTCTATTCAGAACATCTTCTTTAACCAGCCCCAGTTGCTTCTTGGCTGTATCGTTAATCATGATAATCTGACCCCGACGATTGGTCGCAAGAACCCCATCCGTCATATAAAACAGGATACTATTTAGTCTCTTACTCTCTTGTTCTAGATTTTCCTGAGTGAGACGAATAACCTCCGACAAGTCATTCAAATTATTGGTAATATTGGTGATTTCAGACCCACCTTGCATATCAAGAACCTTGGAATAATCTCCTGCAATCAAATCTTTAACCTTTTGATTGATTTGCTTCAACCGAATATTATCACGTCTATTCTCCAGTAATAGGAGGGTCACAACAAGGATGAAACCTAACAAAATCAGGATAAAGATAAAATCTCTGGTAAAAATGGTTTGTTTCAGTAAATCAAGCATTATTTCTCATGTAATACCCTACACCACGGCGCGTCAAGATATACTCTGGTCGGCTGGGCGTATCTTCAATCTTCTCACGCAGACGTCGTACAGTCACATCAACCGTACGGACATCACCAAAATAGTCATAACCCCAGACAGTCTCAAGCAAGTGTTCGCGCGTGATGACTTGACCTGTATGCGATGCCAAATGATACAAAAGCTCAAACTCACGATGGGTTAAGTCTAGTTCTTCGCCATATTTTTTAGCCACGTAGGCGTCTGGAACAATTTCTAAATCCCCAATTTGGATAGGCTGAGGTTTGCTATCTGCTTCCTGCCCATCTACTGGCATAGGTTGAGAACGACGCAGCAAAGCTTTAACACGCGCCTGCAACTCACGATTGGAGAAAGGTTTGGTTACATAGTCATCAGCCCCAAGCTCCAAACCGATGACCTTATCAAATTCACTGTCTTTAGCCGACAACATGATAATAGGTACACTACTTGTCTTGCGAATGGTCTTGGCAACTTCTAAACCATCAATTTCTGGAAGCATCAAATCCAAAATAATAATATCTGGCTGCTCTGCTTCAAATTGCTCTAGCGCTTCACGACCGTTAAAAGCAGTTACAACTTCGTAACCTTCCTTGGTCATATTAAACTTGATAATATCCGAGATTGGTTTCTCATCATCTACAATTAGTATTTTTTTCATTTGTTCACCTTTTTCTCTACTATTATACCAAAAAAATAGCAAGAAGACACAATAGCTAGTCTTTGCTACTGTCTAAGTTGGCTTTTGCATAAGCCTGCCAGATTTTTTGTTGGGGTTTGGCAAGTGGGACATCCTTGAACTCTTCTGGTGAAAGCCAGCGAACTTCTCTATCTGAAAAATCATGAAAGTCACTCACCTGACCTGCTACAATCTGTACATGCCACTTTCGATGGCTAAAGACATGCTTGATAGTCTCAAAATAAGTATCAAACCAATCAACATCTAGATCATAGTCCTGCTGGAAACTCTCCTCTGGACTGGGGCCAAAGTTGACACTTTCTTCTGCAACCTGATGAAAGAGGTCAAACTGCTCTTCTTGCGGAAACTCATCAACTTCTATCAAGGGAAAATGCCAAAATCCTGCTAATAACTTTTCACTTTCATTTTTTTCAAGTAAAAATTGTCCCTGAGCATTTTTCACAACTAGGGCTTTTAGATAAATGGGAACTGGCTTTTTCTTTGGAGCCTTGATTGGATAACGGTCCATGGTTCCATTCTGATATGCCGCACTAAAGTCCTTCACTGGACTCTCTTCTGGCCTAGGGTTTACAGGAGCCTCAATATCTGAGCCTAAGTCCATCAAAGCTTGGTTAAAGTCGCCAGGACGATCCGGATCAATCAAGATTTCCATCATTGCCTGAAAAATTTTGCGATTACTTGGAATGCCAATATCATGGTTGACTTCGAACAGACGGGCCAAAACACGCATAACATTACCATCTACAGCTGGCTCAGGCAAGTTAAAAGCAATACTGGAAATGGCTCCTGCAGTGTAAGGACCAATTCCTTTCAAACTGGAAATTCCTTCATAGGTATTTGGAAATTGACCACCAAAGTCAGCCATAATCTGCTGGGCCGCAGTCTGCATATTGCGTACTCGAGAATAATATCCCAGTCCCTCCCAAGCCTTCAACAAACCTTCTTCAGAGGCAGTTGCCAAACTTTCCACTGTTGGAAACCAGTCCAAGAATCGTTCATAGTAAGGGATAACCGTATCCACCCTGGTCTGCTGGAGCATAATTTCAGACACCCAGATATGATAAGGATTTTTACTTCTACGCCACGGTAAATCTCTTTTGTTTTCATCATACCAAGTGAGGAGTTTCTGACGAAAAGAAACAATCTTCTCCTCCGGCCACATGACGATACCGTATTCTTTCAAATCTAACATATCTCTAGTATAACACAGAAGACTCTAACTGTCCTTTTCCTAGTATTAAAAAGCCTCTTCCCAAGGGAAAGAGGACTGATACTCAATGAAAATCAAAGAGAAAACTAGGAAGCTATCCGCAGGTTGCTCAAAACACTGTTTTGAGGTTGTGGATAGAACTGTCGAAGTCAGCTCAAAACACCGTTTTGAGGTTGCAGATAGAACTGACGAAGTCAGTAACATCTATACGGCAAGGTGAAGCTGACGTAGTTTGAAGAGATTTTCGAAGAGTATAATTCTTATTGACAAACTGCTTGCAGTCTGAGAAAAAATGAGCTTGGATAGTATTTCCAAACTCATTTAAAGTCAAGTACAATATACTAGAACAAGCCTAGGACTGTTCCATCGCTTTCAACATCCATGTTGAGGGCTGCTGGTCGTTTTGGAAGTCCTGGCATGGTCATGACATCGCCAGTTAGAGCAACGATAAAGCCTGCACCTAATTTTGGTACCAATTCACGAATGGTAATTTCAAAGTTTTCAGGTGCTCCAAGTGCATTTGGATTGTCTGAGAAACTATATTGAGTTTTAGCCATACAGATTGGCAATTTGTCCCAACCGTTTTGAACGATTTGAGCGATTTGTGTTTGAGCTTTCTTCTCAAAGTTCACTTTGCTACCGCGGTAGATTTCAGTAACAATCGTTTCAATCTTTTCTTGAACAGAAAGGTCATTGTCATACAAACGTTTATAGTTAGCTGGGTTTTCAGAGATAGTTTTGACAACTGTTTCGGCAAGTGCTACTCCACCTTCTGCACCATCAGCCCAGACACTAGCCAATTCAACTGGTACATCGATTGAGGCACAAAGTTCTTTCAAGGCTGCAATTTCAGCTTCTGTATCAGATACAAATTCATTGATAGCAACAACTGCTGGAATACCGAACTTACGGATGTTCTCAACGTGGCGTTTCAAGTTGGCAAAACCGGCACGAACTGCCTCCACATTTTCCTCTGTAAGAGCATCCTTAGCCACGCCACCATTCATCTTAAGGGCACGAAGGGTTGCAACAATGACAACTGCATCTGGAGAAGTTGGCAAGTTTGGTGTCTTGATATCAAGGAATTTCTCGGCACCAAGGTCTGCACCAAAACCAGCTTCAGTAACTGTGTAATCAGCCAAGTGAAGGGCTGTGCTTGTTGCCAAGACAGAGTTACATCCGTGAGCAATATTGGCAAATGGACCACCATGTACAAAGGCAGGTGTACCGTAAATTGTCTGCACCAAGTTTGGCTTAATAGCATCCTTCAAGATCAATGCTAAGGCACCTTCAACCTGCAGATCACCAACAGAAACAGGGGTACGGTCATAGCGATAACCGATAACTATATTAGCCAAACGGCGTTTCAAGTCCTCGATGTCCGTAGCCAAGCAAAGAATCGCCATGATTTCTGAAGCGACGGTAATGTCAAAGCCATCCTCACGTGGAATTCCATTTAGAGGGCCACCAAGTCCAACGGTCACATGACGAAGGGCACGGTCGTTCAAGTCCACCACACGTTTCCAGAGGATACGACGTTGGTCAATTCCCAACTCATTCCCTTGATGTAAGTGGTTGTCAATCAAGGCAGAAAGAGCATTGTTGGCAGTCGTAATGGCATGCATGTCTCCAGTAAAGTGAAGGTTGATGTCTTCCATTGGTAGAACTTGAGCATAACCACCGCCAGCAGCACCACCCTTGATCCCCATGACTGGACCAAGAGACGGTTCGCGGATAGCAATCATGGTTTTCTTGCCAATCTTGTTCAGGGCATCCGCAAGACCAATGGTAATGGTTGATTTTCCTTCACCTGCAGGTGTTGGGTTGATGGCAGTAACCAGAATCAATTTCCCAACTGGATTGCTCTCAACTGTACGAATTTTATCAAAACTAAGCTTAGCCTTGTACTTTCCATACAATTCCAAATCGTCGTAAGAAATTCCAAGCTTCTCTACAACATCAATAATGGGCTTCAACTCAATACTCTGTGCGATTTCAATATCTGTTTTCATTCAAAACTCCTCTAACCTCTTATATGATAATTCATTATAACACAAAACAAGATTTTTAACATCCTTAAACTCTCTAAACGTTCGTAATTATTCCTATTTTTAAGGTTTTTAAAGTCCTTTCTTAAATTTTATATGGCTTTATAGTTTGAAACTATAGTAGATTCTTTTTATTTTCTATATATATTCAAGCGCTTTCTTTTGCTTATTATTTTTTTTTTGGTACAATAGTGCTATGAAAATTTTAGTTACATCAGGCGGTACCAGTGAAGCTATTGATAGCGTCCGCTCTATCACTAACCATTCTACAGGTCGCTTGGGGAAAATCATCACAGAAACCTTGCTTGCTGCAGGGCATGAAGTTTGTTTAATTACGACAAAACGAGCTCTGAAGCCAGAAGCTCACCCTAATCTAAGCATTCTAGAAATTAACAATACCAAGGACCTTCTACTGGAGATGCAAGAACGGGTTGCAGATTATCAGGTTTTGATTCACTCAATGGCGGTGTCCGACTACACTCCTGTTTATATGACAGGGCTTGAGGAAGTTCAGGCTAGCTCCAATCTAGAAGAGTTTTTAAGCAAGCAAAATCATCAGGCTAAGATTTCTTCAACTGATGAGGTTCAGGTCTTATTCCTGAAAAAAACACCCAAGATCATCTCTCTAGTCAAGGAATGGAATCCTGCTATTCATCTGATTGGTTTTAAACTACTAGTTGATGTCTCTGAAAATCATCTAATTGACACTGCTAGAAACAGTCTTATCAATAACCAAGCAGACTTAATCATTGCAAATGACCAGACTCAAATTTCAACAGACAAGCATCGTGCTATCTTTGTTGAGAAAGATCAACTTCAATCAGTTAATACCAAGGAAGAAATTGCAGAACTCCTCCTTGAAAAAATTCAAGTCTACCATTCTTAGAAAGGAAAGATATGGCACATATTCTCTTGGCTGTAACAGGGTCAATCGCCTCTTACAAGTCGGCAGATTTAGTCAGTTCTCTAAAAAAACAAGGTCATCAAGTCACGGTTTTAATGACTCAGGCCGCTACAGAGTTTATCCAACCTTTGACACTACAGGTACTCTCACAGAGTCCTGTCCACTTGGATGTCATGAAGGAACCCTATCCTGAACAGGTTAATCATATCGAACTTGGAAAAAAGGTGGATGTATTCATCGTTGCCCCTGCAACTGCTAACACTATCGCAAAACTAGCCCTTGGCTTTGCGGACAACATGGTAACCAGTACAGCTCTAGCCCTGCCAAGTCATATTCCCAAACTCATCGCACCAGCTATGAATACAAAAATGTATGACCATCCAGCAACTCAGGCTAATCTGAAAACATTAGAAACCTACGGCTATCAGCTGATTGCTCCTAAGGAATCCCTACTAGCTTGTGGAGACCACGGACGAGGAGCCTTAGCTGACCTCACAATTATTTTAGAAAGAATAAAGGAAACTCTCGATGAAAAAACGCTCTAATATTGCACCCATTGCTATCTTTTTTGCAACCATGCTCGTGATACACTTTCTGAGCTCACTTATCTTTAACCTTTTTCCATTTCCAATCAAACCGACCATCGTTCATATTCCTGTCATTATTGCCAGCATTATCTACGGACCACGAGTTGGAGTTACACTTGGATTTTTGATGGGGCTACTTAGTTTGACGGTTAATACAATTACAATTCTACCGACAAGTTACCTCTTCTCCCCATTTGTACCAAACGGAAACATCTACTCAGCTATCATTGCCATCGTCCCACGTATTTTGATTGGTTTAACTCCTTATCTAGTCTATAAACTGATGAAAAACAAGACTGGTCTGATTTTAGCTGGAGCCCTTGGTTCACTTACCAACACAGTCTTTGTACTTGGTGGAATTTTCTACCTTTTTGGAAATGTTTTTGATGGTAATATCCAAAAACTCCTAGCAACTGTTATCTCAACAAATTCGATTGCCGAATTAGTCATTTCCGCAGTTCTAACCTTAGCCATTGTTCCAAGACTACAAACTTTGAAGAAATAAAAACAATCTCCACTTTCAAACTTGAATGTGGAGATTTTGTTATGTGACTATTAGTCCGTCTCGCTCCGTTAGGTGCGAGACAAAAAAACCACCCGCTATGCGGGTGCGCGTCGAAGGTTATACCAAAAAAACTCCGAACGCGATACAATAAAGGTGTTCAAGCCAATTGTAAAGCGAAAGGAGAAAAATATGGCACAAAAGGCTCATAGTTTATCGCACACAAAGTGGCATTGTAAGTATCACATTGTGTTCACCCCTAAGTATAGACGAAAAGTTATCTATAATCAATATCGAAGTAGTTTAGGCGAAATATTTCATCGCTTGTGTAGTTATAAAGGAGTTGAAATTATCGAGGGTCACTTAATGCCAGACCATGTACACATGTTAGTAAGTATTCCACCAAGGATAAGTGTTTCGAGTTTCATGGGTTATTTAAAAGGAAAAAGTGCACTCATGATGTTTGACAAACACGCCAATCTCAAGTACAAGTTTGGGAATCGGCATTTTTGGGCGGAAGGTTATTATGTGAGTACGGTGGGACTCAATGAAGCCACAATTAAGAAATATATTCAAGAACAGGAAAAGCATGATATAACACTAGATAAATTGAGTGTAAAAGAATATGAGGATCCCTTTAGGGATAGTGGTAAGTAATATTAAAGCCTCTTTAAGAGGCAAGTGACGAGTCAAGAGCAATAAGGCTTGAACAAAGTGAAAGCCAGCGTCTTTAGGCGCTGGCTGGTAATTTGGGCTTATAGCCCTGGGACAAACCACCCGTTTGACGGGTGGTTATGATTTGATGTAGTTTGTGTTTTTAGTGAAATGTTTACGAGTCTTTAATTAAAAAAATGACTTATAAACCCAAGTAAATCCTTGATTTATTGTCTTGTTTATTGTACTATACTAGTGTATATACAGTTAAAAGGAGATTCTTATGAATACACGGAAAAAGACACAATTTATGACAATGACTGCCCTCTTAACGGCTATTGCGATTTTGATTCCAATTGTTATGCCTTTTAAGATTGTCATTCCACCTGCTTCCTATACTTTAGGAAGCCACATCGCTATTTTTATAGCCATGTTCTTGTCGCCCTTGATGGCAGTTTTTGTCATCCTAGCCTCTAGTTTTGGATTTTTGATGGCTGGCTATCCCATGGTTATCGTTTTTAGGGCTTTTTCCCATATCTTTTTTGGGACTTTGGGAGCTCTTTACCTACAAAAATTCCCCGATACCCTAGATAAACCAAAAGCTTCCTGGGTTTTCAACTTTGTTTTGGCTGTCGTTCATGCCCTTGCTGAAGTATTGGCCTGTGTCGTTTTTTACGCCACTTCTGGTACTAATGTAGAAAATATGTTTTATGTTCTCTTTGTGCTAGTTGGATTTGGCACAATTATCCATAGTATGGTAGACTATACATTAGCACTAGCTGTCTATAAAGTGCTTCGAAAACGCCGTTAAAAGGAAAAACTATGACAAAAGATCGCAAACAAGCCCTCCTCCAACTCTTGAAAGAAGCTCCTAAAGCACTTAATGGCCAAAGTTTGGCGGAGCATTTTCATGTAACACGTCAGGTCATTGTACAGGACATTGCAATTTTAAGAGCCGATGGCGCTCCTATCCTATCCACTAATCGTGGCTACATCTATAAGCAAATTGATACCAATCCTTATGTCCATAAACTTTTCAAAGTGAAACATGAAGTTGAAGAAATCAGTCAGGAACTCCTTGCTATCGTTGATAATGGTGGACGTGTTCAAAACACCTTGATTGACCATCCCGTCTATGGAGAAATTGAAACCTTGCTGAAACTGTCTTGTCGCCGAGATGTGCAACATTTTCTAGAACAAGTCGAGCATTCTGACTTCAGACCTCTGTCTGAATTGACAGATGGTATCCATTACCACCTAGTCGAAGCCGAAACACAACAAGACCTCCACTATATCGAGGAGGCCTTGGATCAGCTCGGTTATTTAGTAAAAGACTAGAAAATTTTCTTTTCCCAGCCATCTTCTGTATGGCGAGGGTAGAAAAATTCAGATTTGTCAGGAGCTTCCATCATCTCCATCAAAGGTAGCATATCATAGGCCAGATCCAAGTTTGGAATCTGGTCTTTTTGTATCCAAGAAACTTCTCCAAATCCAAAAGATTGAGACTTTTATATAGAATCAGCTATAGCATGCCTAAAGACTATCCGCTTGATTTTATATTGAAAAGCTACTCCTTAATTTTTCACAATTTCGTTCCCTTAATTTTACTTTCGAGCAATAAACATACCATATTCTTTAGGAATAATTAACTTACCATTATGAAAATGTACTTCCAATCTTTTACGAATGACTTTTTCTTCTAGCGAACCTATTTCTGAAATTCCTTTAAAGGATTGGATGTATTTAACTAGATCATCTATGCTAGTTACCTGTAACTCATCATCATAGAGTAATGTATCGACAGAGTTAAAATACCTACTCAGGTACCTTTTTCCATTTTGTAAAGTAAAAGTTTTATTTTCCAAATCTTGATTAACCTCATCTTTAAATAAACTTGCCAAATAATCTACAACTCCATTTTCACCAAATGTAGCACAGTAAAAAATTCCGCCTGTTTTTAAGACTCTATTCACCTCAGAGAGCGCTTTAGGAATATCATTTACATGATGTAGAAGCATATTAGCAATAACAATATCAAACGTTTCATCCTCAAAAGAAATCTTTTGAATATCCATTATTTCATAGTTAACATTGTCTCTATTTCCAATCACTGACTTCGTTGATTTTACCATATCTTTAGAAAAATCTGTAATAACCAACTGCTTCATTTTATCTATAGAATTACTATTACTTTTCCACAGTTCTCCGGTACCACATCCCAATTCTAGAACCTTTACTTCATCAGTGATTTGGTAGTTAGAAAATATCCAATTATTAAATCCCAATTTATTTTTTGAATACTTCTTATGCAATTCTACTCGAATATCAAGATTATCATGACTTTTATATTGTTCAATTACTTTATCATCCATTTTCTGGTACTTCCTTTCATATTTTAAGATTATACCATAAAATAAAACAATCTCCGATTTCAAAATTGAAGATGGAGATTGTTCAAGATATAGATAGGAAATTTAGCAATATTCAGTTGACTTACATCGCCATACTTAGCCTATATTTCAGTACCGTACTTTAAAAGATAACACCTATCAACTAATCATAGAACTAAAAAATTTCTTTCTCCCAATCGTCTTCTGTACGGCGAGGGTAGAAAAATTCAGATTTGTCCGGAGCTTCCATCATCTCCATCAAAGGTAGCATATCATAGGCCAGATCCAAATTTTGAATCTGGTCTTTTTGCACCCAAGAAACTTCTCCTTCATCTGAAGAGCGAAGGGTACCAGAGAACTCAGTCGCCTTATAACAAACGACAATATAGCGCCCACCTGTATCTAGTGGCCAATTTTTAATGCCAACAAGTTGAGGATTTTGGATAGTCAACCCTGTTTCTTCATATATTTCACGAATGACAGACTCTGCGAAAGACTCGCCATTTTCTACATGGCCTCCTGGAAAGGCATAACCAGACCAACGATTGGTTTCAGGAGCGCGATACTGCATCACCACGCGCTGGGTTTCGAGGTCTTCAATCAGACAAATGTTTGTTAAAATCGTTAATTGGGAACGGGACATAAATTTACTCACTTTCTAAGATTTAATTTTCTATCATATTTTTACTTTAAATTTCATAACCAGAGGATTGATATTCATGAATGTCATGGGTCAAGAATCCTCTAAAAGCCTGAAAAAGTCTGATAACGCCTTTGGAAGATTCTTGTTTTTAAAAATAATCCATAGATTAATAAACAAAGTTAAGCAAAGTCAAAATAATCAGATATTCCATAAAACAGTGTCAAGTTTAAACCAAACAGACCTAGAATAATTTGGATAAGTACAAATGTAAGATCAATAGTTCTTAACATAGTCTGATGTTTCACTACAATTGGTTCTTTTTTTCAATATGTTTTACTATTAGTAATCTTAACACCTGTCAGATATAAATTAACCAGATTAGTAATAATTAAAGATAATATTGTAATATTAAAGAAATAACATTTATTTATCTTTAAAACTTTCCTCATCATTTCTAAACTCTACTGAACCGAATTGAGTAATATCAATCTTCTTTACAAAAGGAAATACTGCAAATATAGAACTAGTTAACAAAAAAGCTAAATCAATCCATGTTAGTTCAATTTTTAAACACTTAAACAATCCCCATATTATAAATATAGTAAACGCTAGAATTGGGCTTATGTAATTCAAACTATTAAAAGCTTCTTTTAAACTTTTTCTTTGTTCTTGCTTCTGTCTCTCTTTTTCATAAATTGCAGTTGCAGAGTTTCGTGCTAATAATTCTTCATAAGATGGTAAATCTACTTCTTTGAAAATAAATTGAGATTTTTGCTCATCATCCACTACTTGAAATAGTCTATTGATCGTAAAAATCGCTTGATCCTCATTACTCTTTAAAACATAATAAACTGGTACATCCATACCATTAGTCTGAAGAAGTTGTTTAATTCTACTATTAAATCCAGACAATTGTTGTCTGGAAAACGAGTCTACTCTACCTATTTTTAATTCAAAAATTGCGATAATTTCTTTTGTATTATAATCTATAATTGCAAAATCGGTTACAAAATTTCCAAGTCTATACTCTTGTAACACTGTTTCTTCTGAATATTTTTCTAATAATTTTTTCTTAAATTCTTTTTCAAAAGTTACTATAGTAGTTTTATTAATCATTATATCTCATTTCTTAAATTTTATTTCTAAACATACTTAATTATATACAAATAATTATAATTTCCCTAATCCAACGCCTTGACTTCCAACATCATATCACGAATCTGAGCTGCTAGTTCAAAGTCAAGTACTTCAACTGCTTCTTGCATTTGTTTTTCTAGTTTCTTGACGAGTTCTTTGCGCTCTTGTTTGTTGAGGCTATTGATGTCGACTTCCTTGTCCTCTTCCTTAGCAACTGCCTTGGTCACGGCAATCAGGTCACGGATTTCTTTCTTGATTGTCTGTGGTACGATACCATGCTCTTCATTATAGGCCATCTGAATTTTCCGACGGCGGGCAGTTTCATCGATAGCACGTTGCATAGACTGGGTAACCGTGTCTGCATACATGATGACATGGCCTTCACTGTTACGAGCAGCACGTCCAATAGTCTGGATGAGTCCACGTTCGTTGCGAAGGAAACCTTCCTTGTCAGCATCGAGAATGGCTACGAGGCTCACTTCAGGAACGTCAATTCCTTCACGGAGCAGGTTGATTCCGACCAAGACATCAAAGACACCCAAGCGCAGGTCACGGATAATCTCTGTCCGCTCCAAGGTCTTGATGTCCGAGTGCATGTACTTGACCTTGATGCCCATTTCTTTAAAGTAGTCGGTCAAGTCTTCTGCCATTTTCTTGGTCAAGGTTGTGATAAAGGTTCGTTCATTCTTTTCAACACGGGCATTGATTTCACCTAAGAGGTCATCAATCTGTCCCATTGTCGGACGGACTTCTACCTCTGGATCCAATAGTCCTGTTGGACGAATGATTTGCTCAATCACTGTCTCGGTTTGTTCATTTTCATAGTCACCAGGTGTCGCTGAAACATAAACAATCTGATGCACATGACTTTCAAACTCTTCACGACGGAGAGGACGATTGTCCAGAGCAGACGGCAAACGGAAACCATAATTAACCAGCATTTCCTTACGCGAGCGGTCTCCGTTGTACATGCCCTTGATTTGTCCCATAGTCATGTGACTCTCGTCAATCATAATCAAGAAATCATCTGGAAAGAAATCAAGAAGTGTGTAAGGAGGCTCTCCTTCACTCCGTCCATCCATGTGACGTGAATAGTTCTCAACCCCGTTGGTATAGCCCATCTCCCGCAGCATCTCAATATCATACTCTGTCCGCTGTTTCAACCGTTGCGCTTCAAGCAGTTTACCTTCCTTCTCAAAGACAGCTAACTGCTCTTCCAATTCGGTCTGAATCTTTTCAATGGCAACTTCCATGTAGTCTTCATTGGTCACAAAGTGAGTGGCTGGGAAAATCGCTAAATGATCCACTTCTCCTAAGACCTGTCCTGTCAGAGCCTCAACCTCACGAATACGGTCAATTTCGTCTCCAAAAAATTCTACTCGAAAAGCGTGCTCATCACGAGAGGCTGGGAAAATCTCTACCACATCCCCACGCACACGAAATCTTCCCCGTTGGAAATCAATATCGTTTCGCTCAAACTGGATGTCAACTAAGTCATTCAAGAGTTTATCACGAGAAATCTCTAGACCAGGACGGAGACTAACGACACTGTCAGCGTATTCCTTGGGCGAACCCAAACCATAGATACAAGAGACTGAGGCCACGACAATAACATCATTACGCTCCAAAAGGGCCGAAGTAGCGGAGTGGCGAAGCTTATCAATCTCGTCATTGACAGAACTATCCTTCTCAATATAGGTATCGCTAGAAGGGACATAGGCCTCTGGCTGGTAATAATCATAGTAGGATACGAAGTACTCAACTGCATTTTCAGGGAAAAATTCCTTAAATTCTCCATAGAGCTGTCCTGCTAACGTTTTATTGTGGGCAATGACCAGAGTGGGTTTATTGACTTTGGAAATGACCTGACTCATGGTATAGGTCTTCCCTGTTCCAGTCGCCCCCATCAGAATCTGAGCTTTTTCTCCCCCCTCGATATTATCAACCAACTGCTCGATAGCTTGGGGTTGATCTCCTGAAGGTTGATATTTTGATACTAGTTTAAATTGATTTTCTGTAATGCGGTTAATCATAAGAATCCTCTCTCCATGTGCTATTCCTATTTTAGCATACTTATAGCATTTTCACGAAGAAAAGGACGGACCGAAGTCACATCCTTTCATTATCTTTCTTTAATTGATAAGCGAGATAAAGAATCAGCACAAACAAAATAATACTGGACACGATGGAACCCTCAATACCAAAAGACCCACCAGAAAGCCAGTCTTGATTGCCTTGTGGAGTAAATTTCATGATTGAGGTTCCTGAAGACTGACCACTAACCAATACTCCAAAGAGGTTTCCCTGTGCGAAATTCCAAGCTCCATGAATACCACCTATACCCCATATAGTATCTGTTTTAAGAAGATATAGGGACATGGCAACTCCGAATAAAAAGAGATCAATTGCAGATAAGAAAGTTATGCCTGGATTTCCTAAATGAAGTAAGGTAAAGAGACTACTAGATATGATAATAGCGACTTTAAGATTGGTTCTCTTAGCCAATTGTGGAATCAACCAAGCACGAGTAACCAATTCTTCTGCCGTTCCTTGTAAAATCCAAAAAGGGATTGTAAATAAAGTAAAAGCTAGCGAATAAGTATCCAAGTGAATGGAGTCAAATTGATACTGCCCCAACACTACTAGTCCAGCCAAAGTAAGTATAAAGAGGGATAGACCAAGACCGTATCCTTTAAATAAGGCACTTAAAAAATTTTCTTTATAAAATCCCAAGGTTCGAATCGGTCTTTTCTCAACTTTTCTAGTCCATCTAAACACAGTTAAGATGATAAAAGCAAAGGACAGTAATTCAAATATCAAATGGATGTCACTTGATTTATCAGATAAATTCTGAAATAACATTTGAAGGAAATCTGCAATTCTTTGACCACCCATACCAAGATTGCTAAATAGCCCGATCAATGCTAAAAAACTAAGGCCAAAAAATAGAGAAGATATGAACTCAGATATATAGACGAAAAATAGAGCTAACAAGGGGCTTGTGTAAATGTTTAAACTCATTTTAGAAGTTTCAAAGTCTTTTAAGATTCTTTTGTCTTTCATAACTTTATCCTCTTTTACTATATGATATACCTTTATTATAGCACTTCGGTTGTGTGATTCAAGACAAAACAAGAATTATGGATGTCACATTTTCTGACACAAAAATATAAAAATTTGCCTTTTTTTACTTTTTCTGATATAATGGGAAAATATTCGGAAAAGGAGACTAAAAATGAAGAAAAAATTTCTAGCATTTTTGCTAATTTTATTCCCAATTTTCTCATTAGGTATTGCCAAAGCTGAAACGATTAAGATTGTTTCTGATACCGCCTATGCACCTTTTGAGTTTAAAGATTCAGATCAAACTTATAAAGGAATTGATGTTGACATTATTAACAAAGTCGCAGAGATTAAAGGATGGAATATTCAGATGTCCTATCCTGGATTTGATGCAGCGGTCAATGCGGTTCAAGCTGGGCAAGCTGATGCCATCATGGCAGGGATGACAAAGACGAAAGAACGTGAAAAAGTCTTCACCATGTCTGATACTTACTATGATACAAAAGTTGTCATTGCAACTACAAAGGCACACAAGATTAGTAAATATGACCAATTAACTGGCAAAACCGTTGGTGTTAAAAACGGAACTGCTGCTCAACGTTTTCTTGAAACAATCAAAGATAAATACGGCTTTACTATTAAAACATTTGACACTAGTGATTTGATGAACAACAGCTTGAGTGCTGGTGCCATTGATGCTATGATGGATGACAAACCTGTTATCGAGTATGCTATTAACCAAGGTCAAGACCTTCATATTGAAATGGATGGGGAAGCTGTAGGGAGTTTTGCTTTCGGTGTTAAAAAAGGAAGCAAATACGAGCACCTGGTTACTGAATTTAACCAAGCCTTGGCTGAAATGAAAAAAGATGGTAGTCTTGATAAAATCATCAAGAAATGGACTGCTTCATCATCTTCAGCAGTTCCAACTACAACTACTCTAGCGGGCTTAAAAGCTATTCCTGTTAAAGCTAAATACATCATTGCCAGCGATTCTTCTTTTGCACCTTTTGTTTTCCAAAATTCAAGCAACCAATACACTGGTATTGATATGGAATTGATTAAGGCCATCGCTAAAGACCAAGGTTTTGAAATTGAAATCACCAACCCTGGTTTTGATGCCGCTATCAGTGCTGTTCAAGCTGGTCAAGCAGATGGTATCATTGCTGGTATGTCTGTCACAGATGCTCGTAAGGCAACTTTTGACTTCTCAGAATCCTACTACACTGCCAATACTATCCTTGGTGTCAAAGAATCAAGTACCATTGCTTCTTATGAAGATTTGAAAGGGAAGACAGTTGGTGTTAAAAACGGAACTGCTTCTCAAACCTTCCTAACAGAAAATCAAAGCAAGTACGGCTACAAAATCAAAACCTTCGCTGATGGTTCGTCAATGTATGACAGTTTAAACACTGGTGCCATTGATGCCGTTATGGATGATGAGCCTGTCCTCAAATATTCTATCAGCCAAGGGCAAAAATTGAAAACACCAATCGCTGGAACTCCAATCGGTGAAACAGCCTTTGCTGTTAAAAAAGGAGCAAATCCAGAATTGATTGAGATGTTCAACAACGGACTTGCAAACCTTAAAGCAAACGGAGAATTCCAAAAGATTCTTGATAAATACCTAGCTAGCGAATCTTCAACTGCTTCAACAAGCACTGTTGATGAGACAACTATCTGGGGCTTGCTTCAAAACAACTACAAACAACTCCTTAGCGGGCTTGGTATCACTCTTGCTCTAGCTCTTATCTCATTTGCTATTGCCATTGTTATCGGGATTATCTTTGGTATGTTTAGTGTCAGCCCATACAAATCTCTTCGTGTGATCTCTGAGATTTTCGTTGACGTTATCCGTGGTATTCCATTGATGATTCTTGCAGCCTTCATCTTCTGGGGTATTCCAAACTTCATCGAGTCTATCACAGGCCAACAAAGTCCAATTAACGACTTTGTAGCTGGTACTATTGCCCTATCTCTCAATGCAGCCGCTTATATCGCTGAGATCGTTCGTGGTGGTATTCAGGCCGTTCCAATTGGACAAATGGAAGCCAGCCGAAGCTTGGGTATCTCTTATGGAAAAACCATGCGTAAGATTATCTTGCCACAAGCAACTAAATTGATGTTGCCAAACTTTGTTAACCAATTCGTTATCGCTCTTAAAGATACAACTATCGTATCTGCTATCGGTTTGGTTGAACTCTTCCAAACTGGTAAGATTATCATCGCCCGTAACTACCAAAGTTTCAAGATGTATGCAATCCTTGCTATCTTCTATCTTGTAATTATCACGCTTTTGACTAAACTAGCGAAACGCTTAGAAAAGAGGATTCGTTAATGGCAAAATTAAAAATTGATGTAAATGATTTACACAAAAGCTACGGAAAAAATGAAGTTTTAAAAGGAATTACGACCAAGTTCTATGAAGGAGATGTTGTTTGTATCATCGGTCCTTCAGGTTCTGGTAAGTCAACTTTCCTTCGTAGCCTAAATCTTTTAGAAGAAGTTACGAGCGGTCACATCACTGTGAACGGTTATGACTTAACTGAAAAAACAACCAACGTTGACCACGTCCGTGAAAATATCGGAATGGTGTTCCAACACTTCAACCTCTTCCCACACATGTCCGTTTTGGACAACATCACCTTTGCTCCTATTGAGCACAAGTTGATGACTAAGGAAGAAGCTGAAAAATTGGGAATGGAGTTGCTTGACAAGGTTGGGCTAGCAGATAAGGCTAAGGCATGTCCAGATAGCCTGTCAGGTGGTCAAAAACAACGTGTAGCCATCGCTCGTGGACTTGCAATGAATCCAGACATCATGCTCTTTGATGAACCAACTTCTGCCCTTGATCCTGAAATGGTCGGAGACGTACTAAACGTTATGAAGGAATTGGCTAAACAAGGCATGACCATGATTATCGTAACCCATGAGATGGGATTTGCCCGTCAGGTTGCCAACCGTGTTATCTTTACTGCAGATGGTGAGTTCCTAGAAGATGGAACACCTGATCAAATCTTTGATAACCCTCAACACCCACGTCTGAAAGATTTCTTGGACAAGGTCTTAAACGTCTAAACGCAAACTGTAAGGATTTCCTTGCAGTTTTTTTCTATCTCGTATTGGAATTTTTGATTTTTCGGAAAATTATGTTAGAATTAAGTTTATGAAATGAGGTTTCCTCATACCTAGCAAGACTAGGAATAAAAATAGAAATTAGGTAGCTAGATGTCATCTAAGGTTATTGTTACAATTTTCGGTGCGAGTGGAGACCTGGCTAAACGCAAGCTCTACCCTTCCCTATTTAGACTATATAAATCCGGCAATCTTTCCAAACATTTTGCCGTCATTGGAACTGCCCGTCGTCCTTGGAGCAAGGAATATTTTGAATCTGTTGTCGTCGAATCGATCCTTGATTTGGCAGATAGTACCGAACAGGCTCAAGAATTCGCTAGCCACTTCTACTATCAAAGTCATGATGTCAACGATACAGAACACTACATTGCTTTGCGTCAATTGCAGGCTGAACTAAATGACAAGTACCAAGCTGAACACAACAAGCTCTTCTTCTTGTCTATGGCGCCTCAGTTCTTTGGAACTATAGCAAAACACCTCAAGTCTGAAAACATTGTTGACGGTAAAGGTTTTGAACGCTTAATCGTTGAGAAACCATTTGGTACAGATTACGCAACTGCAAGCAAGTTAAATGACGAACTCCTAGCAACATTTGACGAAGAACAAATTTTCCGTATCGACCATTATCTTGGTAAGGAAATGATTCAAAGTATCTTTGCAGTTCGCTTTGCAAACCTGATTTTTGAAAATGTTTGGAACAAGAATTTTATCGACAATGTTCAAATTACCTTTGCGGAGCGCTTAGGCGTAGAAGAACGTGGTGGCTATTATGATGAATCAGGTGCCCTCCGCGACATGGTACAAAACCACACTCTACAACTCCTTTCTCTCCTTGCTATGGACAAGCCAGCAAGCTTCACAAAAGATGAGATCCGTTCTGAAAAGATTAAGGTCTTTAAAAACCTCTATCATCCAACTGATGAAGAACTTAAAGAACACTTTATCCGTGGTCAATATCGTTCTGGTAAGATTGATGGCATGAAATACATCTCTTATCGTAGCGAGCCAAATGTGAATCCAGAATCTACAACTGAAACCTTTGCATCTGGTGCCTTCTTTGTAAACAGCGATCGATTCCGTGGTGTTCCATTCTTCTTCCGTACTGGTAAACGACTGACTGAAAAAGGAACTCATGTCAACATCGTCTTTAAACAAATGGATTCTATCTTTGGTGAACCACTTGCTCCAAATATTTTGACCATCTATATCCAACCAACAGAAGGTTTCTCTCTTAGCCTAAATGGGAAACAAGTAGGAGAAGAATTCAACCTGGCTCCTAACTCACTTGATTACCGTACAGATGCGACCGCAACTGGTGCTTCTCCAGAACCATACGAGAAATTGATTTATGATGTCCTAAATAACAACTCAACTAACTTTAGCCACTGGGATGAAGTTGGTGCGTCATGGAAATTGATTGACCGTATCGAAGAGCTCTGGGCTGAAAATGGTGCCCCACTTCATGACTATAAAGCTGGAAGTATGGGACCTCAAGCCAGCTTTGACTTACTTGAAAAATTTGGTGCCAAATGGACTTGGCAACCAGATATCGCCTATCGTCAAGATGGTCGTTTAGAATAAAAAAAATTTCCTGCAAGTTTATGCCTTGCAGGATTTTTGTTTCTGATTAGATCAGGCCTTCTAAGAGACTCTTCATAAAGTTTTCTGAGTTAAACTCTCCAATATCATCGATTTTTTCACCAAATCCAATCAATTTTACAGGAATATTGAGTTCTTCTCGGATGGCTAGAACTACACCACCTCGAGCAGTTCCATCAATCTTAGTCAAGACAATTCCTGTTAAAGGAGTGATTTTTGAAAATTCTTTGGCCTGTACCAGGGCATTTTGACCTGTTGATGCATCAAGTGCCAAGAAGGTTTCATGTGGTGCTTCTGGGACAACACGTTTGATGATACGACCAATCTTTTCCAACTCAGCCATGAGGTTGTCCTTGTTTTGCAGACGACCAGCGGTATCAATCATAAGAATATCAATACCTTCAGCCACGGCACGTTCCATGCCATCAAAGACCACACTAGCTGGATCAGCTTTTTCAGGTCCAGTCACAACTGGAACGTCAACACGACGGCCCCATTCAGCAAGCTGTGCAACTGCACCTGCACGGAAAGTATCTGCCGCAACTAACATAACCTTCTTACCTGCTTGTTTGTAGCGGTGAGCTAGTTTCCCGATAGAAGTTGTTTTCCCAACACCATTTACACCAACAAAGAGCATGACTGTCAAGCCATCTTGGAAGTGGATACTTTCATCATAGTTTCCATCCTTTTCATAAAGCTCAACCAATTTCTCAATGATGACACGACGAAGTGCGTCAGGTTTCTTGGCGTTTTCAAGCTTGGCTTCGTAGCGTAGCTCCTCTGTTAAGCTAGAAGCAACCTGGACACCAACGTCACTCATGATCAGCAGTTCTTCCAGTTCTTCGAAGAATTCTTCATCGACAGAACGGAAGGTGGCAAAGAAGGCATTCAAGCGAGCTCCGAAGCCTGTACGAGTTTTCTTAAGACTGCGGTCATATTTTTCCTGAACAGTTTCTTCTGCTTGAGGAGCTTCTGGTTCAAGCACTTCAGAACTATTTTCTTCTACAGTCTCTAGGAGCTCAGAATTCTCTTCCTCTGTGACTTCTTGTGAGTTTGGAAATTCTTCTATTTCTTCTTGAGAAACCTCTGCAACTGGCTCTGAATCATAATTTTCTTCAACAGTTTTTTGGATTTCCTGTTCTTGGAGCAAAGCTTGTTCAATAATTTCAACCTCTGCTTCTTCTTGAGAAACTTCATCAGCTTCTGTAAGGGCAGTCTCAGTATCTTCAGACAAATCAAGATTTTCCAGAGCTTCTTTTACAATTTCTTCGATTTTAGGTTCTTCTTTTTTCCCGAATAGACGATCAAACAATCCCATATCTTAGTTCTCCTTTAGCACGTATTCTTCGATAGCCCAGGCAACAGCTTCCTCATCATTGGTCATTGGCGTCACCACATTTGCGACTGACTTGACTTCAGGAACAGCGTTTTGCATGGCAACACCGAGTCCTGCCCACTCAATCATAGACAGGTCATTGGCTTCATCACCACAGGCCATCACTTGGCTTTGATCGATTCCCAGATGGCTGATTAGTTTTGCCAAACCTGTTGCTTTATGAACATTCTTTGGTGACCACTCTAGCAACATTTCACGAGATTTAAAGATCTCATATTGTTCAAATAATTCTGGCGAAATTTTCTGAATGGCGTCATCCAAGGGTTCTTGAGCAAAAGCAGTCACGCATTTATTGTAAGTCGTTTGACTAGATAGGTCTTCAAAGGCCACTGGAACAAAGGTCAATGCTGGATTAAATTTGGCATAAAGACTTTCTTGGTCAGATTGGATTTGATAAACAGTTCCTTCTGAAATAGCATCAAGAGGCAGCGATAATTTCTCTGTTTCTTCATACAAGCGTGCCACATCATCATATGAAAAGACTGTCTTATCAAGGATTTCACCTGTATTTTTCTGAACTAAACCACCATTAAAAGTAATTGTATACTCATCTTCCTGGCCGTCAGTCCCCAACTCATGGAGAAAGAAATCCATAGCTTTTAAAGGGCGACCAGTTGTCAATACGACCTTGATACCACGATCACGCGCAACTTTCAAAGTTGCCTTGGTACGATCCGTCAGCCTTTTATCAGTAGTCAGCAAGGTCCCATCCAAGTCCAATGCAATCAATTTTATATCTGCCATTATAAGCCCTCCATATAATCGATAACCGACTGGTCCTTATGGTGACCAATTACAGTCTCTGCTAATTCTAAAATTTCTTGTCTCGCATTTTCAGGAGCTACAGGATGTCCCACAACCTGCATCATGTGCAAATCATTAAGATTGTCTCCAAAAGCCATAACCTGATCCATTGTGATACCAAGTTTTTTAGCTAATTCAACAATGGCCACTCCCTTATCAACATAGTCCAGAACAATATCAATAGATTCAAAGCCAGTTGTCATAGCCTTAACACCAGGAACATGTTCATTAACCCAAGCTTCCCCAGCTTCCAGCGTTTCTTCTGTGAAGTTGGTTGTAAACTTGAAAATGTCATCTGTAATATCTTCTAGACTGGCTACTTTTTGGATATTTTCATTATAGTGCTGACTCACTTTTAAATAGATCTCATCAACCGTATCTAGCACATAAGAGCCTTTTTTCCCCGTCAAGAGCAGTTTATTGATGTCTACATAAGGTGAAGTTTTCAGCTTTTCAAAAGTGGATAGATAAAAGTCACGAGACATGGTCGCTTCATACAAGTCCTGACCTTGATATTCGACCAAACTGCCATTTTCCGCGATAAAAATAATGTCATCACGAACATCAGCAAATAATTTTTCTAAGGATAGAAATCCGCGCCCCGAAGCCACCGCAAAGTAAATCCCTTTTTCCTTGTAGGAAACCAAGAGAGACTTGAGGCGATCCATATCAAAGCGTCCATTCCCATCTAGGAAGGTTCCGTCCATATCCGTTGCTACTAGTTTAATTGTCATCCTTCAATACTTTCTAAATCTTTTAACTTAACTGAAACAATTTTTGAGACACCTGATTCTTGCATGGTCACTCCATAGATGGAATCGGCCGCTGCCATGGTTCCCTTACGGTGGGTTACGACGATAAACTGGCTGTCCTTGTCAAAGCGGTTGAGATAATCTCCAAAGCGTTTAACATTGGCTTCGTCCAGCGCAGCTTCCACCTCATCCAAAATCACAAATGGAATGGTCTTGACACGGATAATGGAGAAGAGCAAGGCAAGAGCTGATAGGGCTTTTTCTCCACCACTCATGAGGTTAAGGGATTGGATTTTCTTTCCTGGAGGTTGAACAGAAATCTCAACCCCAGCTGTCAGCAAGTCTCCCTCAGTCAAGATTAAGTCTGCCTGTCCTCCTCCAAACATCTGCTTGAAGGTCACTTTAAAGGACTCACGAATAGCCTCAAAGGTTGATTTAAAGCGTTCCTTGACCTCATCATTCATCTCTGTAATGGTTTCAAGGAGCAGGTTTTTCGCTGACAAAATGTCATCACGTTGGCTATTGAGGAAATCCAGACGGCTGTGAACTTCTTCGTACTGGTCAATAGCTTCTATATTGACAGGACCCAGCGAGCGAATAGCCTTCTCTAAATCCTGCACCTCTTGCTCTGCCAGATTGAGGTTTTCCAACTCATGAGACTTTTCTAAAGCTTCAGTATAGCTAATCTGATACTGGTCTGTTAATTGACTTTGTAGATGGCGCAAGCGCTCGCTGACCTTTTCTTTCTTAGCTTCAGCACGTGTTTGCTTGCGAATCCACTCTTCATTCTGCTGGCGAGCCTGATCCAAATGACTAGCAATATCATCCAGTTGACCTTCAATATCATCCAACTCAAACTGCTTGCGAATTAAACCTTGTTGGAGGTTTGTTTTCTGAGTTTTGGCTTCTTCCGCCTGTTGACTGAGCAATTCTGTATCAACTTTCTCAAGATTGTCAACCTTTTCTTGAAGAAGGCGCTGGATTTCCTCTTGTTCGATATTCAGATTATCCAATTCCTTGCCTAAACGTTCAATATCAGCAACTTCATAACGTTTTTGCCCTTGCAGTTCTGTCTTAAGCAAGCGAGCTTGCGCTAGCTCTTCCTGCAAGTTCTGATAACGTTCTTGGATGGCATTTTTGTTAGACTTAATCCCTTCAATCTCAGCTTCCAGATTTTGCTTATCACTGGCAATAGTAGCAAGGCGCTCTTGGCATTTTTCCTTATCTGCTTGCCAATCTCCCTCAGAAAGACGATTTAATTCCTCTTCTTGGAGTTTCCAAAGAGTTTCCAGTTCTTCAACTTGTTGACAGGTTTGCTGATAAGCGAGGGACAAGCCCTGCTCCTGAATACGTCCTTGTTCTCCTTGAGATTTGATGGCTTCTAATGTTTCGGTCAATCTAGCCATCTGGTCTTGCAAGGTCTTCAAAGCCACTTCTTCTGAACGAAGACTTGCTTCCTCTTCAGCAATTTCTTTTTGTAATTGCTCCAGTTCTGGCTTGATAAAAATGCTGTTGTTCTGGCGATTGGCTCCACCTGCATAGGAACCACCTGTACGCAGCTCTGTCCCATCCAATGTCACCATACGAACCTGATAACGAACCTGGCGAGCAGCTGCACGCGCATGTTCTACTGTATCAAAAATCGCTGTTGTAGCTAGCAAATTCTTGAAAATAGCTTCCAACCTATTATCGAAAGTAACTAACTCATCTGCCATACCCAGAAATCCTGGACTTGCAGCAATAGCATCTTGATTCTGACTAGAAATCGTACGCGCCTTGATCGTTGTCAAAGGAAGGAAGGTTGCACGACCGGCTCTGTTCCGTTTAAGGAAATCAATGGCTCTAGTTGCCGCATGTTCATCTTCTACGATAATATGCTGGCTACTCGCTCCAAGCGCAATCTCTAGGGCAGTTTGATAATGCACATCAAAGGTCAAGTGTTCACTAACTGCTCCAATAATCCCACCAAGGCGGTCTTTTTCTTGGAGAACACTCTTGACACCTGCATAAAAGTTACTATGATTTCTCAGGATATTTTCCAAACTTTGGGCTCTAGCCTGTTTGTTTTTGAGATTATCCAGACGGTCAAAGAGTTGACTTTGTTGTGCTTGATAGGAAGTTTTCTGTTCCCCTTGCTCCTTGGCACAGACCTGGTAGTCTGCCAATAATTTTTGAACCTGTTCCTTAGCAGTTTCAAGCTCCTCCTTTTGCTTACTAGCCTTCTCTTTAGCTGTAGCCAGTTGTTCTTTGAGTTTTTGTAGTTGATCTGCTTGTTTTTGAGAAAGCTGACGACTATTTTCCAACTCGTTTTCGATACGGGTCAACTGGTTTGAGACATCTGCTTCTTCTTGTAAAAGCGCCACAAAGCGTTCACGCAAGAGCTCAATCATCTGATCAGGATCATCTGAAAAAGCTAGCAATTCAGCTTCTAAACGATTGAGTTTTTGATTATTTTGGATTAGATTTTCCTCTAAAAGTGCTAAAGAGCTTTCCTTATCAGATTTTTCTTTGCTGAGAGAATTTCTCTTATCCTCCAAAGTAGCCAAACGGGCTTGTGCTTCCTGTTGATTCAGGGCTACTTGCTCAGATTCTAATTTCGATAGGGCTAATTTTCTCTCTAAATCACTAATCAGACTGGTCAAATCCATCAAACTGCCCTGATCTTTGGCCATTTCAGCCTGTAAATCTTGACGTTGCTTCTTGAGATTCTGATTTTCTTCTTCTAATTTTTCACGCTTCTGGTAGTAGCTCGTTAAGAGTTCCTGAACCTGTGCCAACTCTTCTTCTGTAGACTCTAGTTCAGCCTTATTTTCCTTGATTTGAGCAACCAAAACGTCTAAATAAATAGCCTTGCGTTGACCTTCCAAGTCTAGAAACTTACGGGCATTTTCAGCTTGCTTCTCAAGAGGCTTGATTTGATTATCCAACTCGTAGATAATATCCTCTAAGCGGTCTAGATTATCCTGAGTTTGCTGCAGTTTGCTCTCAGTTTCTTTTCTGCGAGTCTTGTATTTTAAAACTCCAGCAGCTTCTTCAAAAATAGCTCGGCGTTCCTCAGGCTTGGAGTTGAAAATCTCCTCAACCTTCCCTTGGGAAATAATAGAGAAGGAATCTCGTCCCAAACCTGTATCCAAGAAAAGATCATGAATATCACGCAGACGGACTTTCTTGCCGTCAATCTTGTATTCGCTATCTCCACTGCGATAGATATGACGTTCTACCCTGATTTCTTGACCTGCATCCTTGATAAATCCGTCATTATTATCCAAAGTCACAACTACAGAAGCATAATTGAGCGGTTTGCGACTTTCAGTTCCAGCAAAAATGACATCCGGCATCTTGCCCCCACGGAGACTCTTAACACTTGACTCCCCCAAGGCCCAACGCAGACTTTCAGTAATATTGGACTTTCCAGATCCATTAGGTCCAACAACTGCCGTCACACCTTGATCAAAGACGACCTTGGTCTTGTCAGCAAAAGACTTGAATCCCTGAATTTCGATTTCCTTTAAATACATGAATCCAGCCCTTTCTCAACGGCATTTTTGGCAGCTTCCTGCTCTGCTAATTTCTTAGAACGACCTTGACCTTGACCAATGCTCTTACCTTCGACAAGAACTTCTACATCAAAGACCTTATCGTGGGCAGGACCCGTTTCAGAAATCACCTGATAACGAATAGCTACATCCCCATTAACCTGAAGTAACTCTTGGAGATGGGTTTTGTAGTCTGTAATCATCTCAAATTCGCCTGCTTCAACCTTAGGAATCATGACTTGATAGATAAATTCCTTGACCTTGGCCACATCCTTGTCCAAAAGGAGAGCACCAAGAAAGGCTTCAAAGGCATCACCAAGAATGGTGTCACGATTACGACCACCAGATTTTTCTTCCCCTTTACCCAGCTTGATAAACTGGTCAAACTGGCAATCACGCGCAAAACCAGCCAAACTCTCCTCGCGGACAATCATGGCACGTAGTTTAGACAGGTCACCCTCAGGCTTTTTAGGATATTTTTTATACAGATATTCTGAAATCAATAACTGTAGAACAGCGTCTCCTAAAAATTCCAAGCGCTCATTGTGTGAAATTTTTAAGAGGCGGTGCTCATTGGCATAACTCGTATGAGTAAAGGCAGTCTCCAGTAACTTTTTGTCTGCAAATTCGATTGCAAAATGGTTTTTAAGTACAGTTTGTAATTCTTTCATACCAACCTCTTTCTAACTGATAACAGTCCTTTTTATTATATCAAAAAAAGCCTCCTGAGTCACTCTAAAACGGGACTGGAGAGCATTTGGGCATTCTAGGTAAGTTCTCAAAGTAACTTCCACTCGCCTGACTAAAGTGGAAATTAGTCTAAAACGGATTTTTATGGTGGAATTAAGTGTGAGACGTTTGAGTTAGAAATGAGGCTCACTATGACAAAACATAAACATCTTACCCTTTCAGACCGTAACGATATCCAACTAGGCTTAGAGCGCGGTGAAACCTTCAAAGCTATCGGACAGTCCATTCTAAAAGACCCGACCACTGTCTCCAAAGAAGTCAAACGAAACAGACGAGTCCGAGAGTCTACATGCCATAACCTTCCTTGCCCTCTACTTGACAAAACTCCCTTTGTCTGTAACGGCTGCCCTAAAAGAAGACAGAATTGTGGCTATAAGAAGATCTTCTACCTCGCTAAGCAAGCTCAAAAGCAGTACGAACAAACTCTTGTTGAATCTCGTGAAGGAACTCCCCTCAATTCCAAGACCTTCTGGGACATGGACAAAGTCATTTCTGAGGGTGTTAAAAAAGGACAACACATCTATCATATCCTCAAAACTCACAATCTTGATGTCAGCTCCTCAACCGTCTATCGACACATCCGAAAAGGATACCTATCTATCGCTCCTATTGACCTAGTCAGAGCCGTTAAATTCAAAGAAAGACGGAAAAATAATCTACCTTCCATCCCTAAAGAAGACAAAAAAGGGCGTTCCTATGAGGATTTCCTAAATTATTTGGCTCTTAAGCAACTGAACTCTTGGCTGGAAATGGATACCGTTATGGGCAGAATGGGAGGGAAAGTCCTACTCACCTTCAATCTATCTTTCTGTAACTTTATCTTCGCTAGACTGCTGGATAATAAAACTGCTCTTGAGGTTACCAAACACCTCTATGACATCAAGAACACTCTTCACCAAGCTGACAAAGATTTCTTCCAACTCTTCCCTGTCATCCTGACAGATAATGGTGGAGAGTTTGCCAGGGTCGATGATATCGAAATGGATGTGCGAGGAGAGAGTAAACTCTTCTTTTGTGACCCTAATCGCTCTGACCAGAAAGGGAGAATTGAGAAAAATCACACGCTGATTCGCGACATTCTACCTAAAGGAACTTCTTTTGACAACTTAACTCAAGAGGATATCAATCTCGTCTGCTCTCATGTCAACAGTGTCAAACGCGCTGCTTTGAATGGAAAGTCAGCCTATGAACTCTTTGCCTTTACTTACGGAGAAGAGATTCCTAAGCTTCTCGGCATTTCTAAAATACCTGCAGAAGACGGATGTCAGTCTTCTACATTACTCCAACATAAGTTCTAAAAACTAATCTTCAACCCCATTCAAACGTCTTACACTAACTTCCACCATAGCGGAACTTAATCTGAAACGCTTTCAGATGAGGGGATTTTGTGCGCTCTTTTTTTCGATTCATTTTGGTTACAAAAGCGATGAAATCAAGCATGAGTAAAACCAGTGGAACTTACCCTGACACGGATTCTCACTGGTTTTTACGATTTTTATCAGACTAACTTCCACTTGGATTAGCAGTAGAACTTAGTTTGGGAATTTACCATTTTTTCAAGAAAAATAGACTGTTTGCGAACGATTGACACAATTGGATTTGCTTAATTCACTCTTATACTATTCAAACTGCGTCAACGTCGCCTTGCCGTACTCAAGTACATCCTGCGGCTAGTTTCCTAGTTTGCTCTTTGATTTTCATTGAGTATTAACAATAGTTTAGAATCATATACCTAATTTATACATGTGAAATAAGAACATCTTTCAGTTCACTTCCTACGACTTTTCAGATAAAGATAGCCAAAGAAGCTTTCATATAGGGCAAAAAAGAGGAGGAAGGCATGAAGGAAAAAGGTCTCTGGCAAAATCAGTATAACAGAATCCTTGGCTGGATCAAAAAGCCAGGTATCATCTCCCACAAAGAGAATTTGATGGAACAGAGTAAAGAATTGGTCAAAACCAATCAAAACTCCCCCAAGACCAATCAACAAAGGCAAGACTACTAGGGCCAGAAGCCCTTTACTAAATAGAGACAAGAAGCCCTTTTTCACAATCCCTTTGACAAAGAAATAGAAACTTGGCAGTGTCACTAGGGCTACTAGTTGAACAAAGTGAAAGAGGTTCTTGACCACCGCAAAGTGGTGCAGACCAGCTGCTGACGAACGAAAATCAGGCATCTGCAAGACCTGACTAAAAGGATTGGTCAGATAATTCATCAAGATATGAAAGTTGTACTGAATGGTTTCTGGTTTTAGATAAACTCGATTCGTTAAGTTTAGCCACTGAATTTCCAGCGGATAAACAATCCAAGCCAAATAAATGGTCAAAAGGATTGAGAGGGAGAGGAGAAAGAGCATAGAGCTCCAAAAGGTCAGTTTAGTTTTCATCAAAATCCCACTCCGCAAGGCTAGAAACCACATGAGTCGGTGCGATTGGCAGGTCTGCTACTTCTTCTGCCTTGGTAAAACCTGTCGTCACCAAGAGCGTTGGAATGCCATTGTCAATCCCTGCTCGAATATCAGTCAGATAATTGTCCCCAACCATGATTAACTCTTCACGTTCCAAACCTAAGTGCTCAACCGCCTTGTCCATAATGATAGCATTTGGTTTCCCGATATAAACAGGCTTCACTCGTGTTGCCACTTCAAGCAGAGTTATCAGTGAACCAGCACCAGGCAAAAGACCGCGTTCTGTCGGGATGTTGAGGTCAGGATTGGTTCCGATAAAGTGAGCACCCTTTTGAATGGCAAGAGTTGCTGTCGCAAATTTTTCATAATCAACTTGCCAGTCCAGACCTACTACTACATAGGCAGGATTTTCCTTATCTTCCACATAACCAGCCGCCTTGATGGCTTCCTTGAGCCCTGCTTCTCCGATGACATAGACGGTCTTTTCAAGACCCAAGTCATTCATATAGTCGATGGTTGCCAAAGTCGCTGTGTAGACAGTCGATAGGGGCGTATCGATATTAAAATTCTGAGCCAACATCTCCTGAACACTCTCTGGAGTGCGGGTTGTATTGTTGGTCACAAAGAGATAGGGGATGTCTCGCTTTTGCAATTCATGGACAAAAGCCTCTCCTGCTGGGATTCTGTCTTTCCCCTTATAAATGGTTCCGTCTAAATCAATTAAATAGCCTTTGTATTTCATCTATTTCTCCCTAATCCTTCTTCATTTCTTGCCAAGTGATGATTGCTTGGGCATTGGTAGCCCCGTCGCTTGTAATCTCATGCTTGCTTTCCAGTCCAGACCGCTCAACAGCCGATGTAATCACCCCACCTGGTCGAACTTCCTTGACATACTTGAGGTTGATTTTCTTGGGAATATACTGGGTTAAAAAATCCGCTCCCAGAACCTCAAAAATCCAATCCAGGTATTTACTATTATTGACATGACCATTCATATCCAAATCGTAAAAACGAACATGGTAATCCTTGCTGGCTGGCTCTTCCAAGGACTCATACTTTGGGCCGCGGATAAGTTTTTTATCAAAATCAGACTGATACGGAGCCACAATCTCAGGTTCGACAGAATGGACTTTTCGACTATCTCGGTCCATGAGAACAAAGGTCGCCATCATGTGGATAAGTTCCCGTCCCTCTTCATCATAAATAGTAAAGCGACGGTAGCAAAAGAGCCGATTGTAGCTCAAAGCTTCCGTTTCAATAGTGATTTCTTCTGCAAAACGAGGCAAACGAACCACCTCAATATCGTATTCTGTGATAATCCAGACCAGATTATGCTCTTCTAAAATAGCCTTATCACTAACTCCTAGTTCAATAGACTGCATCCCTGAAACTTGCAGAGACAGCAAAATCACATCTGGAAGCTTGATATGACCGTTCATATCCGCCATATCAAAAGGAATTTTCATGTTCATTTGATAAGTTAAGCCCATCATCCTACTCCAAAATAAATCGTTCTGCTACGGTGTCTCCTAAAAAGAGACCTCTCTTTGTCATGCGCACGCGATCACCGTCTATTTGCATGAGACCTTGTTGAACCAAGTCTCTGACAATTTCTCCATAAAGTCCATCAAAAGACCGTCCAAATTTTTCCTCAAATCGCGCCATGGAGACTCCTGATTTCTTGCGGAGTCCCAGGAACATTTCTTCTTCCATTTGCTCTTTTTGGCTCAGGTGTTCTTCTGTGATCCGAGCATTGCCTTCCTCAACTGCACTGAGATAATGACGAATAGGACCATGATTTTTATAGCGCACTCCATTAACATAACCAGATGCCCCAGCACCGATGCCATAGTATTCAGCATTATCCCAGTACATGAGATTGTGGCGACTTTCAAAACCAGGCTTTGAGAAATTGGAAATCTCATAATGCTCAAAACCAGCTCGCTCCAGCTCTGCAATGATGTACTCAAACATCTCAGCTTCCAGTTCCTCCTTAGGTAAAGGCAACTTCCCTCGTCGCATGCGGTTCATAAAGACCGTATGGTTTTCTAAAATCAAGCTATACAAACTCATATGGGGAATATCCAGTTCAATGGCCTTAGCCACATTTTCCTTGACCTGCTCCATGGTCTGACCAGGCAGTGCATAAATCAAGTCGATAGAGATATTGTCAAAGCCAGCCAGTTTCAGGCGGTCAATATTTTCATAAATATCCTTCTCCAAATGACTGCGCCCAATCTTTTTCAGCATCTTGTCATCAAAGGTCTGCACACCTAGCGAAACACGATTGACAGCCGAGTTCTTCAACACAGCTATCTTATCCGCGTCCAAATCTCCCGGATTGGCCTCAATGGTCAACTCTTCCAAGGCAGACAAGTCCAAGTTTTTAGTCAAGCCCTTCAATAACACCTCCAGTTGCGGAGCTGACAGGGCTGTTGGTGTCCCACCACCAATGTAGAGGGTCCGCAACTTTTGAATATCATAAGAACGAAACTCTTCTAACAGATGCTCTAAATAGCTGTCGACTGGCTGATTCTTGATAAAAACTTTTGAAAAATCACAATAATAACAAATCTGGGTACAAAACGGGATGTGCACATAGGCTGACGTTGGTTTTTTCTGCATAGTAATTATTATACCACAAAAAGCGAACAATACTTAGAATTCCCTTTAGCAAAATCCTAGCATTGTTCGCTTTCTTTATCTAAACATTCTTTGTATTTTATGACGAACCCGATTCCTAGAACCAATCTAGTTTGTCATAAAATCCAACAGAATGAATGTTCATCTGACTAAATTTTTAGTCTTCTTTTTTCTTTCCAAGAGCAAGTCCGAGACCACCTAGCATACCAAGAAGTCCTAGAGATGCAAGAGTCGCATTTGATTCTGTTCCTGTATTTGGCAATACATTTTGAGAATCATTTGACTTAGCTCCATTATCAACAGTAGTCTTAGTATCTACCTGATCTGCATTCGGAGTAACTGCATCTGGAATCGGAGTTGTTGGTGCAGGTGCATCTTGACCAGAATTTCCATTAGTAGCAGGTGGGACTGGCGCATCAGGTGTCACTGGCGCAACTGGATTGGTATCTGTTGGTGTTGCTGGTGTGACTTTACCTGGTGTTGTTACATTCGGAACTTCCACAGCTGGTTTTCCTGGTTCTGTAATCTTAGCTGTTCCTGGTACTTTACCTTCTGGTAATTCACCGTTTGGTACTTTACCTTTGCCATCTTCTCCAATTATTACAGTGATGGTGTTTCCATTCTTACCTGGAATTTCTACCTTAGTTCCTGGTGGATATGTTGAGCCATCTGGTTTCTTAGGTGTTATTGTAACGTCACCTGTCTTAGGATCTTGTTCCAACTCAACTGTTGGTGTCTTACGGGCTGGCGTAGTTACATCAACTGGTTGTGATGGTCTCTTATTCGGTTCTGTTACTGTTCCTTTTCCTGATAATTCACCTTTAGGTAACTTATCATTTGGAACTTCACCTGATCCATTATCTCCGATAGTAACTTCGATTGGAGTATTATTATCACCTGGAATCACTACCGTTGTTCCCGGTGGGTATGTTGAACCATCTGGTTTCTTCGGTGTTACTACAGCGTCCCCATTTGGTTTTCTTGTAATTTCAATTTTACCTGGTTGTTCTGTTTGAGGTGCATTTGGATCTAATTTCTTCGGTGTTGTTACATTCGGAACTTCCACAGCTGGTTTTCCTGGTTCTGTAATCTTACCTGTTCCTGGAACTTTACCGTCTGGTAATTCACTGTTTGGTATTGTACCTTTTCCGTCTTGTCCAATTATTACGACAATTGGTGTGCCATTCTTACCTGGGATTTCTACCTTAGTTCCTGGTGGATATGTTGAGCCATCTGGTTTCTTCGGTGTTACTGTAACATCCCCTGTCTTAGGATCTTGTTCCAACTCAACTGTTGGTGTCTTACGGGCTGGCGTAGTTACATCAACTGGTTGTGATGGTCTCTTATTCGGTTCTGTTACTGTTCCTTTTCCTGGTAATTCACCTTTAGGTAACTTATCATTTGGAACTTCACCTGATCCATTATCTCCGATAGTAACTTCGATTGGAGTATTATTATCACCTGGAATCACTACCGTTGTTCCCGGTGGGTATGTTGAACCATCTGGTTTCTTCGGTGTTACTACAGCGTCCCCATTTGGTTTTCTTGTAATTTCAATTTTACCTGGTTGTTCTGTTTGAGGTGCATTTGGATCTAATTTCTTCGGTGTTGTTACATTCGGAACTTCCACAGCTGGTTTTCCTGGTTCTGTAATCTTACCTGTTCCTGGAACTTTACCGTCTGGTAATTCACTGTTTGGTATTGTACCTTTTCCGTCTTGTCCAATTATTACGACAATTGGTGTGCCATTCTTACCTGGGATTTCTACCTTAGTTCCTGGTGGATATGTTGAGCCATCTGGTTTCATAGGAATCACTGTTACATCTCCAGTTTTTGGATCTTGATCCAAACGTATAGTTGACGGCTTACGAGCAGGCGTTATCACATCCACTGGTTGTGATGGTCTAGCTCCTGGCTCTGTTACTGTTCCTTTTCCTGGCACTTCATCTTTTGGAAGTTTGTCATTCGGAACTAATCCAAAACCATCTTTTCCGATTGTCACAACAATAGGTGTTCCATTTTCTCCTGGAATTTTCACAGTTGTTCCTGGTGGATATGGTATTCCATCCGGTTTCTTAGGTGTAACAATCGCATCTCCATTTGGTTTTCTTGTGATGTCGATTGAAGTTGGTTGTTCCGTCGCTGGATGATTTGGATTGATTCTTTTCGGTGTTTCTACCTTAACATCTACCTCTGGTTTACCATCTTCTTTAATCTTACCTGTTCCTGGAGTATCTGTTTCTGGTAAATCATTATTAGGAACTTTTCCTGTACCATCTTTTCCAATTGTTACAGTGATTGGATTTCCATCTTTCCCTGGAATTTCTACCTTAGTTCCTGATGGATATGTTGTTCCATCTGGTTTTTTCGGTGTTACTGTGACATCTCCAGTTTTTGGATCTTGATCTAATTGTAATGTTGGTACCTTTTTAGCTGGTGTTGTAATATCCACTGGTTGTGATGGTTTTTGATTTGGTTCTGTAATGATAGCTGTTCCTGGTACATCTCTTTCTGGTAAATCACCATTTGCAACTGTACCTGAACCATTTTCACCGATTACTACATCAATCGTTTTTCCATCTTTGCCTGGGATTGTTACAGTAGTTCCTGTAGGATAGTTTGAGCCATCTATTTTCTTCGGTGTTACTGTGACATCTCCAGTGCTTGGGTTTTGAGTCAACTCTACCGTTGGTGTCTTACGCGCTGGTGTTGTTACATCTACTGGTTTTGATGGTTCTTTGTTTGGTTCTGTTACGACACCCTGGCCTGGTACTTCACCTTTTGGAAGTTTATCATTTGGTACTTCTCCAAAACCTCCTTTACCTATCGTTACTACTATTGTTGTTCCATTTTCACCTGGAATTTCTACCTTCGTATCTTCAGGGTAAAGTGTTCCGTCTGGTTTAGTTGGTGTTACTACTACATCACCATTGTCCTTACGAGTAATTCCTATCTTAGGAGTTTGTGTCGTAGCAACTTTTGGATCTGTTCCATTTTTCTTTTCTTCCTCATCTGGAATTCCATCATTATCATCATCTTTATCTGTCACATCTGGATCGCCATCTCCATCTGTATCACGTTGAATAATAACTGGAACTTCTACACGTATTTCTTCATTCCCATTCTTCACTTTAACTGGAATGTTGACTTTACGTTCTTCATCACTACCCCAATCCGTTACGCTTGGTCTTCCTGTTAATTTACCATCATTATCAACACTTAATCCATTGACTGGGTTTTCTGTTGTAATTGTTGAACCGTCTTTATTCGGTGTGACAACTTTCGGTAATGTTGAAGGAACTGGTGTCTTTTCTGTAACTTTAACTGGATCTGACACTTTTGCAGTTAGATTGTCTGCATTTTTTGGATCTGTTCCATTTGCTTTTTCAACTTCATCTGGAATTCCATCGTTATCATCATCTTTATCTATAACATCTGGCTCTCCATCTCCGTCTGTATCACGTTGGATTGTTACTCGAACTGTTACGTCTTTTTCTTCCCTTACTTCTTCTTTACCATTTTCTGTGAATTTTTCTACAACTTTAGTAACTTTAACAGGAATATCGATAGTACGTTCTTCTTCCTCTTTACCCCAATTATTTACTGTTGGAGTTCCTTCTAGTTCACCTTTATCATTGACTTTTAGACCGTTCACTTGTCCTGTTCCATCTGTTGGATTTGTTACAATTGTTGAACCTTCTTTATTTGGTGTGACAACTTTTGTTGGAGTAACTGAAGTTTTCTCCTTGACTTTGTCTGGATTTGTAACTACTACGTCTAAGTCATTTACAGCTTTTGGATCTGTTCCGTTTTTCTCCTCTACAGTGTCTGGAATTCCATCGTTATCGTCATCTGGATCCTCAACATCTGGGATTCCATCGCCATCTGTATCACGTTGGATTGTAACTGGAACTTTTACAACAGTTTCTTTTCCACCATTCGTAATTTTAACTGGGATTAAGATATTACGTTCTTCCTCATCTTTTTTCCAATTATTTACTGTTGGTGTTCCTTCTAGCTTCCCTTCATTGTTGACTTTTAAGCCATTCACCGATCCATCTGGATTATCTATCGTAATCGTCGAATTTGGCATATTTGGTGTTACGACGGTTGTTGGAGTAACTGGTTTGTTCTCTTTAACTTTTTCAGGTTTCGCAACTATTGCTGTCAGATTATCAGGAACTTTTGGATTTGTATGATTACTCTTTTCTACATCATCTGGAATTCCATCATTATCATCATCTGTATCTAAAACGTCTGGTGTTCCATCTCCATCTGTATCACGTTGGATTGTGACTGGAACATCAACATTAACAGTTTCCGTAACAGTTTCTTTACCATTTGCCGTTACTTTTTCAACATCTTTTGTAACTTTAACCGGAATGTTGATAGTTTTTTCTTCATCATCGCCCCAATTGTCAACTGTTGGTGTACCTGTTAATTTACCTTCTTCATTAACTGTCAGACCGTTCACTTTTCCTGAATTGTCTGGCGTAGTAGTTGTAATTGTTGCGCCTTTTTTATTTGGTGTGACAACTTCTTTTGGAGTGACTTCTTTTTTCTCCATCACTACATTCGGTTTTGTAACTTTCACAGCTAGACCGTCTGCAGTTTTTGAATCTGTTCCATTTTTCTTTTCATCGTCATCTGAAATTCCATCGTTATCATCATCCAAATCGTCTACATCAGGTATTCCGTCTCCATCTGTGTCTCGCTGAATTGTGATTGGCACATGTACAGTAACTTCCTCTTTTGGATTTCCATCTTTTTCTCTTGTAATTTTAACAGGGATTGTGATATTACGTTCTTCTTCTCCGCCAACCCAGTCATTCACAGTTGGTGTTCCTTCTAATTCACCATTTCCATTCACTTTCAGTCCCTTTACTGGTTCTGATGGCTCAATTGTTGCATCCTTTTTATTCGGTGTTACAACTTTTGGTAATGGTGTCGGTACTGGAGTTTTTTCTTTCACTTTAGCTGGAGCTGTAACGATTCCTGTCAGACCATTTGCTACTTTTGGATCTGTTCCATTTCTCTTTTCATCTTCATCTGAAATGCCATCGTTATCATCATCTGTATCTGTCACATCTGGTGTTCCATCTCCATCTGTATCACGTTGAATTGTGACTGGTACAATTACGTTAGCTTCTTCATTACCGTTCTTAACTTTTACTGGGATAGTAATATCACGTTCTTCTTCACCTTCACCCCATTTGTTTACTGTTGGTCTTCCTGTTAAACTTCCATCATTACCAACTGTTAATCCATTTACAGAAGCTGGTGTTTCAATTGTTGAACCTGCCTTATTTGGTGTGACAACTCCTGGTTCAGTCACTTGTGCATTCTCAGTAACGGTAGATGGTTTCACTGTTCCTGTTAAACCGTATGATGTTGGATTATCTGGTTTGTCGAAAACCTTCGGATCTGTTCTATTTCTCTTTTCTTCTGTATCTGGAATACCATCATTATCATCATCTGGATCTGTAGTGTCTGGTTTTCCATCTTCATCTGTGTCTCGTAGTATTGTAACTGGTACATTTACAGTGATTTCTTCGTTGCCATTCGTAACTTTAACCGGAATAGTGATAGCACGTTTTTCTTCGTCTTTGCCCCAATTTTCTACTTTTGGTATTCCTGTTAATTTACCTTCTCCATTAACGGTTAAACCATTCACATCAGATGGTATTGCAATCGTTGAACCCTCTTTATTTGGTGTGACAACTTTTTTGGATTCAACTGCACGTTTCTCCAAAACTTCATTTGGTTTCGTAACTTCTGCTGTTAAATTCGTAGGTACACTAATATTCACACTAACGTTATCTGTTGTTTTGTCTGGATATTCTACCACAACAACTGCAGAAACTGTTTGCCCGCCTTGACTCGTATCTGGTGGAGTTAACCAAGTATATTTTGTTCCTTGTGGGAGATCTTGTTTATTCCCAATACTGTCTGCTGCATCAGGTGTTGAATTTTTAGGAACTGTTCGATTTATTCCTACTGGATTATACTTGTCATTTTGCCCTTTGACTACAATTTCAATTGTTTTCTCAGCCTTATTATCATTTTTATCATAAGCTGTAATCGTGACTTTTGCAGTTCCAGGTGTTCCAGTTGGAGTTCCTACAATTTGATCACCTTCGAATCTTAATCCATCTGGCAATCCTATTACTTCAATTGGAGTATCCTTACGCAGACCAACTCCGCCATCGTTATCTTTAGCTGTTACTGGAATTGGCGTAATTGGTTCTCGATTTGTAACTGTTGCTCCATCCGCTGAAATAGTTGGTGCAATTTTGTCGCGTGGCGTTACAACAAATGAGAAAATCACCGGTGTAGCTTTATTTCCTGAATCATCTGTTGCGTCAAATATAATTGTATTTTGTTTACCAACATCTTCTGCTGTCGTATTAATTGTAATCTCGATTTCTTTTTCTGTTTCCGTTTGCTTTAAATATTTAGACGATACTGTTCCAGTTTTACCAGAATTATATCGTGAAAAATATTTTTTAAGAAAATCAGTCGCAGCAAAAGTAACATTTTTATCATCTGTTGCTTTTACTCTAAATGTTACTGTTTCGCCTTCTACTACAGTTACAGTACTAGGTGTTAGAGTTAAAATAGGTGGCTCATTATCTGGTGTTTTTGCTTTGGCTGTTGCCGGTTCTGAATCATCACTCGTTCCATTTTTTGTGATAGCTGTTACATCTGTTTCATTTTTTACTTTTTCAGCAGGGATTGTGATTTCACCTGTGTCTGCATTGATTTTGATTTCTGGATCATCTGAAGTCCATTGGTTAAATGGATCTTTTGTTCCTACTACTTTTTTCGGTAAACCATCTTCTCCTGTGTAAGTAACCGTGATTTTATCTGCTTTTTCAGGATCTTGTGGTTTGGCTGTTACAGATCCATCCTCTTTTGCTACTACTGTTGGTTTTTCAGGTTTTGGAAATCTTGCAACTGCTTTGGCTGGGTCTGAGTCAACACTATTCCCATTTTTTGTGATGGCTGTTACTTCTGTATTGTCTTTTACTTTATCAGCTGGAATTGTGATTTCACCAGTGTTAGAATCAATAGTTACACCTGGATTATTCTCAACAGTCCATGTTCCATCATTTCCTTTATTTCCTACTACTGTTACTTTTGAGCCTTCTTCGTCTTTATAAGTAACCGTAATTTTATCTGCTTTGGCTGGATCTTGTGGTTTTGCTGTTACATTACCGTTATTTGGTGCAGTTAAGATTGGTTTTTCAGGTTTTGGTGCTTTTGCAGTTGCTTTGGCTGGAGCTGATTCATCACTGTTTCCATTTGTTGTAACTGCTGTTACTTCTGTATTATCTTTGACTTTATCAGCTGGGATTGTGATTTCACCAGTACTTGCATCGATTTGAACGTCTGGATTACCCGTAACAGTCCACGTTCCATTTCCACCTTTATTTCCTTCAGCCGTCTTATTAGAACCATCTTCTCCTGTGTAGCTAACTTTAATTTTATCTACTTTCGTTGAATCTTGCGGTTTAGCTGTTACAGATCCATCTTCTTTTGCTGTTGCTGATGGAGCTTCTGGTGTTTTTGCCTTATCCTCTGTAACATGAATAGGTGCATCAACAATAGATGTTCCACGTTCTGGAATAATGACTTCCACTTTACCATACACAGGTGCATTTGGTGCTGTAGGTCTTGATACATCTGGATCTTTAAACCAACGATATGTGGTACCCGCAGGTAATTCATTTGGATTCGCAATACTATTGTAAGCATCTGGAATAACGCCTACTTTAGTACTTTGTTCCTTAGCTCTTGGTTTAATATTATATCTTTCTGCTTCTTCAGGTTTCAGTGGTAAGGTACCGATAATGGCATTTTGACCATTTCTGTATCGAACATAACCAAGGTCTGTATATCCACCATATGCTAAGTATGGATCGTTTGCTAAACGTTTTTTAATATCAGCAAGCATCGGATTGTTTTTATCTTTATTACCCCAATCCGACATAATGCTTTGATCTAACTCATCCCCCTCAAGAATTTTTGTTTTAAAAGTGATAATTGTACGTTGACCTTTTTTTACGTTCAGTTTGTCTTCAATAACACCTCTACCAAGGTTGTAAATCAGACCACCCGTTGTAATACCGTACATATCTTTTACACGAGAAGCTGCATCTGGATTACGATCGGTACCATCTTGTCTAGAGTCACGATAAATATTTCTCCACCAGTTATTATCTGGATTAGCATAATCCATCCAAGAACCTAAATTTTCTGTGTAAGAAGCTCCTGAACGACGTTCTCCATTTTTTACATAAGCACGATAATTAGAGTTTTCATGCTCCCAAGCTGTTGCATTGGCATATTCATTATGAGAGTACTGAACCCCATCAGCATATTTTGTATACGTAAAGTCATACGGATCTCCTACACTACGAGGAATCGTAAGTGAAACTTTCTTAGACAATCCTGCCTGAGCATTTGCTGCTGGACCTGAATCTAATATCCAATAGTAATATTTATTTCCATCTTTTTCGATACGCTCTTCACGATACACACGAATATTATCGTAGGCTTTATCAGCAGTCCCTTTACTTACAAAGGCATATTGTTTCGTATCTGGCGAGTACACATCACGCTCTGAATAGTTAATCATTGGATTTTTAATCCAACCAACACCAAAGTCTGTTACTTTCGTGTCACGTACTGTACTTGTTCCAGAACCTACTTTTTTCCCATTCTTTTTAACGACAGTTGTAACAACTGCATCTTTTACCATCAATTTCGTATCAACATTGACTGTGAAGTATCCATTTGATTGTGATCTAGTCGTATATGTTTTTCCGCCAACAGTTACCTCAACATCAGCTTCTGCCGCTGTATATCCATCAACTTGAGCAATACCAGCTAAACTGTCGTTAAACGCTACTGTATCTGTTTGTTTTACTGTAGTAGTAGTAACAGTCTGTCCATTAACCACTAATTCAACAACATCTCCAACTTCAATACCTGGAGCATTTAATTTAAAAGCTCCAGTATCGTCTAGTGTAGAAGTCAATACAGTTGTGCCATTTCTTTTAATCTCAATTGTTGAAGATGGCGTTGCATATCCTGTAATAAATCCAGAGTTGGCTACAACGATTCCTAACTCACCACGTTTGGTATTTTTATCAATAGGTGCTGAGCGAAGATCAGATCCTTCTTCCATGGTTTCGCCATTACGTGAATCACGAGATCCAGTATTAGCAATCGTATTTTTGCCTTCTTTTACTACTTTTTCAGGAGTGCCAATCTTAGGCATTGAAGATAATATAAACAATTTATCGCTAAGCGTTTTAGCTGCCGCATCTACTTCAGCTTGTGTTAACCCAAGACTATTGTTATTAAGCACACTATTAGCTGTTTCTAAATCTGCCTGGATTGCAGCAAGGGTCGAAGCTGGAGCTTTTTCCTTGTTGACTTTATCCAAGAGTTCTTGAACTTTTGTAATATTAGCTTGTAATTTAGTCTTATCTAATGTTTGTTTTTCAACTACCTCTTTATCAAGGGCAGTAGTCTCGTTTTCAGATGCATTCTCAGTTGAAGTTTCAGGTAGTTTCTCAGATAAAGTCTCAGCTGGATTCTCAGCAGTGGTTAGTGATTTTTCTTCTTTATCTGTAGTTAGAGAATCTTCTGTTTTAGGCAAATCTACTATTGTAGCAGTATGAGCATCTTCTTTATCTGGGATAACCGGTGCTTCAGTCGTATCTGAAACTTGAGCCGCCTCAACTCGAACAGCCTGATGCCCAGACAAAAACATCAATGCCGCAACAGCTACTGAAGCAGCACCAAAGCTATATTTACGAATAGAAAAGCGTAAAACCTTTTCACGTTGGTGACGCTCTACTCTATTTATTGAATCCGATTTCTTTCCCATGGCTTCTCCTTAAATAAAAAAAATATAAAATAAAAAGCAATTCTTATAGCTAAACTCCTAATAGAGTATATCTACAAAAATTAACCATGATGATATATTTAAACATCACAGCTATCACAGCTATCACAGCTATCACAGCTATCACAGCTATCACAGCTATCACAGCTATCACAGCTATCACAGCTATCACAGCTATCACAGCTATCACAGCTATCACAGCTATCACAGCTATCACAGCTATCACAGCTATCACAGCTATCACAGCTATCACAGCTAATTATACCATTTTCAACATATTTAAACAACTATAAATCGGTTTGTTTTATCAAATAAATTTAAAAATATTTAGCAAAATATTTAATCGTTTACGAAACATCAATATATTGTATTTTATAAAAAAAGAGAGGTTTCCCTCTCTGTCAAATCTAGATTTTTTCTTCTTTGATATCAATCACAATCTCTTCTGATTCATCAAGAATTTCGGCCTTTTCTTGCCATTGCTCCTTAAGATTATTGAATTGATTTTTTGATGCTTCTGTCGCTTGAAAAGCATAGGATTTAGCTTGAGCAAGTACACTGTCCACAGTGATTTCACCTGACTCAACCTGTTCTTTGGTTTTCAGAACAAAATCTGTAGCCTGCTCCTTAACTTCTGTCAGTTTTTCACAGACCTGCTCCTTGGCATACTCTGGATCTTCTCTCAAATCATCCAGAAAATCTTGAGCCTGACTGCAAACTCGTTTGCCCTTGTCGCTTGTTAAAAACAAGGCAAGAGCTGCACCTGAAACGGTTCCTAAAAGGATTGAGGATAGTTTACCCATAAGGATTCTCCTTTTTTATTTTTTTAAAAATTTACTTGCAAGACGAAGAGCTGACAAACTTGCCCCAGTCTTGAGTGTTTTTGAACCAGCTGATGAAGCTTTCTTGCTCAAGACACGCGCATGGTCATTGAGGTCTGAAACAGATAGAGATAAATCTGCAACAGCACTAAAGAGTGGATCAATCGTTGCCACCTTGACATTGATATCATCTGCCAAGACATTGACCTTAGCCAGCAATTCATTGGTGTGATGCAAGGTCACATCCACATCTGAAGTCAAGGTTTTAATCGTCTTTTCTGTTTCATCGATAACACGTCCAAGCTTTTGCACAGTAATGATTAGATAGACTAAAAATACAATCAAAGCAAGGGCTACAAGAATATATGCAACTTCTAACATTTAGTTTTCCTCCTCTGTAACATAGTAAGGGGCCTTCTTTCGATTTTGATATAGAATGATAAAAATACCAATACCGATAAGAACAACTGATAGCCATTGAGACACTCGAAGTCCAAAGAACATGAGACTATCTGTTCGCATGCCTTCGATGACCATACGACCGAAACCATACCAAATCAAGTAAAAGGCCGTGATATGACCTCGTCTGAGACTCTTCCATTTTCGTCTGAATATCAAAATCAAGGCAAATCCAAGTAGATTCCATAGAGACTCATAAAGGAAGGTCGGTTGACGGTAGCTCCCCTCAATATACATCTGGTCACGGATAAAGGCAGGTAGATAATCCAAATTATCCACCGCTGCACCATAAGCTTCTTGGTTAAAGAAATTGCCCCAGCGACCCAAACTTTGGGCAATCATGACGCTAGGCGCCGCAATATCTAGAAAATCCCAAGTGTTAATGAGTTTACGATCAGCAAAGATGTAAAGCACAAGAGCCCCAGTTATCAAACCACCATAAATGGCCAAACCACCATTCCAAATGGCAAAAATCTCTCCTACATTCTGACTATAGTAATCAAAACGGAAAATGACATAGTAGAGACGAGCTCCTAAAATAGCCAAGGGAAAGGCTATCAAGATAAAATCTAAAATATCGTCTGGTATGATCTTCTTTCTAGGCGCTTCTTTCATGGTCAAATAAACCGCAAGAATCAAACCTGTCACAATACACAAGGCATACCAACGAATGGCTAGAGGACCTAGATGAATAGCAATTGGATCAAGCATTAGGCACCTCGTTTTGAGCAATAAGATTTGTCAAGCGTTCTTCGAACAAACGCGTCGCATCAAAGCCCATTTCCTTGGCACGATAATTCATGGCAGCAGCCTCAATCACGACAGAGATATTACGACCTGTTTTAACTGGGATGCGGATACGAGGAATAGATACGCCAGAAATTTCAAGTTCCTCTGCATTGTTTCCAAGACGATCAAAAGTCTTATGTGTATCATAGTTTTCCAAATAGACAGCAAGTTGAACCTGTGAAGAATCCTTGACGGCACTCGCACCGTAGAGGCTCATAACATCGATAATCCCAACCCCACGAATTTCAATCAGGTGTCTCAAGATTTCAGCCGGTTCACCCCAAAGAGTAATCTCGTCCTTGGCAAAGATATCGACCCGGTCATCAGCTACCAAGCGGTGACCACGTTTGACAAGTTCCAGACCTGTCTCACTCTTACCGATTCCACTATCGCCCTGAATCAAGACACCCATCCCATAGATATCCATCAAGACACCGTGCACACTGGTACGTTCTGCCAAACGAGAATCCAGATAACTAGATAACTCTCCAGACAAACGACTAGTAGCTGTACGGCTGGTTAAAATGGCAATCTTACATTCTCTGGCTGCCTTTAACATCTCCTCTGGAACCACCAAACCACGGGCAACAATGACCGCAGGTGTCTCAGGTAAAAACATTTTTTTCAAAACTTCATAACGGCTGTTGGAAGGCATGCTGATCAGATAAGACCACTCCTTCATCCCCAAAAGTTGAATCCGCTCTGGCGTATAGTAGTCAAAATAGCCTGTCATTTCAAGACCAGGTCGCGTAATATCCGCTGTATTGATTTCCTTTTCAAGCAATTCTGGTTCGCCATAGACAATGTCTAGTCTAAGCTTTTCAATCACTTCTTTTACTAAAACCGACATCATTTCCTCCTTCAATCGAGTTCTTTTTACTATTATATCAAATTGTGGGAGGAAGTTTCAGATTTTTGCAGGCTTTGAAGTATTTATTTATACTCAATGAAAATCAAAGAGCAAACTAGGAAACTAGCCGCAGGTTGCTCAAAGCACTGCTTTGAGGTTGCAGATAGAACTGACGAAGTCAGCTCAAAGCACTGCTTTGAGGTTGTAGATGAAACTGACGAAGTCAGTAACCATATCTACGGCAAGGCGACGTTGACGTGGTTTGAAGAGATTTTCGAAGAGTATTAAAAGAAAAAGGACTAGATTTCTCCAGCCTTTCATTTCAAATTAGAATTTTTTACGTTTACGAGCTGCTTCTGATTTACGTTTACGTTTTACAGAAGGTTTTTCATAGAATTCACGTTTGCGTGTTTCTTGAAGAGTACCAGCTTTAGTAACCGCACGTTTGAAACGACGAAGTGCGTCGTCAAGAGATTCATTCTTACGTACTACTGTTTTAGACATTTTTTTCACTCCCTTCAAGTTCAATATCTATTTTATTCTACACGTAAAAGGAATAATTGTCAAGCAAAAATGCGGTTTAATTTTGATTTTTTCTTACATTTATACAAGAGTTGAAAGCGTTCAACAGAACATTGCTTTTTATTTTTCAAGTAAGCTGAGCGCTTCAGCATCCGCAATAATGGTCACATCAGGGTGATTTTGTAAGCTACTTGCTGGTAGAGACTCAGTAACTGGGCCAGACACTGTTCCAGCGATGGCTTCTGCTTTTGACTCACCGTAAGCAAAGAGAAGGATTGACTTGGCATCCAAAATGTTTTTAATCCCCATTGAAATGGCTTGGGTTGGAACGTCTTCAATCTTGTCAAAGAAGCGAGCATTAGCTTCGATAGTCGACTGGTCAAGTTCTACTAGATGCGTTTGACTGTCAAATGGAGTACCAGGCTCATTAAATCCGATATGTCCATTGCGACCAATTCCCAAGATTTGCAGGTCAACTGGATGGTCAGCCAAAATTTGGTTGTAACGTTCCACTTCAGCTTCAGCATTGTCCTTAACCCCACGAGGCAAGAAACTTTCTTTAAATGGTTTTTGGTTGAACAAGTTTTCTTGCATGAAGTGACGGTAAGACTGAGGATTGTCGCCATCAAGACCTACATACTCATCAAGGTTGACACTAGTTAGATTTGAAAAATCAAGGTCACTTTCAACAATTTCCTTGTAAAATTCAAGTGGACTGCTTCCTGTCGCAAGTCCTAGGGTTTGAGCGCCGTTGGCCAATTTTTCCTTCAAAATCTCAAAAGCAACTTTTCCACCTTCGATTTGGTTTTCAACTTTGATAACTTTCATCTTTTCATCCTCCATTTCTATCTATATTTATTATATGGTATAGACCAATTTTTGTCAAGTGAAAACGATTTAATTTCTAAAAAAAGAGCGTCCTAACTTGAAACATGTTATAATGGATAAGATTAGAACTTAGAAAGAATGAACAGATATATGAATACAGCTGATTTTGATTTCCACTTACCCGAGGAATTGATTGCCCAAACGCCCCTTGAAAAACGAGATGCCTCTAAACTCCTCATCGTCAACCGTGAGACAGGAGAAATGCAGGATAAACACTTCCACTCTATTATTGATATGCTAGAACCTGGTGATGCCCTTGTCATGAACGACACCCGCGTTCTCCCCGCCCGCCTCTATGGTCAAAAGGAAGAAACTGGAGGTCATGTGGAACTGCTCCTGCTCAAAAATACTGCTGGAGACGAGTGGGAAGTTCTGGCAAAACCTGCCAAACGCCTCAAGGTCGGCACTCGCGTTAGCTTTGGTGATGGCCGTCTCAGCGCTGTTGTTACGGAAGAATTGACTCACGGGGGCCGCATTGTCCGCTTTGAATACCAAGGAATTTTCCTAGAAGTCTTGGAAAGTCTGGGAGAAATGCCGCTACCGCCTTATATCCATGAAAAATTGGATGACCGTGAACGCTATCAAACGGTCTACGCTAAAGAAAGTGGCTCTGCTGCAGCACCGACTGCTGGTCTTCACTTCACCAAAGAACTGCTGGCAGAAATCCAAGCTAAGGGAGTTCATCTAGTCTATCTGACTCTTCATGTCGGGCTTGGAACCTTTAGACCTGTTTCAGTTGACAATCTGGACGAACATGAAATGCACTCAGAATTCTACCAACTTTCTGAGGAAGCTGCTGCCACCCTTCGATCTGTCAAGGAAAATGGAGGCCGTGTCATCGCTGTCGGAACCACTTCTATCCGCACCTTGGAGACTATTGGTTCCAAGTTTGAGGGGCAAATCCAAGCAGATTCTGGCTGGACCAATATCTTTATCAAACCTGGGTATGAGTGGAAGGTCGTGGATGCCTTCTCAACCAACTTCCACCTGCCAAAATCAACTCTGGTCATGCTGGTTTCTGCCTTTGCAGGCCGTGAATTAGTCTTAGATGCCTACCACCATGCCATTCAAGAACACTACCGCTTCTTTAGTTTTGGCGATGCCATGTTTATTTATTGAGAAAGAATTTCTCTAAATCTTCTAATACCAATAAATCGCTAAGATATTATTTCAAAGAACATCTACAATTGAAACTCTAGCTAGCTGTAGAGGACGCCTAGTACATTGAAATTAAAATGCTTCCCCCTAGCTTCGAAAATATTGCCATATATTGCGTTGACTCTCCAAATTGATTCATCTATATTTTATTTCAGTTTCCTATATTTTCTTCGCTGTTTGTAAATCAAAATGCAAGACACATGAGTAGCACCATATTTGTTACTCTTACCTGTCCTCTCAAGAGACTGTTATGAGTTGTTTCAGAATCATTCACTACTTTGACCCTGACTCTCCTTAGTCTCAAAATCAAAGACTTATACTCTTCGAAAATCTCTTCAAACCACGTCAACGTCACCTTGCCGTAGGTAGGGTTACTGACTTCGTCAGTTCTATCCACAACCTCAAAACAGTGTTTTGAGCTGACTTCGTCAGTTCTATTTACAACCTCAAAGCAGGGCTTTGAGCAACCTGCGGCTAGTTTCCTAGTTTGCTCTTTGATTTTCATTGAGTATTAAACAAAAAGTGAACAAACCTGAATTCTAATGTACAGAAGACTAGGTTTGTTCACTTTTTTATAGTCGCTATAAGATGAGCTTATCTATAGCTTTTTATACATAATTATATATCCAGACATACTATTATCCATTGTGTCGCAGGGAGGAATCTGTTAAAGCACCCATTCACCATTATCATTGACTCTATAGCCATCTATACTTGTATTGACCGCTAGCTCACCCGATGCATTTACATAATACCATTTACCACCAACTTGGAACCATTGATTGGCTTTCATAGAACCGTTGCTGTTGAGGTAGTACCATGAACCATTATGTTGTAGCCAACCTGTTGCCATGGAACCATTAGAGTTGAGGTAGTACCATGAACCATTCACTTGTACCCAACCCGTTGCCATGGAACCGTTAGAGTTGAGGTAGTACCATGAACCATTCACTTGTACCCAACCCGTTGCCATGGAACCGTTAGAGTTGAGGTAGTACCATGAACCATTCACTTGTACCCAACCTGTTGCCATGGAACCATCAGTATTATAAAAATACCACATACCATTTTCTTGTTTCCAGCCTGTTGTTGGAGCAACTGGTTTAGCTGGTTCTACTGCTGCGTTTGTTCCTTGGTTAGATGTAATAGATACAGGATACGAAGGAATAGATGATTGCTCAGGAACAACAACTTTTTCAGGTTCTCTCGTCCCTCTCCTTATACGTCTTTTTACCATCTCTTTAGTAATTTGACGAGAAGTAGTTTCTTCAATTGTTCCATCACGTTCATCTACAGTATAGATTGTAGTAAGCGTAATTTCACCAATTTCTCCTGCTTCTTCTATTTCTTGACCTTTATCAAGAGTTGGGTCATCGAGATATTCTGTTTCGATTGGAATTTCTTGGACAAGAACTTGGGGCTTGGTTCCTTTTTTAACAACTCTTGTTTGAGAGTCTTCTTTTTGACTTAAAGTACTCTCAGTTACTTGTCCACTCTTTCCATCTACATCATAAGTTATCGTTGTAACTGTTTTCCAATTCTTTCCTAGAGTAATCTCTTGCTCCTGTCCTGCAGAAAGGTCATTGTCTGCTTCATATTTAGTAGCAAATGGAACAAGAACTTCTTCAACCTTGCTCTTGGCAGGAACTTTAACAATAATATTTCCTACTTCATCAATATCAGTCTCCGGTTCCTCTCCTTTACGGCGGGTATCGTCTTTAATAAATGTCACTCCTGTTCAATCAGCATGAACAAAACTTATATTCAGGAGTCCTCCTAAAAATAAAGTTAGCCCGATTATTACAGAACCAAAAATCTTTCCGAGTTTACGTAATGCATAGCGCTTATTGGTATTAGATTTTGCCATTACATCCTCCTTCTAAAAGTTACTACAAAGCGATTTTTTAACTAATACTAAACAAGATTAAAGAAGGAACTAGAACATCTGTCTTGTACTAATCAACATGCTATTTTAAAGTTGCAAATAAACTTGGAATCCCAATTATTATATTTACAATAAATAGTTAACCTCGATAGAAACAGAAAAGAGAATTCAACATTCTTCCCTACTTATCTGATAATAAATAAGATCCGCAAGATAGCCTTTTCTCTCTACACCATTGGTAATAGTCTTTAAATAGGACATCCCTGCTTTCTCCATGATACGACCTGAAGCTGGGTTGAGACTGGCATAACGTGCCTTGACTTTTTGAAAGCCTACTTGAGTAAAACAAAAATCCAAGACAGCTTTTAAGGCCTCTGTCATAAGACCACAACCCCAATAGTTTTTTCCTAAAACATAGCCAATTTCACAAGAAGAATCGTTCTCATCTATTGCAACGATGCTGATATCTCCTATCACCTGCTCCGGGTTTTCTTTGAGACAAATGGCCCATTTGTAATAGTTGGGATTTGTATAGGAGGCAACCCAATTACGAATCGAGTTCCGAGTCACCTCGACATCAGAATGGGGAGCCCAGGTGACGTAGGTCAGATTCTCAGCGGATGAAGCCCAATTCTGAAACATGGCTTCTGCATCACTTTCCACAAATCTTCGCAAGATTAAACGGTCTGTCTGTAATGTTTGCATACCGATAGCTTTCATGATTCCACCTCACTTCCTTATTTCTATGCTCGTAGTAAAAGACTAAACTCAGCAACAACTAAAAAACAAGTTTTTCATATAGTTCCTTGACGCAGTCGCTATCTGGTTTGAAATGCGCTCTAGCAAGCTTTTTCAAACCTAGTCATCGTTGCGGGGGTGAGACGACGAAATCGAACTCTTCAAGTTACCTATTCTGCCTCGTTTTCTCATTTCTAGGCTCAGGGTAAAAACCTCCACTGGAGGTTATTCTTGCTCTCGAGTTTCTAAGCAAGAAGCTAAAAAGGTCCCCCGGACCTTTTTACTCCCAAAAGTCATCAAATACGGTGATTGGTAGGTGGCGTTTGTGTTGGCCTTTGTGCCACCAGTTTTCGATTCTTGCTTGGGCTTCTGGGCTGATTGTTTTGCCTTCTAGGTAGTCATCAATCTCTTCATAAGTGACTCCGAGGGCGACTTCGTCAGCTAGGCCGGGTTTGTCTTCTTCTAGGTCTGCTGTTGGGATTTTTTCATAAAGGGCTGAGTCTGCACCAAGTTCCTGCAAGAGTTGTTTTCCTTGGCGTTTATTGAGGCGATAAAGAGGGAGAATATCCGCACCACCGTCACCAAACTTGGTAAAGAAACCTGTGATATTTTCCGCGGCGTGGTCTGTTCCAATGACCGCTCCGCTATGGGCACCTGCCAGAGCATACTGAGCAATCATACGGCAACGGGCTTTGATATTCCCCTTGTTGAAGTCTGAAACAGGACTACCTGTCGCTTCAACTGCAGCTGTCATAGCATCTGCAGACTCCTTGATATTCACCACTAAACTGATATCTGGCTGAATGAAGGCTAGGGCTTTTTGAGCATCTGCTTCATCAGCTTGCACTCCATAAGGCAGACGGACAGCGATAAATTTGTAGCTGTCATCTCCCGTTTCTGCTCGCAGTTCTTCCATGGCCAGTTGGGCCAAACGTCCTGCTAAGGTTGAGTCCTGCCCTCCAGAAATCCCTAGTACAAAAGTTTTAAGGAAGGGGTGCTTTTTCAAGTATCTTTTTAAGAAATCAATGGAACGACGGATTTCTGCCTGAGCATCAATCACCGGTTTGACACCCAGCTCTTGGATAATCGTTTCTTGCAAACTCATTCTTCTTCTCCTTCACCAAGGGCTTCCTTACGCATTTTGTCAATCAAGTCCATCTTATCCTGCCATACATCACGCGCCAAATCCACTGGATAGTGCTGCGGATTAAGCACACGCTTGTACTCATCCCAAAGCTTGTCAAATTCCTTACGGGCATAGTCCTGAATCTCAGTCAAGCTAGGCAGGTTGTAAATCAATTTTCCGTCTTTGAAGATATCCACCAATAGAGGAACAGCATCAAAATTACGAACGGTCTTCTTGATGTAGGTATAAGTCGGATGGAACATCTTGATTTCTGTCATGTCGCTCACATCCACACCATCATAAGTGATGTAGTCGCCTTCTGACTTGCCTTTTTCACGACTGGTAATGCGCCACACCTGCTTCTTACCTGGCGTAGACACTTTTTCCGCATTATTAGACAGCTTAATCGTATTGCGCATGTTCCCATTCTCATCTTCGATGGCCACAATCTTGTAAACTGCCCCAAGAGCTGGCTGGTCATAGGCTGTAATCAGCTTAGTTCCCACACCCCAGACATCAATCTTGGCCTTTTGCATCTTGAGGTTGAGGATGGTATTTTCATCTAGGTCATTTGAAGCATAAATCTTAGCCTCTGTAAATCCAGCCTCGTCCAGTTGCTGACGGACTTTCTTGGAAATGTAGGCAATATCCCCAGAGTCAATCCGCACACCCATAAAGTTAATCTGGTCACCCAGCTCACGCGCCACCTGAATGGCAGCTGGAACTCCGATGCGAAGGGTGTCATAGGTATCCACAAGAAAGACACAATTTTTGTGGGTCGCAGCATAAGCCTTGAAAGCCTCATAATCATTGCCATAAACCTGCACCAAGGAATGGGCGTGAGTCCCCAAGACAGGAATATCAAAGAGTTTACCAGCACGCACGTTGCTAGTTCCATTGGCGCCACCAATCACCGCTGCGCGTGTTCCCCAGATAGCCGCATCCATTTCTTGAGCCCGACGTGTCCCAAACTCCATCAAGGGTTCATCTTCAATAACCGAACGAATACGAGCTGCCTTCGTCGCCACCAAGGTTTGGTAGTTGACGATGTTCAAAAGAGCCGTTTCGACCAACTGACATTGGGCTAGAGGGCCTTCCACCTGCACAATCGGTTCATTAGCAAAAACCAAGTCCCCTTCTTGGGCAGAACGAACAGTCAACTCCAACTGGAAATTGCGGAGGTAATCCAAGAACGCCCCATGATAACCAAGCGACTCCAAATAGGCTATATCACTATCTGAAAAACGCAAGTCTTCAAGATAGTTCACAATTCTTTCCAAACCTGCAAAAACCGCATAGCCGTTCTTAAAAGGCTGTTGGCGGAAATACACCTCAAAGACCGCCTTCTTATTGTGAATCCCTTGGTCAAAGTAAACCTGCATCATGTTAATCTGGTACAAGTCCGTGTGCAATGTTAAACTATCATCTGGATACATACTTTTCCTACTTCCTTAGCTAGAAACTCATGAAAATTTTCAAGAACTTTCACATATTCCAATAAATTAGTACTATTATATCACATTTTAGCTGTATTGAGAAAAGAGCAACAAGCTATTCTCCACTCTCCAGTTTATCCATATCTTGTTCAAACTTTTTCTGGGCCCATTCTCCATAGCTCTTCAGACCAAGATTACCAATAAAAACCCAAGGAAGGTAAATGACATAAGTAATTGCCCAAGCAGATAGGTATTTAACGTTCAAAGGATTGTGCTGATAAATTTCTATGTTGAATTGATAATTCTGCAACATCAAGAGAGTTGTAATAGCCAATGTTAAGAAAAAACAACCCAAAATCGTAAAATGAAAACGACTATAGTAGGTCACTCCCAGATAACGGGCACGATTGAAAAAGAAGAAAATTCCTACTATCAGAGTATAGACTAGAAAATTCGGATTAAAAAGAGATGGAGCCAACACAGCCACCAAATAACTTAGAAGTACAAGCCCAATAAAGAGTGAAAAGGATTCTGCCCCAGCTTTATTGATTAGTTGTTCTTCTCTTTCGTCAAGTAATTGATAATGAATAAATTTATTTACCATCTTCTTCCTCCCAAACTTGCTGATTTCTGCGATTCAAGTATAGGATAACTCTATCCATAGAATAACTCCCAACGAGATAGATGATAACTGCTAGGATCACTTTTAGGGAGTACTTCCAAGTCAATAGACTGACTAGTTCCTCTCGATTACCTACGATATCAATCAGTAAAATCACTATAGAAAATCCCAAAGCAGATAAAATTCTTTCTTTTCCAGTATTCTCAACAATATCTCGAATATCAATTCCTACATACATGCGGCGAATAATGGCATACAAACCAACTCCAATCAATAAAAGTAATTCTGGCAAATAGGACAGAAGTGTTAAATTGAAAATATAAACTTTGGCAAAAATTTCCAGTGCCAAAAATAGGAACATTCCAAAGAGAATTTTTCCTGAAATCTTTCCATCCAATTTTTCCGTACGTTCATCTTTGATCACAAGTTTTTTTCTATTCTTCATCTTCTTCCTCCCAAAATAGTTGGTCTAGGGTTTTCCCTAAACATCTGCAAATGGACTGGCAGAGCGAGAGACTGGGATTGTATTTTCCCGCCTCTATCAAACCAATAGTCTGGCGCGTCACCCCCACAGCCTCTGCCAGTTGACCTTGAGTTAAATCAAGCTCTACACGAGCTAATTTTAATTTTAAATTTTTAGCCACCTGCGTCCTCCTTATAATTTTAAAAAGTTGCGCCTCTTTTTAACAACATTATATCATATATCTAACTTAATGCAATATATAAATGTCATTTTGTGAAATTTTATTAACAAAAAACTCTCTACCATAAAAAAATAGAGAGTGTTACGTTTAAATATAGGATTTCAAAATATCGACGGCATCGCTTCTTTGTTTAATTTGATAGGCTTTGATACCTAAGCTCCGACTTTATCACTTAAAAAATAAAAAAGGACAGCTAATCCCTTGCACATCAAGGGATTTCGCCATTCTTTAATCTCGTTTAGGTGTTGTATATGGAGCTTTGCATAATTTTTTAAAACTAAACAACTACATTAAGCACGAACTGTGACGCTGGTTCCATCTTCTTTGTAGAGATTGATGAGTCCTTCTTTTAATGCACGAACCATGTCTCCTGCTTGAACAGGTTGAGGCACCTTAATAGTCAAGAGTTCCATTGGATTTGGAGCACGGTCGATTTTATTGCCTTTGGCATCGTGTAAATCTTCGATATAAGTTTCAAAATGACGGAAACCTGGACCATAAAACTCAACTTGGTCGCCTTCGTTAATCACGTTCCGTTGACGAATAGTTGCTGTTTGTGTCGCATCATCATAAGAAACCACTTCTGCGACAAACTTGTACTCAGGAATTTTACGACGAGCACCGAACAACTGCTCATTTTCAGATGGTGTACCGTAGTAGAAACCTGTTGCTAATTCACGTTGGGCAACCTTCCACATCTCGTCCACCAAGTCTTGTTTGATAGATTCAAACTTTTCAGGACTTTCAAGATAGGCATCCACAGCCGCCTTGTAGCAGTTGGTTACTGTTGATACGTAGTGAATAGACTTCATACGTCCTTCGATTTTTAGACTGTCCACTCCATTTTCAATCATATCTGGAATATGGTCAATCATAGACATGTCAACGGCTGACATTGAAAATTCTTCTGGAATTTCGCCCTTCAAACTCTTACGTTCTTTCCCAAATGGCATATCGTAAAGGTCATACTTCCAACGGCATGACTGAGAGCAACCACCACGGTTAGCATCACGCATACTCATATGGTTTGAAAGTGTACAACGACCAGAGTAAGAAATACACATAGCTCCATGGACAAAGGCTTCAATTTCAACATCTGTACGTTTGCGGATTTCAGCTAATTCTTCCATCGAAACCTCACGCGCCAAAACGACACGAGTCAAGCCCAGTTCTTTCCAGAACTCAAGCGTTTCATAGTTAGTGGCACTGGCTTGGGTAGAGAGGTGGATTTCAAGACCTGGTGCTTCTGTCGCTGCAATCATAATCAAGGCTGGGTCAGATACGATAACTGCTGCAATCCCGATATCACGCAGTCTACGGAACCACTCACCAGCACCAGCTTCATTTCCTTCGTGCATAACCATGTTGGCAGCCACATAAACCTTAGCACCATACTTGGCCGCAAACTGGACACCTTCTTCCATCTGTTCAAAGGTAAAGTTTCCTGCACGGCTACGAAGACCATAGGCCTGACCACCAATAAAGACAGCATCTGCTCCATACTGAACAGCTACTTTTAGCTTCTCTAAAGTCCCTGCAGGTGATAAAACCTCAGGACGTTTTAATGTTTTTGTCATGTTTTCTCCTATTTGCAATATAAAAGTTTGACGTTTTTCCTTCTCATTTTATAGTAAATAAGTGATAAAATCAAGCCTAGACAGATTGTTTTGACAATTCTAATCTTTTAAGGCTTACAAACTAACTGTTAATTTGTCGAAAATTAACCTAGTCTTAGCAAGTCGTCAAAAATCCATATCATATATAGTAAAAAACCAGTACCCAAAGATACTGGCTCATTAAACTACATAAATTAGTCCTTAGATGACTATTCCCATTCTATTGCTCATATAATGGAAAAGGATTGATACAGCCTAGAATATCGCTTTTTTATTTATTATTCTGATATAAAACTGTTAGAATTGATTTGTTGTTTTATACCCAAATATGAATAGAGAAGTAGCTAATAAGTTGAATAACATATGTGGAAAAATGGGAAATAGCAATATTACTAGAACTTTTAGAAACAATCAATATTTAAAAAGAAAAATGCTCAAAGAATTTATTAAACCATGTTATAATAGATATAGCTATAATTTTATTTATAACAAGGGGATAGAAATGACCGAATTAAAAGAAAAAATCGAAAAATTAGCTAAGAAATATTCTGATAACTTAAACATCAACGTTCAAGAGAGAGTTCGTGAAATGGCAAATGATAATAAGAGCCATTATTTGATATACAGAGTTTTAGGTATTTCATTTGAAGAAGGAGAAAATATCGATTTGTATCAAAATAAAGGTCGTTTTTTATACAAATATGCTGGTTCATTTTTAGAAGAAGCTGCAGTACTATGCTTTAACGAAAAATTTGGTACAGAAAATGCTAAAAAAGTTAAAATTCCTAATTCTGAAGGTACAAAACCTAAGACTTTTGAAATTGATTGTTTAGTTGAAGAAAAACACGCATACGAAATAAAATGGCGGGATGCAACTACAGATGGAGACCATATAACTAAAGAACACACTAGAATAAAAGTTATTCATAACAAAGGATATATACCAATTCGGTTAATGTTCTACTATCCAAATAGAACTCAAGCTATAAAAATTCAGCAAACTTTAGAAACATTGTATAACGGTATTGGAGGACAATATTATTATGGAGATTCTGCCTGGGAACATTTAAGAGCAGTGACCGGTATTGATTTACTTAGTATTCTAACAGATATTGCAGATAAAAAAACAGGGGTAAAATCAAAATGACAGTATTAAAAGGAGATAACTTAGAAATATTAAAAACTATTGAATCCTCAAGTATTGATTTAATCTATATGGACCCTCCTTTCTTTACACAGAAAACCCAAAAATTATCTAATAACAAAAATATTATGTATTCATTCGAAGATACATGGACTTCGATTGAGGATTACAAAGAATTTTTGTCTGTAAGATTAGAAGAATGCAAAAGAGTGCTAAAAAATAGTGGCAGTATTTTCGTTCATTGTGATAAAATTGCAAATCATCATATTAGATTAATTTTAGATAATATCTTTGGAGCAGATATGTTTCAAAGCGAAATTATATGGAACTATAAACGGTGGTCTAATTCAAAAAAGGGATTATTGAACAATCATCAAAACATTTACTTTTATTCAAAGTCAAAAGATTTTAAATTTAATACAATTTTTACAGAGTATTCTTCTACTACAAATATCGACCAAATACTAGTGGAACGAAAACGAGATGGAAACTCTAAAACTATATATAAAGTTGATAATAATGGTAACTATATTCTAGCAAAAGAGAAAAATGGAGTTCCCCTTTCAGATGTTTGGAATATACCATTTCTTAATCCAAAAGCTAAAGAAAGAGTAGGTTATCCTACACAAAAACCTATTCTGTTATTAGAACAAATTATAAAGATTGCTACTGATAAAAATGATATAGTTTTAGACCCGTTCTGTGGAAGTGGAACTACTTTAGTAGCCTCCAAGATTTTGAATAGAAATTATATGGGGATTGATTTATCTGAGGAAGCTATCAATATAACTCAGCAACGTCTTGAAAATGTTATAAAAACAAGTTCAAATTTATTGAATAAAGGAATCGAAGCATATAGAACCAAAACTGAGGAAGAGGAAAACATTCTTAAATTATTACAGGCAAAAATTGTTCAAAGAAATAAAGGAATTGATGGTTTTTTACCTAAACATTTTCAAAAAAAACCGATACCTATAAAAATTCAAAAGAATAATGAATGTCTGAATGAGAGTATCTCTTTATTACAGAATGCTATAAACTCTAAAAAACTTGATTTTGGAGTAGTTATAAAAACTCATTCAGATAATTTATTATTTGATTTTGATACGATTCCTGAAAATATAATAGTAATTGACCATTTTGAACTTACAATCGAAAAATGGTTAAGTAAAAGTCAACAGTTACTATAGTTTGCAAATTATTTACAGAAAGAACAAAAAATGCTCTGAAACACTGATTTCAAAGCATTTTTTGTTAGTTTAAAATTATTCCCACTCAACTGTTGCAGGTGGTTTACTTGTAATATCGTAGACGATACGGTTAACGTGGTCCACTTCATTTACGATACGAACAGAGATTTTTTGAAGCACTTCCCAAGGAATTTTGGCAAAGTCAGCAGTCATACCATCGATAGAGGTAATAGCACGGATTGCAATCGTGTAGTCGTACGTACGGCCGTCACCCATAACACCAACTGAACGAACGCCTGTGTTCACTGTGAAGTATTGCCAGATGTCGCGGTCAAGGCCAGCTTTAGCAATTTCCTCACGAAGAATAGCGTCTGACTCACGAACTGTTTCAAGTTTTTCTTCAGTAATTTCTCCCATGACACGGATAGCAAGTCCTGGTCCTGGGAATGGTTGGCGCCATACGATATGGTCTGGCATACCAAGCTCTGTACCAAGGGCACGAACTTCATCTTTATAGAGAGTGTTGAGTGGTTCGATCAATTCAAACTGCATATCTTCTGGAAGACCACCCACGTTGTGGTGTGACTTGATAGTTTGAGCTGTATCCGTACCAGACTCAATCACGTCTGTGTATAAGGTACCTTGAGCAAGGAATTTCACATCTTTGAGCTTGCTTGCTTCGTCATCGAATACATAGACAAACTCATTACCAATGATTTTACGTTTTTGTTCTGGGTCAGAAACGCCAGCAAGTTTGTCAAGGAAACGTTTAGCAGCGTCTGCTTTGACGATATTCAAACCAAACTTACCACCAAGCATGTCCATAACTTGGTCCGCTTCTCCTTTACGAAGAAGACCGTGATCCACGAAGATACAGATCAATTGATCGCCAATAGCCTTTTGGAGAAGAACTCCAACAACTGAAGAGTCAACACCACCTGATAGACCAAGAAGGACACGTTTATCACCGACAGTCTCACGGATTTTTTGGATCTGCATATCGATGAAGTTATCCATTGACCAGTCACCTTTAGCCTTACAGATGTTAAGGGCAAAGTTACGAAGGATATCATTTCCGTATACAGAATGACGAACTTCTGGGTGGAATTGGATACCGTAAATGTGTTTATCTGGGTTTTCAATGGCTGCGTATGGGCAGTCAGCTGATGTTCCAGTACGAACAAAGTCAGCAGGAATCTCAGTAACTGCATCACCATGGCTCATTAAAACAGTCTGCTCGTCTGGTGTTGATTCAAAAAGAGCTGATGGTGTGTGAGTTAGGGTTGATTGACCGTATTCACGATTTCCAGCGTCACCTGCAGGGACAACTTTTCCTCCAAGTTTATGGGTCAATAACTGCATACCATAACAGATTCCCAAAATAGGAATTCCAAGTTCGAAGATTTCTGGGTCAATATCGAATGAACCATCTTCATATACAGAGTTTGGACCACCTGAAAGGATGATTCCCACAGGATTGATTTCACGAACTTCAGCAGCTGAAATTTTATGGCTTTTTAGTTCTGAAAAAACACCAATCTCACGGATACGGCGTGAAATCAGCTGGTTGTATTGGCTACCATAGTCCAATACGATGATTTTTTCTACATCTTGCAAATCAGTTGATATGTTGCTCATCTTTTTCCTTTCTCAAAAGAAATATCTTTTTTCAATATTCTATCACAAATAAGGGCGAATTACCAACTAAACAAGGCGAAGATTGACTTTTTCTAGTTTATTAGGGTACAATAGAGAAAAGATAGAAATGAAGTGAAAAATATGCTACCCGCTTATATGAAAATCCATGATCAGATTAAAAAGGATATTGACGAACATCGTTGGGCCATTGGGGAGAGGCTTCCCAGTGAACGAGATTTAGCAGAGCAGTTTGCGGTCAGTCGCATGACCCTTCGCCAAGCTGTATCTCTATTAGTCGAAGAAGGCGTTTTAGAGCGTCGTGTAGGAAGCGGCACCTTTGTTTCCAGTACTCGGGTACAAGAAAAGATGCGAGGGACAACCAGTTTTACTGAAATTGTTAAGTCCCAAGGTAAAGTTCCCTCTAGCCAGCTCATTTCTTACAGAAAAACCATCCCCAATGAGCAAGAAGTTGCCAAGTTAGGCATTTCTCCAACGGAAAATATTATCCGAATGGAACGGGTCCGCTATGCCGACCAAGTCCCTCTGGTTTATGAAGTTGCTTCTATTCCTGAGAAATTCATTAAGGACTTTAAAAAAGAAGAAATCACTAGTCATTTCTTCCAGACTCTACAAAAACATGGCTACCGTATTGGTAAATCACAGCAGACCATCTATGCTCGCCTTGCTAAGGAAAAAATCGCCCACTATTTAGAAGTTGAAAAAGGACATGCTATTCTTGGTCTGACTCAGGTTTCCTACCTAGAAGATGGAACTGCTTTTGAATACGTAAAAAGTCAGTATGTAGGCGAACGTTTTGAATTTTATCTTGAAAATAATTAATACTCTTCGAAAATCAAATTCAAACCGCGTCAACGTCGCCTTGCCGTACTCAAGTACAGCCTGCGGCTAGTTTCCTAGTTTGCTCTTTGATTTTCATTGAGTATAAAATACTACGCAAAAACTCTCTGTCACGGACAAAGAGTCTTTTTTATTTCTCTAACAATAGATCTTTCAACGAAATCAAAGTGACTGCAATTAAAATCATTGCCATGCCAAGAAAATCAATGGGATAAAATTGTTCATTCATAATTAGGAAAGCAAAGAAAACTGCCGAGATTGGTTCAATTGAAGCCAACAAACTTGACTTAACCGGTCCAATCAAACTGGCTCCCTTTAAGAAGGCTGTATAGGCAAAGACAGTCCCGATAAGGATAATGCCTGCAAAAGCAAGAAGAAAATCAAGACTAGTTGGGATAGCAGTCTGTAAAACCCCTGTAAAAGGAAGGGCGACCAAACCAGCTATGACCATTCCCACACCAATGACCAAACTGCTCCCCCACTTCTTAATCAAGGCTATGGGCAAAATGATATACAGGGCGTATGTCAGAGCAGAAAAGAGCCCCCAGAACAGGCCTGCAGGTGTCATGGATAACTGGTCCAACTGCCCATGAGTTGCAATCAGGAAGGTCCCTCCAATGGCTAATATGATTGAAATAATCTCTCCCAGTGTCGGTCCCACCTTATCTTTGATACAGCTATAAATTAAAATTCCGACAGGACAAACATACTGAAGCACAGTCGCTGTTCCTGCATTGGTCTCCTGAATAGCAGTTAGATAGGCAAATTGGTTGAGGAAGAGACCAATTAGAGCAAAAATAAGAAGAGACAGCAAACTCTTTCTATCCTTTAAAAAGGCCAGCATTTTATCCTTTGCAGTAGCATAAGCCAAGAGCATGAGAATTCCACCGGCAATTAAAAGTCGTAAGTTAGTTAAAACCAGAGACGAAATTCCATGTGTCATCAGGTATTGGCCACTTGTTCCTGACAAGCCCCAAGCTATCCCTGCCACAACTGTTAATAGAGTCCCTTTTAAACTGTTTGACATATCTCTCCTTACTCTTCTTTACGAATCAAGTCCATCACTTGATTGCGGTCTAAAATCCATTGAGCTCTCTCATCCTTTTCATAGGTACGATTTGATAGGAAAATAGCCGCTTCTTGCTTCTGGCGATTCCACATGATAAAGGTACCTGTATAGCCCGTATGGTCTAGCCAATCTCCCTCCAAATTCCATGCCAAAGAACGTTCCTTGTCATCCAAAGGAGAAAAATTTTGACTCAAATCTCTTGCAAAATCATCTGCTAAATAGTGTTCTAAAAAGATTTGTAAATCCTTTACAGTCGAAAACAAACCAGCACTCCCTGCATGTCTGCCCAGGAGGCGAGCCTTGGGATCATGTACCAGACCTGCCTCGACACCTCTGACGGTTGGAACAGCAAGCTCAACAGGCCCAAATTGGGTTTCCGTCATTCTCCAAGGATTCCAAACTTGTTCCTGTAAAATCACATCCAAGTCTTGATTAAAGATTCTTTCCAAGATAAAACCCAACAACAAAAAATGGACATCCGAATAAAGAAAGGCTGGCTGACTTCGTCTATTGAGATGAAACATCGCTTCCTTTAATTCAGAAGCTGTTAAAAGGTCTCGATTGGGAATAAACGGATCAAGATCTGTTGCGTGAGTTAAGAGCTGGCGAATAGTAATGTCTGGATAATCACTTTCAGATAAAAAGTCGGTTACTGGTCTGTCAATATCTAATTGACCGTTTTCCCACAAGAAGGTACAAACTGTGCCAACCCCAACAACCTTACTGACACTAGCTAGGTCATAAAACAGTCCTGCCTTAGTCTGCAAGCCATGCTCTGGGTCACTCTGGCCTAAATAGACCTCCGTCCATTGATTGTCCTTAAAATACGCAAAAGAGGCTCCGGGATAAATCCCTGCCTCGATTTGTTCTTCTATCTTTTTAATAATCTTGGTCCGCTTCATACTTCTTCAAACCACAATTCAACATTATTTCTATCTTTTCCAAGGAAGAATTTTTCAGACTTAGGAATAAAATATTCGGTAGACTCAAACTTCTGGCGAAGACTTGCTATATCTAGTTCATTGACCAAGAACTTGAGCATAGATAAATCCCAAGTAACTGTATTTTCTATCATCAAATCCTGCCCCTGAGCTGGGATAAAATCAAGTGATGCCCCAATTTCAGATAGTTCCAAGAAACTATCTACATCAGTTGGGAGATGTAATTCCATAGAAATCTCAAATTTACTTAAAGAAATTGATTCCAAATCTGTTTGAAATTCTGGATTTTCTCCTACTTCGACTAGACTTTCTCTATCATCTTCCGCATGAATCAAAATCAAATCATCTTCTGGCGATAAAATTTCAAAAGCGTAGCCATTTTGACCTTTATATAATCGATGAATCGAATTCGTTTTAGATAAGAGTCCTTCAATTTCCAAGGGATTTTCCACCTTGATAATCAATCTGGCCAGTTTTTTTCTTCCCTCTACCTTACGAGTACGCATACTGGGAGCTTCTTCCAAAACCAGCTTCTCAAGACCTGTTTGATCACCTAGTGACAGAAAGGCTGACTCCTCTAACAAGACCTTCATACCAAGGGTTTCAATATAAAATGTTTCATTTAATTTTCTATTATTAACTTTTAAAGTAGGAATAATCCGTACAATCTGATTTACATTCATAAATTCCTCCGTCACTTTTTATTTTAAAGGATTTTAGAATTTTTTACAAGATATTATGCTCAAATTTAACATTATTTAGCTATTTAGTAAAGATAGTCTTTCAAGGCTTTGGTCAAAACCTGATAACCGGCAACACTGAGGTGCAGCCCATCAGTAGTATAGTCTTTTTTGAGTTGGCCTACCTGATCTGTCAAACTATCAAAAACTGGCACAAATTCTACCTGCATATAGGTAGAAGCAAGCTCTTGATAGGCTTGATTCCATTTCTGAATTTTTTCATTCGTGCGGATATAGACTGTCTGCTTGTACTCCTCTCCCTCATTGACTGGCAAAATAGAAAGCAATTTAATCTCAGTCAATGGATAATCGCGAGCAATGGATTGAATGAACACTTCGAGATTATTGAGAGCCTCATTCAAAGGCATATCTTTTCCAATATCGTTCGTCCCAATCAGAAGGACAATTTTATCTACTGCTCCACCGTACAGATGCGCATCGAGGTTCTCAAGTAACAGCTCTGTCTGATAACCTCGAATACCTCGATTGACAATCGTCTTTGCAGTCCCAAATAGTTCCTGCAGAGGATAATACTCGACAATGGAATCCCCAATAAAAAGAATGTCTGGCTCTACAACAGAAACCTGATTTAAGTGACGATACTTGGTTTGGATTTTTTCTTGTTCCTTTAGTAACCAATTTTCTAATAACTGTACTGCCACTTCATTCTCCTTTTTCTAACCAGTTTTCCAAGACTTGATAAACTCCTCCTTGGCTATTGGCTGGCGCTAAAGCCGTCGCAACAGCTTTGGCTTTGTCATCAGCATTTTCCATCGCATAGGCAATTCCAGCCATTTCAAGCATTTCAACATCATTTTCACTATCGCCAAAAGCCATGATTTGTTGGGGCTTCAAGTCCCAACGCTTGAGTAATTCTTCCAAGCCCCATGCTTTATGAATTCCAGCTTGGAGGATATCAATGCAACCATAGCCACTGGATACAGCCCGAACACGGCCATCAAAGAGGTCATTGATTTCTTCCAAGACCGAACTCAAACGTTCCTCACCAACAACCATACTCATCTTGAGCACACCACCAAAGAGGTCAGAGGTTAATTCGTCCACAAAATGCATCCGTTGGTAGAATTTTTCAATCATTTCTTGAGTCATAAAGCTTTCAAGGTCTGTAAAAATCGTACCTTCCTTGACGAAACCACCCTTCATAGCCGTCACAACAAACTGATCCTGACACGCTCGGCCCTTGAAATGAGCCAAAGCCTTATCGACAATGGCATCATCCCAAGTCTGTGCCTGAATCAATTCATTGTTTTCAAAAATACGAGCACCGTTTGCAACAACCAAAACCACTCGATACACCAAGTGCTCCAGTAGTTGCCTCATGCGGTGAATTTCATTGCCCGTCGCGATGACAAAACGAATACCCTTTTGATCCAACTGATCTAAAATCTTTTCCAATCGTGGGAGATCAAGCTGGCCTCTAGCATCCAGCAAGGTCCCATCCATATCTGTCGCAATTACTTTAATCATCATTTACTTTCCTTTGGATTCAAGCTAGTCCCACTTCAATCCCACATGTTCGTTCATTTCTTTATAGGCTGTATCAATTCGTTCCTTAGTCGCTTCATCTAATTGGTCACGATGACTGCCACCCTCGATGAAATCTTCCAAGATATAGGTTTGATAATGATATAAAGGATAGCCTTCTGGTGAAAAGGTTCCCTTTGGTGTTCGATTGACCCAAGTAGGATGAGCTTTAGCTGTTCCGATAGTTGTTTTTCCATCCTTCTTCTTAATGGTCACGTCCATGAGAACGCCACGTTCAGTCCACTTAGCATTTTCTTCATCTCCCATAGATTCAATTCGTTGATTGGAAATGAAGTTCCCCATTGAATAGATAATGAGTTTCTTTTCTCCATCTTTTTCAACCGTTTCAGATGGTTCAACAACGTGAGGATGCCCTCCAAAGATGATATCCGCCCCCCAATCAATCATCTTGTGATAAAGAGCTTTTTGTTCCTCAGTTGGTTCCAATCGATACTCAACACCCATCTGAGGCATGATAATGGTGATATCTGCCTCCTTTTCTGCCCGTTCAATTTCAGCCTTCATCTTATCTTCGTTTAAATCTGAAAGATAACGATTATAGTCTTCCTGAGAAATATACTGCTCAATGCCATTGAAACCATAGGAATAGGCCAAAAGAGCAACCTTGATACCATTCACTTCCTTAATGACCAACGGAGCCTGATCACGTGGTTCATGCGTATAAACTCCGATTGGAGTGATTCCAGCTTTCTCAATAATATCGGCCGTTGAAATAACTCCCTCAATTTGCGAATCCAAAATATGATTATGAGCTAAATCCAGCACATGATAACCTGCATCCTTAATGGCATCCATAACTTCAGCAGGAGCATTAAAGAGAGGATAACCTGCTAAATAATGATCCTTATTAATGGTTCCTTCAAAATCACCAATAGCTAAATCTGCTTGCTTAAGCCAAGGTGTCACATACTCAAAATTCTCATGAAAGTCATAGGTACCGTCTTCTTTTTTAGCTGAAAAGAAAAGTCCATCGTGGTAGAGCAAATCTCCGTTGGCCATAATTCTAGCAGATTTTTCCTCTTCCTGCTCCTGAGACTTTTGCTTAGTCCCTTCTTGAGAAATAGTATCTCGTTTTTGACTGGTCAGAGGCATGCCTTGGAAACTTTCAAACAACAAGACCAAGCCCATTGATAAAGCAACTGCTAGCAAGAGTACCGCCACAAATCCTTTATTGCTCCACCTGCGATAACTCCTAAAAAAGTTTACCAAGCCCTTCATAAAACGAAAAGCTGAACCACCCTGATTTCTATCTTGTCTTCTTTGCATCTTCATTCTCCCTACTTTCTTATGCAAGCCTTTTCTTTTTATTATATCATAGATAAGTAATTCTTTCACAATTGATACTCTTCGAAAATCTCTTCAAACCACGTCAGCGTCGCCTTACCGTGTATATGTAACTGACTTCGTCAGTTCTATCCACAACCTCAAAACAGTGTTTTGAGCTGACTTCGTCAGTTCTATCTACAACCTCAAAGCAGTGCTTTGAGCAACCTACAGCTAGCTTCCTAGTTTGCTCTTTGATTTTCATTGAGTATGAATTGAACTTCCTATCTATTTTCTATAAATCCTAAAGGCTGTAATACTTTCAATCCTTGTCATTTTGTGTTATCATGTAGAGGTAATGAAAGGAGAGAAAATGTCTGCTATAGAACGTATTACAAAAGCTGCTCACTTAATTGATATGAACGATATTATCCGCGAGGGGAATCCAACTCTACGCGCGGTTGCTGAGGAAGTCACTTTCCCCCTATCTGACCAAGAAATCATTCTTGGCGAAAAGATGATGCAATTCCTTAAACATTCCCAAGATCCTGTCATGGCTGAAAAAATGGGGCTCCGCGGTGGGGTTGGACTGGCTGCTCCTCAATTGGATATCTCAAAACGCATTATCGCTGTTTTGGTGCCTAATATTGTTGAAGAAGGTGAAACTCCGCAGGAAGCCTACGACTTACAAGCCATTATGTACAATCCAAAAATCGTCTCTCACTCGGTTCAAGACGCTGCTCTTGGCGAAGGAGAAGGTTGCCTCTCTGTTGACCGCAACGTGCCTGGCTATGTGGTGCGCCATGCTCGCGTCACTGTTGACTACTTTGACAAGGATGGAGAAAAACACCGTATCAAACTCAAAGGCTACAACTCCATCGTTGTTCAGCATGAAATTGACCACATCAACGGAATCATGTTTTACGACCGTATCAATGAAAAAGACCCATTTGCAGTTAAAGATGGTCTACTAATTCTTGAATAAAGAAAATCCCGTTGCAAGACGGGGTTTTGTGTTATAATAGAGGCATGAAAACAAATGATATTGTCTACGGCGTCCACGCCGTTACCGAAGCCCTACTTGCAAATACTGGAAACAAACTTTACCTCCAAGAAGATCTCCGAGGTAAGAATGTTGAGAAAGTCAAGGAACTGGCTACAGAAAAGAAGGTGTCCATTTCTTGGACTTCAAAAAAATCCCTCTCCGAGATGACTGAAGGTGCTGTCCACCAAGGTTTTGTTCTACGAGTGTCTGAATTTGCCTATAGCGAGTTGGATCACATCCTAGCAAAAACACGCCAAGAAGAAAATCCACTTCTGTTGATTCTGGATGGCTTAACTGACCCTCACAACCTAGGCTCCATCCTGAGAACAGCCGATGCGACCAATGTTTCAGGTGTCATCATTCCCAAGCACCGTGCTGTCGGTGTTACTCCTGTCGTTGCCAAAACGGCCACAGGTGCTATTGAACACGTTCCGATTGCCCGAGTAACCAATCTCAGTCAAACCTTAGATAAACTTAAGGATGAAGGCTTCTGGACCTTTGGAACGGATATGAACGGTACTCCTTGCCATAAGTGGAATACAAAAGGGAAAATCGCCCTCATCATCGGAAATGAAGGAAAAGGCATCTCTAGCAACATCAAAAAACAGGTCGATGAAATGATTACCATTCCCATGAATGGACATGTTCAAAGCCTCAATGCCAGTGTTGCTGCAGCCATTCTCATGTACGAAGTTTTCCGAAATAGACTATAAAAAAGTTTCCAGTCATCTGATTGGAAACTTTTTTATGATTAACTATGTTCTGTGATAAATTTATAGGCTTCTTGACCGGCGATAGCTCCATCTCCAACTGCCGTTGTTACTTGGCGAAGGTCTTTCAAGCGAACATCTCCAACTGCAAAGATACCGTCAACTGCAGTTTTCATGTGGTTATCTGTCACAATCCAGCCTGCCTGATCTTGGATATTCAATTCTTTAACAAAATCGCTAACAGGGTCTAAGCCAACATAGATAAAGACGCCACCGAAGGCTTGTTCTGTCACTTGACCTGTTTTCACATTTTCAAATACGACAGATTCTACTCGGTTTTCACCCTTGATTTCCTTGACTACAGAATCCCATATAAAGCTGATTTTCTCATTCGCAAAGGCGCGGTCTTGTAACACTTTTTGTGCACGAAGCTGGTCACGACGGTGAACAATGGTAACAGTCTTAGCAAAACGAGTCAAGAAGAGGGCTTCTTCAACAGCTGAATCTCCACCACCAACTACCAACAAATCTTGGTCACGGAAGAAAGCACCATCACACACGGCACAGTAAGAAACACCACGACTGTTCAGTTCTTCTTCTCCAGGTACTCCCAAAGGACGGTGTTTAGAACCAGTCGCTACGATAACGGTACGTGTTTCATATGTTTGGTCATCAGTCATCACTTTCTTAAAATCACCATGGTCTTGAACATTTTCAACATAGCCATAAATATGCTCAACACCAAGATTTTCAAGCGGTTCAAACATCTTTTCTGCCAATTCTGGCCCACTGATATTAGAGTATCCTGGGTAATTTTCAATATCAGAGGTATTGTTCATTTGCCCGCCTGGCAGACCACCTTCAATCAAAGCCACTTTTAGATTGCTGCGAGCAGCATACAAGGCTGCAGTCATCCCTGCAGGTCCAGCACCGATAATAATAGTATCGTACATATAGTTTCCTTCTTTCTTGTTGTAACTATCTTTATTCTAACTCTTTCTTGTCAATCACGCAAGGATTATGCTTTGAAAACAAGAATTAAACTCATAACCGCAAAGGATAATACTGGAACAACCAGGACTCCAATCATAATCATATCATAGAGATGGGCTTGGCGAGCCTTGGCCGTCTTATCAACTCCTGACATGGCTCTTAGTCCAATCCAAATCCCTAAAAAAACCAGGACGAGGATGGTGGTCAAGATCAAACTCTCGAAATATAAAGAAAATAGTTGCAGTAGCATGATTTCTCTCATTTCTATCTTTTTTAAAGAGTAAACTCAGCTAGTCCAGCTAACTGAGTTTTTCTTTATCTATTATATCAAATATAAGTCCGTTTGTAACTAGCGAAGAATTCTTTTGTCCGCTCTTCTTTCGGATGGTGGATAATCTCATCCGGAGTTCCAGACTCGATAATTTTCCCCTTATCTAAGAAGAGAATCTTATCAGCTACTTGGGCTACAAAGGACATGTCATGACTGACCAAAATCATGGTTTGACCTGACTTAGCAGCATCTGCAATAGACTTTTCTACTTCGCCGACCAATTCTGGGTCAAGGGCTGAAGTTGGTTCGTCCAAGAGCAAGACATCTGGTTTCATAGCGAGAGCACGCGCCAAGGCAACCCGTTGCTTCTGTCCACCTGATAAATGGCGAGGGTAATGGTTTTCACGATCAGAAAGCCCAACCTTAGCCAACTCTTCCTTGGCAATCTTGGTTGCTTCTTGGTCAGATAATTTCTTAACAACAACCAAACCTTCTTTCACATTATCAAGTGCCGTTCGGCGTTCAAACAAATTAAACTGTTGGAAAACCATAGACAGCTTACGACGTAGGGCAAGGATTTCTTCTTGAGTGATTTTAGAAAAATCAACTGAGAAATCATCAATCTGAATAGAGCCACTGTCCGGTGTTTCAAGATAATTGAGACTACGAAGAAAAGTTGATTTTCCAGCTCCTGAAGAACCAATCAAGGCTACAACTTCGCCTTTTTGAATATCCAAGTTCAGATGATCCAAGACAGTCTGTCCTGAAAAGGATTTGCTTAAATTCGAAATCTTAATCATTAACGAAGGTCTCCTTTCACATCTGTTTGCACTGTATCGGGTGCAGAAATAGCCATTTTTCTCTCGATGAAACGACCGAGGCTTTCAATTCCGATATTGACTACCCAATAAACAAGGGCAACGGAGATGAAGCGTTCAAAGTAACGATAATCGGCACCACCCAAAATCTGAGCTTGGGCAAAGACTTCCACAACACCCGCACTAAAGGCTAGGGAAGTTCCCTTGGTCAAGCCGATTAGGGAATTGATTAAGGTTGGAGTCGCCACAACTGCTGCATTTGGAATAATCACTCGACGATAAACTTGCGCTCGGGTCATCCCCAGACTGCGTGCCGCCTCAATCTCACCAGGATTAACTGAGAGAATCGCTGCACGAATGGTTTCACTGGCATAAGCCGCTTCATTAAAAGCAAAGGCGACAATCGCAAAAGCAGCGGCTGGAATCGCATTGATATTGAAACCAGTTCCCCATTGCTGATTGAGAGCTTTCAAAGCCAAAGGAATTCCGTAGTAGGTCAACATGAGTTGCACCAAAATCGGTGTCCCTTTTAAGAAACTAACAAAGAAGGCCTGCAAGGGATATAAAATCTTGACACGATTGATCTTCACAATGGCAAAAAGAAGCGCCAAAACCAAGCCAAAAAAGGCACCACCAATTGTCAACATAATCGTTGTTGGAAGTTGTTGGACAATTCTTGGAATTCCATCAAAGACCGAACGCAGGCTAAACAGCTTGCTATCCGGAATCAATTGCATCAAGTTTTGGTACCAATCTGATGCTAAAATCGTTGTAACATTCATAAAAACATCCTCTCCTGATAATGATTCATTCTACCATACTTCTGCCGTCAATGAAATTATTTGCTACGGCCAGATACAGTCTTTGCCTACCTACTAGTTTATCATACTTTAAAACAGGGAGGTTATATATTTTATCTATCAAAGAGATAGATAAAAACTATTTCAATCCCAATTCTTCATAAGGTTTTCGATAACCGATTTGCTTAACAGTCCCATTTTCTACTAAAATGGGTCGTTTTAACAACATACCGTCGCTTGCTAGTAACTGAGCTGCTTCTTGGTTTGACAGACTTCCTACCTTATCTTTCAATCCTAATTCACGGTATTTGATTCCACTGGTGTTGAAAAATTGCTTCAATTCAAACCCTGAGGTTTCTAGCCAGTTTAAAATGACTTCTTGGCTGGGTGTTTCTTCGACGATATGAACGGCTTTGTAGTCCACACCTAATTGATTTAATTCTTGTTTTGCTTTTTTACAAGTTGAACATTTTGGATATTCGATAAATTCTAACATGTGTTTCTCTTTCTATTTTATATCTTTAAAATCTGCGCCTTCATGCTCCAAGAGCCAAGCTTTCTTTTCCACTCCTGCAGCATAACCCGTCAGACGCTTGCCTGCTCCCAGCACCCGATGACAAGGTACTAGGATAGACCAAGGATTGCGTCCCACTGCTCCACCAATTGCTTGAGCAGAAGCCACTTGAAGATCTTTGGCTATTTGTCCATAGGTCACTGTCTGACCATAAGGAATTCCCTGTAGATAGGACCAAACTCTCTTTTCAAAATCTGTTCCGATTGGAGCCAAGGGCAAGTTGGATAAATCCTGAGACTTTCCTTTAAAGTAAGCATCTAAGCAAGTAATAACTGGGTCTAAAATGAGATGACTAACAACTTCTTCTATTATTTCATCTCCTAGTCCCCTCTCAAAATGCTTCTGGTCCTGCACCCAAATTCCATACAAATAATGGTCATCAGCTACAAGAGAAAGGGAGCCAATTGGCGAAGAGTAGAGTATTTTTGCGTACTTCTTTTGCATTATTTCTTCAATTTTTGATAGGCCAAGCGTTCGCCATCAACAGGCACCTTACCAACCTGTTTAAAACCAAGTTTTTCAAAAATATGCTGCATGGCCTTGTTTTCTGCATGCGTATCTGAGCGAAAATCAAGATAATCAAATCCTTCAATTAAGCCCTCTAGGAAAGTCTGAGCAACTCCTTGTCCCTGCACATCTGCTGCCACAGCGATACGGTGAAAGACTAGGTACTCTGACTCTCCAGCTTGCCAGTTTCCTTCATAAATGGCTTCATAGGCTGCCTCTGGACTCTTGGTCACAGCAGCATAGGCTAGTAGTTCTCCTTCTTCCAAGGCTACGTAGGCTTGACCCGAGATAATATCCTCAATAATAATATCAGCATTTGGATAGCCATTTTGCCACTGGTCACTACCAGCATCCGCTAAACATTTTTTAGCATCTTCCATCACCTGCATGATGGCATCTACTTCATTTGGAAAAGCTAAACGAATTTCCATCTTTTCTCCTCATTTCTGACTAGTTTCTCCCATCATAGCATAATTTAAGTCTTTCTACAAGCAGTTAAAACTTGACTTTCTGTTTTTGTTATTTTATAATCTAGTTATCAAAACTAGATAAAAAGGAGTTGAAAATGAAAACTACCTTTTCCTACCCAAAATGGGCAGAAATTCCAAACATTGACCTCTATCTGGACCAGGTTTTGCTCTATGTCAATCAGGTCTGCGCCCCTATCTCTCCTGATAAAAACAAGGGCCTAACAGCATCCATGGTCAATAACTATGTCAAACATGGTTACCTGACAAAGCCTGACAAGAAAAAATACCAACGCCAACAGATTGCCCGTCTGATTGCTATCACAACCCTCAAGTCGGTATTCTCTATTCAAGAAATAGCCCAGACACTTAATACTCTCCAAACTCAAGCAAGTTCAGACCAACTCTACGATGCTTTTGTGGACTACATGAACCAAGGAATTAACCCAGCTAACCCCATTATCCAAACCAGCTGCCAAACCGTTAAACTCTATCATCAAACTCTAGCCTTAATCCATCATACTGAAGAGGAGGTAATCCAATGAACACTAGTCTTAAACTCAGCAAACAACTCAGTTTTGGAGAGGAGATTGCTAATAGCGTGACCCATGCCGTAGGTGCAGTCATCATGCTCATCTTACTCCCCATTTCATCCACCTATAGCTATGAGACACACGGATTTTTATCCTCTATCGGCGTTTCCATTTTCGTTATTAGTCTCTTTCTCATGTTTCTATCATCCACCATTTATCACTCTATGGCCTATGGTTCGACCCATAAATATGTCTTGCGAATCATTGATCATTCGATGATTTATGTTGCTATTGCAGGCTCATACACGCCCGTCGTCTTGACCTTAATGAATAACTGGTTTGGCTATCTAATTATTGCCATCCAATGGGGAACGACCATCTTTGGTATTCTCTATAAAATCTTTGCTAAAAAAGCCAATGAGAAATTTAGCCTTGCTCTTTACCTGATTATGGGCTGGTTGGTTCTGACTATCATTCCTGCCATCATCAGTCAAACAACACCCATTTTCTGGAGTCTCATGGTAACTGGCGGACTTTGTTATACAGTTGGGGCTGGATTTTACGCCAAGAAAAAACCTTATTTCCACATGATTTGGCATCTCTTTATCCTAGCCGCATCTGCCCTCCAATACATCGCTATTGTTTATTACATGTAAAAAAGTTGAGACATTCAATCTCAACTTTTTTCTTTACACATATTGATAAAGTACTGGTGCAAGCGCACATCATCAGTCAATTCTGGATGAAAAGAAGTTACCAACATATTTTTTTCTTGGGCTGCAACGATTTGATTATCAACTGTTGCTAGAATTTCTACACCCTCTCCAACACTACTGATAATTGGACCACGGATAAAGGTCATTGGAATCTGACCTACTCCCTTACATTCTGCCTCAGTATAGAAACTTCCTAATTGACGCCCATAGGCATTGCGCTCGACCACCATATCCATAGTTCCTAGATGACTCTCTTCCTGAGAAGTAATCTCCTTAGCCAGCAAAATTAAACCCGCACAGGTCCCAAAAACTGGTAAACCAGATAGAATGGCTTCTCGAATGGGAATCAGCATGTCCTGGTCTCGTAAGAGCTTGCCCATGCTTGTAGACTCACCACCCGGCAAAATCAAACCCGACAAATCACTCTGATCTTGCTGAAAATCCTCTAAATTTCTGATTTCAACACTCTCAACACCTAATTGCTCTAGTACTTTTGCATGTTCTGCAAAAGCACCTTGCAAGGCCAATATTCCGATTTTCATCTATTTTCCTCGCTCTGCCATGAGAATTTTGATTTCATTTTCATTGATACCAACCATGGCTTCTCCTAAATCTTCAGAGATTTGAGCTAGGATTTGAGGATTTCTGAAGTTAGTCACAGCTTTAACAATGGCGCTCGCTCGTTTAACAGGATCTCCTGACTTGAAAATACCTGAACCGACAAAGACACCCTCTGCCCCTAATTGCATCATCAGCGCAGCATCTGCTGGCGTTGCAACACCTCCAGCTGCGAAGTTTACAACTGGCAATTTTCCATGCTCATGGACATATTGAACCAATTCTACAGGGACTTGCAAGTCCTTGGCAGCAACATAAAGTTCGTCCTCACGTAGGTTTTGAATGCGACGAATTTCCTGATTCATCATACGCATATGGCGAACAGCTTGAACAATATCCCCCGTACCCGGTTCTCCTTTTGTACGAATCATAGAAGCACCTTCAGCGATACGACGCAAGGCTTCACCCAAGTCCTTAGCCCCACAGACAAAAGGAACTTGGAATTCTTTCTTGTCCACATGGAAACGGTCGTCAGCTGGCGATAAAACTTCACTCTCATCGATATAGTCAATCTCAATAGCCTCTAAAATCTGAGCCTCAACAAAATGCCCGATTCTGACCTTGGCCATTACTGGAATACTAACCGCTTCTTGGATTTCCTTAATCATCTTTGGATCACTCATACGAGAAACACCACCAGCTGCACGAATATCAGCTGGAATCCGCTCCAAGGCCATGACAGCAGCCGCACCAGCAGCCTCTGCAATACGAGCCTGTTCAGGGTTCTGAACGTCCATGATAACCCCACCTTTGAGCATCTGTGCCAAGTTTTTATTTAGTTCATAACGATTTTCAGTCATTTCTTTATCCTCATCATTTGTATTGGTAGCTACCATTTCATTTTAAGCTAGATTAGAATGAATCACAAGATAAAAAAACTGTAATTGTATGGGGACAGATTATCTAAAAAACTATCTGACCTCAACTTAAGGCCAGATAGATCATCAAATATTATTTTTCAGCTGTAAGTGCAGCCATTGTAATGTAGTTGTATGGTTTGTTAAAGTGTGGCAAGAAGAAGAGGTCTGTCAATGCCAATTTATCAATTGTTACATGCTCTTGGATAGCAAGTGAGAACATGTGGATTCCCATGCTGATTGCAGAATCGTGTGAAACCATTTGTGCACCAAGAATTTCACGGCTATCTTTGTCAAAGACAATCTTGATGGCAACTTCATGGTTGTCATGCTTCATGAATTCTGGTTTTTGAAGATCGTTAAAGCCTGTTTCAGTTGCGTTGTAACCAGCAGCTTTAGCTTTTTCAAGAGTCAAACCAGTTGAAACCATGTGAAGACCGTAAATTGAGATACCATTTGAACCTTGAACACCGATTCCTTCCAATTCATGTCCACAAGCGTTGTAGGCACCAACGATACCAGTACGAACAGCATTTGAAGCAAGGGCAATATAGCTAGTGTCTTTACGAGCATTATCATAGACAGTCGCACAGTCACCAACTGCAAATACACCTGGAAGTGAAGTTTCTTGTTTCTTATCTACAAGGAAGGCACCGTTACGGAAGAGCTCAATCTTACCGTCAGCAAGAGCTGTATTTGGACGGAAACCAACTGCAAGAACAACCATATCCACATCAAATGTTTCTTTGTCTGTTACCAAGCGTTCAACTTTACCGTCACCCTCAATTGCTTTAACAGTTTGACCAAGCGCCAAGCGGATGTTGTGGTCTTCCAAGTTCTTCGCCATCATTTGTGTGAAGTCTTTGTCATAGTAACCGTTCAAGACAGTATCTACGATGTCAACAAGGACAACCTCTTTTCCAAGACGCTCAAAAGCTTCAGCAAGTTCAACACCGATGTAACCACCACCAACAACGGCGATACGGTCAAGGTGTTGGCTCTTATCAGCAAGTTTATTGATAACTTCTTCAGCATTTTGGTACAATTTCACGAATTGTACATTTTCAAGAGTTGCTTTAAATTCGCGGTTTCCTTTAACAATTTCAACACCTTCGATTGGTGGCAAGATTGGTGTAGAACCTGTAGCGAAAATCAATTTTTCGTATGATTCTTTGTGCTCTTTTCCTTCAACTTCCGCTGTAACTACTTTGTTATCATAGTCGATTGAAAGAACAGGTGAGTTCATGTAAACTTTAGCACCTTTAGCTTCCAATTTTTCTTTATCAGAATAGAACAAGCCTTCAGCACCGTCAATTTGTTCACCGATCCAAAGGGCCATTCCACATCCTAGGAAAGAGATGTTAGAGTTTTGGTCAAATACAACAATTTCGTTCTCATTTCCAAAATTATCCAACATGGTATTGATACATGCTGTACCAGCGTGGTTCGCACCGACTACAACGATTTTACTCATAAAAAATTTCCTGCCTTCAATTTTAAATTTACTCTACTAGTATACCATTTACTGTTAGCGTTTACAAGTGGTTTACTATTATTTCAGCATTTTTTATCAAAAACGTAACTTCTCAAAGTAACTTCCACTTGCCTGACCGAAGTGGAAATTAGTCTAAAACGGATTTTTATGGTGGAATTAAGTGTGAGACGTTTGAATTAGAAATGAGGCTCACTATGACAAAACATAAACACCTTACCCTTTCAGACCGTAACGATATCCAACTAGACTTAGAGCGCAGTGAAACCTTCAAAGCTATCGGACAATCCATTCTAAAAGACCCAACTACTGTTTCCAAAGAAGTCAAACGAAACAAACAAATTAGATACTCTACCTCTAACAACCTTCCTTGCCCTCTACTCGACAAAGCGCCCTTTGTCTGTAATGGCTGCCCTAAAAGAAGACAAAACTGTGGCTATAAGAAGATCTTCTACCTCGCTAAACAAGCTCAAAAACAGTACGAACAAACTCTTGTTGAATCTCGTGAAGGAACTCCCCTCAATTCCAAGACCTTCTGGGACATGGACAAAGTCATTTCTGATGGGGTTAAAAAGGGACAACACATCTATCCATAACCTTGATGTCAGCTCCTCAACTGTCTATCGGCACATCCGAAAAGGATACCTATCTATCGCTCCTATTGACCTAGCCAGAGCCGTTAAATTCAAAGAAAGAAGAAAAAGTAAGCTACCTTCCATCCCTAAAGAAGCTAAAAAAGGCCGTTCCTATGAGGATTTCCAAAACTATTTAGCACTGAATCAACTAGACTCTTGGCTAGAAATGGATACAGTCCTGGGCAGGATGGGAGGTAAAGTCCTACTCACCTTCAATCTCTCTTTCTGTAACTTTATCTTCGCTAGACTGCTGGATAATAAAACTGCCCTTGAGGTTACCAAACACCTCTATGACATCAAGAACACTCTTCACCAAGCTGATAAAGATTTCTGTCAACTCTTTCCTGTCATTCTTACCGATAATGGTGGAGAGTTTGCAAGGGTTGATGACATCGAAATGGATGTGCGAGGAGAGAGTAAACTCTTCTTTTGTGACCCTAATCGCTCTGACCAGAAAAGCAGAATTGAGAAAAATCACACGCTAATTCGCGACATTCTACCTAAGGGAACTTCTTTTGACAATTTAACTCAAGAGGACATCAATCTCGTCTGCTCTCATGTCAACAGCGTCAAACGTGCTGCTTTAAATGGAAAGTCATCCTATGAACTCTTTACCTTTACCTATGGAGAAGAGATTCCTAAGCTTCTCGGTATTTCTAAAATACCTGCAGAAGACGTCTGCCAGTCGTCTACATTACTTCAACATAAGTTCTAAAAACTAATCTTTAACCCCATTCAAACGTCTCACACTAACTTCCACCCTAGCGGAACTTAATCTGAAACGCTTTCAGATGAGGGGATTTTGTGCGCTCTTTTTTTCGATTCCTTTCGGCTACAAAAGCTATAAAATCAAGCATGTTTAAAACCAGTGGAACTTACCCTGACACGGATTTCCACTGGTTTTTACGATTTTTATCAGACTAACTTCCACTTGGATGAGCGGTGGAACTTAGTTTGGGAATTTAGCTTTTTATCAAAAATAATTCCCCATTTATCCTGTTTTCAAGACTAATGAATTTTTGTGAGCATATTTCTTGACTTTTTCCAAATTTCATTTGTAGAAAATCTAACTTTATGGTATTCTAATAACATGAAAATAAAATGTAAGGGCTTCAATTTAGATAATTATTTGATATTACAACTTATTTTCTATAAGAGAAAGGAGTTGGTAGCTTGCCTCTTAGTTCACATTCCGAACGGCTAATGGGGACTACTATCACTATTTCATTAGTAGATGAGCGAGCAGATATCTTGCTCCAGAAATCCTTTGATTTACTCAGAGAGCTAGAATACCGCTTCAATGCCAATAGTCAAGAATCTGAGTTGATGGAAATCAATCATCAAGCTGGAATAGCTCCAGTCAAGGTTCATCCAGACCTGTTTGAACTGATTTCACTTGGGTTAGATCATAGCCTAGCGCCCTCTAGCCACCTCAATATCAGCATTGGTCCCTTGATTCAAACCTGGCGCATCGGTTTTTCAGATGCCAAAGTGGCCCAACCTCAAGAAATTGAAGCGGTGCTACCTTTAATCAATCCTCATGATATCGAGTTAGATTCTTCTGCTTCCACTGTGTTCTTGAAACAGAAAGGAATGAAGATCGATCTTGGTTGTTTAGCCAAGGGTTATAGTGCGGATAAGGTTGCCCAATTTCTGAGAAAAGAGGGTGTGACTTCTGCCTTGATCAATCTGGGAGGGAATATCCTGACCATTGGAAAAAATCAGGCAAGAGGAAATCAGCCTTGGCAAATCGGGATTCAAGACCCGGCCAATCCGAGGGGAAATCACTTAATGACCATTCCTGTTGTCAATCAATCTGTCGTGACTTCAGGTATTTATGAACGTCACCTGACCGTCGATGGACAAGATTACCATCACATTTTTGACAGTCAAACAGGATATCCTGTTGAAACGGAGCTAGCGAGTCTCACAATCATCTCTGATAAATCAGTTGATGGCGAAATCTGGACAACTCGACTCTTTGGAGAAAGACCTGCTGCTATCCTCTGGCAAGTCGAAAGTTTGGAGGGCATCGAAGCGATTCTGATTGATAAGGAAGGTCACCTAAGTTGTTCTTCAGGAATTCCTACTCTATAGAAACAACTGTTTCAATGGAGTTTTAAAATCGTATTATGTAAAAAGAGAAAGGAAATCTCATGTTAAAACTTATTGCTATTGTTGGAACAAATTCAAAACGTTCTACAAACCGTCAATTGCTTCAATACATGCAAAAACATTTTGCTGACAAAGCTGAAATTGAACTTGTTGAAATCAAAGACATTCCTGTCTTCAATAAACCAGCTGACAAGCAAGTACCTGCTGAAATATTGGAAATTGCTGCTAAAATCGAAGAGGCAGATGGCGTTATTATCGGTACTCCTGAGTATGATCACTCTATCCCAGCTGTTTTGATGAGTGCTCTTGCTTGGTTGTCTTATGGTATTTACCCACTTTTGAACAAACCAATCATGATTACAGGTGCTTCTTACGGTACACTCGGTTCATCACGTGCTCAAATGCAACTTCGCCAAATCTTGAATGCTCCAGAAATCAAAGCAAGTGTCCTTCCAGATGAATTCTTGCTTTCACATTCTCTTCAAGCCTTCAATCCAAGTGGAGATCTAGTGGATCTTGATGTTATCAAAAAATTAGATGCCACTTTTGACGACTTCCGTATCTTTGTAAAAATTACAGAAAAATTGCGCAACGCACAAGCCCTACTTCGCAAAGATGCTGAAGACTTTGACTGGGAAAATTTGTAAGATAGGAGACCAAAAAGAATGAAATTTGTTGGACTTGTAGGATCAAACTACGATCAATCATATAACCGTAAACTCTTGGAATTCATCCGTCGTCACTTCAAACTCAAATTTGAATTAGAAGTCCTCGAAATTGATGAAGTTCCAATGTTTAACCAAGACGAAAAATGGGACGAAAGTTTCCAATTACGTTATTTATATAACAAAATTACTCGTGCTGATGGTGTTATCATTGCTACGCCTGAGCACAACCATACAATCTCAGCTTCTCTAAAATCTGTTCTTGAATGGCTTTCATATGAAGTTCATCCATTTGAAAACAAGCCAGTCATGATTGTGGGTGCTTCTTACTACGACCAAGGTACTTCTCGCGCCCAAGTTCACCTTCGTAAGATTCTTGACGCTCCAGGTGTCAATGCCTATACGCTTCCAGGAAATGAATTCCTTCTTGGTAAAGCCAAAGAAGCTTTTGATGTTAATGGGAATATCATAAATGAAGGAACTGTTAATTTCCTTGAAACATGCTTGGACAACTTTGTAAAATATGTGGGAGTCGTTTCAAAATTGAAAAAACCAAAACCAATTGAACCAGAAGATTTATATTGTACAAATTCAATTGCAACTACCATCCAAGGTGTTGATCCAGATGATCCTGAATGGGTAGAAAAAGCAGCTGAGCTTGTTGGAGCTGTTTCTGGAGATACTTACGTTAAATTAGACCACGGTATCTTAACAGTTAACCAAATTGACATGTTCTTGAAAGCAATGCCATTTGAGTTGACATTTGCAGATGATAATAACCAATTCTTGTACTTTAATAACGCACACCAAGATCCAAATACAATGTTTGGTAAACGTGTACGTGCTCAATCAGGAAACCGTTTAGGAACTGTACACGGTTCATTGCCAGACTCTAGAATGAAAAACGTTGAATGGGTTGTCGGCGTACTGCGTAATGGGGACCAAGAATATGTCCGTACAATTGTGCCGAGAACACCAGAAGGCGTTATCAATACCCACAATTACCAAGCAATGTACTATCCAGACGGTTCATATGCTGGAATCAATGAGATTATCTTTAATTTCCAACCATGGCTCGATTGGTACTTGGAAACAACTGGTCAACGTCTAGTTGGTGGAAATGCAGCAACTCCTGCTGGAGGACATGGCGGAGCAGATGCTACATCTGGAGCTTCTGATGCAGGTGATGCTGGAGGTCACGGTGGTGGCGCAGATGCTACAGCCGGTGCAAGTTACTAATAATTTTAGGAACCGTTATGGTTCCTTTTTAAGTGACAAAAGACTAGCAGTTTGTGTCTGCTAGTCTTTTGGTATTATTTCATCTATCTTTATTAAAAGAAAGAATACTTATTATGAATTTGGGTCATCGAGACTACGGCCATGTAACCCTTTTTCACGTTGGACTTGACGTAGTTTCTCTGGTGTAACATCGTTTCCTTCTTCGTCAACAATTTTGATTCCTTCAATATGGTGACGAACAGTGCGACGATAACCTTCGATGTACTCCTCACGTAGTTTGGCTTGTTCCACTTTTTCTTCCGGTGTCAAGCCTTCTGCTTTTTTCTTTTTAGCAAGCTCGTTGATACGAGCGATTTTTTTCGGATCCATTTCTTCTCCTTTGTGGTAAGATAAAGCCTGTTTATCAAATTTTATTTAGTGTTAATTTGGTTAAAACGTGCAAGTTTAGCTGCTTTCTTGGTTAATTGCGACAAGATTGCCAAACGATTTTGTCGAACAGTCTGATCTTCAGCCATAACCATAGTATTCTCAAAGAAGGCATCGATGACAGGGCTAAGCGCAAAGAGCTGTTTCAATTGTTGACTTGCAGTCCCTGACAAAACAAGTGATTCTACTGCTTCTGCCAAGGCTTTCTCTTCTTCATTTTCAAAGAGAGCTGAATCAACTGTAGCTACTCCTTCTGCCTTCTCAGCCAAGTTAAAGGCACGAGAAAGTGATTCAACAGATGGTTTAAAGTCTTCTTCCTTGCTTGCTTCTACGAGAGCACTTGCTGCTTCCAACATATCCGCCACAACAAAGTTTGATCCTGCAAGAACTGCTTCCTTGATGTCTTTTGGAGTAGAACCCATCATCTTATCAACACGAGCCTTGATAAAGTCCATCACTTCTGCCTTATTTTCATAAGTCAAGCTGTCAAATTTCAAAGCATAAAGGCTATCAATCAGCTCATCCATAGCAATATGCCAACCAAAGGCATCCAAGATACGAACCACACCTTGGGTCGCGCGACGAAGGGCATACGGGTCATTAGAACCTGATGGAATCAAACCTACTGAGAAGAAACTCAAAATCGTATCCAATTTATCTGCAATAGCAAGCACTGCACCAACCTTGCTCTCTGGAAGTTCTCCTTCAGCTGATGTAGGCATGTAGTGTTCACGAATAGCAGCTGCTACCGCTGGAGTTTCCCCAGCAAGAAGGGCATATTTTTCACCCATAATTCCTTGGAGCTCGTCAAATTCACCAACCATACCTGTCAACAAGTCAAACTTGTAAATGGCTGCTGCACGGACTAGGTCAATCGTTTCATCCGCTGACAAGCCTGCTTTTTCTGCCAAAAGTACAGCGATTTGACCCGTACGAATCATGTGTTCACGAAGGGAACCGATTTTCTCATGGAAGGTCACATTGTTTAATTTTTCAACAAGGTCAGAAATAACCAATTTTTGATCTTCTCGCCAGAAGAATTCTCCGTCTTCCAAGCGGGCTACCAAAACTTTTTCATTTCCTTTGATGACATTTTCCAAATACTCTGCGTTTCCATTACGAACAGAAATGAAGTTTGGCAAGAGCTTGCCATCTTGATCACGGACAACAAAGTACCGTTGGTGTTCTTTCATTGAAGTCACTAAGACTTCTTCTGGAACTTCAAGGTATTTGGCATCAAAACTTCCCATGAAGGCAGTTGGGTATTCAACCAAGTTCAAGACTTCATTCAGCAAGTCAGCATCAATTTCGATACGTACACTGTGTTCAACTTCGATTGCCTTAATTTGGTCAACAATCATTTGCTCGCGTTCACGTGGATCTGCGATTACATACTGCTTACGAAGGTCTTCTTCATAGCTCAATGCTGACTGAATTTTGGTTTCTTTCCCCAAGAAACGATGACCACGGCTCACACGACCTCCCTTGATATCAAGGAAATCCAAATCAAACTCTTCTTCATCTAAAAGAACGGTTAAAGTGTGAACAGGACGAATGTATTCAAAGCTATTTCCAGCCCAATGCATGCTGACAGGGAAAGTCAGTGACTTCAAGACATCCACAACACCAGGAACAATGGCTTCAACTGCTTGACCAATTTCTTCCTTAGTGACATAGACATATTCTTCACCCTTGATTTCACGAAATTCGATATCTTCAACCGTCAAGCCTTTCCCACGGACGAATCCTTGAGCTGCTTTGGTAAAGTTTCCATCACTATCCAAGGCAATTTTCTTTGCTGGACCCTTGAAATCTTCTGTCAAATCAGACTGTTTGTCTGCAAGACCCGTCACACGAACAGCCAAACGACGTGGGGTTGAGAAGGTCTGAATAGCTTCAAAAGACAAGCGGTTTTCCTTGAGGAAGGCTGCCATTTTTTCGCCTAGTTGTTTTTCACTTGGTGTGACAACATAGGCTGGTAATTCTTCAAGACCGAGTTCTACTAATAAGTTTTTTGTCATGTTTTTTCTCCGAAAAATATCTTTTTATTTTCCAGTTTGCCTTATGTGATGGGCACACAAGCAACCAACTTCGTTGTTTCATTGCTAAAATTGGAGCCAAAAGTCTCCAATTTTGCCTAGTATCCTTAGTTTCACTAAGGATACCTTCATCACTGCGGCAACTGGCTCAGGGCTCACTCTGTTCGCCCATTTTCGTAATTTCTCACTCTCTTTATTCTGCGTCTTCTGCTAGGAGTTTAGCTCGTGTTGCTTCATCTAAAAGTGGGTAGCCTAGGCGTTTGCGTTCTGCGACAAAGGTTTTGGCTACGACACGGGCTAGGTTACGGATACGAGCGATATAGCCTGCGCGCTCTGTTACAGATACGGCACCACGCGCATCAAGCAGGTTAAAGGTATGTGAACATTTGAGAACATAGTCATAGGCAGGGTGCACCAAGCCTTCTTCCAAGGCACGACCAGCCTCTTTTTCAAACTTATCAAAGTTTTCCAGCAACATTTCTTGATCCGAAATTTCAAATGAATATTTTGAATGCTCGTACTCAGGCTGGATGAAGATTTCTCCGTATTTTACACCATCAGACCACTCGATATCATAGACAGAGTCTACTTCTTGAATGTAAGAAGCCAAACGCTCCAAACCATAGGTAACTTCCGCAGTCACAGGGCCAGTTGCCAATCCACCGACTTGTTGGAAATAAGTGAACTGAGTAATTTCCATCCCATCAAGCCAAACTTCCCAACCAAGACCAGCTGAACCAGTTGATGGATTTTCCCAGTTATCCTCAACGAAACGAATATCATGCTCCAACGGATTGATTCCCAATTTTTCTAAAGACTCAAGGTAAAGCTCTTGAATGTTTGATGGAGATGGCTTCATGACCACCTGGAATTGGTGGTGTTGGTAAAGACGGTTCGGATTTTCCCCATAACGACCGTCAGCAGGACGACGTGATGGCTCTACATAAGCTGCATTCCATGGCTCAGGTCCGATAGCACGAAGGAAAGTGTAAGGACTCATTGTTCCCGCACCTTTTTCGTTGTCATAAGCCTGCATAAGCATACAACCTTGGTCATTCCAAAATTGTTGCAAAGTAAGGATGATTTCCTGGAAAGTCAATTTTTTAGACATTTTTTACTCCTTTTTCTATAAATTACTTGCGACACGAGTCTGCCTCGTCGATCATACGAGGCAAGACGAGTTAGTACTGCGTCTAGCTCAGGCATTATAGTGCTGAGCGTGGGGCAGTCCGACTGTAAGGAGGTTTCTGCCACTGACGCAGTGGAAAGTCAATTTTTTAGACATTATTTACTCCTTAATAAAAAATGATTTCTTGCGACACGAGTCTGCCTCGTCGATTATACGAGGCAAGACGAGTTAGTACTGCGTCTAGCTCAGGCACTCTAGTGCTGAGCGTGGGGCAGTCCGACTGTAAGGAGGTTTCTGCCATTGACGCAGTGGAAAGTCAATTTTTTAGATATTATTTACTCCTTTAGTTTTTATATTTCTTTTTCAATTAACTTCTGCTGAACAAACCAATTCAACAAGGGAAGAGTTTTATCTGTATTTGCCCATAGATGATAAGAATCGAAGACCGCTTGTACACTACCTAGATTTTCTACCAACTTATCTATTGTCAAAAAACTACGCCAGTATTCGTAAAAAATACTTGCATAGTTCTTATCATAAGTCGAAGAACCAAAATCATTCAATGAATGCCAACCATACTTCTTCTGAAAAAGTTCTACTAGAGATTGATTACAAATTTTTTCCGCTTGAAATTCCTCTTCTGTCAAGAAATACTTGCGACTAATATATTCAACCATCCCCTCTTCGAACCAGATATAAGAGTCATAACCATCAAAATCATCTAAAAAATGCTCCGACCAATGAGCTAACTCATGTCCTACAATCTGTAAGAGGAAATTTTCAGATAAAGAATGATAGTGACTTTCTATTGCTTGAGTTTGCTCAGAACACTCGTAGTCCATCAACTGATACAAATACAACTCTTTCCAAACAGCTAAATCAGGCGTCATAACCATTCGTCTATTATTTGTATAGGCTGGAACAGTACTTTCCCTAATAATCTGTGTAGCAGCACTAAAACTTGACCAAATAACGGCTTGCGGTAAATCACAGACTGCAAGTTCATTCTTTAAAAAAGATTGATAATCTTTCAACTTTTCAGTATTTATTACTACAAAATCACGAAATGCAGCTAGTTGACTATCGTCTTTTACAAGATAAAGGTTTTCCACGTCTCTCCTTTCTTTCACACAATAGACTGAATAAGCAAAAGAACCACATCTGACAATCCTAGGTTGATTTAACCTAGGGGCGTCAGAAACGCGGTTCCACCCTAATTTATTACTTCATTGTTTTTTAAAATACGACAGAAAGCGCCAGCTCATTATTTTGCCCTACTTGGCTCCCACTATCCCAAGCTCGCTTGAAGAACGCCATAAGACTTTCTTTCCTGCTGACTATTATATCAAAAATTAGAATAATGTACAATTCTTTTTATGATTTTCTAGAAATCCATATCATCAACTCGTGGAGCACCAGATTGAACAGCAATCGCTTTTAAGATTTCACGCTCCTCGTGACTCAGTTCAATTCCGAAACAATCAAGATTAGCCTGAATACGAGAGGCTGTGACAGATTTTGGAAGCGGTAAAAATCCTTCTGCCAAGCTCCAGGCCAAGGCTATCTGAGCAACCGATTTTCCGTGATTTGTTGCTATTTCTTGCACTTCCTTGCTATCAAAAAGTTCTCCCTGACCAAAAGGTCCCCAAGCTTCCAATAAAATTCCTTTTTCTCTACAGTAAGCTACGACTTTCTCTTGATACACACCTGGCGCCAAGCGAACTTGATTGACCGCAGGAAGAATTTTTGCTGTTTCAAGCAAGGCATCCAAATGATGGGGAAGAAAATTGCTAACGCCGATAGCACGGATTTTCCCTTCTTGATAGAGGTCTTCCATAGCTCTCCAAACTTCTGCATTGCGAGTTTTCCATGCGTCATTTTCTCTGAGCGGTTTTGGGTTCGGCCAATGAATCAAATACAAATCCAAATATTCCAAGCCCAGGTTCTCTAAAGACTCTTCAAAAGCCTGACGAGCTTGCTCATAAGTTTGCTGACTATTCCAAAGCTTGGTAGTTACGAACAATTCCTCTCGTGGAACTCCGCTATCTTTGATTGCTTGACCAACACTTTCTTCATTCTGATAAATCGCCGCCGTATCAATATGACGATAACCAGCCTTTAAGGCCTCTAACACTGCACCATAGGCTTCTTCTCCATCCTTAGCCTTAAAAGTTCCAAATCCTAATACTGGAATTTCTACTCCATTATTTAATTGATAGGTATTCATATGCTTCTCCTTCTATTTTATTTATCATTTATAGCATAATTTTTTTGCTAATTAGTACTATCTTTTGTAAAAAATAAGTCTATCACATATCTGACAGACCTATTTTTTCTTGCTTATTCATCACGACTATAATACAGTTCATGAGGTTTTAGGCGAGTATTGAGCATCTCTGGTATGGTCACAAAGGTATAACCCTGATTTTTCAAATACTCAATGACCCTTGGCAAGGCATTGACTGTCGGACTGTGAATATCATGCATCAGAACGATAGAGCCGTTAGCTACTTGATGCTGAATTTCTGTCAAAATAGATGCTTCATTTTTACTCTTCCAGTCCAGACTATCCACATCCCACATGATAAAGCTCAAATCCAAGCTATTGCGAATATCATCTGTAATAGCTCCATAAGGCGGACGCATGAGTTTGGAACTAGAACCCAGCACTTTAGTTAGCACATCCTCAGTATCAGTAATCTGCTTTTTAGCTTCATCAAGAGAAAGTTGCGAGAGAATCGGATGGCTCCAACTATGGTTTCCAACAACATGACCTTCAGATTTTATCCTTTTCACCAAGTCCTCATTCCCAGAAACATTTTTCCCAAGCACAAAGAAAGTGGCTTTAACACCATATTTAGCTAGAGTCTCTAATGCCTGCGGGGTCGTTGCTGAATTTGGACCATCATCAAAGGTTAGAGCGACAACTTTTTGATGTTTCTTATCAAAGTAAGACTGGTACAATGCTGCGTCTTTTTCAAGTAAGTACGAAGATTGGATAACATCAAAGAAAGCAGATACTGGCAAGGCTATCTCTTCTAAATTTTCAACCACAGGACTTGGATAAAGGATAATCTGACTATCCTTGTAATCAAAATTCCATGCAGATAAGTCTTGGTCAGAGAAGCTTTTTACAATCTGCTCACTCTGGTCTTGCTCTATTTTCTTATCCTCTAGGACGGAGGTCAATTCTTTTATCAGCTGTTCCTTAGCCTTACTAGCATCTGAAAACAGTTGGTCAAGTGTAAAAGGTTGCCCATCTTCTGTTAAGTGAACCTTTCCTAGGCTGGTCTTTTCAGTCTCTTCAACCTTAAAATCAACTAAATCATAGATTTGTTTGGTTGCATTACGATTGACGACTCCCTTTAAACCTGACTCTTCTTGCTCTGTATAGTAGAAAACAAGATTGTCCTTACTTTCTAGCTTGTCCTTAATATCTTGATTTATCAGCTCCTTAACAGAGGAAATCACTTGCTCCCCTTGGAGAGGATAATAGGCAATCACTTCGGTTTGACCCTTACGAAAATGCTCCTTCTGATTTCCCTCACTCAATTGATCATCTTTCTCTTTTTTGAGCGATTCAATCTTTTGCTCAAAACTTTTTTGCTGATACATTTTAAAAGCAATAAATCCGCCTAATAAGCAAATAGAAATTGCTAAAATACCAATCAAAGCCAATAATACATGTCTCTTTTTCCCGTGTCTGCCACGTCCCAGTCTACTTTTATTCATATTTATATCATAACAAATTTGAGCAATAATTTCAATGATACAGTTTGGCAATCCTCAATTCCTCTAGCAAGCCAAATCATCTCACATCAACTCGATCAGCCCTATCTGTAGGAACCATCTAGTTTTCTATCTATGGAATTTCTAGTGGATTGAAGCTAGAATAGACACCGTGACTTCTAAAAACATTCTGAAAAATTGATTTATTTTTCCCAGTCGATTTATCCTCAAACATCCCTATACCTCTGATATTTTCTTGATAATACTATATACCCAGACACTTGTAGTTTTACCTTCAGCTAGTAATGTTGACTTTTCTTCTTCAGATAATTTTTTCCGTAAGTAGTCAATCTGCTGAGAAGTAATATTCTCTTTCCCCATTGCCTTGACAGATTGTATCACCATTGCAGTTAAGGTTGACATATTTGAAATATCTCCATTATTTCTATGCTTAAATTCTATCCTTGCCTTACCAACATTAAAACTGGCATATCTTCCATCTGATATATAGGTCCATTTTGCTGGTACCTGCGTAGCTAAACCAATTAAATTAAGGGCTGTGTTTCCCGATGGAGCAATGGTCCAATTATATTTTCTAGCAATAGCATCAGCAACTTCATCCACAGACGCCATTGCATACTCTCCAGTCAGTTCTATATATTTTGGTTTATAATAAATACCTTTCAAAATGCGAGTAACCTTTTTATCTTTTATAAGACGATTTAATGTACTACGAACAGTTTCATATCCTGCAATTTCAAAGAAATCATTTGCTATAAAAACTTGATTCGATTCAAAATTTTCTATCCTATTTACTATTTCCTACTCATAGTTCATCTATCACGCCTCCTTTGCACCGAATATGATGCTATTTTTGGCGCAAAAAGTCAAATGGGAGTTATTTTATCAAGAGGGAACAGACCTCTTACAATTTCTTATGTAACATCTCTATCCATTTTTATCCTATTTCTTATTTCAGTAATCGCTTGATTATAAAAATCATGATAGTCAGCCGTATTTATTTCTTTTATAATAACGCCATATGTACACAAGAGTATTCTCACAGTAACATCTAAATCTCCAACTTTCGAGTAAAAATACACCTTTGTAAATTCAAAATGTTTCTTCTTGTATGCGAGTAGCCACCACAAATCGATTTCAGCTAAATCGAAAGCAAATCCAAGGATATGAACATCATTGCTTACAAAACAATCAATCCATGAATGATGATAAAAATCATTTTTAGAATTCCATCTCCTTAATAACTCAGACGTATATCCTATCACTTGCGAAAGCAAATAGCCATAATGATATTGTCCTAGTATAATAGAATTTTTTCTGGTTGCTATTCCATGTATATGCCATAGTTTTTTTCGATCACCTAATTTTATATACTGATAGATTCCTAGCTCCCTCTCCTTTTTACTGATTTCACCCTCCTTCCCATATCCATATAGATTTAAGATTTTTCCAATAGATGGATTAGTACAAATTGTTTTTTCAAACTCAAAGCTGTCATTCGTCGTCAAAATATTCTCTACTTCTAAGTTTAATAAATCCTCAAGAAACTCTTTCTTCCTTTTTGAAATCGTCATCTTATCCTTCAAAAAATCAGTTAGTTCCTGTGCGACAGTTTCTTCTTTCCCCTTATAGAATACTGAAATCCTCATTGGAAAACGCAAAGACTCGCTTATCTCAGCATGTAGTGAGCATTTCTCAGATTCTTTTTCGCCTCTAAACTTTTCTACATTAAAGGAATCATCATCTTCTGACTCGTTTGCAAATAATCTATTGATTCCATTCCCTACTAATAAAATAGGTTTGTTTTTTCTACTTTCATGTTTCCCCATTCCATTACCCTTTCTATTTTTAAAGCGCTTACATAGATTCCTGAAGAAAGACGGATAGAAAGAGGATTCTCCACTTCTTTCTATCCGCTACTTCCTTCAAGAGTCCACACTAGTAAGTTTCAGTTCCGTTTCATGAACTACCTCACTTGTTTCGTGTTTCTTCTTTATCTTACTCTACCATCAAAGACTTCTACTTGTACTAAAAGATAACGCTATCCAGCCATGTATTAGCTTCTATGGTAAGTTTGCTCCATTTCAAAATGTCGCTTATCTTAACTGAGCAAGAATAGCTTTGAGTTTCTCAATCAACTCATCTTCTGTGTGGTCAGACTCTTTCTCATTGGCTAGGAAGGCAACTGCTTGAGCGAGAGCTTCTCGTGCTTGGTCGAGGACTTTCGCATCTACATTTGTAAGGTCGTTTTCTTGCAGAACCTTAGTTAATTCCTTGGTCAATTTCTTGAGTTCTGACTCTTTCTTGCGACGAGCGATGAGGAAGAGAAGGAGACCAAGAAGGGCGAGCAGGCTGCCAATCATGGTACCGTATGGAAGATGACCTTGCTCTTTGCTTGTTTCTTTCGTTTCTTCATCCTTAGTCGTTTGCTTACCTTTCAAGGATTCGAGAGCTTCTTTGACCTTGGCAGTCATCTCTTTCAAGCCTGCCTCTGTCAAGTCAGCATTTCTAAGGGCTTCTTGACCCTCTCCGAGAATGATCTTAGCAGCGTCGATGACAGATTGATCAATAGCATCCAAGTCTTTCAAACGAGTTTCTAGCGCTTCAACCAATCGAGCAAGCTCAGACTTGTCAACAGGACGAGTCTCACTAGGAGTCACTGTAGTGCCTGAATTATTTGGAGTGTTTGTAGAAACTGGTGTTTCTTGAACTGGAGTACTTGCTTGAGCCTGTCCAACAGTAGATGACGGAGTAACAGGGGTGGTGTTACTACTATCATCGGTCGTCACACCAGGGACTGGAGTGTTACCACTGTTATCCGGTGTCACACTGTTGCTATTGCTGTCAGCAGGGGTAGTAGCACCGCCGTTGTTAGTGTTAGCACTGTCGTCAGTATTAGCACCGCTGTTAGTGTTGCCATCATTATTTGGTACAGAAGTTGGTTTATCTACCAAGCCTGCTTTCGCAGTGTCAAGTTTTTGCTTAGCTGCGTCTGCTTTATCTTTCGCATCTTTCACTTGCGCTTCTGTCGCACTCGTATCTGCGAGCACTTCGTTTGCTTTCGCTAGCGCTTTGTCTGCTTCTGCCTTAGCGTTTTCGTAAGCTTTCTTACTTGCTTCTGTCTTACCTGCTGTTTCTGGTACATCTCCGATTGATGTTTCAAGAGCGTTCTTACTTGTTTGTAGTTGACTCTTATCGACATTCGCTAATCCTGCTTTGGCTTCATCAAGTGTTGTCTTAGCTGCGTCTGCTTTATCTTTCGCATCTTTCACTTGCGCTTCTGTCGCACTCGTATCTGCGAGCACTTCGTTTGCTTTCGCTAGCGCTTTGTCTGCTTCTGCCTTAGCGTTTTCGTAAGCTTTCTTACTTGCTTCTGTCTTACCTGCTGTTTCTGGTACATCTCCGATTGATGTTTCAAGAGCGTTCTTACTTGTTTGTAGTTGACTCTTATCGACATTCGCTAATCCTGCTTTGGCTTCATCAAGTGTTGTCTTAGCTGCGTCTGCTTTATCTTTCGCATCTTTCACTTGCGCTTCTGTCGCACTCGTATCTGCGAGCACTTCGTTTGCTTTCGCTAGCGCTTTGTCTGCTTCTGCCTTAGCGTTTTCGTAAGCTTTCTTACTTGCTTCTGTCTTACCTGCTGTTTCTGGTACATCTCCGATTGATGTTTCAAGAGCGTTCTTACTTGTTTGTAGTTGACTCTTATCGACATTCGCTAATCCTGCTTTGGCTTCATCAAGTGTTGTCTTAGCTGCGTCTGCTTTATCTTTCGCATCTTTCACTTGCGCTTCTGTCGCACTCGTATCTGCGAGCACTTCGTTTGCTTTCGCTAGCGCTTTGTCTGCTTCTGCCTTAGCGTTTTCGTAAGCTTTCTTACTTGCTTCTGTCTTACCTGCTGTTTCTGGTACATCTCCGATTGATGTTTCAAGAGCGTTCTTACTTGTTTGTAGTTGACTCTTATCGACATTCGCTAATCCTGCTTTGGCTTCATCAAGTGTTGTCTTAGCTGCGTCTGCTTTATCTTTCGCATCTTTCACTTGCGCTTCTGTCGCACTCGTATCTGCGAGCACTTCGTTTGCTTTCGCTAGCGCTTTGTCTGCTTCTGCCTTAGCGTTTTCGTAAGCTTTCTTACTTGCTTCTGTCTTACCTGCTGTTTCTGGTACATCTCCGATTGATGTTTCAAGAGCGTTCTTACTTGTTTGTAGTTGACTCTTATCGACATTCGCTAATCCTGCTTTGGCTTCATCAAGTGTTGTCTTAGCTGCGTCTGCTTTATCTTTCGCATCTTTCACTTGCGCTTCTGTCGCACTCGTATCTGCGAGCACTTCGTTTGCTTTCGCTAGCGCTTTGTCTGCTTCTGCCTTAGCGTTTTCGTAAGCTTTCTTACTTGCTTCTGTCTTACCTGCTGTTTCTGGTACATCTCCGATTGATGTTTCAAGAGCGTTCTTACTTGTTTGTAGTTGACTCTTATCTGCAGATCTCACTTCATACGGAACTTCGACAATTTCTGTAGTGTTATCTGCATAAGTCACTACCACTTCGATAGTATGAGTTCCAAGAGCAGTTGGATAAGTCGTACCATCTTTTAAGGTTGCTGACGCTTTATCAGCAACGGTTACAGCATCCAGCAATTCTTCGTTTGTGGGGTTGCCTCCACCAACTACCTTGCTAATTTTAGTCGTTCCAACCTCATGAGTTGGCACCGGAATTGACGTTGGTGTTTCTGTACTCTTAAGATTTCCATCACCTTTAGTGGCAACAGCTGTAATATTACGGTTTCCTCCAACATCTTTCGAGTTAACAACCAGGTAGTCGCCATCTTTTGTAAATACAGAGTTAGCTGGTACTGTCCATCCATCCCTTTCTGAATGTGTGACAGTCACAGTATTTAGTTGGTTATCGCCAGGGATTGTAAAGGCAACCTTATCCGCATCATCTGGTAACTTAATACGAGTTGTACCATTTTGCTTGTTCTCATAAGTCAACGCTGCTGGTGCTGGATTTGTCACTGTAATCGTTACATCGTATTCGCCGACTTTATTTGTGGCAGTTGCAGAAGTTTCAGTTAATTGAACCGTATATTTTCTTGTTCCAACTGTTTCAACGTCAGGCTGTCCGTCTTTCCATGTAGCTGTAAAGTCACTTGGGAAGTCTTTTTCGATATTCTTTTCAGTGTAGCTAATACCTTTTCGAGCATCTGCTCTCAAGTCTGTCAGAGTTTGACTTCCCTTAGCTGCTGTAATGGTTTTCCCTGCGAAATTACGCTCTTTGGCTACATAAATCTTGCTTTCATCGCTTTCGGCAGTAAAGACAGTCTGTTTTACTTTCACCGGTAATGTAGAAGAACCTATTTCAGCAGATTGGTCTGTCTGACGTAAGTAGGTATTATCTGGAAGTTTATAGGTCCAGACACCATTTTTCAGTGCACCTTCGCCTGGTTGAAGATTAGCTGGGTCTTTTCCGTTATTGGCGTCAATTTCAACAGTTTTACCAGTTTGTAAGGTCAATACAACCTTCGTAGCACTTTCAAGGGCTGTACCAGAAATCGTACGATCCACATCACTTAATTTCGGATCTTCTACAGTTCCTGCCGTCTTAGTAAATGTCGGAACTTCTGGTTTGGCTACTTGCGTATGAGAAATGTCAATAGTAGAACCATCTTCTGGGAAGTTAATCGTAGCTACTTTCGCCTTATCATCCGTAGTTCCCTTAGTATAAGTTACATTTGCAGGTAAGTTACTATTATTTGCATTCGCTTCTTTAATTTTAGCTGCAAAGCTCTCTTTGGCTTCATCTGTAAAGTTACCATCGGTGATTGCTGTATTACCATAAGTCACTTTTTCAGCATTCGTTGGATAAGTGACTTGATCTCTGTAGAAGTCAGCATACGTTTTAACAGTTTCCTGATTACTATTAGCTGAAGATAATGCATAAGGTGTGTCTACTTGTTCAGTTCTATTGTCTGTTTTTACTGTTTTCTTGTATGTTCCAGAAACAAGAACATTAGTCGTTAATTGTTCTCCTAATGTTAGGTCTTTCTTGTAGTCAGCTGCCGCGAATGTTACTGTTGTTGTTCCAGCTGTAATTTCTTTTTCTGCGACAACAGTGCCTTGAGCGTCTTTAAGTTGGACTTTTACAGTTGATCCTGTCGCTAACTGAGAAGTTTCTGGTAGGTTAGATACCGTAACAGCTGGTTTAGTACCTGCTTGACCTTGAAGTGTTGGTGCTTTTGGTTTAACCGCTAACGTTACTTTGATGTTTTGATCTGTATAACGATGTGTTTCGTCACCACGCTCACTTTCAACCTTGGTTCCATAGTGAACATTGACCTGTTCTTCTCGTACTCCTATAGTTGTTTGCGCGCGTTGTACTGGAGAAGAACCAAAACCATCCCCCCATCCTATATACGTTCTTGATGGCGTAGTTAAATTACTACTTGGTTTGACATAAGAGGCAGCACCAGCATTTGTAAATGGTTTTCCTACTTCTGTTTCAAAATAGTCTTTTCCTGTTGGATAGTTCGCCTCGTAACCATAAGTTCTGAAAGTAAGTTCTCTTTCAAATTTCCCAGCCCCATTTGGATAAGTTACAATGATTTTTTTAGTGATTAGTCCCGCTGTTGTATTTGTAGGCATTCCACCTTCAAATTCAATAGTCGTTCCTGCTGGTTTATCACCTTCAAAGGCTACATAGAAATCAGGCTTAGCTGGTTGCGTTCTACCTCCAGTCCACCACACTGCTGATGTCAATGGTTGACCAACAACCTCATGATATGTTGTCACTTCTTGGTTATTCACTTTACGAAGAGTAACCCCTGGATACACAATTACTGAGGTGGTTAATTCAAGACCATCATAACCAGTTAGATTTGCCACTACAGTTTTAGTTGTTCTTCCTAGAACTTCTGTTGTTGGTTTAGAATCATCTTTCCACGTTGCAGAAGTTAAAGTAACACCTGCCGGTACTTCTACGAAGTTAGCTGCATCATCAACATTTTCAATAGTTCCGCCACTGATTGCATAAACTGTTTTTGGCTTCACAGCGACTAGAGAAATAGTTTTCTCAGCTTTATTACCATTCTTATCTCAAACAGCTACTTTTATATCGCTCTTAGAAACATCTTTCAACGTTCCTTTGATAGAGTTGCTTGCTGCATCGTAACGCAAACCTTCTGGTAAGTTTGTAACTTTGATATTACTTTCATCAATACCTACTCCAGCGTCTGATAGCTCAAGAGGAATATTGACTTCTTTTCCAGCTTCGACAAGTTTCGAAGAAGCACCGATAACTGGTAACGTAGTATCTCCATTAGCAGCTGTTTGACTAGCGCTGTCACTTGAAATATTTTGAGCTGAAACTTTTGCTGTAACATTTGACTGACCTTTAACGACTTGGTCTTTCAATGTAATTTTACCAGTGTTCGGATCTATGCTAATACCATCTTTCGCACCTTCTGTAATGCTCCATTGATTATTATCATCCTTAGTAGCAACAACTTTTGTCTCTGCTTGAGGAGTTTTCGTCACATCTCCATTATCTTGCAATTGATTTACATCTGCTGGAGTATAAGTTACTTCTAGTTTATCGACATTTGGTTCGTCTACTGGAGTTGCTGTAACATCTCCGTTAGTTTCAGGAGTTACAGTTGGTACAGCTGGTTTTATACTCTTAACCGGGATTTCAAAGTCTTCCCTTGTTCCATCTGGATAAGTCACAGTTGCTCCGACATAATGACTACCATCCTCTTTAGACTTAATTAAACCACTGTCTTTCATAGCAACTGTTAAGTCTGATGTTTTATTAGTTACATTTACATTACCTTTTGTCGTAGTGAAAGTCAAGTTTTCCTTCATAGCGTTAAACTCAGTCTCAGTCACTTTCGTCGTATCAGTAATATATTTCTCCAACGGCTGAGTAGTGATAGTAGGTATGTATTTAGTTGCTTGTGTTCTTGCTTTAAGTATCACACGTGTTGGACTGTTTTTAGTATTGTCTTTAGCTCCTGGAGACTCATGCAACCTATTTCCTGCTACATCTTCTGCATCAGCATAAATAGTTCCAATCGTTCCTCCATCTGTCCACAAGTTATTTCTATCAGCAGGATTTGTTTTCGATAACTTACCTGTAACATTTAATGTAATTGGTGCATCATGTTGTGTTTCAGCGCTATCTTTAGCAAATCTATTAGAAAATTCAAGATTTACACTACTTAAATTAGTAGGACTTCCATCATATCCAACAAAATTAGCTGCTACTAATTTCCCTGAATTGTCATTAAACGTTGCTATTGGTAAATTAGCTTCTTCTGTTGGTGTGATATACACTACGCGATTTCCATCAGCATCTGTTTCTACGTTTTGGAATGTTACTGTAGGGAACTGGTGGTCTCTATTTCTTACAGTTTCAGTAGTTTCAGTACTTTCTACATTTCCTGTTGTTGGTGTAGTAAGAGCTTTAACTTTTACCGTTGAACCTTCTTTCACATAACCGTCTTTAAGTTTAATCTCTCCTGTTGTTGGATTTACTGTCAAAGGGGCACCCGAACCAAATGACCAAGAATCACCATTCTTCGTCGCTGTGTATGTCACTTCCCTTGGATTATCTCCTTGAGTTGTGTATGTTACACTAATACGATTTACATTCGGCTGGTTGTCATGTGTAATAAGCACAGTGCCATTATCTTGTGGTCTTACTGTTGGCGCTGTTGGTTTGACTTTAAATGTAACTGGTTTTTCTATCTTATCCGGTGCGTAGATAGTTACTCCATTACCTATTCCAGCAATATCTTTAGTGTATTTTCCACCTTGATTATAAAAATCAGCCACTGCTTTATAGGTTACAGTTCCAGGAGTCGTAAGTTGAGTATCATTTGCTACATCCGAGCTGTCCTTAGACCATTTGAATGTCATTGATCTTGGATAGTATTTATCATCTCCATCCGAATTTGAAGCAACAACCGCTTTAACAAACTCATGTGCATCTCCTAATGTTGAGTTGAATTCTACTGTTTTTTCAGAAGTTTTTAATTCAACATCAGCAACAATATACTTGAATTTGTATTCTTTTTGGTTATTTGAAGCATCTTTGACTAAAACTTTTGCCTCATGTTCACCTAAAACTGCAGTATTTGGAACTGTATTATCACTATTGATTTGCGCATTTGTTCCATTAGACATGCTCTCGTCTTTAACGAATTCACGCCCTGTTGGAAGGTCCGATGCTTTTAGATAAGTTGTTGTTCCAGAGTTATCATTAACTTCGAATGTTGGATTAAATGTAGCACCACGGAATACTACAAAAGTAGGGTTTTCGGTCACATTGTCTTTTAACTCGACACCATTTACTTTTACCTTCGGAGCTACTTTATCTCCTTGGTCTAATGGAATTTCAAAATCTTCCCTTGTTCCATCTGGATAAGTCACAGTTGCCTCAACATAATAAGTATCCGTATCCGCCTTATGTTTAATCACACCATTGTCTTTACGCTCAATAGTTAAACCATCGGTATTACGAGCGATTCTTACATCTCCTTTGCTCGCTGAGAAATCTAGCTGTTGCTTGATGTTAGTAAACTCAGCTTCACTTACCGTCGCGTTAGATGCAGTAATATCTTTATTCAAGATCTGCGTTGAGATTTGAGGAGTATACTTATCTTTTTGAGTTAAAAGTCTAATTACAACACGAGTAGGCTCATCAGCAGTGTTTCTGATACTCTTCAATTGATTACCAGCAGCATCTGTTGCAGAAGCATAAAGAGTTATTAAGTTCCCGTTGTTTCTCGTTAGATCCCATGCTCTATTTGTATCAGGATTTAGTTTTGGTACTAGACCGGTAAACTGAATATCATATGGTGCAGAGACATCTCCATTATCTGTTTTATCTTTTTTGTTGTAATTTAATCCATATTTCAGAGTAGTTGTTCTCGAGTCTCCTTGGAATAAGGCTACTTCACTCAACTTACCAGAATTATCTTCTACAGTTCCCAAAGTAATTGGGTTGGTATTTAATTCTTCTGTCGGTGTCACATAAACAACACGTTCCCCATTCACGACTTCTGTATACTTATCGCTAAAAGTAAAGGTTGGTGCTACACGATCTCCAACTTTTGAGTTGGCTGTTACAGTAGTACTTTCTACATTATCAGTCGTGACTGATTTGGCTGTTACTTGTGAATTGTCTTTGATTTCTCGGTCTTTAATCGTAACTACACCTGTAGTGGCATCGATTGTTACACCATCTGTCGGAGCACCTGTCAGTGACCAGCTATTATTTGTCTTATTGGCTGTTACCGTCTTATTCGTAGGACTTGTCGTATTAGCATTTGTATAGGTGAAACTTACTGTATTCACATTATCCTGCATTGCTGGTCTTACTGTTACGTCACCGTTATCCCCTGCAGTTACTGTCGGTGCTGTTGGCTTAACTTTAACCGTTACATCTAATTCAGACGATGATACTCCTTGGCTATCTGTTGCTTTGTATTTCACAACATAAGAACCTGGTCTATTAACATCGACAGTTTTTGTCGCAGCAACTCCATTTACCGAAACAATCTCTTTTGTCACACCATTCCCTAGTGTTGCATTTTGATCGTCTTCTTTATCGTGAGCTGTGACTAGCGTATCTAAGTTTAACTGTCCACCTTTTTCGATTGTTGTTGTATTTCCTTGAGGTCCAGCTAGTGTCGGTGCCTCATTTGTCACAGAAATAGCTTGCCAATCTGCTGGTGTACCATAGTTTCCTTCTGAGATATTGGTCTTCGTGCTGGCTGTTCCCGCTTTGATAGGTTTCTTCATTGTGATTGTCACTGTTTCTGTGAAACCATCTTTCGTTGGAGTACCTTTTACTACTGCTTGTGACGAATCTACCGAAGTCCACGGTCCATCAATACTAGTGCGTTTGAATCCTAAGTCTTTTGTAGCTCCAGTATCTTTATCTGTATATTTCAAGTAGAACATACCTGCATCATGAGGTGTTTTTACGACTACTTCTTTAGCTCCTGCGTACAAACTAGTTCCACCTGTTTCTGATGGTTCAATAGTTGTCGAACCTACCGCAACAGTAACATTTGTGCTAGGACTTTCTACGCCATTAACCGTCTGAGTAACAGCTACAGGGTCTTTAGCAACTAGTTGAGTCTGGTTAGCATGGTTACTATTTAACCCTTCTCTAAGGTTTACTGTCCAATGTCCGTCACTTCCTACTTGGATATTTTCAGCCACTGTCTGACCTGCAACTGTTACTTTGATTTTAGCACCAGCTGTAGCCGTTCCCTTTAGAGTTCTATCATTTGATAACACTTGGTTACCTGTCTGAGTAGTAGGTGTCACTGTTGGAGCGGTTGGAAGAACCTTATACTTAAAGTAATAGTTCTTATCACCCGTTGTTCCATCGCTAACTGTTATAGTAGATGTATAGACACCTGGTATTGTATCCTCAGGTATATTCCCTGTGAATGTTGGACTAAATGGTGCTTGTTGACTGTACTTAGTCGTCGTATTGAAGGCATCATTTGCATTAGTAGCTGTTATGCCAGGACGCAAATTATCTATTCTAAATTTCGTTAGCTTCTCAAAATTATCCCAGGCTTTTAGTTCTGGTCTGAATGCCTGACCTTGAACCACTTCATATACAGCTTCCCTAGCATCCGAGTCATTTCGTGATTGAGGTAATGTTTGAGCATTATCTCCTGTCCCAATTTTAACTTCAGGTACTGTCGTATCTGTTGGAACAGTAATTGTAGCTGCCTCACTCGGATCTGTATCATTACTTCTTTGTTGTGCACTAAGCTGTGTTCCTGAACGCGCGGTACCAAATGGAACTGTAACCATCGCTGTACCATCTGCAGCATTTACAACCGTAGCTGGAGTTTGCCCTAATCCTTCAAACTTAGTCCAAGTGCCATTTTGTTTTTGGAGTATTACAGGTTGTCTTCCATTTTCTACCTCATAAGTAACAACCGCAGATGTAGCTCCGTTTTGTCCTATTTTGACAGTCACATCTCCATTCGGAGTTGTTGCTAGAACTGGTTTCGTTGCGAAAGGTTGTTTCTGAGAAGTTGCCTGAACTGTACTTGTGCTTAGAGGCGATACAACTCCATCAAAGATTGTATCAGTACCTTTGTGAACTAAAGCTGTGACGACTTTTAACGGATCTGTTCCTACATTCGTCTGTCTATAACTTGCAGCATCAAAGGTTGCCTTACCATCAGCAGTTATACTTGACGAAGCTAAGACTGTATAATCAGTAGCTGATTTAAAGTAATAGTTTTGATAATCAGGTTCAGCGTCTCTACCACCTTTTACAAGATAGGCCTTCCACTCAAGTTCAGGAGAAGTAATATTTCCAAAACCAAGATTTGTATTCAAGTCTTTCACTTTAATCGTTGGTTTTTCACTTGCTTTTTCTTTTAATTGCTCGTTAGTTGTTTCAAAAGTTCCTGCCTTAGGTGGAATAATTACACTAGTCTCAAATGTTTCCTTTTTACCATTTTCTGTAGTAACAGTTACTGTCAGAGGATGAACTCCTCCTTTATCTCTAGAGAAGCCACTAGGATTATTCGCCTTGATAGATGCTCTTGTGCCTCCGACTCCCTCTTTTACCCAGTTAATGCCTAAAGACTCACTTCCAGTGACAGCTATATCTGTAATTTTAGTGTTTCCTTGAGCTATAAATTTGAGTGTATTTGCTGTAGCAGGCCAGTCCGGTACTAGTGTTTTAAATTTATCTCGTCTGATGTCCGTTCCAAGACCATTAGACAATCCTATACGTAATTGAGAAACCTCTTTTGATGCTTCCTCACTATAGGCTTTATTCTCAATCTTTTGTTTAGCATAGACAGTAGAGGCTGGTTTTGCTGTTCCATTCGGTAATGTAACTACTGCTATTCCATTACTACTTGACTGAATACTAATCCCTGAGTTTGCTGTCGCTGTTTCTTTGCTCCAGTTTCCATCAGTCCCTTTGACAAATGTAACATTTTGCTCTTTGCTATTCGTATCAGTATAACGAACTACAGCCTTAGTAGCATTATCTTGACCAATCTTAACTGCCAGAGATAAGTCTGTCACATCCTGAGTAATAACAGGTTTAGTAGCAAACTTTTGACCAACGGTAGCAGTCATCTCTGCACTATTATCTGACTCAACAATTGGTTGTTTGCTACCGTCATAATCAATCCAATCCTGATCTATAACCGTTTTAACAACGTACTTACCTTGGGGTAATTCTACACCTGTAAAAGTAGCTTGCCCTTTAGCATTTGCTTTCACTATAGCGTCCTTCTCTACGCCATTTTCAAGCATTTTAACTTTTTCAAGGTTTCCATTATCCAACTTACGGTAGAGAACCATGTTATAACCTTCTGTACCACCGCTAGCGGTAACACTAGTCGCAATCTCAGCTTTATTAGTCAATGCTTCAAGCGTTGGTGTCTTAGGTTTTGTTACAAAGCTCAATTTCCCATCATCAGAAGAATTATCAGTTGGGAATCTACGTACATAACGGAAATTATGAACACCAGGTTTCGAAATAATGTCCATAGTCATTTGCTTCTTACCAGCATCCGTTGTTAAATCATATACCTTATTAGTATCTTCGTCAATTACTCTAAAACTCTGATTTCTCTGATTGGCTTCTTGTTTCCCTTTTTGTTTCTCAATTGGTTGATCATTTTCATCACTGTACTCCCCGTATGAAGTGAAATCAATATTGAAAGCACCATTAACGGTAAGATCTCCAGAGTACGTTAAAACCCCTTTTGTACCAGCGTCAAGTGGCTTATCAATGTATTGTGGATAGTCTAACGCTACATTCTCTCCTTCTTTTTTGATTTGCCTTCCATTAACACCCGCATTAAAATTAACATACGCTTTATGCTGATCAACCTTAAAGTATCCATTCCCGCTTATTTTAAACTTGAACTTGTCTGTGTCGTCTCTTTCTTCAGGTGTTCTTGCATACCATTGGTTGATTAATTGACGAGTAGCATTTTCTACACGCTTAAGACCACCAGCGTAAGTTAATTTACCTAAGTCGTTTGAACCACTTGTCTCAAAAGTGATTTTATAAGAATGGTCATCACCACTATTTAACGAGAAAGTATACACATCACGAACATCATTCTGAATGGTGCTAAATTTAGCATCTGAATATTTTTGTAAATTACTTGGTTCAATATCTCGTCTATTATAGAAACCTCTGTTTAGATAACCAGCTCCGTAAGTTTGTTCTCTAGCAATATCTTCTAAAGTTCCGACTTTAAAACGTTGAGCTTGAGTTGTTCCTATATTTGATATCCTTGCGTTTGTTTTATCTTTTGTTCCTTTTTCTACATCTTTAAGTTCCGCACCTCTAAAAGGCGAATCCTGAGGAAGATTTCTAAAAGCATTTGACAAAGCGTTCTTCAGCTCATCTTCTCCTGATGTTACTGTTGGTCTTTCTAGTAATGTTCCACCATTTTTATTAAACGTTTGAACAGATACAGATCCGCTCTTTAGAACTTGACCTTGTGGAAGGGTAAAGTAAACCTTATTGACTCCCAGCGTTTTATGGTTCTCATTAACCGTTATCTGCCAGTATAAACCTGTTTTTGTTGGTCGAACATTGATGTGAAACCCTTGGTAAGCTTCGCTAATCTTTCCACCTTCATAATAAGTATTCCCTACTCCACCTTTTGAATAGAATACATAAGAATACTTAGGGTAGGGAGAACTATTCTGACCACTCTCAAATAAGTAACCTGTTTTTGTATCGTAGTCCGCTGATTCTATACCACTTCTTGTAGCTATCGCTCTATCCTGTCCAGGCGCACGTCTCGTACGTGTTTGTGCTCCTGCCGGCATCGAGCGGAAACCTGACCATCCTGTAGTGCTGGTGCGCGGTTGGATGGTTACATTGTCAGCTCTTGCTGATTCATCCTCAGTTGGAATAGCTTCATAGTCAGATGAACCACCATTCAAAGCTCGTGGTTCAAGGGGACTTGAAACAACCGCTCCATTAGCCTCTTTTTCAGAGAGGACTCCTTCGATCAGTTCACGCGATTTTTTCAGGTCTGCTAAGGCCGCATCAAAATCTGATTGACTGATAGTGTCGCCTTTAGAGAAGGCTTCATTGAACTTATCAACGGCTGCCTTGGCTGCTTGGATTTTATCTGCCGATGCTCCGTTAGCTCGGAGTTGCTCAGTGATGAACTCTAATTCATCTTTTAGTCCATAAACACCATTTTCACCTTCTGTATTTGTGTAGGTTGGGAGCGTCTGTGGAGTAGCTTGAGAGCCAGCTCCAGAACCTGTTGAGTCTCCTCCAGCAGATGGCCTAACTTGATTTTCATCTGATGTAGGCTCGCTCAAAGCTCTTCTACGACCTTTTCCTCCACTTGGTTGCGCAGTCGTAGCCCCCCTCTGGACTAGCAAGTCCAGTAGGTGTCAGACTTGTAGATGTCAGACCAGCCCTTTCCAAGATTGTTGGAGTGTCTAGGCTAGGTGTCAAGGCTTGATTGACACGGCTCGTAAGCTCAGCCATCAGTCTTGCTTGCTCATCAACCTGCGCTTGCGTCGCTTTTGGATCTTCCAAAACTGCCTTAGCTGCTGCTAAACGCTCTTCCACTTCAGCATGGAGTTCCTGCATTGAGCTAAGCGTTAGTTTTGCCAACAAAGCTTGCAGATTCCCTTGAGTCGATTTGGCTGCTGTCGTATCAGCGACGGTCGGCTCTTCTTGCTCTGTTACTTCTCCTGCTTGAGAAGGTTCTTGGTTAGCTGGATTTGTCTCGGACTGAGCAGAGTTAGACTCAGCTCCTGCTTGCCCTTGATTGGTTTCCTCAGCTGGCGCTTCTTGCGTTTTCACCTCATCAGCTGCTTTAAGTTCAGCTGGCTGGCTAGTTGAAGCCTTGCTCGAGTCTTCCTCATCCGAGGTTCCTGGATTCCCATCTGAATTTCCAGAAGATCCAGCAACTACATCACTGGCTGTTGCCGAAGATACTGCAGGAGCTTGAGCAGCTACTCCATTAGCAAAGAACATCAATGCCGCAACCGCGACACTGGCAGCACCAAAGTGGTATTTTCGAATCGAATATCGGAAAACCTTTTCTTTGTTATATTTTCCAAAGTCCATGAAATCTTTCTCCTTTTTTGTAAGTTGTTTTGAAAACAAAATAGCCTTATCATCTTCAAACTCACATGATATTAAATAGTATTGATAGCACTATTTAACCCACTGCACCCAGTGTACAGTCTAGTAATAATTATACCATACCCCCCCCCGAATTTACCATCTAATCATCCAAAAATCTTGATTTTTAGAAAATTTTTTAGTATATGTTTATTATATTGATTATAGATATACGCTTTTTTGATTTATTTCCTAGAAACTAATAACTTTTCTATATCTTTATTTATGAAAATTTTAGTATAATAATAGTTATAATTGGATGGCTTTTAGTAGTGTGAATATATTAAATATAATTTAGAAACCAAGTATGAATCCGGATTTTAGTTTGAAAAACCCTCCCTATTTTTTGATTGGAAGAGCTTATCATCAGTTTCTGAAAAATGTCTAAGACTTACGGGACTTATTCGATACCTATTTGCAGCAAGATTAAATGGTTAGCTGGTTAGAAATTGAATTGTTAGCTTTTATTTCATCTCACTATCTCCTATTCCTAGAGCCACAATCTCCTTATTCCTTCCTTTGACGATTCTCATCTCCAAAATCACTCCTATCCCTAGACCACTTTCAGCCCTTACCTCATGATAATCAAGCTTGGAAATATAATAGATTGAAATAAAATATGAACAAATTGATAAGGGGATTTTAAAGTATTTTCTAACAATACTTTAGAAACTATGATGTGCTATTCTAAATTCAACTCACTATAAAAAGAAACTAAAACAAAATAAAACAAGAATCAAACAAATTAGTCTTGAATTTAAATCAATTTATAACAATATTTTAAAAGCCCCTTGTACTATCCCAGCTTCAGCTCATTATGTTTGTTCTAAATCTATTGATTATTCAATCTAAGATTAGTATTTTGAGCTATCCTACATAAGTCTCCTGGCTTGCTTTTTGATTTTCGTTTATAGAATATTGAATTTGGAATAGTTCACTAGTACTTCTAAAACATTGATAGAAATTACTTTGACTTTCCTGACTGATTTGTTCAGTTCTTATTTCATTCATATATGCTATGTATTAACTGATAGCGGATACCTACGGAGAACTTGCCACTCAGATGTAGGACCTGCCCACCATACAAAAAAAACAGACTTCATCCCACAAAGAGATAAAATCTGTTACTATTTTCTACACGATATTTCCTAATTTTTAATCCAGCAGTTGGTCTGCTTGGCTGATGGCTCGCTCGGGGCGCTGGGTAAAGGGTTTGTTCCCAAAAAACTCCAACCAGGGCTTGCGAACCTTGTCTTTGCTGGTTTCTCTGTATTTTTTAGGTCTTATTTATGGTGGTCCTTCAATAGCATCTCAAACTCAGATACTGACATACCCAACTGCTGACTAGCAACCTCGGAAGTCAGAAGTCCTTGGCGAACCATATCTAGGAAGGCAAAGAGTTTTCCACGTTCAAGTCCACGCTCCAGTCCCTGTTCAATACCCTCTGCACGACCGCGTTCAAGTCCACGCTCTAAACCTTTTTCTTCAGCTTGTTCCAAGGCATAGTCCTGTGCTAATAATGCTTGTTCTTCACGCATACGTAGTTGACTAAACATCTTCCTATCCTCCTCGGACCAGCTCTTGTAGTCTAGCAGTTGATCTGCTTGGCTGATAGCTCGCTCGGGTTGCTGAGTAAAGGGCTTATTACCAAAAAACTCCAACCACGGCTTGCGAACCTCGTCTTTGCTGGTTTCTCTGTATTTTCTAGGTCTTATTTGTAATGTTCTTTCAACAGCACCTCAAACTCAGCCATAGTCATGCCTAACTGCTGGCTGGCAACCTCGGAAGTCAGAATACCTTGACGAACTAGATTTGCTAACATCGCGAAACCGCCTTCTGCACGACCTCTCTCCAACCCTTTTTCTTCAGCTTGTTCCAAGGCATAGTCCTGTGCTAACAAGGCTTGTTCTTCTCGCATACGTAGTTGACTAAACATCTTCCTGTCCTCCTCGGACCAGCTCTTGTAGTCTAGCAGTTGGTCCGCCTGACTGATAGCTCGCTCAGGTTGTTGGGTAAAGGGTTTGTTCCCGAAAAACTCCAACCACGGTTTGCGAACCTCGTCTTTGCTGGTTTCTCTGTATTTTCTTAATTCCAAGAACGCCATCTTGACTAGATGATGTTCCTGTCCATTATTGGTGATGGTTAAAACCTCACCTGTCATGTCCTCGCGCATACTAAAACTATGAAAAGCCAAGTCATCTGAGAAGTAATTACTATCGACAATTGCGATAGCGTATACTGGTGCGATGTGTTTATAGCTCTGGTGGGTATCACCTTCTCGTTGGCGAATTTTTTCAAGATTTTGATTGACCTGACTGCACAAGTAAGCCCACAAACGATTGATGAAAAAATTCTGATGATGAACCTGAATTTCGATGATAACTTGCGTACCATTATCCAACTCCGCCAAAACATCTATACTGGTATAAAAATCCTGCGCTGAGTACGGCAGGGAAGGCAAGACGTGAATGTTGCTCCCCTCCAAAATGGTTACATTTTTAGCTGGCAAGTCCAACATATCGCGAATAAATTGACAAGTGATTTCTGGATTGCTAAAGATTTTCTTAGCAACCAAGTCATTAGTCGGGCTAATGCCCGGATGTCTGAGAATCATATTTCCTCTCCTTTCATTATAGCACATTTTTAAATCTAATTTACTAGATTTGATGCTTCTATCTATTTATTCGGAAAAGAAAGCTTTTTTCAGAAGGCTAAATTCCCAAACTAAGTTCCACCGCTCATCCAAGTGGAAGTTAGTCTGATAAAAATCGTAAAAACCAGTGGAAATCCGTGTCAGGGTAAGTTCCACTGGTTTTAAACATGCTTGATTTTATAGCTTTTGTAGCCGAAAGGAATCGAAAAAAAGAGCGCACAAAATCCCCTCATCTGAAAGCGTTTCAGATTAAGTTCCGCTAGGGTGGAAGTTAGTGTGAGACGTTTGAATGGGGTTAAAGATTAGTTTTTAGAACTTATGTTGAAGTAATGTAGACGACTGGCAGACGTCTTCTGCAGGTATTTTAGAAATACCGAGAAGCTTAGGAATCTCTTCTCCATAGGTAAAGGTAAAGAGTTCATAGGATGACTTTCCATTTAAAGCAGCACGTTTGACGCTGTTGACATGAGAGCAGACGAGATTGATGTCCTCTTGAGTTAAATTGTCAAAAGAAGTTCCCTTAGGTAGAATGTCGCGAATTAGCGTGTGATTTTTCTCAATTCTGCTTTTCTGGTCAGAGCGATTAGGGTCACAAAAGAAGAGTTTACTCTCTCCTCGCACATCCATTTCGATGTCATCAACCCTTGCAAACTCTCCACCATTATCGGTAAGAATGACAGGAAAGAGTTGACAGAAATCTTTATCAGCTTGGTGAAGAGTGTTCTTGATGTCATAGAGGTGTTTGGTAACCTCAAGGGCAGTTTTATTATCCAGCAGTCTAGCGAAGATAAAGTTACAGAAAGAGAGATTGAAGGTGAGTAGGACTTTACCTCCCATCCTGCCCAGGACTGTATCCATTTCTAGCCAAGAGTCTAGTTGATTCAGTGCTAAATAGTTTTGGAAATCCTCATAGGAACGGCCTTTTTTAGCTTCTTTAGGGATGGAAGGTAGCTTACTTTTTCTTCTTTCTTTGAATTTAACGGCTCTGGCTAGGTCAATAGGAGCGATAGATAGGTATCCTTTTCGGATGTGTCGATAGACAGTTGAGGAGCTGACATCAAGGTTATGAGTTTTGAGGATATGATAGATGTGTTGTCCCTTTTTAACCCCATCAGAAATGACTTTGTCCATGTCCCAGAAGGTCTTGGAATTGAGGGGAGTTCCTTCACGAGCTTCGACAAGAGTTTGTTCGTATTGTTTTTGAGCTTGTTTAGCGAGGTAGAAGATCTTCTTATAGCCACAATTCTGTCTTCTTTTAGGGCAACCATTACAGACAAAGGGAGCTTTGTCGAGTAGAGGGCAAGGAAGGTTGTTAGAGGTAGAGTCTCTAATTTGTTTATTTCGTTTGACTTCTTTAGAAACAGTGGTTGGGTCTTTTAGAATAAGTTGCCCGATAGCTTTGAAGGTTTCGCCGCGCTCTAAGCCTAATTGGATATCATTACGGTCTGAAAGGGTAAGATGTTTATGTTTTGTCATAGTAGACCTCATTTCTAACTCAAACGTCTCACACTTAATTCCACCATAAAAATCCGTTTTAGACTAATTTCCACTTTGGTCAGGCAAGTGGAAGTTACTTTGAGAAGTTACGCTTTTTTCAGAAGAAAGCGAATCGCTTATTTGAAATTTTTTCCCCTCTGTTGGATAGTCCCGTCTATCTATGTTATAATGAAAGAAGGATTTAAAATCGGAAAAGGAGTATCTATGCTTAAATTAGGTGTCATCGGCACTGGCGCTATCAGCCACCACTTCATAGAAGCAGCCCATGCTAGTGGAAAATACCAGCTGGTCGCTGTCTATTCTAGGAAACTTGAAACCGCAGCAACCTTTGCTTCTCACTATGAGAATATCCAACTATTCGATCAATTAGAAGTCTTCTTCAAATCTTCCTTTGATGTGGTCTATATTGCCAGTCCAAACTCCTTGCATTTTGCTCAGGCAAAAACTGCCTTGTCTGCTGGTAAACACGTCATTCTTGAAAAGCCAGCTGTCACTCAGCCACAAGAATGGCTAGACTTGAGACATACAGCTAAGAAAAATCGCTGTTTTATCTTTGAAGCAGCTCGGAATTACCATGAAAAAGCTTTCACTATCATCAAAAACTTTTTAGCAGACAAACAAATTTTGGGAGCAGATTTCAACTATGCCAAGTATTCTTCCAAGATGCCTGACTTGTTGGCTGGGGAGACACCAAATGTCTTTTCAGACCGTTTTGCTGGTGGAGCTCTTATGGATTTGGGGATTTATCCTCTCTACGCTGCCGTTCGCCTTTTTGGAAAAGCTAATGACGCGACTTACCAGTCTCAACAGCTTGACAATAGCATTGACCTAAATGGTGACGGAATTCTCTTCTACCCAGACTTTCAAGTTCACATCAAGGCTGGGAAAAACATCACTTCCAATCTTCCTTGCGAAATTTACACAACAGATGGAACCTTGACCCTCAACACGATTGAGCATATTCGCTCAGCTATTTTTACCGACCACCAAGGAAATCAAGTCCAGCTCCCTATCCAACAGGCTCCTCATACAATGACTGAGGAAATCGCTACATTTGCACAGATGATTCAGCAACCAGACCAGACACTCTACCAGAATTGGCTGGATGATGCAGGCTCTGTTCATGAGCTACTATATACCATGCGCCAGACTGCTGGCATTAGATTTGAGGCAGAAAAATGAAAACCAAACTACCGACTGAATGGCAAGAACTGAGTGACCAACTCGGTTTCCAAGAATTCACCCCCATTCAAACTCAACTATTTGAGCCCCTTCTTGCTGGAGAAAATCTTCTAGGAGTAAGCCCAACAGGAACAGGTAAGACCCTAGCTTACCTCCTACCAAGTCTTCTCAGACTACAAAAGAAAAAAGCCCAACAACTCTTGATTCTAGCACCAAATACAGAACTTGCTGGACAGATTTTCGATGTATGTAAAACGTGGGCTGAAGCTATCGGCTTGACTCCCCAACTCTTCTTATCAGGTTCAAGTCAAAAACGACAAATTGAACGACTCAAAAAAGGACCAGAAATTCTGATTGGAACCCCTGGCCGTATCTTTGAACTAATTAAATTGAAAAAAATCAAGATGATGAATGTGGAAACCATCATCCTGGATGAATTTGACCAATTACTAGATGATTCTCAGATACACTTTGTAGAGAAAATCACTCACTACGCACCGCGTGACCACCAACTGGTCTACATGAGTGCCACGACCAAGTTTGACCAAGAAAAGATTGCGCCGAATACACGTACCATTGATCTCTCTGATCAAAAACTGGATAATATCCAACATTTCTACATGCAGGTAGACCAGCGTCACCGAGTGGATATGCTACGAAAACTAGCTCATGTGGAGGATTTCCGCGGTCTGGTCTTCTTTAACAGCCTATCAGACCTTGGAAGTGCAGAAGAAAAATTACAGTATCGTGATATCTTGGCTGTTTCTCTCGCTAGTGATGTTAATGTCAAATTTAGAAAAGTCATCTTAGAAAAGTTTAAAGATAAGCAACTAACCCTACTCCTTGCAACTGACCTTTTGGCTCGAGGGATTGATATCGATAGCCTAGAATGCGTCGTAAACTTTGATGTTCCTAGAGATAGCGAAACCTACACACACCGTGCTGGCCGTACTGGTCGTATGGGCAAGGAAGGTTATGTTATTACTCTCATCACTCATCCAGAAGAAATCAAAAAACTTAAAAAGTTTACAAGCGTACGTGAAATTGTCTTGAAAAATCAAGAACTCTATATTAAATAATCCCCCATTGCTCTATACACATCTAGTGTATGGAACTTTTTATGTAAGCAATTCAATTTTATACTCTTCGAAAATCTCTTCAAACCGCGTCAGCTTCGCCTTGTCGTATGTATGGTTACTGACTTCGTCAGTTCTATCTACAACCTCAAAACAGTGTTTTGAGCTGACTTCGTCAGTTCTATCTGCAACCTCAAAACGGTGTTTTGAGCTGACTTCGTCAGTTCTATCTGCAACCTCGAAACCATGTTTTGAGCTGACTTCGTCAGTTCTATCTGCAACCTCAAAACAGTGTTTCGAGCAGCCTGCAGCTAGCTTCCTAGTTTGCTCTTTGATTTTCATTGAGTATTAGTTCAATATCTGAAAAAAAAGAACCTTGCAAAGCAAGATTCTTTTAGTGTCTGACTTAAATAATTGTTCTTCTGGGAACTAAATCGAATTAAGCTTCGATTTCTGTAACCATACCTGAACCAACAGTACGTCCACCCTCACGGATAGAGAATGTAGTACCTTGTTCTACGGCGATTGGGTGGATCAACTCAACGTCGATTGTCACGTTATCACCAGGCATTACCATTTCAGTACCTGCTGGAAGTTCGATTGAACCTGTAACGTCAGTAGTACGGAAGTAGAATTGTGGACGGTAGTTGTTGAAGAATGGAGTGTGACGTCCACCTTCTTCTTTAGTAAGGATGTAGACTTCACCTTTGAATTTAGTGTGTGGGTTGATTGAACCTGGTTTAGCGATAACTTGTCCACGTTCGATTTCATCACGTTGAACACCACGAAGAAGGACACCTACGTTATCTCCGGCAAGACCTTCGTCAAGTTGTTTACGGAACATTTCAACACCAGTAACAACTGCTTTTTGAGTTTCTTCTTTGATACCAACGATTTCGATTTCGTCGTTGACTTTAACGATACCACGGTCGATACGTCCTGAAGCAACTGTACCACGTCCAGTGATTGAGAATACGTCTTCGACTGGAAGAAGCAATGGTTTGTCAGTGTCACGTTCTGGTTCTGGGATGTACTCATCAACTGTGTTCATCAATTCCATAACGATGTCTTCGTATTTAGAGTCACCTTCAAGAGCTTTAAGAGCTGAACCTTGGATAACTGGAAGATCGTCACCTGGGAAGTCGTATTCTGACAATAGGTCACGGATTTCCATTTCAACCAATTCAAGCAATTCTTCGTCGTCAACCAAGTCAACTTTGTTCATGAAGACGATAAGGTGTTTAACACCAACCTGACGTGAAAGAAGGATGTGCTCACGAGTTTGTGGCATTGGTCCGTCAGTTGAAGCTACTACAAGGATAGCTCCGTCCATTTGAGCGGCACCAGTGATCATGTTTTTAACGTAGTCCGCGTGTCCTGGAGCGTCGATGTGAGCGTAGTGACGTTTTTCAGTTTCGTACTCAACGTGCGCAGTGTTGATAGTGATACCGCGTTCGCGTTCTTCTGGAGCAGCATCGATAGACGCATAGTCTTTAGGTTGGTTAACTGATGAAGGCAAGCGACGTGCCAAAACAGTTGTGATAGCTGCAGTTAGGGTAGTTTTACCGTGGTCAACGTGTCCGATAGTACCAATGTTAACGTGTGGTTTACTACGATCGTATTTTTCTTTTGCCATTTGAGTAAAAGCCTCCAATAAAATATATTTTATAGATAGACAGTAGGCAATACAGTCTAACTTTCCTTACTATTTTATCAAATTTCAGCTAAATTGCAAGTGTTTTACAACGTTTTTGTGAATTATTCTTGGTAAAAATTTAGCTAGCTAGTAGAAAGTACTAAATAGACTTATCCTTCAAGGAGTTTTCACCATTATTCATCCACTCACTTGCTGAGAATGCAAACAGTCTCTGGTTTATACTACAAAAGCAAACTAGGAAGCTAGGAAGCTAGGTAAAAGTTACTCACAACATCGGTTTAATACTCTTCGAAAATCTCTTCAAACCACGTCAGCGTCGCCTTACCATGGGTATAGTTGAGACTGGTCAAAAAGTCTTTGAAATCAGAAAAACATATAGTATCAGGTCTTGAGAACCCTTGCTACTATGCGTTTTATTGTGGGAAGATTGACTTCATTTTCTCCTAAAGTCGAGTTTTTGCCCAACCTCTTCATCTACAACCTCAAAACACTATTTTGAGCTGACTTCGTCAGTTCTATCTACAATCTCAAAACTGTGTTTTGAGCAACCTGTGGCTAGCTTCCTAGTTTACTCTTTGATTTTCATTGAGTATAAGATTGCAGATAAAACGATAAGGACGTCGGTCGAAAATAGCCCCCTAATCGCTTATTTTATAGTAAAATGAAATAAAAACTGAACATTTTGTTGAGGAAGGCAAATCAATTCCTCACAATGTTTGAGAAAGAAGGGCGGACTATTCCAACTTTACCCCACTATAAAGCAGACTTACAAGATAGGGAACCCATCACCGATAATATATATAGTAGAATGAAAACTGCACAATTTGATTGGGGAATTCAAACCAATTTCTCACAATGTTTTAGAAACAAGGAGCTATTATTTCAACTGCAAGCTACTATAGCCCATTAAAGCTGAATAGCCTACTGAGACTTCTAAACAACTGCTGGAGAGGAGTTTGTTTCGATTTTCTTTCATTTCCCTAAAAAATCAAAAAAAGAGAACCAGTATGATCCTCTCTTACTTATAGATGGTGCTCACTCAAATGTTAAAGGAGCTATTTCTTAGAGATAAAGGAATTTGAATACAGCTACTGCCGCAATTGCTGCTGCAATAGGTGCTACTACTGGTACCCAAGAATACCACCATTTTGAATCGCCTTTATGCTCACCAAGAACTGATTTTGGAAGGAAAGCATGAAGGAGACGTGGTCCCAAGTCACGAGCTGGGTTCAAGGCAGGTCCTGTAGGTCCTCCAAGTGATGTTACCAAGGCCATAACGAGGAATCCAAGTGCCAAGTGAGCCACAGAAAGTCCTGAAGCAGTGTGTGGAGCCACCTGTGCTTTAATAGCCAAGTCAGAAAAATCAACTGTTTGTCCTGCTTGTGTTGCCATTTGTTTCATGTATTGAAGCACTTCAGCACCAAAGAAGTTTTTAGTCAAACCAAGAGCTGCAAAGAACAAAACAAATGAACCAACAAACTCGTTTACAAAACCATTAACAGTTGCTGCATAGCGACTTTCTTTTGTACCATGGTCAATACTTGAAATAGTTGAGAAAGTTCCCAAGATGTTATTTGAGTTTTCAGTTTTCAAGTAGAATGGGCGGTGTGTTGCCACAACCAAGGCTTGACCAAAGATAGCCCCCAAGACTTGCGCGATAATGTAAGGTACCACTTGTGCCCAAGGGAAAAGACCGCTAACTGCAAGTCCTAGAGTGAAAGCAGGGTTGATGTGGTTCCCAGATACGTTACCAAACATCAAGGCTGGGATCATAACCCCCATACCATAACCAACAGCGATGACGATCCAGCCACTTTGGTGACCTTTCGTACCTTTAAGTTCAACGTTGGCAACTGCACCATTCCCAAGAATGATCAAAATGGCAGTTCCCAAAAATTCAGTGGCATACTTTAGTGCCCATGTGAAATCCATTTGCTAGATTCTCCTTAAAATTTTTTAGATATTCCTTATTTTATCAATTTTTACCCTATTTAGCAACTAGTTTCTGGAAAGATTTTTTAAAAATAATACTCTTCGAAAATCTCTTCAAACCACGTCAACGTCGCCTTGCCGTAGATATATGTAACTGACTTCGTCAGTCTTATCTACAACCTCAAAACGGTGTTTTGAGCTGACTTCGTCAGTCTTATCTGCAACCTCAAAACGGTGTTTTGAGCTGACTTCGTCAGTCTTATCTGCAACCTCAAAACGGTGTTTTGAGCTGACTTCGTCAGTCTTATCTGCAACCTCAAAACGGCTATCTTGGGCTAGGTAAGACAGAGAAATATCTTTTTTCTTATTGATTTCTCAGCTAGTTGGCTCCTCTTCTCCAACTAAAATCTTCAAAAGAGTAGACTTACCTGCACCATTTTTCCCAACAAGGGCAATCCGATCTCGTTCATCAACCTGCAGGTTGATATTATCAAAAAGAACCTCTCCTGCAAAAGAACGTTCAATTTTATTAGCTTGTAAAATAATCATACAAGTAGTATAGCATGTTTCCCTAAGGCATTCAAGACAATCGTCTTAACCCAAATATCCTAGAAAAACCGGCTCTGCTTATTCTTGGTATTAAAAAGTATTTGGATTATAAACTCTACTTATTTTTTTGCAAGATAGCTAGCTAAACATTTTCGCTCGTTTACAAGAGTGACTCAAACTCAGCGACAGTCATTCCTAACTGCTGGCTGGCAAATTCAGAAGTTAAAACATGTTGACGAACCATGTCTAAGAAAGCAAAAAGTTTTCCACGTTCTAAACCCTGTTCAAGACCCTCAGATCGTCCTTGTTCAAGACCACGTTCTAAACCTTGTTCTAAACCTTTTTCAATACCTTCTGCCCTAGCAGTTTCCAAGGCATAGTCCTGTGCTAACAAGGCTTGTTCTTCTCGCATACGTAGTTGACTAAACATTTTCCTGTCCTCCTCGGACCAGCTCTTGTAGTCTAGCAGTTGATCTGCTTGGCTGATGGCTCGCTCGGGTTGCTGGGTAAAGGGCTTGTTCCCAAAAAACTCCAACCACGGCTTGCGAACCTCGTCTTTGCTGGTTTCTCTGTATTTTTATTATTCTTATTTACAATGGTCTTTCAATAGCTCCTCAAACTCAGCAACTGTCATTCCTAACTGCTGGCTGGCAACCTCAGATGTCAGAAGACCTTGGCGAACGAGATTTAGTAGCATAGACAAACTACCTTCAACTTTTCCACGCTCCAGTCCTTGTTCAAGACCACGTTCTAAACCCTGTTCAACCCCCTCAGCCCTAGCGGTTTCCAAAGCATAGTCCTGTGCTAACAAGGCTTGTTCTTCACGCATACGTAGTTGACTAAACATCTTCCTGTCCTCCTCGGACCAGCTCTTGTAGTCCAGCAGTTGGTCTGCTTGGCTGATGGCTCGCTCGGGGTGCTGAGTAAAGGGTTTGTTCCCAAAAAACTCCAACCATGGTTTGCGAATGCTATCTTTGCTGGTTTCTCTATATTTTTTTAATTCCAAGAATGCCATCTTGACTAGATGGTTTTCTTGTCCGTTATTGGTAATGGTTAAAACCTCACCTGTCGTATCCTCTCGCATACTAAAACTGTGAAAAGCCAAGTCATCTGAGAAGTAATTACTATCGACAATTGCGATAGCGTATACTGGTGCGATGTGTTTATAGCTCTGGTGTGTATCACCTTCACGTTGGCGAATTTTTTCAAGATTTTGATTGACCTGACTGCACAAGTAAGCCCACAAACGATTGATGAAAAAATTCTGATGATGAACCTGAATTTCGATGATAACTTGCGTACCATTATCCAACTCCGCCAAAACATCTATACTTGTATAGAAATCCTGTGCCGAGTACGGTAAGGAAGGCAAGACGTGAATGTTGCTTCCCTCCAAAATGGTCACATTTTTGGCTGGTAAATCCAGCATATCGCGAATAAATTGACAAGTGATTTCTGGATTGCTAAAGATTTTCTTAGCAACCAAGTCATTGGTTGGGCTAATGCCCGGATGACGTACAGTCATGTTTGCTCTCCTTTCATTATAGCACATTTTTTAATCTAATTTACTAGATTCGATGCTTCTATCTATTTATTCGGAAAAGAAAGTGAAAAGTTCAAACTTTCCTAACAAAAAAGATAGCTAATCTCTTTTCCATCAAGAAATTTAGCTATTCTTTTTAATTGTTTTCATATCGTATAATATTTACAGATTTCTCACTCATGTCTTGCCAACAACGCTTCAAACTCAGCCACGGTCATGCCTAATTGCTCACTTGCAACCTCAGGTGTTAGAAGACCTTGGCGAACGAGATTTAGTAGCATAGACAAACTACCTTCAGCTTTCCCACGTTCAAGTCCACGCTCCAGTCCCTGTTCAATACCTTCCGCCCTAGCTGTTTCCAAGGCATAGTCATGAGCGAGTAAGGCTTGTTCTTCACGCCTGCGTTGTTCACTAAACATTTCCCTATCCTCCTCGGACCAGCTCTTGTAGTCCAGCAGTTGGTCTGCTTGGCTGATGGCTCGCTCGGGTTGCTGGGTAAAGGGTTTGTTCCCGAAAAACTCCAACCATGGTTTGCGAATGCTATCTTTGCTGGTTTCTCTATATTTTTTTAATTCTAAGAATGCCATCTTGACCAGATGGTTTTCTTGACCGTTATTGGTAATGGTTAAAACCTCACCTGTCGTGTCCTCGCGCATACTAAAACTGTGAAAAGCTAAGTCATCTTGAAAATAATTACTATCCACAATAGCTATTGCGTATACTGGTGCGATGTGTTTGTAACTCTGGTGGGTATCACCTTCTCGTTGGCGAATTTTTTCAAGATTTTGATTGACCTGACTGCACAGATAAGCCCACAGGCGATTGATGAAAAAATTCTGATGATGTACCTGAATCTCAATAATTACTTGCGTCCCATTATCCAACTCCGCCAAGACGTCTATACTGGTATAAAAATCCTGCGCCGAGTATGGCAGGGAGGGCAAGACGTGAATGTTGCTTCCCTCCAAAATGGTCACATTTTTTGCTGGCAAGTCCAACATATCGCGAATAAATTGACAAGTGATTTCTGGATTACTAAAGATTTTCTTAGCAACCAAGTCATTGGTTGGGCTGATGCCCGGATGACGTACAGTCATGTTTGCTCTCCTTTCATTATAGCACATTTTTTAATCTAATTTACTAGATTTGATGCTTCTATCTATTTATTCGGAAAAAGAGTAGAAAAAACAAAAGAAATTCAAACTTTATAGCAAAAGGAAATAAACTCTGAACAAATAAGATAGTAAAGTCGAATCAATTTCTAGCAATGTTTTATAAGTTATAATGTTCTGTTCTGAATTTAAGATAACATATAATTTAAAGAGACTGGACCAAAACTCAACTTCCGGAGAAAATAAAGTAAATCTTCCCACAATAAAACGCATAGTCTCAAGTTTTGAACACCTGATACTATGCGTTTTTCTGATTTGGGAGGCTTTTTCTCAGCCTCTTCTTAATCTTATACTCAATGAAACTCAAAGAGGAAACTAGCCGCAGGTTGCTCAAAGTACTGCTTTGAGGTTGTAGATAAGACTGACGAAGTCAGCTCAAAACACCGTTTTGAGGTTGCAGATAAGACTGACGAAGTCAGTTACATATATCTACGGCAAGGCGACGTTGACGCGGTTTGAAGAGATTTTCGAAGAGTATTAGCTTTTCTCCACCCCACTACAGTTGACAAAGAGCCAAAAAAGAAGATGACGAATCATCTTCTTAAAAACTATGAGTTTTTAGTCTTCTTTTTTCTTGAAGAATCCTAATCCTAGACCAGCTAACAAGGTCATGATACCAGCGCTAGCCAAGCTAGCATTCGCTTCTGTACCTGTGTTTGGCAATTCTGCTTTATCAGATGTTTTCGTAGATGTTGCACTATCTACTGTCTTTTCTGATGTAGCTGTAGCCACTGCTTCACCTTTTTGTTCTGAAACTTTAGATGGTGCTGGGCTTGCAGCCTGTTCTGGACTTGGAGTTTGGTCTTTTGGAGCAGGAGTTTGAGCTTGCTTGGTTCTAAACACATGAACTGTCAAGTTATCTCCCTCACGGTGACTCTCAACAAATTCATAGCCTGGAACTTCACCTGCTTCTTGTTTATCAACTGATGGCACTTTCAAGTCTTTTCCGTTTTCATCGCGCCATACTGTACGAACCGCTGGAGTTTCAGCTTTGTTTGGTTTTTCTGGCGTTGAAGTTGATGGCGAACTTGATGGAGTCATTGGATGACTAGTTGAGCTTTCTGGTGAGCTTGGTGTTCCATTCGCTACTTTCTCAAATGTATGCGTTAAAATACCTTCTTCTAAGCGACTTGATAGCCACTTGTAGCCTGCAATCTCGCCAGCAGGTTGTTTGCCATCTACTGGTTTCTTAAGTTCAGTTCTTGCTCTATCTACCCATAGCGTTACTGGATACTCTGGGTTTGCTTCTTCGATTGATAAAGCAGCGTATACAAACGGAGTATAACCACTCGTTTTATGCTTGGCTTGAGCTTGGACTTTTTCTTTATTGACAACTGACTCTCGTGGAATGGTTACAGTACCTGTTTTCTTGTCTAATGTAACATTTTCAGGTTGTTTGTCTAAGCTCCATTCTCCGTTAGTTTGCTTGGTAAGTTTAAGAACTTCCTCACCAGAGCCATCACTCTTAGGATAAGTGATTTTGACCGTATCCGCATCTTTCTTAGGTGCTTTGACCTCGATACTTGCTTTATTTGGTTCTTCCACAATAGCGATAGTCGGCGGAGCTACCTTAAGATCTGGTTGGTCTTCAGGCTCAGATGGCTGTCCTGGTTGAGCTGGTGCTTCCTCAGGAGCGGTTGGTTGTTCTGGTTGTGGAGTCTCCGGTGTTTCTTCTGGTTTCGGTTGTGGAGTCTCTGGTGTTTCTCCCGGTTTTGGTTGAGTTCCACGTTTAACAACTTTCGTTACTGGATCTGTTGTTACTGTTTCTGGTTCATTTGGTGTTACTTCGCCTGTAGTTTCGTTTAGCTTATACGTTGTTGTCGTAACTGTTTTACCAGCTTTACCAGCTACTTCAACATGTTCTTCACCTTCTGGGATATTGTCATCGCGTTCATAACGTGTTGGGTAATCAATCGGTGTTTCTACAACTTTTGGTTGAGTTCCACGTTTAACAACTTTCGTTACTGGATCTGTTGTTACTGTTTCTGGTTCATTTGGTGTTACTTCGCCTGTAGTTTCGTTTAGCTTATACGTTGTTGTCGTAACTGTTTTACCAGCTTTACCAGCTACTTCAACATGTTCTTCACCTTCTGGGATATTGTCATCACGTTCATAACGTGTTGGGTAATCAATCGGTGTTTCTACAACTTTTGGTTGAGTTCCACGTTTAACAACTTTCGTTACTGGATCTGTTGTTACTGTTTCTGGTTCATTTGGTGTTACTTCGCCTGTAGTTTCGTTTAGCTTATACGTTGTTGTCGTAACTGTTTTACCAGCTTTACCAGCTACTTCAACATGTTCTTCACCTTCTGGGATATTGTCATCACGTTCATAACGTGTTGGGTAATCAATCGGTGTTTCTACAACTTTTGGTTGAGTTCCACGTTTAACAACTTTCGTTACTGGATCTGTTGTTACTGTTTCTGGTTCATTTGGTGTTACTTCGCCTGTAGTTTCGTTTAGCTTATACGTTGTTGTCGTAACTGTTTTACCAGCTTTACCAGCTACTTCAACATGTTCTTCACCTTCTGGGATATTGTCATCGCGTTCATAACGTGTTGGGTAATCAATTGGTGTTTCTACAACTTTCGGTTTTGTTCCTACTTCATAGATGTCATCGTCTTTATCGGCTGTGTCCCCTTTGTTGACATGAATACGATAATACTTAGATAGTACAACACTACCATCTTCTTTCACAACATTTTCGTCTGCCTCTGGATTAACTTCTATCGGTTTATTAGCCTCTACAATAGTATCCCGACCATCAATCACACCATCAGCGTTATCGGGTTTTCCATCGTTATTACTGTCATATTTGTCAGCAATATTCGTTACCCCTGCATCAACACGATGAGGGTATTTAGGGTCAATTTCACTTATTCTAGGTTCCTTAAAGCCTGACCCATCTGTAAGATCATCACCTGCATGCTCATTTATAGTATCAGCATCAGCTCTTTTATACTCAGGATCAATCTGATCATCTTCATCTTTATCGTATAATTTCTCAAATAATGATCCCATAGGCTTATCTTCAAAATGGTCGTTTATATCAGTTTCTTCCAGATTTTCACTTGGTTCAGCCTTTAAAATAAAACTTCTACCATCCTTACCTTCATGTATCAGTCTTGGCGTATGATCTTCAACCTTATCATTTCTTACATATTTTTTACCTTTAGGCACTCGAACTTCATACCCATCATCATTAGATGCGAAATCTGCAATATTAGTCTCTCCGGGGCCCGATTCACCATCTGAAGCATAAACTGTAACATTTGGTGCCATGATTGCAACACCACCTAGGGTAATGACAGTAGCCACCACACAGGAACCGAAAACTTTTCCGATTTTGCGTAGAGCATATTTTTTATTCTTAGTTGATTGTCTTGACATATTTTCTCCAATTTTACTTTTATTTTAGTTTCTAGGTTGTTGACTCCGAGCCAAAAGCCAGATAACTCATCCAACTTTTGGCAGGAAGCAACGTTTTTATATTATTCGGATTCATCTTCTTTTTTCTTGAAGAATCCTAGTCCCAAACCTGCTAACAAGGTCAACAATCCTGCCCCAGCTAAGCCAGCATTAGCCTCTGTACCTGTGTTTGGCAACTCCTCTCTCTTACCTGTCTCATAAGTCGGAGCTTCTGGATCTGGACTCACTGGAGTTTCAGGTTTTGGAGTATCTGGTTCTGGAGTTGGCTCTGGTATTGGAGTCTCTTGGTTCGGTAGTTCTGGGCTTGGAGTAGGAGCACTTGGATGCTCTGGATTTGGTTGTGGGTTTGGCTCCTCAGGTCTATCTGGAATTGGTTCGGTAGGAAGAACTGGCGGTATCTTTTCAAATCGATGAATCGTAATACCATCCTCCGTTACAGTTGTAATATATCTGTATCCTGGAATATTTCCAGCTTCATGAGTACCTGGTTGATCTGGTTTAAGTGGATTACCATCTTTATCAAACCAGACTGTAATTTTATATTCTGGCTTGTCTACAGATGGAGAACCTGCAAAGAAAATATGTGTGACTTTATTTCCTTCCAAACGACTTTCCAACCAAACATGATTTGCAATTCGACCTTTTTCATGTAAACCATTTTCAGTTGGTCTTAAGACATTTCCATTTACGTCAATCCATTCTGTTGTTCCTTCAAATTTAGGTAGATCAAGAATATTCGGCATAACACTAACAATCTTACTTTGTTTGTATTTATGTTTTGTTTGCGTATCTACCCATGTCTTCGGTTGAACTTGTTCACTTGGAATGTAAACACGACCATTCGTCGGATTGATAGTCACTCCAACTGGAGATTTTTCAATTTTCCACGTACCATCTTTATCTTTCTTCGTAACGATAGTTTCTTTTTCAGTACTGTTTCGTTTTGTAAATGTAATAGATAAAGTATCAGCATCTTTATTTGGCACGTCAACTTCTACAGTATTACCACTTGGACGTTCGACAATTCTCGGTGTCGGTGGAATAACATAGATTTGACGTAACTTCACGACAAAGACTTGAGACGGATCTTTTCCTTCTTCATCTTTTACGTTATCAAATGTTGCTCCATCTTTCAGAGGATTGTCTACTAACTCGTAGTCACCATTATTAACTGGGTCTCCTGTTAGTTTCTTCAATGTATCATTAAAGTTTTCTGTTGGGATTTTCTCTCCAGTTTTACCTGTCAGCGACATCCTTGAAGCAACAAGCTCCGTTTCTTTTCCGTCTTCGCCTACGACAACAAATTTGACAATAGCTCTTTGTCCATCCGGTGTATACTTGATTGGTGTATCCATCTTAGGATCATTTGGCGTTTCTGGAACTGGTGGCACCTTATATCCTTTTTCTGGATGTTCTGGATCTATAGGTACTAATGGAGTTCCGTTTGGTGTCTTAGGTGTATAGCCTGGAACGTATGGAATCACTGGCACTTTCGGTACTGGTTGACCTGGTTGTGGCGGAGTGGTTGGATAATCTGGAGTTTTAGGCTTAGTTGGATCATCTGGATCATTTGGATACGGAATTGGTGTTGGTTCTTCTTTTCCTGGTACTTTTGGCACCCATGATCCGATTTTTCTGTATTCAACTGTCACCTCATATGATTCTGTATCAGGTGAAACAGATTTATTTTCTACAGAAGCGACACTTGCAAGGTATCCATCTAATACAGGTGTATTAACTTTTGATAACTCTTTTGTTTCAGTATCCCAAGTACCAATTTTTGTTAAACCTGTTGTTAAGCTTGTGGTTGTATTTCTTGAAAACTCAACCTTATCTACTTTTGTTTTGATTTTTTCCGTATTAAGTTCTGTTCTGACTTCATTTCCATCTTGAACATCAATTTTAACGTATTTAATCGTACGTATTACAGTTGTAGATTCTTTATCTATTGAGATTTTTTCTCTTACTACTAATTTATATGTCTGCGTTGGTTCTTGTTTTCCTTCGTCAGACTCTGTGTCATATGTTGTAGTTGCAGTTATTGGGTTTACTGTATCTACAATGTATCCACGATTTCTTAGTGAAGTTATTTTATCATCAACAGAATGTTTATCTGATTCTTTAACCGTTTCACCAGATTTTCCATTAAATTCTAATTTTTCATTATCCAGTGGCACTTCTACCCCTGTTGTTACATTAACTACTTTAATTAAAATCTTTTGCGGATTTCCTTCATAAGTAATTGGTGTATCCATCTTAGGATCATTTGGCGTTTCTGGAACTGGTGGCACCTTATATCCTTTTTCTGGATGTTCTGGATCTACTGGCACCAACGGTTTCAGTGGATTTGTATTTGGATTTACTGGTTTTGTTGGATCTGTAGGAACCATTGGTGTATATCCTGGTACATATGGAATTACTGGTGGCACTGGTTTATTAGGATCCGTTGGAGTTCCTGGTGTCTCATTACCACCTGGTGTTTCTGGATATTCCGGATTCTTAGGCTTAGTTGGATCATCTGGATCATTTGGATACGGAATTGGTGTTGGTTCTTCTTTTCCTGGTACTTTTGGCACCCATGAACCGATTTTTCTGTATACCACTTTTTCCACGAATGATTCACTATCTCCTGTCACTTCACGAGATTCTACCTTGGCTTTATCCGCTAGATAGCCTTCTAACACTGGAGTCTTCACTTCTCCTAGTATTTGTTTTTCACTCCATTTTCCATTGCTAATCCGACCTGTAGCCAAGTTTATACTGATGTCACGGCTAAAGTTTACAGTCTGAGTATTGGTTGGTTGTGCATTCTCAACTTCTACTTCTGCGCCATTTTGTTCTTCAATTTTAACGTATTTAATCGTTCTTGTAACTGCTTTTGTCTCTGTATCAAAACTTATCCGTTCTCTAACGAGGAGATCATATACCTGTGTTGGGTCTCCATTTTCTGGATCTTTTTGATTATCAAAAACTTTACCTTTCAACAAGCCCTTGTTATCAACAGTGTATCCACGTTTTTCCAACTCTTTGATTTTATCTTCTAAAGATTTAGTTGGAATAGCTTGATCCGTTTTACCATCATTGATACCTACAGTATCGTTTTCTAATGGTATCTTCACTCCATCTTTCACATTGTACACTTTGACCAATGCTCGTTGCGAATCAGGGACATAGCTAATTTCTTTATCTGTTCCTGGTTCTGTCGGTATTGATGGCGGAATATAACCTTTTGTTGGGTCTCCTGGAACTTTTGGTTGTAATGGAGTTTCCCCAATTTTCGGTGTGTATCCTGGTACATACGGAATGACTGGGACGTTTGGTGTATTTGGATCTGTTGGATCACCTGGTTTTGTTGGATCAGTTGGGTGGTTAGGGTAAGGTTTTGGATCCGTATCAGTTCCCTCTGGTGGCACTACACCTTTTGGTATTTTCGGAATCCAAGAGCCTAATTTCGTATAGACTACTTTCAGTTCTTGATTTGCAGAGTCTGCTCTTAGATGTTCACTTGCTACTACACTTGCTCCGTTTGCCTCTACTAAACCACCTTGTGTATCTTGGTTTGCTTTTAAGACATAACCTTTAACCATCGGAGATAGTACCGCATCAAATGTAGTGTCATTATCTACAGCCATCCATTCTCCATAAGTAATGGTTTTGGTTACGACATTGATGGACGCTGTTCTAGTAAAGGTTACTTTATCTGTCACTGCATCTGTCGTTTCTTGACCATTAGCTGTATAGGTGACCTTAGCTCCCTCTTCGTCCACATACGTAATTGTACGTGTCACTTCCTTCTTCGTATCCAACTGTTTCACTAAGTCCTCTGTCCATCGTGGGATGGTTGGATCATTTGGTTTGTCTGGATCAACTGGGGTCGTTGGATCAATTGGTGTTCCAGGTTCGATTGGCTTATCTGGCGTTGGCGGTGTTACTGGCACCACTTTTTCATGAACTTTCAGTGTAAAGACTTGCGTTGGGTCTCCATCATCTGGATCCTTAACATTATCAAATTTTTGATTATCTAATAAGTCTTTATTTTCTACGACATAGCCACGTTTTTCCAAGTCTGCAATCTTCTTGTTAACGTCATCTTTCGGAATATCTGCATCTGTTGAGCCGTTACCAATAGCTACCGTATCGTTCGGTAATGGTATTTCTTTTCCTTCTTTAACGTTTACGACTTTAACGACAGCTCTTTGTGGATCAGCAAGATAGCTTATCTCTGTATTTGTATTAGGTTCTGTCGGTACTGCTGGTGGAATATAGCCTTTTGTTGGGTCTCCTGGTACTTTTGGTTCCAACGGTGTTTCCCCAATTTTCGGTGTATATCCTGGGATATACGGAATCACCGGAACATTTGGATCGGTTGGATTACCTGGTTTGGTTGGATCGGTTGGGTGGTTAGGGTAAGGTTTTGGATCCGTATCAGTTCCTTCTGGTGGCACTACACCTTTTGGTATTTTCGGAATCCACGCGCCTAATTTGGTATAAATAACTTTTTCTACTAAATTATTTGAAGTTTCAGCGACTGTTACACTAGCTACGGATAGCTTATCTGCTACATACCCATCTAATTTCTCTGTTCTTACTTCTGCTAAGTTTTTATCCGTACTTGTCCAGTCTGTATACTCTACAACCGTTCCAGTTGCTACGTTTACTTTTACAGTACGTTTAAAGTGTGCTGTTTGAGTTACAGTTGGTTTAGCGTTTGGAATTTCTTCTCCATTTGGAGTGTCTTTCTTAACATAAGTAATGGTACGTGTAACATCTTTCTTAAGTGACAATTGGTTCACTAACTCTTCTGTCCATCTTGGAATACTTGGATCATTAGGATCATCTGGAGTATCTGGATCAATTGGTGTATTTGGAGTTGGTGGTTCTGTTACTTCTACCACTTTTTCATGAATTTTTAGCGTGAATACTTGGGAAGGGTCTTTCCCTTCTTCGTCTTTTTGCTTATCAAAGCTTGACTTGGTAATCTCAGCGACTACCTCATCCTTATTATCCACAACAAAGCCACGTTTTTCCAAGTCCGCAATCTTGGCAAGGACTTTCTCCGTTGAAATCTTTTCTGCAGTTTTACCTTCAAGATTGACATCTTCTGCTGGTAAGCGCACTTCCACTCCAGTTGTCGTATTGACGACTTTGACCAATGCTTTTTGTGGATCTGGTTCATAGGTGACAGTTGTATTAGACTTAGGATCTGTCGGTTTCGGCGGTGTGTAACCTTGCGTTGGGTCTCCTGGCACTTTTGGTTCTAACGGAGTTTCTCCAATTTTCGGTGTATATCCTGGCACATGCGGAATCACTCCCGGTGTCGGATCACCTGGTTTTGTTGGATCTGTTGGATGGTTTGGATAAGGGATTGGGTCAATTGGAGTTTCTCCTGCTGGGAGATTTGGTACCCAAGTCCCAATCTTAGTATAAACCACTTCTTCTTGAATATCTTCCGTTGTAGCTGTTACTTCACGTTCTCCAACTTCCGCTCTATCTGCTATATAGCCTGATAGGACTGGCGATGCGACTTTATTTAAGGTTTGTGCTTCACTCCATTTACCATAGGTTGTTTCCCCTGTAACAAGGTTGAACTTGACTTCACGGTTAAATGTTGCCCTATCTGTCACTGTCTCATGTGCTTCAGATGGAACTTCTACACCATCTACAAGATCTTTTTTCACGTATGTGATCGTACGTGTTACAGTTTTACTGTCAGTGTCTATGCTGATTGGTTCTTTAACAAGTATTTTATAAGTCTGAGATGGTTCTCCCGTAGTGGCATCGTCCACTCTATCGTACTTGGTAGTTGACGTAATAGGATTGGTGCTCTCTACATTATAACCACGTTGTTTCAAGGCTTTTATCTTGTTATCAACTTTAGTTTTATCATCATCCCCAACTACTTGGTCGGATACACCACTGAATTCCAGCTTTTCTTTTGGCATTTCCACTTCTTTCCCTGTCGTGATATTGACAACTTTTATCAGGATTTTTTGTGGATTTGGCACATACTCTATCTCTTTATTCTTCTTAGGATCACTAGGTATTTCTGGCACCTTGTATCCCTTTTTAGGATCATTTGGATCCAATGGTTCTAATGGTTTTAAAGGATTCGTATCTGGATTTTCTGGTTGTGTTGGATCCGTCGGTACTTTTGGTGTGTAGCCTGGTACATATGGAATAACTGGTGGTGTTGCTGGAGTTTCAGGTGTCCCTGGTTCTCCCGGTTGAGGGTTTGGTGTCTCTCCTGGAGTCTCAGGTGTTTCTGGATAAGTTGGAGTTTTAGGCTTGGTTGGATCATCTGGGTCATTCGGATATGGAATCGGTGTCGGTATTTCTTGATCCGGAACTTTTGGTACCCAAGACCCGATTTTAGTATATACAACTTTTCTTGTGATGTCCGTGACTACCCCTGCCTTAGTAGGTTCTGTCGCTGTTTCCTCTGTCACCACTTTCGTATCTGCTAGGTAGCCTTTTAATAATGGCGTCTTGACTTCTGGGAAATTCTGATTGTCAGTAGTCCAGTTTCCATATGTAACTGCTTTTGTAACTAGGTTATAGGTAGCAGTCCGTTTGAATAGAACTTTATCTACCTTATTTTCTACTCCACTTGGCTCCTCAGCTCCATCTGGACTTGCTTTCTTGACATAGGTGATGGTTCGTGTTACTTCTACCTTGAGATTAGACTCTTTTAGTCCTTCTTCTGGCCATTTTGGTCCATCTGGAATATTAGGGTCAATCGGGGTATCTGGGGTTGGCGGTTCTGTTACTTCTTTTGTACGCTCTTGTACTGTAATCGTATAAGACTGCGTTGGCTCTTGTCCGTCTACGTCTTCTTGATCATCACCTTTTCTTGATTCAGCTGTTCCGTCTGTAAAGGTATTGCTAACAATTTCATAACCTGCTTTTTTCAAGGCAGCAACTTTGGCATCAACATCTGTTGATGGGAAGTCTTCACCTACTTCTGTTTCAAGGTTGAGCTTATGTTCTGGTAATTCAACAGCTGTTCCTCCAGCTTGTTGTTTCATCACATGAACAACTGCTTTTGCTTTGGTGGCTTCCCCTTCTTCATAGACAAATGTTACAACCTTATCAGCTGAAGTTACTGAACCTGTGACAGCTGCTGAGCCTTCAAATAGTCCATTATTTAGGGATCTTTTTAGACGGTATTTCTTCTCTCCTGTGTTAATCCCACGTAATTGCTTACTTGTTACATCGTAGCTTGACCCAATAAGGGCTTCTTTTTCTACAAGGTAGGTACCATTATCAGATTTTTCTCCAACTTTTTTAGCTTCTTCATCAGATAGTGGTATATCTCGTCCCTGTTCATCGACATACTTGACCTTTACATTCCCTGAGATAGCTTTTCTAACTTCCGATGTTTTCTTACTTTCATCGATTTTTCCTTTGAGTTTTTCCCCTTCTTCTGGTGGAATTTTCTTCTCTTTCACCTGTTTCTCAATGATCCGTTTGGCTACTTCTTTTGATGGTTCTACTGTATCTTGAATAACTGAGAAGTCGGCTAGGATAGGTAAGTTATATTGAAGTCTTGGACTTTGCTTATTAACCCCAACGCGTTTTTCATTTTCAGCAAACACTTGTATCTTGTAGGCTACAACATCTTTGTCCAATGGAATATCTCCTGTTGAGAAGTATCCACCTTTACCTAGTTTATCCTCATCTCCACCAATTTCCTCAGTAATTTTTTTGGATAATTCAGCATCAGGTAGTACGTTTGAACGCTTAACTTTTTCTTTTTCGACAAAGTAGGCAGTGAATTTTGAAAGACCATCTTTTTCCTTCGCAGCAAGTTCATTCGTCTTTATTCTATTGTACTCAGTTTCTTCTATTGTACTAGGTTGTTCAGTCGCTTCCATATGTGAACCAAGGATTTTTGCTTCTTGACTACCGTTTCTTGCTTCCAGGTAAGTGTAGGCATTTGTGGATCCAAGGGCTGATTTTAAGGCAGAGATTTCTTTTTTAAGTTTAGTTTTTTCCTCTTCATTCGTACTGCTTGCTAAGCTAGCTTCTTTTGTTTTCAGTCTAGCTGCAAGCTCTTCACGATGACTCTTCACTTTTTCTGGATCTGTTTGGAGTTCTAATTGGTCTGTATCTGCATGATAGATAATTTTTTTCGCAGTAGGCAATACAAAATCTAATAATTTATAGACACGATCTGGGTCTTTACTTTTTATTGTTCCGTCTGAATTTGTTTCACTGCTATCAACCCATACTGGAGAGTTTTTTTGAACCTCCTCATCCAATTTGGGTTTTAAACTATTATTGAGGTCATTACCTACAGCTGTATAACTTTTTGCTATAAAAGGAATCCCTTCTTTAAACTTATTAGACGGTTTTCCGTTTTTTTCTACTTCATGCAATTCATCCTTATCTATAGGCAACTCATATATAACGTCTCCATTTTTAACGAGTTCTTGTTTTACTTCCTCTTTTAAAGCGTCTAGTTTCTCTTTAACTGGTCTTCTGTCACTCGGATATTTTTCCTTATATTTAGCATTTGCAAGAGTAGTGACTTTTTTATTGTACTCATCCTGAAAAATCTTTTTAATTACTCTATTAAACGCTTTTAAATCCACACCTTGGCTGTAGCGTTCTTCGTTCTCTACTACTCCGTCAATTCGGTTGATAGTATGGTCATAGATAGTTTCTTCACTTTTATCCTTTTTAATAGCTTTAACAACAATACGATAGGTCCCTTTCGACCCTTCATAGTCTGAGATATATCCTGTCACAAAGTCGATTTTCAAACGACTTCCATATTTGGTAGAAAAGGCAGTGAAGGTTTTTTCTATTCCATTGAATCCCTCAATATTTGGAGAATGCTGGAGAATATCTTCCTTCTCTTTTACAGGTAAATTATTAAGATTCTCTTTATTAGCCTTGTTATTTGCTGTCTTTATATCAAACTCAGAGTTATCTTGTGCTTTATCAGTTCTATTGGCGATAGTACGTCCTTTGGCAAGCATCAACATGTAATTAAAACGACGATCTAGGGCTTGCTCGTGGACGTAGACTCGGTCCATGGCGTCAGAACCCAGCATTCCACCTTCTTGCCGTTTGCCATCTTTATCAGTGTACCAACCAGTAAAGTAACCTTCTTTATTTTTCATCCCAACGGCGAATTTACCAGTTGTACCATCTTTTTTCATAATGGCTGTCCATCCACCAAAGCTACTGATTTCTCTAATTTCACCTGGTTGAAGTTTTTTACCATTTGGATCATCAGTGACGTTTCCATTTTCGTCAAATCTAAGTGCATCCCCAAGGGTGTTCATATTTCTCAAGTATGAACGCTCGTTGTTTTGGAAGTCATCCGGCATATTTTGGATGATTTTGTACATGTACTCAACTGTAGCATTCTCACCAGGAGTATCAAATGTTAAGTGGGCATTCTTATCATCCGAACCCTCTTCTCCATCTTTAGGTACATGTACCCCTGGTTGGTCAGTTTTTACTGTCTCACCTTTACGATTGGCATCCAGTACAGGTGACTTTTCACCTGTTGGCTGGTTCTCTCCTGATTCAGTCCCTGTAGCTCCATTCGATGAATTACTTGCGTCCCCATCAGGTAGAGCCCTTTTACCACGAGGTTTGGCACTTCCTGGAGCTACTAGCGGATTTTCAGCTACGGGAGCATTGTAGGTGTTTGCTGCTGCATCAGTATTGCTGAGGTCAGGATTGTTTCCTGTCTCTCCATTTCCAGACTGTTCTCGATCTGTCGGGTTTGCTGCCCTCTCAGTTTCCCTCGCTGACTCCACGCCCTCAGCATGAGCAATCCCAGCTCCCATCAAAAGATAGAGCGCCCCAATGACAACACTAGCTGCACCGACACTCACTTTCCGTATACTGTATTTTAATTGTTTTTCTGTATGATTCACTCTTACACTCCATATATATATATTGTGCCCTATTACTTCCTATATAATAGAATACAATTCATGAATATATTATACACCAGTCGGCTTGAAACTTCAAATTTTTTGAATGGAAGACTAGGAGATAGACGACTCTTTTTACTGAGACCAAAGCTAGGTTAGGAGTCCCTCATCAGTAAGTCGACACCAAAGATGAAGCCTCATCATCCTTGCCTTGTCGTGTGCATCTTATGGACTTACTTCCTCCTATCAGCAAGCTTAGCACTGCGCTTTGAGACCTTTCCAGCTTGCTTTTGGATTTCCATTACCTTTTACACTTATTTCTTTAAAAATGAGACAATTTGACATTTTTTCTACTCTTTTTTCTACTTTTTCCGAATAAATAGATAGAAGCATCAAATCTAGTAAACCTAGATTAAAAAATGTGCTATAATAGAAGGAGAAGAAATATGACTGTACGTCATCCGGGCATTAGCCCGACCAACGATTTGGTTGCTAAGAAAATATTCAGCAACCCAGAAATCACTTGTCAATTTATTCGCGATATGCTGGATTTACCAGCAAAAAATGTGACCATTTTGGAGGGAAGTAATATTCATGTACTACCTTCCCTGCCTTACTCGGCGCAGGACTTCTATACTAGTATAGATGTGTTAGCGGAGTTGGACAATGGCACTCAAGTTATCATTGAGATTCAGGTGCATCATCAGAATTTTTTCATCAATCGCCTGTGGGCTTATCTGTGTAGTCAGGTTAATCAAAATCTTGAAAAAATTCGCCAACGAGAAGGTGATACACACCAGAGTTATAAACATATTGCACCAGTATATGCTATTGCAATCGTGGACAGCAATTATTTCTCAGATGACTTGGCTTTCCATAGCTTTAGTATGCGAGAGGACACGACAGGTGAAGCCTTAACCATCACAAACAATGGACAAGAAAACCATCTAGTCAAGATGGCATTCTTGGAATTAAAAAAATACAGAGAAACCAGCAAAGACGAGGTTCGCAAACCCTGGTTGGAGTTTTTCGGGAACAAACCCTTTACCCAAGAACCCGAGCGAGCCATCAGCCAAGCAGACCAACTGCTAGACTACAAGAGCTGGTCCGAGGAGGACAGGAAAATGTTTAGTCAACTACGTATGCGAGAAGAACAAGCCTTGTTAGCACAGGACTATGCTTTGGAACAAGCGGAGGAGCGTGGTCGAGATGAAGGTGGTTTCGCGATGTTAGCAAATCTAGTTCGTCAAGGTATTCTGACTTCCGAGGTTGCCAGCCAGCAGTTAGGAATGACTGTGGCTGAGTTTGAAGAACTATTGAAAGACCATCATAACTAAGAACTAAAAAAATACAGGGAAACCATCAAAGATAGTATTCGCAAGCCATGGTTGGAGTTTTTTGGGAACAAACCCTTTACTCAGCACCCCGAGCGAGCCATCAGCCAAGCAGATCAATTGCTAGACTACAAGAGCTGGTCCGAGGAGGACAGGAAAATGTTTAGTCAACTACGTATGCGAGAAGAACAAGCCTTGTTAGCACAGGACTATGCCTTGGAACAAGCGGAGGAAAAAGGACTGAAAAAAGGATTAGTAAATCTCGTTCACCAGCATCTTTTAACACCTGAGATTGCCAGCCAACAGTTAGGCATGACTGTAGCTGAGTTTGAAGTGCTGTTGAAAGAACATAAGTGAGAAATCTGTAAGCGTTATGCAATCTTAAAACAACCTAAAAAAGATAGCTAAATTTCTTGATGGAAAAGAGATTAGCTATCTTTTTTGTTAGGAAAGTTTGAACTTTTCACTTCCTTTTCCGAATAAATAGATAGAAGCATCGAATCTAGTAAATTAGATTAAAAAATGTGCTATAATGAAAGGAGAGAAAGAATGATTCTCAGACATCCGGGCATTAGCCCGACCAACGATTTGGTTGCTAAGAAAATTTTCAGCAATCCAGAAATCACTTGTCAATTTATTCGCGATATGTTGGACTTGCCAGCCAAAAATGTAACTATTTTAGAGGGAAGCAATATTCATGTACTACCTTCTCTGCCTTATTCAGCCCAAGATTTCTATACTAGCATAGATGTTTTGGCTGAACTAGATAATGGCACTCAAGTTATCATTGAGATTCAAGTCCATCATCAGAATTTTTTCATCAATCGCCTATGGGCTTACCTTTGCAGTCAGGTCAATCAAAACCTAGAAAAAATTCGCCAACGAGAAGGTGATACACACCAGAGTTACAAACACATCGCACCAGTATACGCTATCGCTATTGTGGATAGCAATTACTTCTCAGATGACCTGGCTTTCCACAGTTTCAGCATGCGCGAGGACACGACAGGTGAGGTTTTAACCATCACCAATAATGGACAAGAAAACCATCTGGTTAAGATGGCATTCTTGGAATTAAAAAAATATAGGGAAACCAGCAAAGATAGTATTCGCAAACCATGGTTAGAGTTTTTCGGCAACAAGCCCTTTACCCAGCAACCTGAGCGAGCCATCAGCCAAGCAGACCAACTGCTGGACTATAAAAGCTGGTCCGAGGAGGACAGGAAAATGTTTAGCCAACTACGTATGCGAGAAGAACAAGCCTTGTTAGCACAGGACTATGCCTTGGAACAAGCTGAAGAAAAAGGGTTGGAACGTGGTCGTGCAGAAGGTCTTGAACGTGGTCGTACAGAGGGGATTGAACAAGGTTTAGAGCGTGGTCTTGAACGTGGTCGTGCAGAGGGTCGTGAACAAGGACGAGAAGAAGGATTAAAAGTAGGTTTAGTAAATCTAGTACGTCAAGGTCTTCTGACTTCCGAGGTTGCCAGCCAGCAGTTAGGAATGACCGTGGCTGAGTTTGAAGAGCTATTGAAAGACCATCATAAATAAGACCTAAAAATACAGCGAAACCAGCAAAGACAAGGCTCGCAAGCCGTGGTTGGAGTTTTTCGGCAACAAGCCCTTTACCCAAGAACCCGAGCGAGCTATCAGCCAAGCATCCCAACTGCTAACCTACAAGAACTGGTCCGAGGAGGACAGGAAGATGTTTAGTCAACTACGTATGCGAGAAGAACAAGCCTTGTTAGCACAGGACTATGCTTTGGAACAAGCTGAGGAAAAAGGACTGAAAAAAGGATTAGTAAATCTCGTTCACCAGCATCTTTTAACACCTGAGATTGCCAGCCAGCAGTTAGGCATGACTGTGGCTGAGTTTGAGGCACTGTTGAAAGAACATAAGTGAGAAATCTGTAAGCGTTATGCAATCTTAAAACAACCTAAAAAAGATAGCTAAATTTCTTGATGGAAAGAGTTTGGCTATCTTTTTTTACTTAATGTATTGCTATTTTCAGGAAAGTTTGAACTTTTCCCTTTCTTTTCCGAATAAATAGATAGAAGCATAGAATCTAGCAAATTAGATTAAAAAATGTGCTATAATGAAAGGAGAAAGAATATGACCTTACGTCATCCGGGCATTAGCCCAACTAATGACTTGGTTGCTAAAAAGATTTTTAGTAATCCAGAAATCACTTGTCAATTTATTCGCGATATGCTGGATTTACCAGCCAAAAATGTGACCATTTTGGAGGGAAGTAACATTCATGTCTTGCCTTCCCTGCCCTACTCGGCGCAGGATTTCTATACCAGTATAGATGTGTTAGCGGAGTTGGACAATGGCACTCAAGTTATCATTGAGATTCAGGTGCATCATCAGAATTTTTTCATCAATCGCCTGTGGGCTTACCTGTGCAGTCAGGTCAATCAAAACCTTGAAAAAATTCGCCAACGAGAAGGTGATACACACCAGAGCTATAAACACATCGCACCAGTATACGCTATCGCAATTGTGGACAGCAACTACTTCTCAGATGACTTAGCTTTTCATAGCTTTAGCATGCGCGAGGACACGACAGGTGAAGTCTTAACCATCACAAATAACGGTCAAGAAAACCATCTGGTTAAGATGGCTTTCTTAGAACTTAAAAAATACAGAGAAACCAGCAAAGACGAGGTTCGCAAGCCGTGGTTGGAGTTTTTCGGCAACAAGCCCTTTACCCAACAACCAGAGCGAGCCATCAGCCAGGCAGACCAACTGCTGGACTATAAGAGCTGGTCCGAGGAGGACAGGAAGATGTTTAGTCAACTACGTATGCGTGAAGAACAAGCCTTGTTAGCACAGGACTATGCTTTGGAACAAGCTGAAGAAAAGGGCTTGGAGCGTGGGAGAGCTGAAGGCGGTTTCGCAATGTTAGCAAATCTAGTTCGCCAACATGTATTAAGCACTGAATTTGCCAGCCAACAGCTGGGTATGACTGTGGCTGAGTTTGAGGCACTGTTGAAAGAACATAAGTGAGAAATCTGTACGCGTTATGCAGTCTTAAAACAAACTAAAAAGATAGCTAAATTTCTTGATGGAAAAGAGATTAGCTATCTTTTTTGTTAGGAAAGTTTGAACTTTTCACTTTCTTTTCCGAATAAATAGATAGAAGCATCGAATCTAGTAAACCTAGATTTAAAAATGTGCTATAATGAAAGGAGAAGAAATATGACTGTACGTCATCCGGGCATCAGCCCAACCAACGATTTGGTTGCTAAGAAAATTTTCAGCAATCCAGAAATCACTTGTCAATTTATTCGCGATATGCTGGATTTACCAGCAAAAAATGTGACGATTTTGGAGGGAAGCAATATTCATGTCTTGCCTTCTTTACCCTACTCGGCGCAGGATTTCTATACCAGTATAGACGTCTTGGCAGAGTTGGACAATGGAACCCAAGTTATCATTGAAATTCAAGTTCATCATCAGAATTTTTTCATCAATCGCCTATGGGCTTACCTTTGCAGTCAGGTCAATCAAAATCTTGAAAAAATTCGCCAACGTGAAGGTGATACTCACCAGAGCTATAAACACATCGCACCAGTATATGCCATTGCAATTGTAGATAGCAACTACTTCTCAGATGACTTGGCTTTCCACAGTTTTAGTATGCGAGAGGACACGACAGGTGAAGTCTTAACCATCACAAACAATGGTCAAGAAAACCATCTAGTCAAGATGGCATTCTTGGAATTAAAAAAATACAGAGAAACCAGCAAAGACAAGGTTCGCAAGCCGTGGTTGGAGTTTTTTGGGAATAAACCATTTACCCAAGAACCCGAGCGAGCCATCAGCCAAGCAGACCAACTGCTGGACTATAAGAGCTGGTCCGAGGAGGACAGGAAAATGTTTAGTCAACTACGTATGCGAGAAGAACAAGCCTTGTTAGCACAGGACTATGCCTTGGAACAAGCTGAAGAAAAAGGGTTGGAACGTGGTCGTGCAGAGGGGATTGAACAAGGACTTGAACGTGGAAAACTCTTTGCCTTCCTAGACATGGTTCGTCAAGGTCTTCTGACTTCGGAGATAGCCAGTCAGCAGTTGGGTATGACTGTCTCTGAATTTGAAGAACTATTGAGAGACCATCACAAATAAGAACTAAAAAAATATAGAGAAACCAGCAAAGACGAGGTTCGCAAGCCGTGGTTGGAGTTTTTTGGGAACAAGCCCTTTACTCAACAACCCGAGCGAGCCATCAGCCAAGCAGACCAACTGCTGGACTACAAGAGCTGGTCCGAGGAGGACAGGAAAATGTTTAGTCAACTACGTATGCGAGAAGAACAGGCATTATTGGCTCAGGACTATGCTTTGGAGCAAGCTGAAGAAAAGGGACTGAAAAAAGGATTAGTAAATCTCGTTCGCCAAAGTCTTCTGACTTCTGAGGTAGCCAGCCATCAGCTGGGTATGTCAGTATCTGAGTTTGAATCCTTGCTGGAAGATTATCACCAATAACGGTCAAGAAAACCATCTGGTCAAGATGGCATTCTTAGAACTAAATGTCGAGTCACAGATTACTCCAAACACTGTTTTGAGGTTGGGTATAAAAAGGCTGGGTAAAAGTCTTCTCATAATAAAACGTTTGGTATCAATGTTTTATTATGAGAAGACTTACTTTTTTACTGAGATTGAATTTTTCCTAGCCTCAACATCGTATAAACCCCAAATTCAATCTGACCTGGTTTGAAGAGATTTTCGAAGCAGATAAGGTTTTACTAAAACTAAAAAAAATGATATAATCAAACTGATTAAATGTTTTAAAAATAAAGGAGAATTTGAATGTCTTACCAAGAAAATTACCAGAAATGGGTTGATTTTGCGGAGCTTCCTGACTACCTTCGTCAAGATTTAGAAAATATGGACGAAAAAACAAAGGAAGATGCCTTCTATACAAATCTTGAATTTGGTACTGCAGGGATGCGTGGCTTGATTGGTGCTGGTACAAACCGTATCAACATCTACGTTGTTCGCCAAGCTACTGAGGGATTAGCTCGTTTGATTGAGTCAAAAGGTGGAAACGAGAAAGAACGCGGTGTCGCAATCGCCTACGATAGCCGTCACTTCTCACCAGAGTTTGCCTTTGAATCTGCGGCAGTTCTTGCTAAACACGGCATCAAATCTTACGTATTTGAAAGCCTTCGTCCAACTCCAGAACTATCATTTGCGGTTCGTCACCTCAACTGTTTCGCAGGTATCATGGTCACAGCCAGCCACAACCCTGCACCATTTAACGGTTACAAGGTTTACGGTGAAGACGGTGGACAAATGCCTCCACACGACGCAGACGCTTTGACTACTTATATCCGCGCAATCGAAAACCCATTTGCGGTAGAAGTTGCTGATGTGGAAGCCGAAAAAGCTTCTGGCTTGATTGAAGTCATCGGCGAAGCTGTTGACGTAGAATACCTTAAAGAAGTTAAGGACGTAAACATCAACCCAGCCTTGATTGAAGAATTTGGTAAAGACATGAAAATTGTCTACACACCACTTCATGGTACTGGGGAAATGTTGGCTCGTCGTGCTCTTGCCCAAGCAGGATTTGACTCTGTTCAAGTCGTTGAAGCGCAAGCAACTGCTGACCCAGACTTCTCAACTGTAAAATCTCCAAACCCTGAAAGCCAAGCAGCCTTTGCCCTTGCTGAAGAACTTGGTCGTCAAGTTGGTGCAGACGTTCTTGTGGCAACTGACCCTGACGCTGACCGTGTTGGTGTGGAAGTTCTTCAAAAAGATGGTAGCTACCTCAACCTTTCAGGTAACCAAATCGGTGCTATCATGGCAAAATACATCTTGGAAGCCCACAAAAACGCTGGAACTCTTCCTGAAAATGCAGCCCTTTGCAAATCGATCGTATCAACTGACTTGGTAACGAAGATTGCTGAAAGCTACGGCGCAACCATGTTCAACGTTCTGACTGGTTTCAAATTCATCGCTGAAAAAATCCAAGAATTCGAAGAAAAACACAACCACACTTACATGATGGGATTTGAAGAAAGCTTCGGTTATTTGATTAAACCATTCGTACGTGATAAAGATGCTATCCAAGCCGTTCTTGTCGTTGCTGAACTTGCTGCCTACTACCGTTCTCGTGGTTTGACACTTGCTGACGGTATCGAAGAAATCTACAAAGAGTATGGCTACTACGCAGAAAAGACAATCTCTGTTACCCTTTCAGGTGTTGATGGTGCTGAACAAATCAAAGCGATTATGGCTAAATTCCGTAACAATGCTCCAAAAGAATGGAATGCAACAGCTATCACTGTCGTAGAAGACTTCAAGGCACAAACTGCTACTGCTGCTGACGGAACTGTTACAAACTTGACAACTCCTCCAAGTGATGTGTTGAAATACACACTTGCTGACGGTTCATGGATTGCCGTTCGCCCTTCAGGGACAGAACCAAAAATCAAGTTCTACATTGCAGTTGTAGGGGAAACCAACGAAGAATCACAAGCTAAGATTGCTAATATCGAAGCAGAAATCAATGCTTTTGTAAAATAAAATCCTATAAAAGATGAGACCAACCAATCTCATCTTTTTTTCGTATCAAATCTAAGCAATTTTAGAAACTTTATGGCATACTAGACTTATCAATGAAAGCGAGGTAATCTCATGGAACAATTTTTAGATAACATTAAAGACCTTGAAGTCACTACAGTTGCGCGTGCGCAAGAAGCTCTTGATAAAAAAGAAACTGCCACTTTCTTTATCGGTCGTAAAACTTGCCCTTACTGCCGTAAATTTGCAGGTACTTTGGCAGATGTCGTAGCTGAAACCAAAGCTCACATCTACTTCATCAATAGTGAAGAACCAAGCCAACTCAATGAGTTGCAAGCATTCCGCTCACGCTACGGAATTCCAACTGTACCAGGCTTTGTTCACGTTGCAGATGGACAAATCAACGTCCGTTGCGACTCTTCAATGTCAGCACAAGAAATCAAGGACTTTGCTGGATTGTAAAAAATCAGCTAACAAGTCTTAAAATCACAAAAACGCATAATGTAAGGTGCAAAAACCTTGATATTATGCGTTTTATTGTTCCTAAAACAGTTGCATCAGCATTTCATTACAGAACATTTTAATTTTGTAAGTCAAATCAATTTTTAACAATGGTTTAGAAATCACAGTGGGCTATTCCATATTCAATTATGCAGATTCAATCGCTATTATCGTTTTCCTAGACTACAAAAAAACTACGTTTTGCTAATCAAAACGCAGTCTCAGCCACTATTTTATCTTACTGTCCTTCATTTACTTCTTTGGTTGCTACATCTTCTCCAAACCATTTTTGGCTGATTTCTTGGAACTTTCCGTCCTTGTAAAGACTAGAAAAAGCTTCATTTATCTTCTTAACCAAGGTTGTATCTTCCTTACGGGCTCCAACCGCAAAAGCTTCTGTTTCTAGTCCAACTGTAAAGACATTATAATCGTTTAAAACACCTTCTGCTTCTAAATAATAGTTTGCATAGACACGATCAATCAATAGACCGTCAATTCGATCATTTTTCAAATCAATCAAGGCTTCATTAAAGGTTTGGTATTGATTCGCTTCCTTATTAGCGACAATATCCTTTAAAATCGCTGGGTTTGCTTCAAAGTCCGCATAACCAGATGAACCGGCTTGAGCTCCTAATGTCTTTCCAGCCATATCCTTTGCAGTCGTGATACCAGATGATTTCTTCGTAACCAATACCTGCTCATTCTTCATATATGAGTTACTGAAAGCTACCTTTTCACGGCGTTCGTCTGTAGCGGAATAGCCATTCCAAATCAGATCAATCGTTCCTTTTGTCAATTCAGCTTCTTTCAAATCCCAATCAATCGGTTGCCAGTTTACCGTAATTCCGTATTTTTCAAAAACAGCTGTAGCTAAATCAATATCAAATCCTGCATAAGAACCATCTTTCTGAGCAAATCCCATTGGAACAAAAGTACTATCAAATCCAATAGTAATAGACTTGTTAGACTCGTACTTAGACCAATTATCTCCACTAGTTTCGCTAGAATTTTTCCCACAAGCTACTAAGAACAAAGCAGTCATCAGACTGACTAATACAAGCATCCATTTTTTCATCCATTTTTCCTCCTATTTAGGTTCTACTTTCAATAATACATCTGCGATATTTTCCGCGAACTGCAAATCGTGGGTTACCACAATCTGTGTCATCCCAAGTTCCCTATTTTGCAAGATTAGCTTCTCCACTTCCAAGCGCAATTCTGGATCCAGAGCAGAAGTTGGTTCATCGTAGCCAATGATTTCTGGGTCGATCATCATAGCACGCGCCAAAGCCACCCGCTGCTTTTGCCCACCAGATAGTGAGAAAGGATAGGCATCTGCGTGTCCTCCTAGTCCTAACTGTTCCAAGAGTCCACGCGCCTTCTTCTCAGCCTCCTCCTGCTTCATCCCCATGGTCTTCACAGGCGATAAAGTCAAATTGTCCAGAACTGATAAATGAGGGAACAGTTGAAAATCTTGGAAGACAAATCCCAGTAGATTCCGCTTCTCCAATTCATCCAGCTCTAAAGGTTGTCCATTATAAAAGATTTGCCCTGAATCAATGGTTTCAAGACCTGCAAGCATACGTAAGAGAGTTGTCTTACCTCCACCAGAAGGCCCAACAATAGCCAGGATTTGCTTTTCAGGAATACTTAGACTGAAATCAGACAAGATTTGTTTATCTCCAAATTTCTTATTGATATTTCGTAATTCTAACATGGCAGCCTCCTATCTATAATAACTGTACTTTTTCTCAACTTTTTTGGAAATAATTGTCACAATCCCAATCAAAATCAAGTAAATGGCTCCTGCCAAGAACATGGGAACCAGACTGGCGTCACGGTTGGCAGCTGTTCGACTAGCCAAGATAAGGTCTGAAATTCCAAGAGCATAGACCAAAGAAGTATCCTTGACCAAACTCATAACTTCATTAAAGACACTAGGAAGAACGATCTTGGTCACTTGGGGCAAGATAATATAGCGCACTGTGGCAAAGGGACTAAACTTCAAGACTTTGGCTGCCTCATACTGTCCTCTTGGAATAGTGTCAATTCCTCCACGGAAAATTTCTGCAAAGTAAGCTGCATAGTTGAGAACAAAGGCAATAATGGCAGCAGGAAGGCGATCTAAACGAATCCCAATACTTGGGAGCACATAATAAATAAAAATCAATTGCAAGAGCAAGGGGGTGCCACGCATAACCCAGATGTAAATGTTAATCAGATAATGGAGGGGCTTCCAATGGACTTGCAAGGCAAAGGCAATCAAAACGCCCAAAGGAATCGAAAATAGCAAGACCAGTGCAAAGACCTGTACAGTCGTGCTCGCACCATTCAGTAAACTCGGTAATATCTCAAATAAATAAGACATACTGCACCTCCTAAAAGTAATTGTTCCTATTATAGCATGAATAAACAAAATAACCAACCATTTTTGCAAAAAAATTCTATCATATACAAATAAAAACCGTAGCTATCAAAGAGATAAACTACAGTTCTATATGTTTAAACATTCTTACAATCTCTCAAACAGTTCTTGCATTTGCACATCATCTGGAACCAGTTTTAAGTAAGCGTGAGCATAGACTTTTGCTTCTTCAAAATGTCCCAATTCACGTAAGAGATAGATATAGTGTTCCAGAAACTCTGGATTGTCCTTCAAATCTCCTACTAATTCTTGGTAATGCTCATAGGCGGTATCTAAATCTTCCATTTCTTGATAGGAACGAGCAATCATCCACTTGGTCAAGAGATTTTCTGGCTCCTCGCTCTGTAAGTTTAGAATATCCTCATAACGCTCCTGCTCCAGATAAATAGTTGCTAGACGGAGTAAGATTTCTTCCGTATCCTCAGCGTCTTCTTTAGCTGTTAGGAGATAATTTTCTGCACCATTAGCATCATGTAATTCATAAGAGAATTGCGAAGCAGCTAGCAAGAGGCGAGTTTCAAAGGGATTTTTCTCCAAGCCTTGCTTAGCGATACGCAGGGCTTCTTGAACTTGATGTTCCTTATGCAAGGCCTGGCTATACCCATACTCATATCCTTCAAAGTCAGGAGAAATGGTATCAAGTTGCTTAAAGTAGAGGACAGCTTTTTGGTATTCTTCTTGATCAAAGTAAAGACTGGCCAACTCAAAAGCTGTTAGGTCATCGTATTCTAACTCCAGGGCTTTTTCTAAAAACTCTGTGGCCGTTTCAAATTTCCCTAACTGAGCATAGGCAAAGCCAATTCGTTGATAGGTGGAAATGCCTGTTTGCTCATAAATAGTACGATTATCTAACTGGGCATAGCCTTGAATGGCCTCTTGGTAATTTTCCAACTCACTATCCAACTCTGCTAATCCCAATATCAAAAGAGGATCCTCTGAATAACTCAAGGCCTCCAGCAATTTCTCACGCGCCACATCCGTCAAACCTTCCAGCTGGTAAAGATCTGCCTTAAGAAGCAAAGCCGAAACATACCAGTCACTGTCAGCTTGGATTTCTTCAAGATAGGCAAAGGCTTCCTCGATTTGACCATCCTCGCTAGCAATAGCTGCTAGATTAAGATGAAGCTCTGGGAAATCCTCTACGATTTTCAGGTAAATTTCCTTGGCCTGAGGATAGAAACCAATCCCTTCAAGATAAGTTGCCAACTCATACAGAAGATCACTTGGATCATTTTCTAAAGCTTCGGCGAAATAATGCTCAGCCTTGGCTAAATCTTGCTCTTCCAAAGCCTGTAACATCTGTTGACTATTGTTCACTCTTGACTTCCTCTCCCTCTAATTCATATAGACCACTGACTACCTTATACCATTCGAAAATGGCTGAAATGACAACCTTAGCAGAGGCATAAACTGGAATACCAAGTAAAACTCCCCAAATACCAAACATAGAGCCTGAAGTTAACAAAACAAAGAGAACATTAATGGGATGGATGTTTAATTGACTTCCCAAAATCAATGGAGAGACAAAACGGCCTTCAATCGTTTGTTCTACGATAAAGACAATCACTACTTTCAAAAGCATGACTGGCCCAGCAATCAAGCCCAGAACTAGGGCAGGAAGCATGGCTAGGAAGCTACCAAGATAAGGAACCAGATTTAAAATACCAGCAGTAACACCCAGCGTAACCGCATAGCGTAGACCAATAATCTTGAAGAAGATCATAAACATTACTGCTACAATAATAGCCACTGTCACTTGCCCCCGAACATAGTTGGACAACTGTTGATTCACATCTGATAAAACTTGTCCTACAGGTTCTTTCAATTTTCTTGGCATGAATTGGGTCAAATAGTTACGCAGGCCTTTCCCATCACGCAAGAGATAAAAGAGCATGAAAGGAACGATAATCAAGGCAACAATCACTTGAGAAGCTCCGCTAATAAAGGCACTCACCCAGTTGACTGCCTGAGATGAAACCTTACTTGCCCAAACTGTAGCCTGACTAGAGAAGTTTGTCAAAACCTGCTCTAACTGAGGTCTGAAATCATCTGGCAGATGCTGGGCTACCAATCCATTAACAACCCTATCTATATCTTCTAAGTAAACAGGAACGTTTCTTGCAAAGGTCAAAACCTGGCGTTGCAGATTTGGAATGGCGACTGCCAAGCCCCAAATGATAAAGAGAGCGATGATAACAAAGACAATAGTGATAGCTATAACACGATTAACCTTATGCTTCTCCATCCAATCAACAATAGGATTCAACAAATAATATAACAAACCAGACAGAATGACTGGCAACATCACAACTGCTAAAAAGTCTAAAACAGGTGAAAATAGAAAACTAATCTTACTTAAAATAAAAAAATTCAGTCCCAATAATAAGGTTACTAAAAATACCGTAATGGCCTTGTTATCTAAAAACCACTTAAAAAACCAAGATAGGCTAAAATGTTTCTCTTTTTGCTCCATAAATACTTCCTTTCTATCGTTCTCTCATTATACCATTTTTGAAGTAAAATAACTCTTTTTTTAAGTGCTTATACTCTTCGAAAATCAAATTCAAACCACGTCAGCTTCGCCTTGCCGTACTCAAGTACAGCCTGCGGCTAGCTTCCTAGTTTGCTCTTTGATTTTCATTGAGTATTACATGGAGACAGCGATATAAAAAATCCCCTCAAAAGAGGAGATTCAATTATTCTTGAATATGACGGTCTAAGTTCTTCTGATAATCAGCATTTGATTTGGCTTTTTCATCAGCAAATTTCTTGCGGAAGTCATCCATTTCTTTAGAAGTGACAATCTTGTCTTGTAATTTTTGGTACTTGTAGCTGTGTTCACTTGTCTTATCACCTACCCAACCATCTGCACCGCTACCTGGAACTTTCTTCGTTATTAGCATTTGGGCACCATCTGAGTATACAGGAATAACCAAGGCACTATCTGTTAACCAAGCTTGAGCTTTAGCATATTTAGAATAACGTTTTTGCAGATCTGTTTTCTCACCACTAGCATCCGTAATTAACTCTTTAAACTTATCTAAACCAACAGATTTGATTGCCGGATTATCTGTACCTGGTGCTACACCAAGTGCTCCTAGAAGAGTTGGGCCAGATGTTGGATCAAATACATCTAAATAGGTTGATGGATCTGCATAATCAGGACTCCAACCACTATTTACATTGATATCCCAATCAATATTGTCAGTTGATGTTGCAAATACTGTCATATTTCCCAATTCATCATCAGAAACTTGTTGAATGTCAATCACTATATTTTCAGAGCCTAAGGCTTCCTCAATGGATTGTTTATAAGATTGGGCTTGACGAATAAAATCTGTCTGAGTAGAGGAAACTGGAAGGTCTAAATGAACGGGGAACTGTACTCCATCGGCTTGAAGTGTTTTCTTAGCAACTTCAAATTTAGCTTTAGCCTTGTCTACATTATGAAGTGAATCTTGTGCATCATCAAGACTCACGTCTTTCCAAGCACTATCCAACTTATCCAGTTCTGCCTTAGCTACTTGCCCAAACGACTGCTCCCCAACTTGGACAAATGTTGGAGGGGTAAAACTTGTACGTAATTTACGAGGTGCCACTTCGTCCCCAAATACTTGAGATACTGCAGCAGTACGATCTGCAGCGAAAGCCAAGGATTGACGGAAATCTTTATTCAACAAAGCCTTTTTAGTGGATGATTTTTCCACATCACTTGTTTTAGCAGTATGGTTATAAGCTACACGATCAATATTAGTAGACATATAGAATACGCCACCTCTTTGTTGACCATATACAATATTATCCTTGTACTTTTCTTTTAGACGTTCATAGTTGGCAGAATTTTTAAAGAGAGGTGCCGCTGGATAATGTCCTTCATCAAAGCCACGTCCAAGAGAATCGGCATCCTGACCATCAAAGAAAGACAATTTAATATCATCAATAAAGACATTTTGCTTATCCCAATAGTTTTGATTTTTGGTCATCTCAATGGAAGATTTAGATGTCAATCCCTTGAGGAGATAGGCACCATTATAAAGAATGCTTGTTACATCAGTCGCCTTCCCAAAGTCATCTCCTTTTGAAGCCAAAAAGTCCTCGCTAATTGGGGCAAGAACGCCCATTGTTGTCTTAGAATTCCAGAAAGATTCTGGATGATTCAAAGTGTAAACAACCGTATAATCATCTGTCGCTTTTACACCAACAGTAGAGAAATCTGTTGTTTTCCCATTGACATAATCGTCCAAACCTTGAACCGAGTCTTGAACCAGATAAAGAGCCTGTGATTTTTTATCAGCTGCGTGCTTCAGACCAGTTACAAAGTCCTGAGCTTTGACTTCACCATACTCTTCGCCTTCATTGGTATACCATTTGACACCCTGACGGATTTTATAGGTATAGGTCAAACCATCTTTTGAAACAGTCCAATCTTCTGCAACTGATGGAATCAGATTCCCATATTGGTCATTTTCAAGTAGACCGTCAATAACGTTCCCTGTGACCTGTTTTGTACTCTTGTTACCAGAAACTGTATAATCCAGAGTCGTAGGATCTGTAGAGAAGACATAGGTATAGGTAACAGGTTTAGTAGCATCTTTACCACCTGTTGAACACGCTGCTAGCATAGCCGTCGAGAGTATAGCTACACCAGCTGCTAGAAAAACTCGTTTTTTCATAGTAAGGACTCCTTTAAACATTTTATAAATTCATTATAGCACTTTTAAGAAGAAAAGTAAGGAAAACAATCTCAATATTATTATATTTTTTAAAAAACCAATCAATTATTTTTTAAAGTGCTTACATCTAATTGGATGTCTTTAATTGGCTTGTTTTTGTGATATAATAGTCTTATCTTTATATAGAGGTAACGTTATGAAAGAAACTGTTTATTTTGGAACTTATACACGTCGTACTTCCCAAGGGATTTACAAGGCTGACTTTGATACAGAAACTGGTCAGCTTTCAAACCTAGAACTTTTTGCAGCTGAGCCAAGTCCAACCTACCTTGCCTTTGACCAGCACCAACATTTATACACCGTTGGTAGTCAAGACGATAAGGGGGGAATTGCAGCCTATCAAACTGACGGAACTTTATTAAATCACGTCGTTGAAAAAGGAGCTCCCCACTGTTATGTTGCTGTCGATGAAAAGCGTAATTTGGTCTATGCAGCCAACTATCACAAGGGACAGGTCCTTGTTTATAAACGTCAGGAGGATGGGAGTCTTTTACTTAGTGATGTAGATCAACACAGTGGCCAAGGTCCACATGAAAATCAAGCATCTCCTCATGTTCACTATACAGATTTAACACCTGACCACTATCTAGTGACCTGCGACTTGGGAACTGACCAAGTCATCACTTATGACCTTGACCAAGAAGGAAAATTATCTAAGCTCTACACCTATCACAGCCAGCCAGGAGCAGGCTCACGCCATATCGTTTTCCATAACCACTATAAAATCGCTTATCTGATTTGTGAACTCAATAGTACTATCGAGGTTTTAATCTACGATGGCGTTGGCGAATTTGAACGTATGCAGGTGATTTCAACTTTACCAGAAGCTTACGAAGGCTTTAATGGAACCGCTGCTATTCGTCTCTCTAAAGACGGTAAATACCTCTACGCTTCTAACCGTGGCCATGATTCTATCGCAGTATATACCATCCTTGCGGACGGTAGCTTAGAGTTATTAGAAATCGTTCCAACACATGGTCAGACCCCACGTGATTTTGATTTGACACCAGACCAAAAATTTCTCATTGCTGTCCACCAAGACTCTGACAATGCCACTGTCTTTAAACGTAATTGTGACAATGGTCGTCTAGCAGAACTCTCCAACGACTTCCATGTTCCCGAAGCAGTCTGCATCCGTTTTGCTCCTTAATACTCTTCAAAAATCTCTTCAAACCACGTCAACGTCGCCTTACCGTAGGTATGGTTACTGACTTCGTCAGTTCTATCCACAACCTCAAAACTGTGTTTTGAGCAACCTGTAGCTAGCTTCCTAGTTTGCTTTTTGATTTTTATTGAGTATAAAACACCATAAAAAATGAACTTGGTAACTCAAGTTCATTTTTTTCTTATAGTCTATTTCCGACATTTATACGGTTAATGGCACGTTGCAGTGCAATCTTCGCACGACGTTCTTGGTCAATCAAGTGTTTGTCTTGTGCTTCTTCAATTGCACGTTCTGCACGAAGTTTAGCACGTTCTGCACGACTGATATCGATATCACGAGCACGTTCTGCAGAGTCAGCGACGATTGTGATCATATCATTGGCAATTTCAATAACACCGCCATTTACTGCAATCCAGTTCACGTGATCTTCGTCATCAATACGTTTCACCTTTACTTCATCAACTGCTAAAACCGCAATCATATTTTCATGTCGTGGCAAGATCCCCATCTCACCATCCAGAGTTCGAACCGATACATAGCTGGCATGGTGATCATAGACGAGACCATCTGGTGTCACGATCTGGACAGTTAACTGAGCCATAGATCACCTCTTAAAATCCCATTTTTTCAGCTTTTGCAATCACATCTTCGATAGAACCTACACCACGGAAAGCATCTTCTGGCAAGTGGTCGTATTTACCATCAAGGATTTCCTTAAAGCCACGTACCGTTTCAGTAACTGGAACATAAGAACCTGGCTGACCAGTAAATTGTTCCGCAACGTTGAAGTTTTGTGACAAGAAGAACTGGATACGACGGGCGCGAGCAACCAAGGTCTTTTCTTCATCAGAAAGCTCATCCATACCAAGGATAGCAATGATATCTTGCAATTCATGGTAACGTTGGAGGACACGTTTTACTTCTGCAGCAACTGCATAGTGCTCTTCTCCAACGATTTCAGGTGCCAAGGCACGTGAGCTTGAAGCAAGTGGGTCAACGGCTGGATAAATACCCAATTGTACCAACTTACGTTCCAAGTTTGTAGTAGAATCCAAGTGAGCGAAGGCTGTTGCTGGCGCAGGGTCAGTATAGTCATCCGCTGGCACATAGATAGCCTGAATAGAGGTTACAGAACCCTTCTTGGTTGATGTGATACGCTCTTGCAATTGACCCATTTCCGTAGCAAGGGTTGGTTGGTAACCAACGGCTGATGGCATACGACCCAAAAGGGCAGATACTTCTGAACCAGCCTGAGTGAAACGGAAGATATTATCGATAAAGAGAAGCACGTCTTGGCCTTCTACATCACGGAAGTATTCAGCGATTGTCAAACCAGTAAGGGCAACACGCATACGTGCTCCTGGTGGCTCATTCATCTGACCAAATACCATGGCTGTTTTCTCGATAACGCCTGATTCTTTCATTTCCCAGTAAAGGTCGTTCCCCTCACGAGTACGTTCCCCAACACCGGTAAATACTGAAATACCACCATGTTCTTGGGCAATGTTGTGAATCAATTCTTGGATTAAGACGGTTTTACCAACTCCGGCACCACCGAAGAGTCCAACTTTACCACCTTTAAGGTAAGGGGCAAGAAGGTCGATAACCTTAATCCCTGTTTCAAGGATTTCAGAAGAGGTAGACAACTCATCAAAAGTTGGAGCTTTTTTATGAATTGGCTGGCGCTCTGCGTCTTCTGTAAAAGGAGCTTCCAAGTCAATGGTATCTCCCAAAACGTTGAAGACACGTCCCAAAGTTTCTTTACCTACTGGTACAGAGATTGGACGACCTGTGTCCAATACTTCCATTCCACGAGTCAACCCATCTGTTGATTCCATGGCGATAGTACGAACCATACCATCTCCCAACTCCAAGGCTACTTCAAGGACGATTTTTGTTTTTCTTTCGTCATTTTTGTAGACGACAAGTGCATTGTTAATCTCAGGAAGTTTTTCCCCTGCTGCAAACAAGACGTCTACAACGGGACCGATAACCTGAGCAATTTTACCTGAACTCATCTCCTTCTCCTATTCTATATAAGATACTGTCGGTTCCTAGCTTAACTAGGTCCTAAGTTCATTTTCATACGAGCTGGACTAGAGCCTATTCTAAGGCACTAGCTCCTGCTACGATTTCTGTAATTTCTTGTGTAATCGCCGCCTGTCTGGCACGGTTATACTGAATTGTCAAATCATTGATGACTTTCTTAGCATTATCTGTCGCTGTTTGCATGGCTGTCATACCAGCAGCATTTTCAGCTGTCTTAGCATCGATAATAGCACCGTAAATCATACTTTCTGCAAATTGAGGCAACAACTGCTCCAAAATTTCTTCTCGGCTGGTTTCCAATTCAAAAGTCAAGCTATATTCTTCATCCGCTTCATTTGGATCCAAATCCACAATTGGGAGCATTTGTTCCACACGCATCTGGCTTGTCAAGGTATTGACATGGTGGTTGTAACAAACATAAAGCTCATCAAAAAGTTCATTTTGGTACATTTCAACAGTTTTTGAAATAATCTTACGAACTTGATCAAAGCTAGGTTGGTCTGCCAAGCCACGTAGTTCATAAAGTGGTTGAATACCACGGGCCTTAAAGAAATCAGCTCCCATTCCACCGATACAGATCATTTCAAAACCTGTACCGTCTGGGTGGTATTCTTCCTTCAACTCCATAACGGCTTTCAAAATAGAGGAATTATAACCTCCAACCAAACCGCGGTCTGAAGTAATGACGATATAGCCTGTCTTCTTAACTGGACGACTAATCAACATGGGATTAGTTGAACCACCAGCTCCATTACCATGAAGAATATCTGTCAAAAGTTTGCGAACCTTCTGAGCGTAAACTTGAAAGTTGCGAGCAGCTTCTTCAGAGCGACCTAGCTTAGCAGCTGATACCATTTGCATGGCATTAGTGATTTGACTCGTATTTTTTGTTGAGGCGATTTTTGTTTTAATATCATTTAGAGATACTGCCATCTGACACCTCTATTCTTATTGGAAGCTGGTTTGATTGAGAAACTCTGTAATCGCAGCATCCAAGACTGCTTCTTCTGGCAAGTCTTTTGTATCACGAATGGTTTCCAAAATCTCTGGATGTTGAGCGTCAAAGAAGGCATGGAACTCTTCCTCGAAACGAACAATGTCATCTACTGGAACAGTATCCAAGAAACCATGTGTCAAAGCATAAAGAATGGTTACTTGTTTCTCAACAGGTAATGGTTTGTGAACAGGTTGTTTCAAGACCTCAACTGTACGACGACCGCGGTTCAACTTAGCCTGTGTTGCCGCATCCAAGTCAGAACCAAACTTAGTGAAGGCTTCCAACTCACGGTATGAAGCAAGGTCGATACGAAGTGTACCAGCAACCTTCTTCATGGCTTTGATTTGTGCAGAACCACCTACACGAGATACAGATGAACCCGCATCAATGGCTGGACGAATACCCGCATTGAAAAGACCATCACCAAGGAAGATTTGTCCATCAGTGATAGAAATCACGTTGGTTGCGATATAGGCTGAGATATCTCCTGCTTGTGTCTCGATAAATGGTAGGGCTGTAATTGAACCACCACCAAGCTCATCAGAAACTTTAGCTGAGCGCTCAAGCAAACGGCTGTGAAGATAGAAAACATCCCCTGGGAAGGCTTCACGACCTGGAGGACGACGAAGCAAGAGTGACAGTTCACGATAAGCTACCGCTTGTTTTGATAAATCATCATAAACAATCAAAACATGTTTCCCTTGGTACATAAATTCTTCTGCCATGGCAACCCCAGCATAAGGAGCTAGGAAAAGCAATGGAGATGGTTGTGAAGCAGAGGCTGTCACAACGATTGTGTAGTCCAAGGCACCGTACTGACGTAGTGTTTCTACTTGCGTACGAACTGTTGATTCTTTTTGTCCGATCGCAACATAGATACAGATCATATCTTGACCTTTTTGGTTCAAGATTGTATCAATCGCAATGGTTGTTTTCCCTGTCTGACGGTCACCGATAATCAACTCACGTTGACCACGACCAATCGGTACAAGGGCGTCAATAGCTTTCAAACCAGTTTGCAATGGTTCTGAGACTGACTTACGTTGCATAACACCAGGAGCTGGCGCTTCTACTGGACGAGTTTTATCAGTGTGGATTTCTCCAAGACCATCAACTGGACGACCAAGCGGATCCACAACACGACCAATAAGACTTTCACCTACTGGGACTTCCATGATTTTACCTGTACGGCGGATTGTATCGCCTTCACGGATATCTGTAAAGTCACCTAGGATGATAATACCAACGTCTGTTGACTCCAAGTTTTGAGCCATACCATAAGAGCCGTTTTCAAAGATCAACAACTCTCCACTCATGGCATTTTCAAGGCCGTGAGCACGCGCGATACCATCCCCGATATAGGTTACAACACCTGTTTCAGTCACATCAAAATTGGGTTTGAAATTTTCAATTTGTTGCTTAATTAAAGCGCTGATTTCTTGTGCGTTAATTGCCAAAAGAACACCACTTTCTATTTCAAATTTTCTTTAACAACTTTAAGTTGTTGTTTAATACTCACATCAATTGTCTTGTGATTGGCAAAAATGACAAAACCACCAATGAGACTTTCATCGATTTGTTCTTTTACACTCCGTACTTTCAGAGACATTTTTTTCTCAATCAAAGGGAGCAAGCGACTCTTTTGTTCATCTGTTAAAGGATGAGCTGACGTAATCGTCACTTCAAATCGATTTGTTTCTTTTTCAAGTCGGTTCAAGCAATCTACAAGCACATCATAGAAAAGATTTGCTCTGTGATTGTAGACTAGAACCTGGATAAAGTTTTGTATTAAAGGTGACACAGAGTCTTGGAAAAAAGCAATCGTTTTTTCCTTGTCAGACTCGTCTACTGCCACTTGTTTTAAAAAAGAAGGTAGACCTGTTTCTTCAGCAACTTGCTTGATTTGAGTCAAGTCTGAAAAGATACGGTCTTCTTCTCCTTTTTCAAGTACCAATTGGACAAAAGGCATGCTGTATTTTTCAATTACCTTTACTGTTTTCTTGTCCATTAAGCTTCTCCTAGCTGATCGATATACTGATCAATGAGTGCTTTATGGGCATGACCATCAAGGTTTTGTGAGATGATTTTACCAGCTAAGCTGATGGTCAAATCTGCAACCTCACCCTTAACGCTTTGTAAAGCTTCTGCTTTGTTTTGAGCAATTTCTTGGTTTGCTTTTTCTTTTAAGCGTCCTGCTTCTAGTTTAGCATCTGCTAAGATACTAGCCTTACTTTGCTCAGCTGTTTCCTTTGCATTTTCAATGATTGTCTTGGCTTCTTTGCGACTGCCTGCCAATTCATCTTCACGTTTCTGAGCTAAGGCTTCTGCTTTTTGACGTGCCTGTTCAGCACTGTCAATATCAGTAGCGATTTTTTCAGCTCTTTCTTCAAAAATGCCTGTAATATTAGACCATGCAAATTTTTTAATCAAGACTAGCAAAAGAATAAAAGAGCCAGCGATTAAAATAAAGTTACCAATCAATTCACCTACTGTAACGTGCATCAGTTACTCCTTTCTACTCTTCTCCATCATTTATCTTATTTCCTAGGTACATAGAAGACAACATGGTAAACACATAGGCTTGGATGCAGGAAATAAAGACAGAAAAGGCTGTCCAAGCCAAGTTAGCACCAAAAGCAACTGGATACCAATATAGAGCTTGATGAGATAGAGTGATCAGCAAACTAGCCATCACCTCTCCTGCAAAAATATTTCCGAACACCCGCAAGGCAAGTGATAAAAAGTTGGTAAACTCTTCTAAGATGTTCATGGGAGTCATAAAGCCAGGTGTGATATAGGCTTTTAGATATTTTTTAATCCCACGACGACGAATACCCTCGATGTGTGTCAATAAAATAATGCCGAATGATAAGGCTAAGTCATACTGTAAATTTGCAGTTGGAGATGTCCAAAGATTGGTTCCATCTGTAGACTGTATCTTAGCCATCAAACCGAGGTTATTTGCCAGTACCATAAACAGAAATAGACAAAGGAAAAAGAGCGAGTAGTCTTTCATGTAGCTTTTACCAATGTTAGGTTCTGTAAATCCAATAACAAAGTCATAGAAATACTCAAGTACATTTTGCTTTCCTTTGGGTTTCAAAGCCATATTGCGACTCGCCCAATAAATAAAGACAAAAATAACTCCCACAATCAACAAGGTCATGGCTAACATGGTCAAATCAAAGGTAACAGGACCAATAGAGATGGTTGGAGTAATACTTTCTTCCATCTAAAATCCTCCCTTTTCTTCTCGTTCCGTTTGTCTATTTGATGATGAATGAAAAGACGAGGGTAACCAAGAACGTTCCTTCAATAAAGGCAATCCCCATAATCATCAAGCTACGCAATTCAGAAATAATATCTGGCTGGCGAGCTGCAGATTTAAGCAAACCGTTCATCAAAAAGCCTTCCGCAAGGGATACACCCATACAGGCAAGACATAGACCAAAAAATGTTAAATTCATGATAAATTCTCCTTTTGAATTAAAACTTACTTACTTAGTGTAGTCCTAAAATTTCGATTTGTCAACTTTTTTTGCACATTGGAAGCGTTTAATGAAAATTACTTCCATTTTCTTTCGTATTTCACTCTATTCTGAAAAGCTTGTGTATATTTACTGAAGCTAGCAAGTCTTACCTGTAAATTTAATGAAAGCAACACAAAATCCGAGAGGGGAATCTCGGATTAAGGTCAATTTAAAAAAATAGAGAGTGTTAAGTTTAAATATAGGATTTCAAAATATCGACGGCATCGCTTCTTTTCTTAACCTGATAGGACTTGATTCCCAATTTCTCAACTGCCATTGCATTGTACCCAATATTGCCCAGAAAGACACAAGTTGTAGGATTTAACTGGTATTTATCGATAGTTACTCATATCCATCAGTCCACCTCCATATTCTCCTTACAAATCCTTTTGGTAATAATATCTTTGCCCAATGTAGGAATAGTCTTGTAAGGTAAAGACTTCCTTGTAGCCATGCCTTTTATAAAAATCTGGAGCCTGAAACTGGTAAGTATTGACAAAAGCAAAACGACAGTTACGATTCTTAGCTTCAGTTTCTGCTTGCTGCAATAGTCTTGAACCGATTCCTTGCCCTCTCAATTCCTCTTTTACAAATAAATACTCGATTTCTAGCCAATTTCCAAAAGTCTCTGCTATCAAACCTGCCAGGAGATTGCCCTTTTCATCTTCTACATAAAGATTAAGTGGCTCACTTTCAGCCTCTTCTCTTTTTGAACGATTATAAGCACGAATCAAATTCCCAATTTCTTGTGCTTTCTGGGATTCCTTATTTTCCAATCTAAAGTACATCCAAACCTCCTCAAACACTGTTACAACTTGATTATAGTCTTATTTCAAAAGACTGTCAAACTAGCAAAAACCCACCAACCTGAGTTGATGAGTCTTTAATCTATTTTCTAAATTTCCACTGGCTGTAAATCCCAAAACCGATAATCCAGATAGCTGAGCCGATTGCTCCTACAAAGGTAGACTCTTGTAAAAAGAGGGTTACAAAGACAAAGGCAAAGAAGAGCATGGTTAAAGGATTTAAGAAACGATAATGGGGCATGAGATAGCCATCTGCCATAAAGTCTGGTGACTTGCGGTATTTAAGGTGAGCCACCATAATCAAGATATAAATGGCAATATAGACACCAGATGATGATGCCGTAATCAAGGCAAAGGCATCTGAAACACCTGGCAAGACGTTGATAAAGGCTGCTAGGGCAATCAAAATCGCTGAGGCAATGATGGCATTTTGTGGTACATTGTGACGAGAAAGAGTATCTGCTTTAATAGCCTTTAGGAAGCGATTTGGCGAATCATGAGCAATCTGATACAAATGACGCCCTGTTGAATAAAGGGTTGAGTTAAGAGCAGATGCTGCTGAGGTCAAAACGACGAAGTTAATCAAGGCTGCCGCCCACTTGACACCGGCCAATTCAAATACCGTAACAAAGGGAGAATCAGCAGAAGCAAGCTCACGCCAAGGAATGATAGCCATAATGGCTAAGAGGGCACCACCGTAGAAAAAGGCGATACGCAAAGGAATTTCCTTAACGGCTTTTGGCAAGACCTGACGTGGATTTTTTGTTTCTGAAGTCGTTACCCCGATAAACTCAATCATAAGGTAGGCGAAGAAAACCATCTGAAAGGCCATGACAAAGTTCACTCCACCATTTGGAAAGAGAGAGAAATTGTCGGCAATATTGGCCAAACTTGCTACTCCATGAGGTGTCTTAAAGCCTGTCAAGACCATAAAGACTCCTGTTGCAATCATGGCTAAAATAGCCACAATCTTGACCATCGCAAACCAAAACTCAACTTCTCCAAAGAGCTTCACCGCGATTAGGTTGACCAAGGCTAGAATAGTCAAAAATCCAATCTCAATCATCCAACTCGGCCAAGTTGGAAACCAAAATTGCACATAATGTGCGATAGCAGTGATTTCCGCCATACCGATAAAGACAACAGATAACCAGTAAGACCATACTGAGAAATAGCCCCAGCCCTTACCCAAATGGCGTGTGATAAAGTTGATAAAGGTATGTTGCTCAGGGTCTTGGTAGAGCATTTCCCCAACCGCACGCATCATGAGGAACATGAAAGCCCCTGTAATCATATAAATCAGTACAATGGAAGGACCTGTTAGGCTAATAGAGCGACCTGCTCCCAAAAAGAGTCCTGTTCCGATTGTTCCAGCGATGGCCATAACCTGCACATGACGATTGGTCAGACCACGCTCCATCTTATTTTTTTTCTTTGAACTCATATCGTCTCCAATTCAATTTAAAATGGAAAAAGGAGTGAGTGAAGCGCACAGCCTCCCCACTCCTTTTTCTGTTTTTAGGCTGTTTTTTCAACCTTCAAGATTTTTACATCATAGCTACCAACAGGTGTTTCAATGGTTGCTGTGTCACCTGTTTTCTTGCCGATCAAGGCTTGTCCAATTGGGCTTTCATTTGAAACTTTACCTGCAAAGGCATCCGCACCAGCTGAACCTACGATAATATAAACTTCTTCTTCGTCCTCACCAATTTCTTGGATGGTGACTGTTTTACCAATCGCTACTTCGTCCTGAGCAACTGCGTCGCTATTGACGATTTCAGCATAGCGGATTTTTGTTTCCAAGCTAGAGATTTGTCCTTCAACAAAGGCTTGTTCATCCTTAGCTGCTTCGTACTCACTATTTTCAGAAAGGTCACCGTATGAACGGGCAATCTTAATGCGTTCTACCACTTCTGGTCGACGAACCAATTTCAATTCTTCTAATTCTTTTTCAAGTTTTTCCTTTTCCTCAAGGGTCATAGGATATGTTTTTTCTGCCATTTTTCTCAACTTTCTTCTGATGATATTTTCGAAAGAAAATTATGTGAAGTATCACATAATTTTAGTTTGTTTAGTTTAATTTGCTGTTGACATGTTCAGCGACATTGCGGTCGTGGTCTTCTTGATTGTTAGCATAGTAGACCTTGCCTTCTGTGACATCTGCTACAAAGTAGAGGTTATCGCTCTTAGTTTGATTGATGCTTGACTCAATCGCATCCAGACTTGGACTATCGACTGGACCAGGCATGAGACCTACATTTTTATAAACATTATAAGGTGAATCAATGTTGGTATCAATCGCAACATCCTCAGCTAGGCTGATATTTTGCCCCAGTTTTCCTTGGGCATACAAGATTGCAATATTACTTTGAAGTGGCATATCACGATTCAAACGATTGTAGAATACACCGGCAATGAGCTTACGATCTTCTGTCTTGGCACCTTCTTTTTCGACCAAGGAAGCAATGGTCAACAACTCATTGACAGTCAAGTTTTTAGATTTGATAGTACTATAGTAAGGAGATAGGTTCTTATCCATAGCCGCCAACATCTCATCAATCAAGCTTTCAACAGTTGTGCTTTCTTTGATAGAGTAAGTAGCTGGGAAAAGGTATCCTTCCAAACGATAACGAGCCCCACTTTCCTTTGTAGGCAAGCTTTCAAGTAGACTCGGATATTTGGCAACTTCTTGACTGATAAACGTCTCATCTTGAACTTTTGCTAGGAAAGCATCCGCTGTCAAAGGCTCTTTGAAGTCACCTTGCAATTGACCCACAGCTTGAGCAATCTGATCCAAGGTATAACCTTCTGGAATTGTCAAAGTCGCAAGTACAGGTTCTTGCGGTTCAGCTGTTCCACCTTTTTGCAACTCTTTGAGTAAGTCTTCTGTACTCATACTCTTTTGCAAATTGTAGTAACCTGCTTTCAAATCGGTATAATTTTTATACTTGGCATAAAAGCTAAAAATCAGACCATGCTTTACCAAACCAGCTTTTTCAAGCGTCGTACCGATTTCTTGAACGTTTGAACCTTCTGGAATTCCAACCGTCACATATTTCTTAGAATTAGCATCAATAGGTAACAAAGAATCTAGCACGTACTGGTAACCAAAGTAACCACCTGCTGAGAGCAAGGCAAGGAATACAAGGAATGAAATCACAAAGGCTTTCACATGTGACTTCTTCTCTTTCTTAGGCTTAACGGGTTTTGCTCCTTCTCTACGGCTACGACGTGGTGTATCGCTGATGATATCCACTGTTTCTGTAGCAGGCGTAGGTGTTTCTGGACCTGCTTGTTCTGCTTTTTTCTCTGCTGTCTTATAGGAAACAGCTACCCTTGTTGGGGTTTCATTGTATTCTCTTTCAAATTTCTTAGGTCTAACAGGACCTGGACCTGGTCTTGATCCACTTTCTTCCGCTGGAGAAGAAGGTACATCTTGACTTGGATGACTTGGAACACCAGGAGTTTCTCTTTGAATCTCATCTGCTGGAGAAGCTGGTACATCTTGGCTTGGGTGAGTAGGCGCAGCAGGAGCTTTTCTCATAATCTCCTCTACCGTTGACAAGGAATCAGCCATGAGTTCTTCAGCTGAAGGTTCATTTGCAGGAGTGCGAACTACTGCCTTATCTTCTTTCAGAACTTCATCATAGCCTTTTACTTTTTCTAAATCTCTCAGAATCTGCTCTTTAAAGCTTAATTTCTCTTCTTCTCTTGACTTTTCACTCAAAAGTTTTTCCTCCTTGTTGACAATCCATAATATTATATCTTAAAAGTCAAAGAAAAGCAACCTATGATACTTTTCCTGGCTTATTTTTTATACTCAATGAAAATCAAAGAGCAAACTAGGAAGCTAGCCGCAGGTTGCTCAAAACACTGTTTTGAGGTTGTAGATAAGACTGACGAAGTCAGTCACATATATACGGTAAGGCGACGCTGACGTGGTTTGAATTTGATTTTCGAAGAGTATTAGCTTCCCAGACCATATCATACCACGTTTCCCCTGCAAAGGTTGACTGGGACAGGCCTTCATTAACAAATCCGTTTTTTTCATAGTAGGCGATGAGATAGTCATGACAGGTTAGGTTAATGCCTTCTCTCTCATCTTCAAGAGCAACTTCTTTCAAGGCTGTTAGCAATTTCTGACCCAGTCCTATTCCCTGTGCTTCCTTGGCAATAGAGAGACAGGTCACAGAGATATAGCCACCAGTCTCATGACTATAGTCTTTTATGTCTTCTGTAAAGGACTGGTCTTGCAGATGGCGGTGTGGTCCAACTGGCCCTTCTATATAACCCATGATTCTTCCTTCTTTTTCCGCAACCAGAAAAGAGGTCTGAATTTCTCGCAAATGTGCCTCAAAGACAGATCGAGGAATGGCTTCTTCAACCGAGAAATTCTCTAGTTCAATCTCGACGATACGATCCAAATCTTCTAATCTTGCTTGTCTGATTTTCATTGTGCCTCCAGATAAAAGGGATTAAACCAAATCATACTAAAACTCTGGCTAGTTTCATAAAGAGAAGTTTCTTCATCAATAAAACCGTTCATTTCAAAATAGGAAAGCAGCTCAGAAGGACTCTCCAAACGAATCCCTTTGTACTCCAGCTTTACTGCCACCTCTTTCAAGGCTGCAAGAAGAAGTGTTCCCAAGCCCTGTCTCTGATGGTCAGACTCAATGACTAAAGAATGTACTTTTAGACATTGCGGATTGTCTGACTGGGGACTTGATAGAATATAGCCTAAAAGTTGATTTTCATCCCTAGCTAGAAGAAAGGTATCCGCACACTTACGGATACTTTCTTCTAAGATATGGGAAGGTTGCTGCTTTTCAGCTGGAAAAGACGAAGTTTGAAGTGCCTCTATCTCAGCCAAATCAGACTTGCTTGCCTGAATAATCTTAATTGGAATTTCCATGAGAATAACCTATTGAACATTGCTTGTCAAGTTTGACAAGAGACGCTCAAATGAGTATTCATAGGTTTGGATATCTCCTGCTCCCATAAAGACATAGACAGCATTGTCATGGTCAAGGAGTGGAGAAACATTTTCAACAGTGATCACTTGGTGTTTTTTGTTGATTTTTTTGGCTAGGTCTTCTACCTTGACATCACCATGGTCCACTTCACGAGCTGACCCATAAATTTGCGCTAGATAAACAGCATCCGCTTGGTTTAAAGCATGAGCAAAATCATCTAACAAGGCAATGGTTCTTGTAAAGGTATGCGGTTGGAAGACTGCTACAATTTCCTTGCTTGGGTATTTCTGACGAGCCGCATCCAAGGTCGCAATAATTTCTGTTGGATGGTGGGCAAAGTCATCGATAATCACTGTATCATTGACAATTTTCTCAGTGAAACGACGCTTAACACCGGCAAACGTTTTCAGGTGCTCACGCACCAAGTTCAAATCAAATCCTGCTGTGTAAAGAAGACCAATAACGGCTGTCGCATTCATGATATTGTGACGACCAAAGGTTGGAATGTGGAATTGCCCCAAGTCTTGTCCACGGAAATGAACTGTGAAGGTTGAACCAGTTGTTGAAGGAAGAAGATCGCTAGCTACAAAGTCATTGCCTTCTGCTTCAAAACCATAATAATAAATCGGAGCATTGGATGTAATCTTACGCAATTCTGCATCTTCACCATAGACAAAAAGACCCTTGGTAATTTGTTTGGCATAGTCGTTAAAGGCATTGAAAACATCCTCGAGACTTGTGAAATAGTCTGGATGGTCAAAGTCAATGTTGGTGATAATAGAGTATTCTGGGTGGTAAGGCATAAAGTGGCGCTCATATTCGTCAGATTCAAAGACAAAATATTTGGCATTGGCCGAACCACGACCTGTCCCATCCCCAATCAAGAAGCTAGTATCTGTGATGTGAGACAAGACATGAGACAACATACCTGTCGTTGAAGTTTTTCCATGTGCTCCTGCTACTCCCATGCTAACAAAGTCACGCATAAAGCTACCTAGGAACTCATGGTAACGTTTGTAGCTGATACCATTTTGGTCTGCATAGGCAATTTCGACGTTATTATCTGGACGAAAGGCATTTCCAGCGATAATTTCCATATCACCGTCTAGGTTCTTTTCATCAAAAGGAAGAATGGTAATGCCTGCCTGCTCAAGACCACGTTGAGTAAAGTAGTACTTTTCAACATCTGATCCCTGTACCTTATGCCCCATTTGGTGCAACATCAAGGCTAAGGCACTCATCCCTGATCCCTTAATTCCGATAAAATGATATGTCTTTGGCATGTTTTCTCCCCTATTCTGTAATTCTGGTCAGATTCAACTCTTGGGCAACCCGACGTTCTTGTTCTGTTTGTTTACTTTTTTTATTGTAGATTTGGCTCTTCTTTAGAAAATCATAGTTGTTTTTCTTTGGAGCAGGTACTGACACTTCTTCATTCTTGGTAGGGATAGAATGAACTTCTTCCGCCAAGATATAATGAGACTGGGTCAATTTTTGGCTATATTTGACAAATTCACCAGGATTTTCCTTTTGGAAAGGTGCTGTCGGTTGATTGCCCTGTCTAAGAAGGCCTGATTTAGAATGACGTCTCGCACGGCTGAAATCCTGAGTTAAATAGTTAGCAGAGCGTTTCTTTTTCAAGTCTGCACGCGCTTCTTCACGCGCCACCTCCGCATAGCTCTTTCCTTCTTTTTTAACTCCTAAAGGAGCCTTTTTAGGTTTCTCTACTTGCTTTTCAATCGGTTTTACTGGCGCCTCTTCAGTAATAGGAGCCCATTCAAAATAATTTTTATCTCGATACTCACCCTTGATATTACTGATCAGATCAGACTCATCATAGAGATTCATGACTGGCATTTCAGTCAACATGACCTCGTCATCTGACACCAATGGAAATCGTTCTTGTTTCATCTTCTATTTCCTTTCAACACTTCATTATAGCGTATTGTCTTGATTTTTCAAGTGCTGGCTTCAGAAATTCCCAAAATTTCTCTAATTTCTGCTAGGGTCAGACTGCCACGTGACTCTGTGCCATCCAATACTTGCGACACCAGATGTTTCTTTTGTTCTTGGAGTTCCTGGATTTTTTCTTCAATGGTTCCCTTGGTTACCAAGCGATAGACCTCAACCGTTTCTTCCTGACCCATCCGATGGGCACGGCCAATGGCTTGCGCTTCCACCGCAGGGTTCCACCAAAGGTCAACCAAGATAACCGTATCAGCACCTGTCAGGTTCAGACCAACCCCACCTGCCTTGAGGGAAATCAGAAAGGCATCTCGTTCCCCTTGGTTAAAGACCTTGGTCATGTCTTGTCTTTCCTTGGCTGGGGTTGAACCTGTAATTTTAAAAGATGTCATGCCCAAGTCTGGCAGTTCTTGTTCAATTTTCTCCAACATTCCCTTAAACTGCGAAAAAATCAAGACACGGTGTCCACCGTCTGCCACCTGTACCAGCAGGTCTCGGAGACTATCCAGCTTGCCACTGGCTCCCTGATAATCTTCCATAAAGAGGGCAGGGGTATCACAGATTTGGCGCAAGCGCATCAGACCAGATAAAATTTCCACACGACTTCGCTGAAATTCCTGATCTGACACTTGAGCCAGACGGTCACGCATCTGTTGCAACTGGGCTAGGTAGATAGCCTTTTGCTGGTCTTCCAGTTCATTTTTATAAACCACTTCAATCAAGTCTGGCAATTCGGTCAGAACTTCTTCTTTCTTGCGCCGCATAACAAAAGGCTTGATAAACTGAGCCACTCGCTCAGCTGGTAATTTCATAAATTCTTTCTTGCTTGGCAAAAGTCCTGGCAAGACGATTTGGAAAATAGACCACAGCTCACCCAGATGGTTTTCAATCGGAGTTCCTGACAAGGCAAAGACTGACGGCACCACAAATTGTCTCAAGGTCTGGGCAATCTTGGTCTGGGCGTTCTTCATGACCTGAGCCTCATCTAAGAAAAGGAAGTCAAAGGACATCCCCTGATAAAGCTCACTATCCTGACGGAAAGTGGCATAGCTCGTCACATAGATTTGATGGCTCTCAGCAAGAATCTCTTCACGACTAGTTTTCAAACCATGAACAACAGCCACATCCAACTGTGGGGCAAACTTCTGAAATTCATCTGCCCAGTTGTAAATCAAACCAGATGGAGCGAGAATCAAAACCCGACTTTCTTTTGTCACTTGACTGGTCAAAAAAGCAATGGTCTGCAGGGTTTTACCCAATCCCATATCATCAGCCAAAATTCCACCAAAACCATAATGATGGAGCATTTGCAGCCAGGCGATGCCCTTTTCCTGATAATCTCGCAAGTCAGCCTTGACTTGAGTTGTTTGTCGAGGGAAGTCCTCTGGATGCGTCAAATCGTGGGCCAAATTCTGGAATTCTTGTGAAAAAGAAACACGGTCTCGCCCTTTAAAAAGATGAGCTAAACTGTAGGCCAAGGATTTCCGAGTCTGCAAGGAGCCATCTTTTAGTTCAAATTGCCCCAGTTCCTGTAGATTTTGGCGAATTTTCTTGGTTTCTTCATCGAAAAAGTAGACTTGATTGGACGAATCAATGTAAAAATCTTGATTGGCAACCAAGGCCTGCATGGCTTGGTCAATTTCCTCTTGGGCAATATCTTGAAAATCAAATTGGATTTCCAAGAGACCTCCCTTGGAAGCAATCTGCACTTGAGGGCTTGCTAGGTTATAGAGTTCTTCTAACTTATCTGATAGATCAACATGACCGAGTTTTTCAAAGACTGGAATGATTTCGTGGAAGAAATGATAAACAGACTCCGCTTTTAAGGCCTGACGCCAAGATTGAAAGTCTGCTTCAAAACCTGCAAGCAAACAGACTTGGAAAATTCTTTCTTCTAAGTCCGCGTCACTTGAAAATGGCAATTCTTCTAGCTCTTGTCGGCTTGATACCTGCCTATCCCCATAATCAAACTGAATTTCTAAACGAATCCGATTATCTTCTTCCCTGTCAAAGTAAAACGATGGCGAAAAAGTTTTGATTTGTAACCGTTCTGGAGCTGAGACGGTCCCCATCTGGCTAAAGAGCGTTAAACAAGAAGCCAACTTATCTCGGTCACTGCTATCAAATTGCAGGTATTTCTTGCCATGCTGATCCAAAGGCAGCGCTTTAATTTCCTTGAGAAGACGCATCTGCTGGTCTGTTTGAAAATAAACCTGTCCTTTATGGAAAAGTATAGCTCCCTGATAAAAGGCATTAACTCTTGGACTCTCTCTGATTTCCATTTCAAAATAATCCGAGTATTCTGTTACTGTAAAGGCAAATAGATTGGCATCAGCATGCATATCCTGAAAAAGCAGAGTCTGGTAGCTATCCACTTGATGATCAAATTGAAAATGAGGCAAGGTCATCAGTAAATTCACACCCTGCTCAAAAAAGGTTAGAGGGAAAAAGAGGTGCCGACCTTGGTTTTGGAAAAAGAGGTCTGGAACCAGCCCTTCCTCCGTTAGTCCGTGCAAGAAAGTCAAAAGTTCTTGGCTGGCATCATCAAAGGCTTCCCAAGACAAGGATTCCTCATAGGTCTTGCCAATCATATAAGACTTTCTCTGCTCGACAATCCTTAAAAAGAGTGGAATATCCCGAATGACGTAGTATTTTTGGCTATTGATTTGCCCGATTCTCAGGGTCCACAAGATATGATTGGTCCCTGCTTCCACCTGACCGACAGCCGATAATTCATAGGCTCGTTCTGATTTTGGAGACAAGATTCGATCCAAAAATTTGCCACCCAAGGTCACCTTGGTTTCAACGGCCTCTTTTTCTTCATAACCTTCTTCCAGACTCTGCAAGATTTCCTGACCACGCTCATCATTTTTCAGAAAATGCTCTAGCGCTGCCAAATGCACACAGTAGCCCCTCTTTTGGAAAAAATCGCAGGCACAAAAAACCAAATCATCCTCTAAACTATAGCGCAGTTCTTCTTCTGCAACGCGAGCGTAGAGCCGATTGTTCTTTTCCTTGATAATGTCAACCTTACCAGTTTCATAAAGGGCAACGCCTTCGATACGGACTTTCCCCGGAATCAATTTAGCCATATTTTTACCTTTACCTTATCTTTTTATTATACCATATTTTCCCCTATGAAAATAGCCTTCTAGAGATACTTTTCTCCTAGAAGGCTGGATTTTTAACGTTTGGCAAAAGTCGTCACAATCCGCTGACACACTTCTTGTAGCAGAGATTTGGGCATGGCTACATTGAGGCGGGCATGGAGACTCCCTTCCTCCCCAAAATCCAAACCACGATTGAGGATAACCTTGGCTTCATTTCTCAACAGCTCTTGCAATCTTTCATCAGTCAGGTCATAAGCTGAAAAATCAAGCCAAATCAAGTAGGTTCCTTGCGGTTTCATGACCTTGATTTTAGTCTCTTTTCCAAATAAATCCACCACATAATTGATGTGGTCTTCAAAGACTTGCTTGAGTTCCTCTAACCAATCCTTCCCATAGCGATAGGCGGCTTCTGTCGCCAAATAACCCAATCCTGAAATTTCATGCTGGTTATTGGTCAACTGGCGTTTCTGGTAAGCCACTCGCAACTTAGGATTTTCAATAACTGCATATGAATTTTTTGTCCCAGCAATGTTAAAGGTTTTAGTAGCACTGCTCAAGACGATAGCAAATTCTTTAAAGTCAGGGTTGACAGTATTGAAAGACTGGTGTTTGTGACCAAAGAGGGCCAAATCTTGGTGAATCTCATCTGAAACCAAGAAAACACCGTGTTTTTGGCAGAGTTGGCCAATCTTCTCCAATACTTCTTTTTCCCACACACGTCCACCAGGATTGTGAGGATTGCATAGAATATAGAGTTTAACCTCCTCTTCCACCAAATCCTTCTCCAGTTGGTCAAAGTCAATCTCAAACAGACCATCCTTTTCCACTAAAGAATTGGTAATCAATCTGCGATTGTTCAACTTGACACTGCGTGCAAAGGGTGGATAGACAGGTGTGTTAATCAAAACAGCCTCGCCTTCTTTTGTAAAGGCTTGAATAGCTGTTGAGATGGCTGGTACCACACCCTCAATAAAGACAAGAGCCTCTTTGTCAAAGTGGTAACCGTGTTGTGTGGCTTCCCACTTTTGAACTTCCTTAATTAAGTCTTCACTGGCATAAGTATAGCCATAAACCAGTTGGTCTGCGTAAGTCTGCACAGCTTGGCGGATTTCAGGCAAGACTACAAAGTCCATATCCGCTATCCAAGCTGGTAGGACTTCACTATCCGTTTCTGCTTCTTTCCATTTAAAGGTATGATGCCCTAAACGGTTTGGCAGGCTTGTAAAATCATATTTTCTCATCTTTGTCTTATCCTTCCAAGGCTTGGCGCAAATCTGCAATCAAATCTCTAGCATCCTCAATCCCAATTGACAAGCGCAAGAGGTCATCTGTCAAACCATAAGAATGGCGCACTTCTGCTGGAATATCAGCGTGAGTTTGCGTCGTTGGATAAGTAATGAGACTTTCTACCCCACCCAAACTTTCGGCAAAAGAGAAGACCTTAAGACTGTTCAAAATGTGAGGAATGCGTGTTTCATCGGCTACTTTAAAGGAAATCATGCCTCCACGACCAGTGTAGAGAACCTCCTTGACTGCTGGAGAATCCTTCAAAAAGGCAACCACTTCTTGGGCGTTAGCTGTTGAGCGTTCCATACGAAGAGACAAGGTCTTGAGACCACGAATCAATTGATAACTGTCAAATGGAGACAAGACCGCCCCTGTCGTATTGAGATTGTAGAAAAGCTTTTCGTATAGTTCTAAACTATTGGTCACAACCACTCCAGCCAAGACATCATTGTGTCCTGCCAGATACTTGGTTGCTGAATGAAGAACGATATCCGCTCCATCTTCAATCGGACGTTGGTAGATAGGGCTGTAGAAGGTATTGTCCACCACCACTTTGGCACCCTTAGCATGAGCTAATTTTGCTAGTTTTTCAATATCAAATTCCAACATCAAGGGATTGGTTGGCGTTTCGATATAGAGAACATCCACGTCCTTCTCCAACTCGGCAATCAACTCTTCTTCTGTATTGGCATAGGTAAAATGGAAACGGCCTTCCTGTTCCACTTGGTTGAACCAGCGGAAAGAACCACCGTAAAGGTCACGGACAGCCAAGACCTTACTTCCTACCGGGAAGACACTAAAGGCCAGTACAATAGCTGACATCCCTGAGCTAGTCGCTAGGGCATAGTCTGCGGACTCAATAGCCGCCAAGACTTCTTCCGCCTTACTGCGAGTTGGGTTTTTGGTGCGCGTATAGTCAAATCCAGTAGATTTACCAAACTCTGGGTGCTGATAGGTCGTTGAAAAATGAAGCGGTGTCACCAATGCACCTGTCGCTTCATCTGACTTAATACCCGCCTGGGCCAAAATTGTGTTAATGTGTAATTCCTTGCTCATACAATTCCTCCAAATCTATAGTAACTATTGTACCACTTATTTTCATCAACTCATTTTCTTCTTTTCAAGAGCTAGTTATAGTTTCAAACTATAGACTTATACTCTTCGAAAATCTCTTCAAACCACGTCAGCGTCGCCTTACAGTAGGTATATGTTACTGACTTCGTCAGTTCTATCTGCAACCTCAAAACCGTGTTTTGAGCTGACTTCGTCAGTCTTATCTACAACCTCAAAACCGTGTTTTGAGCAACCTGCGGCTAGCTTCCTAGTTTGCTCTTTGATTTTCATTGAGTACTAGCTAGTAAAGCTAAAAAGAATCCAGAAAAGCTTCCAGATTCTTTTGTGAAAATGATTGCTAGGGCTTACTTAGACTGAAAGAAATCCTGTTGGGATAAATAATCATAATGCTCTTTGTTAAATTGATATTGGCCCACATGCTGACTAATCTGACCGACATCCACGGAAAAAATATAGGCTTCATTTTGATAGTGCCAGTTCAACCTAGCTGTATTCAAGGCTGTTTGATAAGTAAAATCTTGAACTTGATTCCAAGGCATCTCAAGGACTTGATTAGAGCGATTTTCAGTTATATCACTGATATCCATCAAATAGATCCCCTTAGGTGTGAATGCCAGAATCTTAGGCTTCACACTCGACTGAACATAGTAGGAACCACCTATAATGAAAAAATCAATAAAGGATTTGAACCATGTCTTTTTCTTGAAGGCCATCAGAAAATTCTTTTGCCCTTCAATGTGGCAAGTTGAAAGAAATGATGCAATCTGTTTTTCTGTCGCAAACTCCATAATAGCGCCCATGATGTTACCTCCATAAAAATCACTAAATAGCCAGTTAAGAATTCTTCACATAAAGAAGAACTTATCAATTATTACGTTTTATCTTACTTTTCCAGTAAATGACATCCCTCCTATAACATTACCCTAGCATGTGCACACTTCAATCAACATTGGGTAGATTTTCGAAAATGGTTTCTCACGTTTTTGTTATATTCATTATAACATAAATTCAAGAAACAAAGAAAAAAATGTGAGATTTTTCTTCCAAATTTGCCATCATTCTATTAAAAAACGACAGTTTCCTTCGAAACCATCGTTTTTCTTGAAAAATCCTTATTTGACATGTTTTGCCAATTCTTCTTGGGCTTTTTTATTGGATTCTTCTTTTTCTTTCAACCATTTTTCTCTGGCTTTTGCATATTCGTCTGTTGTGACAATCTTATCTTGTACTTTGAGGTATTTATAGGATTCAACCCCTTTATTACCAGCCAATGAATAAGGTGCTGAGAAAGGAACTGTTTTTCTCAAGCCAGGTGTTCCACCCAATGAAACATTTGGAATCGCTAGAGAACTATCTACCAACCAAGCTTGAACATCAGCATATTTCTCATAACGTTTAGCCGGATCTTGCTCCTTATTAGCTTCTTCCAACATTTGAGTATAGACATCCAGTCCAACCGCCTTGGCCTTGTCATTGGCTTCACCCGGCTCTAGTCCAAGATTTTGTAGAACCCCACCATTCTTGACACTAAAAATATCAAGATAGCTAGATGGATCGAGATAGTCCGCGCTCCAACCACCATTGTATAAATCGTAATCTTTCTGGGCTGCAGTCGGAGCCAAATAGCCTGTATTATCAGCGTCTTCAGTAGAGAGTTGTTGAATGTCAATTACAACATTTTCTGCACCTAAGGCTGCTTCAATAGATTGCTTCATAGAGCTTACTTCTTGAACACCTTTTTTATTAGCTTGGTCAACTGTCATGTCTAAGTGGATAGGGAAGGTTACTCCCTTGGCTTCTAGCTCTTTCTTAGCTTCCGCAAACTTAGCCTTAGCTTTTTCTGGATTATAGTATGGATCTTGGGCATCTGCAAAGTTGATACCTTGCCATTCCTTACCATAATTGACCATCTTAGAAGCTACTACTTCACCAAAGTCTTTTCCTTTGATACTTACAAAGGTTGGAGGAACAACCAAATTACGTAAAATCTTAGTCGCTCCGTCTTCTCCCTGAGTTTGAGCCCCGTAGGCTGTACGGTCATAGGCAAAGTTAATGGCTTGACGGAAGTTTTTATTAAGAACCGCTTCCTGAGTTGATTTCTTTTCAGCATCACTTGTCTTGGAAGTAAACTTATAAGATTGTCTATCCAGATTAAAGTTTAAGAAGTAAGACGTAGCGTTCTGCATACTATAGATGATATTATCTTTGTATTTTTCTTTAATCCCTTCATAACTTGAACTATTCGGATAGAGACGAGCGTAGCTGTAGGCTCCGTCTGTAAAGTTACGAACAAGAGCATCTTGGTCACTACCATCATAATAGGCCAATTTGACATCATCGACAAGGACATTTTTCGCATCCCAGTAGTTAGGATTTTTCTTGTATTCGATGACAGATTTTGAAACAAGGGCTTTCATCAAGAAAGGTCCATTGTACAAAATATTAGCAGGGTCTACCTTCCCAAAATCATCCCCTTTTGATTTCAAGAAATCTGCATTGACTGGGAAAAGAATGGTTGAGGTTGTTTTTGAGTTCCAGTAAGGTTCTGGTCTAGCCAAGGTATATTGAACCGTTTGGTCATCAAGAGCCTTGACTCCGACAGTTGAAAAGTCGCTTGTTTTCCCAGTGATATAGTCATCCAAGCCTGCGACAGAGTCCTGCACTAGATACAAGGCTTCTGATTTTTTATCAGCCGCATATTTCAAACCTGTCACAAAATCTTGGGCAGTTACAGGTGCATATTCTTCTCCCTCAGAAGTAAACCACTTGGCATCCTTACGAAGTTTGTAGGTATAGGTCAAACCGTCCTTAGAAACACTCCAATCCTCTGCCAAGGATGGCACATAGTTCCCGTATTGGTCATTTTCCATGAGACCATCTACCAGATTGGTCACAATATCATTGGTTGTTGCACGGTTTTCTGCTAGATAGTTCAAACTAGATGGATCACTTGAATAAACATAGTTATAGGTTTTTGATCCTGTGCTAGAATTTCCACACGCGCTCAATAAAATTCCTGTACCCAGGACAAGACCTGCCAAGGTTAGATATTTGCTCTTAGACTTTTTCATTTCCAGAACCTCCTGATTTAAATATTTGTTTTATTATACAACGTTTAGTTTGTTTAGTCAATGATTTTTTCCAAAAAAAATCGAAAAAGACCTCATCTTCTACTTTCAAAAGATAATTTTAGCTATTTTGACGCTAAAAAAGGAATAAGTTTCAAGTTCTCCTAAAAGATTGTTCAACTTATTCCTTTTATTTATAAATGCTATCTTACGAAAGCTTAAATTTTACTCGCAGGCGATCTGCTTGAGCTTTTCCAATCACCTTATCCAATAAACGAGTACGGAGACTCATGACTCCGTATACTCCTCCACCCATGGCACCTACAAGGGCTACATAAAGGAAGCTCCATAAACGCCCACTTGGTTGGAAGAAAAATCCTAACAGCCACTGGATGGTTCCTATTAACAGAAACATGACTAGGGTCAGCAAACTGATTAAAATGGTTCGCTTCACAATCACCTTGCGCTTAACACCCGTTACCTTACAAATGTCCCGATACATCAAGACGTTAGGAATGATGAGAGCAATGGTTGTTGAAATCAAAGGCCCATAACTGTGGAAGAGGGCGATGGTAGGTAGTTGCAAGACTAGCTTGGCAATGGAACCATAGATAAAATAGAGAACTGCCTTGCGGTTGCGGAACATGGCCTGAAGCATTGGAGACAAGACCATGTACAAGCCTAAAATAGTAGACTGCAAAACTGCAAAGACAAACAAGCCCATGGCCAAACTATCTGGCTTGCCATAGAAGACTGTATAAAGAGGTTCTCCTACCATAACCACTCCAACCGTTGCTGGTAGCAGGAATAAGAAAAGCATGGTAATACTGTCCTGAACTAGACGTGAAGCCGACTTCAAGTCCCCCTTGACATAGTTTTCAGTCAAAAGTGGCAAGCCTACACTCCCAATCGAAACCCCAACAGAAATCAAAATCATAGTGATTTTATTTGGGTTGGCTGAGAAATAAGAAAACATGACAACCAAGTCTTCATTACTATAATTGGTAAACCAGCCCATACTATTGATAAAGGTCATCTGGTCCAGAATCTGGAAAAGCTGGATGGCAGACCCTGTCAGGATAAAAGGAATGGCTTCCTTAATGGTGTCGATCAAAAGACGCTTGCTGTTAATCTTATCCCCTGTTTCAAAGACTCTTTTGAGTAACCCTTCTTGAGCAAGGAAATAAATCAAAACTCCAAAACTGGCTACCATACCGACAAAGGCCGCAAAGGTCGATTGGGTAACGGCTGCTAGGTAATCTCCTGAACCAATCTTCATAATGATAAAGGTAGCTAAAAGCATCCAGATAACACGAATGACCTGCTCAGCGATTTGGCTCATGGCATAAGGTTTGAGGTTATTCATCCCTTGGAAAAATCCTCGGATAACACTCATAGACGGGAAAATCAAGACTCCCCAAGCCAAGCTCTGCATGATTGGGATCAGGTCTTTCCCTACACCCGACAAGTCTGCTAGCCAAGGAGCAAAGACATACAAGACTAAAGAAAAAACCAGACCTAGTCCTGTCATAAATCCTAAAAAGCTCCGAATCAGGGCAAAGCTATGCTCCTCTTCTCTCATGGTATTATACTTGGCAACTTGCTTGGCCACTGCAACTGGAATACCTGCTGTTGAAACCAGCAAGAACCAGGCATAGATATTGTATCCCATGGTAAAGAGTCCATTTGCTGTAGCCGCATAAGACCCCATCCAGATGTACCAAGGGATAATGTAAATAGCCCCAAGTAGGCGACTGATAAAGTTACTAGCCGTTAGCCAAGCAGTCCCCCGTAACATCTGGGCCTGCTGGTGATTGTTTTCGTGCGACATAGATTCCTCATTTGATTTTAATAACTAGGAAAAACTCCTTATCTTCCATTATAAACTTTTCCTTGTTACTTGTAAATTTACGACTTTCGGTTTACAATAGAAAGTATGATAAAGATTGAAACTGTATTAGATATTTTAAAGAAAGATGGTCTCTTCCGTGAGATTATCGACCAAGGACATTATCACTACAACTACAGCCATGTCGTATTTGACACCATCTGCTATGACAGTCGCAAGGCCAAAGAAAAGAGCCTCTTTTTCGTTAAAGGTGCTGCCTTTAAGAAGGAATTTCTTCTTTCAGCAATCTCTCAAGGACTCGATTGGTATGTGGCTGAAAAAGACTATGAGGTTGGTATTCCTGCCATTATCGTCAGCGATATCAAGAAAGCCATGAGTTTGATTGCCATGGAGTTCTATGGTAATCCACAAGAGAAACTCAAAATTCTCGCCTTCACAGGAACTAAGGGTAAGACAACAGCAGCTTACTTTGCTTACAACATCCTATCTCAACGTTACCCAACCGCCCTCTTGTCAACCATGAATACGACTTTGGATGGCACGACTTTCTTTAAATCTTCATTCTCAACACCTGAAAATATCGACCTCTTTGACATGATGGCTCAAGCTGTTAAGAATGGAAGAACCCATATCGTAATGGAAGTCTCTAGTCAAGCCTATCTAGTCCATCGAGTCTATGGTCTGACCTTTGATGTAGGTGTCTTTCTTAACATCACTCCAGACCATATCGGCCCGATTGAACACCCTAGCTTTGAAGACTACTTCTACCACAAACGTCTCTTGATGGAAAATAGCCGAGCAGTCATCATTAACAGCGACATGGACCACTTCTCTGTACTAAAAGAACAAGTGGCAGATCAAGACCATGATTTCTACGGTAGTCAGTCGAGCAACCAAATCGAGAATTCCAAAGCCTTTAGCTTTTCAGCTAGTGGTAAACTCGCTGGAGACTATGATATCCAACTGATTGGTCACTTCAACCAAGAAAATGCCGTTGCTGCTGGACTTGCTTGTCTCCGTCTCGGAGCTAGTCTTGAGGACATCAAAAAAGGAATCGCTGCAACCCGCGTTCCTGGTCGTATGGAAGTCCTCACTCAGAAAAATGGAGCCAAGGTCTTCATCGACTATGCCCACAATGGTGACAGTCTGAAAAAACTAATCAACGTGGTTGAAACTCATCAAACAGGAAAGATTGCTCTGGTTCTCGGTTCGACAGGAAATAAGGGAGAAAGTCGTCGTAAGGACTTTGGCCTCCTCCTCAATCAGCACCCTGAGATTCAAGTCTTTTTGACTGCTGATGACCCCAACTATGAGGACCCAATGGCCATTGCAGATGAAATTAGTAGCTATATCAATCATCCTGTTGAAAAAATTGCGGATCGCCAAGAAGCCATCAAGGCAGCAATGGCCATCACAAATCAAGAATTAGATGCTGTCATTATTGCTGGTAAGGGAGCTGATTGCTACCAAATCGTCCAAGGAAAAAAAGAAGCCTATCCTGGAGATGCCGCCGTAGCAGAAAATTATTTATAAGGATCGTAAAAAAATCGGCTCTATAATATTTGTAGTGGGTAAATCCTCTATAGATATTATGGAGCCTATTTTTGTATAGAAAAAAAGTCCCATAAGATCTATAATGAAAAGCGACCAAACAACTCATTAGAAAGATTCATATGGAACAATTACATTTTATCACAAAACTGCTCGATATCAAAGACCCTAATATCCAATTTATGGATATCATCAATAGGGATACACACAAGGAAATTATCGCTAAACTGGATTATGAGGCCCCCTCTTGTCCTGATTGCGAAAGTCAAATGAAGAAATATGACTTTCAAAAACCGTCTAAAATTCCTTACCTCGAAACGACTGGTATGCCTACTAGAATACTTCTTAAAAAGCGTCGATTTAAGTGCTATCATTGCTCTAAAATAATGGTCTCAGAGACCCCTCTCGTCAAGAAGAATCACCAAATCCCTCGTATTATCAACCAAAAAATTGCGCAAAAGTTGATTGAAAAGACTTCTATGACCGATATCGCTCATCAACTGGCTATTTCAACTTCAACTGTCATTCGCAAGCTTAATGACTTCCGTTTTAAGCCTGATTTTTCTAGTCTTCCTAAGATTATGTCCTGGGACGAGTATGCCTTCACTAAGGGAAAGATGAGTTTCATTGCACAAGATTTTGATAATCTCAACATCATCACTGTTCTTGAAGGCAGAACACAGGCTATCATACGAAATCACTTTCTGCGCTACGATAGAGTCGTTCGTTGTCAGGTGAAAATCATTACGATGGATATGTTTAGTCCTTATTATGACTTGGCTAAACAGCTTTTTCCATGTGCTAAAATTGTTCTAGATCGTTTTCATATTGTGCAACACTTAAGCCGTGCTATAAGTCGTGTCCGTGTTCAAATCATGAATCAATTTGAGCGAAAATCCCATGAATATAAGGCTATTAAACGCTACTGGAAACTCATTCAACAGGATAGTCGTAAATTGAGTGATAAACGATTTTATCGCCCTACTTTTCGTATGCACTTGACGAATAAAGAAATTCTAGATAAGCTTTTGAGCTATTCAGAAGACTTGAAACACCACTACAATGTCTATCAACTCTTACTCTTTCACTTTCAGAACAAGGAGCCAGACAAATTTTTCGGACTCATTGAGGACAATCTTAAACAGATTCATCCTCTTTTTCAGACTGTCTTTAAAACCTTCCTCAAGGATAAAGAAAAGATTGTCAATGCCCTTCAACTACCTTATTCTAATGCCAAATTAGAAGCAACTAATAATCTCATCAAACTTATCAAACGAAATGCCTTTGGATTTCGGAACTTTGAAAACTTCAAAAAAAGGATTTTTATCGCTCTCAACATCAAAAAAGAAAGGACGAATTTCGTCCTTTCTAGATCTTAGCTTTTCTTCAACCCACTACAGTTGACAAAGAGCCAAAAAATCAAGGGAAACGAAACCCTTGATTTTTTCTATTTTTATTTAAAAGCGTTTTTCAAACCTTCAACGGCACCTTCTACAGCACCTTTAGCGTCTTCTACAACGTCTTTTGCCTTAGCAACTGTTTTTTCAACAGCTCCTTCAAGTTCTGTCTTGCTGTCTCCAGTAACTTTACCAAAACCTTCTTTGACAGCGCCTGCTGCTTGTTCCAATTTGTTTTCAAGTGACATATGATTGTCTCCTTTAGTTTATTCCGATATGTGTTACCGGTTACATATAGTTTATACCGAATACTAAGAAAAGTCAAACAATGTGCTCAGAAAAATCAATCACACTAAATAGAAAGTTAATCTTTCCTTATCAAAATCGATAGCCAACTCATACTTCCCTTCTTCATTTTGGACAATATAACCTAGGACAACTAAACTGTCCACAAAGATGTCACGGCGTTTCTGCATAAGCTGGTCTTTTTTGAGAAATTTCAACAAAAAAGTCGTCATGTATTTGAGAGCATACTCAGAATTAACATCTCCCAAAATGTCGTAAAGTTCCTGCTGTTTTTCTGTCAAAGGATACTGATGTTTGATCTTGTAGAAATAATTGGACAGGGTCATTTTTGATCTCGCAAAGTCCGTCTTTTCAACTAAAATAGCTGCATTGGTTTGATTGCGCAATTCCGTCTCAAAACTCTTCTCCAACAAAGTTTGATAAATTGGACTATCTTCGCTAACAAAAATCTCTTGATCCAGTTCGAGACTATCGAGTGATTCAAGCATAGGAAGATTAAGGTAATAACGCTTATTTTCCCGTAGAATAAAGCCAGCCTTTATATACTCTTCCATGAGTTTGTCAACTGCTAGATCTGGAAATTGAGCCTTGATTTCTCGTAAAATCACATCATCATGCTGGTTCAGATAGCGGATCAATTCTCCAAAAAATGGCTGTCTCGTCAAACGAGAGGGATTAAAAATCTGAATCATGAAGATTCCTTTCTTTACTTTCTAACAGAGGCGATGCTGCCAACTGACTAGGGTTGGTCCCAGCTTGGTTTAGAGGGACAGGCAAACCTAGTTCTCTGTAATACTCTTTCCAAAAATCACTAATCTCCTGCTTCCTATCCCTAAATTTCATAGGAATAGTTTCAAAAATGGGGAGAATTTCTGCCATATACTGGGAACAGTAGAAACCAACTCCATCTGGATAGAAAGAAGCATTGTAGGGAGCCCCTAGATGTTTGCAAGCTCTTCCCTTCACCGACTGGATATCCATTTCTGGGTAGACATAGAGATCGTACAAGTGATTGGACTCAAAGAAGTCTGCTGGTTCCTGACAGATAACACCCGCCTTTCCACTAGCATGATAAATCATCCCATCCAAATAAATGGCAACATGGTTATAGTTGCCTGTGGAAGTCTGGATAGCCTGTCCCATGTCCGACTCATCTCTCACAAAAATCAAATCACCATTTTCTAACATACTTCACTCCTAGAAAAAAAGGAGCCGAAACTCCTTTCGATATAAGGCAAACTAGCCTTTCCTAATTTGAATTAACACTCAAAATCTTAAGCATTAAAGCTTTCAGTCAATTGAGGTACCACTTGTTTCTTACGTGAAACAGCACCAGCAAGGAAAGCATGGTTGTTTTCAAGTTTGAAGTTGAAAGCCGCTTCGACCTTATCCATATTAGCACCAAGAGCCAAGATTTCTGAGTTTGAGTTGACGATATCTGTAATCATCAAGACAAAGTCAGAGTAGCCGTTTGCTTCGTTAGCAGCTTGCATTGCAGCTTCAATTTCTGCTTGACGTTCCAAGACTTCAGCGATGTCAACTGTGTTCACTTGGGCAACACGGACATTATTTCCGTTCAATTCAAAAGTTTTAGCATCGATGTCAATCAATTCTTCAGCAGATTTGCTAGCCAAGTTTGTACCAGCTTTCAACATAGCCAAACCATACTCTTCCAAGTTTACACCAGCTAATTCAGCCAATTCAGGAGCAATGACTGTATCTGTTGGGTGTGTTGTTGGTGATTTCAAAAGAAGAGTATCTGAAATCAAACCTGAAAGCATCAAACCAGCAATCTCTTTAGGCACAGCTACACCATGTTCTTTGAACATACGGTAAACGATTGAAGACGCTGAACCAACTGGCTCCAAACGCATGTAAAGTGGGCTTGCAGTTTCAAAGTTAGCCACACGGTGGTGGTCCACAACACCATAAACTTCTACTTCAGCGATATCTGATACAGATTGTTGGAATTCATTGTGGTCAGTCAGGATAACTTGCTCTGCCCCCTCTGCTTTGGCAGAAGTGATGACACGCGGTGCTTCCACACCAAAATAGTTCAAGACAAAGGCTGTTTCTTCATTTGGAGTTCCAAGGGCAACAGCTTCCGTATCCAAACCGTAAGCTTCTTTTGCAAGGTAGGCAAAGGCTATAGATGACCCGATGGCATCTGAGTCTGGATTTTGGTGACCAAATACTAGAATCTTAGACATGATAATACCTCATTTTGTTTATTCTCTTTATTGTAGCATTTTTTTCGCTTTTTGACAAAAGTAAGAGGAGTCAAAGGACTCCTCACGATTCTTCAAAATAACTGAGTAAATTTCTATCTTGATTTTCAGATAAAAATTGCTCCTTCTGTGGTCTCTTCTTACGCTTGAGAAGGGCTTCAGCTGACATGGCTTCTTCCTTACTGGCAAAACCTTGAGCATAGATAAGTTTGACTGGCAAGCGTGCTCGTGTATATTTGGCTCCCTTCCCACTATTATGGACAGCGAGGCGTTTTCTCACGTCAGTCGTATAACCCGTATAGTAGGAACCATCACGACACTCCAGCACGTACATATAAGCCTTATGATCCATAATAAATCTCTTCGAGTTCCGGCGTGTAAGAGCCATCATCATTGTGGACAATGAGAGGTGGCAAGACCTTAAAGCCACTTGTCGAGCCATCCTTGATGGCCTCAATCAAAAGCATATTGGCTTCTTTTTCCCGCTTTGGATAAACAAACTGCAGGCGCTTAGGGGCTAGATTATGCCGTTGTAAGGTATCCAAAATATCCAGAAGACGGTCAGGACGATGAACCATAGCCAACCGTCCATTAGACTTGAGAATACTCTGGGCACTGCGACAGATTTCCTGCAAGTTGGTCGTAATTTCATGGCGCGCCAAGAGGTAATGTTCGCTCTCGTTCAGGTTTGAATGAGGATCCACCTTAAAATAGGGCGGATTACACAAAATCATATCCACCTTACTTCCCTGAATGTAAGCAGGCATATTTTTCAAATCATCACAGATGACTTCCATCTGCTCTTCTAAGCCATTCAAACGGACAGAGCGTTCAGCCATATCCGCCAAACGCTCCTGAATCTCAACAGCCAAAATCTGTGCCTGAGTCCGAGTGCTAGCAAATAGCCCCACTGCTCCATTCCCAGCGCAGAAATCCACTATCAAGCCCTTTTTAGGAAAACGTGGAAAGCGTGACAAGAGAACACTATCCACCGAATAGCTAAAAACCTCTCTATTTTGAATGATTTTAATATCTGTCGAAAAGAGCTGGTTAATGCGCTCTCCTGATTTTAATAATTGTTCTTCTTCCATGGTTCTATTATAGCAGATTTATATTAACATTACAAAAAATATAAAACTCTAAACTACTTCTTCTTTTTTAAATAGTGCAAGGCTTCTCTAGTCCAAATTGGCATCATTCGTTTAAGAGGCGCAAAGCCGTAGTTAAAACGGTCGCTTGAAAAGCGTCTCCGTCTCGGAAACTGGTGCTTTTCTTCCTCCAAAGTGCGGATAGAAAGACTGGCTTTCCCTGTAAATTCATCTAAATCTACTACCTGAACCTGAACCTCTTCATCGACTTTCAAGGCTTCATGAATATTTTCAATAAAGCCTGTCCGAATCTCTGAAATGTGAATCAGCCCTGTATCACCTGTCTCTAGCTCAACAAAGGCACCGTAGGGCTGAATCCCTGTAATACGACCCTTTAGCTTATCACCGATTTTCATCTTAGTCCTCGATTTCAATTGTTTCAATCACAACATCTTCAACTGGCTTGTCCATCGCCCCCGTCTCAACAGCAGCAATGGCATCCAAGACAACGTAAGAAGCTTCATCAGCTAACTGTCCAAAAACCGTGTGACGGCGGTCTAGGTGAGGTGTCCCTCCTTGGTTGGCATAGATTTCCGCAATCGGTTCTGGCCAACCACCACGAGCAATTTCTTTCTTAGAATAAGGCAAATGCTGATTTTGCACGATAAAGAACTGGCTGCCATTAGTATTTGGACCAGCATTAGCCATGGAAAGAGCTCCACGGATATTGTAAAGTTCTTCTGAGAATTCATCCTCAAATGATTCGCCGTAGATTGACTCGCCACCCATACCAGTTCCAGTTGGATCTCCACCTTGGATCATAAAGTCCTTAATAATACGGTGGAAAATGACACCATCATAGTAGCCATCTTTTGAAAGTGCAACAAAGTTAGCCACTGTTTTAGGAGCATGTTCAGGGAAAAGCTTGATCCGCAAGTCTCCATGATTGGTTTTAATAGTCGCAAGAGGACCTTCTACTGTTTCAATGTCTATCTGTGGGAAATGCAATTCTTTTTCTACCATACCAAATCCTTCTAAGGCATCAAAAATGCCATCTTCTTCTAATGTTTTTGTAATATAATCTGCTTTTTCTTTGATGTTATCATGAGAAATTCCCATTGCAACGCTGATTCCAGCATAATCAAAGAGTTCCAAGTCATTCAGCCCATCTCCAAAGACCATGACGTTCTCTGGTTTTAAACCAAGGTGTTCCACAACCTTTTCCACACCCATCGCTTTGGAGCCTGAAATCGGCACAATATCAGACGAATGCTCATGCCAACGAACCATGCGAAGTTTGTCTGAGAGACTGTCAGGCAAGTGCAAGTCATCTCCTTTATCTTCAAAAGTCCACATCTGATAAATATCTTCTTTTTCATGGAAATCTGGATCCACATCCAAATCGGGGTAAATTGGATTGATAGCTTCACTAATCATATCGGTGCGAGTCGACAACTTGGCATCATGACTCCCAACCAAACCATACTCAATTCCCTCTTGCTTGGCCCAAGAAATATACTCCTCAACATCTGATTTCTCAATCTTATGTTGATAAATGATCTGGCCTTTTTTATCTTCAATATAGGCCCCATTCAAGGTCACAAAAAAGTCAGGCTTGAGTTCACGAATTTCTGGCACGACACCAAAAATCCCCCGTCCAGAAGCAATACCTGTCAAAATTCCTTTCTCACGTAATTGCTTAAAAACAGTTGGGATTGAAGCTGGAATAAAACCTGTCTTTGAATTCCGCAATGTATCATCAATATCAAAAAAGACAATCTTGATTTTCTTTGCCTTGTATCTTAATTTGGCATCCATCTCACTACCTCTTTCAATCTAACTCTTTCCATTATACCATAAAGTAGAGAAATCCCCTATTTTCAAAAAATTTCCAGTTTTATTGTAAATCCTTGGATAAGTATAAAACTAAATCATCATCGTTTTGACAACTTGCACCCATTTCTAGCGGTTTATTTCTATACCAGACACCTGTCCCATCTGGAATGTAGCTCCGTCTGATATACAATCTCTGGGCAGGGCCATAGCCTAAGTGCAAACCTACACCAAGAGTGACCTTACTCGAAACAAACTTGACTCGTTTTTCTGCTTCTTCTAGCAGTTGATTCCCAATCCCTTGATTTCGAAAATGCTCAAACACATTAAAATCTGATAATTCTGGATAGACTTCTGCAAAAGGACCATGTTTAGCAGAGGGCAAAATGGTAATGTAGCCCGCTACAGCACCATCAATCTCTGCAACTAAAACTTCTCTCTCCCCACTTTCCTGTTCCAGAAAATATCTAGCCAAAATTTCCTCTCTACCAGGCCAACCTTGATTCATAAATCCATGAGATAAGGATTCAATATCAGACTTAATCATATTTCTAATCGTACAATTCATCTTTGACTTACCCACCTTTACTCTTTCTATTACCATTATAGCACGCCAAGGTCAGAAAAAAACTATCTCTTGAAAAAAGACCCAAACGGGTCTAAAAAAGAGGTCCACTGGACCCCAACTCGCTCTCTCATTTCAAGGCTCGTGAAAAAAAGACCCGTCGGGGTCTTAATTCGCTTTCTTGTTTTCAAGATCATAAAAAATAGGTCCACTGGACCTGAAAAAAGACCCAACCGGGCCTTTTCTTTAATCTTCGTTTACGAAAGGCATCAAAGCCATTACGCGAGCGCGTTTGATAGCTGTTGTTACTTTACGTTGATTTTTAGCTGAAGTTCCTGTTACACGACGAGGAAGGATTTTCCCACGTTCTGAAACGAAACGGCTAAGAAGCTCAGTATCTTTGTAATCAACATATTCAATTTTGTTTGCTGCGATGTAATCAACTTTTTTACGGCGTTTGAATCCGCCACGACGTTGTTGAGCCATGTTTTTTCTCCTTTATAATTTTAGTTGTCCATTAGAATGGTAAATCATCATCTGAAATATCCAATGGATTTGTTGCTCCAAATGGATTTTCATCACGTGAAAAGTCTGGTACTGAATTTGTAGGTGCTGAATAGTTTGCAGTTGGTGCAGAATAAGCTCCACCTGTGTGACCCTCACGCACACTACGGCTTTCCAACATTTGGAAATTCTCAGCCACGACCTCTGTCACGTAGACACGTTGTCCTTGCTGATTATCGTAACTACGAGTCTGGATACGACCTGTCACCCCGATAAGTGAGCCTTTTTTAGCCCAGTTAGCAAGGTTTTCAGCCTGTTGGCGCCACATAACGACATTGATAAAATCAGCCTCACGTTCGCCATTTTGACTCTTAAATGTACGGTTTACTGCAAGAGTAAAAGTCGCAACTGCTACATTTGATGGGGTATAACGCAACTCAGCATCACGTGTCATACGCCCTACAAGTACAACATTGTTAATCATAGTTTACCTTCTTACGCGTCAATTTTGACGATCATGTGACGAAGAATGTCAGCGTTGATTTTTGAAAGACGGTCAAACTCTTTAAGAGCTGCATCGTCGTTTGCTTCAACGTTAACGATGTGGTAAAGTCCTTCACGGAAATCTTGGATTTCGTATGCAAGACGACGTTTTTCCCAAGTTTTTGATTCAACAACAGTTGCACCGTTGTCAGTCAAAATAGAGTCAAAACGTGCTACCAAAGCGTTTTTAGCTTCTTCTTCAATGTTTGGACGAATGATATAAAGAATTTCGTATTTAGCCATTGATATGTTCCTCCTTTTGGTCTAATGACCCCAAGACTTTGCAAGGGGTAAGTGAGGTTCGCTCACAATAAACTATTATACTAGAAAAAAATTTTTTACGCAAGTAAAAACTCTGAAATGCGAAAAAACGCCACATGGGCGTTTTCCTGTTCTTATGGTTTGATACGGTGCAACATACGTGGGAACGGAATGGCTTCACGGATGTGTTTTGTTCCTGCTGCGAAGGTGACCATACGCTCGATACCGATACCAAATCCTCCGTGTGGAACTGTACCGTATTTACGAAGGTCAAGGTAGAATTCATACTCTGTACGGTCCATACCAAGTTCATCCATCTTAGCGACAAGGGCATCGTAGTCTTCCTCACGCATAGACCCACCGATAATTTCTCCATAGCCTTCTGGGGCAAGCAAGTCTGCACAAAGCACGCGCTCTGGATTTCCAGGAACTGGTTTCATGTAGAAGGCCTTGATGGCTGCTGGATAGTTCATGACAAATGTTGGCACACCAAAGTGGTTTGAAATCCAAGTTTCGTGTGGTGAACCAAAGTCATCTCCATGCTCAAGATGCTCATAGTCAGCATCTTCATCATTTTCATGCTCTTGCAAGAGGTCAATAGCTTGATCGTAAGTGATACGTTTGAATGGCTCTGCAATGTAGCGTTTCAAGAGTTCTGTATCACGTTCCAATGTTTCCAAGGCTTGAGGCGCACGGTCAAGAACACCTTGTAGAAGAGCTTTCACATAAGCTTCTTGCAAGTCAAGCGACTCATCATGTGTCAAGTATGAGTACTCTGCGTCCATCATCCAGAACTCAGTCAAGTGACGGCGTGTTTTTGATTTTTCAGCACGGAATACTGGACCAAAGTCAAAGACACGACCAAGAGCCATCGCACCTGCCTCTAGATAAAGCTGACCTGATTGGCTCAAGTAGGCTGGCGTTCCGAAGTAGTCTGTTTCAAAGAGTTCAGTTGAGTCTTCTGCTGCGTTTCCTGAAAGAATTGGGCTATCAAATTTCATGAAGCCGTTCTTGTCAAAGAACTCATAAGTTGCATAGATGATAGCGTTACGGATTTGCATCACCGCTACTTGCTTACGAGAGCGTAGCCACAAGTGACGGTTGTCCATCAAGAAGTCTGTTCCGTGTTCTTTTGGTGTGATTGGGTAGTCTTGAGATTCACCGATCACTTCGATGTCTGTAATGTCCAACTCATAACCAAATTTAGAACGTTCATCTTCTTTGACAATTCCTGTCACATAGACAGACGTTTCTTGGCTCAAGCGTTTGATAACATCAAACTTCTCAAGTCCTACTTCTTCACCAAATTTTTCGACAAAGTTTGGTTTAAAGGCTACACCTTGGAAGAAGGCTGTTCCATCACGCAATTGCAAGAAGGCAATTTTCCCTTTTCCTGATTTGTTGGCAACCCAAGCACCAATCGTCACTTCTTGACCAACATAGTCTTTTACATCAATAATCGTTACACGTTTTGTCATTGTTTTTCCTTTTTCTTTTTTATTCTTTATGGCAAACCACTTCTATATTGTTCCCATCTGGATCAATCACAAAAGTAGCGTAGTAAATCGGTTGCTCACTGCGATAACCAGGAGCCCCATTGTCTCGCCCACCTGCCTCTAAGCCAGCCTCATAACAAGCTTGAACCTCTTCCTTATTTTCTGCTAAAAAAGCAAAGTGAATAGGATCTTGTGTCCCCTGAGCCAGCCAAAAATCACCACCAGGATGAGGGCTATTTGGGGCAAGAAAACTGATTAGAGAAGTAGTCTTAAAAGCCAATTTATAGCCCAAAGGAGCGAGAAAACTCCTATAAAATCCTTCTGAAATTTGTAAATCCTTTACCTTAATTTCAAAATGATCAATCATTCTCACTCCCCATAAATGCTTTCAAGCGTTTAACTGCTTCTTTAAGCGTGTCTAGGTCTGTCGCATAACTGAGGCGCACATTTTCTGGTGCTCCGAATCCTGCTCCTGTAATCAAGGCCAGACCAACTTCTTCAAGAATAGCCGTTGTAAATGCTGTTACATCGCTATAACCTTTCATCTCCATAGCTTTTTTGACATTTGGAAAGAGATAGAAAGCTCCTTGTGGTTTGACAACTTCAAAACCAGGGACTTCACACAAGAGTGGATAGATGGTATTGAGACGTTCTTCAAATGCTTGACGCATAACTTCCACAGAATCTTGCGGTCCTGTTAAGGCTTCAATAGCCGCATATTGAGAAACAGATGTCAAATTTGAAGTTGTTTGTCCCGTCAATTTACTCATAGCTGCAATGATTTCAGGATTACCTACCGCATAACCAACTCGCCAACCCGTCATGGCATAGGCCTTAGATACACCGTTGATAACAATGGTTTGCTTACGAATTGCTTCTGATAGACTTGAGATTGGAACAAATTCATTTCCATTATAAACAAGGCGACCGTATATATCATCAGCTAAAATCAGAATGTCATGCTCAACTGCCCAATTTCCGATAGCTAGTAATTCTTCACGAGTATAAATCATACCAGTCGGATTAGATGGTGAATTGAGAACCAAAACCTTTGTCTTATCTGTCCTAACTAGTTCTAGTTGATCCACCGTAACTTTAAAATCATTGTCTTCTTTAGCTTGAACAAAAACTGGAATCCCTTCTGCCATCTTGACCTGATCTCCATAACTAACCCAATATGGGGTTGGGATGATGACTTCATCACCTGGATTGACCACAACCATAAAGAAAGTATAGAGTGAGAACTTAGCACCGGTAGCAAATGTGACTTCGTTGGCCGCTACGGAATAACCATAATATCGCTCAAAATAGGTATTGACTGCTGCTTTTAACTCAGGCAAACCTGAAGCTACTGTATAGAAGGAAGCCTGTCCTTCTCGAATAGCTTTAACTGCTGCATCTTGAATATTTTCAGGAGTGTGAAAATCTGGTTGCCCCAAGGTCAAGAAAAGGACATCCTTACCTTGAGCTTTTAATTTTTTTGCTCTCGCATCACTAGCTAGAGTGACACTTTCTTCCATTTCTAAAACACGGTTGGATAGTTTCATAGGCCCTCCTTATTGACCAATGCTCCTGTTTCAAAATCTACTAGATAAAAATCAGATCCTGACTTAACTTCCCAGATTGGCTTGTCTTGATAACGGCCAAAGGTAATCTTGTCAATATCGCCAGCTCCTTTTTCCTTAGAAACCGCTTCTGCTTTTTCTTGTGAAACACCTTGATTTAGCTGATAAACGTAAATCTTATGGTCATCTTTTCCAATCAGGACAGCAAGTACTTCTTGTTTTTTATTGCGACCAAGAACGCTATAATAAGATTCTAAGCCATTGTATAAGTCAACCTGATCAGCCTGCTCTAATCCTGCATACTGCTGAGCTAATTTTTCTCCTTCACTTTTAGCTGTTTGATAAGGTTTCATGCCAAGAGAAACCAGATACAGAAAGGAAGCACTGATAACCACAAGCAAAATCGTCATCCCTAGACCATACTGCCACAGTAGATTATTTTTTGCTTTGTTTTGTCTTTTTTTCACTCGTCTATTTTACCATCTATTGGGCTTTATTACAAGTGAATGCAAGAATACTCTTCGAAAACCTCTTCAAACCACGTCAGCTTCGCCTTGCCGTACCCAAGTACTGTCTGCGACTAGTTTCCTAGTTTGCTCTTTGATTTTCATTGAGTATAAGCAAGCAATTCTATTTCTTCCTTCAAAGCAAACTGATTTTTCTTAGTTAAAATCGAGTAAGAAAAGTAAAGACAGCTCCAAAATCAACCTATTAAAAAACCTGAGCTTGACACTCAAGTTTTCGTAAGTTTTTTTTGATTTATAGAATCACTTTATCATCCATTCTTTTAGCCATTTTTCCTAAAAAGATAGGTAGTAGAAGGCTAATCATGACTAAAAAGAATCCTAGATAAAGAAATGTTACTACAAAGCCTAAATGGTCAATCAACCACCCTGTCAGTGGGAAGAAGACAATCATACTAAGGCTAAACATCATAGAGTAAACACTCAGCATGGTTGCCCTTACTTCACTTGGGAGCCGCTCTTGCAAATCATTGTCAAAAATAGGCTGAAAAAGAGCATATAGAGCATTACTAATCAAATAGACCAAAATATAGATTAGAGGTGTTCCAAAGTAGGACAGCAGGTAGGTAACTCCAGTCAGCAGGACGAGGATAGGGAAAAGCTTCAAGGCAGCATAGTTCTTTCCAATCCTACTCGCTAGATAGACTGCGACGATATTCAAGAGACTACCAAGTAGCATAACTGCTGAAATTTGCCAACTACTTAAATCTGGTAACTGATTTTGATAGTAAAAATAAAACATGCACATGAGTACTCCGACAATCTGAGACAAAATCATCCAGTTGAAAAGCATGGGATTTCGCTCCAACTCTTCCTTAACAGTCCAAATAATCTGTTTCATGGTCACACTATCAGCTTTTTCTAGCTTGACACTAGGTTCTTTCAGCATCCAAATCAGGAAAAGAACTATGATAGAAGTGGCAATCATGATATAGTAGGTCAGGTGCAATTGACCATGGACAAAAAATCCCGCCAACACTGTCCCCAAAGACCGAGTTCCTTCTGCTACTCCTGACATAAAGCTCGAAATGGATAAATAGCGCTCCTTTAGTCCAGCCTCTACAGCCGAGTCATAGACCATTGCTGCACTCGTCCCCGAATCAAAATTATAAGACAAGGCACTCACTGCCATCGCTAAGGCATAAATCCAAAAATTTCCCTGCCCAGCCAACATGAGAATAGAAGACAGAATCCCTGCTATACGACTTAAATAAAGGTTGGTCTTATAGGAATAGCGGTCAGCTAACATACCAGATGGAATTTCACAGAGAAGACTGGTCGCATGAAAGATACTCTCCAGAAGTCCAATCTGCCAAAGAGACATGCCGTTTTGACTGAGAAAGAGAATCCAAAAACTGGTAATCCCTAGAAATGCAAAAAACTCAACTCCGGCCATCAGGCCAATATTTTTTCGATAATTTCTTATTAACATCTTTTCTCCTTTAACAAGTGTGTTATTATTTCTTTTGTCCGTCACTTGTTAATCTGTGCCTTACATGATCTCCACCCCTTTTGAGAAGCATTCTTCAATGCCATTATTGTTCCTTTAATGATTTATGAAATGATACCGGAAATAGCTGTTCTGCGGTTTCTATTGCGAGTTTTCTTGTTTATTTTAGCACTTATGTCATCATATTACAAGAGAATGTTAGAATACTCTTCGAAAATCAAATTCAAACCAGAACCTAAGTAAAACAGTTCTTGCTTTTCCAGTCGCAAATAACTAGAGTTTCTGCAATTTTATCATTTTCAAATTAACTTTGAGCAAATTTCTTGCAAGTTGTTTTGTTTTGTTGTAATATATTTTATAACAACGAGAGAGTTCTCGAAATTTTAAGAAAAAGGAGACACATCATGTCTAAAAAAGTATTATTTATCGTCGGATCACTACGTCAAGGTTCTTTCAACCACCAAATGGCGCTCGAAGCTGAGAAAGCACTTGCTGGTAAAGCGGAAGTTAGCTACCTTGATTATTCAGCCCTTCCTCTCTTCAGCCAAGATTTGGAAGTTCCAACTCACCCAGCTGTAGCGGCTGCTCGTGAAGCGGTTCTCGCTGCAGATGCTATCTGGATTTTCTCTCCAGTCTACAACTTCTCTATCCCTGGAACAGTGAAAAACTTGCTTGACTGGTTATCTCGTGCCCTTGACTTGTCTGATACACGTGGCGCTTCTGCCCTTCAAGACAAGTTTGTCACCGTATCATCTGTAGCCAATGCAGGTCACGATCAACTCTTCGCTATCTATAAAGACCTCTTGCCATTTATCCGTACACAAGTCGTTGGCGATTTCACCGCTGCACGTGTTAATGACTCTGCTTGGGCAGACGGAAAATTGGTTCTCGAAGAAACAGTCCTAAACTCACTTGAAAAACAAGCTCAAGACTTGGTCAATGCGATCAAGTAAAGATATTTTATGACTCTTTGCCACCCATTTTGGTGGTTTTTTCATACCTAATGCTCTTCGAAAATCTCTTCAAACCACGTCAACTTTATCTGCAACCTCAAAGCTGTGCTTTGAGCAACCTGCGGCTAGTTTCCTAGTTTGTTCTTTGATTTTCATTGAGTATAACTAAACTAACTAACATAATAAAAGCGAACAAGACTACTTTTCTGACACTCAGAAGACTAGCTTATTCGCTTTTTTCATTTATAAACTAAAATAGCTGATGATACATATTGTCAAATACAAAATATCTTTTCATACTTCCTTTACAAAAACCAATTCCTGTGGCTGTGACAGATCTTCTCGGTAGGTAAATCCTGCAAAGCTTAAGCGACGAGCTTCCTCCACCGTCTGTACTTGATTTTCTATCAGGGCTGTCAGGAAGGCACCACGCGCTTTCTTGGAAATGGTTGAGTGAATTTTCAGCTGACCGCCTCTATCCTCCATAAATTTGAAGATCACCATTTTTTCTCTGATTTCCTTAGAAAATACCGTCTCAAACTCGGACGACAAGAGGGAGAAAATCACTTCTTCCTGCTTCACAGCTTCATCATAGGCTTGCTTCCAATGGCTCTTCAAAGTCTTACCAGCCACTTTTAATTTCATCAAAAAGTCCAAACGGTGAGGGGCCATAGGTGACAAGGCTGGAACGACACCGTACAAAGCCGAAGTAATAAAGACATGATTTTCAAGATAGGCTTGTTCTACCTCGGTCAATTTATCTCTCTTAATGTTGCGATACATGAGCCCATCAAAAAGTTTCAAGGCTGGGTAGTGTTGAGCAGTTTGCCTTTTCAAAGCTTGGATATGTTGACATTCTTCCTCTGCCTTCTCGGCTGATACCTTGTAAAAACTCTCCAATTGACTAGCAGAATAGAGAGCCAAGGCATCCAGCACAGCCTGACTTTCTGGTTTTAAAGGAGTGGCTTCAATACTTGGCAAATCTGTATTCATTTCTTTTGCTGTTGGGATTAAAATTTTCATATTGATAGTGTAGCATATTTTTTTGTCACTACCAAGAAATTCATCTGAAAAACCTCGATTTGACCGAGGTTTCTCTATTTATTTGGGCCATCCTAACCAGACAGCCACGAGAACAAGGGCTAGCCCAGCTAAACTTGTTAAGATAGATAAGAATTTATCTTTTTTCTCCTTGAACTGAGAAAAACCTATCTTCAAAGCGAGCAGTCCGAGTAGCATTGAAGCAAGCATCAAATAAAAACCCATTTCTTTGTCCTCCATTAGTCTTAATTTACTCTATTATAACATATATTTCTTAAATAAACCTTTTTTTACTGGACTTTAAAGGTCTTGAGATAATTGTCTTTTCCTACTTGACCTTCGAAAGCTTTACCATTTTCAAGGTAAGGGAGGTCATCTGATACTGAGGCCTTAACCTTGTAAATCTTGCCATCAACTTTAAAGAAGTAGACGGTGTCGCCCTTGATAACAGCTGATTTGAGGTCTGCTACCACACCCTTGATGCTCTCTGTTGTTGCACTGTCAATTTCAAGATCGTTTTTATTGGCATACTTACTGAGCATCTCTTCCACTGTCGTAGCAACGATAACATTTTGGTACTCGACTGCGTCTACCAGGGCGTACTCTTTGACCAAGCCAGCATTGTCCTTCAAGCCCATGATGTAGAGAGGCTTGTCATTGAGGTTGATGAGGATTGGGAAGGTTGCCTTGTAGGATTTCTCCTGAACAGCACCTTCGGCTGATTCACGGGCTGATTCTTCGGTCGCAGAAGCCAAACTGTACTTAGTGATTTCTCCTGTTCGCATATTCTCAAGGATGAAACCAAGATTACTTTCATCTGCATTGGCCGACGTCACACCTGTGTAGAGGTAAATGTCATTGCCGATAGACAAGTAATTATAGCCCTTGGTAGTCTGGGTCACGTTTTTCTTGGAAATCATTGCATTCCAGAAACCGTCCTTGTACTTGCCATTATAGTTGATTTGCTCGATGGTTTCCTCTGCTGGATAGACTCTGTCCACCCATTCTGGAACATCTGCCAAGCTGTATTCCTTGGTTTCTCCATTTGTGGCATCCAAGATAATGACTGAAACAGGACGAGGAACCGCAAGTCCAAATTGCTTTTGGTAAACCGTTGCTACATAGAAAGGATTGCCCTCATCGTCCACCTCAAAAGATGGAGTTTTGAAGATCTTGGTTGGGTACTTCAAGCGCAGGTGGCGTTTGACATCGCGGTTAAAATACTCCGAGTCCGAATACTTGATTGGTGTCTTCAAGTCCACCAAGTCCGCATTACCAGTTACCATGTCCACCTTGATATACTCGCCGATTCCCTTGGCCTGATTATTAAACCATTTGATAGGGTCTGCGTATTCTAGTGGCGTCACTCGATAAGGCTTCCCATCAATTGTCAATTGGGTATAGGTGTCTGCCGCTACGTACTGCGACACCTTATCCGTTAGGGAACCCAAGTAGCGGTCACCAATTTTTTCAGCAGTACTTCTATCTAAGATTGGAACCTTACTGGTATCAGTCTTAGGAAATTCAGTAAAGTCTTTTTCCGTAACCGTGACTACATTGGCATAATTTTTAGCCTGAAAAATGCTGGAAGTCACCAAGGAAACCAAAGCTGCCAAGAGAAGGATTCCTCCAATAGAAGCTAAAAGGATTTTCCCTAACCGATTGATTTTGAAACCCTCAAGATTTAAGGCAGCTTCCGCCTTGCCGTGGCGCACATGAACCGTTTTGACAAGGTTTATCCCCTTGCCAAAGCCAAATAAGATTGCTACAAGCAGCAAATGCCCACAAAGGAAAAAGAGAAATTCCCAGCTGGTCAGGTTAAGGGGCGGTAAAAAGATATACCAGGTCGTTGCGATAAAAATAAGTTCAAAGACTATTCGTTTCATTTGCTTTCCTCCTAAATGATTCGTCCTTCCAAATGATCCAGTTCATGCTGGCAAATCTGGGCTGGGAAGCCTGTCAAGGTAATGGTCTGTTCCTGCCACTTGCTGTCACGATAAGCAATCCTTATGGTTTCATAACGCTTAGTAGGTCTCACACCTGTCAAGGACAAACAGCCTTCCTCTGTCTCATAAGGTCCTTCAAAGGACAGGAGCACTGGGTTAAACATAACCACAGGAACCAAGCCAAGATTAAAGATAATCACGCGCTTCTGCACCCCAATCATATTGGCAGCTAAACCGACACAAATTTCTCGATTTGCTAAGAGTGTATCCTGCAAATCTATGGCAAGATGCAGGTCTTCCTGATTTGCCGGCTGAGATACCTGAGATAAAAACAAAATATCCTTCACAATTTTCTTTTCCACTTCCTCACACTCCTCTTGTTTTTTACTATATTATAGCAATTATAGCACAAAAGCCGATAACTGCAAGCTCTTTCCCTCAACTGTAGCAAAAAGCCATCCGAAGATGACTTTTTTAAATCGCATTCTTGTCAAAACCGAGTTTACGTTGAACAAACTTAACGATTTCGACGATAATAATCATTGAGAAGCCTCCGCCCATAACGATTCCCCATTGTGACAAGTCTAGTTTGGTTACGTGGAAGATTCCTTCAAGCGGTTCTACGATGATTGTTGCCATAAGAAGGATGAAAGATACCAAGATGGACCAGTTGAAGGTCTTGGACTTGAATGGACCAACTGTCAAGATGGACTGGTAAACAGATTTGACATTGTAGGCATGGAAGAGCTGAATCAAACCAAGGGTTGCAAAGGCCATCGTTAGAGCATCTGCATGAATGGCATGATTGTCACCCACATGAACTGGGTAAAGAAGGGCAAGTCCATAAACACTCATAACAATAGCTGCTTGGAGTACACCTTGATAGATGATAGAACTGAAAACACCACCTGAGAAGAAGCTTGCCTTGCGTCCACGTGGTTTATGGTTCATGACACCAGGCTCAGCAGGTTCAACACCAAGAGCAATAGCTGGGAAGGTATCCGTTACCAAGTTGATCCACAAAAGATGAACTGGCTGCAAAACATCCCAACCAAACAAGGTTGATAGGAAGATGGTCAATACTTCAGCAGTATTGGCAGAAAGTAAGTACTGAATAGTCTTTTGAATGTTTGAGAAGACCTTACGTCCTTCTTCCACTGCAACGATGATAGTCGCAAAGTTATCATCTGCAAGAATCATGTCAGATGCACCCTTAGAAACCTCTGTACCAGTGATTCCCATACCGATACCGATGTCTGCTGTTTTCAAAGCCGGAGCATCATTGACACCGTCACCTGTCATGGCAACGACTTTACCTTGTTTTTGCCAAGCCTTGACGATACGAACCTTGTGTTCTGGAGACACACGGGCATAAACAGAGTATTGACCAACTACTTTTTCAAAGTCTTCATCAGATAGTTCGTTGAGCTCAGCACCAGTTAAAACGTGGCTTTCGGTATCGTTTGCGTCAATGATTCCCAAACGTTTAGCAATAGCTTCTGCTGTGTCTTGATGGTCACCAGTAATCATGATTGGACGGATTCCAGCTTCCTTAGCCACACGAACAGCCTCAGCTGCCTCAGGACGTTCAGGGTCAATCATCCCAATCAAACCAGTAAAGATTAAATCATTTTCAAGCTCTTCAGAAGTGAGGTTTTCTGGAATGCTATCGATAATCTTATACGCACCTGCAAGGACACGTAAGGCTTGGTGGGCCATTTCAGAATTGTTTGTATGAATGAGGTTTGTAACCTTCTCGTCAATCGGAGCAATATCCCCAGCCTTATCACGAAGAACACAACGTTTCAAAAGTTGGTCTGGCGCACCCTTGACTGCTACAAGGAAACGACCGTCTGACAATGGGTGAACCGTTGACATGAGCTTACGGTCAGAATCAAATGGCAACTCAGCCACACGTGGATATTTCTCTAAGAAACCTTTAACATCGTAGCCCTTGTCCAAGGCATATTGGATAAAGGCTGTTTCGGTTGGGTCACCAATCAGGTTGCCTTCCACATCGATTTTCGTATCATTAGCCAAGACAACTGAACGAAGAAGGGGCATTTCAAGACCTAGTTCAATGTCGTCAGCTGAGTCATGTAGAACCGCATCATAGAAGACTTTTTCGACTGTCATCTTGTTCATAGTCAGCGTACCAGTCTTATCAGAAGCGATGATTTCAGTTGAACCAAGTGTTTCAACTGCTGGCAATTTACGAACGATGGAATGGCGTTTGGCCAAAACTTGAGTACCAATGGAAAGAACGATGGTAACGATAGCAGGAAGTCCTTCTGGAATGGCTGCAACGGCAAGGGCAACAGAAGTCAACAACTCACCAAGTGGACTTTTCCCTTGGATGAAGACACCAACTACAAACGTAACAAGGGCAATGACCAAGATAGCATAGGTCAAGACCTTAGAAAGGTTATTCAAGTTTTGTTTGAGTGGTGTATCCGTCTCATCCGCATCTTGGAGCATGCCAGCGATATGACCAACTTCCGTGTACATACCTGTATTGACAACAACACCAAGACCACGACCATAAGTCACATTTGAGTTTTGGAAGGCCATATTGACACGGTCACCAATACCAGCATCTGCAGCAAGTTCAACTGTCAAGTCTTTATCGACTGGAACAGACTCACCTGTCAGGGCTGCTTCTTCGATTTTAAGAGAGTTGGCTTCTAGCAAACGTAGGTCTGCTGGCACCACGTCACCTGCTTCGAGGGCAACAATATCGCCTGGTACCAATTCTTTAGAATCAATCTCCGCCATATGCCCATCACGAAGAACGCGAGCAGCTGGACTAGACATGGATTTGAGGGCTTCGATAGCTTCTTCTGCTTTTCCTTCTTGGTAAACACCAAAGGCAGCGTTGATGATAACCACAGCTAGGATGATAATAGCATCTGCGATATCTTCCCCGCCAGAAGTCACAACTGACAAGATAGCCGCCGCAACTAGGATGATAATCATCAAATCCTTAAATTGCTCGATAAACTTGACCAGGATTGATCGTTTCTCGCCTTCTTCGAGTTCATTGTGGCCAAATTCAGCAAGGCGCTTTTCCGCCTCACTTGATGATAAACCTTGCTCGGTCGCATCCACAGCCTGCAAGACCTCTTCAGGACTCTGAGTGTAAAACGCTTGGCGTTTTTGTTCTTTTGACATGTGTCTCCTCCTTGACATTGTGTGCAAAACAGGCTCTCTTTTTCTCATCGTATCTTTTCACGACAAACAAAAAGAGACCTGTTAATCATAACAAGTCTCGCTGTTTAAGATAGTGCCGGAAAGCATACTTTTCAGTATAAAATTCGGAATGACGACACTATCACAGGTTTCTGCCAGCTACTCCCTTGAGTAGTACTATTATACCAAATTTTGAAAAGTTTTCAAAGAGTAAAGATTCTATAAAATTCTATCCTTATCAAAAGTACGTTCACTGATAATATATCTAGGACGACGTTTCGTTTCTAGGTAAATCTTTCCAATATACTCACCAATTACTCCCAAACTAATCAATTGAACCCCACCAAGTAAACTAACTATTGCATAGGTGCTTGCCCAGCCTGCCACAACCGTACCAGCAACCTTACTCCATAAAACCCAAATAATCAACAGAAAACTAAAGAGTGATGTCAAGACCCCAAAACTTGTAATCAAACGAATCGGTTTGATTGATAAACTGGTAATACCATCCATAGCCAAACCAAGCATTTTGGACAGTGGATAATGGCTCTCACCAGCAATTCGTTCATGGCGTTTATATGAAACATAAGAATATTTAAAGCCCACTAAGGGCATTAAACCACGAAGAAAAAGATTAACTTCTTGGAACCTCTCTAACTCCTGCAAAAATCTTTTTGATACCAATCTATAGTCGGCATGATTGAAAACAACTTCTGCTCCAAATAGGCGTAGCACCTTATAGAAACCTTCAGCTGTAATTCGTTTAAAAGCAGAGTCTGTATCACGGTTATCACGTACACCGTATACAATTTCAGAACCACTTTTATATTCTTCAATCATTTTGTCCATACAATTAATATCATCTTGTCCATCAGCATCGATGGTAATAACAATATCAGCAAACTGAATAGCCTCATACATACCTGCAAGAACACTACTTTGATGTCCCCTGTTACGACTTTGTGACACACCAACCACAGAAGGAATAGATTGAGCATAACTTTCTATCAGTCCCCAAGTCCGATCCTTACTACCATCATTTACATACATAATTTTACTAAGATAATGGATTTCTTCTTTATTTACTAATTGTTCAATTTTTTCAACAAACATTGGATTAGTATGTGGTAGGACTTGCTCTTCGTTATAACATGGAACAACAATATATAAAATTGGCTTTTTCCTGCTCATGCTATTCTCCTCCTTTTCTATAAATCATAGCCGTATCAATCTGTTTTTCTAAGTGATAATTTGCTTTAATATAATCCTTTATAAAAGAGTCAGTTCTCTTACCATAATCCCATTCAGTATCAAATACAATATAGATAGGAGGATTTTCTTGTATAGATTTTCTAAACTCATCAATAATAACTCGATCATCTGTCACAGCTGGGATGAAGAAAAATTTTGTACTAGCTAGCCGTTCACTATACAAATAAATTGTTCCATTTTGACGGTGTGTATAAATTCGGTCATCCATCGACGTATTTTTCTCTATATAGCTAGCAACACGTTGCTGTTTCTCAGATCTATTCAGATATCTTGTATTCATACTTTTCATGATGGATTTTACATCATTCTGGTATACAATAATAAATCCTAAGAATAAGACAAAAAATACTTGAAAAGACATTTTCTTGGATATGCTATGAAATAAATAGGAAATATATGGAATCAAAATCGGGAGCATTACTAAAATGTAATGACCATAGCTTCTTTTTGAGATAAGAGCCAGAAGTAAACAAACAATAAAAACGAAATGATAGAAGATTGATTTTATTCCAAATTTCTTCCACAGTGGTATCAAGGAAAATAACATCAATAAATTAAGACTTAAGAGATTTGTTTGAGAAATGTACCATCTGATAATCTCATACATCGAAACGTTATTAGATTCTGTAGTATAAATAAAATTAATTCCAATCGACTGGTATACCATTTCAAAAAAGATACCTTTTGTTAACAAATATAAGCACAAAGGGATAGTTGGTATTAATATTCCAAGGAAAAATAATCCTATCAAAGAAAACAAGTCCCTGTATGCTTTCTTTAGTATAAAATCAATCAATACATAAATACAAAATACTAGCCAAATCCCTATCATATTTGCTTTCGTAAAAAATACAATAGCGAAAAACGCACCTGATACTACGATGTCATTTTTACTGAAATCATTTTGTATAAATAATTTTAAAAAAATGTATAATGAATAAGACAAAAAAGGTAAAATAAAACCTTCTAAACTCTAACCGCCATCAAAAAAATACTCATAAATTATAAAGATAATTGCTAAAGTTAAAATTGTTTGCTTATTCCCAGTAAATAATCTTGAGATCTTATAGCTAGCTATAAAGAATAGAAATGTACAAAATAGGTATAAAAATTTAATTCCTAACGCACCACCAATAAGATATCCTAGGTAGTTCAGTAAAAAAACAACTGGCCCCTTATGATCAAATAAGTCTGCATACATCAATTCTCCTCGATTCATTGCATACCCAAAATATTCAAAAATACTAGCATCTGAAAACGGTATTCCTTGTTTGACATTTGTTACCATCGAGAACCAGACTAAAACAGTAAAGAGCAAAGAAATACTCATCGCTAAAATACTCATTTTTTTCAATTTTATTTACCTCAACTTTTCACTTTATCAGTCTATCATATTTCCTAAAAAAAAAAAAAAGCATTTTCTGCTTTGTATTTTCTTAATTTTATCCATCCTATTTGAATTTTCCCTTGAAAACCAGTATAATGGTAGAATGCTATGTGACTGGAAAGGAAGTTGAATGAAGCAATCTATCTCAAATCTCAAGTTAGCTGAGCGTGGGGCCATTATCAGTATTTCAACCTATTTGATCTTGTCTGCAGCCAAATTAGCAACTGGTCATCTTCTTCATTCATCCAGTTTGGTAGCCGATGGTTTTAACAACGTCTCGGACATCATTGGAAATGTGGCCCTCTTGATAGGGATTCGGATGGCGCGCCAGCCTGCAGACCGTGACCATCGCTTTGGTCACTGGAAGATTGAAGATTTGGCTAGCTTAATCACTTCCATCATCATGTTTTATGTCGGTTTCGATGTACTTCAGGATACCATTCAAAAAATTCTCAGCCAGGAAGAAACGGTCATTGATCCTCTGGGTGCAACTCTAGGAATTATGTCTGCAGCGATTATGTTTGTGGTTTATCTCTACAACACTCGCCTCAGTAAGAAATCCAACTCCAAGGCACTGAAGGCAGCAGCCAAGGACAATCTTTCTGATGCTGTTACCTCACTTAGTACTACCATTGCCATCCTAGCTAGCAGTTTCAATTATCCCATTGTTGACAAACTGGTTGCCATCATCATCACTTTCTTTATCTTGAAAACTGCCTATGATATCTTTATCGAGTCTTCCTTTAGTCTTTCAGATGGCTTTGACGACCGTCTGCTTGAGGACTATCAAAAGGCTATCATGGAAATTCCCAAAATCAGCAAGGTCAAATCGCAAAGAGGTCGCACCTACGGTAGCAACATTTACCTTGATATTACGCTAGAAATGAATCCTGACTTGTCTGTTTTTGAGAGTCATGAAATCGCGGATCAAGTCGAGTCTATGCTGGAGGAACGTTTTGGAATCTTTGATACCGATGTCCATATCGAGCCAGCACCTATCCCTGAGGATGAAATTTTAGATAACGTCTATAAAAAATTGCTTATGCGTGAACAATTGATTGATCAGGGAAACCAACTGGAAGAACTCTTGGCTGACGATTTTGTCTATATTCATCAAAATGGAGAACAGATGAATAAAGAGGCCTATAAAGCAGAAAAAGACTTGAATTCAGCTATCAAGGACATCCAAATCACTTCCATCAGTCAGAAGACCAAACTCATCTGCTATGAGTTAGATGGTATTGTCCATACCAGTATCTGGCGTCGCCACGAAACTTGGCAAAATATCTTTCATCAAGAAACCAAAAAAGAATAGAGAAATCCTGTCATGAGACGGGATTTTTCTATTCTTCTAGCTATCAAAGTCACTTAGGTATTCATAGCGTTCGTATTTTTCAAGAAGTGCTTCGTTCTTCTCATCTAGTTCTTTTTGGAGAGTAGCCAGCTTACCAAAGTCGGAGCCGTTGGCCTGCATCTCCTCTTCAATAGCAGAGATACGATCTTCCAAGGCTTCAATATCACCTTCAATACTTGCCCACTCCTGCTTTTCTTGGTAGCTCATACGTTTCTTGTCTTCTCGAACCTTGACGACTTTTTCCTTTTCTACCTTTTGCACTTGATTGGCCATCTCTGTTTCAAAGACTTTTTCATCAAGGTAATCAGTGTAATGACCAAAGAAAGGACGAATCTTACCATCTTCAAAAGCCAGAATCTTGGTCGCTACCTTATCCAAGAAATAGCGGTCATGGCTAACTGTCAAGACAGGCCCTGCAAAGCCTTGCAAGAAATTCTCCAAAACTGTAAGAGTAGCAATGTCCAGGTCATTGGTTGGCTCGTCCAAGAGGAGAACATTTGGTTTTTCCAAAAGCAATTTGAGGAGATAAAGACGCTTTTTCTCTCCACCTGACAATTTCTCAATCAAGGTTCCATGCGTTGAACGTGGGAAGAGGAACTGCTCCAGCAACTCTGCAATCGAAGTCGTAGAACCACCGCTGGTCTTGACTTCTTCTGCTACTTCCTGCAGGTAATTGATCACTCGCTTGCTCTCATCCAAGCCCTCAATTTGCTGAGAGAAATAGGCGATGCGAACAGTTTCCCCTATCACAACTTGACCTGCTGTCGGCTCAAGACTTCCTGCAATCAAGTTGAGGAGGGTTGATTTCCCAACACCGTTGTCCCCAACAATTCCAATACGATCTTTAGCCTGCACCAAGAGATTAAAATCTTGCAAAATAGGCTTGTTTTCATAGGCAAAGGAAACATCCTGAAACTCGATGACTTTCTTCCCAATCCGACTGGTTTCAAAGTTCATGGTCAAGTCTGTTTCAGCAACGCCACCTGAAACCTCTTTCTTCAAGTCATGGAAACGATTGATACGAGCCTGCTGCTTGGTTGCCCGCGCCTGCGGTTGTCTGCGCATCCAGGCCAATTCCTGCTTATAAAGTTGTTCCTTTTTGTGGAGAAGAGCTGCGTCACGCTCATCCTGTTCCGCCTTTAGGCGAACATAGTCCTGATAATTGCCCTGATACTCGGTCAAGCCTGCTCGGTCCAACTCGAAAATCCGTGTTGACAAAGCGTCTAGGAAATAACGATCGTGGGTAATGAAAAGGACAGTTTTCTTAGAATTTTTCAAAAAGAGGGTCAGCCACTCGATGGTCGCAATGTCCAGATGGTTGGTCGGCTCATCCAGAAGCAAGAGGTCGTGGTTGCCAAGTAAAACTTGTGCCAACTGGACCCGTCTTCTTAGACCACCTGACAATTCCCCAACAGGAGTAGATAAGTCCTGAATCCCCAACTTGCTGAGAACCGTCTTGACCTGACTCTCAATTTCCCAAGCTTGGAGAGAGTCCATTTCTGCCATGACCTGTTCCAAACGCGCCTGCTTGTCCTCACTGTAGTTGAGCATGATCAACTCATACTCACGAATAAGCTGGATTTCCTTGAGGTCGCTGGATAAGACCGTATCCAAGACCGTCTTGCTATCATCAAAATCAGGGTCCTGGGTCAAGTAGCCAATCTGGTAATCGTTCTTTGCTGAAAAAGGACTGACATCCCCATCAAAGCCAGAAACACCAGAAAGGACATCCAAAAGGGTGGTCTTGCCAGTCCCATTGACACCAATCAGACCAATTCTGTCTAGGTCATGGATGATAAAGGAAATATCCTTAAAAACGGTCTTATCACCGACGGATTTAGTTAGTTTTTCAACGATAAAATCACTCATTTTTTCTCCCTTAGATAAGCATAGATGGCTTGTCGGTCATTTTCCAATTCTCCATCGACAATGGCATACTCAATCTCTGTTAAAATCTCTCCCAAGTCTGGCCCTGGTTGATAGCCATATTCCTTAATCAAAATACCACCGTTGATTTGGATTTCTTTCTTGTCATGAATGCTCAAACTATGGTAAGTTTCTGTGATGACTTGCGAATTGACTTCTTTTCCTTGAGCCTGCCGAAGATTTTCAGCCTGTAAAAGTAAATCCAAGTCAAAGCGATAACAATCGCGCTTGCTCAACTCTCCCTTTTCACGCAAGGTCAAAATAGTCAGCAAATCCTGAACTTGCTTGGCAAACTGACGTGAGGTCTTCCAAGCTTTCAAAAATGGCTGCGCATTTTCAATCTCCAAAGCCCACAGTAGAGCCGCCCAAGCTTGCTCTGAAGATTCAAAGGTGAAATCAGTCTCCAAATCAAACAGTCTGTTGAGCTTATCCTGGCTAGATGCCATATCAGGGAGATAGTCATAAGCTTGACTCTCAATCATGGAATCCAAGCCCCTTCTCCAAAATGGAGCCAACAAAAGTTTATCAAACTCAACAAAAGTACGCTCTACAGAAATTTTCTCCAAAAGTGGCGTCAAGGTCTTCATAGCTTTAAACGTTTCTGGCTCAAGTTCGAAGCCAAGACTAGCCTGAAAACGGAAACCACGCATAATTCGTAGAGCATCTTCGTTGAAACGCTCACTAGCCACTCCAACTGCTCGTAAGACTTGCTTTTCCAAATCTTCTAAACCATGAAACAAGTCAATGATTTCCCCTGTCTCGTCCAAGGCAAAGGCATTGACTGTAAAATCACGGCGCTTAAGGTCTTCTTCTAGCGAGCGAACAAAAGAAACCGCACTGGGTCTGCGATAGTCCACATAGACATCCTCTGTTCGAAAGGTGGTTACCTCATACTCCTCATCCCCATCTAAGACCAAGACGGTTCCATGCTCGATTCCGATATCAGCTGTTCTCGGAAAAATCTGCTTGGTCTCCTCTGGATAGGAAGAAGTCGCAATATCCACATCGTGGATGGGACGATTGAGAAGGGCATCTCGAACAGAGCCCCCAACAAAATAGGCTTCAAAACCTGCTTCTTTAATTTTTTCTAATACTGGTAAAGCCTTCTGAAATTCAGAAGGCATTTGCGTTAATCTCATAATAAGTGTTCTAATCCATAGACAAGCTCATGACGCTTGACAACTTCTTTAATTCCCAAATTCACCCCTGTCATGAAGGAGCTGCGATCATAGGAGTCATGACGGAGGGTCAATCCTTCTCCTTGATTGCCAAAGATGACTTCCTGATGAGCTACCAAGCCTGGCAAACGAACTGAGTGGATGCGCATGCCATCAAAATCAGCACCACGGGCACCTGCAATCAATTCTTCCTCATCAGGCGCACCTTGCTGAGTAGACTCTCGAACTTCCGCCATCAACTCAGCTGTTTTAATGGCTGTTCCACTCGGAGCATCCTTTTTCTTGTCATGATGGAGCTCGATAATCTCCACATTTGGGAAATATTTGGCAGCCTGCGTCGCAAATTGCATGAGTAAGACAGCACCCAAGGCAAAGTTAGGGGCAATCAAGCCACCCAAGTCTTGGGCACGAGAAAATGCTTTTAGCTCTGCAATTTCTTCACTTGTGAAACCTGTTGTTCCAACTACTGGAGCAAAGCCATTTTCAAGAGCAAAGCGTGTATTTTCATAGGCAACAGCTGGAGTAGTAAAATCTACCCAGACATCCGCTTCAAAGCCTGCTAAATCAGCCTTATCCTTGAAAACAGGAATACCCTGCCATTCTGACTCAGACTCAAAAGGATCCAAAACTGCTACCAAGTCCAAGTCTGGATCAGCCAAGACCATCTGACAAGCAGCTTGTCCCATCTTTCCCTTAAAACCAGCAATAATTACTCGAATACTCATCTCTACTCCTGTCTAAGATACAAAGGACATTAGCTACCCTTGAAAAATAGGGAATGGCGCTGACTTTCCACGAAAGGCAAGACAGGCATCTTTTTCCAAGAGGCAGGTAGTCCGTGTTCAATTGCTAAGATACAAAACCTGTAGGAACACAAAGTGAAAATAGGAGTTTTGATCAAGAAGTATCTACTCCTTGGAAGAACTATCTTTTTCATACAGGGTTCCAGGCGTGTTCAATTATCAAGATACTAAGGACGTTAGCTGCCCATGAAAAATAGGGAATGGCGCTGACTTCCCACGAAAGGCAAGACAGGCATCTTTTTTCAAGAGGCAGGTAGTCCGTGTTCAATGGCTATGATACAAGATTTCTTAACTAGCCTAGAAGCGCCAACTAAATCACTGGAATATAACCCAGAGCAATACTTCCTGCTCCTAGGTGGGTTCCAATGACACTACCAAATGTAGCAAGTGAAACATCTGAACTCAATCCAGATTCAATCAAGTGCTGACGCAATTCCTCAGCCTTTTCAGGAGCATTCCCATGAATGACAATGACACGATATTGCCCTGAAGCTGTTGCTTCCTTGATAATCTCAATTAAGCGCTTAGTTGCTTTCTTTTCCGTACGAACTTTTTCGTAAACTTCAATCACACCTTGGTCATTGAAATAGAGGATTGGCTTAATGCTAAGCAAATTGCCCAAAATAGCAGCACCATTTGAAAGGCGTCCACCTTTCACCAAATGATCCAAATCATCTACCATGATAAAGGCTGACGTACGACTGATTTGAATGGCTAGCTTATCCTGAATGCTGGCAAAATCATCGCCCTGGTCACGCCAATTAAAGACGCTTTCAACCATGATACCCAGAGGAGCACTTGTAATCAAAGTGTCTGGAAAAGCAATGGTTAAGCCCTCATATTCATCTATCATATACTGTATATTTTGGTAAAAACCTGAAATTCCAGAAGATAGGAAAAGCCCCAAAGCATGGGTATAGCCTTGTTCTTTGAGCGAAGTTAAGATTTCATCTAACTTGGCAATACTTGGTTGACTAGTCTTAGGCAGTTCAGAAGCCTGAGCCATTTTTTGGTAAAATTCCTCAGCAGTCAGATTGATGCCTTCGACATACTCCTCACCATCAATATTGACAGGAATATCCAAGACAAATAAATCTTCTCTTTGCAAGGTCTCTGCACTGAGATAGGCAGAGGAATCTGTGATAACAGCTAATTTCATATTAGAACTCCAAATTGATTCCTGGTAAGTCTAATGCAATTTCAGTTACTTCGTAAGTCAAACGGTTGAGCATATTCAAACATGGACGAGCCAAAGTTTCCACTTCTTCTTGGCTCAATTCACTTGGTTCATTGACAATACGGCCATCGATATGATTTACCTGTGAAATGGTTCCACTGATGACAAACTTATCAAATACAATCATAAAGGTCAAGATGACAATCAAGGAAGTCACTTGATTTTCTTGATCATGTTGGAGCAATTGGAAGTTCACATCCACCTTAGTTTCAGGAGCTCCATTTTCATTTTCCCATTCGAAATTACGCGCATCAAAATGATACTGACTAACAAATTCTTGTTCACGTTTAAGATTCATGTCTTTCTCCCTTGGCTACAATATTATAAGCTATTGTACCATAATTTTTTATTTTCATCTAGTTTTCTCGGATTTAGTCAATCCCGATTTCAGCTCGAACTACGTCTGCGATGGTATCAACATAGTAGTCCACTTCTTCTGTTGTAGGAGCTTCTGCCATAACACGCAAAAGGGGCTCTGTTCCACTCGGGCGAACAAGAATACGGCCATTCCCTGCCATTTCTTCTTCCATCTTCTCGATGATAGCCTTGATAGCTGGCACTTCCATAGCCTTTTCCTTCATGGCATTTTCCACTCGGATATTAACTAATTTTTGTGGATAGATGGTTACTTCTGCTGCCAACTCTGACAAGCTCTTACCTGTTTCCTTCATGATTTTAGTCAATTGGACGGCTGATAATTGGCCATCACCTGTTGTATTGTAATCCATCAAGATGACGTGCCCTGACTGTTCACCACCAAGGTTGTAGCCTGATTTTCTCATTTCTTCAACAACGTAGCGGTCTCCAACTGCAGTGACTGCCTTGTTAATACCTTCACGGTCCAAGGCCTTGTGGAAACCAAGGTTAGACATCACAGTCGTCACGATTGTATTTTGAGCCAATTGTCCTTTTTCAGAAAGGTATTTCCCGATGATGTACATGATTTTGTCACCATCAACAATCTCACCATTTTCATCAACAGCAATCAAACGGTCGCTGTCTCCGTCAAAGGCCAAACCAATAGCTGAGCCGCTTTCTTTGACAATTTCTTGAAGGGCTTCTGGGTGGGTTGAACCAACATTAAGGTTGATGTTAAGACCATCTGGTGTTTCCCCTATAACCGTCAATTGAGCGCCAAGGTCTGCAAAGATTTGACGAGCACTTGTAGAAGCTGCACCATTAGCTGTATCCAAGGCAACCTTCATTCCTTCAAGAGGAGTTCCAGTTGAAACAAGGTATCCTTCATACTTTCGCAAGCCTTCGGGATAATCTACCAAGGTTCCCAAGCCTTCTGCACTTGGACGAGGAAGAGTATCTGCCGCAGCATCTAGCAAGGCTTCAATTTCTGCTTCTTTTTCATCATCTAGTTTGAAGCCATCACCACCAAAGAACTTGATTCCATTATCAAGGGCTGGGTTGTGGCTAGCAGAAATCATGACACCTGCGCTTGCTCCTTCAGTTTTAACCAAGTAAGCTACTGCTGGTGTTGCCAAAACGCCTAGTTTGTATACGTGAATACCAACTGAAAGAAGACCAGCTACCAAGGCAGATTCCAGCATTTCCCCTGAAATACGTGTGTCACGTCCTACAAAGACTTTCGGTGCTTCCGTTTCATGTTGACTGAGAACATAGCCTCCAAAACGTCCTAGCTTAAAAGCTAATTCTGGAGTAAGTTCTACATTAGCTTCTCCACGGACTCCATCAGTCCCAAAATATTTACCCATTTTTATAAAATCCTTTTCCTATTTTTAATTCGTTTTTGAACTAGTTGCTTTTGTTGACGAAGATGTCTCCGACGAACTGCTTGTAGTTGAATTTGATGTACTTGAACTTGGTGCTACTGGTTTTGTAGTCACCTTCATTATTGTATCAAAGGGAGTGATAACTGCCGGTAAGACAACACCATTGCGGTCAATTGCCTGCAAAGGTACTGAACCACTGTAATTACCTGTTATGCGTTCGCTAGTTGGCAAGACAGCGATAATCTTATCAATTCTATCCAATGTCTCTTGGTCACTCGTAATCGACACTTCTTCATCTGACACCGTGACATTTTCAATCTGTACCCGACTATCAATTTGACTAGGGTCAATCTCTGGTACAACCTTTACCTTATTCTTTTGAGCCTTCTTACCAATCTTGACTGTAATTTTTTGCGGAGTCGCCACAGCGGTCAGCCCATTGGGTAAATCTTCAATGCTCAAAGGAACCTCAATCGTTCCAACACTGGCATCTGTTAGGTCAGCAGTAACCTTGAATTTACGTGTGCTTTCTTGCATTTCACTAGCTAGCGATAGGCGATTTGCACCAGTCAAGACCACTGATACTTCTGAAGCAAAACCGCTAATAAAATACTCATCACTATTATAGCGTATGTCAATAGGGACATTTGTTACTGTATTCGTATAGGTTTCCGTTTTTACCTGCCTAGCACTGGTACTGTTTTGAAAATTCGTCGCCGTAGCATAGACAAATAAGACACAAGCAAAAAAGAGTGAGGATATAATATATAAACTATTTTTTCTCATGTTTCCATCCTCCTAGCAATCGTTCTTTAAAACTAAGACCTGCTTCCTCTTTTGGAAGTAAGATTTCACGTAATTCTGTTTCAAATTCATCAAGTGTTAGGTTGTGCTTAAAGCTTCCATTATAGGTTATCGAAATTCCTCCCGTTTCCTCTGATACGACAAAAGTCAAGGCATCTGAGACTTCTGATAAACCGATAGCCGCCCGGTGTCTGGTCCCAAATTCCTTGGAAATTCCTGTACTTTCTGTCAAGGGCAGATAGGCAGACGTCACAGCGATACGTTCTTCTCTAATAATCACCGCACCATCATGTAGGGGAGTGTTGGGAATAAAAATGTTAATGAGAAGTTCTGCAGAAATCTTAGCATCTAAGGGAATTCCTGTCGAAATATACTCCTGCAAGGTACGTACACGCTGAATAGCAACCAAGGCACCGATTTTACGAGGACTCATGTATTCAACAGACTTAACAAAGGCACGAATCATCTGTTCCTCAGCACTAATAGGGGCATTGGAAAAGAAATCTGTCGCTCTTCCCAAACGTTCCAAACCAGTCCGAATCTCTGGAGAGAAGATAACAACCGCCGCAATAACCCCATAAGTAATAATTTGATTGATTAACCAAGAAATCGTAGTCAAGCCAATCATATTTGCAAGGATTTGAGCTAAAATAAACACCAAAACTCCACGTACCAAAATCATAATCTTGGTTCCTGCAATAGCTTTTGTAAAATGATATAAAATATAAGCAACAATCAAAATATCAATCAGATTGATAGCTATCGTCCATGGACTTGCAAACAAACTGGTCCAATATTGCAGATTGGATAATTGTTGAAAATTCATCCCTGATATCCTCCCTATCAAAACACTTTCGTCCTATTATACCATTTTCTGGCATTTTTTTCCCTATCCTAGTCCACTTTACATTGAGCAAAAATATGATACAATAAACTGATACTCAATGAAAATCAAAGAGCAAACTAGGAAACTAGCCGCAGGCTGTACTTGAGTACGGCAAGGCGACGTTGACGCGGTTTGAATTTGATTTTCGAAGAGTATGACTAGAAAAAACAAAGGAGAAACCATGTCTCAACTCTATGATATTACCATTGTAGGTGGTGGTCCTGTCGGGCTTTTTGCATCCTTTTATGCCCACCTACGTCAAGCCAAGGTTCAAATCATCGACTCTCTTCCCCAACTAGGTGGACAACCTGCTATTCTCTATCCTGAAAAGGAAATCCTCGACGTTCCAGGTTTCCCAAACCTGACTGGAGAAGAATTGACCAACCGCTTGATTGAACAATTAAATGGCTTTGATACCCCTATTCATCTCAACGAAACGGTTCTTGAGATTGAAAGACAAGAAGAAGGATTTGTCATCACAACTTCTAAAGGAAGTCACCTGTCTAAAACTGTTATCATCGCTATGGGTGGCGGTGCCTTCAAACCACGTCCTCTGGAACTAGAAGGCGTTGAGGGCTATGAAAATATCCACTACCACGTTTCCAACATCCAGCAATACGCTGGTAAGAAAGTGACCATTCTTGGTGGTGGGGACTCAGCTGTTGATTGGGCTTTGGCTTTTGAAAAAATCGCACCAACTACCCTTGTCCACCGCAGAGATAATTTCCGTGCCTTGGAACACAGTGTTCAAGCCTTGCAAGAATCATCTGTAACCATCAAGACACCATTCGTCCCTAGCCAACTCCTTGGAAATGGAAAAACGCTTGACAAGCTGAAAATCACAAAAGTCAAATCTGATGAAACAGAAATGATTGACCTAGACCACCTCTTTGTCAACTATGGTTTCAAATCTTCTGTCGGTAACCTTAAAAACTGGGGTTTGGAACTCAACCGTCACAAGATTATCGTCAACAGCAAACAGGAATCCAGCCAAGCAGGTATCTATGCTATCGGTGACTGCTGCTACTATGATGGAAAAATCGAACTGATTGCGACAGGCCTCGGAGAAGCTCCAACTGCTGTCAATAATGCTATCAACTACATAGACCCTGAACAAAAAGTACAACCAAAACACTCTACTAGTTTATAAAAAAGAACCACGAATCACATAGGATTCGTGGTTTTATAGTTCATCGGCTATCTTGTTAGCTCATATCTTTCCTTTCTTCTACCACAAATAAAAATGCCTATCAAACTGATAAATCATGTGATATAATAGAAATGGCACTAACAATACGCCTTGGAAAAGGAGGTATGACAGATGCTAGAACTTCTCAAAATAATACTTATCGCAGTCATCGAGAGTATTATCTCATGGCTGGTGACTCGTTGGTTAGACGATCACTTCGACAAGTAACCTTCGTGGTTAGTGCTATCTAACCCAGAAAAAAATCCCCTCGGTATTGCAGTACCGAGGGGATTTCTGTTAGCACTAAAATGCTAGAACTTCTCAATTCCCCTTTATTATCTCACATACTCTATTCAATTGTCAAGAAACAGGTTGATATTTTGTAAACTAGCGACATCAGGCTGTTAGGAAAATGGAATCAACCAATCACACTGATAATTCAAGGGGTTGCTTTATATCGTTATAATTCATCGGCTATCTTATTGATTTTTCTGAGTCTGTGGTTGACACCACTTTTTGTCAAAGGAGTGCTGAGACTATCTGCTAACTGCTGGATAGAGTAGTCTGGGTGCTGAATCCGCAGTTGCGCCACTTCCTGCAAATCCACTGGCAAGTTTTCTAAACCCATGATATCTTTGATTTTACTGATATTGTTGATGGTCTTCATACTGGCAGAAACTGTCCGAGCGATATTAGCTGTTTCGGCATTGTTGGCTCGATTGAGGTCATTACGGGTTTCTCGCAAAATCTTAACCCGCTCAAAATCATCACGCGCCTGCATGGCTCCGATGACTATCAAGAAGTCCATAATGTCTTCGGCACGCTGGAGATAGGTCACAGCTCCCTTCTTGCGCTCAAGCACCTTGGCATCCAGTAAAAATTGCTGGAGAAGTGAGGCAATCCCTTGCGCGTGGTCCAGATAAACAGAACTGATTTCCAACTGGTACTTACCTGACTCAGGGTCACGAATGCTGCCATTTGCCAAGAAAGCACCACAAAGATAGGCACGACCTGCTTCCTCGTCCGATAAAATCTCCTCGTCAATACCTGTTTCCAAACCAAAAAAGGAGTCTGCCAAGTGCAAATCACTCAACAAGTCCTGCACCTTTTCATCTGTAAAAACGGTATAGACCCGATTCTTGCGAAGATTGCTCCGTTGGTGGTGACGAATTTCCGATTTGATTTCATAGAAATGGAGAAAGGATTCATAGAGGTGACGAGCCAGTTTGGCATTTTCTGTCACAACGGACAAGGTCAGGCCCGAAGTCGAGAGACCGATGCTACCAGACATTTTGATAATGGCTGATAATTCATGCCGGTTCAGATGGTGTTGACCTAGGATTTCTTCTTTTACTGCTACTGTGAAACTCATTTTCTCACCTGTATAATGCGCATCAACTCGTCTACAATCAAATTCCCATCGTGGAAGGCACCACCATTTTCCAGACGAAGGAAGTTGGATGAAATCACGCGCGGAACTTGTTTACAAAGACCAGCAAAATCATGTTCCACCTGCACCAAGTATTCATCAAAACGGTTGGAATTCATGTATTCCTGAGGCACTTTTTCGATATTCACCAAGACAGTATCGATAAAAGGTCTGCCAAGGTGGCGATGCAAGACCTCCACGTGGTCACTATCTGTAAAGTATTCCGTCTCCCCACGTTGGGTCATGATATTGCAGACATAGGCGATTTCTGCCTTGGTTTCCAAAAGCGCCTGCCCGATTTCCTTGATCACGATATTGGGCAAAATCGAGGTAAAGAGGGAACCAGGTCCGAGGACAATCATGTCACTTTCAAGAATAGTCTGCACTACTCGACGGCTAGCAAGAGGCGTATCATCGTTGAGGGTATTGGTCACATAAACATGGTCAATCATGCCTGGATGGTCTGCAATATGGCTCTCTCCAGCCACTTCTGTCCCATCCTGAAAGACTGCATGCAGGGTCAAGGGATGGTCACTGGAAGGATAAATCTTCCCAGTTGTGTGGAAAAATTTGCTCAGTAACTGCATGGCATTATAGGTCGAACCCTGCATCTCTGACAGACCTGCAATAATGAGATTGCCCAATGGATGGCCAGCAAAGGCTCCGGCATCCTCGGAAAAGCGATACTGAAAGACTTTCTCATAAAACTTAGGCATATCCGACATGGCTACAAGAACATTGCGGAGATCGCCTGGCGGTGTCAACTGTTGCATATTTTTTCGGAGTTCACCTGATGAACCACCATCATCCGCCACCGTTACGATAGCAGCGATTTCCACATCTTTTTCCCGCAGACTTTTTAGAATGACAGGAATCCCAGTTCCTCCACCAATCACCGTTATCTTTGGTTTTCTCATGAACGGTTTACCGTTTCCTTTCTCCGGTCTTTGTCGCGATGCCCTTCATTAACAGGCCAAGTCTTGGATAAGTCCTGCGCCAAGCGTTTGGCAAAGGCCACACTACGGTGTTGTCCCCCTGTACAACCCATGGCAATGGTCAAAACAGACTTCCCTTCCTTTTGGTAACTTGGCAAAATCGGCTCAATCAAGGCCAATAAATGTTGATAAAAGTCTTCTGACTCAGGATGATTCATGACATAGTCATAAACAGGTTCATCCACACCCGTTTGGTTTCGCAGTTCTGGTAAGTAGTAGGGATTTGGCAAGAAACGGACATCAAAGACCAAATCCGCATCAATTGGGATTCCATATTTAAAGCCAAAAGACATGACTTCGATACGGAAAGACTGGGCTTGTTCTTGATCTGAAAACTGCTCTGCAATGGTTTTACGCAGCTCACGAGGAGTAAGTTCAGTCGTATCCACCACATTTTGGCTCATATTTTTCAAAGGTGCCAAGAGTTCACGTTCCAACTTGATTCCGTCTAAAATCCGTCCGTCTGCAGCTAATGGGTGACTCCGTCTGGTTTCCTTGTAACGAGCGACCAATTCCTTATCTGCTGCGTCCAAAAAGAGAATTTTAAAGTCCAGTTCTTCCTTGTTTTCCAACTCATCCAAAACAGTTTGAATCTCCGAGAAGAAAGAACGGCTACGCATATCCACTACCAAGGCCAACTTATGGTCGTCTTCCTTTGTTTCCACCAACTGCAAAAACTTAGGCAAGAGGGCTGGCGGCATATTATCAATAGTAAAATAACCTAAATCCTCGAAAGACTGAATGGCAACTGTTTTCCCTGCACCACTCATCCCTGTCACAATCACCAAGTGAAGTTGTTTCTTTGTCATCTTTTTCTCCTTATATCAAAAGAAGTTTGGCAACACCAAACTTCAACTAGCTTATCCAATCTCTGCGATGACTTCGATTTCGACTTTTACATCACGAGGAAGACGAGCTACCTCCACAGCTGAACGAGCTGGAAATTCCTCTTTAAAGGCCGTTTGGTAAACCTCGTTAAAAGGAACGAAGTCGTTCATATCGCTCAAGAAACAAGTTGTTTTGACAACATGGTCAAAGTCAGTTCCTGCTTCTGCCAAAATAGCACCGATGTTTTTCAAGACTTGTTCTGTCTGTTCTTGGATAGTCTCTCCTACGATTTCCCCAGTTTCAGGAGAGAGAGGAACTTGACCACTAGCAAACAAAAGGTTACCAACGATTTTTCCTTGAACATATGGTCCGATAGCCTTTGGAGCTTTGTCTGTATGAATTGTTTTTGCCATTTTCTTTTCCTCACAATTTTTCTAAGATTGCATCCCAAGCCTCATCCATCCCTGCCTTGCTGACAGATGAAAAGAGAATAAAGTCATCACTTGGGTCAAAGTTTAATTTCTTTTTGATTGCTGATTCGTGCTTGTTCCATTTACCACGAGGAATCTTGTCCGCCTTGGTCGCAACGATGATAACCGGAATCTCATAATACTTGAGAAATTTGTACATCTGCACATCATCTGCTGACGGGTCATGACGAAGGTCAACTAGACTGACTACCGCACGGAGATTTTCCCGAGTCGTTAGGTACTCCTCAATCATGCGCCCCCACTTTTCACGTTCCTTTTTGGAAACACGGGCATAGCCATAGCCAGGCACATCCACAAAGCGCATCTTGTCGTCAATGCTAAAGAAGTTGAGCAGCTGGGTTTTACCAGGTTTACCTGATGTTCGGGCTAGATTCTTGCGGTTCAGCATGGTGTTGATAAAGCTAGACTTGCCAACATTGGAACGCCCTGCTAGGGCAATCTCTGGTAGGTCATCCTGCGGATAGTGGGACTTGTTAGCCGCACTGAGCAAGATTTCAGCATTGTGTGTATTCAGTTCCATAGTCACCTCTAGGCTGTTTCTAGGATTGGTTTATCCGTTCCATCGACAGCTTCTTTTGTGATGCGAACCAGTTTCACATTTTCCTGACTCGGTACTTCAAACATGACGTCTAGCATGGTTTCTTCGATAATCGAGCGAAGTCCACGCGCACCAGTTTTGCGTTCTATGGCCTTATTTGCAATCTCTTGAAGGGCCTCGTCGTCAAATTCCAACTCAACATCATCATAAGAAAGCAAGGTTTGATATTGTTTGACCAAGGCATTTCTTGGCTCTTTCAAAATACGAACCAAGTCATCGACCGTCAATTGCTCAAGAGCTGCAAAAACAGGCAAACGTCCAATCAACTCAGGGATAATACCAAATTTTTGAATGTCTTCTGCGATGATTTCTTGCATGTAAGAACTATTTTCATCAATCGCCTTGTTATTTTGACCAAATCCGATAACCTTTTCACCCAGACGTTGTTTGACGATTTCTTCAATGCCATCAAAGGCACCACCCACGATGAAGAGAATATTTTTAGTATCCACCTGAATCATCTCTTGTTGTGGATGCTTGCGTCCACCTTGAGGCGGCACACTTGCAACTGTTCCCTCGATAATCTTGAGAAGGGCTTGTTGCACCCCTTCACCAGAAACGTCACGTGTGATAGACACGTTCTCACTCTTCTTGGCGATCTTGTCAATTTCATCCACATAGATAATCCCACGCTCTGCACGCTCGATGTTAAAGTCGGCAGCCTGCAAGAGTTTGAGAAGGATATTTTCCACGTCCTCACCCACATAACCAGCCTCCGTCAGAGCTGTTGCATCTGCAATGGCAAAAGGTACATTTAAACTCTTAGCTAAGGTCTGGGCAAGAAATGTTTTCCCTGAACCAGTTGGGCCAATCATCAAGATGTTTGACTTCTGCAAATCCACATCTTCTGACTCTTCACGCGTATCATGAAAATTGATACGTTTGTAGTGGTTGTAAACTGCCACTGCCAAGGCACGTTTGGCACGATCTTGACCGATTACATAATGGTTCAAGATATGGAGGAGTTCAATTGGTTTTGGCACCTCAGACAAGTCTGCCAAGACTTCCTCAACCAATTCTTCTCGAATGATTTCCTGGGCCAACTCCACACATTCATTACAGATAAAGGCATTGTTACCAGCGATTATTTTTTGTACTTCTTCTTGGTTTTTGCCACAAAATGAGCAATAAACCATCATATCATTTTTTCTATTTGTAGACATGATTTCCTTCCATTCTATACTGTCATTCTATCTAAAATAAGGTCATGTAAAAAGCATGAATACTATTGACCAGATTGGTAAAGGCATTTAACCAGAGCAGGATAGAAAGCCCGTAACGCTTTTTACGAAAAGCCTGTGCTCCTGCCAGAAGGCAGATGAAACACAGAAAAGCCGTGAATAAACCAAATAAACTCCGTTCCATTAGACTTCCTTTCTCTTGCGGTATTGGATGGTAAAATCATAAGGATTCTTCTCATCTTTGGCGTAAAATTTGCTTGAAACTGTCTCAAAAAGAGATAAGTCAAACTCCTCAGGAAAATAGGTATCTCCCTCCACCCGAGCATGAATCTGAGTGACAATTACTTCATCTAAATAGGGTTCAAAAGCCTGAAAAATCTGCTTCCCACCGAGAATGTAGAGATTCTTTTCTTGAGCCTGATACCAGTCGAGAACAGACTGGACGTCCTGAAAAGTAGCAACCCCATCTATCTTTTCTTCCGGATTACGCGTCAAAATCAGGGTCTCCCGTTGTGGAAGCAAGCGACGCCCCATTCCATCAAAGGTTACCCGCCCCATCAAGATAGCATGATTCAGAGTTGTTTCTTTAAAGTGCTGCAATTCTGCTGGCAAATGCCAAGGCAGACGATTGTCCTTACCAATCACACCCTCTTCATCCTGGGCCCAAATAGCTACGATTTTCTTAGTCATGCTTCCATCCTTTTCACTGATAGTACTATTTTATCAAAAAACTCAAAAAAAGACTGGTTTGGAATAGCTTACAAAATAGAAAAAATCTGTAAGAAATTTCCTACAGATTTATCTATGTTGTCTTGTTTCTTACAAACCAGGTGCTTGTCCAAGTTCTGCGGCAAGCATCCAAACTGTTTTCTCAAGTTCAGCCTTAGCACCAACAAAAATATCGTTTGTAACATCATCGCCTTCTTCGTCAGTCACATCCAACGCTTTTTGGAAAAGAGTGATGAGGTAGCGATAAATATCTAGAACACGTTCCAAGCTTTCTTCAACATTACGGTATTCACCAGCTTCTTCTTCGATTTCACTGTTTTGAAGGAACTCTGTCAAAGTAGAGAATGGGCTTCCACCAAGTGTGATCAAGCGTTCGCTGATTTCATCTAAATGACCATCAAGAGCATCCATGTACTCATCCATTTTTGGATGCCATACCATAAAACCGCGTCCACGCATGTACCAGTGCACTTGATGAAGAGCAATATGCGCTACATACAAATCTGCAACAGCTTGATTCAAAACTTCCTTTGTTTTTGCCAATGCTACTGGCGCTGCTTTTGTTAATGTTGCGACATCTTTTGCTGCTTCTTTTTTCAATTCTACCATTTTATTTTACCTCATTCATTATTTTTATGTAACCACTTCTTAATGATTACTACCTTAGTATACTACTAATGAAAGACAATAGCAAGCCAAATGACCCACATGAGAAAAGTTGCAATAGACTGATAATTTAAGAATTCTTTAGAAGACGAAAAAGAGGTCTGGATGCTTATAGTCCATGGAAATCCATCAGCAAACTAGGAAGCCAAACCCATCTTGACCAAAGCACAAGTTTTGAGGTCGCAGGTAGAACTGAGCACGCTGATGTGGTTTGAAGAAATTCCCCAAGACTATAATAGATTGAAATAAGAGGGAACCAAGTCGATTAGGAAAGACAAATGAATTTCTAAAAATGTTTTAGCAACCGCAATGTCCTGGTCTATATTCAATCTATAGTAAAATGAAATAAGAATAAGACGAATTGATTAGGATAGTCAAATCAATTTCTAACAATGTTTTAGAAGTCAAGGTGTACTATTCTAACTTCAATATACTATATAAACATAAACTTCATTTCCGAGCAAGTTCTTGAATTTGCTCGAGGATAAACTATCATAAAACAAAGAAAAAGAGGGTGCTAGTATCACATCCCTCTTTCAAATCATCGCTTAATACCAAACGCTGACATCTACGCGCCCTTGGATTCCTTTCATGTATTCAGAAGAGGTATATTGCCAACCTTTTTCTCCTGAATAATGAGGGTTTTCCCATTCTAAAGCATTGGTATAGGCCGCTACCCAGTTTACATGTTTTAAAATATCTGGGTGTTTTAAACGCGTCTGTAATAAACTACGATAGCTATAGACATACACATTTTGATAACCCGCCTGCTTCATTGTTGCCATATATTTGTTGATAATCTTGACCCAGGTTCCAGTATCACTTGGAGCCCTCTTGGTCTTATTGCCATATTCCCAGTTCTCAACATCGTAGTAGATAGGGTAAGACAAGTTCATCTTGTATTTTTTCAAGAGTTCAATGGTTTGATTAGCATCATTCTCAGCATCGGTCTCATTTTCAGCATAGGTATAGAGATAGACACCATAAGGAATTCCCAGACGGTTTAACTCCTTAATGTTATGCGCCAATTCCTTGTCTTCTTTACCGCTATAACCTAGACGAACAATGACACCATCTACTTCATTTTCATCAATAACCTTTTTCCAATCATTGATACGACCATTGTGCTCACTAATATCAATGACTTTCTTAGCATGTTCGGTTCCCACTTGTTCTTCTCTATTATTAAAGAAATAGCGTTTACCATCTCTGTGAACCCAGCCGACATTCAAATCTTTCTTTTCTTTGAGCTCACCAGAAGCCGCAAAGATATAGCGAGCACCATCCATAACCACTTCATCAGTCGCCATGGCACCACTTCCAGTCAAATAGTAGTTACCTTGCCACTCATTCCGAGCCATATAGCCCCACTTCTTGAAATAGTACCATTTGCCGCCCACTTTTTGCCACTCTTGGTTGGCATAAGTTCCATCGGATTTTAGATAAAAATAAGCAGAATAGGCTGGATCATAAAGCCATTCATTTTGCATCATAGCTCCTTGACCGTTCAAGAAATAACTTCCTTGCCATTGGCTTTTAGCCATGTAACCCCACTTCTTGAAGTAATACCACTTATTTCCAATCAATTGCCATTCTTGATGGGCATAAGCCCCATCTGACTTGAGATAAAACCAACTCTTGTAATTATTATCATAAAGCCACTCGTTTTGAGCCATATAGCCACCTGATTTTAGGTAATAGCTGCCCCGCCACTCATTTTGAGCATAACGACCGTCTGATTTGAGATAAAACCAAGCTTTGTAGTTATTATCAAAAATCCATTCATTTTGAGCTTTAGAACCATCAGCCTTTACATAATAATCCCCATCCCAGTGGGCAGCAACATTGGTCTTTACACCTGTGCTCGTTTGAGTTTTATTAGAAGACTGATTTTGCTCTGAACTACTTGAAACTGTCGTTGTATCCTGCGAAGTTTTTGAAACTTCAGTTTCATTTGCAGCGACATGGCTCGTTGTCAAGCCTAGTAAACAGATACTGGCTAATCCAATTTTTCCAATTTTTGTTTTCAATCTTTCCTCTCCTATAAAAAATGGAACAGGCACCTGAATGCTGTTCCACCTAGCTTTTGCTACTTACTGATTATTTTACAAAGTCAAGCAAAGCCAAGAAGCTTTCAGCTTCAAGTGACGCACCACCAACAAGGGCACCGTCAACGTCTGGACAAGCCATGTATGAAGCAACGTTTTCAGGTTTAACAGAACCACCGTATTGAACACGAACTTTGTCTGCCACTTCTTGACCGAAGTCAGCAGCTACAACGTCACGAACAACTTTACACATTTTTTGTGCATCGTCTTGTGAAGCTGATTTACCAGTACCGATAGCCCAGATTGGCTCGTAAGCGATAACTGATGCAGCAACTTGTTCAGCAGTCAATCCAGCCAATGCAGCAGATACTTGAGCACCTACGAATTCAGCAGCTTTACCAGCTTCGTAAGTTTCAAGTGATTCACCACAACAGATAATTGGAAGCATACCGTTTGCAAAGATTGCTTTTGCTTTTTTGTTGATATCTTCGTCAGTTTCATGGAAGTAGTCACGGCGTTCTGAGTGACCGATAACAACGTAATCAGTACCGATTTCTTTCAAAACTTGTGGGCTAGTTTCACCAGTGAAAGCACCTGCATTTTCAAAGTAGCAGTTTTGAGCAGCAACTTTAAGGTTTGAACCTTTTGCAGCAGCAAGAACAGCTGTCAAATCAAGAGCCGGAGCTGCGATACCTGCTTCAACAAGATCTGATGAAGGAAGTTTTGATGCAACTGCTTCAACGAATGCTTTAGCTTCTTCTGGATTTTTGTTCATTTTCCAGTTACCAGCGATAAATGGTTTACGTGACATTTCACATACCTCTTTTTTCAATTTATTTTCTATTTATTTTATCACAATTAAACACAGCTTGCAAATCTTACTCGGATTTCAAGCCTGCTGCCAACGATTAATCCTTCCAGAGATCCATGGCATTTCTGAAATCTGCAGATACCTGTGTCAACTGAGGATTGCTTGCTTCTCTTTCTGCCCGCTTAGCCTCAATTTGAGCCACACTTTTGATACCTTCATGGCGCCAGTTTCTCAAAATCGCCTGAATGTACTTCCAGTTTGCTTTTCCATTTAAAACAGCTTCACGAAGAGCTTCCTTAATCAAGTCAGCACTGGTTTCATCTTCCTTTAGTGTCTTGGTCAAATCCTCAATCTCAAAAGGTGTCAACAAGCGTCCCAACTCCTGTTGGAAGGTTTCTACCAAATCTTTGAGCTGATTTTGAGGTGTCAACTGGTCTGAACTCGAATGAGTGACTCCAAGCAAATCATCCAAACGTTCCAAAGTCAAACTAGCATCAAAAAGCAATTCGATTTCACCATTTAATTCGATAGTACGGTACTGAAGCAGTCCCCTCTCCGTCAGATTAGAGATGGACTGGTTGACATCCGAAATTTCCTTTCCAATCCTTTCAGCAATCTGGCTTGGTGACATTTCTTCCAAACCTGTCGTATTTTGCAAATAGAAAAATTGCCAGACCAGAAAATCGTCGCTAGAAGGAAAGAGTTCCTTAAAATGCAAGAGCAGGGCACTCGGTAAAACCAAGTTCCCTGATTTAAAAGCGTCTAAATATGTCATAATTCCTCTTATAAATACCCAAATGCAGATGCATCATCTTCTATTTTTCTCCAGTCAAAAGGCGTCTCCTGATAGACCGCATAATTCACCCAGTTACTGAAAAAGAGGGCTGCTGATGAAGACCAACAAAGACAAGGCATCTGATTAACATCATCATCCTTAAAATAATTTTCTGGAATATGAGGATCTAAACCTGCATCACGATCCCTAAAATACTCTTTAGCCAAGGTATCACGGTCATATTCCAAATGCCCAAAACTATAAATTTCACGCAAATCCCGACTAGCCAAAATCGAAACCCCAACCTGAGGTCCCTCTGATAAAATCTCGAGATTGGTCTTATTCAGAATCTCTTCCTTAGAAATCTCCGTATGCCGAGAATGAGGGGATACATAGCTATCATCAAAACCTCTAAAGAGAAGGTGCCCTTCTTTTAAAGTATCCTGAGGATAAATACCTGATAGCTTACTGTCCATCTGGTATTTATCTACACCATAGCGCAGATAAAGCCCAGCCTGAGCCCCCCAACAGATATGAAGGGTCGAATAGACATGGGTCTTGGACCACTCAAGCACCTGGCTAAATTCCTCCCAATAGTCCACTTCCTCAAATGGTAAATGCTCAACTGGAGCACCCGTGATAATCATCCCATCAAAATACTCATCCTTGACTTCAGGAAAAGTTTTATAAAAGGTCTCCATGTGCTCTGAACGAGTTGTTTTAGAACGATGGCTCTCCATATAGAGAAAATCAATATCCAGTTGTAGAGGTGTATTGGCCAAATGGCGTAACAACTGGGTTTCTGTGACCATTTTCTGTGGCATGAGATTTAAAATTAAAATCTTCAACGGGCGAATATCTTGGTGGGCAGCACGTTGATCATCCATGACAAAGATATTCTCTGTCCGCAAAATCTCAACAGCTGGTAATTTTTTATCAATTCGAATCGGCATAACCCTCTCCTAACTGTATTCTTTCAGGAATCATTGCATATGTTTGAAGCCAAATCTCAAACATCTAGTCCTTTTATTATACTGCAAGAAGATATAGTTTTCAATTATAGTTTTTCTCTAACTAGCTATAGTCTATTTTTATATCCTAATGTAGAGAAAACAGCCCTAGGGACTGTTTTTCATTAATAATGCATCAAAACTTTGTAATCGTAGTCACCGATTTTTTCACGGCCGTTCAATTCATCCAATTCAACAAGGAAGGCACAACCTGCTACAACACCGCCAAGCTTTTCAATCATCTCGATGGTTGCCTTAACAGTTCCACCTGTTGCCAAGAGGTCATCTACGATAAGAACACGTTGACCTGGCTTAATAGCGTCAGCATGCATAGTCAAGGCATCAACACCGTACTCTTTTTCATAGTCAGCAGAAATGACTTCGCGTGGCAATTTACCTGGCTTACGAACAGGCGCAAAACCAATTCCCAACTCAAAGGCAACTGGACAGCCCACGATAAAACCACGAGCCTCAGGACCTACAATCATGTCTATTTTCTTGTCAGTAGCATACTGAACAATTTCACGAACAGCATAGCTATAAGCATTTCCATCAGCCATCAAAGGACTAATATCACGGAAGGTGATCCCTTCCTTTGGATAATTTTCAATTGTTGCAATATAATCTTTTAAATTCATCTTTTTCTTTCTTTCAAAGTTTTTACTCTCTATTATACCATACTTTCTAGTAAAGAAGAAAGAGAAAACAATATTTCATCTGCTAGTCACCCTATAAGTCAAATAAGATGACCATTTTTATTCAAAGGGTATCACAAGATAGATGCATAATATGACTTCCCTACCAAAAAGGAGAGAAGCATTCTGTTTCTCTCCCTAGATTAACTGATAGCTCTCCACTACAATTGATAAAGAGATATCTTTTCTTGTAGTGCTTTGAATTTTATTTATTTTAATAGACTGTTTTTTCAGTTTCTACATCAAAGAAGTGTGCTTTGTTCAAGTCAAATCCAAGCTCAACTGTTGCACCTGTCTGCAAGTAGTCACGAGCATCAACTTTAGCAACAAATTCGTCTTTACCAACTTGGCAGTAAAGGTGAGATTCTGAACCAAGCAGTTCTGATACAGAGATAGTCGCTTTTACAACACAGTCTGGGAATGTTTCAAGGAAAGCAGGTTCTGCATTCACATCTTCTGGACGGATACCGAAAATCAACTCTTTACCTTCGTAGCCTTTTTCGCGAAGAACTTTCAATGCTCCTTCTGGAACTTTCAAACGGAAACCATCAGAAATAATTTCGCTACCAACTAATTTCACATTGATGAAGTTCATTGCTGGGCTTCCGATGAATCCTGCTACGAATTTATTAACTGGGTTTTTGTAAACTTCTTGAGGAGTACCGATTTGTTCAACACGTCCGATAGTACCTGTACCAGCAGGGTTCTTAGTTGCTGACATGATAACGATACGATCCGCAAGTGTCATCGCTTCTGTTTGGTCGTGAGTTACGTAGATAGTTGTAGCTCCGATACGACGGTGGATTTTCGCAATCTCAGCACGCATTGATACACGAAGTTTAGCATCCAAGTTTGACAAAGGTTCGTCCATCAAGAATACTTTTGCATCACGGACGATCGCACGACCCATGGCAACACGTTGACGTTGACCACCTGAAAGGTCAGCTGGTTTACGTTCCAAAAATTCTTTCAATCCAAGAATTTCAGCTGCTTCTTGCACACGTTTGTCGATGTCTTCTTTGCTGTATTTACGCAATTTCAAACCGAAAGCCATGTTGTCATAAACAGTCATGTGTGGGTAAAGAGCGTAGTTTTGGAATACCATGGCGATGTCACGGTCTTTTGGAGCTACGTCGTTGACAACCACGCCATCGATAGATGCAGTACCTTCTGTGATGTCTTCAAGACCAGCAATCATACGGAGTGTAGTTGATTTACCACATCCTGAAGGACCTACGAAAACGATAAATTCTTTATCTTTGATGTTCAAGTTGAAATCTTCAACTGAATAGTGTTCGCTGTTTGGATATTTTTTGTAAATATTTTTAAGATTCAATTCTACCATGAGGTGAACTCCTTCTGTCTTTTGATAATTACATTATATATGAAAACGCTTTACATTTCTATGGCAAGGTGACCAAAAAAACAAAAAAGTTCTGTGCAACTTGCACAAAACTTTAGAGAATATCGGAGAATTTGAAGAAGATAATCTTTATTATTCTTCTATACAAAAGACAAAAGCAGAAACAAGGATTAGTTTTCCCATATTTTCGCTGATTCTCCACTACATTTGACTGGATTCTAATTTTTTAGAGAAATGTAAAAGAGCTAGCCTAAGCTAACTCTTATCCTATGCGGAGAGAGGGACTTGAACCCTCACGACCTAAAGCGGTCACAGGATCCTTAGTCCTGCGCGTCTGCCAATTCCGCCATCCCCGCGTCGATTACTTTACTAGTATATCAACTTTTGGGATGCTTGTCAATACTTTTTTCAAATTTTTTCATTTTCACCAACCAGGTTACTCTGAAAGTTCATTTAGATTTTCATCTACTAACTTAGCTCCAAGTGTATTTTTGAAATGACCTAGGGCAAATTGGTGATTTTCAGGCCAGATGGAAGCAACAGCTGGTTGAACAATCTCGATGTCATATCCTAGATTATAGGCATCGATAGCTGTATGCAGGACACAGATATCCGTCAAGACACCTGTTAAGATAACGGTAGACACTCTACGCTCTCTCAAACGAATATCTAGGTCAGTCCCTGAAAAAGCTGAGTAATGGCGTTTATCCATCCAAAAGACACGACTGTCTGAACCATGCTCTTGATAAAAGATCCCCAAATCTCCATATAAATTCCGTCCGCTCGTCCCAATCAGATTATGAGGAGGGAATAGTTTACTTTCTGGATGGAAACAATCATTTTCCTCGTGCGCATCAATGGTAAAGAAGATGTAATCTCCTCTTTCAAAAGCCAATCGAGTCACCTTGCTAATGGCTTCCGAAATAGCTTGAGCTGGAGCACCTGCTGTCAGCTTCCCACTATCAGCAACAAAATCTTCTGTATAATCAATCGAAATTAAAGCATTTGTCATTAGTAATCTCTTTTCTTCACTTCTTCAAAAATATCTGAAATCAAGACCTTAAGATAGGTTCCCTTCATTCCAAGTGAGCGACTTTCAATAATCCCCGCAGACTCAAGTTTACGAAGGGCATTAACAATCACAGAACGAGTGATTCCGATACGATCTGCAATCACTGACGCAGTCAACTGCCCTTCATTTCCATTTAATTCCCCTAAAATTGCTGAAACAGCACGGAGTTCGGAGTAAGAAAGGGTATTAACCGCCATGGTAACAGCAGTACGGCGACGGATATTTTTCTCATCTTCTTCACGCTGGAAGTTAAGAAGCTGAATCCCAACAACGGTACTGGCAATCTCAACAAGAATCAAGTCCTCGTCTTCGAATTTTTTATCATTGCGCCAAATAATCAAAGAACCAAGGCGAATCCCCGATACATGAATCGGTGCAATAGTCGTCAAGCCATCTGGAAAATCATCTCTACTCTCAACAGGGAAAATACTCATATCATGCTCAACAGGCAAGTTTGCTTCTGTTTCGTAAATCATATTAGCCCCTTGAACGTAGTCATCTGGGAAAATCTTAGTTTGGAAGAATTGCTCTACGCGATCTGTATTTGTTTTATAACGCATGAAATAGCCAAGCAGACGTCCCTTACTATTGATAATGCAGGCATTGCAATGAATAATATCCGCTAACTGACGCGTAATAGCGTTGTAAGGCAGCTCATCCTGCAACTGCTCCTCTGAGCGCTTCAAAATTGATGTAATCTTTCTTGTTTTTTCTAATAAATGTGCCATTTTTCACCTCGAATTTAATCGCTATCATTATAACATAAAAACTTCTCTTTTTCAATAATTATCTGAAAATTCCTTATTGACTTGCAATTTTTAAAAACCAGAATATTTTTAATTAAATTTTCCCTTTTCTATTGACAAGCTGCCTATTTTTGTGTATTATAACATTATAAAAAGATAATACAATGATTTTATTTATACTCAATGAAAATCAAAGAGCAAACTAGGAAACTAGCCGCAGGCTGCTCAAAGCACTGCTTTGAGGTTATAGATAGAACTGACGAAGTCAGTAACATATACCTACACAAGGCGACGTTGACGTGGTTTGACGAGGTTTTCGAAGAGTATTATCTTTTCACATTCGGTCTCCTTATATAAAAAAGCGATTCATTTTGAACCGCTTTTTCTTATTTATCGCCCTTGTTACGAATCACAAAGCCTGTTTGCTTTTCGCTTGAAGTATTGCGTGGTTTTTTATTGTCTTTATTACGGTAACGTCTGTCTTTATCAAAACGATCATTGCCACGACTTCCTTTTTTGAAATCATCACGGCGACCACCACGACGGTTGTCTCCACGGCGATTATCACGACGGTCATCTCCACGACGACCTCCCTTAGCTTTACCACCAAAGCCATTACCTGACGGTTTAAACGGTAGTGGTTTTTCACGCGCAATCTCCACTTCCGGAAGGCTATCCGGATCTTGGACTGTCAGACTCAAGATATACATAGCCAATTCTTCTGGAGTAAATTCGGCAGCTAACTTACGAGCATCTTTAACAAATTTCTCAAAGTTCCCACGAATGGCTTCGTCTGCGAAGTCTCGTTCGATTTTCTTGAGCGCTACTTGTTTCTTAGCTTGGAAGGCTTCTTCTGCTGTCGCTGGTTTCAAACCTTTCATGCGTTTCTTAGTCAAGTTTTCAATAATTTGGAGGTAGCCCATTTCATTTGGTGATACGAAAGTAATCGACTGACCTGACTTACCGGCACGACCTGTACGACCGATACGGTGAACATAACTTTCAGGATCTTGTGGAATATCGTAGTTATAGACATGGGTCACACCTGAAATATCCAAACCACGTGCTGCCACGTCTGTCGCAACCAAAACATCAAGATTGCCATTTTTAAAGTCACGAAGGACACGAAGACGTTTGTTTTGGTCTAGGTCTCCATGAATTCCTTCTGCACGGAAGCCACGGATTTTCAAACCACGAGTCAATTCATCTACACGGCGTTTTGTGCGCCCAAATACGATAGCAAGCTCAGGCTGTTCTACATCCATAAGACGAGTCATGGTATCAAATTTTTCTTGTTCCTTAACACGAATATAGTATTGGTCAACCAATTCTGTGGTCAATTCCTTAGCCGCAATCTTCACATGCTCAGGTTCTTTCATAAACTGAACACCGATACGTTTGATGGCATCTGGCATAGTTGCTGAGAAGAGTAGGGTTTGACGACTTTCAGGGACACGAGAAATGATCGCTTCAATGTCTTCAAGGAAGCCCATGTTGAGCATTTCATCCGCTTCGTCAAGGATAAGCGTTTCAATATCTTGTAATTTCAAGGCCTTGCGTTTAATCAAGTCCAAAAGACGTCCAGGTGTTCCCACCACGATATGGGCACCAGATTTAAGAGCCTTAATTTGTTTTTCAATACTTGATCCACCATATACTGAGCGGACTTTCACTCCCTTGCTACGACCAAAGCGAAAGAGTTCTTCTTGACTTTGGACAGCTAGTTCACGAGTTGGAGCGATGACCAAGGCTTGGATAGTCGCTTCTTCTGTACGGATTTTTTCAAGGGTAGGCAAGCCAAAGGCTGCAGTTTTTCCTGTACCAGTCTGAGCTTGACCGATAACGTCCTTGCCTTCAAGGGCCAAGGGAATAGTTTGTTCTTGGATCGGACTGGCTTCTACAAAACCAGCTTTTTCAATCTCTGCTAGCAAATCAGCAGACAAGTTTAATTCATTAAATTTCACGTTATTCTTCTTTCTAAAGGTGGTGCGAAGCCACCCTATAGGGCTTAGTTTATACTTTTCTTTTTATGACGTATTTTCATATACTGGATACAAAATCGTGTTGCTTCTTTTCCACAAAAGAAAAGTACTGTTTTCTTTGCAACTTATCTAGTATAACACAAGACCAGAGCAAAAGATAGCCCCATTTCTACAGAAAATCATGTAAGCGGTTTTTGGCTTTCCTTTTTGATGGAACGACCTAGATAATAAGACAAAGCCAAGGCGATACTATATAAAATGATAAAAACGAACAAGGTTTGTGTGTAAGAATGAGCCATTTTATAAGTCTCTGCTAATAAAATAGGTCCTGCTAAACCAGCCATTGCCCAAGCTGTTAAAATATAACCATGCAGAGCGGCCAATTCCTTGGTTCCAAAAATATCACTGAGATAAGCTGGAATCAATGAAAAACCAGCTCCATAGCAAGTCATCAAAATAGACATAGCGACTACAAATAAAACGGAATCTGTAAAGAGCCAAAGTGAGAGAGAAAAGAAAAGATTGACAAGCAGTAATATACTAAAGGTTAGGGGGCGACCGATATAGTCAGATAAGCTCGCCCAGAGCAAGCGACCAAATCCATTGAAAATCCCCAAAACACCCACCATTACTGCTGCATGACTTGTAGACAAGCCAGCCATCTCCTGTGCCATTGGCGATGCCGCTGAAATTAAGCCTAAACCACAAGCTATGTTGATAAAGAAAATAATCCAAAGTATATAAAACCGATTGCTTTTTAGAGCCTGATTTGCAGTCATCCCTTGCGTCAGAGAGTCTGTTTTTTCTTTCCCTGAAACAGATAAAATTGCAAGTTCTTGCTCATTTGGACGCTTAATGAATTGTGAAGCTAGGAGCATGATAATAAAGTAACTTGCACCTAAAATATAAAAAGTTTCTACAAGCCCTACCCCTGCGATGAGATGTTGCGCTATGGGACTAGTCAATAAAGAAGCAAAACCAAACCCCATAATCGCTAAACCTGTTGCGAGACCACGTTTATCAGGAAACCATTTTATAATCGTTGACACAGGGGTAATATAGCCTGCTCCCAAACCAAGCCCACCTAAAATGCCATAAGCCAGATACAACAACCACAGTTCTTGACGGTCTATTGCAAATCCTGTTAGGATATTTCCACCTGCGTATAGAAAAGCAGATAGACTCCCCATGACTCTCGGACCAAATTTTTCTACCAAACGCCCCATAAATGCAGCCGATAAGCCCAAACAAAAGATTGCTAGACTAAAGGCAAAGGCAACAGAAGCCTGATCCCATCCCGTTTTTTCAATAATAGGGTTGCGATAAACACTCCAGGCATAAGTCGAACCCAGCATTAAGTGTAAAATGACCCCAGCAAAGGCAATAATATAACGATTCGATTTCATAAAACCTCCTATTTTCGAACATTTATTCTATCTTATATAAAAATAGATAGGATTTTAGTTTATCAAGCTTGTCAAAAAATTACTAGTTTTTTGTCTGGAAAGCGTTTTTATCTTTTTCTGTCTTTTTCGTAGCAGAATTGTGCAAAAGTTTTTTTCTTGTGCTAGAATGAAATTCGAATAGGAGGAACTCTAAATGTTAACTTATGATTTAATCGTTATCGGATTTGGTAAAGCTGGTAAAACACTAGCTGGTAAATTGGCTTCAGCTGGCAAAAAAGTTGCCCTCGTTGAACGTAGCAAAGCTATGTATGGTGGAACTTGTATCAACATCGGTTGTATCCCAACTAAAACCTTGCTAGTTGCTGCTGAGAAGGGCTTGTCTTTTGAAGAAGTCATTGCTACCAAAAATACTATCACTGGTCGCCTCAACGGTAAAAACTATGCTACTGTTGCTGGTACAGGCGTCGACATCTTTGATGCGGAAGCTCACTTCCTTTCAAATAAAGTCATCGAAATCCAAGCTGGTGATGAAAAGAAAGAACTGACTGCTGAAACAATCGTCATCAACACTGGTGCTGTTTCAAACGTCTTGCCAATCCCAGGACTTGCTACAAGCAAGAACGTTTTTGACTCAACAGGTATCCAAAACTTGGACAAATTGCCTGAAAAACTTGGAGTCCTTGGTGGTGGAAATATCGGTCTTGAATTTGCTGGTCTTTACAACAAACTTGGAAGCAAGGTTACAGTCCTAGATGCCTTGGATACTTTCCTACCTCGTGCAGAACCTTCCATCGCAGCTCTTGCTAAACAATACATGGAAGAAGACGGTATTGAATTGCTTCAAAATATCCATACTACTGAAATCAAAAACGACGGTGACCAAGTGCTTGTCGTGACTGAAAACGAAACGTACCGTTTCGATGCCCTTCTCTACGCAACTGGACGCAAACCAAATGTAGAACCACTTCAACTTGAAAATACAGATATTGAACTAACTGAACGTGGCGCTATTAAAGTAGACAAACACTGTCAAACAAACGTTCCTGGTGTCTTTGCAGTTGGAGATGTCAACGGTGGCCTTCAATTTACTTACATTTCACTGGATGACTTCCGTGTTGTTTACAGCTACCTTGCTGGAGATGGCAGCTACACACTTGAAGACCGTCTCAATGTACCAAATACTATGTTCATCACACCTGCACTTTCACAAGTAGGTTTGACTGAAAGCCAAGCAGCTGATTTGAAACTTCCATACGCTGTTAAGGAAATCCCTGTTGCAGCAATGCCTCGTGGTCACGTAAATGGAGACCTTCGCGGAGCTTTCAAAGCTGTTGTTAATACTGAAACAAAAGAAATTCTTGGAGCAAGCATCTTCTCAGAAGGTTCTCAAGAAATCATCAACATCATCACTGTTGCTATGGACAACAAGATTCCTTACACTTACTTCACAAAACAAATCTTCACTCACCCAACCTTGGCTGAGAACTTGAATGACTTGTTTGCGATTTAAGTTGAGATTTAATCGTATCTAACAGCCCTCTTTGGGCTGTTTTTACTTCTGCGGAATCTCAAATCTGTCTTTTCCCTCTTTTGTGATATAATAGAAACATGAACTTAAAAACTACTTTGGGCCTTCTTGCTGGGCGTTCTTCCCACTTTGTTTTAAGCCGTCTTGGCCGTGGAAGTACGCTTCCAGGAAAACTTGCCCTTCAATTTGATAAAGATATTTTACAAAACCTAGCTAAGAACTACGAGATTGTCGTGGTCACTGGAACCAATGGAAAAACCCTGACAACTGCCCTCACTGTTGGCATTTTAAAAGAAGTTTATGGTCAAGTTCTGACCAACCCAAGCGGTGCCAATATGATTACAGGGATTGCGACAACCTTCTTAACAGCCAAGTCTTCTAAAACTGGGAAAAATATTGCCGTCCTAGAAATCGACGAAGCCAGTCTATCTCGTATCTGTGACTATATCCAGCCAAGTCTTTTTGTCATTACTAATATCTTCCGTGACCAGATGGACCGCTATGGTGAGATTTACACAACTTACAAGATGATTTTGGATGCCATTCGTAAGGTGCCTACAGCTACTGTCCTCCTTAATGGAGACAGTCCACTTTTCTACAAGCCAGCTATTCCAAATCCTGTACAGTATTTTGGTTTTGACTTGGAGAAAGGGCCAGCCCAACTGGCTCACTATAATACCGAAGGTATTCTATGTCCTGACTGCCAAGGTATCCTCAAATACGAACACAATACCTATGCAAACTTGGGTGCCTATATCTGTGAAGGCTGTGGATGTAAACGTCCTGAACTGGACTATCGCTTGACAGAACTGGTTGAGTTGACCAACAATCGCTCTCGCTTTGTCATTGACGGACAAGAATACGGTATCCAAATCGGCGGACTCTACAACATCTACAATGCCCTAGCTGCAGTTGCTATCGCCCGTTTTCTCGGTGCAGATTCACAACTCATCAAGCAAGGATTTGATAAAAGCCGTGCAGTCTTTGGACGCCAAGAAACCTTCCATATCGGTGACAAGGAATGCACCCTCGTCCTCATTAAAAATCCAGTCGGTGCAACCCAAGCTATCGAAATGATCAAACTAGCACCTTATCCTTTTAGTCTATCTGTTCTCCTAAATGCCAACTATGCAGATGGAATAGATACCAGCTGGATCTGGGATGCTGATTTTGAACAAATCACTGAGATGGACATCCCTGAAATCAACGCTGGCGGTGTTCGTCATTCTGAAATCGCACGTCGTCTCCGAGTAACAGGCTATCCAGCTGAAAAAATCACTGAAACAAGCAATTTGGAACAAGTTCTTAAGACCATTGAGAACCAAGACTGCAAGCATGCTTATATTCTGGCTACCTATACTGCTATGCTGGAATTCCGTGAATTACTGGCTAATCGTCAGCTTGTTAGAAAGGAGATGAACTAATGGTTTATACTTCACTTTCCTCAAAAGATGGCAATTACCCTTATCAGCTCAACATCGCCCACCTCTACGGAAACCTCATGAATACCTACGGGGACAATGGAAACATCCTCATGCTCAAGTACGTGGCTGAAAAGCTGGGAGCCCATGTGACGGTTGACATCGTTTCTCTCCATGATGATTTTGATGAAAACCACTATGATATCGCCTTTTTCGGTGGCGGCCAAGACTTTGAACAAAGTATTATTGCAGACGACCTACCTGCTAAAAAAGAGAGCATTGACAACTACATCCAAAACGACGGTGTGGTTCTGGCTATCTGTGGTGGTTTCCAACTATTGGGGCAATATTATATTGAAGCTTCAGGCAAACGCATCGAAGGACTAGGGGTCATGGGCCACTACACGCTCAACCAGACCAATAACCGTTTTATCGGTGACATCAAGATTCATAATGAAGATTTCAATGAAACCTACTATGGTTTTGAAAATCATCAAGGCCGTACCTTCCTCTCTGATGACCAAAAACCACTGGGACAGGTTGTCTATGGAAATGGAAATAACGAAGAAAAAGTCGGCGAAGGGGTTCATTATAAGAATGTCTTTGGTTCCTACTTCCACGGACCTATCCTCTCTCGCAATGCCAATCTAGCTTATCGCCTAGTCATCACTGCTCTCAAGAAGAAATACGGTCAGGACATCCAACTCCCTGCCTATGAGGACATTCTCAGCCAAGAAATCGCTGAAGAATACAGTGATGTCAAAAGCAAGGCTGACTTTTCTTAAAACAAGGAAAACCATATCAAAGAACTCCGTTATCTTGTCGGAGTTCTTTTTGTCTTTTCTTTTACCCTTCTCCCTTGCATTTTCTCTCTTTTTTTGCCAAAATAGAGGGGTAGAAAGAAGGTAGCATATGTCTAAATTACAACAAATCGTAACATATCTTGAATCAGAAAAACTAGACGTCGCTGTCGTATCTGACCCCGTCACAATCAATTACCTCACTGGCTTTTACAGTGATCCCCATGAACGCCAGATGTTCCTTTTTGTCCTAGCTAATCAGGAACCCCTTCTCTTTGTCCCAGCCCTTGAGGTTGAGCGTGCTACTAGCACTGTTTCCTTCCCAGTTGTGGGCTATGTGGATTCTGAAAATCCATGGCAAAAAATGAAACATGCTCTTCCACAGCTTGATTTCAAACGTGTCGCTGTTGAGTTTGACAATCTCATCTTGACCAAATACCATGGTTTGAAAACAGTTTTTGAGACTGCTGAGTTTGACAACCTCACTCCTCGTATCCAACGCATGCGCCTCATCAAATCAGCTGATGAAGTGCAAAAAATGATGGTTGCAGGTCTTTATGCTGACAAGGCTGTTCATGTTGGTTTTGACAATATTTCTCTTGATAAGACTGAGACAGATATCATCGCACAAATTGACTTTGCCATGAAACGTGAAGGTTACGAAATGAGCTTTGATACCATGGTCTTGACTGGTGATAATGCTGCGAATCCACACGGTATTCCAGCAGCTAATAAGGTTGAAAATGATGCTCTTCTCCTCTTTGACCTGGGTGTTCTGGTCAATGGCTATGCGTCAGATATGACTCGTACAGTCGCTGTCGGCAAACCAGACCAATTCAAGAAAGATATTTACAACTTGACTCTTGAAGCCCAACAAGCTGCTCTTGACTTTATCAAGCCAGGTGTGACTGCTCATGAAGTGGACCGCGCTGCCCGTGAGGTCATCGAAAAAGCTGGTTATGGTGAGTACTTCAACCACCGTCTCGGTCACGGTATCGGTATGGATGTCCATGAATTCCCATCTATCATGGAAGGAAACGACATGGTCATCGAAGAAGGCATGTGCTTCTCTGTTGAACCAGGTATCTATATCCCTGGTAAAGTCGGTGTTCGTATCGAAGACTGTGGTGTTGTTACAAAGGATGGCTTCGACCTCTTTACAAATACCAGCAAAGATTTGCTTTATTTTGATTAATGGTATTATTTTATGTTAAATGATCTCTTTAAATTTGTAGATAATGTTACTAATGAAACTTCTAAAGTCGTAAATGATATCGTTAATGAATCTTCAAAGGTTGTAAATAATATTGCAAATGAATCCTCAAAAGTTGTAAATGATCTTGCAAACGAGACTGCAAAAGCCGTGAAAGTAGTTGTAGATGAAACTTCCAAAATAACGACCAATACTGTAGATGGAGCTGTTTGTATTGCCAATAATACTATGACAGGAATTTCTAATTTTATAAGTGTACCTGGTAAAGTTGTAAATTTAATGTTTGAAATACACTCATGGAATAATCAAGAGCGTCTTGAAAAGAAACAAGATGAAGAACGTAGACAATCTTTATCCATTCAATTCCCTGAATTCTTAAATCAGGAAGAGTTTAATAGAATAATTCATGAAGAAGCTAATCAAATTTTTCGAATTAAAAAAATAGAAATTAATCAAGCTTTAATTAATTTTGAGGTGTATTCAATTAGTAGGATTTCAACTTGGTTTTTTACTTTAGATTATAATGATTATGGAAGTTTAACGGGAAAAGTTAGAATTTCAAGAGATAATACTGACTCAAGCATCCCTAAAAATATTAGTTTGCGAATTTCTGAGCGACTAAATGATATTTTAAAGAATCAGTATATACTTTCACCTGATGATTATGATATTTTACTTACTAAAGAACCTACAGACGTAAAAGAGATTTTTGAAAATATTGGATTCCATAGTGTAACATTGCTTGAAGAAAAATACGAAAAATTACCTCATTTTATTTCGATATGCGCTTTATTTCAAGTCTAGGGGGTAAATTCCCTAGTATAGCGGTATTTGTGGCTTGATTTATAGCCGATTTATAAAATTTGTGGACTTTTTAAGAACTTTTTAATTTTTCAATGGCTTTTTCATAAAATGAAGTAGCGTTTTTCTTGTTGTCTTTGGACAAGTGGCTATAAGTATCCATGGTTATTGATATTTGAGAATGCCCTAGCCGTGTTTGTATCTCTTTGTAAGGTAGTCCAGCATTGAGCAAGATACTAGCGTGAGTATGACGGAAAGCGTGGAATGTTAAACGAGGGCAGTCAGAAAGTTTTAAATGTTTCTCAAGTCTTGACCTAAGCGCCCTAGCGTCTCTATATTCGTCAAAGGAATTAGAAAATACTTTTTTATAAGTCAAGCCTATTTCTCTACCAATTTGCGCTTGTCTATTTTTGTAAAGCCGCAGCATGAGTACCGTCTTATTATCCAAGTCAATCATTCTAACGCTTGATTTTGTTTTAGGGGTAGTGATTTCTTTTTCACAGTTTAGAGTCTTATTTACGTCTAGTGTACCGTTTTGTAAGTCAATATCAGACCATTTGAGGGCTAAACATTCACGAATGCGCAAACCAGTCGCTAAAAGCGTCTTATATAGCACTGTATCGTAGAAATTTTTGTAAGTATTAGGGAGCTGCTCCAGGTAAGTCAAGAATTTTTTCAAATGATCATCATCCAGATATTTGAGTTTTTGCCCTTCTTTTGGTTTGCGACGTGGGACGATAATATCACGGGCAGGATTAAAAGGGATAACTTGCAAGGATACGGCGTATTTAAGTATGCGTTTATTTAGCGAGTTAAGTTGCGGATATTCTTGGTAGCCTTTTCCTAGTTGATTGTACTCTTTTGCCCATTGATTAACTTGCTTTTGAATAACTGGGGGTGTTAGCCTATCTAGTTTGTAGTCTCCAAAGGCTGGAAGTAGATAGTTTTTTAGTCTACTCTTGATTATTGTAAGGGTAGCCTTTTTGACCGTATGGCAGTATGTTTCCAGCCAATTCTCCACCAGTTCGGCATAGGTATTGATTTGAACCGCTTTAAATACTGTAGAGCCGTTTTTTTCAAAGTCTATTTGAGCCTGTAGCGCTTTGTTTCTAAGTTCTCTCTTGGTTCGCCCTGATATAGTCGTCTTGACTTTCTTACCTGTTACGGTATCGATGCCAAGGTAGACGCTAGAGCGATAGACTATTGAGCCGTCTTTTTTAGTATATTCTGTTATTTTCATGGTTTTACTCCTTTTTCCATCAGCAGGCAAGCAAATTAGAAAAGGTTTTGAAGTTTTACCATGCGAGGAGCTACGATGATCTCCTTTTTTATTTCTCTCTATATATACTCACGACTTCGCCGATGGTGCGTATATCGTTGCTTTCGTCTAGTTGAATATCAGCACAATCAGGGTTAAGGCTTTCTAAATACCCTTGACGCAGTTTCTTGACGTAGTTAGCGCCGTCTACTTGGAAGATACCGATAGTGTTATAGTCAACTTGAGGTGCATTCTTTATAAAAAGATAGTCGCCGTTTTTTATCTTTGGCTCCATAGAGTTGCCAACGACATAAGCGATAGCGTCGTAGTCGTCTGGTATTTCATCAGTATAAAAGCATTTTTCTATGTTTAGGTTATCGTCTTGAGTTATTCCGTTTCCAGCGGTTACAACTCCGATAACAGGGAGCGTCTTGCTTTCCCTGTAGTCGTCCAGACTGATAATATTTTCTGATACTATGTTTTCGTTTTTCTGCTCCAGCAGCTGCTTTCTAAGATAAGTCAAGGCTTTTTCTTGTCTTGGTGGAGTGAGTTGGTCAGCTATGAGCGTGATTTTTTCAACTGTTGAAGTTGATGGAGAAGAGTTTTCAACACCTAGCAGGTATTCTACTGATATACCTAAAACATTAGCAAAATCTTGAGCCCTGTTTAGTGGGAATTGTCTGGTTTTATTTAAGTATCTAGACATGGCAGATTTTGCCAACCCTACTCTTCGAGCTAACTCACTAAGAGAAAGGTCTTGTTTGTCTTTTTCTAAGACGATAATATCTATAATTTCACTATTAGAGCGCATTTTACACCCCCCTTTCTTAATTTGATTTTATTATACCACCGTTCCCAAAAAAGTACAAGAACCATGTTAAAAATATTTTTTTGTAAAAAAAATCAAGTTTTGTGTTGACAAATGGGAACGGAAGAGTTATACTTGTTTTGTTCTCTTACGGGAACGACTAAAAAAGAAAGGTGGTAGCTGATGGAATTAAACCTAAGACGAATTAAAGCGGAGCGCATTGCAAAAGGCTATACTCAAGATGTGATAGCCGAAAAAATGGGATGGAAGTCCCGAGCGCCTTACGCAAAAAGAGAAAATGGAATTGTACCATTTGGAGCTGACGAGCTTGCTGAATTTGGTAAAATTCTGGGCTATGGCGTAAATGAATTGGGAATTTTTTTTAATAAAAACGTTCCCGAATAAGAACGGAAGGAGTAACCTAATCGCAATACTATATTACATCTACAAGATACTCCACTGGTGCTTTACCACTGGGGATTGACCTTCTCGGAAGAAATATCCGACCTAGAACATAAAGGAGAAAACAACATGAACAATAAACAAGTATATCAAGCACAAACAACTGACCACGGTATCGCTAGAGCATTGGGCGAAGAAATTCGTATGATCACCGACGTTGAAGAGACAAATTACAATGGACACGGTGAAATCACTGTTGAGTACACCAACGACGTAGCATTGACAAAACTATTTGACCGTATTAAAGCACTTTACGAAAAAGGCGAAAGCTACGAAACAAAACCATTCTTACATTTTAAAGTATTGGAAGATGATATTGAACCAAATCCAAATGGAGTTTTTCCTGCTAAAGAGGTTGCGGATTTTTTAGGAGTTTAAGACAACAAAAAAAAGTCACTTGCGGAAAGTTTGGCGACCGAAGCAAGTGACAAGATTCAGGGTATAGATATTTTTTCTATACCTTGATTATAGCATAGAAAGACAAGGTAAACAATGGGAAAGAAACATCAAGTAGTAAAATTTAAAGATATTGCTGAAAAATTGCCAGAATTAGAGGGTAAAAACCTAGAAGAAATCGCTGGAGTATTAGGCTATCGCAACTTGGAGAGTTGCAGGGTTAACCTTTACAATCTGAGACAAAACAAGCGTCTAGGATTTGAAGTAGAAAAAGGGGTGTACTCCAAGTTTGAACTCTTGGACGGTACGGTAAAAGAGGAATTGGAAGATAAAGAATTGTCTGAACGTGGTCATTTTTTACAATCACTAGACTACTACAAAGTAGCAAAAAATGCCTTTGAAATAGCAGAAGATAAAACAGTCAAAGCAGAAACACGACAAAAAGCAGAGCGTGACATATTGGACGCGATGAAACACATCCCTAAAAAGCACCGCGCTATAATTTACGACATGATGGAGGGCTAACAGATGGAACAATACACAAAAAGAGCAAGCGCCTTGATTATAACTTTTAATCGTGGGGTTATATCTCAAGATGAGTTTATTGAAGAATTTACAAAACTAAGAGAAAAGGTAGTAAAAGCAGTAAGTGAGGCAAAGAATGACAAATTATGATAGAGCCAAGCGATTTTACAGCCGTGCAACTTACGCCCTAAGCGATTTTCTCCATGGGCGGATAGATGAACAAGAATTTAGAAAACAATGGCAACGGTTAGCAGATAAAGCCGTAAACGAAATGAATAAAAACTAAGAAAACCGAAGAGCAGGCAAGCAAATTAGAAAAGGTTTTGAAAAACTGGATAGTAAAAGACAAAGAAGGTAAAGAAAAATGGATGAATTTTTTAAAGAATTTGAAGAAAAAATAGGCAACGTAGAGGAAAAACTAGATATTTTGTCAGAGTGGCATTTATCAAAGAAACACCACGGAGCAACAGAGATAGCCGAAGATTGTAGGATGGCAATAACTAGGTTATGGATTGAATTTCATCAACTAATTAAAACCTATAAACAACAGGAAGCGGAACATGAAACATTTTTAGATGCAAACATCAGCAACTTACTAGGCGAGTTGAAAAAGCATGATGAACTGATGGCGGAAAATTCTATTAGATTAGGCAAAGAACGCCCGAATTGGTTATTATTTGATTATTTGAATAAAGCTGTTAGAAGTTTCACAGATCCTGGAAAATTAGCAACCTCCGACAATATGAACATCTGGTGGTATTTACAGGATTTAGTTATCAAGGATTTGAGAGAAAGAGGGTTATTAAAAAAATGAATGAACTAGATATAAGTAACACACAGGCCGCTGTCTTAATCGTGGTATTGATTGGCTTACTACTTTATCTAAACCACCGAGACCGTAAAAAAAGCGCCCAAATAGAGCGAGAAAACCAACAGACGATAGAAACACCTAGCGAGGATTTAAACCCTGATTATGGGCGATATATCCAGCTTGCAGGGGTAAGAGTTTACGGAGGGATGGAATGAGTTACATAGTGAAGATATACCTTGATAGTGAAAAAATACCAGATGAACCTTATTTTACTAAAGAGATTTTTCTAGCTACGTGTATGGACAATGCAACAAAGTTAGCTGTAACTATGGGCTTGTTGACAAAACAAGCGTTGGATTTAGAAACTAAGACAGCTATCTTGAAAACCCTTGATACAATCATAGAGACTCAAAAAGCTATTTTGCAAGGGGTAGCGAGCGGACAAATAACCTTTGTAAATAAAAGTTAAGGAGGTGGGCGGATATGTTTAGTTTAAGCAAAGAAAGTGAGCATGATTTGACGCATGGCATTCTGGAGGTAGTGGAAAGATACCTGGAAGCGCATGAGAAAGCACCGCAGAGACTGACTAAGTTGATAAATAGAGTTGAACTCAAAGAGGAATTGAAAATTAGTGACAACACGCTAAATAAGTGGGAAAGTCAGGGTTTAAGACGCTATCAACCGCCAGACGATGGTTCAAGAATGATTTACTATTTAGTGACCGACATCTGGAAGTTTCTGGGGGTGGATGAATGAGAGTGCTTGAGTTAATTCTATCCGCTGAAAAATTACCTTTGTTTGGCTTTCTCAAGTCTAGCCCAACCCAAGTTTGGAAGAATGGCAATCACTATAAATTTATCTATTTTGAGCCAATAGGCGAGGGTTTGACGGCTTTTCACTACAAAGGCTTGTATGTGGCAGTTAAAGACGAAAGCGAAGAAGTAAAGGGCTGGGAATTGGCCAGAGATTTAGAGATAGGTTTGGCTAGTCCTGACTTGCTGACGATCCTGAAAGAATTAGAGGTAAACAAATTGACCGAGCAACGGCAGGGGCTTGGAGTGGAGTTAAAGGGTTGGATTTTTGACCTGATTTGTAACGGGATTTATACCAGATATGAGACTTCGCTTTTTGTCCGCTTGCTATTTGTTAATGGCTACAGTTTTAGCCAGTTAGTGGACTTGTTTTCTGCAATCGTTAAACGCAAAGACCTAGCAAGCTATTTCCTAGAAGTAGCAACAAAATTCTATAAGGAGGTGGCTTTTGAATAGCAATGACATTGTAAATAAAATCATTGAAGAAGATCAGCAACAAGCACCGCCTGAAGTGGTGGACCTGACCCAAGCAAGGGAGACAGATGAGGAACACAATAGCCTGAACTTGGCAAAAAGAGCAAGAGGTGACGGCTTTGTAGTCAACTTGGACAATCTCAAGAAGATTTTGAACGGAGATAGCAAGCTAAAAGGGGCGATACAGTACAACGTCTTCACTTATGAAATCGACGTGACTAGACCAATGAAGCTAAACGGTAGAACCCTGAGCGGTGCGATCGATGACCTGATTATCAGAGAGATTAGGGCTTATATTGCTACCAAGTACAAGCTTGATTATAAAAAGCCTGACATAGCGGATATTTTGGAAGTGGTGGCTGGAGAACACAGCTATAACCCCTTAAAAGACTATCTGGAATCTTGCGAAAGTGAGTATAAAGAGTTAGTGAATCAGCGCGATCCCTTTGATATTTTAAGGCATTATCTCAATATCAAGGATGATGAATATAACCGTATTATCATGGATTTGTTTTTCCGTGGAGCGGTTGCCAAGGTGTTTGACCCTACCATCAAGTTTGACTTTGTGCTGGACTTGACTGGACGGCAGGGAGTAGGAAAAACCCAATTTTTTGAGGGGCTTTTCACTCACAAGTATTTTACAACCGTTGAGACCTTCACAGACAAAGATGACAAGGCTAGAATGGTCAGAAACTGGTGTGTATTTGATGATGAGATGGTGGCCAGTAAAAAGGCTAGTTTTTCAGAATTGAAGAAATTCATCACAGAAACCAAGCTAGAGTTTAGACCGCCTTACGCCTCCAGTGATAGGCGACTGCCTAAGAGTTTTATTATCGTGAGGGCAACTAATGACCATGATTATTTGAACGACCTGACAGGAGAAAGGCGCTTTTTGGTTGCGGAAGTCCACAAGGACACCGCCTATAAGGGCAGGAAGTGGACGGAAAAAGACCGTAGAGCCTTTTGGGGTGCTATGGTGGTGGCTTGGAGAGCTAACCAAGTCTTGAACCTGACAGACGAGCAAGAAAAGCTAGTAAATGAGGTTAGAAGGCGTTACAAGTTTGTAGATGAAACCCTTGAGGATTTGGAGCGCTATTTAGGCACTCCTTACCCAAAAAGAATGTATCAGTTCCCCCCGACAGATAGAACAAGATATTATTACATTTACGACATGATAAATCATGGCTATCATATGGGCGCAAACGGTGTAGAAATTACCCTAGATATTGAAAAGTATGGGGAACTAGTGGAACGTGACAAGATGGCTATTAATTTATTTTTCACAGAGGTATATCCGGATAAGATACCGAACGTAAAGGATAAAAACAAGATTAAAAAAATCATGCAAAGTAAAGAGGATTGGGAAGCAAGGGAGTCCTTGCGATTTGGCAAAAGTATCAAACGCGGATTTGCTAAAATAAAAAAATAAAGTGTAGACAGTGTAGCCAAAAGATAAAAAAACGGCTACGCTGAAAACCCTTGATACTGTAAGGGTTTCAAAGAGGTGTAGACAAGACGAAAAAAAACGGCTACACCCCTAAATCCTTGATATTACTGAATTTTTAATATAAATGTAGCCAAAATATATATTTTATAAAAGTATATATAATTAAATACCTAATACGTTATTTATATATTTTTTTTGAGATGAAACGGCTACACGGCTACACAAGGCGAAAACCCTTGGGGCTGTAAGGCGGAATGCGTAGCCGCTAGATATTCAAAAATGGCTACACTTTTGGAAAGTGGGGGAAAATGGAACAATTACATAAAGGTTGGATTTATTTCCTAAACCGTGGTATAATTAAAAGTATAAAGTTACCAGAATATGGTGACATTAGATTGAAAATTGTAGATGGTGTTGTGACCATGGTAGAAACCAAAACACAACAAAAATTTTAAACACTGACTTGAAAACAAGAGGTAGGACATAAGACGTAAAATGCGTTTTTTGTTCTACCTTTTTGCTTAGAATGAGAGGAAATAAAAAATATGGTTATGAGACTTGAAGGACAAACAAAAAAGGAATACATGCAAGCTAGAGAAGCGTTTATGAATGCAGTGAAAACTAATGCTCCACAAGAGCAGCAAACAAAACTTTATAGCGATATGTTAGACGCACTACAAGAGCATATGATTGAAGAAGCTAAAACTGCATCATATTCAGGAGATGGCTTTACATCACAACCTAATACTTTAAAGGGCAATGAAATGGTATTCTTCAATGAATTTGATAAGAATATCCCTAAAGGGGTGGAAAAACTTCTCCCAGAGGAGACGATTGACAGAATTTTTGAAGATATAAAGTCAGAACATCCCTTGCTTGAAAAAATCGGGCTGAAGAATCTAGGGATCCGACTAAACTTTTTAACCTCAGAGCGTAGTGGCGGAGCAGTTTGGGGGAAGGTTTTTGGAGAAATCAAAGGGCAATTAAAAGCTAGTTTTGGAAGTAAACAAGATATCCAGCATAAGTTAACGGCTTTCATCGTGATCCCGAAAGATTTTAAAGAACTTGGACCGATTTGGATCGAAAATTTTGTAAGAACTCAATTAACAGAAGCTTTTGCAGTAGCATTGGAAGAAGCGTTTTTAAACGGCGATGGTGATAATAAACCTCTAGGGCTAACAAGAAAATTGACGGGAGTAGCCCAAGATTCAAATATTACTTACCCTAAAAAAGAAAAACAAGCTTTAAAACTAACTTTTGAAAATCCTAAAGAAACTGTAAACCAGGTATCAGAGATTTTTAAATTTCATTCTGTAAAAGCTGATGGAGTTAGTTTTATCGATACAACTAATAAGATTGTCCTTGTCGTGAATCCCTCAGAAATCTGGGAAATCGAGAAGAAACTAATTAATTTTACAGATAGCGCAACTTACAACAAGGCGGTACCTCTAAATTTACAAATCGTTCCTTCAATCTCTCAAGAAAAAGGGAAGGCGACTTCTTTCATTCAAGGGCGCTATGATGCGGTTTTAGGTGGAGGAATTAACTTACAACGCTATCAAGATACACTAGCGCTTGAAGATATGGACCTCTATATAGCTAAACAATTTGCTTATGGCAAGGCCCATGATGAAAAGACCGCTGCTATCTGGGAGTTTGATTTCTCAAAAAATCAAGCGCCAGGTATTGGAGGTTAATCGATGAATAGCACTGAAGTTATTAATCTCTTCCTTTTGTATCAAGACTATAATCTAGTTTATGTCAATCCATTTCATGAACTCATGAAGAATCTTTTTCATAAAATGAATGAACCAGAAGCTGCAGAATTCTTTAGTAAGCAAGAGGAAGTTAAAAAAGAAATACTGAACGAAATTGAAGAGTATAAACAAGACTACACTTTGATTTTAAGTGATATATTTCTGACAACACGTCAAAAAGAAAATCAGTTAGAAAATAAATTTAAACAGCGAGAAAGAGCCATCAGGGAAAAGTCATTAGTATATTTTAAAGACTGGAAGGAGTTTTCTCAGAACAAAATTTCACCTTTAATTACTGAGATGCTATCAATACTACATGAAGAAAATAGTCTTTATCGTTCTAATATCTTTGAGTTTTTAGAAAAGCTAAAAAGCTTTTATACTATCGAATCTCACGAAGTAACTACTGATGGATTTTTGAGAAGTAAACTCTTAGAGGAATATCAATTCAAGAATGTTGATAAGAAGTTTAAAGATAAATATTACTATATCAACAAAGGACAACAACAATACTATGAACAGGCCATTGTTGAAGAGTTGGAACATTACAATCTTTCTACTGACATGGTTTTGTGGAATGATTTGCTTCTAGAGGAGTTAGTACAAGACGGTAAAATCACGGGACATAGTATTGAAGAATTTACAGAATATATCTCTGGAGTGGTAGATGATTTTATAGATCGAAAAGAGCAAGAACTTATTAAACAAAGGGGAGTTTTTAATGACTTACCAGAGAAAAAGAGAAATATTATTTCTAGATTCTTTGGGCAATAAACAAAATGAAGATAGGAGCAAACCTATCTTTTTTTGTAGAATATTGAATTAGACATAACGAGTCAAACGCTAATTCATTTAGGGGATTACTGCATATCCTTATTGTATCAGGCTTTTAGGCGATTGTCTGAATTAGACAGAATGTAAGATATGACTAATTCATAACTAAAATTATAGTATGAATTCCTTATTTTAAGGTAACAGTGAACTCATATAACAGTATCTTATAAAACGCTTGATAGAGTAAGGGACTAGCTTGGCGAGTAAATTCAATAGAATGTGTAAAACAATGAATTGGTAATTAAAATTATAGAAAGAATATGTAAAGAAACTGACTCAAAAGACAAGATTAGACACAGGAAATAAAAAAGAAGTTTTTAAAGATATTGTGTAATTTTTAAATTTTCTTAAACACCCCCCCGGTCAAAAAATCGGAAATTTTCAAAGACGCGGGTAAGCGGTCTGCACTCGACTGTCCAAATTTTTAATAAAAAATTAAAGAGGGTGGGGGGTAAGTCTGAAAAACTTACTGAAAAAGAGAAAATAGCAACTTTTTATGTTATACTTGTACCAGGTAGAGAGAAACAAAAAAAAGCACGTTTGACCGTGCTAGTTTCTTGCCTGCTGAACTCATCGATTTATTGCCCTTTTGTAGGGCTTTTTTTGTGGACTTTTTAAGAATTTTTAAGACCTTTTAATGATATTTAATCAAATGTGATTTTTCAAAAAATCAGTAATATCAAGGGTTTAGGCGCTATATTGAGGTGTGAAATGATGCCTAAGTCAAATTATTAAGAATTACAAAATACATAGCATTACAATAGGAAATTGCAAATACTTTGATAAAGATTCCTATTTTGATAGTAATTCTTCTGTTGTAATTTCCTATTATCTACAAGAAGACCAATAATAAAACCGTAAAGTTAGCAGTAATGATTTTCTGCCAACTTTACGGTTTTTATAATTACTTAATCTTCTTGATACTTTGACTAAGAATAAATCCTACAATCATCCCTACCATATTTTGCATGAAATTTGGTAGGATTTCTGGTAGGGCTGCAGCCCAGCCATTCATCAATGTAGAACCCAAGGCGTAACCCCCTACCATGGCAATCGTTGCTAAGATAAGGCCTAACCACTGAGTTTTTCCTTTAAGTCCTGCGAAAAATCCCTGCAAGCCATGGTTGACCAAGCTAAAGAACATCCACTGAGGATAGCCTGATAAGAGGTCAATCAAGAAACCTGCTAGTCCACCTACTACAGCCCCTTCACGACTACCAAAGTAGAAGGCCGTAAAGAAGACACCCGCATCTAAAAGAGTTAGAATGCCTGTCGGTGTTGGAATTTTTAAGAAATAGCCTAGAACCACAGAAAGGGCTGTTAATAGGGATACAAGGGCGATTTTAGTTGTTTTGGTTTGCTTCATATTGTCTTACTCCATACTGATCTGCTTGTGCAATAGCACGATAAACGAAAGCCTTAGAGCTTTCTACTGCTGGTAAAAGTTCATCACCTTTAACCAAGTGACTGGCAATGCTAGAGGCAAAGGTACAACCTGCGCCAGCATTTTGGCCTTGGATAACTGGATTTTCTAGGACTGTAAAGTTTTGTCCATCATAAAAGACATCCACAGCCTTGTCCTGACTAAGGCGATTGCCTCCCTTGATAATGACTGCTGGTGCTCCTAAGTCATGCAATTTCTGTGCTGCAGTTTTCATATCTTCAAGGGTTTTAATCTCTTGATCTGCTAATAATTCTGCTTCAGGAAGATTAGGAGTAATCACACTGACATAAGGGAAAAAGCGAATCAACTCTTGGCAGAGTTCACTAACTGCTACGTCGTGCGTTTCCTTGCAGACCAAGACAGGATCCAATACCACAGGCACTCCTGGGCGTTGCTTGATAAAGTCCAATGCCTTCTCAGCCACACTGACAGTAGGAAGAAGACCAATCTTAATTCCCCCAAACTCCACATCACGCAAGCTATCTAATTCATGTTGAAAAATGGTATCGTCAGTTGGAAAGACTTCAAATCCTTTTTCTGTCAAGGCTGTCAAACAAGTCACTGCTACAAAGCCATGCAAGCCGTTCAAGGTATAGGTAGCCAAGTCAGCGGACAATCCACCACCACTAAAAATATCATTCCCAGAAAGTGCTAAAATACGATTATTCTTCATAACGAATCTCCTTTAAATATAAACCATTTGGTGCTGCAGTGGGACCTGCAAGTTGCCTGTCCTTTTTCTCCAAGATCAGGTCAATCTGCTCTACTGGCATACGACTATTTCCGATTTTGAGCAGTGTCCCCACCATATTACGAATCTGCTTATACAAGAAACCATTTCCTGAAAAGGTAAAGGTCAAAAACTGGCCTGTCTCATCCACCCTAAGGCTAGCTTCTGTAATAGTGCGAACCTTATCTTCTACACTAGTCCCAGAGGCTGTAAAGCCAGTGAAATCATGGGTTCCTTCTAGCTTTTTGATTGCCATCTGCATGCGTTCCACATCGAGTGGGTAGGGAAAGTGAGTGGCATAGTGACGGCGCATAGGATTCTTGGGACGGCCCCTATCCACGATAAACTCATAGGTCTTACTGTGTTTAGCATAACGGCAATGAAAATCATCTGCCACAAGCTCAATCGAAATCACATCAATATCTTCAGGAGACTGGGTGTCCAAAGCAAAACGAAGCTTCTCCTCATCCATCTGATAAGGTAGGTCAAAATGAATCACCTGTCCCAAAGCATGAACCCCACTATCAGTCCTACCAGCACCGTGAACAGTAATAGCTTGCCCCTTATTTAACCTGGTCAAGGTTTTTTCAATTTCTTCCTGAACACTACGCGCATGAGGCTGGCGCTGAAAACCAGCAAAGGCGTAACCATCATAGGAAATAGTTGCTTTATATCTCGTCATAACCTCTATTTTATCAAGAAAATAGTCTAGTAACAAGGTATAAAATCTATAATTGTCTGGGTACAAAATTCACAAAAAGAAAAACTTAGGAAACCAATCCTAAGCTCTCTTTTGAAGTAGGTACATGACAAAGATAGAGGTTACAATCAACCATGAGCCTAAAATGGCAAAGACCAACATACCATTGTGAGTTAGTAAGCCAATTGCACCTAGAACAAATGGGGTCGTAAAGGCTCCGAAACTACAGCCTAAAACTGCAAATGAAGTGGCTTGATTGAGGAGCTTAGCTGGAATTCTTTCAGAGACCAGTTGAAAGACCGTCGTCAAGGCTACACTGTAAGCAAAACCAGCCAGAATGCTTCCTGCTACTACCACCCACAAGGATGGAGACAGTGCAATCACAATTTGACCTAAGCCGAAGGTAATACCAGACCAGAGGAGCAGTTTCTCTTTAAAAATAGAAATCAAAAAAGAAAAACTCACACCAGCCACAATCCCAATTAACTGCATGACACTAAGAACAAAACTAGATAACTGGGCATCTCCAAGTCCTCTTTCCACCATCAAACTTGGAATACGGATAGTAATAGCCGTATTGGTACAAACTACCACTGCTGCTTCTATAGCTAGGATAAAAATCAAGCCTTTCATTTCTCGAGTTAAACGACTTGCTTCCTTCGCTTTTTTCTTGACTTCTTTCTTTTCTTTTCCATAAGGGACAAAGAGCAGATAGAGAGTCAGCACCAAAAATCCAGCACTATAGGCTAAGAAAGTAGCTGTCCAACCAAAGGCCAACAACTGGCCGACTGCCAAGGTAATGAGAGATGCTCCAACGACCTCTGCAGAACCGCGTAGCCCTAGCATCTGAATTCGTGTTTTTCCTTGATAACGTTCACTGATAATGGAAATTGCCTTGGCATTGATCATCCCAACACCCAAACCAAAAAGAATCCGTGTTCCAAAGACAAAAGGATAGGCTTGATACCAAAAGGGAGCCGTCCCGCTCAGTGATAAAATCAGTAAGCCCAAACTAATTTGTAAGCGCTCAGGAAATATTTTTTCTAAGAAACCATTTAGCAGTAACATCATCATGATTCCAAAGGAAGGTAAGCTCGCCAAGAGCTCAATTTGTTCCTTAGGATAACCTTGATAATAGTCAAACATGGCTGGCAGGGCACTCGAGATGGAAAAGGACGTAATCAAAACGAGGGAGAGAGCCAAAATACTGGCCCGTTCTAAAAATTGTTTCATGAAATCTCTTTCTATATTTCTCTTTATCTTCTATTTTTTGATAGTTATCAAACAAGCAAGAAAAGAAGAAGCCTCTTTAGTGTATAGACTCCTTCTTAAACTCGAAAATGAATCCCTTGTGTCTTATACTCAATGAAAATCAAAGAGCAAACTAGGAAGCTAGCCGCAGGCTGTACTTGAGTACGGCAAGGCGAAACTGACGTGGTTTGAATTTGATTTTCGAAGAGTATTAGGATGACTTTCTCTTGATTTGCTTAATAAAGTAGAAGATAAATCCTGCCACCATATAGGCAACAAAGATAATCAGACACCACTTGAATACGACATCCCAACCCTTGTTCACATTCAAAAAGAAGTAAGGGAAAGGATTATCCTTGGCATTTGGAATATTGAGTTTTAAAACCAAGCCATTAAAAAGAGCAAAAATCATATACAGCAAGGGTAAAATCGTCCACACAACTGGATCCCAAATCTTGTATTGACCCTGTTTATCAAAAAAGAGGGTATCTGCGAAAAACCAGAGGGGAACGATATAGTGGCAAAGGAAATTTTCCAGAGTATAGAAATTAGTCGCAATAGGCGCCAAGAGGAAATGGTAAATCACACAGGTAATCATGATACTCATAGTGACCCCACCTTTTAAACGCAAGAGACTTGGTCTTTGCCAGTTTTCACCTACACGGCTCATCACCTTTAGGAGATAAAGGGTAAAAATAGTTACTAAGAGGTTGGACAGAACCGTATAATAGAGTAGCATCCCAAATCCACCACGCTTGGTGATTTCAAGATAAACTCCCGTAAAAGCCGCTAGAAACAAGAAGATACGGCTATAAAATATAAGTTTGTAGTTCTTTGACATGCTTAAATTTTCTTCACAAACTCTGATTTGAGTTTCATGGCACCAAAGCCATCGATTTTACAGTCGATATTGTGGTCGCCTTCTACGATGCGGATATTTTTCACGCGCGTCCCTTGTTTCAAATCTTTTGGCGCACCTTTTACTTTCAAGTCCTTGATGAGGGTTACTGTATCACCGTCAGCCAATTTATTCCCGTTGGCATCGATAGCGACAAGCCCCTCTTCTACATCTGCAACGTCAGCAGGATTCCACTCATGAGCACACTCTGGGCAAACCAGTAGGGCACCGTCTTCGTAGACATACTCTGAGTTACATTGTGGGCAATTTGGTAGGTTGTTCATGGTTTCTCCTTATCATCATTCACTATTCTTTGAAAATCAAAATTTCTCGAACAGCAACTATTATACCCTAAATTCAGCATTTTGACAAATTTAGAAAAAAACCGATATCAATCTATCGGCTTTTCTACATTTACATTCTTTTTTCAGCTTCTGCTTTGATTTTTTCAACTACTTCTTGAATGTTCAAACCAGTTGTATCAAGGTAGACAGCATCCTCTGCTTGTTTGAGAGGCGAAGTCTCACGATGACTATCCTTGTAGTCACGCGCAGCAATTTCCTCTTTTAGGGTTTCAAGGTCTGTTTCAATTCCCTTGGCAATATTTTCCTTGTAACGGCGTTCTGCTCGTTCATCTACCGAAGCTACTAGGAAAATTTTTAATTCTGCTTGTGGCAATACAACAGTTCCAATATCGCGGCCATCCATGACAATCCCGCCTTGCTGGGCGATTTCTTGTTGGAGAGAAACCAGTTTCTCACGCACTTCAGGAATTGCTGCAATAGCAGAAACATGATTGGTCACTTCATTTTCACGGATAGGATGGGTAATATCTACATCTCCTACAAAGACAAGCTGTTCTCCAGTTTCTGAGCGTCCAAAACTAATTGGATGCTGGTCCAACAAGGCTAGAAGGGCTTCGACTTCTTCTACTCCTAACTGGTTTTGGAGAGCCATATAGGTTGCCGCACGATACATGGCACCTGTATCTAGGTAGGTATATCCAAAATCCTTAGCAATAATCTTTGCGACCGTACTCTTACCACTTGAAGCAGGACCGTCAATAGCAATTTGAATTGTTTTCATATCGGCTCCTATTTTATTTTTATAACATCACCTGGATTAGCAAACCAAGACCCTGTAGCCATGTGCCCAGGATTTAAGGCTTCTAACTGAGCAATCGAAATCCCAGCACGAGCGGCAATGGCTGCTTCCCCTTCTCCAGCCAAGACTTTTGTCGTCCCTTCTGGATCTGTGGCTTCCTCCGAGTGTTCAGAAGTAGATTCTGGCTCTGAACTCTGCTCAGGCTGGGAACTGCTTGAAGATGAGACTTGTGCTACACTTGCATCAGAATCGTGAAAATCTTTCAAGGCTGCTGTGCGATTACTCCCACCCGATGATAGATAGATAAGAACAATAATCATCACGACTACAATCACGAAGAAAATACTAGCTAAAATCGTCAAGACACGATTGGCCACTACATCTCTGCCTTGAGTTCTCTTACGACGCTCTGCTCTTGATTCTTCTTGATCATAAATATCTTCTTGCCACGGTTCTTTTTCCATACCCTACTCCTTGTTTTTTTTTACTTTTCTTATTACAATATAAATATGAACATGAAAATCACACTTATACCTGAACGATGTATCGCTTGTGGGCTTTGCCAAACTTATTCTGACTTATTTGACTACCACGATAATGGAATCGTGCGTTTTTACGATGACCCTGACCAACTGGAAAAAGAAATTTCTCCTAGTCAGGACGTCTTAGAGGCTGTTAAAAATTGCCCAACTCGCGCCCTGATTGGAAACCAGGAAGCCTAAATCAATGGCGATAATCCACTCCCTCTAGTTTAGCATATTTCCATGTAAAATTATAGTCTTTTCACTTTATTTTTTTCTGTAAAATCAGGAAGGTCACTTTTTTCTTTGATAAGATAAAGTGGTCTTTTTTTAGTCTCTAGATAAATCTTACTGATGTACTTGCCAAGAATCCCAATGGTCAGGAGTTGAATGCCCCCAAGAAAGAGAATGACTGCCATCAAAGAGGTCCAACCTGATGTCGGATTGCCCAAAATGAGGGTCCGAACCACAACAAAAAAGGTCATAAGCAAAGAAATAAAACAAGATAGGAGACCAGCCACAAAGGCGATAATCAAGGGAAAATCTGAAAAGTTAACAATCCCTTCAATAGAGTAGAAAAAGAGTTGCCTAAAACTCCAACTGGTCTTGCCAGCCTGCCTTTCGACATTTGGATAGTCCAGATAGTGGGTTTTAAAACCGACCCAGGCAAAGAGTCCCTTCGAAAAACGATTGGACTCAGTCAAGCTTAAAATGGCATCGACTACAGACCTTCTCATCATACGAAAATCACGGACACCTGACGGCAGGGCTACTGGACTAATTTTTTGCATAAGGCGGTAAAAGAGATTAGCACAGAGACTACGTAAAACTGGTTCTCCCTCCCGACTAGTTCTCCGTGTTCCTACACAGTCTAAATCTGCATTTTGGTCTAGTAAGGTTTTCATCTCTAGCAACATACTAGGAGGATCCTGGAGATCTGCATCCATCACCACCACTAGGTCTCCTGTCGCATATTGCAAGCCTGCATAGAGGGCTGCTTCTTTTCCAAAATTTCGAGAGAAAGAAATATAATGAACTGCCGAATTTTGCTCCCGATAGGACTTTAAGAGTTCCAAAGTCCCATCACTTGATCCATCGTCGACAAAGACATACTCTATTTCTGTTTCCAAATCTGGAAGTAAAGCTTCCAAAGCCTGATAAAAAAGAGGAAGTACTTCCTCTTCGTTTAAACAGGGGACAATGATTGACATCACCATCTTAGTCTTCAAATCCATTTGGATGCTTACTTTGCCAACGCCATGCGTCTTCACACATTTGGGTGATGCCGAGTTCTGCTTCCCAGCCGAGTTCTGCTTTGGCTTTTGCAGGATCTGAATAGCAGGCTGCAATATCACCTGGGCGACGGTCTACGATGCGGTAAGGAATTGGACGTCCGACTGCTTTTTCCATGTTTTGGATAATTTCAAGAACTGAGTAGCCTTTACCTGTTCCAAGGTTATAAACGTTTAGGCCTGAACCTTTTTGGATTTTTTGTAGAGCTGCGACGTGACCTTTAGCCAAGTCGACAACGTGGATATAGTCACGAACACCAGTTCCGTCTTCGGTATCGTAATCATCTCCAAACACTTGTACTTGCTCTAATTTTCCAACGGCTACTTGAGTCACATATGGCAAGAGATTGTTTGGAATACCGTTTGGATTTTCTCCCAAATCTCCACTCTCATGGGCTCCGATTGGGTTAAAGTAACGAAGCAAGACAACATTCCATTCTGAGTCTGCCTTGTAGATATCCGTCAAAATTTCCTCTAACATGAGTTTGGTACGACCGTATGGATTGGTCACTGAAAGTGGGAAATCTTCCAAGATGGGCACTGTATGAGGATCTCCGTAAACTGTCGCAGAAGAACTGAAAATGATGTTTTTACAGTTGGCTTCTTCCATAGCTTTCAAAAGGCTAAGAGTTCCTGCTATATTGTTGTCATAGTAGGCAAGAGGAATACGGGTAGATTCACCGACAGCCTTCAAGCCAGCAAAGTGAATGACCCCTGTTGGTTTTTCTTGTTTGAAAATGTCACGAAGAGTATCTGTATCACGGATATCAGCCTCATAAAAAGGAACTTCAACTCCTGTAATTCTCTCAACAACTTCTAAACTTTTGCGATTGCTGTTGACAAGGTTATCCACCACAACAACCTGATGACCTGCTTGGATTAACTCAATAACTGTGTGGGTTCCGATAAAACCTGCTCCACCCGTTACCAAAATCTTTTCTTGCATCTTCTTTCCTCGATTCTCGGATTTTTTCTTATTTTACCATTTTTGATAGGGAATGTCATTTGCCATCCTAGAGGGGAAGCTAAAATTTCAGTAAAATGCTTATACTCTTCGAAAATCTCTTCAAACAACGTCAGCTTCGCCTTGCCATATATATGTTACTGACTTCGTCAGTTCTATCCACAACCTCAAATCAGTGTTTTGAGCTGACTTCGTCAGTTCTATCCACAACCTCAAATCAGTGTTTTGAGCTGACTTCGTCAGTTCTATCCACAACCTCAAATCAGTGCTTTGAGCTGACTTCGTCAGTTCTATCCACAACCTCAAATCAGTGTTTTGAGCTGACTTCGTCAGTTCTATCCACAACCTCAAATCAGTGCTTTGAGCAGCCCGCGGCTAGTTTCCTAGTTTGTTCTTTGATTTTCATTGAGTATTATTCGCTTTTTACCAGTTTGACATAGTTTTCAATTGGGTAGTTTGCTGGGTCTAAGGTCATTTCCCTGCCTTGGATCAGTTGAGCTAGGTGGTAACCAATGATAGGACCAGTTGTGAGGCCTGATGAACCTAGACCACTAGCTGCATAGACACCAGTTAAGCCAGGTACTTGCCCAAAGAAAGGTGAGAAATCACTGGTATAAGCACGGATTCCCACACGCTCACCAGCTCTGGTAGCTTCTACTAAACTAGGATAGCAAGGCAGGGCTGCCTCCTCCATTTGTTGGAGCAAGGTTTCATCCACCGTCAAATCAAATCCCATATCATTTTCATGGGTAGCGCCTAGGGACAATTTCCCACCTGCAAAAGGAATCAAATCCCACTCCCCTTCTGGCATAACAACAGGGTATGATTCTATATCTTGGGCCAGCTGATAATCTCGGAGTTGTCCTTTCTGAGGACGAACATCTACATCATAACCCAAGGGTTCTAATATGTGACCCAACCAAGCTCCCGTTGCCAAAATAACCTGATCAAACACCTCTTCGCCAATCTGGTAGCCTGATGATAGAGGATGCAGACTCACTTTTTCTTTGACCAGCTTGACCTGACTGGCTTCCAGCAAACGAGTCACTAAGAGTTGGCCATCTACTCTCGCTCCACCAGAAGCATGGAGCAAGCGGTTAAATCCCTGCAAGTCAGGGAATAATTCATTGGCTGATGCTTGGTTCAGAATGGCTAACTGGCCTATCAAGGGAGATTCTTCTCTACGCTGGAGGGCTAGTTGATAGAGTTCTTCCAACTTGGATTCATCCTTTTTCAAGAGAAAAACTCCCGAACGCTGGTAAAAGTCGATTTCTTGCCCTGATTTCTCTAAATCAGCCAACAAATCCACATAAAAATCAGCACCCAAACGCGCCATCTTGTACCAGGCTTTATTACGGCGTTTTGAAAACCAAGGACTGATAATTCCTGCTGCGGCCTTGGTAGCCTGACCTTGTCCATGGTCAAAAACGGTCACCTCTAGGTCACTTTCTTTCGAGAGGTAGTATGCAGCTGTTGCACCTACAATCCCTGCTCCGATAATGGCAACTTTTTTCATTGTTTTCACTTCCTAACTAGATATGGTGGAAAGGATTGGTCGATGCTTGACTAGGTACAATATCGATTGTCCAGTCCTTTTCTGACTTCCATTGACTAAGGAGTGCTGCTATTTTTTCCACAAAAAGCACTTCGATATAGTGACCTGGGTCCAATGCTAGCAAGCCATCAGACAGCATATCCTGGGCAGTGTGGTAGTAGATATCACCAGTGATATAGACTTCTGCCCCTTTAGCTAAAGCATCCTTATAGAAAGACTGCCCGCTACCACCACAGATGGCCACTCTTGAAATAGACTTCTGCAAATCACTCTCTTGATAATGCACCATTCGAAGACTATCTAGACCAAAGACTTGCTTGACATGTTGAGCCAATTCTCCAAATGTCTGAGGCTGAATATTCCCAATACGTCCAATCCCACGTTCAGGGCCTGTTTCCTGAAGATAAGTTGTATCCTTGATTCCTAGCATCTGGCAGAACCAGTCATTGAGACCATTTTCAACGATGTCAATATTGGTATGGCTGACATAAACTGCGATGTCATGCTTGATGAGATCAATGTAAATCTGATTTTGTGAACAGCTAGCTACCAAATCCTTGATCGGACGGAAAATCGGAGCGTGCTTGACGATAATCAAATCCACACCCTTTTTAATGGCTTCAGCCACCGTCTCTTCACGAATATCCAGAGCAACCATGACACTTTGGATATCCTTGTCCAAAGTGCCGATTTGCAGGCCACGGCTGTCTCCCTCCATAGAAAATTCCTGAGGGCAAAAGGCTTCATACACGTTAATCACTTCACTTGCTAACATGGAGCACCTCCTTGATAGCTTGAATCTTATCTACTAGAACTTGACGTTCTTCCAGATTTTTTTCTGGAATTTGTCCGAGAGCAAATTCTAGCTTAGCAGCTTCTTTTTGCCATTTTTGAACAAATACTGGACTGACTTCTTTGGACAAGAAAGGACCAAAGCGAACATCACTGGCTGATAGCTTCATTTGTCCTGTTTCCACAATTAGAATTTCATAAAACTTGCCAGCTTCTTCTAGGATGTTTTCTGCTACAATCTGGAATCCGTTCTCTTGCAACCAGATACGCAAGTCGTCTTCACGATTATTGGGCTGGAGAATCAAACGCTCTACATTAGCTAGCTTGTCCAAGCCTTCTTCTAAAATCCTAGCAATCAAACGACCACCCATACCAGCAATGGTAATGACAGACACTTGGTCTGCCTCTTCAAAAGCTGCCAAGCCATTGGCTAAACGAACCTGGATTTTCGCCTTTAGGCCGTGAGACTCAACATTTTTGACCGCAGATTGGTAGGGACCTTCCACCACCTCACCTGCAATGGCGCTTTTGATTTGGCCTCTCTCGACCAACTCGATAGGCAGATAAGCATGGTCACTTCCCACATCTAGCAAAATGGCTCCCTGTGGCACAAAGGAAGCCACTAATTCTAATCTCTTTGAAATCATCTTCTCTCACTTTCCAAACTCTATTACCTCTTATTATACCACATTTCAGCTGGCAATCTTGTACCTAAAAAGACCGCAATCCACAGATTGCAGCCTCTCTTTATTTTCTGGCTTGATAGCGACTAGTCAGGATGAAAATTACGGTAAAGACCAACATCATGACCCCATAAACAGGTAAAGTTTGTCCTGTTAAGGTTGAAATTTCAAGCAGTTTTTGAATTCTTGGGAAGAGAGCTGTGGCTAGGAAGCCTCCTACTGACCAAACAATCAAGAGGACCCGCCATAGGGTAAATGGCATGCAGGCTCTAAATACGGATAAGAAACCAATTGACCCCAAGAGGTAATAGAGGAGAGTTGAGATTTCTAACTCAGACCAACCTTGGCTCGTTCCAAATAGTTTCACAAAAAGAACGCTGAACACAACCATGAGAGCACTTGGTAGAGCACGAAGCATGGATCTTCTGAGGAAATTTGGCTCAACAGGTTTGATATTTCGCTCAAAAGTCAGAACGAATGGTGGGAAACCTTCCACAAATTGGTCAATCATGGTAATCTGGATTGGAATGAAGGGGAAAATCAAAATCCATTCAGACCGACCTAGTAAAGCACTAGCGATACAGATAACTGCGAGTAAGAAAGAATAGATGGTCTTTATCAAGAAAATCGGTGCAATATGGGCAATGTTATTGACCACCCGACGACCTTCAAAGAGAATCTCAGGAACATCATTAAAGTCAGAGTTCAAGAGAACCAAATTGGCAATCTGACGAGTCGCAGGATCTCCCTCAGCCATCACGATAGAACAATCCGCCTCACGAAGAGCCAGGATATCATTAACTCCATCCCCAGTCATAGCTGTTGTATGCCCTGCTTTTTTCAGAGTTTGGATGATAAGTTTCTTTTGATGAGGGGAAACACGTCCGAAAATAGCTGTCTCTTCAGCCATAGCAATCAATTCCTCATCCGTAATTTTCGAGCAATCTACATAACTGTCATAGTTCGCAAAACCAGCCTTCTGGGCAATACTGGATACCGTAACTGGATTGTCACCAGAGATAATCTTGAGTCCTACTTCCTGAGAACGGAGATAGTCCAGCGTCTCTGCCGCTCCCTCTCGAATAGGGTCCAAGATTTCCAGCAAAGCTAGAGCCTGAATATCAGATGGTTTTTGTGATTTGTGATGGTCTAATTTCTCCTGACTGAGAGCTAAGACCAAGACACGTGAACCTCTCTCCAAGGCCTCTCTGGCTTCTGGGACCTCAGAATCCAGCAACATCTCAGGTGCCCCTAAGAAAACTGTTCCCAAACTTTCTAACTCCATAGCTCCCCACTTGCGGTCGCTAGAGAAGGGAAGATTAGAAAGCATAGGATAGGCTACTTGGCCTTGGAAACACTGGCGAATGGCTTGGGCAGTTGGATTTTTATCCTCACTGTGGGCCATGTAGCTGGCCAAAATGCTGGCAATAGTCTCTTCACCATAAGTTGCCGTCAGCGGAAAAACAGCCTCTACCTGCATCTTTCCTTGGGTGATGGTGCCCGTCTTGTCCAGACAGAGCATATCCACGCGCGCCAAGGTCTCAACAGAGTACATCTCCTGCACCAAGACCTTTTTCAAGCCCAACTTAATCACCGCTGTCAAGAGCGAAGTGATGGTCAAAAGGGCAATTCCCTTGGGCAACATCCCCAAAAGGGCTGTCGACGAATTTACAACGGATGACTTAAGAGGCAAGCCTTTTAAAATCAAGGCTTCCAGCAAGAGAGCTAGACCAAAGGGAATGATAATCTTTCCAGTAAAACCAGCTAGCTTGTCCAGCGATTTCATGATACGAGAGTTGATTGGTTTAACGGTCTTAGCTTCCAGCATGAGTTTAGCAGCATAGTTGTCTGCACCTACATGATGAACTTGAGCTAAAACTGACCCACTGGCTAGGAAACTTCCTGACAAAAGCAAGGCATCCACTTCCTTTTGCACCAAATCACTCTCCCCCGTTAACATGGCTTCATTGACTTCCGCAAAGCCTTCCAAAACCAAGGCATCACTAGGAATCTGCTCTCCTGCAGACAAACGAATGACATCTCCTAGAATCAATTCTTCAGGATTAAGAGCCACTTCTTGGCCATCACGAATAGTCTTGACCTTTTCCTTGGTCATGAGATTGAGCTTGTCCACCATGTGTTTAGCCCGCAGCTCAGTCACAATCCCAGAAAAAGCGTTAAAGCAGATAACAGCAAAAAAGACCAAATTGCTCCAAGCTTGCACAAAGGCAAGGGCCAAAGCAATGGCAAAGTTCAAAGCGTTAAAAAGGGTAAAGACATTTCGTTTGATGATTTGCCAAGTGCTGGTACTGGCCGAAGCAGTAAAATCATTGACCAAGCCCTTAGCCTGTCTTTCCTCGACTTCTCTTTGGGTTAATCCCATAATCTTATTTTTATCCATAAATTCTATCATATCATTTTTTCTAAAAGAATTCTAATCTCATCCCAAATATGTACCTAGTCAAGGGAAAAGTTTGCCAGCCCTCCTTTGATAAGGTATAATAATAACAAGAAAAGAATCGAAGGAGATCGCATGTTTTATACTTATTTACGTGGATTGGTTGTATTGCTCCTATGGTCCATCAATGGCAATGCCCACTATCATAACACTGATAAAATTCCTAATCAAGATGAAAATTATATCCTAGTGGCGCCTCATCGTACTTGGTGGGATCCAGTTTATATGGCCTTTGCGACCAAACCAAAACAGTTCATCTTCATGGCAAAAAAAGAGCTCTTTACCAACCGTATCTTTGGTTGGTGGATTCGTATGTGTGGTGCCTTTCCTATCGACCGTGAAAATCCTAGCGCCTCAGCCATCAAATATCCTATCAATGTTCTTAAAAAAAGTAATCGCTCTCTCATCATGTTTCCAAGCGGGAGCCGTCACTCAAACGATGTTAAGGGTGGAGTTGCCCTGATTGCCAAAATGGCCAAGGTCCGTATCATGCCGGTTACCTATACAGGTCCCATGACTTTGAAGGGCTTAGTTAGCCGTGAACGTGTCGATATGAACTTTGGAAATCCAATCGATATCTCAGATATCAAGAAAATGAATGATGAAGGCATTGAAACAGTCGCCAATCGTATCCAAACAGAATTTCAACGTTTGGACGAAGAAACAAAACAATGGCACAATGATAAAAAACCAAACCCACTCTGGTGGTTTATCCGTATCCCTGCCCTCATCCTTGCCATTATCCTCGCTATCCTAACCATCATCTTTAGCTTTATCGCAAGCTTCATCTGGAATCCAGATAAAAAGAGAGAAAAACTTGCATAGAAGAAATGAACCTTGGTCAAACAGCCAAGGTTTTTCATTTATATTTATAAGAATCTCCTAATCAAAAGCCACTCTATAATAGAGTAACTTTAAGATTGTCCATCTAATTGAACTCAGTCTAAGTAAGTTGAGAAAAAGAAAAAGCCCTCTGAAAATCAGAGAGCCAATTTGAGCCCAGGCTAAAATCCTAGTGAAACAAAAAAATCTACACGGTCAGAAAAGTCTCTATCGTGCCATTTTCATACATGATGTATAGTCCAAGTAGAATGAATACTAAGGGCACAATGATTCGCTCGTATTTTTCAATTGTCTCGAATATTAAGGGAATAGAGGATAACACCCGACTAAGCTCGCATAAGATAATTATGCCGATTACAAACACAAGCAAGGCCACGAGGGTCTGTGACCAATCTAATGAAGCAAAATAAGGTATATAGATACCTAAATTATCTCCGCCAGACGCAATTGTCAGCAATGTAACTGTCCAAAACAGTTGATTTGCCTTGCTTTGTTCTAATCTTTCAATAATTTCTTCCTCTTCTTCCTCTTCTTCCTCACCTTCTCCAACAATTGCAAAGCGAATCCCTAAATAGATAGGGATTAAACCAAGCAATCCAACCATCCATTCTTCAGGCACGAAATTAACGACATAAGCAGCAACTAAACTCGCCCCTACAAGTAAGCCTGTGCCTAGATATTGCCCCGCATAAATATGCCATTTCTGTTTATTCTGTGATAGCTGTGCAAATAAAATAAATAAAATAATTAAATAATCGATACTGGTGGAAATATAAACACCAATAGCAGATATGATTGTCTGTCCCATAAAAAACCTCCTGTATTGGTCAGTAATAAATCAGCAGATTTTAGGAGAGCACAGACACATTAATTTAGCTATCGCTAGTGGGTAATTTCGAACATAGGAAAGCATTTTACTCCTCCTCAAAACGTAGTTACAAAGTAATTTCTAACTGGAATTCGGTGACTACTTCCATGTAAAGTATAACATACTATACTTTACTTCGTAAAGTGTGGGCTCTCCGAGGGGGCTTGCAGACAGCTACTCGCTGAGTAGCTACGCACCTTTATGGTGTCATTAGCTGATACCATTTGAGGTTTTTGTAGTCTCCAAAATTGTGACCGATAAAACCTCAATAAAAAAGCCCTCTGAAGTCAGAGAGCTGATTTGAACCCAGGCTAAAATCCTAGTGAAAAAGATGAAACTCCTTGCACTCATCGAACACGGTGTCCTTTCCCTATTTTCATACGGATTTCTTACGCCCTTAGCATCATGATTCCTACTGGATAAAACGTTTATAGATTAGGCGGTAAGCCGAAGATTGTACAAAATTTTTAGTGAAACAAAAAAATCTCCCCGAAGGGAGATCATTCTGGTTTATTTTACCTTACAGTGCTAGGAACCGTAACCGAAGATAATACTTGAGTATATCGAGGTAAGGTAACAAAAGTAAAAAAGCTACCCAATTTAGAGTAGCTTCATTATCAAGATATGCTCAATTGAACACTGCCTAAGCACTTGGCAAAAAAGATAAAATCTCCTAGAAACTGAAGTTTCTTCGTCAATTTTCCTATTTTTGCTTTGTGCTTTTGACGGCCTTTGTATCTTGAATTAGCGACGAAGTCCTAGAGAGTTGATCAACTCACGGTAACGGTTAACGTCGTTTTTACGCAAGTATGCAAGCAAGTTACGACGGCGACCGATTTTTTTCATCAATCCACGGTAAGTAGCGTGGTCTTTTTTGTGTTGTTTGATGTGTTCGTTAAGGTGGTTGATTTCCCAAGTAAGGACAGCAACTTGAACCTCTACTGAACCTGTATCACCTTCGTGACGTGCATATTGTGCGATGATTTCATTTTTTTTCTCTTTTGAGATTGCCATGATGTTTCTCCTTTTTATTTGGCTTCATCCGAGTGACAGGTTGGCATGCCTGGAACCAAGAAGAAGTTATTTGTCTTTACGACAATCCCTATTCTACCAATAACTAACATCTTTGTCAACAGATTTACTTTCTTGTTTTAAACATGCTATAATAATCATAGCAAGAAATCTAAGTTGTCTGTTTTTTAAAACGAGGTGATTATCATACCTAGATTCTATTCCCATCTCCCCTACTATCTGGTCATATTTTTCTTTTATTGGCCACTTTATCAGTTGTTATCACTAATTATTTCTGACCCCCTTTTGCTCAAGAGTCTCTACGTAAATAATCTTCTCTTCTTTACACCTCTGGTAATCTTGATTGTATCGTTACTCTATAGCTACCGTTTCCGTTTCTCTCTTTGGTGGTTACTGGGGAACGGACTGCTCTATTGTTTTACCATCATTACTTTCAGAGAATTTATCCTTCCCTACTTCCTAGCCTATGAAGTCTTTGCCATAGTTGGTATGGCTGTCGGTGCCGCTATTAAGAATCTAGTGCAAAAACTGAAAAACAAAAAACTTTCACAAAATCCTTGAAAAATCTCACAATCATGCTATAATAATCCATAGAGACAAGTCACTTAGTCCCTTTCTACTAGAGAGTGCGTGGTTGCTGGAAACGCATAGAGAGCCTAAACTGATACTACTCTTGAGTTTTTTATGAAAACATAAAACGGTGGCCACGTTAGAGCCAATCAGAGGTGTCCCTCTCTTTTGAGGTACATAAATGAAGGTGGAACCACGTTGCGACGTCCTTTCGAGGATGTCGCAATTTTTTATGAGGAGGCTAACTATGGAGTTGCAAGAATTAGTGGAGCGCAGTTGTGCAATCCGACAAGCTTATCACAAACTGGAAGTTAAGCATCATGATTCCAAGTGGACGGTAGAAGAAGACCTCTTGGCTTTGTCTAATGATATTGGAAATTTCCAACGACTAGTGATGACCAAGCAAGGACGCTACTATGATGAAACACCTTACACACTGGAACAAAAACTTTCAGAAAATATCTGGTGGCTAGTAGAACTTTCTCAACGTCTGGATATAGACATTCTGACGGAAATGGAAAACTTCCTCTCTGATAAAGAAAAGCAATTGAACATTAAGACTAGGAAGTAGTCTGCAAAAAAGTCAATGCTTAGAAACTATGAAATAATAAAAAGGAGAACATCATGATTAACATTACTTTCCCAGATGGCGCTGTTCGTGAATTCGAATCTGGCGTTACAACTTTTGAAATTGCCCAATCTATCAGCAATTCCCTAGCTAAAAAGGCCTTGGCTGGTAAATTTAACGGCAAACTCATCGACACTACTCGTGCTATCACTGAAGATGGAAGCATCGAAATCGTGACACCTGATCACGAAGATGCCCTTCCAATCTTGCGTCACTCAGCCGCTCACTTGTTTGCCCAAGCAGCTCGTCGTCTTTTCCCAGACATTCACTTGGGTGTTGGTCCAGCCATCGAAGACGGCTTCTACTACGATACTGACAACACAGCTGGTCAGATCTCTAACGAAGACCTTCCTCGTATCGAAGAAGAAATGCAAAAAATTGTCAAAGAAAACTTCCCATCAATACGTGAAGAAGTTACTAAAGACGAGGCACGTGAAATCTTCAAGAATGACCCTTACAAGTTGGAATTGATTGAAGAACACTCAGAAGACGAAGGCGGTTTGACTATCTATCGTCAGGGTGAATATGTAGACCTTTGCCGTGGCCCTCACGTCCCATCAACAGGCCGCATCCAAATCTTCCACCTCCTCCATGTAGCAGGTGCTTACTGGCGTGGAAATAGCGACAACGCTATGATGCAACGTATCTACGGTACAGCTTGGTTCGACAAGAAAGACTTGAAAAACTACCTTCAAATGCGTGAAGAAGCCAAAGAACGTGACCACCGTAAACTTGGTAAAGAGCTTGACCTCTTCATGATTTCTCAAGAGGTTGGTCAAGGACTTCCATTCTGGTTGCCAAATGGTGCGACTATCCGTCGTGAATTGGAACGCTACATCGTAGACAAAGAGCTAGCTTCTGGCTACCAACACGTCTACACTCCACCACTTGCTTCTGTTGAACTTTACAAGACTTCTGGTCACTGGGATCATTACCAAGAAGACATGTTCCCAACTATGGACATGGGTGATGGGGAAGAATTTGTCCTTCGTCCAATGAACTGTCCGCACCACATCCAAGTCTTCAAACACCATGTTCACTCTTACCGTGAGTTGCCAATTCGTATCGCTGAAATCGGTATGATGCACCGTTATGAAAAATCTGGTGCCCTCACTGGTCTTCAACGTGTACGTGAAATGTCTCTTAACGACGGTCACCTCTTCGTTACTCCAGAACAAATCCAAGAAGAATTCCAACGTGCCCTTCAGTTGATTATCGATGTTTATGAAGACTTCAACTTGAATGAATACCGCTTCCGCCTCTCTCTTCGTGACCCTCAAGATACTCATAAGTACTTTGATAACGATGAGATGTGGGAAAATGCCCAAACCATGCTTCGTGCAGCTCTTGATGAAATGGGTGTGGACTACTTTGAAGCCGAAGGCGAAGCAGCCTTCTACGGACCAAAATTGGATATTCAAGTTAAGACAGCCCTTGGAAAAGAAGAAACTCTTTCTACTATCCAACTTGACTTCTTGCTTCCAGAACGCTTCGACCTTAAATACATCGGAGCTGATGGCGAAGAGCACCGTCCAGTTATGATCCACCGTGGGGTTATCTCAACTATGGAACGCTTCACTGCTATCTTGATTGAGAACTACAAGGGAGCCTTCCCAACATGGCTTGCACCACACCAAGTAACTCTCATCCCAGTATCTAACGAAAAACACGTGGACTACGCTTGGGAGGTAGCGAAGAAGCTCCGTGACCGCGGTGTCCGTGCAGATGTAGATGAGCGCAATGAAAAAATGCAGTTCAAAATCCGTGCTTCACAAACCAGCAAGATTCCTTACCAATTGATTGTTGGAGATAAGGAAATGGAAGACGGAACAGTCAACGTTCGTCGCTACGGCCAAAAAGAAACACAAACTGTTTCAGTAGATGATTTTGTTCAAGCTATCCTAGCTGATATCGCCAACAAATCACGCGTTGAGAAATAAGAGCCTAGTAAAAAGTCCTTAAAATCAGAAAAACGCATAATATCAGGTGTTGAATGACCTTGATACTATGCGTTTTATTCTTTATAATTTAGCTATTTCAAAATTACAAGTTCTCCATTCTTAATTTCCCAAACTTGGTCAAACTTACTTAATAATTCGTTTTGGCGATGTAAAGTAACAATGACGGCACTTGGTAGTTCCAGAACTCTTTCCAATTCCATTTTAAACTGATTAGTATCCAAGGCAGAGAAAGGTTCGTCTAGGATAAGCAATGGATTTTTACGATTTTTCTCACGATTTAAATACATTCGTTGTTGCTGACCACCTGACAGGGATTGTGGTGGAATTTTTTCAAAATCTTCTTCTCTGAATTTTTCATTGAAACTATTGAATAGCGTTACATTATTTTCATAACTCGAAACAAATGTATGTTCTTGTTGCAGAATCATACCGAATCTTCCCCAAAGATGGTCCAAAACAAGCCCATCTAGCACAATTTGTCCTTCAAAATCTTCATCTGTTCCATTTAAAATGTTGAGCAGACTACTTTTCCCAGATCCATTATTACCTATAAGCGCAATTTTAGCCCCTTTTTGAATCGTAGCAGAAGTAATTATCAATTTTGATTCTCCCAGTTGTTTGGAAATGTTTTTCAAAGTAATCGTATCAAAAGAATGTTGAGGTGCTTGAACTGAAACGGGTCTCCCAACAATGTTTTGAAAACTCTTGATTACAGGCTTTACGGACTCTAACATTTGTAAATCATAAAGGATTTCCTGTATTGGTTCAGAAAAAGCATTAATATATCCGAAACTCGCCACCACCTCAGGAATACCGAGTTGCTGGTGAGATAGAGAGTAGGCTAAATAAATAAACAGAACAAGACTAATGAATTCAAAAGAAACACCTGTCAATAAGATGCCAGTAATTTTTGTCAAACCATACTTAAAATACTTATCCTGCAAATTCTTTAGAGAACTCTTTTGTTGATTCAAAAAATGCGACATAGTTAGTTTATTTACCAAATGATGTCCCATGAGCAAATCCTCCAAAGTTCGATAGTAATCTCCTTGTTTTTTCAAGTAAACCTGTCTACGATTAGCGGTCAACTTCCCAACGATTTTAGGAATTTGAATACTAATTCCAGTGGAAAAGATTAAAATCAGTGATACAATAGGATTAATTGTTCTGCTAATAATGAAAGCGTAAATGATGATACGTAAAATTTGTTTGATAAAACTCATCAATGGAGGAAGGTAATCCTTTTCCAACGAATCTAGGTCATTAGATTGATAGGAAATATACTCTGCTACTGTTTTCTGCTTGAAATCGTGGTGACTGAGTCCCAGAAGTGAACGAAACCACTCATTTTTCAAAGTAGTCGAAAAGATAATCCCCTGCTTCCAATCAAGTATCATTTGGATATAGTTACAACTCAAATAGCCAGCCACTGACATAGAGTAACCATATAGAGCTACTTGATAATCCCCTTTGATTAATGCCTGCGTGAAGTACGGTAACAAAGCTGTGCAGATATTCGATACTACACCAAAAAGAAAATTAAAGAAGAGATACCATCTAATAGTTTTAAGATATGGTAGCATATACGATACTCCTTGCTAATGCGTTTTTTTACATATCGCAGAACAATCTCTACTATTCCCTATTTCAGATAGTGCGATACTCGGACATTGAGTGCAATAATTGTAAATCACACAAGTACTGCAGTTTTTACTATCATTCAAAATATAATTTGCTATTTTGTAAAATATAGGTCTATCCCATGTTTCTTTGATAGATGTAAAATGAATATTTCCAATACTTCTATTGAAAGTAAGCTTTTTCAGTTTTTCTAACGATTTAGGCTATTTCATGACACACCCACAATCCGTGAAAATTCTGGTTATATCAGATTATGTGATTTTCGTAAGAATTTTATATTGTCTCCAATCATGGCAGTCTCCTTTTACTTGATAAAACTATTATAACATTTAGAAATTAAAACTGGTTCAAAATCAATAGAATGTGTATTCGATACATTCAATAAATTCTTGGAAACAGTTCTACACCAGTTACACAAATCTATATACACCTATCTCATTCAAAACAAAAAGAGAGCTTCAGTTCTTTTAATCCTGTGTCAGAGATTCGTTCTAAAATCGAGTAGGAGACATTTTCAAAGTCTACTATTCACTTCATTTCACATTGATTTTTTGTACTTCAACCTTAGTCAATAGATTTTATACTTAACAAGAGCAAAAAGCATACAAAACTTCACTTTGAACCAGTATTTATACTATATTCCGTATTAAAAATTCTATTATTGGTTTTGTAAAAAACAGTCTTCAAATATCCTGAAATATAGCAAAAAGAGATTGGGTAAAAACTCATTGTCTCTTCTCACTCAAGGACTAGGTTCACTTGAGCAAACTGAATTCTTACTGTCGTTCCTGTACCGACCTCAGACTCGATGCGAATCTGGTGACCCAGTTCTTCAGAAATTTTCTTAGATAGGTAAAGTCCAAGTCCAGATGACTGCTGGGTCAGGCGCCCATTATATCCTGAAAAGCCACGTTCAAAGACTCGGAGGACATCACTGTTTTTTATCCCGATTCCTGTATCCTTGATACAGAGTTCCTGGCCTTCCATATAAATCTCCAGACCACCTTCCTTGGTGTACTTGAGACTGTTTGAGATAATTTGTTCAATGACCACTAGTAGCCACTTCTTATCCGTCACGATTTCTTTATCAAGGTCATGTAGATTGACATTTAGGCCTTTTTGAATAAAGAAAAGAGCATATTTACGAATTATTTCCTTAACCAAGTCCTCGATTTGAACCTGCTTTAAGACCAAATCATCATGGAAACTTTCTAAACGCAGGTACTGTAAAACTAGATTGGTATAGGAATCAATCTTGAAAATTTCCTGTTCTAACTGCTGCTTCAGTTGGCGGTCGGCTACTTCTGCAACTAAGAGTTGACTAGCGGCAATGGGGGTCTTAATCTGATGGGCCCACAAGGTATAGTAATCCAGCAAATCCGTCAGTTTTCTTTCTGAATCTGATCTCTGCTGATAAAGTTCCATCTCACGCGCTTCTAATTTTTCTGCTAAAGCTATTTCCAAAGGAGATTTGGCTTCCCTCTCCCCATAGAGAATTTCCTGGCGATAGACCTGCATTTCCACCAATATGTCCCAAGTGAAAAATAAGATGGTTACAAAGCAACACAGCAGGAAAAAGTAGAGAAAGTAAGTTCCCAAACTGGCAAATAAAAACTGAAAGAGCAAAACTAGAAATGCCAAAGCAAGTAGATAGACAAACAGACGACTACGGGAGCGCAGATAGGCCAGAAAAAATTGTTTCCAATCAAGCATGCTTCAGTCCGTACCCTATTCCTTTCTTGGTCTCGATAAATCCTACCAAACCCTGCTCTTCCAACTTTTTACGCAATCGAGCCACATTGACAGAGAGAGTATTATCATCAATGAAAAAGTCGCTATTCCAAAGTTCTCGCATGAGGTCATCACGCGCTACGATATTGCCTGCATGCTCAAATAAAACGCGTAAAATCTGAAACTCATTCTTGGTCAAATTCAAGACTTGCCCTTGATAATGTAAATCCATTGATTTGGTATTGAGGATAACACCAGCATATTCCAGTAAACTCTCGTCACGCCCAAACTCATAGGAACGACGCAACAAGCCCTGAACCTTGGCTAAAAGAACCTGCTGGTCAAAAGGCTTGGTCACAAAGTCATCCGCCCCCATATTGATTGCCATGACAATATCCATAGCCTGGTCTCTCGAAGACAGAAACATGATGGGGACCTTGGAAATCTTGCGAATTTCCTGACACCAGTGATATCCATTAAACAAGGGCAAACCAATATCCATGAGGACCAGATGAGGCTCCGACTGAACAAATAGACTCAAAACTTCCATAAAGTCTTCTACCAGGACCACTTCAAATCCCCATTCAGAGAGCATTTTTCCGACTTGTTGACGAATAACCTGATCATCTTCTACTAATAAAATCTTGTGCATGCGCTCCTCCTTTTCTATTATTATAACAGATTTTTCCATGCTGGAAGGTCTGAAACTGAATTTGACATAGCTTGTTTTTAGCCAACATAGTGAGCCAATCCTACTAGCTAATTTAAGGGAAATTTGATAAGATAAATAAAAAGAAAGGAGCTCTTATGGCCAATATTTTTGACTATCTGAAAGATGTCGCACACGATTCCTTTTACGACCTTCCTTTGAATGAATTAGATATTTTAGCCTTAACAGAAACCACCTACCTCTCCTTTGATAATCTGGTCTCCACAAGTCCTCAGCGACTTTTAGACCTGGCTCCTCAGGTTCCAAGGAATCCTAACATGTTGACCAGCAAAAATCGCCTCCAGCTATTAGATGAACTAGCTCAACACAAGCGCTTCAAAAATTGCAAACTCTCCCATTTTATCAACGACATCGACCCTGAGCTGCAAAAGCAGTTTGCGGCTATGACCTACCGCCTCACTCTCGATATCTATCTGATTGTCTTTCGTGGGACAGATGACAGTATCATTGGCTGGAAGGAAGATTTCCACCTAACCTATATGAAGGAAATTCCTGCTCAAAAGCACGCCCTCCACTATTTAAAGAACTTTTTTGCCCACTATCCTAAGCAAAAGGTCATTCTGGCTGGGCATTCCAAGGGAGGCAATTTAGCCATCTATGCGGCTAGTCAAATTGAGAAAAACTTGCAAAATCAAATCACAGCAGTTTATACCTTTGATGCGCCTGGTCTCCACAAAGAACTGACACAAACCGAGGGCTATCAAAGGATAATGGATAGAACCAAGGTCTTCATCCCACAAGGGGCCATTATTGGTATGATGATGGAAATTCCTAACCACCAAATCATCGTTCAAAGTACTGCCTTGGGTGGTATCGCCCAGCACGATACCTTTAGTTGGCAGATTGAGGACAAACACTTCGTCCAGCTGGATAAGACCAACAGTGATAGCCAACAAGTCGACACAACCTTCAAAGAATGGGTGGCCACAGTCCCTGATGAGGAACTCCAGCTCTATTTTGACCTCTTCTTTGGCACCATTCTTGATGCTGGTATCACCTCTATCAATGACTTGGCTTCCTTCAAGGCTATCGAACACATTCATCATCTCTTTGTCCAAGCGCAATCCCTCACTCCAGAAGAAAGAGAAACCTTGGGACGCCTTACCCAGTTATTGATTGATACCCGTTACCAAGCCTGGAAAAATAGATAAAAAGCTTATGATAAGGTTTTTGCCTTTTCATAAGCTTTTCTTGTTTTAAAGAAAAAATTACTCCTTCATCTGACTCTCTGCATCGGCCACGACTTGTTCTAGACTGGTCTGACCAAGTTCAGCCTCCATAGCCAGCTGAATTCTCTCCAATTTTTGATCCAAAACATCATGAATATGAGCTCCAACTGGGCAATTTGGATTTGGATTGTCATGAAAACTAAAGAGTTGACCTGTTTTACCAAGACACTCAACCGCCTGATAAACATCTAAAAGACTAATGTCCTTAAGATCCTTGACAATCTCTGTCCCACCTGTTCCACGCGCTACTGAAATCAACTCTGCCTTCTTCAACTGGGACAAGGTCTTTCTGATAATGACAGGATTGACCCCGACACTAGCAGCCAGAAAATCACTGGTCACCTTGCTTTCCTTCCCCTCAAGGGCAATGATTATTAGCATATGAGTCGCAATGGTAAATCTACTTGGAATTTGCATCCTCTTCTCCTTTTTACGAGGCATCCCTGCCTCTACTCTTCTTTTTCTATTATTATACCCTTTTAAGTTGTAATGTCAATCGTTACCACTTTTCAACCAGACATCTAACTCCCTATCATAGCCCTCTTTCTGGGCCAATTCTCTCAGAAATTCCTGATGATGAGTATGGTGGATACCATTGACCAGACTTTCATAGTAAACCTCAAAATAAGGGAGTTTCAGATCTTTAGCTAGCTGCAATTCAGCTGCCACATCGTAGTCTACCCGTCGGAAGTCCATATCTACCAAGCCCTTGTCATCAAACTCCAAAATCATGTACTGGGCTCGCAAGTCCTTCCGCAGCTGAGCGTCTAAAAAGAAAGGTTGCCCAATCGAACCCGGATTGACAATCAATTGCCCACCAGTCCCGTAACGAAGCAACTGCTGGTGAATATGACCATAAACAGCAATATCACAAGGCGGATTGGTCACCAAGCGGTCAAAATCCTCTTGCGCTCCAGTATGAATCAACTCACGCCCCCAGTTCTTATCAGGAAGATGGTGACTAATTCCTACCGTCAAATCCCCAAACTGACGATGAATCTGGAGTGGTTGATTGTGGAGCAGTTCAATTTCTTCTAGGGAAATTTCCTCTAAAACATACTGGCACTGGCGCAAGAGATAGCGTTGACTGGGACGAGTACTATCCAATTCCTTGCGGACACCATGCCACAGACTGTCTTCCCAGTTTCCCAAAACTCTAGCCGTAATCGGTAGTTGATTCAACAAGTCCAAAATCCTTCTACGCCCTGTCCCTGGCATGAGAATATCTCCCAAAAGCCAGTATTCATCCACTCCTAGCTGCCGAGCATCTGCCAAAACAGCCTCCAAGGCGGTGGTATTTCCATGAATATCTGAAAGAAGAGCTATTTTCGTCATATCCATCTCCTCGTTTTTTCTCTTGCAATAAGTATAACATAAAAAGTCACAGCTAGAGAAATCTAGCTTTTTTTGATATACTAGATAAAGATATTAGACAAGAGGAAGCGAATGACCCCGAATAAAGAAGATTATCTAAAGTGTATTTATGAAATTGGCATAGACCTGCATAAAATCACCAACAAGGAAATTGCGGCTCGCATGCAAGTCTCTCCCCCTGCCGTAACTGAAATGATTAAACGGATGAAGAGTGAAAACCTCATCCTAAAGGACAAGGAATGTGGCTATCTACTGACGGACCTTGGACTCAAACTAGTCTCAGAGCTCTACCGTAAGCATCGCTTGATTGAAGTTTTTCTAGTCCATCATTTAGACTATACTAGTGACCAGATTCACGAGGAAGCCGAGGTCTTGGAACATACTGTCTCTGACCTGTTCGTGGAAAGATTGGATAAATTGCTAGGTTTCCCTAAAACCTGTCCCCACGGAGGAACCATTCCTGCCAAGGGAGAACTCCTAGTTGAAATCAATAACCTGCCACTAGCTGACATCAAGGAAGCTGGCTCCTATCGCCTAACTCGGGTGCACGATAGTTTTGACATTCTCAGTTATCTGGACAAGCACTCACTCCACATCGGTGATCCGCTCCAAGTCAAGCAGTTTGATGGCTTCAGCAACACCTTCACTATCAGTAAAGACGAGGATTTACAAGTAAGTATGGACATTGCCAAACAACTCTATGTCGAGAAAATCAACTAATTTCTCCAATCCCCTACCAACCCTGAAAGTTTGATTTTCAGGGTTTTCTTATCTATTTTTTGCATCAAAAACAATAGTAAACGTTTTCACTCTTTAACTAAATATTGTATAATAAATATATAAAATATTACGTCACTAACAGATGAAAAAAGGAGGTTTTATCATGAAAAAAATCATCTTCATCAAAACTATTCAACTCCTTGTCATTGATGGAATTATGCTGGCATTTTTGACATTTAAAGAAGGGCTTACTTGGGATTGGATTTTAATTTATAGCGGTTGGCTCATTTTCTTTCATCCTGTGCTATTGACCTATCTGTCTAATCAGCTTTGTGACCACTTTAGTCAACTCTATTCCCAGATTAGACCGCGATTCTGGCGTTTTGCCTTACAAATTCTCCTATGGGATAGCCTGATGATTCTCTCCTTGCTGTTTTTAAGGGGTATCCCACTTTTCCTTCAGGGAACTCTCCTCATCCTAGGACACATCATCTCTTCCTATCGCATAAACCAAAGCCTGAAACAAGATTTCCCTAACGCCTATCAGGAACAGATTTCATTTTGGAGTATTTTATGATAGATGAGAAAAACCAAGCCGGTTGAGCTTGGTCTTTCTTATCTATTTTTAGTATCAAGGATGATGGTGACTGGTCCGTCATTGACCAGCTCTACCTGCATATCCGCTCCAAAGATACCTGTCTGAACGGGCACTTCTTGCGCTAATTTTTGGTTGAAAGCATCATAGAAGTCTGATGCCATATCAGGCTTGGCTGCCCCTGTAAAGGCTGGACGATTGCCTTTCTTAGTATCCGCAAAGAGGGTAAACTGAGAAATAGAGAGGATTTCTCCTTCAATATCTTTGACAGACAGGTTCATCTTGCCTTCTGCGTCTGAAAAAATCCGCATGTTGACAAGCTTTCTCACAGCATAGTCCAAATCTTCCTCTTGGTCCTCTGGTCCAACTCCAACCAGCAATAAAAGTCCCTGATTGATTTTTCCCTGAACCTGACCTTCGATACTCACTTGAGCTTTTTCAACCCTTTGGATAATGATTTTCATAATAGCCTTTCTAGTAAGAGCTAAGACAACTAGCCGTTGGTCCGTTTGACAGAGTAAACTTCTGGCACACTCTTAATCTTGTCCACGACCGTAGTCAGCGTCGAGAGGTTAGCAATGCCAAAGGATACATGGATATTAGCAAATTTCATATCCTTGGTTGGTTGGGCGTTGACTGTCGAGATATTCTTAGTTGTGTTTGAGAGAACTTGCAGTACATCGTTCAACAGTCCTGTACGGTTGAGACCGTAGATGTCGATATGGGCCATATACTCCTTATTTGAGCTAGAGTACTGGTCTTCCCATTCCACATCAAGGAGACGTTGCTCGTAGTTTTCTTGAGCACGCAGGTTCATACAGTCCACACGGTGAATAGCCACACCACGACCCTTGGTAATGTAACCGACAATATCGTCACCAGGAACAGGATTACAACACTTGGCAATCCGCACTAGGAGGCCTGAGGCACCTTCAATGACCACTCCACCCTCATGCTTGACCTTGAGGGTTTCTTTATTTTCAACCTTGACCTCGCCACCTTTAACAAGTTCTTCTGCTTCAGCCTTGGCCTTGGCACGTTCTTCCTCACGGCGTTCCTTTTCAGTCAGACGATTAAAGACAGTAATAGCACCGATTTCGCCAAAACCAATGGCCGCAAAGAGGGAGTCTTCTGTCTTGTAGCTGGTCTTTTGCAGGACTTGGTCCATATGACGCTTGTCCATAAATTTATTGGCCACATAGCCATTTTCTTGGAACTGGGCCATCAACATCTCACGACCCTTGTTAACAGACAATTCCTTATCTTGATTTTTAAAGAATTGGCGAATCTTGTTACGCGCCTTGCTGGTCTTGACCATATTGAGCCAGTCACGGCTCGGTCCAAAGGAGTTAGGGTTGGTGACAATTTCAACCTGATCCCCTGTCTTGAGCTTGGTTGTCAGTGGAACCATGCGACCATTGACCTTGGCACCAGTTGCTTTTTCACCGACCTTGGTATGGATTTCGTAGGCAAAATCAATCGGTCCTGAATCTTTTGGAAGGGAACGGACAGCACCATCTGGAGTAAAAACGTAAATCTCCTCTGCCAGATAGTTTTCCTTAACTGAATCCACAAATTCCTTGGCATCATCAGCCTGATCTTGGAGCTCCATCATCTCCTTGATCCAGTTCATCCCAATAGTCGATTCCTTGCTGTTGACCTGTCCCTTAATGCCTTTCTTATAAGCCCAGTGAGCCGCAACCCCGTACTCAGCCACCTCGTGCATGGCTTTAGTTCGAATCTGGAATTCAATCGGCCCTTTTGGCCCATAAACTGTCGTATGGATAGACTGGTAACCATTGGCCTTGCGGTTAGCGATATAGTCTTTGAAACGACCAGGCATGGGTTTCCAAAGCTCATGCACATAACCAAGCATGGCATAAACATCACTTTGGGTATCCAAAATACAACGAATGGCAATCAGGTCATAGATTTCCTCAAACCGTTTTCTCTTGTCCTGCATTTTGCGGAAAATCGAGTAAATATGCTTGGGACGACCGTAAATTTTCCCTTTTAGGTGACGATCTGTCGTATATTCCTCTAATTTTGTGACCACTTCATCCACCAAGGCCTCACGCTCTCTGCGCTTTTCCTTCATCATATGGGTAATCTTGTAAAACTCTGTCGGATTGAGATAACGGAAAGATAGGTCTTCCAATTCCCATTTGACGCTAGAAATCCCCAAACGGTGGGCAAGTGGGGCATAAATTTCCATGGTTTCTTTGGAAATACGCTCTTGCTTGTCTTTTCTAAGGTGTTTTAGCGTCCGCATATTGTGCAAGCGGTCAGACAGTTTGACCAAGATAACACGGATGTCCTCAGACATGGCCATGAGCATCTTGCGGTGGTTTTCAGCCAACTGCTCCTCGTGAGACTTGTACTTGACCTTACCGAGCTTGGTAACTCCATCGACAATCACGCGCACATCTGGACCAAACTCTCTTTCCAAATCGTCCAAGGTCGCATCTGTATCCTCCACCACATCATGCAAGAAACCACAAGCTACTGTTACAGCATCCAGCTTGAGCTTGGCTAAAATACCTGCCACTTGGATAGGGTGAATAATGTAAGGTTCGCCAGATTTGCGATACTGGCCACTGTGGCATTCCACCGCATAGACCAAGGCCTTATGGACAAAATGAACATCCTCTTCCGTTAAATATTCTTTGGTTAAAGCGACAACTTCTTCGCCTGTTAAATTCACTTCTTTTGGCATCTCTACTCTCCAATTCTTCCTACCATTTTATCACTTTTTTAAGAATATGAAAACTAGATTGGAACAGAATAAGAAAAAAATAATCCAGAATTGCTTGATAATTCTGAATTATTAGTCTATAATATATTGCGAAGTTAGATTTTAAACTTAGGTGATAGAAGGAGAGATAGAAGAACGGAAACCATATTGTAACCGAAAGACTTTCTGACTTCCCCAATTCCATTGAAGATACGAAAGATAAACGGTGGAACTCGTGTCACATACACTGGTACCTTGATTGGATTTTGGAATTAAAAATCCTCAAGATACTTTCTTTTATCCTTTAGTTTATAAGGAGAACACCTATGAAAAAAACTGCTATTTCTATCTTTGCTCTCCTAGTGTTAGGAGTTAGCTGCCTGTTTCTATTCAGCCAGCAAAGCTATAAAAAAACAATCGTTCAATACTATTCTAACGACCAGAACCTGCCCAATAGGATAACTTATAGTGAATATAGCGACAAACGAGAAGCCAACTACGGTGGCACTCTAAACATCACATCTATCAAACAAGCTAATGACGGAGTTTATGCAACCTATGAAGGGCAATTGACACCTCTCCAATAGTGATAAATTGATAACCAGCCTGTCTTCATCTAGTCATGCTGGTTTTTAAGTTCATTCTAAATCCTTACCTATTTCCCCCAACTGTGCTATACTTAATTTAGTACATTCTTTGAGATTGGAGCTAATATGAAAATCCATAAAACCGTGAATCCTGTTGCCTATGAAAACACCTACTACCTAGAAGGTGAAAAGCACCTTATCGTGGTAGATCCTGGTAGCCATTGGGAAGCCATTCGTCAGACAATAGAGAACCTCAACAAACCGATCTGTGCCATTCTATTGACCCACGCCCATTATGACCATATCATGAGTCTGGACTTGGTTCGCGAGACTTTTGACAATCCTCCGGTCTATATCGCAGAGAGTGAAGCCAGCTGGCTCTATACTCCCGTCGATAATCTCTCTGGTCTCCCTCGTCACGATGATATGGCAGATGTGGTCGCAAAACCTGCAGAACACACCTTTAGCTTTCATGAAGAATATCAACTAGAGGAATTTCATTTCACTGTCTTGCCAACACCAGGACATTCTATCGGTGGTGTTTCCCTAGTCTTTCCTGATGCTCACCTAGTCTTGACAGGTGATGCTCTTTTCCGTGAAACAATCGGACGGACCGACCTTCCCACTGGTAGCATGGAGCAACTCCTCCATAGTATCCAGACCCAACTCTTCACCCTACCAAACTACGACGTCTATCCAGGGCATGGTCCAGCTACTACTATCGCTCACGAAAAAACTTTCAATCCTTTTTTCTAACAAGATGGTGACAATGACTATCACATTTTAAGTAAACTATCCAGCAAATCTTTCCATTGCAAAAGGCATCCAGTCAAGGTTTTCACACCTGATTGGATGCCTTTTTCTGATGACTAGGTTCTTTGCCTTACCAAATAATGACGCGGTCTTCTGGTGAACGCCACATACCGTCTCCTTCTTTGACATCATAGGTTGTAAAGAAATCATCGAAGTTTGGCACTTGCACATTGACACGGAGTTTGGCTGGCGCGTGCACATCGACGCTAGCCAAAAGTTTCATAAATTCTGGGCGACCTTTCATGCGCCAGATACGACCGAAGTTGTAGAAGAATTCTTCTGCTGAGAAGTCTGGTTCTCTTTTAGCTGCTTCAAGCGCTGCAGCGATTCCTCCCAAGTCAGCCACGTTTTCTGACACAGTCAATTTACCGTTGATAGTTGCACCATAAGAATTCTGTCCATCAAATTGGTCAATGACTTTTTGTGTTTTCTCCTTGAAGGCAGCATAGTCACTCTCAGTCCACCAATCTTTGAGACTACCATTTTCATCAAAGGAAGCTCCGTTGGTATCAAAGGCGTGAGAAATTTCATGGGCAATAACCGCCCCGATACCCCCGTAGTTAGCAGAAGATGACTGATGCAAGTCATAGAAAGGTGCCTGTAAAATAGCTGCTGGAAAGACAATCAGATTCTTCTGTGGATTGTAGTAGGCATTGACCATATGAGCAGGCATGCCCCACTCCTTATAGTCTACAGGCTGGTTCCACTTACTCCAACTGTGCTTGATTTCCACACGCGCAAAGGCTAGAGCATTGTCAAAAAGGCTAGCATTTTCATCGACCACCTTGTCCTTATAGCGTTCTGGTAATTCTTCTGGGTAACCGATATAAGGCTTGATGACATTGAGTTTGACGATAGCCTTATCACGAGTTTCTGGAGTCAGCCAGTCATTCTTAGCCAAACGCTCCTTATAAACATCAATCATAGTTGCCACTTTTTTCTCTACGTCAGCCTTAGCTTCTGGAGAGAATTTTTCATGGGCATACCAGAGACCCAAGGCTTGTTTGAATGGGCCTTGTGCTAGCTGGTAGGCTGCCTTGACCTTGTCTTTGGCTTCTGGAACACCTGAAAGCGCACGGCTATAGGCACCTGACAAGACACGGATTTCTTCTGTTAAATAGCTGGTTGAAAGATTCACAACACTTAAAATTAAGGTTGCCTTGAGGAGAGGCCAAGCTTCTTCACTATAGAATTGATCTGCTGCTTGCCAGAAGCGTTCCTCGTCTACAATAACCTTGTCTGGTACTTGTCCAAGAACGGCTTGGAAGAAGTCATCTAAAGGTAGGGCAGGCGCAAATTTCTTGAAATCTTCATAAGCATATGGATGGTAGAGTTTAGCATATTCTGAACTTTCTTCATTAGAAAGCACCACTGCTGCAACTCGGCGATCCAATTCTAATCTTTTCTCAAGCAAGTCTTCAATTTCTGCATCAGAAAAATCATAAGCTTTGAGGAGATTTGCGCTACTTTCTTTCCAAAGAGTCAAGAGCTCTTCTCGCTGAGGATGGTCTTCTGCATAGTAGGTCGTATCTGGCAGAATCGTGCTTGGAGCGCTAGCCCATAAAACATTGATTCTGGCATCCATAAAGTCTGGTGAGACACCAAAAGGAAGGAAGTTAGGTTTACCAGCAAGCTCAAACTCTGCTAGTCTAGCTGTAAAATCCGCAAAAGTCTCCAATTCTTGGAATTCTTTAAGAAGTGGTAAGACAGGTGTGATACCGTCAGCTTCTCTCTTGTCAAAATCACGAACTAGGCGGTGGTATTTGACAAAGTTTGCCAAGATAGCATCCTCAGGCACCTCTTCACCTGCCAACCACTTGTCTGTTGTCGCCAACATCAAGTCTTCAATTTCCTGGTCTAAATCAACAAAACCTCCCGTTTGAGACTTATCTGCTGGAATTTCAGCTGTCTGTTGCCATTCCCCATTGATAGCATCATAAAAATCATCTTGATAACGTGTCATCTTGTTCTCGCTTTCATTTGTACTTGTTTTTAGCTTAACAAAAATTACCTAGGAATGCAATTAAAAATGAACGGATGTTTCCTATTGTTTTTCAGTTATTATTTTAATTTTTTCAAAAATTAACTTGACTTAATTTTTTTTTTAATGTATATTAAGAGACAGGAGGAATATAAGTTTATGATACGTATCGAAAACCTCAGTGTCTCCTACAAAGAAACGTTGGCACTTAAGGATATTTCACTGGTGCTCCAAGGACCAACGATTACCGGAATCATTGGTCCGAACGGCGCTGGAAAATCAACATTATTAAAAGGGATGCTGGGAATTATCCCACATCAAGGTCAGGCATTTCTCGATAACAAGGAAGTTAAAAAATCCTTACACCGAATTGCCTATGTCGAACAAAAAATCAATATCGACTACAACTTTCCCATCAAGGTCAAGGAATGCGTCTCGTTAGGACTCTTTCCCTCTATCCCTCTCTTTCGAAGTTTAAATGCTAAACATTGGAAAAAAGTAGAGGAAGCCCTTGAAATCGTCGGCCTAGCTGACTACGCTGAACGTCAAATCAGTCAACTGTCTGGAGGTCAATTCCAGCGGGTCTTGATTGCCAGATGTTTGGTGCAGGAAGCCGATTATATCCTCTTGGATGAACCCTTTGTTGGGATTGACTCTGTCAGTGAGGAAATCATCATGAATACGCTGAGAGATTTGAAAAAAGCTGGTAAGACGGTTCTCATCGTTCACCACGACCTCAGCAAGGTTTCCCACTACTTCGATCAAGTCTTACTTGTCAATCGAGAAGTGATTGCCTTTGGTCCAACCAAAGAAACCTTTACCGAAGCCAATCTCAAAGAAGCTTACGGTAATCGACTCTTTTTCAATGGAGGTGACCTATGATTGCAGAATTTATCGATGGATTGCAAAAATTCCATTTCCTACAAAATGCCTTGATAACAGCTATTGTCGTCGGGGTCGTAGCTGGAGCTGTGGGATGTTTCATCATTCTACGTGGGATGTCACTCATGGGAGATGCTATTTCACATGCTGTCTTACCAGGTGTAGCCCTCTCCTTCATCTTAGGCGTTGACTTCTTTATCGGAGCCATTGTCTTTGGATTGCTAGCTGCTATCATCATTACCTACATCAAGGGGAACTCGATTATCAAAAGCGATACCGCCATCGGCATTACCTTTTCTTCTTTCTTAGCCCTCGGTATCATCTTGATTAGTGTCGCTAAAAGTTCAACTGACCTTTTCCATATCCTTTTTGGTAATATTCTAGCCGTCCAAGATACGGATATGTTTATCACTATGGGCGTAGGGGCGGTCATTCTCTTGTTAATCTGGATTTTCTTCAAGCAACTCTTGATAACTTCCTTTGATGAACTTCTGGCTAAAGCCATGGGAATGCCTGTCAATTTCTATCACTACCTCCTCATGATACTCCTGACTCTCGTGTCTGTGACAGCCATGCAAAGTGTTGGAACTATCCTGATTGTAGCCATGCTGATTACCCCAGCTGCAACTGCTTATCTGTATGCTAATAGCCTGAAAAGTATGATTTTCCTTTCCTCAACCTTTGGAGCTACAGCTTCAGTTTTGGGACTCTTTATTGGCTATAGTTTAAACTTAGCAGCTGGTTCTAGCATCGTACTTACAGCTGCTAGCTTCTTCTTAATCAGTTTCTTTATCTCTCCTAAACAACGATATTTGAAACTGAAAAATAAACATTTGTTAAAATAAGGGGCAAAACCCCAATAAATTGGAGGATCTAATGAAAAAATTAGGTACATTACTCGTTCTCTTTCTTTCCGTTATTGCTCTTGTAGCATGTGCTAGCGGAAAAAAAGATGCAGCTTCTGGTCAAAAACTAAAAGTTGTTGCTACAAACTCAATCATCGCTGATATTACTAAAAATATTGCTGGTGACAAGATTGATCTTCACAGTATCGTTCCGATTGGACAAGACCCACACGAATACGAACCACTCCCTGAAGATGTTAAGAAAACTTCTGAGGCTGACCTCATTTTCTATAACGGTATCAACCTTGAAACAGGTGGCAATGCTTGGTTTAGCAAATTGGTAGAAAATGCTAAGAAAACTGAAAACAAAGACTACTTTGCAGTCAGCGAAGGCGTTGATGTTATCTACCTTGAAGGAAAAAATGAAAAAGGTAAAGAAGACCCACACGCTTGGCTTAACCTTGAAAATGGAATTATCTTTGCTAAAAATATCGCTAAACAATTGAGCGCCAAAGACCCTAACAACAAGGAATTCTATGAAAAAAATCTCAAAGAATATACTGATAAGTTAGACAAACTTGATAAAGAAAGTAAGGATAAATTTAATAACATCCCTGCTGAAAAGAAACTCATTGTAACCAGCGAAGGAGCATTCAAATACTTCTCTAAAGCCTATGGTGTCCCAAGTGCTTACATCTGGGAAATCAATACTGAAGAAGAAGGAACACCTGAACAAATCAAGACCTTGGTTGAAAAACTTCGCCAAACAAAAGTTCCTTCACTCTTTGTAGAATCAAGTGTGGATGACCGTCCAATGAAGACTGTTTCACAAGACACAAACATCCCAATCTACGCACAAATCTTTACTGACTCTATCGCAGAACAAGGTAAAGAAGGCGACAGCTACTACAACATGATGAAATACAACCTTGACAAGATTGCTGAAGGATTGGCAAAATAAACCTCTGAAAAACGTCATTCTCACATGAGCTGGCGTTTTTTCTATGCCCATATTTCCGGTCAAATCATTGGAAAATTCCGGCTGTTTCAGCTAAAATGGAAGAAAAAAGATTGGAGTATCCTATGGTAACTTTTCTCGGAAATCCTGTGAGCTTTACAGGTAAACAACTACAAGTCGGCGACAAGGCGCTTGATTTTTCTCTCACTACAACAGACCTTTCTAAAAAATCTCTGGCTGATTTTGATGGAAAGAAAAAAGTCTTGAGTGTCGTGCCTTCTATCGATACAGGTATCTGCTCAACTCAAACGCGTCGCTTTAATGAAGAACTGGCTGGACTGGACAACACGGTCGTATTGACTGTTTCTATGGACCTACCATTTGCCCAAAAACGTTGGTGTGGTGCTGAAGGTATTGAAAACGCCATCATGCTCTCAGACTATTTCGACCATTCCTTTGGACGTGATTATGCTCTCTTAATCAATGAGTGGCACCTATTGGCACGCGCGGTCTTTGTCCTCGATACTGACAATACGATTCGCTACGTTGAATACGTGGACAATATCAACTCTGAACCAAACTTCGAAGCCGCAATTGCAGCTACTAAAGCCCTATAGAAAAAATCCTCTGTCACAAAGAGTTCCCTACTCTTTGAAACGGAGGATTTTTGTTATTCTTTAATTATTGTTTATTTTGAAATGAATCCTTCAAAATCTTTTAGTTGAAAATTATATTTTTCAGTGAGTAACACATTATCCACTGCAATATCTTCTCCCAATGGGTAAATATTTCTTTTGAAATGGTTGTAGGAGGAAAATCTCTCCTACACTATTATTGATTCTGAGAGAAAATTGCAAAATATCATCTACCAAACTTTCAATTATTAAGATTTTTGCAGTTTATCTGAATTAGAATCGCAAGGCTTCTCAATGATATAATTGTCGAATTTTTTCATTCTAACTTCCTCTCCACTATTTCTTCCTTTATCAAGAAAAAGTTACCTCAATATTGATAAAGTACAATTCTAAATTAACTCCAATTATTGATTCATGATAATATTTCAGTAACTCATCGTACAATTAAAAACAAGGATTTTTATTTCAGGCGATCCATCGCGAACACTTCATCAGCCATCTCCCAAATTGCTGGATTATGTGTTGCGATAATGATTAGCCTATTATCATCTCGAAGAGATAGCAAAATCTCCATAATCAACTGAGAGGTTGCTGGGTCTATTGAAGCTGTTGGCTCATCTGCCAGAATAAAGGGTGGATTCTTTAAGATAATTTTTGCCAAGGCAACCCGTTGCGATTCTCCGCCCGATAACTCAAAGATGCGCTTATCTAGGTCAAGATAAGCCAGGCCGACCTGTTCTAAAGCCTGCTTCTGCCTCAACCGCTGTTCCGACCGACTCAACTTTTGACCAATGAGACCTAGCTTAAGGTTTTCTTCAATACTTTGGTTTTCAATTAAGCCAAAGTTCTGGAAGAGGTAGCCCAATTCGTGACGGAAAAAATCACTCGATTTATAATTGGCCAAGTCTTTACCTCGGTAAAAAATCGTCCCATCATAAGATTCTAATTTTCCAATCATGTTCATCAAGGTTGTTTTTCCGCTACCACTTGAACCAATTAAGGCATAGACTTTTCCAGCCTCAAATGTCATTGAAAGATTCGAAAATAACTCTCGTTCTCCAAAAGATTTACTCACCTGTTTAAGTTCAATCATATTAACCTCCCTTCAAAACAAGCATGGACATCTTGTTTTCTTTCTGCATTTGGACATGTAACTGTAAAAGAGATAGACCAGTAAAGAGTAACAAGACTAAGAAAGCAACTAGTATCTCTACCTGAAGAAATACACTCGCAACAAATCCCAGTAAAAACACACCCAGTTGAGCAAAGAGATAAGTGCGATGGATTTCTAAGAACCTGAGACCTGCAATGCGTTTGATAAAAATGGCACGTCTAAATTCTTCAAAGTAGAGCCTATTCATAGTGTTAAACAACAAGATTGAAGTTGCAATCCCAAGCACAGCTCCTGCTAGCATTACCCAACGTTCCCTCTGGATATTATCCAATAATGTGATGTAGTTGTGGTAACCTGTTTGCATTTCTGAGACCCAATTTTCAATGCCTTGTCTCTGGATAAGCTCCTGGGCATCAGACAATTGATTAAAGAGAACGTAGTTCTGTACTGCGTCTACCCAAAACAAAACGGACTGTGGACCAGTTGATTGGGGTGTTATAACAATGATGATTGGATCTTTCAAAAACTGCTGGTAAGAAATAGGGGTCGTATTATACACAAAACGATCCTGACCTGATTCCAAATAACCTACCGTAGCAGTCATTTGCTGTCGTTCATCTTGACTAGACATGCGACTGGTTAAGTCGTCTTCAAAAACAGATTTATAATGTTCTTCCTCTGAACGGAGGTGTTCAGGCAGCAATAAGACAAACTCCCCTACATCAAGGTGATTCATCTTTTGCTCAATAGTTGTATCTACAGGAATGTTTTGACGCTCCAAGTATTGCGGTGTGACGATAAGGACATTGCCATTCGGGTTGTAATCGTGCCATTCTGTAGAGGTTATAAAGTTTTTGGAGGAAGCCATGCCATTTTGCAAAGTACGGTCAATTAACTGGTGTCTAGATAAGAAAGCCTTTTGTTCTGAAACAGCCAGATCCATCAATTGATACCAAGTTCTGAATTTCCTTTGAGCTTGTTCATCAAAACCAGGACTCGTTCCTTCACGGCTGAATGATAGGGTAATCAGTTGCCTTTCCTGGCTCCAAGTCTCTTGTCCAATCCGATGCTGTTGCCAGGCTTGGGAATACTTTAAGCTACTCCCTATTCCCAGCGTTACAATAATAATCGCTAATAGTTGACCGATTAAAATCAAACTAATGATTCCTCTGACAGGCACTTGCCCTTTTATAATCTGCATCAGGTGTATCTTTTTTATCCCAACTGCGAAGAGTTGAGCGAAAAACAGGGAGATCGACAACAAGATGAGATTATAACAGAGCAAGCCTGCTCCTATGGTCATTAGGGATTGCGTTGGAAGCGACAGAATTTTTTGCATAAGAATGGCGAGCACGCCAGCTAAACTGAAACCAACAGCTATCCCTTTCAAATCCTCACCAACTGGTCTAAGGAAAATGGACCACCGTTTCTCTCCTGAAATGAGGCGAATGCCCGACGAACGTAATTGGCTAATTTGACTAATTAAAGTCAGTGCTCCAAAGGTTAAGATGAAAATCAATAGACTGATTAACTGAAATCCGTTACTAAAGATAGCCATTAACGTAGATAGTTTAGATGGAATTGTCAGGTGCATGTTAGTCAAGCCAAGTTGACTTAGCTCCTCCCTTAGCAAGTGAATATCTAGGTTTCCATCGAATACAAAATAGTTTGTTTCAACACTACTACTTTGAGCATCTTCTAGATTTTTTTCCTGTAGCCCATCAGGCAACTTTCCGTTCCCAAAGGTCGTATAAGAAAACACTGGAGTACCTTCTGAGTTAGGATCCTGGTGTTGAATCGCAATAAAGCTATCCGTTTCTTCTGCTAGTTTTTCCAAGCGTGTAGCAACATGCTGAAAAGTTGTTTCAGGGGAAGAATCATGTACAACAACGTTGGGGTAATAATGGGAGACATATGTATCAGTCCAAATGGTAAATACCCAAACAAAGAACAAACTAGCAAGCAGGTTGGATATGAGTATAAATAATTTTTTCATAGTGCATTCCTTATTCTAAAACAGAGGGCAGAAATACCCCTGCCCTCTATAAACTAACAAGCTTACTAAACTATTGATAAAAGAATCTTCTTCAATTATTCTTTACCATCCCGCATCAAATGTAATTCGCTCCCCCAAATTTGTATTAACAAACGCATAGGCCGCACTATGTGCTCCTGCATAAACTGTTTTTTGATTGTCACGTTCATTACTTCCAACATAGGCCCAGTGATACTGTGAACCATGATAATAATTCGAAAATGCTCCCCAATTATATGGATCATGATGGCCTCCATAGGTCCACTCGCCACCACGGTGAGAAACTGCCAAAACAGGAAGAGCCAAACTAAATGCCAAAACGGCAAGGGATGATGCAACTACTTTTCTAAATTTTAACATATTATTACTCCTCTAAATGAAATATTATGAAAATGAGCGAAATGCAACTACATATTTTAATTAGAAATCTCAGTCTGAATTATAGTATCCTATTTTTTCCTCCTTTCTAACTGCACGTTCCTTTCTACAGGCAGAGACCTAATTTTATAAACCAATCTTAAATACTTTAGATTTTGTAACTCATAATTTTCAACAGTTGGTTAGCTATGAAAGCATTTTATCAAACATCTCCATTCTTATATCTATCTGGTATTGTTACAAGCTCTCATCAGAATACCTTTCTCTAAATAGTTGAATTTTAAAGTAATACGAAATCAATCAGCCTTCCCAACATCAAGACCATTGGACTTCTTTTGTGATTGCACTCGAATCTCCAATTGTTTATTCTTCTGAATAAACTGTTGGTAAGGAATTGTATTACTAAACATAAAAACACCTAGCAATGCAAATGTAACTAATTTTTTAATTCCACGTTTTTTTCTCATGCAATGAAACCCCTTTCTTTTTCCTTGTTTTTATTCTAACAGATATATTTTATTTAGTCAAGTATTTTTATGTAATTTTTAACTTTTTTTTTTGTTTATTATCATAAAGAATTATTTATTCCTTTAACTTGCTATTTTGAACTAAAAACTTTATAATGAAATTAAGCAAATAGGAAGGTTTATTATCTTTAATGAATACACTCGCAGAGAAATTCAGATTGAAAAGAAAAGAGTTGAGACTCTCCCAACAAACTCTTGCAGAAGGAATTTGTGAACAAAGTCAGATTAGTAAAATTGAGAGAGGGCATTTCATTCCCTCCGCAGACCTTTTGTTCAAACTCTCACAACGACTTGAAGTACCATTAGATTATTTTTTTAATGAACAAATTGAAATTAAATCTAACCTCTCTAATTTCAAGCAATTATCTGCTCGACTATTAGATGACAGAAATTATGACAATTTGGAATATATTTATAGAATAGAGATTGAACGAAGTACTTTTCTAACACTGGAAGACCGAACTTACCTTGAATGGATTAAAGCTATTATTGACTTCTATCAATATGACAGTAAGTGTGAGGCAATTTCTTCATTGGAAGATATATTATTAAAAGTAGCCTCAACTACTCTGATTTACTTAAAAGTATTAAACACACTGTCTAACTTCTATTCCCTTGTTGGTCGTGAAGAAGATTATGAGGCAAACTACTCTCATTTGATGGAGTTATATCAGACAAAAAATTTTGAGCATCAAGAGTTTTTATTTGGCTACATCAGAGTTCGTTACAACTACGCTCACTACCTAGTGTCAAAGGAAAAATATAACGAAGCCATCCAAGAAGCTCTTGAGACGATTGAACTCTGTAAACAAAGACAGACAAGCTACCAACTGGCTCCTCTACTTATTCTTGTAGGAAATGCTGGAGCCAAATTTTTAGACAGAGAACAAGTCAAAAATTATTATATAGAAGCAAGAGAGCTATGCAAGATTTATAACAATCCTTTAATGTTGATGAAGATAGAAAATTATTTGAAGGAATTAGATATTGTTTAGTTAATCTTGACATTATAGTTTTTCTGAAACGTTAAATAACCTGTAAGGCTGATAGTGAAATGAATACTATCAGCCTTATAATTATGTGACTATTAGTCCGTCTCGCTCCGCTAGGTGCGAGACAAAAAAACCACCTGCTATGCGGGTGGTCATGATTTACGAGTAAATTCAAGTTCGATCTGATAAAAACAACTAAATTACTCTACAGATTTCAGGGCTTCAAGCATATCAACCTTTCTCAGATGATAATTGACAAAGAAACCAAGCAAGGTCAAAATGATGCTTACTGCTGCCACTGGGATTACGTAGACTTCCCAGCCTACCTGCGGATAAAAGAGAATAGTCGCAGGCGAAATCATTTGAATCAAAAATTGATGTAAATAGAAACCAGATACCAAACCAAGTACGATTCCCACAAGGGACAGCACAATCGTCTCACGATAAATGTAGAGGGTGACTTCATTATTATGAAAACCGAGCACCTTGATAGTGGAGAGTTCACGGATTCTCTCAGCCACGTTGATATTGGTCAGATTGTAGAGGATAACAATAGCCAACAGAACCGACACGATAACTAAGATAGTCATAGTCTGATTGAGTGAGCTAGCGACCGAGTCAAAGAGTCGAATGGCTGAAGCATTTTGGACGACACTGGACACCACAGCTTGATTCATAAGCAAGCCTGCCTGCCTTTCGATACTAGTAGCGCTGGTATCCCTCAGCGTAACCAGATAAGTGTTGGCTTGCGGCACCTGTCCGTATATTTGCTCATAGCTAGCCTGACTCATATAAATAAAATGACCAACGTAGTTCTCAGCAATAGCAGCAATCTTTAGCTCCCTCCCTTCAATTTCTAAAGTCTGTCCAACCTTGACACCTGCCAGCTGGGCTAGTTTAGCTGTAATAACAACCCCATCTTTTAATGTCAGCTCTTGCTGATGATGTTGCAGATGGATAAAGGGCGTCAAATCTTCCTTCTTTGTCATCATAAGGGTAATGGTTTGAAGACCAGCCTTACCTTTGAAATCCTTGTCTAGCGTTTTAGAATAGATTTTCTGATAGGCTTGGATATCTTGCCCTTTCAGCATCTCTTCCAGTTCTACTTCGTCCTGATTGGTCGCACTAGGATTTTCAGAAACAATCATTTGATACTGTTGGATTTGTTGAAACTGTCTGGACGGAACTCCTGCCACAGAGGATTGGATTCCCAAGCCTGCAAAGAGCAGAGCGACTGAACCTGCCACACCAAAGATCGTCATCAACATCCGCTGCTTATAACGGAAGATATTGCGAGCTGTTACCTTATGGGTAAAACTGAGACGACGCCAGATAAAACCGATGCGCTCCAGTAAGATTTTAGCTCCTTTAACAGGAGGTTTAGGCAGTAAAAGCTGGGCTGCTTCATCATGAAGTTCCCTCCGAGCCACCAGATAGGCTGGTAACACACTCGCCAACCAACTCAAGACAAGAGCTAGTAAACTATAGCTCCAATAGAACTGAATCTGGGTTTCTCCCACCACCATGCCTTTTGTAATGACACTTGAAATCACACTAGCTAGTAAATAATGGCCAAGTATACTACCTAGAGCCGTTCCGACAGTCCCAGCTACTAGGCCGTAGAGGAGAAATTTAGCGATAATATCCTTGCTGCGATAGCCCAAGGCCTTAAAAATCCCAGCATGAGTTCGTTCTTCATCCACAAAACGAGTCATGGTTGTAAAGGTCACCATGGCTGCTACGGCATAAAGCACTACAGGAAAGATATTGCCCACTGCCCGAATACTGGCTGAAGCATTACTGTACATGAGATAACCTTGACCGCCAGGCATGGTCTGACGATTATAGACTTGATACTTGGGCTCCGCCAAATCATCTAAGACTTGCTGATGTTTTTCTAACTTTTCCTTTTCTTGGGCTAAATTTTGTTCAGCCTGCTTTAGTTTGTCCTCTTCCTTACTCAATTCCTGCTTGGCTTGGGTAAGTTGAGCACGGGCCTGCTCTCTTTGGGCTTGAGGCAGCAAGGCTAGTTGACTTTCTTGAGCCTGTATACGAGCTTGAGCAGCTACTAAACGACGCTTGCCTTCCTGCAAATTAGTCTCAGCCTTGTCAAGGGTCTCTTGACCTTTGTTTAGAGACTCTTGTCCTTCTTTTTTCAAGAGTTGCAGACGTGCCTTGCCATTATCTGACAAAGCTTGTTCTAGATCTTCCTGATGTTGCTTGGATTTCTCTTCATAAGCTGCTGAGAAAGCATTTAAACCTGCTAAATCTTGATATTTCAAACGAGCTATACTGTAGACTTTCTGATCAAACTGACTAGGTAAAATCACCCCATAGGCTGTCAGAGTCCCACTTCCACTTGCTGCGTAGCCCATATCTCGCTGGGAGAGGATTTCAGCTGAATCCACAAAACCAGTAATGGTATAAGTATGGTCTTTTAAAGAGGAATGACCCTCTTCTTTTTCTTTAAAACTAATCTCCTGCCCCACGCTGTATTGGCCTTGCAAATGACTGGCCAAAGCGATTTCCTTGTCTGACTGAGGAAGTCGTCCCTCTCTTAGCTGAAAGGTTGAAATTCGCTCTGGTTTGGAGTACAGCCGAATAGCATCCTGACCATTAGCCATGGTCACATCTGTCAAGTAGCCAAATTCGATCTCTACACCCTCTATCTGTTCTAGTTCTTCTTGATCTGCTTGATCCAAGCCATAGTTAGACATGACTGCCAAATCCAAGGTTTGAGCAGTTGTTAAATAAGCATTAGCTGTCGCCTCCATGTTGGGGCTAGTCACTTTGAGGCCTACTAGGGCTAGAGACCCTAACATCATCAAGGTTAAGATGGATAAAAAACGCCCCTTGGAGCCTGTAAAGGACTGAATTAAGTCCTTCCAATAGGTTTTTCGCTTGATCATGCTAGTACTCCAAACTGTCGATATCCTGAGGATGCTGGTTGATCACCACATCCTTGACACTGGCATCGTGCATATGAATCACGCGATCAGCAATGGGCGCCAAAGCTCCATTGTGAGTCACGACGATCACCGTCGCTCCCTTTTGACGAGACATATCTTGGAGTATTTTCAAAACCTGCTTGCCTGTCTGATAATCCAAGGCTCCAGTCGGTTCGTCACAAAGGAGAATTTTAGGATTTTTAGCTACTGCGCGTGCAATGGAGACTCGCTGTTGCTCCCCTCCAGAAAGCTGGGCTGGAAAGTTATTGAGACGATGAGCCAGACCTACATCTGTCAGCACCTGCTCAGGATCCAAGGCATCTGTCACGATTTCTGAGGCCAATTCCACATTTTCCTTAGCTGTCAGATTGGACACTAGATTATAAAACTGAAAAACAAAACCGACATCATTTCTGCGGTAATTGGTTCTCTGGTTGGAATTGTAGTCGGCAATATTGACACCATCAATCCAAATATTCCCCTCATCATTGGTATCCATTCCCCCAAGAAGGTTAAGAACCGTTGACTTGCCTGCACCAGACGCACCTAGAATAATAACCAATTCACCCTTTTCAATTTCAAAATTCACATCGCGATTGGCCACAATCTCCGTGTCCCCAACCTGATAACGCTTGTAACAGTGTTTCATCTCAATATAAGCCATCAGACCCACCCTCTCTCAAACAAATTACTTCCTACTACCATTATAACGCTTTTTCAACTAGTTGGAAACTGCTTACATTCTCAAATCCTTATTAAAAGGCAGTATCAAACCACTGCCTTTTATCATCTTCTTAAAAATAAAATTGAACAAGATCACCTTCTACTGTTGCCACCGAAATACAATCTTTCCCCATGCATTTCGCTTTTATTTTTTCTTGATTCACTTCAATCACACTCTTCTCAATATCTGGATAAGAAACTCGCAAATCTCCTCCACTCCTTGATAAAATGGTCAACTGTAAGAGTTTTTTATCCGTCCACCTCATGCTCACTTCAAAATGTCCACGTGCCATTAAGCCTGAAACAGAACCTGTTGACCAAGCATCAGGTAGAGCAGCTAGAGGTACCAGATAAGCTGCATGAGACTGGAGTAACATTTCTGCCATGCCACTAGTAGCACCAAAATTACCATCTATCTGAAAAGGAGGATGGCTACACCAAAGATTTGGCAAGGTGGATGACTTTAACTGCTCTGCTAATAATTTATGGGTTCGATTGCCATCTCCTAGACGCGCCCAAAGATTGATCTTATTGGCCTTGGACCAGCCTGTGCCCCCATCTCCACGATCATTGAGGCTAGCACGCGCCGCATCAAGATAGTCTTGTCCCTTATAGCTAAAAAGATTGCCAGGATAAAGGCCCACCAGATGGGAAGCGTGCCGATGCTGGGCCTCCACTTTCTCATTTTGAAAATGCTGCTCTTCCTCCTCATACCACTCCCTGATTCGACCAGATTGAGTGATTTGAAGAGGATTTAGTAAATCAAATTTTTCCTTGACTTCCGTCAACAAGTCCGCATCCAGCCCCAATTCCTGAGCAGCCTGAATAAAATCATGAAATAACTGCCAAATCAGAGATTGGTCATAAGTATTGCCAATCGAAATCGGCCCATGTTCTGGGGAATAAGATGGAGAGGACACCCAACGTTGCGCCTGCTGATCCTCATGTAAAAAGGCATTCCAAAAGTGTACCGTTTCCCTCAACATGGGATAAATTTTCTCCCTGAGATAGTCTTGGTCCCTGTAAAATGAATAGGCTTCATAAACAGTTTGCATCATCCACGCATTGGCAGCTGGTGACCAACCCCAATAGTAATCCCAACCAGGTGCCGTCCAACCAAAGGGAGTCGCTTGAGTATGAACCAACCAACCATTCTCCTCCCCTTCCTGAGAGACGATTCCTGCATACCTTGCAGCCGCTAGACGACCATAAACACGCAAATCATCTACATAGTTGATGACCGGAAAGGCCGTCTCTAGGAGATTGGTAACATAGGCTGGCCAATAATTCATCTGCAGGTTGATATTTAAGTGATAGTCCGAATTCCAAGGAGGATTGTCGACCGCATTCCAGACCCCTTGTAGGTTAGCTGGTAGAGCATCTGGACAATCTCTGGAAGAACTAATCAATAAATACCGTCCATACTGGAAGAACAGCTCCTCCAAAGCCTGCCCTTCTTGTCGCTTATAATTTTTTAGCAAATCATCCGTAGGGGATGATTCAAAATCAGCTCCCAAATCCAATTGAACACGCTGGAATAAGGCTTGGTAGTCCTCAATATGCCTTGATTTCAATTGGGCATAGCCCTTTTCTTTAGCTGTGTCCACCAAGTCCTTTACTTGCTGCTCTAAATCTAGTTTCTTGCGATAATTGCTAGCAGGATTTTGAGCAAAATCCGTCTTAGCCGCCAAGAAGAGATTGGCATAACTGGCTCCTGATATCTGAACCTTATCTGACCAAACTCTAATATCTCCATCCGTTTCCCAAGCTAGATAACTAGCAAACCGCAGATCGTTATCCTTAACTCTTCCCTTCATCAAGATATAAGAATCAGTAATATCCAGCTTACACTCCTTGTAATCAGATTTTTCCTGCTCATACTTTCCATCAGAAGCCAAATCACGGGTCAAGGATAGTTCTATAGTAAAATCTAGAGTTTCCAACCCTTCCTTAGTAAAGCGCTGAACCAAGAGATCATCTGGAAAACTGGCAAAGGCTTCACGTTTAAAATACGTCCCCTTATAGACATAAGAAGTCGTCGCAAGCGCCTTACTGATATTCAACTGTCTCTGGTAATCCGTCACCTGAGACAAAATCGTGCCTTGCTGGCTAAATTCAATGAAAATATCTCCAAAAGATAGATAGGTTCCGTATTGACTTGTTTTTGGCCCGACCAAATGCTGTTCAGCCAATTCCTTAGCCCGATTGTAATCTCTCTTTTCCAAAGCCTGCCGAATCTCAGCTAAAAAACCATACTGATCCTGAAGATTTCCACCCTGATAATCTGAACTATCAGGAAGTGGACCTCCAGACCAGAGACTTTTTTCATTGAATTGAATCCGCTCAGCTCCTATAAGCCCAAATATTTTTGCCCCTAAAGAACCATTGCCTATCGGTAAGGCCTCTTCTTCCCAGCCCTTATATGTTGTTGACGCTGGTTGCTTGTAGGCCAATACATAATCTTGTTTTTTATTCCTTATCATACTACCATACTAACATAAAAAGCCTAGAAATCAATCCTAGGCTTACAATTTTTTATTTTCCAAGGTAGTATTCAGAAACTACGTTCAATTTTTCGTCGAATTCGAATACCAATGGTGGGAAGTTAGGGATTTCCACGTCCATGATTTCGTCATCTGACAAATCTTTGATGTGTTTTACAAGGGCACGGATTGAGTTACCGTGAGCTCCTACGAATACGTTTTTGCCATCTTTAAGAGCTGGAGCGATTTTATCTTCCCAGAATGGAAGGGCACGTTCCAAAGTCACTTTCAAGTTTTCAGCATCTGGGATAACTGAATCGTCAAGTGAAGCGTAACGACGATCAGTGTGAGCTGAATGCTCATCATCACGATCCATGTTTGGAGGCAATACATCGTATGAACGACGCCAGATGTGAACTTGCTCATCACCAAATTGTTCAGCAGCTTCAGCTTTGTTTTTACCAGTCAAACCACCGTAGTGACGTTCGTTCAAGCGCCATGATTTTTCAACTGGAACCCACAATTGGTCAGAAGCTTCAAGAGCCAAGTTCGTTGTTTTGATAGCACGTTTCAATACTGAAGTGTAAGCTTGGTCAAATTCGATACCAGCTTCTTTGATCAATTTACCAGCGTCAATCGCTTGTTGTGTACCTTTTTCAGACAAATCAACATCAGCCCAACCAGTGAAAAGGTTAGCTTTGTTCCATTCAGACTCACCGTGGCGAGCAAAAACCAATTTTACCATTAGATGGATTCTCCTTTAAATTTTCCGAGGTTTCCCCTCGTTTATCTATTCTATTTTACACAATTTTTCACAAAAAAGCTAGTCAAAACCAAAAAGGAAAGAGTTTCACACATGAAGAAACGAAACCTATCTTCATGTGCTACCCTAATTAGTAAATTTATTTTCCTCATCAAAAATTGAACTTCTAAAATCATCAGTTTTATCTAGATAAGCTTTGAAAATAGCTTTTTTAAGTTTGTAAACTTTACTACTTTCTTTTGGATATAATATTGAAGCATAATTAGTAGCATCCGCCTGAACCGCTTCTTTAATTATATTTCTTAACTTAGCAATACTATCAATAGTTATCGTCTCTTGACGTCCCCAATTATTAGGATTTATAAAGCTAATATTTGTTAAGTTATTAAATTTATTTTCTCGTTCTTTATACATAGCTTTTTTAAAATCAGCCCAAGATGAATACTGGTTATTAAATATCTTATTAAGCACTAATTTATCAGTTACCAATCCTACTTCTTTACCGTATGAATTAATTTTACTTCCATTAGCTTTCACTTCATTTTCATATTGGTTAGAAATATATGGTACCATACCTTCTTTATATCCTTTTGCAGCTAATAGTTCAAATGCCATACGACGAGCCATTAAATCACCCGGAGTCCCTTTATCACTACTTAAGGCAGAATATATTGGCGAGAAAAGATTGATTGTGTAGTATCCATTTCGTTTATACTCACCTTCATCAATATACCCTCTTCTTGTGATTATATCGTTTTCTATTAAACTATTGAAAGAGGTTAACTTATTAAGCTCATCAGGTTTTAATCTACGGACTACATTCGTTGCATAAACATCATTTCCATCAGGATCAGGTTTATACTCATTCTCTATTTTCCTTAATAGCTCACCTTTCTCATTGGCACCTAAGTTAACTACTGCTTCTCCTTCTAATTTTTCAAGTGTATAAACTAAATCGAATAAGTTATGCATATATTTACGCAAGTCTTCTGCATTATTAAATCGTTGAGTTGGATTTTTCACTTGTAGTCTATTAGCATTTTCCGCTTCATCATATTTCAATACAGAGTTTATCGTGATTGTTGCATCATCTGGATGATCGGGAGCTTGTAATAATCCTTTTGCATAAAACTCTGGTCCAAGCCCATTTCTTCTTCCATATCCTCCAAGATAAATTTCTCTATCTGAGTTATGTGTCATTTCATGAGTATATGTTACTGCGCCAGCCTTATCAAGCATACGATAAGCCATATAGTAGAACGCATCTCCCGTAGCATATGCTCCGTGTCCATTATGAACAACATTATTCCCCGCAGGACCGAAGAAATGTTTTATTGCTGGATGATCAGTTTCAAAATCTGCTTGACTAGTATTTTTATCTTTATCATTACCAAATCTGAAAGAATCATATACCAAAATACTTCTAAACAATTTGTCTTTATTTTTCGTATCTAGTATTTTGTACCAATAATCATAATGATCTCTAAAGCGTTTAGCCGCTTCTTTTGCATTATCTTCTACAAATTTATTTAATTTTTCTCCCTTAGGATATTCTGAACTTCTATATCTGTCATAGGCTCCAAATCCTATAGTTGAAATATTCGCTATCATAAACACTGATTTTTCAGGTAGTGTTAATAACGGTAACACCATACTTTGATATTTCCAAGAAGGGCTAGTTAATCTATCATATACTCCAATAGAATACTTCGTCCCTTCCTTAGATTGTTTTTCGCTTACTTCAGGAATTGTAGATTTTTCTTCTACTATATAAGCTTTAGATTGTTCTTTAAACCATTCGTTATTTGTTTTATTCGGCACTAAAACTTTTCTATATTTTTCCAATGCCTCAAATAAACTCTTAGTTCCATAATTTTTTGATAATAATACATTATAAGTAATTACATTATTTTTAGCTAATAAATTGTTAAATCCTGATTTACCTAGCTCAATAACATTATCTAATGCAGAACTATTAGATTTACCAAAGAAATCTAAATGATATAATACTAAATCTTTTGCACTTGCATTATCATATTTAAAATTATACCAACGTTCAAGATATGTTAAACCTAAAAGCAACGCCTCTTTATTATTCTTAATTTTTTCTACTACATAATTATCTATTATCGAATTATTATTTACAGCTATTGCCGCATCTGCAGAAAGAAGTTTTGATAAAGTATCTTCAATATTTGCTTTTGTTTTATCGAACTGTTCATCTAGATATAATTCTGTTAATTTTATATCATTAGAAATATCTAATACTTTTCTAACATCAGCTGAATTATATTGAACAGATTTCAGATCATTTAAAACAGATTTTACAATATTATTGTAATTATGTAATAACGTATTAGGTGTGTATATTAATTTTGTATTAGTTATTTCGTATTCTGCTACTTTAGAGAAATCTTGTAGATATTTTATATCTAATGTTTGAGAAGTATTATCTGAATAATGTAGTAACAACTTATTAATACTAGCTTTATGTTTATTAATATCAGAAATTACTTCTTTGTCATGCATTGAAACTACAGACACAAGATCCTTAGTATATAAAGCATTATTAGTATCCACTAAATTACCATACTTAACAATAGTCTCTCTGTTATAAAATGGCAGTAATTTTTCTATATTTTTATACACCCTTAACCTAGAAACATCAACATCTTTTAATTTACTATAATCCGTTCCATATTTAGAAGAGAAATTAAAGTCCTCAGTTTTAATATTATTTTTAGGAACAAGTTGAGCTTTTTTCACATTAATCTCATCCGCTTCTAGCACAGTTCCTCTTTGCTCTTCAGAATCTTTACTAAGTACTTCGTCATCTACTTGAACTACTTTTACCACCTTATTATTTTTATTACTATAAGTGTTAGTTGCTTTTATACCATTAAAATCATAACCAGCAATAGCATTACCGTTAGTAACATTGACATCGCTTAATACATCAGATAGTCGACCTGAATTTTCAACTTCACCTGAATTATCCCAAAGATTACCTACAACTCCTCCTACTTTACCAAAAGGCTTCACATTGTTAAGATTTCCTTCAACGTAACTATTACTAATTCTAGCACTTCTATCAACAACCCCAGCTATACCACCAACTGTTTGGTCCCCTTGATTAGCGTTTGTCGCCATATCGATAGATGAAATTGAGTTTTCTATTAAAGCACCAACACCTGAAAGTTTGCCAACTAAACCACCTATTTGATAAGTAGCATTTGTATTATAAGTATTTGTTATTCTACCTGTAAAACTACTATTAGAAATTGTAGAGTCAGTTACTTTTGAAACCAAACCACCAATGCTACGCTCACCAGCAATTACACCTGATGAATGAACATTTGTAATTGTAGTACCATTGTTCGCCTCTTTCGCTATTGTAGCAGCATCTTCTTTCAAAGAAACATTAGCTTCTTTTATTGAAAGATCTTGAATAGCAGCATGATTTAAAACTTTAAATAACGGTTTTTTCAAGTTATATATAGCATAGTTCTTATCATTGTTTGTACCTATTAATGTACCACTAAATTCTTGATTTATATAACTTTCTTGACCATCCGAAAGTTCTACTTCACGAGCATCCATAGTTGCTCCTAAACGAAACGTACCATGTAAATTTCTATTCATTGCTTCTACTAGATTTTTAAATGATGTATAAACTTCGTTTTCACTATTAATAGTTTTTGGTAAATAATAAGTATAATTTTCTACAGTACTATCATTTTCATGTTGAATTAAATCATTTGCTCGACCAACAATTTTATATACTTCTTGATTATCTCTTCTGACACTTGTAATACTTGAGACAGGTAACATCACATCTTTAAACTTCTCTGATTTTACTTTCATAAAGTAGTTACTAGGATTATTTGGAACCGTATCAAATGAGGTTACATGTCGATATTTATTATTTTCTACTGTAAATAATTCCACATTTGAAATATTCCTAAGCTCTAGTTTCTTGTCGACTTGTTTTTCTTCTGCTTTTGGTGCTGATTCTTCTTTTCCTGTAGATGTTCCTTCTGTTGACGCTGTTGGGTCTGATCCTACTTGTACAGCTGGTTCATCACCCTGTGGTTTTTCTGAATCTGAATTAGATGATTCTGAGTTTTCGTTCACAGTCGAAGCTTCAGTATTTTGTGAATTTGTTTCTTCTTTATTGCCTTCTGTTACTGAAGGTGATGACTCTGAATTACCTGAATCATTTGTAGCATCTACAGATGGAATAGTTGAAGTTTCTGACGTTGGTTCGGATTTATTTTCTTCTCCAGCTGGTTGTGTAGCTGGTAACCCACCTTCAGAGACAGTTTCTGAAGCCGGCTGTTCTTCTGTAACTGTTGTATCCCCTGCAGATGAATCTTCTTCTTTCGACTCTGATTCTGATGGTACTTCTGAAGCTGGGGTTGCCGCCTCTGGCTCTTCCGCTTTTGGTGCTGTTGCTGTTTCCGTAGTTGCAAGTTCTTCAGCTTCCGATGTTGAATCTGTTTCTTCTTCTACAGCTGGCTGCGTAGCTGTTGACTCCCCTTCAGAAGCAGTTGATGAAGATTCAGTTGAAGAAACTGAATCCTCCGCTTTACCTTCTTCTCCTAATTCTTTTGGTGCTGGGGTTGCTTCTGCTATTATTCCTGGTTCTTCATCTTCTTCCGTTGCTTCGGCTTTACCTTCTTCTCCTGCTGGTGTTGATTCCACAGTTGCAGATGTTCCTGGTTCTGCTGACTCTTCTGCTTTTGCTTCTTTTTCTGTTGCTTCTGGTGTTGTTACCGCTTCTTCTTTAGACTCAGCTGACGGTGTATTTGTTGCGCTATCTTGTTTTCCTGTCTCCTCAACAGAGGTTTCTTCTGCATTGCCTACTTCACTTGAAGTTGTAGCCTCTGTAGCTGCTTCTGTTGAAGCTGGGGTTTCTGGTTTTGATGGTGCTGGAGTTTCTTCTGCTGGTTGGCTTTGTTCTCCTGAAGTTGTAGCCTCTACCACTGGTGCTTCTGAAACTTCTGCTTTTGGTGTTGTTCCTGAAGCTTCTTCTGTTGAACCTAGAGTCGCTTCTGAACTTCCTTCCGCTGCTGGTGCACCTGTTGTAGCTACTTCTGAACCTGTTCCTGCTTCTTCAGTTTCTTTTACTTCATTTCCTGCTGTTGTTCCTGCTTCTTTTGGAGCTGGTTTCGCTGCCTCGGACTCTGTTACTTTTGGTTCCGGTGCTTCTGTTGCACCTGGTTGTTCTTCTTTATTTTCTGGAGTTGTAGGTGCTTCTGTTTTTGGTTCAGCCAATTCTGCTGACTCTGTTCCTGTTTCTCCTTCTGAAACTGTTCCTTCAGGTGTATCTTCTTTTGGAGTTGTAGGTGCTTCTGTTCCTGATTCTTCAGTTTCTTTTCCTGTTACTCCTGGAGTTACTTCTGAAGCCCCTTCTGTTCTTCCTGAAGCTCCATTTGCCACTAATTCTGTTGAATCTGGTGCTGATTCTGCTGTTCCTGTAAATGTTCCTTCAGGTGTTGATTCTGCTTCTTTAGGATCAGCTGGTTTTTCTACCTCTGGCGCTGATTCTGTTGGTGCTGGAGACACTGGTTTTTCTGCTTTTGGCGTTGTTACAGTTGGCTCTTCTGCTTTTGGTGCTACTGGAGCTTCTGTTTCTTCTTTAACTTCTGGGCTTGTCTCTGCTGGTGCTTCTGAAGCAGGTTCTTCACCCGATTCTTCCGCTCTTTCCACTACTGGTGCTGATACAGGCTGATAAACTAGGCTATAGTTCACAGTCATTTTTTCAACTTTCTCAGTGACATCTGTTAATTCAAAGGTAACAGCTTTTGTTTCCTGATCTTTCTTGAGCAAGACTTCGTAAGTGCGAACTTCGCCACTTGCACCACTTTCTTTGATGACAATCTTGTGTTTTGTGACTGTATCTGAAACCGTTTCAGCTTCAGTAAAGTACAATTCATTGTGTGGTAAGAATAAATTCTTGCCTGAAGCTTGATTCATTTCTTGGAGTACATCTACAGGGATATTGCTTGCTTCGCTGATAACACTTAATGTATCTCCCCACTTAATGACATACTTAAATAAATCACCTTCTTTTTGAAGGTCAGCTTTCACTTCCTCAACTGTTCTGGCTACCCAGACACCATCTTGTTCACTGGCTGATACAGTTGGGGCTAAAAAGCCCAGACCCAATAAAATCACACCTGTCGCAACAATTGCACCAGTTCTTAATTTTCTAAAGCCACGGAGGGACAAGTTTCCTCTAACATTTGTTTGTCTCATAATGTTTATTTTTCCTCACTAGTTTAAGAAATCGCAAGAAAAACAATCTTGCGATTTTAGCATACTTACTTTCTCCTAGTATTAGCAAAACCAATTCTCATTAAACTTTAGCATCTCACAAGAGAGATTATAAACTTGGAATAACTGATTTTTATATACTAGACGCATAGAGACTTTTCAACCTTACTTCTCTTCAAATCCTTCTGCGACTGCGTCCGCAAAATTTTCTTCTACAATGCTTGCACAGTGGTCACAAATGACTGCCTGGTAGCTGCGTTCTGCTGTTGTTGGGTCGATACGACGGCAACGGTCACATACTTGGCCTGCAGCGCGTTCAACAGTGAAGGCTACATCTTCGAAGCTAACGGCAGCTTCTGGAGCTGGTCCTTCTGCGATGGTCAATTCAGACACAATCAAAAGTTGAGCTACATTGCTGTTTACTGCTTCGAGTAGAGTTTTCACAACTTCATTTGGATAAACTGTCAAGTGTGCTTCAAGTGATTTCCCGATAACTTTTGCATTACGCGCTTCTTCCAAGGCTTTTTGAGCTTGTCCACGGAACTCCATGAAGGCAGCCCATGTATCCAAGATTTCTTCTTGGTTAGCAAAAGTTTCTGCTTCTGGCAATTCTGACAATTGAACATATTCTTCTGCTTCAAACTCAAGGTATGACCAGATTTCTTCCGCAGTGTGAGGAAGGATTGGTGTCAAGAGTTTGGTAATTTTGACAAGAATGTCATAGAAAACAGTCTGCATTTGACAGCGTTCCAGTGATTTGGCACCTTCGATGTAAACAACGTCTTTAGCAAAATCAAGGTAGAATGCTGACAAATCAACGTTGATAAAGTTCACCAAGGCCTTGTAGATTGTCAAGAATTCAAAGTTTGCGTAAGCAGCACGAATCGTTTTCACAAGCTGGTTAAAGCGAATCGTCATGTACTTATCAACTGAACGAAGCTCATCGTAAGCTACTGAATCTTGACTTGGGTAAAAGTCAGATGTATTGGCAATCAAGAAACGAAGGGTGTTACGAATCTTACGGTAAGTTTCAGAGACTTGGCTCAAGATATCCATAGAGATACGCACATCGTTGCTTGAGTCAACACTTGTTACCCAGAGACGCAAGATTTCAGCACCAAATTGTTTTTCAACATCGCTTGGAGCAATGGTATTTCCAAGAGATTTAGACATCTTCTCACCTTTACCATCAAGGGCAAAACCTTGTGACAAGATTTGTTTGTATGGTGCTACGCCATGGTTGGCAACAGATGTGATGAGTGAAGAGTTGAACCAACCACGGTACTGGTCAGAACCTTCTAGGTAAAGGTCTGCTGGGTAAGTCAACTCAGGACGGTTTACTACAACCCCATTCCATGATGAACCTGAGTCAAACCATACATCCATAATATCTGTTTCTTTTTTGAACTCACCATTTGGTGAACCTGGATGAGTAAATCCTTCTGGCAAGAGGTCCTTAGCATCACGTTCCCACCAAATGCTTGAACCATGTTCCTCAAAGAGTTGAGCTACGTGTTCAATAGTTTCAGCTGTCATGATAGCTGTACCATCTTCAGCATAGAAGATAGGAAGTGGAACACCCCAAGCACGTTGACGAGAGATAACCCAGTCGCCACGGTCACGAATCATATTGTAAAGACGGACTTTACCCCATTCTGAGTGGAATTTCACTTTTTCAATTTCGTCCAAGATTTCTTGGCGGAATTTAGAAACTGAGGCAAACCATTGTGGAACTGCACGCCAGATGATTGGTTTCTTGGTACGCCAGTCAAATGGGTATGAGTGAGAGATTTCTTCTTGGGCAAGAAGGAGGTCACCAAGTTTTTCGATGACAGTTGGAACCACCTTGTCATAGAATTGACCTTCAAACTCAGCGCCAGCATTAGCCATCATGATACCACGTTCGTCAACAGTAACTGCGACTTCAAGACCATTAGCAATACCAACATTGTAGTCGTCCTCACCGAAACCTGGGGCTGTATGGACAATACCTGTACCAGAGTCAGTTGTAACGTGGTCACCAAGGATAACCAATTCATCTACAGCTATATCCCATGGGTGTTCTGTTACGATGTGGTTGAGTTCTTGACCACGGTAAGTTGCTAAAACTTGCACATCAGCCCAGTCAAATTTCCCAGACAAGCTAGTCAATAATTCTGCAGCAACCACAAACTTACGATCTTCACCAGCAGGTTGAACCAAGACGTAATCAATATCTGCACCAACAGTCAAACCACGAGAAGCTGTGATAGTAAATGGAGTAGTTGTCCAAACAACGATATAAGTATCTGTATCTAGAACACCTTTGCCATCTTTGACCTTATTGGCATAGTAAAGAGAAGTTGAAACCAAGTCATGGTATTCAATCTCTGCTTCAGCAAGGGCAGACTCAGATGACCAAGACCAGTAAACTGGTTTTGCACCACGGTAGATATAACCTTTATTAGCCATCTCACCAAATACACGGATTTGAGCTGCCTCATAGTCAGGAGTCAAAGTCACATATGGATTTTCCCAGTCACCAGAAACACCCAAACGTTTAAAGTCTTCACGTTGTTTATCTACTTGAGAAAGAGCGTATTCACGACAAAGTTTCAAGTACTCAACCAAGTCCATTTCTTTACGTTTGACACCTTGTTTTGCCAAAACTTGCTCGATTGGCAGACCATGAGTATCCCAACCTGGGATAAATGGTGCGTAAAAACCTGACATTGATTTTGAACGAACAATGATATCTTTTGAAATCTTGTTCATAGCGTGTCCAACGTGAATATTTCCGTTCGCGTATGGAGGGCCATCATGCAAGGTGAAATGAGGTTTTCCTTGGTTCAATTCTTGACGACGTTGGTAAAGTTTTGCATCTTCCCATTCCTTTTGCCAAACTGGCTCTTTGGTCGGAAGGCCTGCACGCATTGGGAAAGCTGTTTTCCCAAGGTTAAGGGTATCTTTGAGTTTCATGGTATCTCCTTTATAAATAATAACAAATTAAAAACCACGACTGCCAAAAAGGACGAAAATCGTGGTACCACCTTTATTCGGAAAAAGATTTAGTCTTTCTCCCTCTTATCCCGTAACGTGGGGAACGTCAAATCCTACTAACTTCAGACTTGAGTTTTTGAGAGGATAATCTTATCGTTAGGGAATGCAGGACTCACACCATCTCCTGCTCGCTGGAAATATAAGGATAAGATATTGTTCTCAGAATATTTCTTATAAAATTGTAACAGATTCTTGCGGTGCTTCAAATCCTGGTGCTGAATCAAACGTTTCTGTAACTGGTGTTGGAGCCGAAGGATGTACTGGAGCTACTTCTGGTTCTTCGTACATTGGACCAACTGGATGAGCAGGCTCTTCTTCCATTTGAGGACTCACTACAGGAGTTGGATCTTCCACTTCCTGTTTAGCCTGAGCTTCAAATTCAGCCAATTCTTTATTGGCTGCCTCAATACGAGCTTGTAACTCTGCCATTTCTGCTTGAGAGAACTGACGTGTCATATCAATTGGTTCTTCCTCAATTGGAGCTGGAATCGGTTCTCCAAGTACTTCGCTAACCACTTCTTTAAAAGCTTCATCACTGGTTTGAAGATAAGTCGCTGTTGGACGGAGAATATCTTCCCAATCTGAAGATTCAACAATAGCCAACTGACTCTCAATTGTAGATTTGAGACGTTGGTGGAAGACACGGCTCTTGTTCTTCAATTCTTCTGTTTCAACAGCAACTTTCTTAGCATTGTCTGTTGCTTGACGAAGAATCTCATTTGCCTTATATTTAGCTTCTTCCAACAAGCGTTGCGCATCTTGTTCTGCTTGGTGAACGATATTGTTTGAACGTTCATGTGCCGCTTGTTTCACTCGCTCAGCTGTGTCTTGGGCAATCAATACAGACTGGCTCAATGAATCTTTCATTTCGTCAAAGTAAGACAAACGCTCTTCTAAACTCTTAATACGCAAATCTTTATCATGATTCGCACGAACAAGATCTTCGTAATCACGAACCACAATATCTAAAAATTCATCGACTTCTTCTGGATCAAAACCTCTGAATCGAGTTCCAAAGGTTTTGTCCTTTATTTCTAATGATGTAATTGGCATTCTATTCCTCACTTACTTAATAATAACTGGACGGTTATTTTTTTCTTCTCTTTTTTTGTTTGTCCCTTATCTTGAAGCAATCTCAAGCGCCCAAATTTTCTCACACTAATCAAGTCTCCAACTTGAACAGTATAATCTGATTTGTCTACCACATGATAATTTACTTGGACAAGTTTCTTTTCAATCAACTGGTTTGCTTGATTCCTAGATAGTTTCAAAACATTTGATAAAAGAACATCTAATCTAAAACTAGACACACATAAATCCAGCTCTCGATACTGTTCTAGCTTATCTATTTTCTCGGTGAAAGGACGTTCCTCCAGCGAAACGGGTATACGGCCAATTTTCTTTAATCCATCTTGAAAGAGAAGAAGAAACTGCTGATTGACCATAATCTGCGCCCGTTCTTCATCTACTAGGATATCTCCAAAAAGTTTCCGTTCAATCCCTAATTGATTGATGACTGTACCTAAAATTTTGGCATGCGTTAAGTGTTCAAATTTATTGGAATACACAATTTCCTGGAGAGATATTTCAAAATCTGAAAACTCTGGTTGGAAATAATCTGGGTATAATAAAACTCGAACATACTCACTCGAGACGAATTCCCCACTACTGCTACAAGCAAGACCATAGGTTTTGGCCAAAATCTTTAATAGCTTCTCCTGATGAGGATTGATAAAAGAAGTTAAAAAAGGAGCATAGCTATCTTCTACCTTCTTTATCCATTCCATTCCCTTGTCAAGAAAGGGACGGTCTTCTATAGAGAAATGCTGGTAAATCCCTTTATTCATCCTATCATCGCCAGAAAACGGACTAGGTTTTCTCCTAAAAATCGAACCAAAACAATCGCAACCCAAACAGATAAATCAAGACCCGCTATCTGTAAAGGCAGGCGTTGCAAGGGAGTAAGCACTGGTTTGACCAACGCTACAATCCAACGACCTAAACTTGATTCATAGGCACCTGGAAACCAAGACATGACAGCAAAGGCCACCAAAATCAGGGAGTAAATATCCACTGCATTATAAATCATACGAATTAAAAAAATCATTATCGTACTCTATTTCGCTTCATATCAAAACCAAACTCACCCTGTTGATCTTCATCTGGTAAACGAATATCTTCAACATTGACAATAACATTCACTGGTGTTAACAGATACATAGTAGATGCTACCTTTTTCAAATTTCCAGCTAAAACATGACAAGCTCCATCCAAATAGTCCAAACAACGACGAGCCTGCACTTCAGTCATATATTGAAAATCAATCAAGATACTTTCGTTTCCTGCCAATAAATCAACAATTTCTGTTGCATCCTCATATTTTCTAGGATAACGAACATCTATAATGACCTTATCCGTTGCACGCTGACTCTGATTTGCCAATTCCTGTTGTCTTGCATGAAGTCTGGTGATATTGCTATCTTTTGCACCAGCAGACTGTGAAGGTTGATGCATTGGGAGAGCCGGTTCCTGTGAAGAATTTACTGGAGTTAACACAGGCTCATCTCTTTTTTCATAAGGGAGACTTGAATCCTCATCCTCCGTAAAATAATCTATAAATCTATCGAATCTATCTTTTAAAGACATGGTTCTCTCCTACTTAAAAAATGATGTACCTATACGAACAAAGGTGGAACCGAATTGAATCGCTTCTTTATAATCACGACTCATTCCCATACTTAACTCGGTCATAGGCATATTTGGAATTTGTTTTTCTTGGATTTCTCTTTGTAAATCTTGGGTTGCCTTGAAAATCTCTTTCAACTGCTCACTGCTAGCCTCAAAAGGTGCCATCGTCATTAAACCAACATATTCAATCTTATCTAGTCTAGCTAACTCTGGCAAGATTTCCAGCAGTTCCTCTCTCGAAAAACCGTGTTTGCTTTCTTCTTTAGAAATATTTACTTGAAGGAAACATTTGATGACTCTGTCACTTCTTTTTTGAATTTCCCCTGCTAGCTTGACGGAATCCAAGGCATGGAAATAATCAACGTATTGAATAACATCTTTCACCTTACGTCTTTGTAAGGTACCAATCAAATGCCAAGTCACATCTCGATCTTTTAAAGCTTCATATTTTTCCAGAAACTTATCGACACGATTTTCACCGATATGATGAACACCTAGCGGAAGCAAGGCTTCCGCTGTCGGTACATCTACATACTTGGTAACTGCAATGACAGAGACTGAACCACTCTCTCGATGAGCACTCAGACTAGCCTCTGCAACTTCTCGAAAAACAAGTTCTGTATTTTCTTTTACATTCATTTACTTAACGATTTTTGAAAAATGGAGGTGTATCCAATTCATCTTCATCTTGTGATGTTGGGGCTTCAAAGCGTTCAACTGGAGAAACGACTGAATCTGTTGTACGAACAATCGATTCACGGCGAAGATCCCAATCACCAAAAGCAGATGCCTGAGTTGGTTCCAAACGACGTGGATTTTGTTTTGGCAATTCAGCTGTTTCTGCCATATCAAAATGACGATCAAAGCCATGTGAATGAGCTGGTTTCACTGTCTCACGGTAGTTAGTAGTCGGTCTAGCTTGTGGAGCCACAACCTTTTCTACGCGGTCTTGACGAACACCTGTTGCGACAACTGTTACACGAATTTCATCACGCATACTTTCATCAATTGAAGTACCGAGCCAGATGTTCACTCCTTGACCTGCTGCCTGGTTCACAATTTGTGAAGCCTCTTCTGCCTCAATCAAGGTTAAGTCGAGACCACCAGTTACGTTGACAATCACATCTTCTGCTCCATCAATTGTTGTTTCAAGAAGTGGAGAGTAAATTGCCTTACGCGCTGCTTCAACAACACGTTCTTCTCCACTACCGATACCAATCCCCATAAGAGCATTCCCTTTGTTTGCCATTACCGTTTTCACATCGGCAAAGTCAAGGTTAATCAATCCTGGATTGGTAATCAAATCGGTAATTCCTTGAACACCTTGACGAAGAACGTTATCCGCTTCGCTAAGAGCCTCCAAGAGCGGTGTTTTCTTATCAACAATTTCAAGCAAGTTGTTGTTTGAAATAATCAATAGAGTATCTACATGCTCACGAAGTTGGTTGATTCCTTCAACAGCAAATTGTCCACGCTTGCTTCCTTCAAAACCGAAAGGACGTGTTACAACACCAACTGTAAGAGCACCTAAATCTTTGGCGATACGAGCAATAACAGGAGCAGCTCCAGTTCCAGAGCCTCCTCCCATACCAGCAGTGATGAAGACCATATCTGCACCACTGATAGCTTCCGTCAGTGTTTCTTCGCTTTCTTCAGCAGCTTTACGACCAACCTCAGGTTGACCTCCTGCACCCAAACCTCGAGTCAATTTAGGGCCTAACTGAATAACAGTCTCAGCTTTTGTACTACTCAATGCTTGTACATCTGTGTTTGCTGCGATAAATTCTACGCCTGTAACACCTTCGTCGACCATACGGTTGATGGCATTGCCACCACCTCCACCGACACCAATTACCTTAATCACTGCACCTTGAGCAGCAGCTGTATCAAATGAAAATGTCATAATTTATTTTTCCTCTTTATTCGTCAAACATGCTTCCGATCAAGCCACGGAAACGATCTGCTAATTTCGGTTTATTTTGTGAAGCTTGTTGGAAATCCGCCATTGGTTCTGTAGGCGCCACCGGCTCTACTTCTGGAGCAGGAGCTGGTTGAACAGGCGTTGATTGTACAAACTGAGCTGTTTTCTGAATCATTCCCCCAAAACTAATTGGTTGATGAGTCAGAGCAACTTCACCCTTGACTGCTCTTTGAGCCAAAAGATTGACTTCTGTCAATTGTCCAGCGAATTCCGATAGACTAATCACATGCGCAAAGGCTGGATTGCGAATACCAACTTGGTTTGGAACATAGAGTTTGACACGAACGCCAAAGACTTCTTGAGCCAATTCTACCATACCCGGTAAAATAGCATTTCCACCGATCAATACAATGCCACCAGGGAGCTCCAATAGACGTCTTCTATCTAATTCTTGCTTGATTTGTTCAAGGATGTGCTTGATTCGTGCAGAAATAATTTCTGACAGGTAGGCTTCCGTCACTTCGACTGCTTCTACTTCTCCAATAACTTCTACTTGGAAGGTTTCTTTGCTTGCAAGAGGCGGATAGGCTTCCCCGTAATTCAGTTTCAAGCCTTCTGCTAATTTGCGAGAGGTTTTCAAAACCTTGGAGATATCTTTAGTTACATAATCTCCACCTTCTTGGAGAATATGTGTGAATTGGAGTTCTTGGTTACGGATTGTAGCGACAGTCGTTTGACCTGCCCCCATATCAATCACTGTAGCACCAAATTCACGTTCACCTTCGTTCAAAACTGATTGAACCATTGCTAGTGGTGAAATGATAACATTTTCAACCTGGACACCTGCACGTTCAACTGTCTTACGCAAATTGTGCAAGATAGTACGAGGTCCTGTATAAAGCAAACCACGCATTTCAAGGCGAACCCCCATCATGCCACGTGGGTCACGAATCCCTTGGAAACCATCCACAATAAATTCTTCAGGAATAAAGGTAATGACTTCACGGTCAGGTGTCATACTCTTTGTCAAAGCTGATTTGACAACATTTTCAACATCTTGATCCGTAATTTCCTTGGTATCAGATGTTACTGGAATCATCCCTTGAGTTGGTTCTACCTGCAAAAGATTACCAGGCAAGCCGACATTCACTGATTTAATCGAAATGCCTGCCTTTTCTTCTGCTTGGGAAATGGCTGACTTGATAGCAGTTGCTGCTGCATCAATATCAACAATAATTCCATCCTTTACACCTTTACTTTTGGCATTACTCACGCCAATTACATTTAATTCACCATTTCTCTTCTCGGCCACAAGCACCTTGACAGAGCTTGTTCCAATATCTAGACCTGTAAAAAAGCCTTCTCTAGCCATTACATCGCATCCTCTCTATCTTCCAAGTTTCGCACTTCGTATTATTCCATAGCTAAACATAGGCATAGCTATTCACAGAATATTATAACACAAAAAATCTAATTGTGCTTAGTTTTTTCCTAAATTTACTTGCTATTTTTTCACTTTTGCTCATCAACTTTTTTTATTTTCCAAACAAATTATAAAAAATCAGATTTATCAAAAAAGAAAGCTCATTTCTAAGCTTTCTTTGCAATCATTTTTTCTGCTTCTTGTTCTAAAAATAGTTCCAAGATTTTCTTGGTCAAAGTAATGGCTGCCGACAGGGCTAGAGAAACGATTAAATAATTAGCTACTAAGCCATGATCTCCAACCAATGGTGGTTTTGTCAAGAATCCATAATCACCACCTGTTACCAAATTGACCACAAAAATCAAGGCATTTAGGGCAAAGGTCATGAGAAAAATCCCCTTCACATCCAGCAATCGCGCACTATACTGTCTCAATAGATAAACTAGAGAGTTCCCCAAGAGTGCTAAATGCCCAAAGATAAAGGACAAAATCGCAATATGGGGGAAAGGATAGGCATCTGGCACTGGATAAACAAAGGCTGCTAATGTCCCAAATGTTCCTAGCAATGCAAAATACTGCCTATACTTAGACTGACCAGGAAGCAAAAGTACTACAAACATGGCCATACGGCAATGATAAAAGGGTAAGCTTTCTGATAGTGGCATATGATTGACCCAGTACCAACCATAGAGAAGGATTAACTGAACAGCTTGCAAGATTTGGAAAAATCGTTGGTAAACCTTCTTTTCACGATAACGATAGGCTGTATAAAAGGTCAAAGCCAAGAGTGTAAATATACTGACATACCAAAAAAGATCAAACTTAGGTGGCTCTGTTGCCTGAGTCGTAAAGAAAATATCCCATAAATTCATCTAGTCTTCCTCATGATTCAAAATTTTCCTGCATTTTATTATACCATGCTACTTAAGAAAAATGGATTTAGAAATACGTAAATGTTTGACAAAATTACTTGTCTTCATTTTCTAAACTTTCTACCAGTTTGGCTAGATTCATAGAGTTAGAGCCTTTGAGTAGGATTTGGTCATTGACTCCAAGGCTTTCTTTGACCTGCTTGACTAGGTTTTCAAATTGGTCTTGGTCTTCTGTTTTCTTGAAGTAGTAAACGTGGCCGATTGGGAACATTTGACTGGCAAGTTGGGCCAATTCAGCAATGTCTTCTCCGTAGAAAATCACGGTATCCAGCACATCTGGAGAAAGGCTCAAAATCATCTGATTATGGAGTTGAATAGACTGGTCACCAAGTTCCTTCATATCCGCCAAGACAGCGATTTTTTTGCCACCTTCATTGGCTGGAATGGCAGAGAAAGTCTCTAAAATCAGCTTCATAGCAGTTGGATTGGCGTTGTAAACGTCAGACAAAATATCTGCTCCATTGGCTGCTTTCTTCCATTCGGTACGGTTACGCGTCAATTCAAGACCTTGGAAGGCCTGACGAATCTGCTCCTCTGAAACTTCTTCTTGTAGGGCAACATAGGACGCAATCATAGCATTTGTCGCATTGTACTTACCAGTCACTGGCAAATCGAGGGCTTGTTCCAAGAAATTAGCCTTAAAGGTCAGACTGTCCTTACGCTCAACCAAGTCTGTGATTTCCAACTCAGCTCCTTGCCCAAAACGGACCACCTTTTTATCAGCTGGCAAGTAGGCCTCTACAATGGAGTCGGCTGGGGCCAAAAGCAAAGAACCTTCAGCCATGCCATCTGCAATTTGCATTTTTCCTTGGGCAATCTCCGAACGATCTTTGAAAAAGGCCAAATGGGCTTCTCCAACTAAGGTCACGATGGCTGTTTTTGGACGAGCCAATTCTGACAAGAGATGAATATCTCCCAAGTGATCCTGCCCCATCTCCAAGACCAACTTTTCTGTTCCTTGAGGCATATGGAGAACTGTGTAAGGAAGGCCAATCTCGTTATTGTAGTTGCCTTGCGTTTTGTAGGTTTTGTAGGTTGTTGATAGCAAGTGCGCCAACATATCCTTGGTCGTCGTCTTACCATTTGAACCCGTAACTGCAAAGACATCAACAGCTGTTTTCTCAAGATAGTAGGCAGCTAGTTGTTGAAAGGCAGTCAACACATCGTCTACTAGAATGTAAGGATGATTTGCGATTTCTTTCTCAGACAAGGTTACAGCAGCGCCATTTTCAAAGGCTCTTTCAATAAAGTCATGGCCGTCACGCGCACCTTTGAGGGGCACAAATAAATCTCCTGTCGCAATCAAACGACTGTCAAACTCAGCTTTTTCTAACTGGGTGTCCTCAAAGATGCTGATATCATTTTTAGCTCCTACAACTTGGGCCACTTCATGAATTGTTAATTTCATTTCTACTCCTTTAAAAAGGGTTGAAGTCTGAGAACTCTAGTCACCTTGCAGTGATGGTTCTGGCTTCTACCCTCTCTTTCATTTTTATAGCAAATGCGCTTCGCGCTTGTCAAAACTTTCCTTGGCAAGGTCAACCAATCGCTCGATTAGGTCTGGGTAACTGATTCCCATATTGTCCCAAAGTAGTGGGTACATAGACCACTGGGTAAAACCTGGCATGGTATTAAGCTCGTTTAGGAAAATCTCTCCCTTGTCTGTATAGAAGAAATCGCAACGAGAGAGACCAAGACCACCAATGGCACGGAAGGCTGTTTCCGCATTTCGACGCATGACAGCTACCACATCATCACTGATTTTAGCCGGAATATCCATGGTAATCTTGTTGTCAATATACTTGGCGTCATAATCGTAGAAGGCAACATCCTTGACTACTTCTCCTGGTAGCGTACTCTTGACATCGTAGTTGCCCAGTAGACCAACTTCAATTTCACGAGCATTCACCCCTTGCTCTACCAAGACACGGCTGTCATATTGGAAGGCAAGTTTCAAGGCTTGACGAAGTTCCTCTTGATTTTCAGACTTAGAAATACCGACACTTGAACCCATGTTTGATGGTTTTGTGAAGACTGGATAAGTCAATTTTTCTTCAACTTCAGCGATTTTAGCAGTCACATCATCGCCTTCAACGATGGCCACATAAGGAACTTGGGCAATGCCAGCAGATTCTAAAACACGCTTGGTCGTGATTTTATCCATGGCAAGACTGGATGACAAGATATTACAGCCGACATAAGGCATTTTCAAAACTTCCAAGAATCCTTGGACAGAGCCATCCTCTCCCATTGGACCATGAAGGACTGGAAAGACCACTGCACCTTCTTCATAGATGGCACTTGGCGCTATTTTCTTGTCCCAGTCAATAGTCGCATTGGTCATGAGACGATCTTCTTGACCTGGAGTCTGGCTAAATTCCTGTGTTTTGATAAAGTCACCTGACTGGCTGATGAAGAAAGTCTTGACTGTGAAACGGTCGTAGTTGACCGCACGCATGACACTTTCAGCTGAAAGGACAGAGACTTCGCGTTCCGCACTCCGTCCACCATATAAAAGAATAATCGTTTGTTTCATATTATTTGTCCTAATTCTACTAGAATACTCGCTCTTTAGTATATCATATTTGCTTGTTTTTTTAAAACTTGAACCTGATCCTACTCATCACACTATACAAAAAGAGGCCGATAGGAACGATTTTCAGCCTCCTTGATTTTTTATAAATGAATGGAGTTCGTAAATTTGTCTACACTTACAACTCTGTCCGATTTTCAATGGCTCGTAAGAGGGTCACTTCGTCCGCATACTCGATATCTGCTCCCACAGCAAGACCTCGTGCCAGGCGCGTAACCTTGATCCCAGCTGGCTTGAGTAAGCGGGAAAGATACATGGAAGTCGCTTCCCCATCTGCTGTGGCATTGGTTGCTACAATTACTTCTGAAACCTCACTATCCATAAGACGGGTCATGAGGCTCTTGAGATTGATATCATCTGGACTAATGCCATTCATGGGAGAAATGAGACCATGCAGGACATGGTAAAGTCCGTGGTATTCCTGAATATTTTCCATGGCAGCGACATCGCGGCTATCCTCCAGGACCAGAATCGTAGACTGATCACGGCTAGGATCGGTACAGATAGAGCACGGGTCTTCATCTGTTAATCGTCCACAAATAGAGCAATAGGTCAATTCTCGCTTGGCTGCAAGAAGATTTTTTGCAAATTCATTGACGTCGTCATCCGGCATTCCAATAGTATAAAAGGCCAGTCGAGTTGCTGTCTTAATCCCAATACCAGGAAGTTTGGAATAACTGTCAATCAACTTAGCAATAGGTGTTGGATAAAGCATGGCTTCCTTTCTAATTCATTGGATGGTGTTGGTTATATAAATTGATAATGTCGCGAGCAATTGCTGGCCCAACATTTTTGGTTAAATTGGTATTATGAGGAAAGACTACTGCAACTGCAATTTGAGGATTTTCTGTTGGAGCATAGGCCACGGCATTGGTATTATTAGCTTCTTGACCACCAGCTACATAGCTTTCACCTGTACCGGTCTTACCACTGATAGAAACAGTGGCGCCATCTGAAAACGCCCGTCCTGTCGTAAGGGGACTAGTTCCATGCGATACTTGGTAAAATCCTTGGTGCAAGATACTCATATCGGAGTCGGATATATTGACCTTATTCATCTCTGTCGGTTGCAGTTGCTGAATCAAGTCACCCAGTCCTCCCTTATCATTATTACCATAAATGCCTTCAACAATACGAGGAGCCACACGAACACCATCATTTGCAATAGTTGCTACATACTGAGCCAACTGCATGGGCGTATAGTTATCAAACTGCCCAAAGGAATTGGTGATGTAATTAGCAAAGCTATACTCTTTTGGTATAAAACCAGTTGACTCATTTGGAAGGTCAATGCCTGTTGAGGCTCCAAGACCATATTCAGCAAATGTCGAACGAAGTTTTCCCATAGCTGTTTCCAAATTGCTGGTTCCAACAAACATATTTGGTTGATAGGTCTGGCCCATGATTCCAAGAGCGGTTTGAACCACGTAAGCATTAGATGAATACTCCAAGGCTTCCACAGCTGTAATAGGAAAAGATCCATATGCCAATTTATACCAAGAATAAATTGGAGCTGAACCTTGGAAAACAATAGGCTGATCTGTTAAGGTTTGGTTTCCTGATAAAACACCATTTTCCCAACCTGAGCTGATGGTAGCGGCCTTAACAACCGAACCGGGTACAAAGACATTGGTCACAGTTCCCAAGGAATCCTGTGTTAACTCTCCCGTGTTCAGGTCATGTTTGATCCCTGACATGGATAACACAGCACCTGTTTTTGGATTTAGAGCAACTGCATACACACCCTCAGAATACTTGGCTCCACCATTTCCTAGCTCGGAATTGAAATAACTTTTCAGCAAAGCATCCACACTATCTTGGAAGGCCAAATCAATGGTCAGCTTGATATTGTTTCCCTTACTACCTTCCTCAATTGTATCCACGCTTTCCATATTGCCATATTTATCCAGATGGATTTCTTTTACCGAGCGTTTTCCTTGTAAGGTCTCTTCATATTGCTTTTCCAAATACGAGGTTCCAACACGGTCATTTAGAGAATAGCCTTTTTTAAGATAGGCTTCTGCTTCTTCCGCTGGGAGACCAGCTTTTTCACTGGATACACTCCCTACTATAGAAGAAAGGGAAGTTTCCAAAATCTTTCGATCCCAAGAAGTAGAAATACTAATGCCAGGCATCTCCTTTGAAATAGAGGCAATAACAGCCACCTGAGAATCATTTAGAGGATCTGTCGCAATGGTTCCTGTCGCAAAGTTTCCAACAGCATTTAACTGACTAAAAAGATAGATTTCTTTCTTTTCATCCTCTGTATAGTTTAGTTGACTTGTTGGGACACTATCGACCGCATTGTTATACAGTTCTGATTCGGATAGGCGATTGCCATCTGAATCCAAGCGTTTCTCACTTGGGAGAGCTTCCACTGTTTTTTTATAGATTTCAGGATCAGCCAAATAGTAATCAGCCAGCTGGCGTTCTGTCAAATTTGGCGAACTAATGCTCACATAAGTCAGTAACTTTTTAGCTATTTCTTTTAAGTCTGTAGCCGTCATTTTATTGCTACGCGTAAAGGAAACAACCTGCTTTAACGTATTTTCTACCAAAGGTTTTCCACTAGCATCATAAATCTCCCCACGGGCAGAACTGGTTGTGACCTTGGTCTGACTAGCTGAGGCTAGCTTTTTTTCGTAAAAATCCTTGTTCAGAACCTGCATATACAACAAACGACCAATAATGGTCATAAAGAGTAAAATGACAATTGCAAACAATAAATTAAGCCGAATCGGAATCGAATGGCTGTTAAATTTTCTCATACAAATCAGTCTCATTTCTAACTTAAAATCTTACTCTTAATTGTACCACAATTTGAGTAGAAAATTATGGAAAAGAAAGAAGCTTTTTTTCGTTTTTACAGTAAGATACGTTTTTATTTATCCCTCCCTATATTATATGTTATAATGAATGTAAAAGTTCAATAATCTAGTCTTTTCCAACACGACTCATTTAAAGGAGCCTTCCCTATGGACAAACCAGATATCGCAACTGTCATTGATTCACATTTTGAAGAAATGACAGACCTAGAGCAAGAAATCGCTCGCTATTTTTTACAAGCAGAAACGATTACAGATGATTTATCTTCTCAACAAGTCACCCAAAAATTACATATTTCTCAAGCTGCTTTGACCCGCTTTGCTAAAAAGTGTGGCTTTACTGGCTACCGAGAATTTATTTTCCAATACCAACATCAGGCAGAAAATCAAGCCAATCAAGTCTCCAAGCACAGTCCACTGACCAAACGAGTCCTCAGAAGTTATAGCAACATGAGGGAACAAACGCAAGACTTGATTGACGAAGTCCAACTAGAACGAATTGCCCAATTAATCGAAGATGCTGAGCGTGTCTACTTCTTCGGAACAGGGAGTTCTGGCCTAGTAGCTCGTGAAATGAAATTGCGCTTCATGCGTCTGGGTGTGGTCTGCGAGGCCTTGACCGATCAAGACGGCTTTGCCTGGACAACCAGTATTATGGACGAAAATTGTCTCGTACTTGGTTTCTCACTTTCTGGCACAACTCCCTCTATTTTAGACAGTTTATTAGATGCCAAGGAGATGGGGGCAAAGACGGTACTCTTTTCAAGTGTTCCCAGTAAAGATAACCAGACCTATACAGAGACTGTTCTTGTAGCCACCCACAGCCAGCCTTCCTATATCCAACGAATATCCGCTCAACTTCCTATGCTCTTCTTTATCGATTTGATTTATGCCTACTTTTTGGAAATCAATCGCGAAAGCAAGGAAAAAATCTTTAATAGCTACTGGGAAAATAAGAAACTCAACGGCTATCGTAGACAAAAACGTGTCAGAAAATCCTAGTTTGGCTCAGCCAAACTAGGATTGTTTTGTCTTAAAATGATAATATGCACCCAACATACCTGCTGTATTTTGGTGATGGGCAAATTCTAATCGTGTTTTTTCAGCTAGGCTTGGTACCAAGGCCGCCTTCAAGGCTGTGCGGATCTTGGGTTTGAGGATAGCCTCTTGTCCCATGATACCGCCACCGAGAATGACTACTTCTGGATTGGCCACATAGCAAATATTTGCCAGACCTTTTCCTAGATAGTCTACCATACGGTCAATACCAGCCATACAAATCTTGTTGCCTTCAGTGGCTTCCTTAAAGATGCGTCGGCCATTCCACTGATCAACATCTTCTCCATGTGCTTCAGCTACATATTTCACTAAAGCTGTGGTCGAGGCTAAGTCTTGGAACGCTCCATCCTGCATATGCATATACCCAACTTCACAGGCTGAATTGCTAAATCCATGGAAGACTTTTCCATCCATAATCAAGCAACCTCCGATACCTGTTCCAATGGTCAAGCAAAGTGTCACACTTGCTCCCTTGCCTGAACCAGATACCGCTTCAGCCAGACCTGCACAGTTGACATCATTTTCAATCTCACAAGGAATAGTAAAGCTTTCTTCGATTTCCTTTTTGAACTGGGTGCCTGCGTAGTTAGGAATCTGAGGTCCAGCGTAGAAAATTTCGCCCTTATCAGGGTCCACCATACCTGCCGAAGAAATGGCAACACCTGCTACTGGGCCTTTTTCTAAATAACTGGCTACGATATCTTTGGTTTTTTGTAAGATATGAGGTCCACCTTTATGCGCCTCTGTTGGCATTTCATGCGATTCAACAAGTTGGCCTTCTTGGTCAATCAAACCATATTTGATATTTGTTCCACCGATATCAATTGCAACGTAGTGTGTCATAAATACCTCCTTATGGATTAGAGGAAGCGCTCCTTGGTTTCGCGAATCAAGGCTGCAGCTGCTTCTACAACTGGGCGATCTTCTTCAGTCACTGGTGTCAATGGTGAACGAACAGATCCAATATTCAAGCCTTCATTGATCTTCAAAACTTCTTTGATGACACCATACATATTTCCATGTGCAGCAGTGAGTTTACCAATGATAGCGTTGATAGCATACTGCAACTCACGCGCTGTTTCCAAGTCTTTGTCAGCAATCAACTGATTGAGTTTCAAGAAGAGTTCTGGCATAGCGCCATAAGTACCACCGATACCAGCTTTGGCACCCATGAGGCGACCACCTAGGAACTGTTCATCTGGACCGTTAAAGACGATATGGTCTTCCCCACCAAGGCTCACAAAGGTTTGGATATCTTGAACTGGCATAGAAGAGTTCTTCACACCAATAACACGAGGATTCTTCAACATTTCTGTGTAAAGGCTTGGAGTCAAAGCAACTCCTGCCAATTGAGGAATGTTGTAGATCACATAGTCTGTGTTTGGAGCTGCAGAACTGATATCGTTCCAATATTTAGCAACTGAGTATTCTGGCAAGCGGAAGTAAATTGGTGGAATCGTTGCAATGGCATCTACACCCAAGCTTTCTGCATGGCGAGCAAGTTCCATACTATCTTTGGTATTGTTGCAAGCCACGTGAGCAATGATGGTCAATTTACCTTTAGCAACTGCCATGACTTCTTCCAAGATTAACTTGCGGTCTTCAACGCTTTGGTATATACATTCACCAGAAGAACCATTGACATAAAGACCTTGAACACCTTTATCAATGAAGTATTGAACCAAGGCACGCGTACGCTCTGGACTTACTTCTCCTTGATCATCATAACATGCGTAGAAGGCTGGAATGACACCTTCGTATTTTTTTAAATCTGACATAGATTTTCTCCTATTATTTTTATTTTCTGCTAAAGCAGATTCTTTCTTTACTTCTTTAGTATACACTTTACCGAAAAGGCTTTCAATATCTTGTAGACACTTAGATTTTAGTTTCTCGCTTATAGAATAGCGTTTGGAGCGTTTGAAAGTAGTTTCAGAAATAATTGCACCCCTTACTCATACTTAGCAAATAGCTTTTCCATCACTCCCACTTGTAAAAAAGTAAGAAGTCCAAAACCAAAGAGAATAAAAGCTGATCCTCCCAATAGAAGGGTAAAGGCTGATAGATATAGAATCATCAAAATCAAAAAGATAATTGCAATCATCAAGATAAACCAAGGAGCGTTAAAACTAGCCAACATCAATCCTTTTTGAAGAATTTCTTTCCAAGATAGGTCATAACGTGCCGCAATAGGGTAACTAGCCAACATCACAATGGTAAGGAAAATCAAAATGCCTAGACAAATAGCTTTCACCAATTGGAAGGGCAGAGCTGTTTGACCCCAGAAAAGATAGAGATCTGAAAGAGTTAGAAATACAATTCCTAATTCTAACATCCCCAACTGAAAACCTAGTTTCAGATTTTGCCTGAAAACTCTTAGATAGGTTCTAAAAACTGGAACACGTCTGCTCTTCTTAACTTCGAACATGGTCTCGTAGAGGCTGATTTTAGCCACTCCAATCGTTACGATTGGCAAACAAGTTACTACAAAGAGAAGATTGATTGTTACAATATCTAAAACCTTCTCACTAATTCGCATGAGAAAATTATCTGTATCAAATGCAGCCTTGATGAGACTTCTTCCTTTTTGTGACATCTTTGCTCCTCCATCATTTTTCTTTGTAAACTGTTTTCTTTTTTGTCAGTAAAGCTTTCATAAGTCCCTACCATGAACAAAGCTATTTTTTCTTTTTTCTTTTGGACTTTTTTCTATTTTTATCTATGGACATATAATCTATATATATCCCGGACAGCGAAGCAATTAAAATACTACTCCAAGTATGCTCATTAAATCCATCTAGCCCTCCACGGATTATCATTGCAAGTACTGTCCAAGCTAACATATTCAATAAAAAAATACAAAGTGCTTTCAATAAAAAAATACAAAGTGCTTTCATTCTCTCGTTTTAAAAGTTTATACAACCATATACATCAACTAGATTCACAGCTATTTGTAAAATCCTTCCATAAATCTTGATCAGTGATCCTACTCTTGCTCCCGCAGCCATAAAGACTTTGCTGAACTTCAATCCTACCATACCAATAGCATTTCTGAATAAAGATACTGACAATAAGAGCTCATTTCTCTACCTCACAAAGATCAATTTCATGGTAGAGTATTATCAAAGCTTTACAAAAAAACAATTCATCCTATTTTTAATCAATCAAAATTTTAAACAAATACTTACGAACTTGATCTTCCATACCTGCATAACCATTTGGTTGATGTGGCTCACCTGGGAAGAAAATCGCAAAATTGTGATAACCCAATAAGAGTGGGTAGTGTTCATGACAATGGACAAAACCAATATCACTTGTTTCGTCAAATGCTACTGCTTCATCCTTGATACGTGAACCGTAGCTCGAATATTCATGCCCTTCTACCAGCAAATGCAAATCTGCATAGTTCTTATGATACTCAAATTGATCATTTTCAGCTTGATTGAGGACATTTTCCTGAACAACTAGAAAGACCTTGTCTCCATCAATCTCATACTTTCCTAACTCGAAAGAATCTTTACGATGTTGGTAGAGATAGTCGATAGCCTTATCTAAATTGGGATGAATCCCTTTGTAAAAGGTGATGTTTTTCAAATCGTCAAAAATCATACTCTTTCCTTCGTTTCTGATAGTTAACTAAAAGCATTCTTAAATTGATAAGTGTCTGACAAAACTTCATAAAGTAACTGCATACCCTCCATTTTGTAGACACTTATAACTCTGTATTCTCTTATACTCAATGAAAATTGAAGAACAAACTAGGAAGCTAACCGCAAGCAATACTTAAGTATGGTAAGGTGACGCTGACGTAGTTTGAATTCGATTTTCGCAGAGTATTATCCTTTGACCGCTCCCATAGTAATCCCCTGAGTAAAGGATTTTTGGAAGACTAGGAAGACTGTTACGATTGGCACAGCAGCAAGAGCTGCACCTGCCATAATCAAACCATAGTTGGTTGCCATTTCAGCCTGCATAGTTGCAACCCCAAGTGAGATGGTCAAATTGTTACGTGAAGTCAACATAACCAACTGCATGAAGTAGTCGTTCCATGTATTGATGAAGGTAAAGATTGCAAGGGCTGCAAATCCTGGTTTCACAATTGGGAAGGCTACGCTCCAGAAAGTACGAATCTCACCACAACCATCGATTTTAGCTGATTCAAGCAATTCTGTTGGGATGTTTTCGCTGAATTGTTTCATAAGGAAGACACCAAACGGCCATCCAATCAAAGGCAAGATAACTGCCCAAAGAGTGTCATGAATTCCCATGAAGTTGACGATACGTACCAATGGTACAAGGACAACTTGTTTTGGAAGCGCCATGGCAGCGATAAAGATGGCAAATAGGATACGTTGACCATAGAAACGTTTTTTAGCCAATACATAACCTGCTAGAGATGAGGTTGCACAGACTAAGAACATGGTTACCAGCGAGATAAACACAGAGTTCCACATCCACTGCAAGGCAGGGTTCTGCACCATGAGTTGTTGGAAGTTTTCCATGGTTGGCATTTTAGGGAACCACTGAGGAGGAATAACGATTGTATCAGGTTGTGATTTGAATGCCCCTGTCAAAATCCAGTAGAATGGAAAGATGAACAGCACAGTCAACAAGAGCAAAATGATTGTTGAAATAACAGTAAAGGCTGTTAATGGTTTTTTTTCTGTAGATTGCATAGCTGTCTCCTTTCTTTAGTATTCTACGTCGTTTCCGAGTACTTTAAATTGAACAAAGCTTACGATAGCGATCATGACTGCCAAGAAGACACCAATTGTGTTGGCATAACCGTATTCTGTCAATTGGAAGGCTTTTTCGTAAAGGTAGTACATAAGTGTACTTGTTGAGTAGTTTGGACCACCAGATGTCAAAAGCTGAATCAAAGCGAAACACTGGAATGAGTTAATTGTTGTGATGATTGCAATATAAAGAGTTGTTGGAAGAAGGCTTGGCCATTTAATCTTCCAAAAAACTTGAAACTCAGTTGCACCATCAACACGCGCCGCTTCAACCAGTGAATTGTCAATATTCCCCATAGCAGCGATATAAAGGATAATCGGTTGACCAACTGAAGTTGTCAAGAGGATAATCATAATCGCCATCAATGCCCAGTGCTTATCACCAAGCCATGAAATGTTTTGAGTAATGATATGACTTGATTTAAGCACAAAGTTCAAGATACCTGATAGTGGGTCATAGATCCATTTCCATACAACCGTTACGGCAACACTACCTGTAACAACTGGAAGGAAGAATACGAAACGATAGAATGATCTAGCGATAGCATTTTGGTGATAGGTTTGCGATGCTACAAAGAGTGAGAATAGAACAACAACTGGCACAGATCCAATAACCAAAATAACTGTGTTAATCAAAGATTTTGTAAAGACAGGATCTTTAAACATACGGATATAGTTATCTAAGCCCACAAATTCAAAGCTAGTCATAGAGTAGTTAAAGAAACTTGTGATGAAGCCCATAATCATTGGTGCTAAAACAAAGATAATAAAGAAGAACAACACTGGTGCTAGGAAAGCATAGGAAATCACTGTTTCCCGCATACGGATTTTATTGACTTTCACAGTAGGCACCTCTCTTTCAAATAGAATATTTTTTGACTTTCTTGAACTGTTTTAAAATCAAAATGAAATTTTTTATGATTCGCTTATGTAAGAACTTCATTTTAATTTCGTGACAATTTCTTACATTTTAAACAAAAGCCCCCCTTTTCTTACACTATCTGTGTAGAGGGAAAAGGGGGTATACACTCTTAGGTTCTTTAAAAAACTACTTTTTATAGAATAACTAAGGACTATTGTTTCATAGCTTTTTTAATTGTTTCGTTCGCTTTTTCAGTGAAGGCTTTCAAAGCGTCCGCTGGTTTTTCGTCACCATTTGATACAGATTGCAACATTGGGAACCAAAGTGTTCTCATTTCAGCAAATCCATCAATAGTGTTGTAGTATGGTGAGTAGTATTGAGTCCAGCCGCTGATTGTTTCCATACGTTTATCATCATAAAGTTTTCCAAATGAAGTACGAACTGGGAAAGCACCTGTACGAACTACGTCTTTTGGACCCCACTCTTTGTCATCTGCGATAAATTGGATGAATTTCTTAGATGCAGCGACTTTCTTGTCGTCTTTGTTGTTGAATACTGCAAATCCGTTTACAAGGTATTCAAGAGCTGGTTTACCTTCGTCTGATGGGAATGGTACTTCTACCACTTCTACCTTACTTGCTTCTAAAAGTTTAGCTTGGATACCATTTTGAGCTGGTGCCCAAAGGATTGTGTAAGATGTTTGACCGTTGGCAAAGTTTTGGATATCTGCTCCACCGTCAAATTGTGAACCATTATTGAGCAAATTGTCTTTAATCCAGCTAGTTGCTTTTTCAAGACCTTTGACGAATTTAGGATCATCAGTTGTATATTTGCTAACTTTTTCATCTGTTACAGAACCGCTATAAAGGTTAGAGATAAAGGCACGTGTTCCTTGGTCTCCCCCTTGACCAGAACTGAACAATGAACCTGGTGTGTAACCCTTGTCTTTGAGTGCTTTCAATACTTTTTCAAAATCATCAGTTGTCCAACCTTCTTTTACAAGGTTTGCCACTCCAGCATCTTCTAACATTTTCTTGTTCATTGCCATGTAGAATGGGGCAGAACTAATTGGATACATGTAAGCCTTGTCTCCAGCTTTACTTGCTTGTACGATGTTTTCGTTATTGACATCTTTAACAAATTCATCTGTGAAGAGGTCGTTCAACTCAGCCAATTTACCGTTTTTACCGTATTGGATGATACGTCCTGGTGCATCAAAGAGTACATCTGGAGCTGTTCCAGCTTCGATAGCTGTTGTGATTTTTTCAGGACCTGACTTGAAGTCGATGGTTTCCAATTTCACTTTTACATCTGGATTTGCTTTTTCAAACGCTTCGATGATTGATTTTTCATAAGTTCCAACACCGTCACCAGTTTTTTCTTGGGTAAATACTGGGAATGCCCACCAAGTGATTTCTGTTTTGGCACCGTCACCACCTGATTTGCCAGCATCTTTACTTCCGCCAGAATTGCCACAAGCAGCAAGACCAAGAACCGCAGCACTCGCAAGTACTGTACAAGCTAATTTTCTAAATTTCATTTGTATTCTCCTATTTTATAAGCGTATCCAACTTGGATAATGAGTTCTTTATTTCTTGTATGCGATTTCATTTCATCCTACTCATCCACCACTCTCCTCTTTTTTAAGATTGTGTTATTTGAGACCAGCAACGAAGCGTTCTGTAATCTCTTTTGGTCTAGTAATAGCGCCACCAACAACGATGCCTCGCACTCCATATTCAAGGATTTGTTTGGCTTGTTCTGGTGTATGAATTTTCCCTTCTGCAATGACATCTACACCGGCATCGCAGAGTTTTTTGATGAGTTCAAAATCTGGACCGTCTACTTTTGGACTGTAGGATGTGTATCCTGACAAGGTTGTTCCGACAAAGTCAATTCCTGCTTCTACAGCTGCTAGTCCTTCTTCGAAGATACTAGTATCAGCCATCAAGAGCTGGTTAGGATATTTCTCCTTAACCTGACGAATGAACTCTTGAATTTCCAAGCCATCGTAGCGTTCACGCTTGGTACAATCCAGAGCAATCACCTCGATGTCCAGTTCTGCCAATTCATCAACTTCTTTCATGGTAGCCGTGATGAAGGGTTCTTGTGGCGGATAATCTCGTTTGATTATCCCAATAATCGGAAGTTTGGTGACTTCCTTGATTTCCTTGATATCGCGAACACTATTGGCTCGGATACCGACTGCTCCACCTTGCTCAGCCGCTTTGACCAGCAAGGGAATCACCCCTCCCGCTTCTGTATAAAGCGGTTCATGAGGAAGAGCCTGACAAGAAACGATGATTCCATCTTTGATTTGCTCAATCAAGGCTTCTTTGCTAATCTGTGGCATCCTCTTTCCTCCTTTTCCTTTTTCTTTGTTTCTATGAGATTATTATACCTTAAAAATAAAACGCTTTCAAGAGTTTGTAGTATAATAGATTTCAGTTTCAAAAACTAGCCAAGTCAAACAGCTCCTCTAAAAGTACTTTCAGAGGAGCAAGTCGACCTATAATAGGAGAATACCAAAATTTAGTTTACAATTTCTGACAATTTTACTTTGCGATCTTCAAACATAGACTGGGTACAAGCATCTGCAGTGGCAATTGCTTCTAGGGCAGCTTCACCTGTCAATAGTTTTGCAAATTCTTCTGATACTGGTGCTCCTTGCATAATCTCATGCAGATAGCGCATTTCTTTATCAATCACAGATGATAGCCATAATGGAGTACGTTTACCTGGTTTACCATAAGCAATTGCTCCGTCCATTTCTGTACTATGATAGATACGAGTACGATCATCATCTTCTTCTTGAGATTCGTGAATCAAGAAATAGCTTTCTTGTCCATCTAGCTTAAGAGTTCCTTTACAGTTGAATAAGTCTAAGCGGATGGCACCTTTGGTTCCTTGGATTAAGACATAATGTTCACCCCAACGATAAGCTGAACCCCATTCTAACAAAGCAAAACGCTTATTAGAAAATTCCATATTGACAAAAATCATATCATCTTCATCACCGAAATGTTCACCTTCATGGGCTACATTTCCACCTGTCATGGTTACAGTTTCAGGCATACCACCCATAAGGAATTGAACACAATCCAACTCATGGATGTGGTGATACAAGTGACCACCTGATTTTTCACGAATTTTTTTCCATGATACGGACGGTTGTTGTTCTTCCCAACCATTACGAGCTGTGTGACAATATAGAACGTCTCCGATGACTCCTTGATTAATGAGTTCTTTTGCATGATGGACACCATTAAAGAAATTCATAATATGTCCTGCCATAAAGGTTACATTGTTTTCTTTACACGCATCTACCATCTCGCGACAATCTTGATAAGAAAGCGCAATTGGTTTTTCACAGAAAACATTTTTACCATGTTGTGCAGCCTTAATAACCGGTTCCTTATGAAGATTATTTGGAGTTGCGACGATAACACAATCTACTTCATCGCTAGAAACCAACTCATCTAAGGAGCTTGCTACTTTTGCTCCCAATTCTTCTGCAATCGCCTCTGCATTATCTGGGTCATAGAGAAGAGTAATCTCTGCTCCATCATTCTTTTGCATATAACGAGCTAACTCAGCCCCAAAATATCCTGTTCCAACAACACCATATTTAACCATGTTTTTCTCCTTTGTTATTGAATAAACTTTCTAATTTTAACTTATACTCTTCGAAAATCTCTTCAAACCGCGTCAACGTCGCCTTACTGTGTGTATGGTTACTGACTTCGTCAGCTTCATCTACAGCCTCAAAAACATGTTTTGAGCTGACTTCGTCAGTTTCATCTACAGCCTCAAAAACGTGTTTTGAGCTGACTTCGTCAGTTTCATCTACAACTTCAAAAACATGTTTTGAGCTGACTTCGTCAGTTTTATCTGCAACCTCAAAGCTGTACTTTGAGCAGCCTGCGGCTAGTTTCCTAGTTTGCTCTTTGATTTTCATTGAGTATTACTTCACAGATCCTTCTGATAATCCACTTGCAATTTTATTTTGGATGATAGAGAAGAAAATGATTGATGGAAGAACTACAATAACAGATGCTGCCATCATATCTCCCCAGTCTAGTATTTCTGAACCATTAAGTGAACGAAGGGCTACTGCTACTGTCATCTTTCCTGTATTGTTAATCAAAATCAAGGCATACAGGAATTCATTCCAAGCATTGATAAATGTATAAATAGCTGTTGCTACAATACCTGGTGCTACAATCGGTAGCACAACTTTATAAAACGTAACAAATTTATTTGCACCATCAATTCGAGCTGCTTCTTCAATTCCAATTGGAACTGTTTGGAAAAATCCAACTAAGAGCCAAACTGCATATGGAACACTAAAAGATAGATAAACCATCATCAAGCCAAATAAACTATTTGTTAACCCAACTTTAGCAATGGCAATTGAATAGGGAATTGCTAACAGAATTGGTGGGAAAATGTAGGTAATGACGAGTAATCTTGACATGATTGCTCCCAATTTAGGGAAGAATCGAACAATACCATAGGCTGCCATAGCAGAAATAATAATCGCAATAACGGTTGTAGCTAAGGCAATGATTAAACTGTTTCGAATGTTATCAATAAAGTGCAAATCGTTGATAACATGAGTGAAATAATCTAATGTAAATTGTTCAGGCCAAAATCGTGTTGGATACTGAGTTAATTCCCCTTTACCCTTGACAGAAGATATGATAATCCATACCAATGGGAAAATTGCAACAATAGTCGCACCAATCAAGAGTACATGTGAGAGAACATCTAAATAAATACCGGATTTCTTCTTCATTATTTTCTACCCTCCTTTTCCCACTTACTGATGATAGCAAAGTAGATAAAGCAAATCGCCACCAAGAAGATAAAGAGCAACACTGTAACTGCTGAGGCACGACCCAACAATTTAGTTCCCCAACCTAGGTTGTAAGCAAAAATTGGAAGCGTCGTTGTAGCATTGGCTGGTCCACCACCAGTAATTAGGTAGATAATGTCAAAGTTATTAAAGATCCATACAGTTCTCAAAACAACTAGAAGCCCTACAACCACTTTAATATGTGGAAAGACGATAAATTTGAACACTTGCCAACTTGAAGCACCATCTATCTTAGCAGCCTCAAATTGTTCTTCGGGTACTGTTTGCAAAGCTGAAAGCACATTAACCATAATCATCGGTGCTCCAAACCAAATGTTGATAAACACCAAACATAGGAATGCCCATGTACTATCTGTCAAAAATGCAGGTGTATGTTCCATTAAGCCTAATTTTACGATTAGATTCGGTAAGTAGCCATAAACCCCGTTTAGAATCCATTGCCAAGAGAAGGCAATAACGATTGTAGGAAATGCCCAAGGAACAATCAATAAGGTCCTATATAATTTCTTGAAGTGGCGTACTCTGTGAAGAGCTAAAGCCAATACAAACCCTACTAAAACTTGACCAACTAATGAGAAAATGGTCCACTTAATTGAATTAAAGAACGCATTAAAGAAGTTGGGATCTGATAGCACAGCTTTATAGTTAGCTAAACCAACAAATTTATAATTGGGCATAATCAAATGCTTATTGGTAAAGCTATAAAAAATACTCGAGAAAAACGGATAAACAAAGAGTAATCCTACGATAATCATAGCTGGCAAAACAAATATCCAGCGAGTTAAATTACGTTCTTTAACCATTCTCCTTCTCCCTTCTTTTACAAGATTGGGCTAGGGCTTTTCAGCTCACTAGCCCACCTATTTTCTAGTCTTTTACACCTACTGAACAGCCTCAAATAAATCGTTTAATTGTTTTTCTGCTTCTTTTGCTGCTTTCATAGGGTCTGTTCCATTTGTAATGATATCTTGGAACATTTGTTCAATAATGTGTTGGTTAGTCAACATACCAGCTTGTACACTTGGTCCATTTTCATAACCAATAGCAGTACCTTTTTTAACAGCTTCAGTAATTACTTCTTCAGCATGTTTAAATTTCTTACGAGTTTCATTTTCTTTATAGGCTGCAGAATCGCTAATCCCCTTAATAGTTGGCAACATACCTACTGGAGTTGAATCAAGGAATTTAATGTAGTCTTCTTCATTATAAAGTGATTCTAAGAATGCTTTAGCAACTTCTGGGTGTTTTGAATTTTTCCAAACAACCATTGGAATGTTTGAGGTTTCAATTCCTTGGTCCTTATCAGATTCTTTGATCTTTGGAATAGGATAAGCATCAATTGAATCAATCAATTGAGGACTGTTGGCATTGATTCCTCCAATATGGAAGCCAGAGTTAAAGTCAAATGCTGTTTTTCCTTGATAGAACAAGGTAGCTTGTTGAAGGACATTAAAGTTCAAAGAATCTTGAGGTGAGATTTCTTTATACATTTTAACCCAGTATTTAATACCATCTTGAGCAAGTTGACTTGTCAAATCTGCTTTAAGATCTTTTGTCAAGAGACTTCCACCACCACTACGTACGTAGAAGTTCAAGAAACGTGTTGCCATTAAGTCATTTGTTCCAAACGGAACAGACAAGCCATAAACTCCAGCTTCTTTCAATTTTTTAGAAGCTTCATAGAGCTGGTCCCAAGTTTTAGGAACCTCAATATTATGTTCTTTTAACAAATCTGTTCTAACCCACATGACTTGTGCATGTGAATAAAGAGGAACAGAGTAGTAATCATCTCCGATTTTTGCTTCATTTAAGGCAGTTTCGTTAAATTTATCCTGTCCAATACGCTTGATAGAATCGTTTAGCGGAACCAAAGCATCTGAGTTGACCATTTCCATTACTTGGTTAGGGAGAGCTGTACTGATATCTGGCACATTCCCATTTGCTAAACCTGTAGTCCATTTAGTATAGAAGTCATTCCAAGAAAATGTTTCAATCTTGATTTTCGTTTTTGGATGCTTTTGCATGAAAGCATCTGCTGATTTTTGAATACTTTCTAAACGTGGTCCTTGAGTAAAGGAGTGCCACATTGTAATTTCACCAGATAATTCTGTCGGTGGTTCAGTACTAGTTGTAGCTTCTTTTTTTCCTGAACAAGCTACCAAGGCAACGGCTGCTAGCGCAACTCCAGCTAGACATAAAAACTTTCTCATTTTTTTCATCGTTCTTCCCTTTCTACATTAAGAAATCGCAACTTTAAAGACAACTTTTTTCACAGGTTCATCATTTATACGAACCTTGGGTTGATGTAAATCTTCTGGAAAAGTGATGAGGCATTCACCAGCTCTCAAACGAACCAACTGTTCCACTTTCCCTGTGTATAATTCAATATCCTTCTCTTCATCATATTTTTGGGTAACGCTTACATTTTCCGGTGACGTAACAGCCATGGCTTCTTCGTTTTCCAAAACTAAATGAATATCCAAATATTTTTGGTGGGTTTCAAAGAAGTCCCCTGCTTGACCATCTGCTAGATAAGTAAAGCAATTCCCAAACAATCGATTACCATCGATAGCAATCGGACCTTCTGTTAAATTTTCTAGTCCTGTTTTTTCCAGAAAATCTATTAATGTTGCAAAATGTGGATTTACTCCCACATAAGTTCCTAAACGGCTAATTTTTGTAATAATCATCTCTTCTAACCTCCTTTCTCAATCTATTTTTCCTATCCAAGTTCCCCATTCTTCTGTCTAGCATTTTCTACTAGAAGGAGATAAAAACACAACACTCTCTAGCCTATACTCTTTGAAAATCGCTTCAAACCACAGTCGCTTCACCTTGGATTATATAGGTCAGTCTTATCTACAACCTCAAAGCGGTATTTTGGGCAATCTGCTACTAGCTTGCTAGTTTCTTCTTTGATTTTCATTCAGTATCTCCTCAATCTTCACAAGAAGATCTGATTTTTCTAGCGACAAACAGAATAAATAAGTTAGTTCAATTAGCTACCTTCCTTATAGATGAAATTGATATTCATGAAGGAAGTCGCCCTTTATTTTTTGCAAAAGATACTAGTAGGAATCTATTCGGGGAATTGAATTTATAAGCTGCTCACTTATACTCTTCGAAAATCAAATTCAAACTGCGTCAACGTCGCCTTGCCGTACTCAAGTACAGCCTGCGGCTAGTTTCCTAGTTTGCTCTTTGATTTTCATTGAGTATTAGTTTTTCTAAAATAATTCTAATCTATTATTCTAGCACTAGTAGACTCTTTGGCTAAATCTCCTTTCTACATCTCGTTTCACCAAAAACTTTTAAGAGAGAAATACTCTAAATTAGTTTTGTTACCGTTTTCAATTAGAGTATACTTTTTTTTTTTAGCATTTCAAGTCTTTTTCTAATTTGGAATTTAGTTTCAAATCTTTTTAACTATATCAACTACATTAAAAGTACTTTCAAAAATAAGCAGGTTTCTTGCAAGACCTGTTTCGAGTGGATAAGATAAGAAAGATAAGAAAAATAAAAAAACAAGAAAGCAGGTAAAAGTCAATTTTAGAAGAAAATGAAGGAAATATAGCAAATTGAAATAAGATGAGAATAAATCGATTGGGAAAGTAAAATCAATTTCTATAAATGTTTTAGCAATTGTTTCGTACTATTTTAGATTCAATCTATTATATTCCCACTATAAAACGCATAGTATCAAGCTTGTTCAACACCTGATACTATGCGTGTTTGTAATTTTTAAGATTTTGTGCCTAGAGTTTTTTAATTCCAAGAATGCCATCTTAACCAGATGGTTTTCTTGTCTATTATTGCTGATCTTACAACAACGCCTCAAACTCAGCCACAGTCATGCCTAACTGCTGGCTGGCAACCTCAGAAGTCAGGAGACCTTGGCGGACCATATCCAGGAAGGCAAAGAGTTTTCCACGTTCAAGTCCTTGTTCAATCCCCTCTGCACGCCCTCTCTCCAAGCCCTTTTCTTCAGCTTGTTCCAAGGCATAGTCCTGTGCTAATAATGCTTGTTCTTCACGCATACGTAGTTGACTAAACATCTTCCTGTCCTCCTCGGACCAGCTCTTGTAGTCTAGCAGTTGGTCTGCTTGGCTGATGGCTCGCTCGGGTTGTTGGGTAAAGGGTTTATTCCCAAAAAACTCCAACCACGGTTTGCGAATGCTATCTTTGCTGGTTTCTCTGTATTTTCTTAATTCCAAGAACGCCATCTTGACTAGATGATGTTCCTGTCCATTACTTGTGATGGTTAAGGCTTCACCTGTCGTGTCCTCGCGCATACTAAAGCTATGAAAAGCCAAGTCATCTGAGAAGTAGTTGCTATCCACAATGGCGATGGCATAGACTGGTGCGATATGCTTGTAACTCTGGTGGGTATCACCTTCACGTTGGCGAATTTTTTCTAGGTTTTGATTGACCTGACTGCACAGGTAAGCCCATAGGCGATTGATGAAAAAATTCTGATGATGTACCTGAATCTCAATGATAACTTGAGTGCCATTGTCCAACTCCGCTAACACATCTATACTGGTATAGAAATCCTGCGCTGAGTAGGGCAGGGAAGGCAAGACATGAATATTGCTTCCCTCCAAAATGGTTACATTTTTTGCTGGTAAGTCCAGCATATCGCGGATAAATTGACAAGTGATTTCTGGGTTGCTAAAGATTTTCTTAGCTACCAAATCATTGGTCGGGCTAATGCCCGGATGTCTTAGAATCATCCTTTTCCTCCTTCTATTATACCATAGTTTTAAATCTAATTTTGCTAGATTCTATGGTTCTATCTATTTATTCGGAAAAGAAGTGAGAAAGTTAAAAACTATTGACCCTAATCACTTGCAAAGAGATATATCTTGCTCGCATTATTTATTAAAAGCTATATTTTACAAAAAAGATTACAAAATCAACCATTTTAGAAAATCCTTACCACTTTCTAGACCATGAATTCTAGTGTTTTTATACTCCTAGCTTTCTCGTCAATATGCCATAAAGCAAGTTCAGTTGATCCATTCCCCATACTCGTTCACTCTATAGCCGTCTGGTGTTACCGAATTGAAAAGTAGTTTACCCAAAGCATCAATATAGTACCACTTTCCTTTATAATAAATCCATGTATTGGATGCCATGCGACCAGATGATCCTAAGTAGTACCACGCGCCACTTGAATCTTGGAACCAGCCTACCTCCATCATGCCATTATCCTTTAGGTAATACCAATTACCGTCTGTATCCTGTAACCAACCGGTTTGCATGATTCCATTCGCATCAAAATAATACCATGCATCATTTTCTTTCATCCAGCCTGTCCGTTCTTTCCCATCGGAATTTCTAAAATACCACTGATTATTTATCTTATGCCATCCTCTTTGTTGATTATATGTAATAACAGAATGTTCAACAGTAGAAAGTGACCTGTTATCCGCTTCAACGCCAAAAACAGCTGTTAACGATGAAGAACCTGTCCCGTTCGTTGTGAATTGAGCAGTGGTTTCTGGGCTAGATAATCTTTCCTGTTTTGATGGAGTATTTATTTTACTCTCATCTCGGTGCCCTTCTACTGTCAATTTTTCTCCACCTGTAACTTTAGCCACAAAGTCTGGAACTTTCACTCTTTCAGGGACTAGTTCTTTTGAAGATACTATAGACTTCCCAAGGTCTCCTTGTGTTTTTTCTCCTGATACTAAAACCTCTGATTCTGAAAATCCCTCACTAAACACAGGCAATTCTTCTCTAGTCGGCGCATCTTTTGGAACTAGAGACTCTACTTTATCTGGAGATACCACTTCCTTCACACCCTTACGAACCACACGCTCTCTCATAGGTGTAACCTCGACTGTACGAGAATTTTCAACAACCTTTCCGTCAGGTAAGACCTTATAAGTAACCGTAGTGACTTCTTTACCTATAGAACCTTCAGAAATAACCTCCGTTTGCCCTTTCTCTAATTCTTCGGAGTCCTCAAAACGTTCTGTAATCGGAAGTTCTTTTATAACACTGTTGGGTTTAATACCTAAAGTAATCACCTTGGATTGAGGAGCTATTTTCTTCTCAGAAACTTGAGAAGATACCGCTCCTGTATACTTATCTACTTGATAAGTAGTAGTTCGAGTAACCACCCCTCCTTTACCCTCTACAACTGAACGGAAACCAACTTCTTTCGTGTCATCCCCTTGATAAACCGTATCAAAGGTAATAGAGGTTTTTTCTACTCTTGACTTAGTTCCTTTATACACTGTTCGATAAATAAGTGGAACACCTTCTTTTTCGCCCTTATTTTCTTCTGTACGCTCTTTTCCAACCTCAAGGGTATTATCACCCTCATAAGTTGTAATAACCTCTGTTTTGGGCTTCTCCTGCGGTTTAAAAGGGGGTTCTGATTTCTCTTTCTCTTTATCAGATACCGCGGGCGAGGTGTTTGGTTTATCCTCTTTTGGGTTTGTTAAATTTTTGTCTTTCTCATCGACTACTACTTCATCTTTTACATAAACAGGGTCTTTTGGATGACCTTCAATATAAGAACGAACCCAATCCAACTGCTCTTTTGATAAGACCAAACCACCACTGCGACTTCCTACAACACCATTTTGGTGAACTCCAATTAAAGCACCTTTATCATTATAAAGACCACCACCAGACGCTCCGGGTTTTGTACCTTCATAGCTGATACCCTCTATACCTGAACCAAAATCAGTAGTACCTACTACCTCACTATCCAATACAAGAGACAAGCGACCGTCCGGGAAACCATAAACCGACACTTTTTCACCTTTAGCAACAGAAGTTGACTCAGATACCACCTCTACAGGAGATACCGCTTTGAACTCTTCTTTTAAACGAACCAAGGCTAAGTCATTTTTAAAGCCAAATACAGAGTCTTTCTTATTCCAATAAACAATATCATCATCTGAAAAGTTTATAGAAGCACCGTTTGGTAAAGTTGTTTTATACACTGTGTTAGTACGACCTGATTTCGTAACTACCTCAGAACCCTTAGCTGTCAAGAAATTATGAGCGACTGTTAACACCAAATTAGGTGTAATCAAAGTACCTGACCCTGAACCATCTGGCGTTTGAATATGCGTAGTCGCATAGAAATTTGCAGAACCGTTCGGAGCTTGTAAAACCTCTTTGCTAGGTACAGGTAAGTTCGATTTACCACTCAAATCGACTTTACCAACTTCAGTTCTTGCAAAATCCGAAGAAGACGTAGATGGAGGAGTTACCGAATCTACTACCGCTCTTATAATTGTATCTCCTAAAGCTAACTTACTAACATATTCATCAGACCAACTAGTATCACTTACTAGTTTGTTGACAGAAACTCCGTTGTAAGATACCACTTTAGCCAAAGGCGAACTTGAAATTAACTGCTTAAACTCAGGGTTTTGGCGCAAGTAAAACTCTAAACCACTGCCTACGGAACCTTCCTGAACAACCTTATCTGAAATCAAAGGAGTTCCTTCAGTATCTTCCACTCGAAGTAGAACACGACCTTTTTCTTCACCTTTAACTAAAGTAGCTCTACCTTTTTCATCAAAGTGATACCAAGCACCGTCAATTTCTTGCTCCAAATCTTTTAAGGCTCTATGATTTTCATCATAGTAGTAACGATTTGCACCATCTACATACCAACCCTTTATACCATATTGATCAATCATGGAACGAATCCAATCCTTATGCTTATCCGTGAAAATAGTTCCACCTCCAATACGCTCACTTTCTTTAGCGCTTGGAGTATTCGTTCCATGTTGGTGGATACCTACTACTTCTCCCTTATCATTAAACAAAGGAGCACCTGAAAAACCTCCTAAAGCTGAGGAATGATAAGTGACTGCACCACTCTCTTTATTGACACTGCTAACAGTTGTTGATACTGAATAAGCCTTACCGTCTTTCAAGCGAGCTTTATTCTCTTCACTTAAATTTGGAGTCGAAAAATCATTAGGATAGCCGACCATAGAGATTTTATCACCAGTAGAAACCTCTTTATGACTTAGCTCTCTTGGTGAATCTTCTCCACTTGTCATAGCTTCTACAGGCTTTTTAGTTACCACTACTGACAAATCGTTACTATAGTCTTTACCAAAATCTTTGCCGTTATACAAATGAATAGAGTCTTTCTCAAGAGCTTCTGATACTCCTGAAGTGGGTACTTTGTTGTTTTTCTCTGTGTCTGAGTTCATCACCACATAACTACGAGCAGACTCCCCACCACGCAAGACCGCAGACTTATCCTCTTGGTTTTTATCATAGTAATTATGAGCTACTGTTACCATCACATTCGGCGCTACAAAGACACCGCTACCTGATGCGGTTTGTTTTCCACTTGTTCCGCTATCATAGGTGGTATAAGTCATAGCAACACCTTCCGCAGATTTACTATGAACGTCCACATCTTTTATATCATCGCCGCCTTGAATGACGTCAGCAGAAACGACCCCACCACCAATAACTGGTAAATCTGGTGTAGCTAAGCCAATCACTGCGGATAGTGTCAAGCAACCAACCAAACCATAAGCTTTTGACTTACGAAATTTTCCTAAACCTTTTAAATATAAAAACATCTTTTTCCTCACTTTAGTTTCTAATACTTATTTATCCAGATATAATAGCTTACAATCTTTTAAAATCTTCAAATAAGTTATGATTGTTCCATACTCTTCAAACCATGTCATCTTCGTCTTGCCGTATGTATATGATACTGACTTCGTCAGTTCTATCTGCAACCTCAAAACAGTGTTTTGAGCTGGCTACGGCTAACTTCCTAATTTGCTCTTTGATTGTTTGAGTATAAGGACATGTTGGATTCTATGTGCTGTACTGTCAACAATACACTCTTCTTGTATATCTACCAACATGATCTACAAAATTTTATTTTACTATAATTTTACCTATATTCCAAGACAAGAAATAAAATAATCAAGAACAAAAACGCATATAACCAATAACTAGCTATATGCATTTTAACACTTAAAGTGAACTGTTAAGTTGCGACTATTAGTATCCAGTCAGAAATATACAGTTTATTTACGACTAGCAAGTCATTTACCCGGCAATAGGAGCTCATCTAAATTGATTTTTTCTTAGAGTAGAAATTTCTACTAAAACTATCTAAATAAACTTTTAATCTCTATGACGGACAAAACGTGTCTCAGTTATTCATCAACATCCAAGGTTCTAGTAGTTGACCCACTCCCCATTGGAGTTAACTTTATAACCATCCACTATGGTATTAACAGCTAATCTTCCGCTTTCATTGACATAGTACCATTTGTCTCCAACTTGGAACCATTGATTTACCTTCATTGCACCAGATGATTCCTGATAGTACCAATGGTCTCCATCTTTTATCCAACCAGTCGCCATTGAACCGTTAGAATGGAGATAGTACCACACACCACTGGATTCAACCCAGCCAGTAGACATTGCTCCACTCTCACTCAAATAATACCATTGGTTACCATCTTTCACCCAACCAGTTGCCATCGCACCAGTAGAACTCAAGTAGTACCATTTACCCGCTTCCTGATGCCAGCCTTTCACCACTTCACCAGCAGATGTATAAAAATACCACGCACCATTTTCTTGCTTCCAACCAGTCGTTACTGGAACTTTAGTCTCAGTTTTAAGAGGAGTTAAAGTAACATCTCCTACATAAGATTGGAGGTAACGAGGAGCAAAATAAGTAAGAGGAGAGTTTGCTACCATTCTGCCTGAAGGCTCCATAGACACTTGATTCTTCTCTGACTTCCTTTCTGTCATCTCCTCAGATACATCTTCTCTTACTGTATTCATGGTATCGACAGGATTTTCTTTCGCATCTTCAGGAATTCTACTACCAGCTAGTGTAACTGGTAAATCATGCATACTGTCAATTCTACCGACCAGTAGACCTGTAATTTCTTGACCTGCATCTTCTTTATTGAAGGTAAAAAGTAGAGTTTTTTGATCTGCCTGGGTCAAGAAGGTAGCTTTGTGTCCATTCGCTAAAGTCAAAGTCGGAATAGAATTCACTAGTACCTCAGAATCAAATTGTATCGCTAAGATACCTTGTTCTGCATCCTCTTCTTCTGTTTCCAATTTACGAACTTCCCTGATAGTTACACTTGTTGGATATACCGGATCTTTTGTTAAAAATTCCCAGTTAAATTTTCTAAATGATAGGGTATAGGCATTTTGTCCTTTTTCAGTATGTTCATACAAGATACCATACTCACCGTTTCCTAATTCTTGAAGCGAATTATAGGCAAACTCTCCTTTTTGAATTGATCTATGATGTAACCAAGTCAAGTCTCCGTTGTCCTCTACACGAGCCAAATGAGCCATTCCATTCGTCCGTTTAGGTCCTCCTGAATTGGTTAAAATGATGTATTCTTTTCCTTCGTGCATGGTGTGAATAGCAGCCATTTGGACATAAACATCTTTAACCTGATTGTATCTCTTGATTTCCTTGTCCCAAGTTTGCCCACCATCTTTACTTGTGGCAACCTGTAAATCACCCGTTAATCCTCTCATAAAGAGTTTCACATCACCATTATTTAACTGTACAGCAACTGACTCTGTATTTTGGGCAGGACTATTATTCATAGTTGAGGAATGAATTTTCCTTCTGCCTACTGTCCTATCATCATTAACAGCAGCTCCAGCCTGCCATGTTTCTCCATGGTCATCTGAATAAATCAAACGAGAAGACTGAGATCCGCTTAGATGGGAGATAGCGTTGGTGGTATAAGTAGGAACTAGGATACGACCCTTGTGCTCTCCTGTTCTAAGCACAATTCCTGTACCTGGACCTGTTCCTAAAAATTTCATCCAATCTTGGCGAATTGATGGTGTAATATCTCTTGGTTTCGACCATGTTTTCCCATCATCATCACTATAGGAAAGCCACAAATAGCTCGTATAGGCTACACGAAATGGATTTTTAGCAGATTGAGCAAAGTAGATATTCCCAAGAAGCTCTTCTCCTTTATAGAGGTCGCCCTTATCTCTGTAGGCTTCTTCTTTTGGATCCACTACAACGCGATAATCTGTTTTTTGATTATTTGCATCATATACTTCTCCGTTTTCTCGGACAGTATATGCTTGATTTTCCCCTTGTTTATACAGTAATTGATAGTGCTTGTCTCCAACTTGTTGATAAGCTTTTTGAGGTTTGTTTGGCATTCCAAAGACAGCTCGACCCTCTGGAAACATATCGTAGATTGAAAAAATTCTCTTTGTGGTAGGATCTTGAACCAAGACCATATCGATATTAAGTGGAGATGGTGCCTGCGGATCTTTTGCTTCTGGATTGTCTCGCAGGTTGGTCAAGGTTAAGGTTGGCTGCCAAGTAGTTCCCCCATCCTCACTTCTCCTAACGACCATAGCAATATCTCCCCAGTCAGAATGGTGGAGACGACGCTGATCTGCTCCTGCCAGTAATGTTCCTTTATCCGTACGTAGCAAAGCTGGAATCCGATAACTCTTAATTCCTTCACTATTTGGCTTATCATTGACACCACTCATAAACAACTCTTGCTTTTCTGTCAAGACTGCCCCTTCAGGAAGTGACGGCTCAATATCTGTTACATCAAATAACTGGCTACGTTTTTTGACTTCCTCTGGAGTTAGAGCACGATTGTATACAGTCAGATTACGAATAGAAAGATTTGAGCCCCACTTCAGTTCTCCTGCTCTATTAGTTGCACCTAACTGGAGTTTATCCACGTCCGGCATGTCTGCCAGGAATTTCCCTGATTTTTTATTCGTACGAGATAATACACCATTCACATAAAGACGAACCTGACCATTTGGACTATCCTTTCTTGGTCTTTCAACAGTAAAAGTAACCGAATTATACTTGCCTGGTCTAATCTTCAAAGGCGCATCTGTATAACTTCCATAAAATTGACTACCATCAGCTCCACGTCCCTCTATCAAAGCTGTCCCATTATTGATTGCCATTGTAAAGTACTCATTTACTTTAGTTGTACTGGAAGCAGAAAAGAGATTGTAAAAACTAGGACCATCAGCAGCCGGTTTGAACTCCACATGAACAGTTGCATTTTGGAGTCCCTTTACTTTCTCTAATTCATCAGACAAGTCTACTCTTTTTCCATTTGAATCATTCGTCTCTAAGTCATCTTTTTCTATCACTGTTTCGACATTTTCTAAATCTCGTGCATAGTAATCTCTTGGAATTTTTTCTTCTTGCTTATCTTCATGTTCTTGCTCATTGCCAGAAAGTTCAGTCTCTGAAACAGACTCTACATGCTCTGCAGGAAGAGTTATATTTTCTCCTTCCTCAGAAGGCTGGCTCTTTTCTGTATCAGTTAGGGTTGAGCTCCCCCCCCCGAAAGTTGAGTTTCATTTGCCAGAGGTTGCTCACTCGCCCCTTCTTGAGCTAAAACAGGAGACGTTCCAAACACCACTGCTCCCACAATCATAGAAACCGCTCCTACCGATAGTTTCCTAATACTATAACGACACTTACGTTCTTGAACATTCCGATTCATACTGTTCCTCTCTATATCTATATCCCGATTTCTGAAATAAGACATTTACTCCAGAAAATGCACTTAGTTTGTCTTTTTTTAACCTTCTTTTACTACAGTTCATTTAAATGACAAAATGAACTAAACAAACTATCTCAAATCGGTGTCAATTTTCCCCTCTCCTTTCTCCAATCAGACTCCTGCCAATCTAGTTTATCTACCAGGACACCGCTGCAATTAAACTAAAATATCTCTTTATAAGCAAATTATTGGACATCGGCTTATGCTATTTACACCATACTTTCTGCTCAATCCTTATCGAACACTTTTTCAAATAGCTTTTCGTAGGCATAAATACTTATAGAAATAATGGGAAATATAATCAAGCTTACAATCAGAATCTTATCCAACTTAAAGGGGACAATCCCAAATAAGTGAAGAAATAAATCAATCAGAAAACTGTCGAAAAAAACTGTCAAAAGTAGTTCAACTTGTCTTTTTCTCTGCTTTTTTGTCTTGAATGCCTTAAATATCATATTATTCCCCTTTTCTAAGCTTCAATCCCTTCTCTCTATCTGTCATTTCGCATAGCTACTACTATTTTTACAGCAATCTATCTTTAAATATACATAAAGATAAGATTCTATCACTTTTTATAAGTGTTAGCAAATTTATTATACCTCATTTTTAAAACGCTTTCAATACAGTGTGATATAATAGATTTTAGTTTCAAGAAACTCTTTTATATAATAATCTCCTTGAAAGTAGTTTCAGCTGAACATTTATAGTCCATAAAAAGAAAACAGAGATTCATCTGTTTTTATACTCAATGAAAATCAAAGACCAAACTAAGAAGCTAGCCGTAGCCTGCTCAAAACACCGTTTTGAGGCTGTATATGAAACTGACGAAGCCAGCTCAAAACACTGTTTTGAGGTTACAGATAGAACTGACGAAGTCAGTAACATATACATATGTCAAGCCGAAGATGGCCTGGTTTGAAGAGATTTTTGGAAAGTATTAACACCTACAGACAAGCCTGACGATAGCAAGAACTACCCTACTCGATAGGTATCGGCTTTTGCTTTCTGAAAAAAATTATTTTAAGCAATTTGACAAAGCTAGCAACAAAAAATTCTATAAATATTTCCACAATAAAACGCATAGTATCAAGCTTGTTCAACACCTGATACTATGCGTGTTTGTATTTTTTAAGATTTTGTGCTTAGAGTCGACTCCTTATTTTAGATATTTAAAAGAAATCTCACTTCCACAGAGCCAATTGTAGACTTGGTCGTTAACAAATACATTCATGGCTTCGTGAGCATACTCGGGCATGATGCGATAGGCCTTATCGCAAGTCAGACGGTTATAAATCGCAAACTGGGTAATAGGATAACAAACATCGTCGTCCAAGCCCGTAATCATCTTAACCTCACCCTTGATACGATGGGCAAGATTTTTCACATCGATATAGGCAAGGGTCGCCATGATTTCCTCCTCTGTTTCATGAAAAGGATCGTAGAACTTGAAATATCTAAAAAGTTCGTCATAGGCTTCGCTGGTATTGCCAATTTCAAGCACTCGTCTGAAGTCTGACAAGAAAGGATAGATGGCAACAGTTTTCTCAATTCTAGGATTGAGCGCTGCTGCAACCAAAGCTAGAGCACCACCTTGAGAGGCACCATAGCTGGAAAGACGCTTCTCATCTACCTCAGGCAGATTAGCAATAATTTCAACCAACTGGTAAATATCCAGATAAACATCCTTATAAAAGAGGTGATCCCGACCTTCCACAGCACCACGGATAATATGTCCCTTAACCGTATTTCCTAGAGGAGAACGCAAACCGTCTTGCGAATAACCTGACTGGCCCCGCACATCCATTGAAACAACACCGTAACCAGCTACGGTGAAAGCTAGCATGTCGGTCCAGTCCCAGCCACGTCCCATATAACCATGGAAATGGAAAATCATTGGAACTTTATCCTCACTTTTTGGAAGGACGACACGTGCATAGACCTTACCTTCATTGGTTCCTTCAAATGTCAACTCATAGCACTTGACTTGAGGGATGTGAAAATCTCTTTCCTCCAACTGGTAGGCTGGAAGCGTGGAAACTTTTTTCACTTCCTCATCCCAGAACGCATCAAAGTCCTCTGGAACCTCATCCCGTCCTTTATAAGTCTTGATTTCTTCTAACAAAGTTGGATTTTTCATAGCATGCTCCTTTTATTTTGTAATCGCTACCACAACTGTAGCATATCTAGGGAAGCAATGCAAGAAAGAAGGGTAAATAGAAAGTGAATTTAGCCTTTCTTTCTTCAAAGCTATCATCTGAAGGTAATCTTAAACTTCTAGTATTCAGTCTTACATATGATCCTTCACAGCTACTGCTACCATTTTGGATTTTGCACGGACTTTACCCGCCACTGACATTTCCATAGAAATAATTGCCTTTCTTTCCCCTAATTCCTCCAGAGTAGAAATGACGACAATTTCATCGTCAATTGGGGTTGGGCTAAGATAATCAACTTCTAAATGAGCTGTGATGAAGCGACCGATAACTGTTTCGTCTGTCAATTCCAAACCTTTTTGATGATGGGCAAACCAAGCTGCTGACGCCGTACCATGGCAATCAAAAATAGTCGCTATCATTCCTCCAAAGACATTTGATGGAATTCCGCCAGTATAAGCATTTTCAAGCTTTATCCGACTAATACAACGCTCCCCATCCAGACTTGGATAGGTTTTTAAATGTAAACCCAAATCATTCTTTGGGCCGCAACCCCAACAATGCTGGAAGCGTTCTCCATACCTATCCTGGATAGCAATCGTTCTTGTTTCTAACATTCTTTTCACTCCTCCTTATTCAGATGGGGTCATTATATCAAGCTTCCGTCAAAGAGTAAATAGACTGGAAGACTAATATCTTTTTATCACTTGACTAAGTTTGATTTATAGCCGATTATTTCATAAAAATAAAAAGAGCATTTCCGCCCTTTCTTATATTTATATTATTTTGTTGCTTCTTTCTTCTGGAAAGTGGTTTGGTAATTTACTTTAATCGTTACTGTCATGTGAGAGTCCTCGTTTCTTTTTGATGACTCTAGTATAAGGGTCAAACCTGAAAGCTAGCTTAAGTTTTCCTTAGAGAAAGCTTAATCTAAATGTTCTTTCTTTTCCAGATGAAGAGCAATCATGCGCCACTCTGGATCCTCTTGCCAAGCTTCTGTGTAACGAAAAAAGAGCAGTTACGCTCTTCTTCCTTTATTCAATCTTAGTTTGTTGCTTCTTTCTTTTGGAAAGTAGTTTGGTAATTTACTTTAATCGTTACTGTCATGTGAGAGTCCTCGTTTCTTTTTGATGACTCTAGTATAAGGGGCAAACCTGAAAGCTAGCTTAAGTTTTCCTTAGAGAAAGCTTAATCCAGATGTTCTTTCTTTTCCAGATGAAGGGCAATCATGCGCCACTCTGGCTCCTCTTGCCAAGCTTCTATGTACATAGTATGGCTAACGAAAAAAGAGCAGTTACGCTCTTCTTCCTTTATTCAATCTTAGTTTGTTGCTTCTTTCTTCTGGAAAGTGGTTTGGTAATTTACTTTAATCGTTACTGTCATGTGAGAGTCCTCGTTTCTTTTTGATGACTCTAGTATAAGGGTCAAACCTGAAAGCTAGCTTAAGTTTTCCTTAGAGAAAGCTTAATCTAAATGTTCTTTCTTTTCCAGATGAAGAGCAATCATGCGCCACTCTGGATCCTCTTGCCAAGCTTCTGTGTAACGAAAAAAGAGCATTTCGCTCTTCTTCCTTTATTCAATCTTAGTTTTTTGCTTCCTTCTTTTGGAAAGTGCTTGGGTAATTTACTTTAATCGTTACTGTCATATGAGAGTCCTCGTTTCTTTTTGATGACTCTAGTATAAGGGTCAAACCTGAAAGCTAGCTTAAGTTTTCCTTAGAGAAAGCTTAAGCCAGATGTTCTTTCTTTTCCAGATGAAGGGCAATCATGCGCCACTCTGGCTCCTCTTGCCAAGCTTCTATGTACATAGTATGGCTAACGAAAAAAGAGCAGTTACGCTCTTCTTCCTTTATTCAATCTTAGTTTGTTGCTTCTTTCTTCTGGAAAGTGGTTTGGTAATTTACTTTAATCGTTACTGTCATGTGAGAGTCCTCGTTTCTTTTTGATGACTCTAGTATAAGGGTCAAACCTGAAAGCTAGCTTAAGTTTTCCTTAGAGAAAGCTTAATCTAAATGTTCTTTCTTTTCCAGATGAAGAGCAATCATGCGCCACTCTGGATCCTCTTGCCAAGCTTCTGTGTAACGAAAAAAGAGCATTTCGCTCTTCTTCCTTTATTCAATCTTAGTTTTTTGCTTCCTTCTTTTGGAAAGTGCTTGGGTAATTTACTTTAATCGTTACTGTCATATGAGAGTCCTCGTTTCTTTTTGATGACTCTAGTATAAGGGCCAAACCTGAAAGCTAGCTTAAGTTTTCCTTAGAGAAAGCTTAATCCAGATGTTCTTTCTTTTCCAAATGAAGGGCAATCATGCGCCACTCTGGATCCTCTTGCCAGCCTTCAATAGAACTAATGTAGCTAGCAACCTTTCTGGCTTCTTCTAAAATCGGAAAATCTTCGATAATATCAGCCACTTGGAACTCTGGAAGTCCTGACTGTCTGGTTCCAAAAATCTCACCAGAACCACGCATTTTCAAATCTTCCTCCGCAAGGACAAATCCATTAGTGGTTTCCGTCATGATGCGCATGCGGTCTTTCCCAGAATCCGTCTTGGGATTGGCAACGAGAACTGCATAAGACTGCTTATCTCCCCGACCCACACGACCTCTAAGCTGGTGAAGCTGGCTGAGACCGAAACGATCGGCATCCATGATGATCATGACAGTCGCATTTGGAACATTAACCCCGACCTCGATAACTGTCGTCGAAACCAGAATATCTGTTTTTCTCTCTTTGAACTCCTGCATAATCTGGTCTTTTTCGTCACTCTTCATCTTACCATGTAGAAGAGCCACCTCTGCCTTTCCTGCAAAATGAGCCGTCAACTCTTCTGATAAGGCAATAGCATTTTTCAGATCCAGAGCTTCTGATTCTTCAATCAAGGGAGAGATGACATAGGCTTGAGAGCCTTTTTGGATTTCCCCCTCTAACCAAGTCAAAACCTGAGGTAGTTGCTCATGCTTGATCCAGCGTGTCACAATAGGCTTCCGTCCTGCTGGCATCTGGTCAATAATGGAAACATCCATATCTCCGAAGGCTGTGATGGCTAGCGTCCGTGGAATAGGAGTCGCCGTCATCATGAGAACATCTGGGTTGTCGCCTTTTTCTCTCAGAACACGCCTTTGCCCCACACCAAAACGGTGCTGCTCATCGATAATGATCAAGCCAAGACGAGCATAATCTACTCCATCCTGAATCAGAGCGTGAGTTCCGATAATCAAATCAGCCTCACCCTTAGCAATAGTCTCCAAGATTTCTCTTTTTTCTGCAGCTTTCAAGGAACCTGTCAAGAGAGCCAGTTTTAGGTCCGGGAAGAGGTTCTGTAAACTCTCAAAATGTTGCTCTGCAAGGATTTCTGTTGGTACCATGAGAGCAGCCTGGTAGCCAGCTGTCACTGCTGCAAACATGGCCAAGCCAGCGACCACCGTTTTTCCGCTCCCCACATCCCCTTGTAGGAGACGATTCATGTGGTGGTCCGACTTCATATCGGTTAAAATTTCCAGCAAACTTTTTTCTTGAGCTAGGGTCAGGGCAAATGGCAAGCTTTCTTTGACAGCTGTAACTTTTTCCTGAGACCAATTCAGAACCAGACCGCTTCCCTGAACTCTATTTTCAGACTTGAGCGTCTGCAATTGCATTTGAAAGTAAAAGAGTTCCTCAAACTTGATACGGCGAAGGGCCTGCTTGTATTCTGCCAAATCCTTAGGAAAATGCATGGCACGAACGGCCTGACAACGGGACATAAGTTTGTATTTGTCCAGCAAAGACTGGGGAAGATTTTCCTCCATCAAGAGGTCCAGTCCCTGATCAAATGCTGTCTTAATAATCTTGACCAGACTTGCCTGACTGATTCCCTGAGCCAGACGATAGACAGGCTGGAGGTCATCTTCCACCTGAGCTAGGACCTTCATCCCTGTCAGACTAGCCTTGGCACGGTCCCATTTTCCAAATACAGCAAGGGTTGCTCCCAACTCTATCTTATCAGCTAGATAGGGCTGGTTAAAGAAATTCACCGCAAAAACAACTTCTCCCTGCTTGAGACTAAAGCGTAGACGATTGCGTTTGAAACCATAATACTGGACACTGGCAGGAGTCACGACTTGACCAGAAAGAACTGCCTTTTCCCCGTCTTCCAGTTCCAGCACCTGCTTGGTCTTAAAATCTTCGTAACGGAAAGGAAAGTAGAGCAAGAGATCTTGCAAATTTTCAATTCCTAGTTTGGCGTATTTTTCTGCTGACTTTGGTCCCACACCAGGTAAGACATGCAAGGGTTGATGTAGATTCATGCTCCACTCCTTTCTTTTCTAATAATATTCTCTCGGAATGCGGTCGCTGAGGAGACAAACCACCTCATAGTTAATGGTTCCGCGGTAGGTCGCTGCCTGAGTAGCAGTGATTTCCTTGTCACCGTTTGTGCCAATCATGGTTACTTTTGTTCCCAGCGGATAAATCTTAGGCAAACGAATGGTGATTTGGTCCATCGAAACCCTGCCGACGATTGGGCAGGCTTGCCCATCTACCAAGACAGAGAAATTCTGCATGTCACGTGTCCAACCATCCGCATAGCCGATTGGCACGGTCGCGATGACTTGCTCGCTATCCGCCTGATAGGTAGCTCCGTAGCCCATACAAGCTCCAGCTGGAACTGTCTTGACATGAACCAGAGCAGATTCCAAGGTCAAGGCTGGTCTCAAGTCATAGGGTAAGTCCAAAACCTCTCCACTTGGATTGAGACCATACATAGCATCTCCCATACGGACCGCATTGAAAATAGTCTCTGCATGCCAAAGAGTCGTTGCAGAATTGCTAGCATGAACTAAGTCTGGAAGACCTTTCATACTAGCTAAAATAGTTTTAAACCGTTCTAACTGGACATTAAAGTAGTCATCTGATTTTTCGTCTGCAGTAGCAAAGTGGGTAAAGATTCCTTCAACACAAACACCGTGTTGTTGGAGCAAGTCTTGAGCCTGATCAGCTTCACTAGCCTCTCGAAAACCAATCCTTCCCATTCCTGAATCAATCTTGAGGTGGACTGTTAATCCAGTTAGGTCCGCTTCCTTATCTAAGAGTGCTTGAATCCACTCCAGTCCAGCAACCGTCAAGGTGATGTCATATTCTTTAGCAAGAGAAACAGCTTCGATGTCAGAAACTCCTAAAATGAGGATTGGCTTGCTGAGTCCAGCCTGTCTGAGTTCAATGGCTTCATCGATATTGGAAACGCAAAAGCCATCAACATCATCTTGAATTGCCTTGGAAACGGCAACAGCTCCATGCCCGTAAGCATTGGCCTTGACCACTGCCCACTTGAGTGTCCCATTAGGGATATGAGCCCCCATTTGCTGAATATTGTGTCGAATAGCTCCCAGATGAATCAGAGCCTTGGTTGGTCTATGTGGACTAGCTTTCATGATTTTCCTCCAAAATGACACTGGCTGTCACAAACTGATCGGTATGGCTGATAGACAGCCAAATCTTTCCTGAAAACGGTGCCTGACTAAAATAAGGCGCCCCGCGTTCATTGTTCAAGACTTCCAAATCCTGAAAACTGAGCTTGCCAATACCCGTTCCCATGGCCTTGGAAAAGGCTTCCTTAGCCGACCAGCGACCAGCTAAATATTCTATTTGCCTGCGTCCTTTGAGACTGGTGAAGCGCTCCATTTCCTTAGCGGTCAGCACGCGCTTAGCAAAGTCTTCATGTCGTGTAACTGCGCTTTCTATCGAAGCCAATTCTTCTATGTCAATTCCGTGTCCAACTATCATTCTCATCAAAAGGAGTTGAGATTCCCCCAACTCCATCCTTTTCACTTATTTTGTCAAGGTAGCATAGATTTCTTCTACCAAGGCCTCTGTATTTTCCCAACCTAGGCAAGGATCGGTAATAGAGCAACCAAAAACCTCTGGTTGATTTTGACGACCATCTGCTAGGTAAGATTCAATCATAAAGCCTCGAACTATCTTTTTGATTTTCTCATTCCAATCACGATTTTGCAAGGTCTGGCGAACAATTCGAATCTGCTCCATATACTGCTTGCCGGAGTTATCATGGTTGGTATCGATGAGGATAAAGGGATTTTCAAGTCCCATTGTTTCATAGCGTTCAATGGCTTGGAGTAGGTTTTCATAGTAGTAATTCGGCATATAATTGCCATACTCGTTAACTGCTCCACGGAGGATGACATGGGACAAAGGATTACCTGAAGTCTCAACTTCCTGCCCATGATAAAGGAAGGTTTGCTTGTTTTGAGCAGCATAGATGGCGTTAAACATAACACCCAAATTTCCTGAGGTTGGATTTTTCATCCCTACTGGTGCATCAATCCCAGAAGCCACAAAGCGGTGCTCTTGGTCTTCCACAGAACGAGCACCAACAGCATGATAGCTGACCAAGTCATCCACCAAGATTAGATTTGACGGATAAAGCATCTCATCTGCCGTTGTCAAACCAGTCTCTGTAATCACGCGGTAGTGCAACTGGCGCACAGCCTGCAAGCCGTTAATCAGGCTTGGAGCCTTAGAAGTATCTGGCTGGTGAACCAATCCTTTATAGCCGTCTCCGTTAGTACGAGGCTTAGCAGTATACACGCGCATGACCATGAAAATCTTGTCCGCTACCTTCTTTTGCAAGGCGGATAAACGGCGAGCATATTCCAAGACCGCCTCTTCATTATCAGAAGAGCAAGGACCAATCACCAAGAGAATACGGTCATCTTCCCCTGAAATAATATCTGCCAATTCCCTGTCACGGCTTTCCTTGAGTCTCAAGGCTTCCGCAGACAATTGGGTTTCAGCCTTGATGACTTCCATATCGATTTCTTGACCTTTTTCAATAAATGCCATCTTATTCTCCTAACGTTTTGTAAATTTCTCTGACAAGAGCTTCTGTGTTATCCCAACCCAGGCAAGGGTCTGTGATAGACTTGCCAAATACTTCTGGCTCATTTTGTCGACCATCTTCCAGATAAGACTCAATCATAAAACCACGAACGAACTGCTTAATTTTTTCATTCCAAGCACGGTTAATCAAGGTCTGGCGGACAATTCGGATCTGTTCAATATACTGCTTACCAGAATTGTCATGATTGGTATCAATGATGATAAAAGGATTTTCCAAGCCCATTTTCTCATACTGGGCAATGGTATCAATTAAATTGTCATAATAGTAGTTGGGAATATTTTTTCCATACTCATTAAGAGCACCACGAAGAATAGCGTGTGAAAGCGGGTTCCCAGTTGTTTCTACTTCTTTTCCTAAGAAAAGGAAACTTTGTTTGTTTTGAGCAGCATAAATCCCATTAAACATGACATTGAGATTTCCAGAGGTTGGATTTTTAAAACCAGTAGAAAATCCTGCCCCACTTGCCACAAAGCGGTGTTGCTGGTCTTCAACCGAACGGGCACCAACCGCCATATAAGAAATCAAATCATCTACAAGCGGAAGATTTTCAGGATAAAGCATTTCATCAGCTGTTGTCATGCCTGTTTCTGTGATGACACGATAGTGAAGATGGCGCACAGCTTTGATTCCGTTGATGAGGCTTGGTGCTTCTGTCGCGTTAGGCTGGTGAATCAAGCCCTTGTATCCATCTCCGTTGGTACGGGGTTTGGCAGTATAAACACGCATAACCATAAAGATACGGTCTGCTACTTCTTCTTGCAAAGCTGCCAAACGCTTAGCGTACTCAAGGACAGCTTCTTCATTGTCAGATGAGCATGGTCCGATTACCAAGAGAATTCTCTGGTCTTCTCCACGTATGATAGCTTCTAGCTCTTGATCGCGCTGTGATTTTCTCTCCAAAGCTTGGCCTTCTAATTTTGACAAGGCACGAACTTCTTCAATATTGATTTTAGGACTTTTTGCTGTAAATACCATAACTCATCTCCTTATAAAGCAAACGGATACCAAGTAAAAATTTACTTTTCACAAGGTATCCGCCTCTAAACTATCTCATTTTATTGTCTTTTACCGTGACAGTTTTTAAACTTCTTCCCAGAACCACATGGGCAAAGTTCATTGCGTCCAATCTGGCTCAAATCCAAATCTTCTGGCATACTTGCTTGGTGAGCAGCGATATTGCGAGTCGCTGTTGTACTGATATGGCGTTCTGCCTGTGGTCTTTCTTGTTCATGAATTTGTGCTTTCATCATCAAGCGTGTCACATCAAACTCAATCGAACCAATCATGTCATTAAACATACGGAAACCTTCTGCCTGATACTCAACAACAGGGTTATTCTGAGCATAGCCACGAAGTCCAACAGCGTTACGCAATTGATCGAGGGCATCGATATGATCTGTCCACTTGTTATCTACCACTCGTAGAATCAAGACTTTTTGGAATTCTTTAACTGCTTCTTCATCGCGTAGTTTTGAAACCTGACTATCGTAAACTTGCAAGGCACGTTGGAAGAGCTCTTCCTTGATGGCCTTATCAGACAAGCCTGACAAGTCTTCCATCGTAATAGAATCTTCAGGAAGCAAGTTGTACTTAGCAAAGTTCAAAATTGCCTCTAGTTTTTCATCTTGTTTTGCACGTGCATGACCATCAACGACACGACCAATCGTGCGTTTAATCATAGACTGAATTTCAGGTGCCAAGTCACGGTCTGCAGTGATGACATCGTAACGTTGAGCATAGATAATCTCACGTTGTTCACGCATGACATCATCGTATTGAAGGACTTGTTTACGGGTATCGTAGTTATTTCCTTCGACACGTTTCTGAGCTGCTTCAACCTGACGCGTCAACATACGAGACTCAATCGCCTCTTCAGACATATTCAAGCGTTCAAAGATTCCCTTCAAGCGTTCAGAACCAAAACGTTTCATCAAGTCATCTTCAAGAGAGAGGTAGAATTGTGACTCACCTGGGTCTCCTTGACGACCTGAACGTCCACGAAGCTGGTTATCGATACGACGACTTTCATGACGTTCTGTACCAATCACACAAAGTCCACCTAATTCGCGAACCCCTTCACCAAGCTTGATGTCGGTACCACGACCGGCCATGTTGGTTGCGATAGTAACAGCACCACGTTGACCAGCATTCATGATGATTTGGGCTTCTCTATAGTGGTTTTTGGCATTCAAGACTTCGTGAGGAACGCCAGCTGCGACTAATTTCTTAGAAATGTAGTCACTAGTTTCAACCGCTACTGTACCAACCAAGACAGGCTGACCTTTTTGGTAACGAGCCTTAACGTCTTCGACAACCGCCTTAAACTTAGCCTCGATACTTGCATAAAGAAGGTCTGAGTGGTCAATACGTTGAACAGGGCGGTTTGTTGGGATTGGAATCACACGAATGTTGTAGATTTCACGGAATTCTTCTTCCTCAGTCTTACCTGTACCCGTCATACCTGACAATTTCTTGTACATACGGAAAAGGTTTTGGTAAGTGATTGAGGCAGATGTCTTGGTTTCATCCTGGATTGGCACACCTTCTTTAGCTTCAATAGCTTGGTGCAATCCATCAGAATAACGACGACCTTCCATGGTACGACCTGTAAATTGGTCGACAATCAAGATTTCTTGCTCTTCGCTCACCACATAGTCAATATCGAGAAGCATGATGTAGTTAGCACGAAGGGCATTATCGATAAAGTGAGTCAGAGCTACGTTTTCGATGTCATAGAGGTTTTCAAGCTTGAAGTAGCTTTCAGCCTTGTCAATCCCTGAATCAGACAAACCAATAGTCTTAGACTGCACATCGATGATGTAGTCGTCTTTGTCCAAAGATTTTACATAGTGGTCTGCCATATGGTAGAGCTGACTGGTTTCAACCGCATTAGCACCTGATACAATCAATGGTGTACGAGCCTCGTCAATCAAGATAGAGTCAACCTCATCGACCAAGGCATAGTTGAGCGGACGTTGTACCATGTTTTCAGCGCGAACGACCATGTTGTCACGAAGGTAGTCAAATCCGATTTCTGAGTTGGTTGAGTAAGTAATATCACACTCATAGGCTTCTTTTTTCTCCATTGGAGATTTGGCAGCCAAGTTAATCCCTACTGACAAACCAAGCCATGAGTACAATTCACCCATCTCAGTCGCATCACGTTCTGACAAGTATTCATTGACCGTAACTACGTGAACCCCTTTACCTGAAAGGGCATTGAGGTATACGGGCATAGTCGCAGTCAAGGTTTTCCCTTCCCCTGTACGCATTTCTGGCACGTCACCATGGTGAAGAACGATTCCCCCCATGACCTGAACCTTATATGGGAAGAGACCTAGGACACGTTTGGCACCCTCACGGACAACCGCAAATGCTTCATAAAGCAATGAATCCAGCGATTCTCCATTTTGATAACGTTCTTTAAATTCAACTGTTTTTGCTTTTAGTTGGTCATCTGTCAAAGCAGCCATTTGGTCTTCGTATTTGAAAACCTTGTCAGCCATCTTTTCCAGACGACGGATTTCTCCTTTATCATTTTCGATAATTGTTTTTAAAATATTAGCCATGTTTTTCCTTACTTTAAATTCCGAATATTTTAGAATGTTCTTTTAATTTTAGCACAATTACTGATTATTTTCAAGGAAGAATCCCCATTTTGAAAAGGAAAAAGAGGCTAGTTCCCAAGCTAACCTCTCTGACTTTTATGTTGGTTTAATTGCCAAAAATCGGCAAAATGGCAAATAGGATAAATAGATTTATCCAAAGAGAAAAACAGCAGATCAATCCAAAAACAAAGAGACTGACTTTCTTGGACAGCAAGGCCATCAAAATAGACAGAATACCAAAAACTAGTAAAACTTTCTGCATGATTAAGAGATTGATAGATATTCCCAGAACTGGTTTATCCCAAGGAACAAAGAAGAAAGCAATCCAGATCAACAGAACTAAACCAATATAGACCTTAGAATAGCGTGTAATAAATGATTTTAGATGTGCCATAAGCCACCTCCTAAGCTTGTATATCCTTTAAATATTGTATGTGTCCATTTTCGACAACTAATACATCTGTACAAAGGTCTGAAATATCTTCTGATATGTGCGACGTCAGGATAACCAGACCATTTTCTTTTTTCAGGTAAGATAAAATGACCTGCTTGGTTAACCTCACACTCTTCTCATCTAAAGCATTCATAGGTTCATCGAGAAAGAGTATAGATGGTTCGGCAATAAAGGCTTGAATCAAAGCCATTTTTTGCTTTGTTCCTAAGGATAAATGACGGTATTCAACGTCTTCAAATTCCTGTAAATCATAGTATTGAATCCAATAGGCAATTCTTTTTTCCGTAACTTTAGATGAAAAATATCTTAACAGTTCCAAATTTTCTCTCAGGGATAAATGAGATAAAAACTCGACTTTTTCAATTAAAACCCCTGCATCCTGAATATAATGATTTTTTATCCCGTAGACTTCCCCATCTTGAAGAACTTTTCCTTTATCAAGCTTAATATAACCAGCAAGTATCTTTAAAAGAACTGTCTTACCAGATCCATTATCACCTTTAAGACCATAAATATTTCCTGATTGAAAGACCAGATTTAACTCATTTAAAATAGGTCTTTTCCCATAAATTTTCTGTCCATTTATAATTTCAAGTCTCATCGTTTATCCTTTCTTAAATTTCTCTTCCAAGCGACTAACAATCAAGATAACTAATAAACTTTGGAGTAGTAAATAAACTGTTACAATATGATCCATCATCCATTCTTGTCCCACAAATGCTAAAAAATAGAGAAAAAAGGAAAAACCAGCGCCCGCACTAATAAGTGCTATCAGATAAGACAGTAGTAAGTACAAGATCATTAACTGAGCAAGTAAAAAGAAAAGTGCGACTGTTTTGAAATGAATTCCTAGCGGAAGTAAACCAAGGAACCAGACAAATAAATCTTGAATAAAAAATTTAGAGATGACAACCAATCGTTTCCTTGTATAATCGAAAAAGGAGGTTGATTGATAGCGGATCAAGTGATGGTAATGGTCTGCCAAATCAGTTTCAAGTAAAATGACAGAGAGCCATCCTACCATGAAAAGCGAAAGATTTAACAAGAGTTTGGGGATTTCTAAATTCGCTTCAGAATAGTCATTATAGGAAAAGATTGAAATCAATTCCCTCTTGAAAAAGAGAAAAACATCCTGCTTTTGAACCGCTATTGACAATAGATAGTTAATCAAAATCATCATCAGAACTATACGAAGTAGTAAAACGATCTTTCTCTTTAGCCAAATATTGTTAAAGTTCTTAAACATTATCTTCATATTTTTTAAGTACCATATAGGGGACAATATAAAGGATATAAGGAGTAAAGAGTCTCATCAAACTTACATCCCCATAGCTAGCTTGCATCAAACTCGTCATAGGAACCATATAGTATGGCAAGATACTATAGAGCATCATAGAACCAAGCCAAAGAAACATCAAATAGGCAATTGCCGAACGAGTCACATTCCCTAAATAATCAACTATTTTAAAAAAATAGACTGCATTGATGAAAATACCGATTAGTAGGACACAAGTAAAGAACAAATAGCTTGTTATCTCTCCATCTAGGAGCCTTTGTAAACTACTCCCATCAGAAAATAGAGAATTCCATTCAAGAGGAGAAAAAGTCCCAAAGAAATAAGTTAAAATTGCAATTATCAGCACAGTCACTAAATATATCACACAAGGGATACTTGCAAGTTGAAAAGTCAACTTTCTTTTTAACCCTTGATAACTCACTTCTCTTCCAATACTCAATCGTAAAACTTTATTTTTCAGCTCAATATATTGAAAACCTAGCAAAACAATGATGATTGGAATAATAAATGATTGATAAAAACCTAGATTGAACTGGAGAATACGAAAATCTAATGCTGATTTTAATAAGTCATTTTTAATTGCTTGTCCATCGAATTTAGCTAGATCGGGCGCATGAATATCAAAAAAGAAATAAGTCATCAAAACATCACGATAAACCAAAGCAAGAAAAAGCAAAGTAAGCAAGACATAAACAAATTTATGCCTTGCCAAAGTTAAGAGAGGAATCTTCATAAGCCACCTCCTACAAATAGAAAGTAATATAATACTCAATGAAAATCAAAGAGCAAACTAGGAAACTAGCCGCAGGCTGTACTTGAGTACGGCAAGGCGACGTTGACGTGGTTTGAATTTGATTTTCGAAGAGTATAAATCAATGCCTTCCACCTTTAGATTTCCCTAGTTCCCGTCTCAAGCGAAGCATTTTTTTGAAACAGGAATAAGTTAACCCATTCAGACCAATAGCTAGCAGAATAAAAAGAAACCAAATGCCCCATAACTTGATATCTGTCAAATTTCTCAAGACGATATTGAAAAACAGAACTGAAACAACTGTCCAAGCAAGGCTAAAAAGAGCATAGAGGGGGATGTAAAACCAGTAAAAATAGTAAAAAATTGGGAAAAATTTACTTTCTCTATTATCCTTTTCAATCCAGCTGAAAAAGTAAAACCAGGGAAATAAGATTATAAATTTAAACAAATGTTTCATCGACACCTCCTTTTTGATAGCGTTTTCTATTATTTTATTATATCAAAAAAATCTGGAAATGTCATTCCAGATTCTACTTTTTTATTTACGTTTTCTTGCGATAAGATGGATTGGAGTCCCCTCAAAGACAAAGGCCTTGCGGATTTGATTTTCCAAGAAACGCAGGTAAGAAAAGTGCATAAGCTCTTCTTCGTTGACAAAGATAACAAAGGTTGGTGGTTTGGTTGCCACTTGGGTCGCATAGAAAATCTTAAGTCGTTTCCCTTTGTCTGTCGGTGTTGGGTTGATGGCAATGGCATCCATAATCACATCGTTCAAGACAGCTGATGGAATACGTGTGTTTTGACTTTCACTGATTTGCTTAATCATCTCAGGCAGTTTGTGGAGACGTTGCTTGGTCAAGGCTGATACAAAGATAATCGGTGCGTAAGGCAGGTATTGGAACTGCTCACGGATATCTTCTTCCCAGTTTTTCATAGTGTGGTTGTCTTTTTCAAGCGTATCCCACTTGTTGACCACGATAATCATCCCTTTACCAGCTTCATGGGCAAATCCTGCAATACGCTTATCGTATTCACGGATGCCTTCTTCCGCATTGATGACCATCAAGACCACATCTGAGCGGTCAATAGCACGCATGGCACGCATGACAGAATATTTCTCGGTATTTTCATAAACCTTACCAGACTTACGCATACCAGCCGTATCAATCATGGTAAACTCTTGACCATCTGTATCTGTAAAGTGGGTATCAATGGCGTCACGAGTTGTTCCAGCAACAGGACTGGCAATGACACGGTCTTCGCCCAAGATAGCGTTGATCAAGCTTGATTTTCCAACGTTTGGACGACCAATCAAGCTAAACTTAATCACATCTGGATTTTCTTCCTCATATTCATTTGGAAGATTTTCTACGATGGCATCTAGCACATCCCCTGTACCGATACCATGGACAGATGAGATAGGTAAGGGTTCACCCAAACCGAGGGCATAGAAATCATAGATATCATTTCGCATCTCAGGGTTGTCCACCTTGTTAACTGCAAGGATAACTGGTTTATGGGTCTTATAAAGCTTACGGGCTACGTATTCGTCTGCATCGGTAATTCCTTCCTTACCAGACACGACAAAGACGATAACATCTGCTTCTTCCATGGCAATTTCTGCCTGGTGCTTGATTTGTTCCATGAAAGGAGCATCGACATCATCGATTCCTCCTGTATCAATCATGCTAAAGGAACGATTGAGCCACTCACCCGTTGCATAGATACGGTCACGTGTCACTCCTTCGACATCTTCTACAATGGAGATTCGCTCACCAGCGATCCGATTAAATAGGGTTGATTTCCCAACATTGGGACGTCCTACAATGGCAATAGTTGGTAGGGCCATAATTTCTCACTTTCTACAATAACTTCTTCTGTTCAAGATTTTTTCTAGTTGAGCTTGGTTCTGCTTGACCAAACTGTTCTGCTAGGCGCTGACTCCAGCTTGTGGTCGCACGCGCCCCAGCATAGTCAGCCTGTACACGGTCATAAGCTTGGATTGCCTCAGTTGACTGTTCTTGGTATTCTTCCTCAAAGACAACATTCTCCAGTGGCAGTCTTGGTTTCACATCATGATGTTGATTTGGCACACCTAGCGCCATCCCAAAGACAGGATAGGTGTAGTCAGGCAGGTTAAAGAGCTCTGCCACTTCTTCTGACTTGTAACGGACCAAGCCAATGATAACTCCCCCATAGCCCAAACTTTCAGCTGCCAGCAGGGCATTTTGACCAGCAAGAGCCGCATCGACCGAACTAATCAAGAGACCTTCCACACCTTGAGGTTGGAATGTATCGGTATGAAGCTGGGCTCCCTTTTCTGCTCGGTTCAAATCTCCAACAAAGAGAAGGAAAACAGCTGACTGGCGAATGGCTTCTTGAGGCACCAATTCATACAAGGCATCCTTCTTTTCTTGACTTCGTACCACAATCACAGAGTAGGACTGGAAATTCTTCCAAGACGAGGCCATTTGGGCTGCTGTCAGGATTTCAGTCAAGTCTTCCTGAGGAAGGGCTTGCTCCTTAAATCTTCGAACAGACTTATGAGCTTTCATCAGTTTAATCGTTTCTGTCATCGACGGTTTACTCCTTCTAAACGAGTCTCCTCAGCCAAATAACGGATGCGTTCCATGACGCGTCTGGCCTCCCAGGTTTCGTCATTTCCATGCTTCCCTTTAGCGAAATGCAACTCCAAATCTTCAAAGTTGAAGTTAGATGTGAAAAAGGTCGGTAAATCTTCCTGCATCCGATATTGGAGAATGACCTGCAGGATTTCGTCACGCACCCAAGCTGTTGACTGCTCGGCACCAATGTCATCTAAAATCAGGACTTCAGAAAGCTTAAGCTCATCCACCAAGGTCTTAACATTGCCATCACCGATAGCATTTTTGACATCGATGACAAAGCTTGGATAGTGGAGGAGAGTGGAGGAAACACCACGTTTTTCTGACAAATCATGGGCTAAGGCAGCCACCATGAAACTTTTACCCACACCAAAGTCTCCATATAAATAAAGACCTTTTCGAATAGTTGGATATTGCTCCACGAAGGCTAATAGCTTTTCAAAAACTGGCAAGCGTCCCAAATCATCCAAATCTACTTGAGCCAAACTAGCTTTCTTGAGACTGGCTGGCAGATTGATTAACTTGAGACGGTTCTTAATAGCCGCTTCTTTTTCAGCCGCAATTAGTTCAGGAGTTTCTTCGTAAGAAACATCCGCATAACCATGATTCATAACCAAAATCGGCTTGTAGCCTTTGGCAATATAATCCGTATCACCACGGAGAAACTTGTCGCGCTCGGTGATATATTGATTAAACTTGGAGATACTGCGATTTAATTCCTCTGGAGTCAAGGATTCTTGCTGGATAAAGGCCGTAATATCAGGGTCCTTCATGATTTTCTGGACCAAATCTTGATAATGAAAACGGCTGGGTTGATGTTTGAGTACGTCTCCGACACTTTCCATCTAATCTCCTCCTTTTTCTAATCGAGCTAATAGTTCTTGTTTCTTACGTTCTAGTTCCAGACGAGTTTCCTCGCTGGTTTCATTCTTGTAATCTGGATTACTCCACTTGGGTACATTGGACTGGGTAGGACTGGGTTTACTGCTTTTTTGAGCCTGACTCTTCTGCCCTCGCTCACGGATTCGCAAAACTGCCTCTTCTGCCGAATGAATCTTTTGATAGGCATAGTCATTAGCTACCTTCATGGCATATTTCTCATTGATGTTTGCTGAATCCACCTTATTAAAGGTCAATAAGAGAATGACATTGATGACTTCGTCCAGCAAGCCCAAGCCAGCCATCTGTTGCAAGAGTTCTCTTTCTGTTTGGGTGATGGTTCCCTTGCGTGTTTGCTTGATTTCTGCCAAGAACTGCAGGGCAGTTTTACTTTTGGATTCTTTTATAATGGTTGCTTCCTTAGGACTAAAGTCAGAGGAAACAGGTTTTTGAGCAATTTTTTCACGCATGCGTTTGGTTGAAATAACCTGGGAAACAGCTGTTGACTTAGCCAATTGATAGGCCTCAAACCAAGTCCATTTCTTCTCCTCGGCGATGGCAAAGAGGTTTAAGACATCGGACTGCTCATCCGCAAAGCGAAGCCCATCTCTAGCCATAAGCTGACGAAAATGTTCCAAGTCAAAATCGTTGGCCACTTTCTTCTTGAGACCAAGGTCTTCTTGACTTCCCAGTTCTGCCAAGTCCGGAAAGACTTGATTGAGTGAGACAGGTATTTCTTCTCCCTCAGCATTCTCAACTTTCAAATCCTCCACAGCTGCATCACCAATCTTCTTCTCCAAAAGTCTGCGATAAACAGGATGTTCCAAGAAATCCTGACTTGAAAGAGGAGCATGGAGGGCTAGCTGATAAACATCCCCCTTTTGATAGAGGGTTAAGAGATTAAAAGCAGATAGGATTTTCAGGGATTTTATCAGTCTGTCCATCCCAAAGTTGAGATGATTGAGGATACTTGAAAAAAGATATTCTTTTCTACCATTATCCCAAAAACTAATCGTATAAAGATAAAGGCTCAGTGCCTCCTGACCGATAATCGGGAGGTAGCACTGTACCAGAGATGAGGTATCTTGCGACACCCGATTATTCTTTAGATAAGAAAAACGGTCAATTGGCTTCATTTATCTTTCCTTTTTCTTTTTAGAGGACTGGGTGATTTGTTGGAGCAAACTCTCTAACTCACTGACATCCTTAAAACTACGATAGACACTGGCAAAACGTACATAGGTAATCTCATCTAACTCAGCCAACTCCTCCATGACGAGTGAACCAATGTCCTCACTTTGAATTTCATTTTCATTTCGACCACGGAGTTTCTGTTCGATACGATTGACTACCATGTTAATTTCATCACTTGACACAGGACGTTTCTGGGCTGAGCGGATAATCCCATTAAAGATTTTATCTCTGGAGAATTGTTCCCGTGTGCCATCTTTTTTAACAACCACCAAGGTTCTTTCTTCTACTCGTTCGTAGGTTGTAAAACGGTGTTGGCATTCATCGCACTCACGTCTTCTACGAATAGTGTTCCCTTCTTCTGCTTGGCGACTATCGATAACACTTGACTTGGTAGCCCCACATTTTGGACAACGCATCCTTTCCCTCCTTATCGTTTTCTTTTCATTATACCATTTTTTAAACGATTCCCAAAACAATTCTTCTTTTTGCTTGACAAGTTTTTTGTTTTGTTGTATTATTTAATTAAGACAAAGAGATAAAAGAAAGGAGACCAAGATGTCTTGGACATTTGACAACAAAAAACCCATCTATTTACAGATTATGGAGAAAATCAAGCTTCAGATTGTTTCCCATACACTGGAAGCCAATCAACAACTTCCAACCGTGAGAGAGCTAGCGAGCGAGGCCGGTGTCAATCCCAACACCATCCAAAGAGCCTTGTCAGACCTTGAACGAGAAGGATTTGTCTACAGCAAGCGAACAACTGGACGATTTGTAACTGAGGATAAGGAACTGATCGCCCAATCACGCAAACAATTATCGGAAGAAGAATTGGAACACTTCGTTTCCTCCATGACCCATTTTGGCTATGAAAAAGAAGAACTACCAGGCGTAGTCAGTGATTATATTAAAGGAGTTTAAGCCTATGTCATTACTAGCATTTGAAAATGTATCCAAATCTTATGGAGCAACCCCAGCCCTTGAAAATGTTTCCCTTGAGATACCAGCTGGAAAAATCGTTGGTCTTCTCGGTCCAAACGGCTCAGGAAAAACAACATTGATTAAACTAATCAATGGCCTCTTACAACCAGATCAAGGACGTGTCCTGATCAACGACATGGATCCAAGCCCAGCAACCAAGGCCATCGTAGCTTATTTGCCGGATACGACCTATCTCAATGAACAAATGAAGGTCAAAGAAGCCCTAACCTACTTCAAGACCTTCTATAAAGATTTCAATCTTGAACGCGCCCATCATCTACTTGCAGACCTGGGCATTGATGAAAATAGTCGTCTCAAGAAACTATCAAAAGGAAACAAGGAAAAGGTACAACTGATTTTGGTTATGAGCCGTGATGCTCGCCTCTATGTTCTGGACGAACCCATTGGTGGGGTGGACCCAGCAGCCCGTGATTATATCCTCAATACCATCATCAACAACTACTCCCCAACTTCTACCGTTTTGATTTCTACCCACTTGATTTCAGATATCGAGCCAATCTTGGATGAAATTGTCTTCCTCAAAGACGGAAAAGTCGTTCGTCAAGGCAATGTAGACGATATTCGCTATGAGTCAGGTGAATCCATTGATCAACTCTTCCGTCAGGAATTTAAGGCCTAAACAAAGGAGATTATTTATGTTTTGGAATTTAGTTCGCTATGAATTTAAAAATGTTAACAAGTGGTATTTAGCCCTCTACGCTGCCGTGCTAGTCCTTTCTACCCTTATCGGGATACAAGCACAGACCTATAACAATCTACCTGTCAAAGAAAGTCAACCTACTATGCTACTTTTTCTAGCCCTCGTCTTTGGTGGCTTGATGATTACACTTGGGATTTCAACTCTTTTCTTAATCATTAAACGCTTTAAAGGCAGTGTCTATGACCGACAAGGCTATCTGACTTTGACCCTTCCAGTATCTGAACACCATATCATCACAGCCAAACTAGTCGGTGCCTTTATCTGGTCGATGATTAGCACTGCTATCCTAGTTCTAAGTGCTGTTATTATTGTGACCATAACGGTTCCAGAATGGATCCCTCTTTCTTATGTGATTACATTTGTAGAAACACATCTCCCTCAGATCTTTCTTACAGGTATATCCTTCCTACTAAATACCATTTCCAGCATCCTCTGCATCTACTTGGCTATTTCCATTGGACAGCTTTTCAATGAATACCGTACAGCACTCGCTGTTGCAGCCTACATTGGTATCCAAATCGTCATTGGATTTATTGAACTTTTCTTCAATCTTAGTTCTAATTTCTATGTCAATTCACTTGTAGGACTCAATGACCATTTCTATATGGGAGCAAGTATAAGTATTGTTGAAGAACTCATTTTCATAGCTATCTTTTACCTCGGAACCTACTATATTTTGAGAAACAAGGTTAATTTGCAATAATTTTAAAATCAAAAAGGATAACATCTCATCGCAGAGAGGCTATCCTTTTTTCTTTGATCTCATTTTCCGTCTAACTTTATTTAAAAACAAATCCTTTTAAATCTGATTTAAAGGTCTTGTTTAATTTCTCTATTGTGACACTATCATTATATTCCTTACATATTCTCATAGCTTTGGAACATTCTTTTTTACCTAACTCTACTTGATTCGTTTTTATGAGATAAATACCTTTTAAAAAAAGCAAATAATTCTTTTCAAAATAATATCCTTGTCTGGTCAGTAAATTTTCTAAATCATCTATAAAAAATTGAGCGCTATCTAACAAATTATTTTTTAATAATAATTCTAAATTAAATAAATATAAAGGAATTACTCTATGTGTTCCCATATCTGTTTTTAAAAAATGTCGTGTTTTCTTGATTACCGCTCTATATAGTAAGCTTATGGTTTTAGTGTTCATAAAAAACACCGAATTATAGAAAATTTTCAGTTCATACTCCATCCAATTATCTACAGAAAGCAAGTACTTTATTAACTCATTGCATTTAGATGCATTGTAAGGAAGGTTTGCAAGGCGATTAATCTGTTGTTCAGCAATCAACTTTATGTGACAATTGCATAGAGTTTTTTCCTGCTTTTGTTTTAGCTCTATTTTCTTTATTAGTTCTTGTAACAAAATGATATCTGAAGAGTTTACAGCATGTTCTAATTCTTCAAAAAAGCATTCTTTTTTGGAATAATAGCAATGAACTAATTCTTCAAATTCCGAAAATGATATCCCCAGGCGATTTAACAACATGTAAAAATGATCAATAGATAATTTTGTAATCCCATTTTCGAAACGAGAAATAGTTGACTCACTAATCTTATCACAAGCCAAATCTTTAAGACGAAAATTTTTTGAAATACGGATATCCTTTAAAACTGCTCCAAAATTTTCCATAGTATTCCTCTTCCATTTCTGCAAAAAATTAAACCTGTTTTTTTTATTTGTGATATGATTATGATTATACAAAAATAAAACAGAAAGGACAATATGATTATGAAAAAAATTTTATTGTCATCAGTTGCTTTACTGAGCCTAGTGACAACACTACCAGTAAATAGTCCAGTTTCTGCTCAAGAATCTATCTCTCCCAAGGCTTATAGTCACTCTAATGGCAGTTGGATTCAATCGAATGGTCGTTGGTGGTATAAACATTCTGACGGTTCTTACACTAAAAACGGGTGGGAAAAGATCAGTGAAACCTGGTACTATTTTGATAGTGAAGGTTGGATGAAAACAGGTTGGTTTAATGAATATGGAAATTGGTATTATCTAGATACTAGTGGTGCTATGAAAACGGGATGGTGTTGGGTTTCTGGTAGCTGGTATTATTTAAATACTAGCGGTGTCATGCAAACTGGCCTACAGACTATCGAAGGAAAACAATATTATTTAGCTGATAGCGGTGCTATGCAGACAGGTTGGCACAATATTGGAGATGATACTTATTTCTTTGCTAGTAGTGGGGCAAGACAAACGATTAATCGCCGTGCTTTAGTTCTTGGTGAAACATCAACGAGAGCAGTACCTATCGAAGACGTTAATGCTATGGAAAAGGTTTTTAGTAACCAAAACTTTAGTAAAGTTGTTCGTTTCCCAGATAAAACTAAGTCCGAGATTATTGCAAAAATGCAAGAACTTTTCAAATCTTCTAGCGAAAGCGATGTGAACTATCTTTACCTTACTTGTCATGGAAGAGAAGATGGGACGATAGCCATTGGTAGCGATAAAACATCCTTTTCAGGTTGGGAATTGGCATCTATACTGAAACAATACAAAGGTAAGTTTGTGGTTATGCTGGATTGTTGCTATTCAGGAACAATTATAGATGTAGGTAAGCCAAACAAAAAGGTTGCCTCCAAGTCTGAAGAAAAATTTGATGAACAAGCATTTTTGGCAGGATTTTCAACAGGAGATGTAGCAAGCAAGAATGGTGAAATGCTTAATTCTAAGTTCCTCGTACTATGTGCCTCTTGTAAGGATGAAGAGTCGTATAGTGCAGTCGGAGTAGGTAGTCTTGCCACTAGATACTGGGCAATGGGTACAGGTTGGGATCCGCTTCAAAATAGAATGATTTCGCCTATGGCAGACACCAACGCTAACGGAAAAATCACTTTAGAGGAACTGTATCAATACTCTTATCCTCTAGTTCTTGAAGATGCATCAAAAATTCGCGAAGAGCAACATGTATCAGTTTATCCTAAAAACAGCCAATTTGTTTTATTCCAAAAATAAGGGGTTAAGAAAATGAAAGTATCAAAAAAAATCACATTATTTAGTTTATCTCTAGCAGGTTTAGCTTTACTAGCTTTCCCTCATTCGGGAAAGGCCTTTGAGCTTAAAGAAGTTTGGCGTGTTAAAGGAGGAGTTGTATATCAAGATGACAAAATTCTTCGATTTAACAATGGTCATAGCATAGATATCAAAGTCTTGGATTTACCAAAAACTGAGAAAATTGAGTGGAGGGTCAGTCTCAATGGTCAAGATCAAACTGTCAATTTCCTAAGTCAAGAAGTGGATAGATCCAATATCGGAGAAGAAGGACATTACCTGAATTTCTATGTTCCTTATGGCTATAGAGGAGATATCAAGGTCGAGGCCAAGAGCGGAAATGAAGTAAAAACCTGGTCCACTAAAGTGGTAGATGATGTATATAATGGTGGAAAGAGTGGCTACTATCGTATTAAAGAATCAAATGATCAATACACCTACCTTGATACTAAATGGGACTATCAAACTAAGACCTACACTGCTACCTTACCAGAGACTATCAATGGTCAAAAAGTCTTTGCTTGGGCAGAGGAGTATGATAATATTAAACTTGTAAAACCAGGGACTATCAGTCATTTCTACAAAGGGGGGGGAGTCTTCAGAGAACTTTATCCGATTGTAAAAGCAGAAAGCTGGCTAAATCTAAAAAATAGTGACGGTGAAACCTGGTACTATCAAAAACAAGGACAATTAGTTCAAAATGCTTGGGTTAAGGACAAGGGAACTTGGTACTTTATGAATGATAAAGGGGTCATGTTCAATCAAACTTGGCTCTATCAAGGTGGCAACTGGTATGCCTTTAAATCATCAGGAGCTATGATTGCTAGTGATTGGCTATATGATAATCACTCTTGGTATTACCTAAAAGACTCAGGTTCTATGGCGACAGGTTGGATCAAAGATAGTGGATCTTGGTATTATCTAAACAACTCAGGTTCTATGGCAACAGGCTGGGTGAAAGATAGCGGCTCTTGGTATTACCTTGCTTCATCAGGTAAGATGCTTCACAATACCTACACACCAGATGGCTACTATGTAGATGCCAGTGGCGCTTGGAAATAATCTAAAGTACACATTTTTTTCCATCAACTATTAGTGTACATGCTCAAACTAAATGTTATCAGAGCTACAAAAAATCTAGATAATAATACAAAAAGCGAATCGAAACAATGAATTCTGTTTTGTTCGCTTTTTGTATTCTATTCGAGAAATTATGGAAAAGAACCTCTCCTACTTATTAGACTTTTATTCAGTCAAAAACATAAGAAAGGCACAGAGATGCAAGACAATTATACTACAAAAGGCAAGCACTTTAAAACTGTTCCAAAATTTTCCATAGTATTCCTCTTCCATTTCTGCAAAAAATAAAACCTGTTTTTTTATTTGTGATATGATTATGATTATACAAAAATAAAACAGAAAGGACAATATGATTATGAAAAAAATTTTATTGTCATCAGTTGCTTTACTGAGCCTAGTGACATCACTATCAGTAAATAGTCCAGTTTCTGCACAAGAATCTATTTCTCCCAAGTCTTATAGTCACTCTAATGGCAGTTGGATTCAATCGAATGGTCGTTGGTGGTATAAACATTCTGACGGTTCTTACACTAAAAACGGGTGGGAAAAGATCAATGAAACCTGGTACTATTTTGATAGTGAAGGTTGGATGAAAACAGGTTGGTTCAATGAGTATGGAAATTGGTATTATCTAGATGATAGTGGTGCTATGAAAACAGGCTGGGGTTTGATTTCTGGTAGTTGGTACTATTTAAATACTAGCGGTGTCATGCAAACTGGCCTACAGACTATCGAAGGAAAACAATATTATTTAGCTGACAGCGGTGCTATGCAGACAGGTTGGCACAATATTGGAGATGATACTTATTTCTTTGCTAGTAGTGGGGCAAGACAAACGATTAATCGCCGTGCTTTAGTTCTTGGTGAAACATCAACGAGAGCAGTACCTATCGAAGACGTTAATGCTATGGAAAAGGTATTTAGTAACCAAAACTTTAGCGAAGTTGTTCGTTTCCCAGATAAAACCAAGTCCGAGATTATTGCAAAAATGGAAGAACTTTTCAAATCTTCTAGCGAAAGCGATGTGAACTATCTTTACCTTACTTGTCATGGAGGAAGAGACGGAAGAATCTATCTTGGTAGCGATGGTCTAACATTTTCAGGTTGGGAATTGGCATCTATACTGAAACAATATAAGGGTAAGTTTGTGGTTATGCTGGATTGTTGTCACGCTGGGACAATTATTTCTAAAGATAATACAGGTGAAGCCAATGAAGAAGCCTCTACGAAATATTTTGATTTAGATGAATTTGTATCAGGTTTTTCTAATATGAATGGTGGCGAAAAAGCAGGTGAGATGATTGACTCTAAATTTTTAGTACTCTGCTCATCAAGTTCGTCAGAATACTCTAGCGGCGGAGCTTTAAGTTTGGCAACTAAATATTGGTCTTTAGGTTCAGGATGGAACCCTGTACAGCAATCTCAAGGTTCTTTAATTGCTGATCAAAATTATAACAATAGAATCACGTTAAACGAATTGTATTCTTACTCACGTGAACAAGTCTTAAAACAAAATCATAAACAACATATTGAAGTTTATCCAAAAAACAGTCAATTTGTTTTATTCCAAAAATAAGGAGTTAAGAAAATGAAAGTATCAAAAAAAATCACATTATTTAGTTTGTCTCTAGCAGGTTTAGCTTTACTTGCTTTCCCTCATTCGGGAAAGGCCTTCGATCTTGAAGAAGAGTGGGTTATTAAGGGTGGCGTTAAGTATCAAGATGGCAAAATTCTTCGATTTAACAATGGCCATGAAGTGGATATCAAAGTCTTGGATTTACCAAAAACTGAGAAAATCGAGTGGACGGTCAGTCTCAATGGTCAAGATCAGACTGTCAATTTCCTAGGTCAAGAAAAGGACAAGTCTATGGTCGGTACAGAGGGACGGTACCTGAATTTCTATGTACCTTATGGCTATAGAGGAGATATCAAGGTAGAAGCCAAGAGCGGAAATGAAGTAAAAACCTGGTCCACTAAAGTGGTAGATGACGTATATAATGGTGGAAAGAGTGGCTACTACCAGATTAAAGAATCAAATGATCAATACACCTACCTTGATACTAAATGGGACTATCAAACCAAGACCTACACTGCTACCTTACCAGAGACTCTCAATGGTCAAAAAGTCTATGCTTGGGCAGAGGAGTATGGTAATATTAAACTTGTAAAACCAGGGACTATCAGTCATAAATATGATGATGGAGGAGTCTTCAGAGAACTTTATCCAATTATAAAATCAGAAAGCTGGCTAAATCTAAAAAATAATCAAGGTGAAAAGTGGTACTATCAAAAACAAGGTCAACTAGTGCAGAACGATTGGGTTAAGGACAAGGGAACTTGGTACTTTATGAATGATAAAGGGGTCATGTTCAATCAAACTTGGCTCTATCAGGGTGGCAACTGGTATGCCTTTAAATCATCAGGAGCTATGATTTCTAGTGACTGGCTATATGATAATCACTCTTGGTATTACCTAAGAGACTCAGGTTCTATGGCGACAGGTTGGATCAAAGATAGTGGATCTTGGTATTATCTAAACAACTCAGGTTCTATGGCAACAGGCTGGGTAAAAGATAGTGGATCTTGGTACTACCTCGCTTCATCAGGTAAGATGCTTCACAATACCTACACACCAGATGGTTACTATGTAGATTCCAGTGGCGCTTGGAAATAATCTAATGTACACATTTTATTCCATCAGCTATTAGTGTACATGCCCAGACTAAATGTTATCAGAGCTACAAAAAAACTAGATAATAATACAAAAAGCGAATCGAAACAACGAATTCTGTTTTGTTCGCTTTTTGTTTTAATCTGTGTCAGTACGATATTTTCATTTAATTGTATATCCCCAAAAATTACATTTTTATATGAAGTATTTGAGATAAAGGAGTATAATAACTTTAAAACTGATTACATGTATATCGATAAGGAGGGCAACTCTTTATGCTGAGAAGATTTGTTACTAAGAAACACCTCGTACTTTACTTCTTTTCTATTGCCATTACTTGGCTGGAAGCAATTATCACGCCAGCCCTTGTTCAGAATATTGTTGCCAGTTTTACCAATCAAGAACTAGGCCTTCTTTGGAAAGTATTGATTCTAGGAATCCTTGGAAACCTCATCCTCTTACTAGGCTTGGCTGGGAAACGCTATTACTACGCTCGTTTGATTACTGACTTCAAATATGGAATCAAGAGTGCTATTTTCAAGCGATTTTTAAATAGTTATGAGATTGATGAAAAGGATATTTTGTCTGACCTAGAAAACGACGTCAAGCAACTAGAAGAAAGCTATATTGAGCCAACGGTCATCATCATTTCTTCTCTTGGCTTCACAACTGTGTCCATTCTCTATGCCCTGTGGACCAATTTTCACCTGGGCTTGATTTTCATCCTCTTCTACTCCTTTCCTGTACTCTGCAGTGCTATCGGATCCAAGCGTTTGGATTCACTTTCTGAAAAGCGGTCCACTGTTAACCAGAGCTACTTAGCAAGCTTGACAAATTTTATTGGTGGTAGCCAACAAATTCGCCATTATCAGGGGCAAGACTACTTTTTTGCTCACTATCAAAAGCAATTACAAACCAGTCTGGATGTCGAAATCAACTATGAAAAGCAACGAACTTTAAACAGTCTCTTGATCAATAGCATCGATGCCTTTTGCTCCGTCACACCTATTGTCATCGGTGGCTTTATGACCTACTATAATTATTTAGATGCGGCTAGTTTTGTGGCCATCTATCTGGTTTCCCATAATATCGGCTATCAATTCCAAGAGTTGGCTTACTTTACCAACACCCGAAAAGCGAATCGAACTCTTCTCAACAAATACCAAAAACTTTTGAACCAGTCTGATCCCATCTCGCCTAGAAGCATAGAAAATATTTTCCCTATCCAACTTGACACCATCTCCCTTGAAAAAGAGGGGAATAGCCTCTTGTCTCCGATTTCCATACACATCAAGCAAGGAGAAAAAATTGCCATTATCGGGGAAAGTGGCTCTGGTAAAACAACCCTGCTCAATATCATTCATGGAGAAGAGACACCAACAAGTGGTCAGATTAGCTTTGCTGGTCAGAACCTGTCACGTCAAGAAATCACAAGTATTAGTTCCTATATTCTCCAAGATAGCCATTGCTTTGACACGCTATCTCTGGAAGACAATATCCTTCTAGGACTGGATAAAAATCCAGAGACTTTAAATCTTATCCTCAAAAAAAACGGGATTAGATCATTTGAAAAATCGAACCCTCAGCAATGACAGTCTGTCTGGTGGCGAGAAACAACGCCTAGAAATCGCTCGTGCCCTCTACCATGATAGCCAACTCATCTTAGCCGATGAGATTAAGGCCAATCTTGACTCGGAAAATAGCAGAAAAATTAGCGACTTGCTCTTCTCCCTACCACAGACAGTCATTGAAGTCATTCACCACTACACAGAAGAAGACTTAAAACACTATAATCAAGTCATTCACTTAAGCAAAAAAAAGTAATATTCTTCGAAAATCGCTTCAAACTATGTCAGTTTGACCTACAAACCCAATACTTTGCTTTGAGCAACATGCAGCTGACTTCCTAGTTTGTTCTTTAATTTTCATTATCTCTTGGTGCATTTCCTTGAAATTTTCTGAAAAAAGAGTAAACTGGTATGCAAGAAGTCTATTTCGTGGAGTATAGGATGAAATTATATGTTCAATTAATGATTCTCTTTGTGATTTCTCTAATCGGAGAGGGGATTTCCAGTTTCTTTCATTTGCCCATCCCAGGCAGTATTATCGGTTTGATTATTCTCTTTCTAGCCCTACAATTCAAGTGGCTGAGAACTAGGCATGTCAATATGGTGGGGAATTTCTTGCTAGCCAATATGACCATTCTCTTTTTGCCGCCAGCAGTGGGAATCATGGAGAAGTTTGATGTGATTGCTCCCTATCTCTTGCCTATTGTTTTGATTGTCTTTTTTGCAGCAGTCATCAATATTATCCTCATAGCCTTGGTAGTTCAGTTCATCAAGAGACGGTTTGAGGGAGATTATGAGAAAGGAGATGCCAAATGAGTGAATTTGTTTCCAATCCCCTGTTTGGGCTTGCCCTGTCTATCTTAGCTTATCTAGTGGGAATGCTGATTTACAGACGTTTTCCTCATCCATTGACAACGCCCTTGCTTTTATCAGCTGTTTTCATTATTATCTTTCTGAAAGTGACGGGTATTTCTTACCAAGATTACTACCAAGGTGGGGTTTATCTGAACAACTTGATTGTCCCATCGACTGTTGCTCTAGGTATTCCGCTTTATAAGAGTTTTCACTTGATGAAGCATCATGCTCGGAGTATTCTTTTTGGAAGTCTATTAGCGGTAGTTGTCAATACCTCTTTCACAGCTCTTGTGGCTAAGATTTTTGGCATGGACTTTTTCTTAGCCATTTCTCTTTTTCCCAAGTCAGTAACAACCGCCATGGCAGTAGGAATAACAGAAAAATTGCAAGGTCTGACTACTGTGACCTTGGTGGTTGTAGTGGCGACTGGGATTTTAACCAGTGTAATCGGCCCAACCCTTTTGAAGTGGTTGAAAATAGATGATCCAGTAGCTGTTGGTCTTTCCCTTGGAGGAACAGGCCATGCAGTCGGAACAGGGACAGCCTTCCGATACGGATCTGTAGCAGGAGCTATGGGTGGTTTGGCTATCGGTGTCACTGGTATTCTCTATGTCTTTGTCAGCCCTATCGTAGCCAGTTTGATATTGAGTTAATACTCTTCGAAAATCTCTTCAAACCGCGTCAACGTCGCCTTGCCGTAGGTATAGGTAACTGACTTCGTCAGTCTTATCCACAACCTCAAAACAGTGTTTTGAGCAACCTGCGACTAGTTTCCTAGTTTGCTCTTTAATTTTCATTGAGTATAAAAAGCAAGGAATTCGAGCAATCTCATTATGGTAGTGACATGGGGGCTAACTTCTCATATTTATACATTTCTCCAATCAGTTAGTTGATTACAATCGAGATTTTCTATACTCTCCTTATAAGATTTTCGCATAAGATGAGACAGCACACGCTGAAGACATCTATGTTATTTAGATTTAATGCAATCTTTTAAAAGAGTTTTGATAATCTATATTTCTTATTTAGTTTAGTTGATTTCATATCACTATACTATAATGCTTATCCAAATGATTACACTATCAAAACACCCTATTATTAGATGCTTACGAAACAGATTTTTATACTCTTCAAACCACGTCAGCTTGTCCTTAGTGTGTATATGTTACTGACTTGGTCAGTTCCTAAACCTCAAAACATAGTTTCGAAGATCCTTCCGCTAACTTCCCAGTCTGATTTTCATTGAATATTAACGATACTTTATCACATAAAGAGGCTGGATGAAAAGTCTTCACAATCAAAAAACGCATACTACCAAGTCTTGAAAAATCCTGGTAGTATGCATTTTTTGTGGGCTGACTTATTTCCTTTCACTATATCGCAAAATAAAATAAGAACGGAACGATGGGATTTTGGAATTCAAATCAATTTATAAGAATGTTTTAGAAGCAATATTATCCTATTCCAGATTCAGTTCACTATACAATTGAGTTTTCAAGCAACCTGTTTACATAATGTGTGAATAATTAGGTTCGTGATTTCACTCTTTTCATTTCTAAAAAACCTCGCTTTCGCGAGGCTCTTCTATTTATAAGCTAAGGCACGTTTAAAGGTTTTCCAGATTCCTAAATCATCTGTTTGAAGGACTAGACTAGCATACATGCGTCCGATAAATCCGGTTGCTACCACCGCAAAAATCACTGTAATAGCAAGTGAAATCCATGCTTCTGCTCCCCCCGCATAGCCATTAATGGTTCTAAATGGCATGAAGAAGGTCGAAATAAAGGGAATATAAGAACCAATCTTCAAGATGAGATTGTCACCAGCTGCACCTAGAGCTGTCACTCCAAAAAAACCACCCATAATCAAAATCATCAAAGGCGACAAGGCTTTTCCTGCGTCCTCCGGACGAGAAACCATAGAACCTAGAAAGGCCGCCAAGACGACGTACATAAAGAGACTAACCAAAATAAAGAGCAAGGTATTTAGAGAGAAGGCATCTCCCAAGTGATCTAAAACACCAGACTGAGCCAAGAATGGCAAATCTTTAAAGAACAGAATGGCTGCCAGACCACCTACAACATAAATCCCAATATGCGTTAAAATCACTAGAAATAGAGCCATCATCCGCGCATAGAAATAGTGACTTGCCCTTATGCTAGAAAAAACGACTTCCATAATTTTGGTGCCTTTTTCACTGGCAACTTCCTGAGCTGTTACACCCGCATAGGTAATCAGAATCATATAAAGAAAGAATCCTAAGGCGCCTGCTGCAATTGTTTGAATAAACTTTTTATTTTCCTTGGCTTCATCAATCTTTTCTGTGAATTGAACTGTCTGCGCTAAGCGTTTTTCCTGCTCTTGAGATAAGGAGGCCGTTGAACGATTAAGCTGATTTTGCAGTTCATTGAGTGTACCTGTAACCTCAAATTTAATTCCATTTTCAAGCGATGTTTCGCCATGATAAACTGCCTTTAGAACACTATCTTCTTGATCAATGGTCAAATAGCCTTTTAATTTTTCATCTTTAATCGCTTCTTTGGCACTTGCTTCATCCTGATAATCAAAATTGAGACCATTGGTAGATTTAAGACTGTCTGTCACAGCTGGAACAGTGCTAACTACTGCTATCTTGCCACTCTGAGCCATAGAAGAGCCTTGGAGATAGCCAATTCCTCCAGAGAGACCGATAAACAAGAATGGTGAAATCACCATAAAGAAGAAACTCCACGATTTGACATGTCGAAGATAGGTTTCCTTGATTACAACCCACATATTTCTCATACTTCCACCCCTGATTCTAGTTTAAAGATTTCATCGATTGTTGGCGCTTGCTGGTCAAAGGTTGCGATATATTGCCCCTGAGTCAAGATTGGGAAGAGTTCCCTTCCAGCGCTCTCATCCTCCAAAATCAATTTCCAACTGCCTTGTTTGGTCAAACTCACCTGCTTGACATGAGGAAGATTTTCCAATTCTTCCTTGCTTCGTTCACTTGAAACAAAGAGACGCGTTTTCCCGTATTGATTGCGAACATCCTGAACTGGTCCATGCAAGACCACACGGCCATCTCGGATCATGAGAATATCGTCACAAAGCTCCTCGACGTTGGTCATAACATGGTCAGAAAAGATAATGGTTGCCCCACGTTCTTTTTCCTGAAAGATGACTTGCTTGAGCAATTCAGTATTGACTGGATCCAAGCCACTGAAAGGCTCATCCAAGATAATCAAGTCTGGCTCATGAATCAGAGTAATAATAAGCTGGATCTTCTGCTGATTTCCTTTTGACAGGCTCTTGATTTTATCTGTCAGCTTTCCTTTCACTTCCAACTTCTTCATCCATTGAGGGAGTTTTTCCTTAATTTCCTTGGCATCCATACCTTTTAGAGTCGCCAAGTAACGAACTTGTTCAAGGACTGTCAATTTAGGCATGAGACTGCGTTCTTCAGGCAGATAACCAATCCGAGCATAGGTCTCCTGACGAATATCCTGACCATCCAGACTGATTTCTCCTTGGTATTCTAAAAACTTCAAAATACTATGGAAAATCGTTGTTTTCCCAGCACCATTTTTTCCGACTAATCCCAAAATACGACCTGGTCGCGCTTGAAAGTCAATACCAAACAAAACTTGCTTGGGTCCAAAACTTTTCTCTAGACTTCTTACTTCTAGCATCTTTAACCTCCGAAATTTCTTTCACTCACTATACTCCTTTTTGATAGCCTTTACAATGACTTCTGTCCATTTTTAGAAGACTAATACTGTGTAAAATATGGCATGGAGCGTTTTTAGTGATAAATCCATTATACAGTAGCAAACTTAATTTATCCACTCTGCTCCTCAACTGTCAGTTTTTTATCCTGAATTGTTATTTGAGTAAGTTCTTTTTCCTCATAAAGTTTTCTTCCTCTAAAACTTCTGGAAAAAACGGACAATTTCTTGACAACATTTTTTATAAGAAACAAGTTCATCTGTCATTTCAAGAAGGAGTAATCCTTTATCTACTAATGGACGGAACGGAATTCAACCGCTTGTCTGATGTGTTTTCTAAGGAACATATCTACTATGCGATCTAATGAAAATCACAACAAGCTCATTCGTAAATGGTTACCTAAGCCTAAGGGAACTAAGAAAACGACTCCCAAAGAAATCGCATTCATCGAAAAATGCATTAACAACTATCCTAAAAAATTCTTGAACTACAAGTCGCTCAGAGAAGACTTCTTGATGGCTAACTTGAACTCGAAATTTAGCAATAATTCATTCACCGTCTAACTATATTTAGTAATTATTTCAGAACTGATTAATATTAACATTAACTAACGATTCAAAAGATTCATACTAGACATAAATTACGTCCATCAGAGAGACTCTTATTATTTTTAGATTTTAGTCTTTCTAGCTTCAGAACACATCTAAACTTTAGAGAAGATGACTATTCAAAAGCTCGAATGCCTCAAAATTATATCAGATAAGCTATTCGAAACGTAGAATACTTGTAAATTTATGGAATTACGATTATTCTAAACTTAGAATACATGTAAACTTTAGGAAGTATACCTATTTACTTTCTATTCCTCATCAAAAAGACTCATTCCCCCTTTCTCCTCCAAAATATGGTATAGTAGAGTTATACTATCTATGAGGAGTTTACATGTCACAGGATAAACAAATGAAAGCTGTTTCTCCCCTTTTACAGCAAGTTATCAACATCTCATCGATTGTCGGTGGTGTTGGGAGTTTGATTTTCTGTATTTGGGCTTATCAGGCTGGGATTTTACAATCCAAGGAAACCCTCTCTGCCTTTATCCAGCAGGCAGGCATCTGGGGGCCACCTCTCTTTATCTTTTTACAGATTTTACAAACGGTCGTCCCTATCATTCCTGGGGCCTTGACCTCGGTGGCTGGCGTCTTTATCTACGGCCACATCATCGGAACTATCTACAACTATATCGGCATTGTCATTGGCTGTGCCATTATCTTTTATCTGGTGCGCCTCTACGGAGCTGCCTTTGTCCAGTCTGTCGTCAACAAGCGCACCTATGACAAGTATATCGGCTGGTTGGATAAGGGCAATCGTTTTGACCGTTTCTTTATCTTTATGATGATTTGGCCCATTAGTCCAGCTGACTTTCTCTGTATGCTGGCTGCCCTGACCAAGATGAGTTTCAAGCGCTATATGACCATCATCATTCTGACCAAACCCTTTACCCTCGTGGTTTATACCTACGGTCTGACTTATATTATCGACTTCTTCTGGCAAATGCTTTGACACATAAAAAATCCGTTTGGTTTCCCAAGCGGATCTTGTGCTTTATTTTGAAACTTCTTTTGCAAGGACAAAGTTTCCAAGAGTAGCAGAACCATTTCCTGCGACTGCTGGAGTGACGATGTAGTCACGCACATCTGGTACTGGTAGGTAACTATTAAGGAGAGCTGTAAATTTCTCACGGACACGGTCCAGCATGTGTTGTTGAGCCATGACCCCTCCACCAAAGACAATCACGTCTGGGCGGAAAGTCACTGTCGCATTAACCGCAGCTTGAGCGATATAGTAGGCTTGAACATCCCAAACAGGGTTGTTGAGTTCAATATTTTCCCCACGAACACCTGTACGAGCTTCCAGACTTGGACCAGCTGCATAGCCTTCCAGACATCCCTTATGGAAAGGACAAACACCCTTAAACTCTTTTTCAATATCCATTGGGTGTCTAGCCACATAGTAATGACCCATTTCAGGATGACCCACACCACCGATAAACTCACCACGTTGGATGACACCTGCACCGATACCTGTACCGATTGTGTAGTAAACCAAGTTTTCGATACGACCACCAGCATTGTTACGGGCAACCACTTCACCATAAGCAGAGCTGTTTACGTCTGTTGTGAAGTACATTGGCACGTTGAGGGCGCGACGAAGGGCACCAAGCAAGTCCACATTTGCCCAGTTCGGTTTTGGAGTTGTTGTGATAAAGCCATAGGTTTTTGAGTTTTTATCAATATCAATCGGACCAAATGAACCAACTGCAAGACCAGCAAGATTATCGAATTTTGAGAAGAACTCGATGGTTTTATCGATTGTTTCGATTGGAGTTGTTGTTGGAAATTGTGTTTTTTCTACAACGTTAAAGTTTTCATCACCGACAGCACAGACAAACTTTGTACCGCCCGCTTCCAAGCTTCCATATAATTTTGTCATGATAAACCTCTTGTTTTTATTTTCTTTATTATAGCATATTTCGAAAGTCTAAATTTCTCTATTTTTTAGATTTTCCTCTGTAAATCTTACCATTCAAGCAAAAACGAACAAACATGTCATTTGTTCGTTTTCACATTAGAGAGGATTGATTAAATTTTCACTTCAATAACGGCATCCCCCTTCGCAACTGAACCTGTTGCGACTGGAGCTACTGAAGCGTAGTCAGCTGTATTTGTAACGATAACCATTGTTGTATCATCAAGTCCAGCTGCAGCGATTTTGTTTGAGTCAAATGTTCCAAGAACATCGCCCGCTTTAACCTTGTCACCTTGAGCAACTTTTGCTTCAAAACCTTCACCATTCATAGATACAGTGTCAATACCAACGTGGATCAAGACTTCAGCACCATTTCTTGTTTTCAAACCAAAAGCGTGCCCTGTTGGAAATGCGATTGAAACTTCAGCATCAGCTGGTGCATAAACCACACCTTGACTTGGTTTCACAGCGATACCTTGTCCCATAGCTCCACTTGAGAAGACTGGGTCATTGACATCAGCAAGAGCGACAACATCACCGACGATAGGAGTTACAAGTGTTTCATTTTGAAGAGCTGCTGGAATGTTGCCAGTTGTTTCTTCTTGGACCAAACGTTCTGTCGCCGCTTCAGTAGCAACTTCTTTTTCATCCTCATAACCAAACATGTAAGTAAGAGCAAAACCAAGTGCAAATGATACAGCTACCATAAGAAGGTATTGGGCAAGTTGTCCGTTACCAACATAAAGCATTGTACCAGGGATGATGGTGATACCACTACCATTACCAGCAAGTCCAAGGATAGAAGCCAATCCACCACCGATTGCACCAGCAATCAATGAGAGGAAGAATGGTTTACGGAAGCGCAAGTTCACCCCGAAGATAGCAGGCTCTGTAATACCGAGGAAGGCAGAAAGAGCAGCTGGGAAAGCAAGTGTTTTAAGTTTTGGATTTTTCGTTTTAACACCAACCGCAACAGTCGCAGCACCTTGCGCTGTCATAGCAGCTGTGATGATCGCGTTGAATGGGTTAGCATGGTCAGCAGCAAGCAATTGCACTTCAAGCAAGTTGAAGATGTGGTGCACACCTGACACGACGATTAATTGGTGAACCCCACCAATCAAGAAACCACCAAGACCAAGTGGCAAGCCAAGAATTGCTTTTGTACCAATAAGGATATAGTTTTCAACAATGTGGAAGACTGGTCCGATGACAAAGAGTCCAAGGATAGACATGACCAAAAGTGTCACGAATGGCGTTACCAAGAGGTCAATGACATCTGGAACAACCTTGCGGACAGCTTTTTCAAATTTAGCTCCGACAACCCCGATGATGAAGGCTGGAAGAACGGAACCTTGCAAACCAACAACAGGGATGAAACCAAAGAAGTTCATAGCTGTTACTTCACCACCTGAAGCAACCGCCCAAGCGTTTGGAAGTGAGCCAGAAACAAGCATCATACCAAGAACGATACCAACGGCAGGATTTCCACCGAATACACGGAAGGTTGACCACACAACCAAACCTGGCAAGATGATGAAGGCTGTATCTGTCAAGATTTGTGTGTAAATTGCAAAGTCACCTGGAAGTGGCATTTCAAGAGCGTTGAAAAGGCCACGCACACCCATGAAGAGACCTGTCGCTACAATAACTGGGATGATTGGAACGAAAACGTCACCGAAAGTACGGATAGCACGTTGGAACCAGTTCCCTTGTTTCGCAGCTTCTGCTTTCATGTCATCTTTAGATGATGTTGGCAAACCAAGTGCAACAACTTCATCGTACATTTTGTTTACTGTACCAGTACCAAAGATGATTTGGTATTGACCTGAGTTAAAGAAAGCACCTTGAACTTTTTCCAAGTTCTCAATCACTTCTTTATTGATTTTTCCTTCATCTTTGACCATGACACGAAGACGAGTCGCACAGTGGGCAACACTGTTGACATTTTCACGTCCGCCCAAGGCATCGATGACTTTTTTTGCAATTTCCTGATTGTTCATTTGCAAAAATCTCCTTATATAAAATTTTGTTCTTGTTTGAAAGCGATTTTATTCGCCCTACGACTTTTATTTTATCATGTTTCAAAAATATGTCAAGCGTTTTGCAGAAAAAATATTTGTTTCTTAGAGTAAGGTCTTTTGTTTTGATAGATTGTGAGAGTTTTATGAAAGTATTCTTTAAAAAAAAATAGTTTAAAATCTGAGTTAAAAAGGATTTTGTTTCACTTTCTTTCAATTTTCTGTAGATAGATGATTGATTTCCTGCTTTTATTTTATGATAAACGTTTGACAGTTTTTTCTCTTTTTTAACATAAAAGGCTTGCATTTTTTACCGAAAACGGTTACTATTAAAAGTGATAAGATTTTCGGAGGAATGAATGAATGGAATGGACAACTGAGCGTCGTTACAGACTTTATCAAGATTGGACGCAAGAAGAAATTCAACATATAAAAGAAAATATGGCACAATCTCCATGGCATACTCATTACCATGTTGAGCCAAAAACAGGACTTCTCAACGACCCGAATGGCTTTTCTTACTTTGATGGAAAGTGGATTGTTTTTTATCAGAACTTCCCTTTTGGTGCAGCCCACGGCTTAAAATCTTGGGTTCAGCTTGAAAGTGATGATTTGGTTCACTTTAGAGAAACTGGAGTCAAAGTCTTGCCTGATACTCCGTTAGATAGCCACGGTGCCTACTCTGGTTCTGCCATGCAGTTTGGCGATAACTTATTCCTATTTTATACAGGAAATGTTCGTGATGAAAACTGGATCCGTCACCCTTACCAAATTGGGGCTTTGATGGATAAAGATGGCAAGATTACCAAGATTGACAAGATTTTGATTGACCAGCCAGCAGACTCTACTGACCACTTCCGTGACCCACAAATTTTTTACTTTAAGGGTCAATATTATGCTATCGTCGGTGGTCAGGACTTGGAGAAAAAAGGATTCGTCCGTCTCTATAAGGCTGTAGACAACGACTACACAAACTGGCAAGAGGTTGGCGACCTTGACTTTGCTAACGACCGTACAGCCTACATGATGGAATGTCCAAATCTGGTCTTTGTCGGGGAGCAACCTGTCCTCCTCTACTGCCCACAAGGATTGGATAAGAAAGTTCTAGACTACGATAATATCTATCCAAATATGTTTAAGATTGGGGCTTCCTTTGACCCTGAAAATGCCAAAATGGTAGATGTGTCTCAACTTCAAAACATGGATTATGGTTTCGAAGCCTATGCAACTCAAGCCTTCAACGCTCCTGACGGACGTGCTCTAGCAGTTAGCTGGCTTGGTTTACCAGATGTTTCTTACCCATCTGACCGTTTTGACCACCAAGGAACCTTCTCTTTGGTCAAGGAACTCACTATCAAAGACGGTAAACTCTACCAATACCCAGTCGCAGCTATCAAGGACCTTCGTGCTTCTGAAGAGGTGTTCTCAAATCGTGCTCAAACCAAGAACACCTACGAACTCGAACTCAACTTGGAAGCCAATAGCCAGAGCGAGATTGTCTTACTTGCTGACAAAGAAGGCAAGGGGCTTTCAATCAACTTTGACCTTGTAAATGGTCAAGTGACAGTGGATCGTAGTCAAGCTGGTGAACAGTACGCCCAAGAATTTGGTACAACTCGTTCTTGTCCAATCGACAATCAGGCCACTACTGCCACAATTTTCATCGATAACTCTGTCTTTGAAATTTTCATCAACAAAGGAGAAAAAGTATTTTCTGGTCGTGTCTTCCCACATGCAGATCAAAATGGTATTCTCATCAAATCTGGAAACCCAACTGGAACTTACTATGAATTAGATTATGGTCGCAAAACTAACTGATGTCGCCAAACTTGCAGGCGTCAGCCCTACTACCGTTTCTCGGGTTATCAATAAAAAAGGTTATCTATCTGAGAAAACCATCCAAAAAGTCAATGAAGCTATGCGGGAATTGGGCTATAAACCCAACAACCTAGCTCGTAGCCTGCAGGGAAAATCAGCTAAGTTAATCGGTTTGATTTTCCCAAATATTTCCAATGTTTTCTATGCAGAATTGATTGATAAGTTGGAACACCAACTCTTCAAGAATGGTTACAAGGCCATCATCTGCAACAGCGAACACGATTCTGAGAAGGAACGCGAATACATCGAAATGTTGGAAGCCAATCAGGTGGACGGCATCATTTCTGGCAGTCACAACTTGGGAATCCAAGACTACAATCGTGTAACAGCGCCGATTATTTCCTTTGACCGCAATCTGTCTCCAGATATTCCTGTCGTCTCCTCTGACAACTATGCTGGTGGGGTACTTGCTGCCCAGACCTTGGTTAAGACAGGTGCCAAGTCTATCATTATGATTACAGGGAATGACAATTCCAATTCGCCGACTGGACTACGCCACGCTGGTTTTGCTTCTGTACTCCCAAAAGCTCCTATTATCAATGTTTCCAGTGACTTTTCTCCCGTCAGAAAAGAAATGGAAATCAAGAATATCTTGACTCGGCAAAAGCCAGATGCCATTTTTACTTCAGATGACTTAACAGCTATTCTGGTCATTAAAATCGCTCAAGAGCTGGGCATTTCTGTCCCTGAAGAGCTCAAGGTCATCGGCTATGATGGGACCTACTTTATCGAGAATTACTATCCTCAACTGGCTACTATTAAGCAACCCTTGGAAGAGATTGCCTGCCTCACTGTTGACCTCCTCTTGCAGAAGATAGAAGGCAAGGAAGTCGCAACAACTGGTTACTTTTTACCAGTTACATTATTACCAGGAAAAAGTATTTAATACTCAATGAAAATCAAAGAGCAAACTAGGAAGCTAGCCACAGTTTGCTAAAAGCACTGCTTTGAGGTTGTAGATAAGACTGACGAAGTCAGTTACATATATCTACGGCAAGGCGACGTTGACGCGGTTTGAAGAGATTTTCGAAGAGTATAAGCACAAGAAAACTCAGACCAATTCGTCTGAGTTTTTTTATGATCTTAAGTTTTCAAGATAACGCTGGGCTGTCTCTAGGTTAAAGGTTTTATCTGCGATAAGGCGCTCGACTAGGGGAGCTACCTCAGATTCACTAGCACCTGCGAGAAGTGCCAAGGATTTAGCCTGCAATTTCATGTGGCCTTGCTGGATGCCTGTACTCACCAAGGCTTTGAGGGCTGCAAAATTTTGGGCAAGACCGATAGACACGATAATCTTGGCTAATTCTTTAGCAGAAGGATTTCCCAGTAGTTCATGACTGAGGGCTACACGAGGGTTGAGACCGATAGAGCCACCCTTGGTCGCCACAGGCATGGGCAGAGTCATCTCACCGACCAATTCTTCTCTTTCAAGGTCCAGCGTCCATTGACTAAGACCTTGGTAATGTCCATCTCGACTGGCAAAGGCATGGGCCCCAGCTTCGATGGCACGCCAGTCATTACCAGTGGCAATTAAAATGGCATCAATACCATTAAAAATCCCTTTATTATGAGTAGTAGCTCGATACGGATCCGTCTGCGCAAACTGACTAGCCAAGGCTATCTTCTCTGCAATTTCTCGTCCTTGATCCTTTTGGCGACTCAAGTAGCGAAAGGCGATGCGACAGCTTGCTGTCACCAGAGAATCGGTCGCGTAGTTTGATAGAATCCCCATGAGACTCTGTCCCTGACTGAGTTCTTCTAAGACTGGTTTCAAGGCCTCCAGCATAGTGTTGAGCATATTGGCACCCATGGCTTCCTGGGTATCGACATGAAGATAAACAACGAGAAAGTCTGTTTCACCTTTAATTTGCTCGACATGCAGATCACGCGCTCCACCTCCACGTTTGACAATAGAAGGATAGGCTTGATTGGCAAGTTCCAAGAGCTCAGTCTTTTTGTTTGCAATCTTCTCTTGCGCTTGTGCAGGTTCAGCAACTTTATAAAGGGCTACCTGACCAATCATCTGGCGCTCATGTACTTGAGCAGTAAACCCGCCTGCACGCTTGATGATTTTACTGGCATAGCTGGCTGCAGCAACCACAGACGGTTCTTCTGTCACATAGGGAACTGTGTATTCCTGACCGTTAACGAGAACCTCTGGGACCAGCGAATAAGGCAGTGAAAAAGTTCCCACCACATTCTCACTTAGCTGGTCTGCCACAGTCACACTCATCTGTTCATCCTGCTCCAGACTCGCTTGTCTCTCAGGACTAAGGAGCACCTGAGCTTTTAACAGCTCGAGGCGCTCTTGGTATGATTTTTTAGAAAATCCATTCCAACTTATCTTCATTATTTTTCAACCTTGCTATAACGGCGTTGGTGGTCCACAATTTCAACCAAGGCAAAATCTTGATTTTCATAGCCAGCAAACTGGGCAGAATTTGTTTCATCTAAGTCTACTTCCTCAAAGAAAACTTTTTCATAGTCTGCAACAGACAGGGCAGTTCGTTGATTGAGCTTGTTCAAACGGTCCTTATCCAGATAGGCTTCATATCCTTCAACCAATTCACCACTGAAGAACTCAGCTACAGCCCCACTTCCGTAACTATAAAGAGCAATTTTATCCCCAGCCTTCAGGCTATCTGTATTTTCCAAGAGAGACAAAAGTCCAAGAAAGAGGGAACCTGTATAGATATTCCCTACCTTTTGACTGTAGAGAATAGACTGATCAAAATGCTTTTGCAAGAGGTCTTTTTTCTCTTGAGGCAAGTTCTTATCCATGATTTTTTTCAAGCCTTTTAGCGCTAATTTAGGATAAGGCAAGTGGAAGCAAACAGCTGCAAAATCATCCAAAGTAAGCTGGTAGCGTTTTTGGTATTCAAGCCAAGTCGTTTTCAAACTATCTAGGTATTGTTGGGTAGAATAGACACCATTTACATAAGGAGTTGTTGAGTAATTTGGACGCCAGAAATCCATGATATCACGAGTCTGAGCCACATTGTCATTATTAAAGGCCATCATGCGTGGATTTTGTGTAATCAGCATGGCCACACTTCCAGCACCCTGAGTGGGTTCTCCTGGAGTTTCAATACCATACTTGGCAATATCACTAGCGATGACCAAGACCTTGGACTCTGGAGAATTTTCCACATGCAATTTGGCATAATGAAGGGCAGCTGTCGCTCCATAGCAGGCTTCTTTAATCTCGAAACTACGAGCAAAGGGCTGGATGCCCAGCAAACCATGCACAAAGACGGCCGCAGCCTTACTCTGGTCAACTCCTGACTCAGTCGCCACAATGACCATATCGATTTCTTGTCTTTCTTGCTCAGTTAAAATAGAGTCACTAGCACTGGCCGCCAAGGTCACGATATCCTCAGTCAAGGGCGCAATACTCAATTCCTCGAGTAAGAGTCCTTTGCTTAATTTTTCAGGGTCAATTCCCCTCGCTTCTGCTAAGTCTTGTAATTTCAAGACATATTGACTGGTCGCAAAACCAATCTTATCAATACCGATTGTCATATTTACCTCTGTTTTATCATTCATGTAAAAAATCGTTCAGTACTATTTTATCACAAATGGTAGTAAAAGAGAGAAAAAAGACTTGATTCACCAAATCAAGCCTCTTATTGGTCATAATTTTAAAGAATGATTAGTTGCTAGAGAGTTCACCGATATAAGTAGCTTTATAAACCCCATTCTCAGTTATCAGTTCCTGGAGGATCAAATCTCCTGAGTAAGTCCTTCCCATCTCATCTACAAATTCTTGATAAAACTGACTGGTCGGAATTTCTCTGACATCCTTATCAAATGTCTTGTCAAGTGTTTTACTAACCCTTTCGGCAATCAACTGATGCTCTTGCCATCCACTTTGAAACTCTGAACCTGAACTAGACACCATGACTGGGATAACCAACAAAGTCAGTAGACTTACAGACGATAAGGAAAATAGTGATTTTTTCATGATTTTTCCTCCTTTCTATATAGAGAATAGCATAGATACAAAACCTTGGCAAAATATTTATCTTATCTTTCAGAAAATTCTTTTATTTCTGAAATTTCTACGATACTCGATGTGTTTTTATATAATGATACAGTCTGAGAATCACTGTTCCGCTAGCCATTCCAATGGAAATGACCAGGGCCAGCATGACAACCAAGGTCGCACTTGCCAGCGCTTTATTATAGTCCCCTGTCACAAAAAAGGCAGTTGTCCGATAGGAGAGATAACCCGGAACCAAGGGTGCCAAGATGGCCAAGATAAAGACCACAGCAGGAGTCTTATAAAGAATACTTAAAATCTGGCTGACACAAGAACCGATAATGGCTGCAATAAAAGTAGCCACAATAACATTGGTCGGTTCCTTGAGCAAGAGATAGATTAGCCAGACAGCCATGCCCAAAATCCCTCCAGGTAAGAGCATAGAGCGTTGCACATTGAGTACGATTAGAAAAGTGATAATAGCAAGAAGACTTGCTACTGCTTGTAATAAAAAGGTTGTTAGTGTCATATTAGTTCATCAATACCAAGGCGACAGAAGTTCCTGCCCCTAAAGCAAGGGTAATGAGTAGGGATTCAAACATCTTGCTCATACCAGAGTTTATGTGGTTAGTCATAATATCACGGACCGCATTGGTCAAGGCAATCCCTGGTACAAAAGGCATGACCGCACCAGCTATAATCAAATCTGCTGTTGAAGGAAAACCTGTGTAGCGAGCCCAAAACTGGGCAATCATCCCAAAGACAAAGGCTCCAGCAAAGGCTGTCACAAAGGGAATTCGGATAAACTTCTCCACATAGAGGGAAAAGGCAAAACCAAATAAGGTCGCCACTCCTGCCCCGATTGCATCGTAGATATTTCCACTAAACATAACCGAAAAGAAAGGAGCACTTAAGGTCGCAGCCAGAGTTACCTGCAACTTAGTATAGGGAAGGGGCTGGGCTTGCAAGGCCTTCAATTGCTTGAAGGCTGTCTCTAAATCAATCCGCCCCCCAACCAGCTGACGAGAAATCTGGTTGACATCGCAGACTTTTTCGATGTTATAAGAAGAGGAAGTCACGCGTTTCATTCGCGAAATATTGGTATTTTCAATAGAGAAAAAGATAGCGGCAGGCATGGCAAGAACATTGCAATCCACAATCCCCTGCGAATGCGCAATACGAATCATAGTATCTTCTACACGATGGATCTCTGAACCACTTTTGAGGAGAATGGTTCCTGCTAGCATAATCACATCGATAACGGCGTTTAATTCTCTTGATTCTTCCATGCTTGCCTCCTTTTATCAACTCCCTCTATTCTATCATAAATCTAGAGTCAAAAAAAATCTTTGACATGAAAACATGACAAAGATTCGTTTAATCACGAGAATTTTCGTGGTTCACTTCACTACTTGATTGAGTAGGAGCAGGTGCATTCCCTCGTTGATTTCCTTGTTGGTTCCCCTGACTTGGTGTCGTAGTAGAACCTTGGTTTCCACGTTGGGCTGGTGCTGATGATGACGTTGACGGCGGTGTTTTTGGTTTGTAGATTGAAATCTTGACACGCGTCTTAGTCAAATCAACCTTTTCACCCGCTTTTGGACTCTGTTCAACGACTGTACCCTCAGCAGTTCCATCAGGAGCTGTCGACACTTCTACAACTTCAATATTGGCTTCCTTAATCCCAACAATTTGAACGAGATTGTTTTTAGTAAATTCGAGACTAGATCCTATATAACTTGGCATAGCAACACTAGTTACTTTCTTAGCAACGGTTAAGGTAATCGTTGAGGCCTTGCTCAAATCATAGGTTGTTCCGGCAACTGGACTCTGTCTGAGAACGGTTCCTGCTTCACTCTCACTTGATTCCTCTTCTTCAATCTTGATGAGATTTTCAGGAACCTTCTTCTGCTTGAGTTCTGCGATAACATCTGTCGATTTCCGACCGACATAATTACTAATTTGGAAGGATTGCTTGCCTGATGAGACAACCAAATTGATTTTCGTTCCTTCTTTTCGACCAGTTCCGGCGCCAGGATCTGTACGGATAATCCGCCCTTCTTCCACCTTTTCACTAGCCTCTGACTTCTCCTCGCCAATCTCAAAATTGGCTTTCTTGAGCGTTTCCTTGGCTTCCGCAACTGTCTGACCTGCCACATCTGGAATGGCAATAGTTGCAGGAGTTCTGGATAGTATCCAAATCAGAGAAGCTGCCACCAATACAAGGCTGGCCAAAAAAATCAGGTAACGCATCTTAAATCTACGTTTTTTCGGTGCTTGTGGTTGGTAAGTTTCCTCTGTCACAGCCTGACTTGTTTTTTTGATTGGTTTGTGTTCTGTCTGCGCTTGAACCTTAGGAATCGAAGTCAAGGTACTCTGGGATACCTTTGGTAGAGTCTTGGTGTCCGCCTTAGTCGCATCGTCAAAGACCAGCTTTGGTTCATTACGACGATTATAAGACAAACTACTAGACAAATCCACATACATTTCAGCAACTGATTTATAGCGATCTGTCAATTTCTTAGCAGTTGCCTTGATAACAACATTCTCCAAAGCCTGGGGCACAGATGGATTCTCATCAATAACTGACGGCAGTGGTTTCTGGAAATGCTGGAGGGCAATGGTCACCGCACTATCCCCGTCATAAGGAATATGACCTGTCAGCATCTCATAGAAAATAATCCCCATGGCATAGATATCACTTTGTACAGTCGCCTTTGAACCACGCGCCTGCTCTGGTGACAAGTAATGAACCGAACCCAGCATCGAGTTAGTCTGAGTCAGACTCGTCTCAGCAAAGGCTACTGCAATCCCAAAGTCTGTAACCTTGACAGTCCCATCTGGTGTCAAGAGGATGTTTTGAGGTTTCAAGTCCCGGTGAACAATTCCTCTGGTATGGGCCAAACGCATAGCCAAGAGAATTTGTCCCATGATACGGACGGCTTCTTCATTAGAGAGAGGATAGTGTTCCTTGATATAGCGTTTGAGGTCAAGTCCAGCCACATACTCCATAGCTAGGTACTGTTGACCGTCTTCCTCGCCAATATCTGTTATCCGAACGATATGAGGATGGTCTAAATCTGCCATAGCTCTCGCTTCACGCTGAAAACGAGCCACAGCTATCGGGTCTGTCTGGTAGTTGGTTCTCAGAACCTTCACTGCCACTTCTTCCCCATCTAAGATTAAGTCTTTGGCTAGGTAGACATCCGCCATGCCTCCTCGACCAATCTGTTTGACAATCCGATAGCGTCCGGCAAAAATCTTGCCGATTTGGATCATTCTGCATCCTCCTCGTTCATAGAAACAAGGGCAACCGTAATGTTATCTAAACCTCCTGCATTGTTAGCAAAACGAACAAGTGTCTCCGTTTTATCTGCTAAAGGAATATCACTGGTTACAATATCACGAATCTCACTGCCTGAAATCATGTTGGTCAAGCCGTCACTATTGAGCAAGAGATAGTCACCTGACTCAAGGATAACTGTCCCAAAATCAGGCTGAATTTCATCTTTTTGACCAATAGACTGGGTGATAATATTTTTTTGCGGATGAGCTTCTGCCTCTTCTGGTGTCAATTGACCAGCCTTGAGCAATTCATTGACCAAGGAATGATCGCTCGTCAACTGATGGTATTCTTCTCCACGAATCAAGCCGATACGCGAATCACCAATATGAGCATAGATAGCTTGATTGCCAATAATAGCAAGGACTTCCAAAGTAGTTCCCATGCCTCTGTAAGCTTCATCCTGACCAAGCTGGTGAATCTTTTGATTTTCAATTTCTAGGTAATGGGCGAACCATTCACGCACTTCATTGACTGTATCGATTTGGGTATCGACCCAAGCTATACCTAGGTCTGTTACCGCCATTTCACTAGCGATATTCCCTGCGCGATGACCTCCCATCCCATCAGCTAAAATAATCATGGTACGTCCAGCTCTATTGACATAGTGGTTGACATAGTCTTGGTTATTTGTCCGTTTCTGACCAACATCTGTTAATAATGAAATTTCCATGTGTCAGTTCCTTCCTAATCCGATATCTTGCGAAATTGACTGATGAAGAATCCATCACTTCCATACAATTCAGGTGTAATGAGGATACAGCCGTCTTTCATGATATCCTTACATTCATGTTCTAGTCTTACCTGCTCGAACTCAGGATGACTTTCTAAAAACGCCTCAACGACTTGAAAATTCTCCTCTGAGACAATAGTACAGGTACTATAAGTTATTATACCACCTTTGCCTAGTGTTTGACAAACACTACCTAATATTTCTAGCTGAATTTCCTTTAAGGACGCGAAATCTGCTGTTTCTTTATTGTATTTGATGTCTGGTTTTCGGCGCAAAAGACCGATTCCTGAACAGGGAGCATCCACCAAAATCTTATCAAAAGAAGCCTGACCAAAAAACTCATGCACCTTTCTGGCATCCAATTTTTGCGTTTGAACCCGATCTGCAACTCCCAGACGTTGGGCATTTTCTTGGATTAAGTTCAACTTGTGGTCGTATAAGTCCAGAGCAGTAACCTGACCTGTCGTGAGATAAGAGGCTATATGGGCTGTTTTCCCACCTGGAGCCGCACAGGCATCAAGAACTCGTTCATCACCTTGTAAATCAAGCGTCGGAGCAACCAGTTGACTGGACTCGTCTTGGATGGTAATGGCTCCATCCGCAAACAAATCATGGCCTGCAAAATACCCTTGCTCCTTAACCAGACCAGAAGGAGACAAGGATGAATTACTAGCCTCCAACAAGGCTTGGATTTCCTCTTTTCGGCTTAAGTCAGTTACACGAATACTGGCCTTGTTTCGCACTAACAGGCTTTCAAAGATGGCTTTTGCTCGCTCCTCTCCGTATTCTTCCTTGAGCTTAGCAACTAGCCAAACCGGAAGGGAATAGGCAATGGAGTCACGCTTGTTTTTTCGTTTGATGCTAGCAATATCTGGCCAGCCTTCACGCAAGATACGGCGCAAGACGGCGTTGACTAATTTTTCACTGCCTTTTTTACGGACTTTGGCCAATTCCACTGCTTCATTAACCACAGCATGATCTGGAATCTTGTCCAAATAGCGGAGTTGGTAGGCACTCATGAGAAGCAGGACATAGAGCCAGCTGTCTAACTGGTCTCTGTCTTCGATAAAGTGGGATAGGTACCATTCCAGAGTCAGTTTACGGGCTACCGTTCCATAGACCAGCTCGGTCACCAAGCCCTTGTCTGCTGTAGAGAGCTGACTTCCCTTGAGATGCTTATTTAAGGCGATATTTGAGTATGCTTGAGTGATAAAAACATCCTCTAATACCGCTAGGGCTAAACTTCTAGCCGTTTCTACTTTAGTCACCAAATCGTTCTCCTACAGTCAATGTACGTCCAACTCCGTTGAGGAAGGAAGCAATGTCCATCTTAGGTTTACCAGCTGGCTGCACTTGTTTGAGGGATAGAGCCCCTTCTGCCGTTGCGACAATCAATTCTTTCTTGCCGATAGAGAGGATTTCACCTGGATTTCCCTGACCTTCTACTGCTAAAGCTTCATAAATCTTAAAGCGGTCGCCCTTAAGGAAAGTATGGGCAACAGGCCAGGGGTTCATGCCACGGATTTGGTTAAAGAGTTGGCGATTGCTTTTGTTCCAGTCCAATTTTTCTTCCTCTGACTTGATGTTTGGCGAGAAAGTAACCTGACTCGGATCCTGCGGTTCAGGTTTGATGTCACCAGCAATGTAGGCAGGCAAAGTATCCAAAAGCAAATCACGACCAACAAGAGCTAATTTCTCAAACAAGGTGCCAACATTGTCCTCATCAGTGATAGGAATACTGCGACGGGAAATCATATCTCCTGCATCCATCTCCTTAACCATTTCCATAATGGTCACACCAGCTTCCTCATCGCCTTGAATCAAGGCGTAATGGATAGGCGCACCACCACGATGTTTAGGAAGAAGAGAAGCATGAACATTGACCGCAAAGTCCATGCTATCAAGGAGTTTACTTGGGAGAAACTGGCCAAAAGCGGCAGTCACAATCCCATCTGCTCCTAGCTTCATAAGATCTTCCATCTCTGGACTTCCAGATAGTTTTTCAGGTTGGTAGATGGGAAGTCCTGCCTCTTTTGCAGCCTGCTTGACTGGGGTTTCCTGGATAACTTTTTTACGTCCGACAGCACGGTCTGGCTGGGTCACAACGGCTAGAATTTCGTAACGGTTATCTGTCAAAAGCCCTTTTAAAACTGTTGCTGAAAAGTCGGGTGTCCCCATAAAGATTAGTTTTGTCATATCTTCTCCTTCTTATAAAAATTGCTGTGGCTCATGGTCAATGCTGAGACGGAGCTCACTATTTTCCCTTTCTTGAGTCAAGGCCAAGACCTGGTTGAGGGTTGGTCCCAGCTCATCTTCTAAACGGTATTTAATTAAAATCTGGTAATGATAGAGGTTGTGGGTACGAGCAATGGGTTTTGGCGTTGGCCCAAGAATGTTACTGGTCTCTGACAAGCCTGACCGCAAAATGTTCATAACTTCATAGGCGCGTTTGATTACCTCTTCTTCCTTCTTGTGAGAAAGGGTAATGCCAATGGTGAAATAGTAAGGTGGATAGCCGAGTTGTCGTCTGATTCCCATTTCATAGGCATAAAAGCCTTCGTAATCCTGATCCTTGGCAAATCGAATAGCATAGTGCTGAGGATTGTAAGACTGGATTAAGACCTGACCAGCTTTTTCAGCCCGACCTGCTCGACCTGCCACCTGAGTCAAGAGCTGGAAGGTTCTTTCAGAAGAACGGAAATCAGGTAAATTCAAGGCCGTATCCGCATTGAGAACTCCGACCAAAGTCACATTGGGAAAATCCAATCCCTTGGCGATCATCTGAGTACCTAGTAAAATATCTGCTTCCCCTCTACCAAACTGGTCAAGGAGAGCTTGATGACTACCTTTCTTACGAGTCGTGTCCACATCCATGCGCAGAATGCGAGCCTGGGGAAAAAGTTCTGCTAGCTCGTCATAGGCCTTCTGAGTTCCCGTCCCGTAGTAACGAATACTGCGACTCTTACAGTTAGGACAGACCTGAGGAATGTCCTTAGAAAAACCACAATAATGGCAGTTCATGGTCTTAGTATCCATGTGCAGAGTGAGAGAAATGTCACAGTTGGGACAAGTATCCACCGTCCCACACTCCCGACACATGACAAAGCTAGAATAACCACGACGATTGAGCATAAGAACCACCTGCTCTTTTTTAGCTAGACGGTCCTGAATCGCTTCTAGCAAAGGAGGCGTAAAATTTGACGTCTCGTTTTGTCCGATATAGTCCCGAAAGTCAATCACTTGAACCTCAGGGATTCTAGCTAAAGGATTGGCGCGTTGGGTCAGACGTAAATGTTGATAAACGCCTTTGCCAGCCCGAGCACGGCTTTCCAGACTAGGAGTTGCTGAACCAAGTACCAAAGCCGCTTGATTATACTGGACCCGTAAAATGGCCACTTCTCTAGCATGGTAACGGGGATTACTGTCCTGCTTATAAGTCGCTTCATGCTCTTCATCGATAATCATGACACCCAGATTTTTCAGAGGAGCAAAGATGGCAGATCTAGCACCAACAACAACTTGAGCGTCTCCACGCTCGACCTTGCGCCATTCATCATACTTTTCACCATTGGACAGGCCGGAATGAAGAATGGCCACTTTCTCACCAAATCGAGCGATAAAACGCTCCGTCATTTGTGGAGTCAAGGAAATCTCAGGTACCAGCAAAATAGCTGTTTTACCCTTGTCCAAGGCACCTTGGATAATCTGCAAGTAAACCTCGGTCTTCCCACTTCCTGTAATCCCTTGAAGAAGGAAGGGAGGCTGATGACTGCCAATCGCACTCACAACCGCATCACGCGCCTGCCTTTGCTCTGGATTCAACTCCAAAGGCCGACTTACCTCAATGCCTTCAAAATAAGCAGCCGAGCGTTGCACTTCCTTTTGGACTATGGTCACAGCACCTTGTTCCACAAAGAAGTTGACTTGCTCCCGCGAATAGGACTCTAACAAACTAGCCAAGGAAGCACTCTCAGGATGAGACAACAAATAGTCTCTCAGTTCCAACTTTTTCTTAGCGCGCGCAGATATTTCAACCCCTTCTAATTGAGCAAGATTCACCTCATACCAAGACTGGGTTTTGACCTTCTTTTGATCGACTGCCTGATATTCCAGACCAAGCATGCCTTTTCTAGTCAGTCGCATCATTTCAGCTTGTTTGGTAAGGTCTAGTGAAGAAAAAGCAAGCGATTCCTCTGAACCAAACAAGCGCTCTCGGTCTTCCTGACTCAGACCTGCCAGAGGATAGAGAATCTTGTCATAGCTGGAGTTCAGAAATCCTGGAAGCATGGCCTTGAGGATGGAAATTTTGTAGGAGAAGACTGACTTGCGTAACTCCTCAGCCAGCCAGAGTTGTTCTTGCGTGAGAACAGGAGAAAAATCCAGCACCTCAGCAATATCTTTTAAATCTTGCTCCATCTCTTCTTCGTCTGATTGAGACTCCAAACCAAGAACAATCCCTTGAATCAGGCGATTGCCCTTACCAAAAGGCACATGGACCCGCATCCCAACTTCCAGCATTCCCTCAAATTCCTCCGGAATCCTATAACTATAGGGTTGGTCCGTCTGCATTAAGGGCACATCTACAATAATCTTAGCTATAGCCATCTTCTCACCTCCTCCTTGTCAGTAGATTCTTGCAATAGAAAAAATAAGATTGAGTCCCCCCAACCTTAAATTTTTTCACCATCTTCTTTTTCTTTAGCAATTTGCTCTTTGATTTTCTTTTCTTCTTCTTCTTTGCGGCGTTTTTCTTCTTCGATACGACGACGCACTGCTTCACGTTTTCCTTCTGGATCTGGGTGAATTGTAACGTTTCCTGATTCGATTTCTTCTAAAGCGCGAAGAGTTGATTTTTCAGACTTGAAACCTTGAGTTGCTGGCGCACCTGCTTCCAATTCGTGGGCACGTTTTGCTTCCAAGATTACGAGTGAATATTTTGAAGGAACCTTGTCGAGCAAGGTATCAATAGAGGGTTTTAACATCATTTGCTTGTACCTATTTTCTAAATTTTATCGGGTAGTTGGAGATTTTGGTAACATCTCCTGATAGTGACCAATGACACGATCCACACGGAAGTGTTCTGCTTCGATCACACGTTTGACACGCTCAGCAGCTAGGGGCACCTGATCGTTGACAATCGCATAATCATACTCACGCATGAGGGCAATTTCTTCCTTGGCTTTTTCGATTCGCTGAGCAATTACTTCTGCACTGTCTGTTCCACGTCCTACCAAACGATCTTGCAATTCATCCAAATCTGGTGGTGTCAGGAAGATAAAGACAGCATCTGGAACCTTTTTCTTGACCTGAAGAGCACCCTGAACTTCAATTTCAAGGAAAACATCGATTCCCTTGTCCAAGGTTTCATTGACGTAGGTCAGAGGAGTTCCATAGTAGTTGCCGACATATTCTGCGTATTCCAACATCTGTCCTTGACGAATCAGCTCTTCAAACTCTTCGCGAGTACGGAAGAAATAGTCAACACCATCCACTTCTCCAGGACGTTGTGCGCGTGTCGTCATCGATACAGAGTATTGAAATTGGTTTTCAGAACTCTCAAAAATCTCTCTTCTAACCGTTCCTTTTCCAACCCCTGAAGGACCAGAAAAAACGATTAGTAAGCCTCGGTCTGCCATTGTGTCTCCTTTTAGTCAGTCTGTAAAAATAAAATAAAATTTTCCTTCAGATAGTAGCATTTTACACAAACTATCCTTCTACAGTCTTTCTATCTAGTGTAACAAAAAAGCAGTAATTTTTCAACTGCTCTTTCTTATTTATTTAGCATAATCTACTGCACGAAGCTCACGAATCACGGTTACCTTGATATTTCCTGGGTAATCGAGATTGTTTTCAATTTTCTCACGAACTTTGTGAGCCAAGATTGTGACTTTGTCGTCCTTGATTTGTCCTGGATTGACCATGATGCGGATTTCACGTCCTGCTTGAAGGGCAAAGCTATTTTGTACCCCTTCAAAGCCGTTAGCAATTTCTTCTAAATCATGAAGACGCTTGATGTAGCTTTCAAGAGACTCACTACGAGCACCTGGACGGGCTGCACTCAAGGCATCTGCCGCAGCAACGATCACTGCAATGACGCTTTCAGGTTCTACATCGCCGTGGTGACTAGCAATCGTATTCACCACAACTGGGTGTTCCTTGTACTTACGGGCCAATTCCATACCGATTTCAACATGGCTACCCTCAACCTCACGGTCAATAGCTTTCCCGATGTCGTGAAGGAATCCAGCACGACGGGCAAGAGCCGCATTTTCACCAAGTTCGCTCGCCATTATACCAGCCAACTTAGCAACCTCAATCGAATGACGTAAGACATTTTGTCCATAAGAAGTACGGAACTGCAAACGTCCCATAATCTTCATCAAGTCTGGATGAAGGTTTGGTGCACCAATCTCATAGGCAGCAGCCTCACCGTATTCACGGATCTTATTGTCAATCTCTTGACGGTTTTTCTCGACCAACTCTTCGATACGAGCTGGGTGGATGCGACCATCTTTGAGCAACATTTCCATCGTCATACGGGCAATCTCACGACGAATCGGATCAAAACCTGACAAGGTCACCACTTCTGGCGTATCGTCGATAATCACATCAACTCCTGTCAAACTTTCAAAGGTACGAATGTTACGACCTTCACGACCAATAATGCGTCCCTTCATAGTATCGTCTGGCAGATGAACCGTTGAGTTTGTTGACTCTGCTACATATTCACCAGCGATACGTTGCATAGCTTGAACCAAGATGTCCTTGGCCATTTTATCAGAACGTTCCTTGACCTCTTGCTCAGCTTCACGAATGCGGCTGGCAATCTCCTTGGTCAAGTTTTCCTCTGTCTGAGCCAAGATAATATCTCGTGCTTCTGCCTGAGACAGAGCACCAATACGCTCTAGTTCTGCTTCTTTTTGTCTTTCGACTTCCTCTAATTGCTCTTCACGCGCATCAAGGTTTTTCGCTCTATCAGAAATACTTTGTTCTTTTTGTTCAAGTGTTTGTTCTTTACTCGTCAAATTGTCGTCCTTACGGTCAAGGCTGGTAGCTCTCTCTGTCAAACGACTTTCGATTTGTTTGAGTTCCTGACGTTCTGATTTGAATTCAGCGTCCACTTCTTCACGGTATTTTCTGGCTTCTTCTTTGGCCTCCAATAGTGCTTCTTTTTTAAGAGACTTGCTTTCACGTTTAGCTTCATTAACAAGTAAATCTGCTTCACGTTCAGCTTGTCCACGTAAATTAGTTGCTTCTTGTTCAGCATTTAAAAGCATCAACTCTGCAGCTTCCTGAGATGATTTCATCTTGGCTGAGATGCTGACATATCCAATGACTAAACCAATGATGACGGCAAAAACAGCAATCGCAAGCGACATGATTTCCATGTTTTTACCTCATTTTATTGTTATTCCGAATGACATACATTCTTTTACATTCTACCATAAAAAAGTGATTTTCACAAACCTAAAATAGAATATGTTTTGGGGAAATTGGAACACATTCACAAAAATAAAATTGTTATTTAGAAATAGTAGTTTAGTAGAGACTTGAGAAAAAGCCTACTTTTCAGTAGACTTAGTAATGATCTTTAAAGGACAAGAAAGCCACGCTATCTCCATCCATCATATAAATCAAGCGATTTTCTGCATCAATACGACGTGACCATGCTCCTTGGTAGTCATACTTGAGTGGTTCTGGTTTACCAATTCCTGTAAATGGATCGCGTTGAATATCCTTGATTAGTTTGTTGATTCGTTTTAGGGTTTTCTTATCCTGATTTTGCCAGTAGCAATAATCAGCCCAGGCATCTTCTGTAAATTTGAGCAGCATTTCTCACTCCTCAATAACATGGACCTGAGTACTTCCAGCACGGACTTGAGCCATTCCCCGCAAAACCTTATCAGAAAGTTCCTTATTTTGAGCAATTCTCAGGGTTTCCTGAATACTATCCCACTCACTCTTTGAAAGTACTACAATGTCCTCATCTGGATTTTTATTAACCACCGTCAAAGGCTCAAATTCATCGTTTACCTTCTTCATGTAGTCTTTTAAATGATTTCGGAACGTTGAGTAAAGAACTGCTTCCATAACCATACCTCGTTTTACCTCTTTTCCACTATTATACACAAAAAGAAAGAAATTGTCAGGAACTTGTACAAGATTTTCTTTTCTATCTATTTATACTCAATGAAAATCAAAGAGCAAACTAGGAAACTAGCCGCAGGCTGTACTTGAGTACGGCAAGGCGACGTTGACGTGGTTTGAATTTGATTTTCGAAGAGTATTATTCGTAAAAAATCTCAAAAAGCCTACCTTTCAGTAGACTTAGTTTGTTTCTATTCTAATCGGCACTCTTCCAAAATTCTGTTCTGCTATACTTGGATTTCCAAGTTGATAAATCTGGTCTGCCTCTTGGGTCATAGCATCCCAAGGCTCTTTGCCAATTCGGCTGACTAGATTGACCTGTCCCTTCAAGGACTTGAGGTGTTGCCTGCCTTTTTCAGTAAATCCAAGGACATGAATTCCTTCTGGTAAGTCACTTTCTTTAGCCTGCACCAAGATATAGGTCAAGAGCCGTCTGACACGCGCCTTGGTGTAACGTTTGGTGGCAACCGCCTCGACCATTTCTTCCACAGACTGGGCTATCTTGATGGCATCCTTGATGCGCACAGCCATTTCTTGATTGACCTGATAGATGGTGGTTAGGTCTGGATTTGACAAGATTTGATAGCGGAGCAGAGGAAAATAGTCTTCCCAGCTCACCTTACTAGCCTGCTCAAATAGGACAATAGAAGGCATAAAGCGTTCTAAAAAATCTTGGTCCTTCTGGTGCTGACGCAGGGCTGTCGCCGAGGCAAAGTCCACATATTTATCCACAGAATGGTAACCAGCCCCCTGACGCTGAATCGGATGCATCTTGATATTTCGTCCTGCAACTGCCTTGGCATAAGCAAGAGCAAGAACATGATTGGGCGTATTGCCAGAAAAATCAAGACCAGCAAATTCCTTCCACATGGCTTGGGTTTTCTGGGGATAAGAGAGAGAATCAGACAGATTTTCCACAAATTTCTCCATCTCAGCACCTTTCTCTGTGTATAAGTCAGCGATTTTCTGGTAATCTAGAACTTCCTCCGTCCCAAAGGCTAAGTTATCAATCCCTAACTGAGCTAAGATATCCACAGCTCCTTGACCAAAGAAATCTGCTGCCTGAACACTGACTAAAAAGGGCAATTCTACTACCAAATCTGCTCCATTTCCCAGAGCCATCTGGGCTCGTGTCCACTTATCAACGATAGCAGGCTCTCCACGCTGCATGAAATTCCCTGACATAGCAACGATTTTCAGCCCCTCTGCCTGATCCAGCAGGTATTTATGCCCATTATGAAAGGGATTGAACTCCGCGATAATACCTGTGATTGTCATGATAATCTCCTACTTCTGTGCGACAAAAAACCAACGGGTGCTGGTTTCTGTTGGTTCCTTGTCCTCAAAGTCCGCATAGAGTTTGAAGGACTTAAAACCGGCCTGTTCCAGCAAAATATCATAGGTCAAGACCTCATAAGTCCGCTCCTCATGCACTTCATCGTGGCGACTAAAGGACCCATCCTCTTCCTTGATAAAGAAAGTCAACTCATGAACGATAGAGTGAGGCGCTACATCCTCGTAGGTATCCCAGAGCATGGCAAAATCTTCCACATTTTCATGGTAGGAATAGCCTGGAAAAACCTCATCCGTCTGGTAAGTCGAATGCACATCAAAGATGAAAACTCCGTCTTCGTTGAGGGCATTATAGACTTCCTTAAAGACGTCCCCTACTTCCACCTCATCCTGCATATAGCAGATAGAGTCCGAATAACAAGTGACAAAATCATATTGACCTGCCTTGGACAAATCCAGCATATTGCCTTCAATAAAGTCAATCTTTTGTTTGGCTGAAGCAGCTCTCTTCTCAGCAATCTTCAACATATCCGCACTCAAATCAAGACCAGTCACATCAAAACCAGCCTGAGAGAAGCGCACTGATTGAATTCCTGTTCCACAAGCCAATTCCAAGAGTTTCTTTCTCTCCTTGGTCTTAGGCAAGTGACGCAGAGAAAAATCCGTCCATTTGTCGTATAAACTATCGTCCATGACCGCATCATAGACCGCCGCAAAGGTTTCATAAGTTGCCATAAAACATGATACCAAGAGCCCCCATGGCAAACACCACTCGCCCTATACCTTTCTATCAATTTTTTCTAAAATAAGCAAAGAAACCCAGTTGACTACAACTGAGTTCATCTACTACGCCAGAGTTTCAGATAAATCTACTGAATCCGCCTCATGCCATAGTTTTTCCAGATTATAGTGGGCACGCATTTCTTCTGAAAAGACATGCACAACGACAGCGCCGAGGTCTAGTAGGACCCAGCCTCCAGCTGCATCACCTTCGATATGGCTACCTTTAAAGCCTGCATCAGCTACTTTTTCACGGATATTATCAGCGATAGCGTCCAACTGACGGCTATTCATTGAGCTAGTGATGACAAAGTAGTCTGTCACGCTGGTCAAATCTTGTACATCAAGTGCAAGGATATCCTCCGCACGTTTCTCATCAGCCGCTTTCACGACTAGTTCTAGTAATTCTTTTTCGTTCATTTAGTCCTCTTTCAAATAGTGCACAAATGCGTTATAGGTTTCAAGGGTTTGGGGATAGATGGGGAATCCCTGATGAGCTAGATGCTCCACGGTACGAGCTGTTTCGTAGGCCACTGCCTTATTGAGCGATAGACTCGCAATCTCACGCGCCACGTCCACTCCAGGAAAGGCACGATTGTGCTCGATATAGTCTGCGACATAGATAACCTTATCTAAGTCGGTCATCTGACCAGCTCCGACTGTATGGATTTCAATAGCTCGTAGGATTTCTGGATTATGCAAATTCAAATCTTCTTGAATCTTGTAGATGCCAATCATACCATGCCAGACATTATTACCCCAATTTTTGAGATCAGGATCTAGCTGATAACGGTCAATCAAGTCCAGAAATTCTTGATCTGACAACTTCTTAGCATAGTCATGAAGAAGGCCTGCTAGACCTGCCTTCTCACTATCCACACCAAAGCGCTGAGCCAGTTCTATGGCTGCACGCTCCACACCCAAGCAATGGGTTAAGCGTTTTTCAGGCAGAAGCTCTGCCATTTTTTCCAACAAAGCCTCACGAGAGCAGTTGATATAGTCTTGATAGGCCATCAGTAGAGACCCTCCTTCTCGATGTAGTCTAGCACAGGCTGAGGTAGGAGAAAGTTGGGTTTCCGACCTTGGGCAAGGAAGTCCCGCACCATGCTGGACGAGATGTCCATGAGAGGCACATCCACCCAGATAACGGGATAGGAAGTCCCTGCCTTGTAGCGTGGGCGCTGAACCCCTACAAACTGAACCATATCGACCAGCTCATCAATTCGGTACCACTTAGGTAGATAGTCCACCATGTCGGCACCGATGATAAAGTAATAATCCGTATCTGGATTCTTCTCTGTTAAAATCTTCATGGTGTCGTAGGTATAGGAAATGCCCTTGCGCTCCAACTCAATAGTTTCAATGTCCAGACCTTCAATCCCCTCAATCGCCAATTCAAGCATCTTGAGACGATGGTGCTCAGGGATGGTTTCTTTTTTATCTACATGAGGAGGTTGGTATTCAGGCATAAGCAGAACCTGATCCAGTCCCAACTGTTGCCGTACTTGGTCCGCAACGATGAGATGGGCATTGTGAACAGGGTTAAAATTTCCCCCTAAAATCCCGACTTGTTTTCGTTTTTTCTCCTTGATTTCTGGCTCCAACTCTACCTTAGTAAAGGGAGTCAATAGTTCGATTGCCATAGGCTAGTCTCCTTTATTTCTCTGTAAAAACAGTTGTTTGGAGTATGGGGGTCAAATTTCTTTGACTTTTTTAGAAATCTTGCGATTCTCTTTCTTGCTAGATTGTTTATACAGAATCAAGATGCGTCCGATTTTTTGGACTGTGTCCACACCGATTTCTTCTTCCAAGATTTCAGCTACTTCGTGGATATTTTCATCTGTATTTTGCAAGAGCGTTACTTTAATCAATTCGCGGGCGTCAAGAGCCTGACGGACACTGGTTTTGATTTGGTCGTTGAGTCCATTTTTCCCGATTTGGATGATGGGTTTGAGGGTGTGTGCCTGGCTGTTGAGGAAGGCACGTTGTTTTGATGTTAATGACATAATTTCTTCCTTGTTTTTTTGATAGTTATCTTAGGTGGTGAGGGACGGTCGGAACTAATTTTCCAAAGATCTCATCTTTGAAAAATGGATTTCCTGACCTCACAATTGAGCCTTGGTCTCAATTGTGCCCCTTGCCAATCTACAGATTGGCAAGACACCACGGCAATAACTATCGCTATATGAGCTCACTTTGTTCGCTCAGCGATTTTGTTTTAAATAATTGCTTTTCGTGTGACGACGGCGACGCCTTCTGGTGCCCAGACGGCGACTTTGGCGGTGCCTGTTACACGGATCCAGCCGAGTCCAGAGATGACTAGGTCTGTCTTTTCCTTAATGTTAAATACATGCTGAACTAGTTTTGGAAAATCTTCCTTTTCCTTGCTATTTGGTGGTGTCAGAAGAGTTCCAAGGTGCTTATCATAAAAGGCACTAGCACCTTCTAACTTGGTACGATGGAATTTCAATTCATTGTCAAAAAAGGCAGTGAAACCTTGCTTTTCTCCTGCAATGAAATCAAATCGTCCGAGACCACCCAAAAACAGGGTTTGTTCAGGATTGAGCTGATAGGTTTTTGGCTTGATTTCCTTTTTAGGGCTGACATACTTGAGATTTTTAGCCGTCAAGTAATGGGCCATTTGGTGACGGTGGATGATTCCCGGCGTATCGTAGATATAAGAACCATCATCAAGCGGAATCTCGATCTTGTCCAAGGTTGTCCCTGGGAAGCGCGAAGTCGTGATGACATTTTGGTCACCCGTGATTTCTTGGATAATAGCATTGATAAGGGTTGATTTTCCAACGTTGGTCACGCCGACCACATAGACATCGCGGCCCTTACGGTAATGCTCGATTTTATCAATGACTTCCTTAATGGCATGTTTGTTTTGAGCTGAAGTTAGGACGACATCCACTGGACGAAGACCTTCTTCGTGGGCACGTTCCATGAGCCACTGGCTAATCTTGCCTGGTTTAACAGACTTGGGCAAGATATCTTTTTTATTTCCCACCAAGAGGACATCATTGCCCGATACAAAGCGTGGCAAACCTGGAATGACAGAGCCATTAAAATCAAAAATGTCAATGACATTGACTACCAAGGCATCACTGTCTCCCACCTCGTGCAAGAGTTTGAGGAAATCATCGTCCGTCAACTGGACATCCGTGATTTCATTGTAGTGGCGGAGACGGAAACAGCGTTGGCAATAGACTTCGCCAGTATCCAAACCTTTTTCAAGTGCCGACTGGGGAGTAAATCCAAGACCAGCCTTGTCTGTCGTCTGAATGGTTGCTCCACAACCAATACAGAGAATTTCTTCCATAGTTAAATTCCTTTTTTATATGTAATCGGCCCGTACTTTTCAGTGATTTTTCGCATCACACGACGCTCACGAGCTCGGTTAATCTGTGTTTTAATCGAGTCATGTTGGACCAAGGGTTTGACTAAAATCGAGCGAATGCCAGCACGGTGGGCTGCTCGTATATCTGTCATGAGCTGGTCGCCAACCATGACCACTTCACTTTTCTCATAATGAAATTCCTTCATGGCACGGTCAATCCCAAATGTGAAGGGCTTCAGAGCCCAATAAACGTAGTCAATCCCAAATTTCTCAACTGCTCGTTGGACGCGTTTTTTGGTATTATTTGAGACCACGATAATGCGAATGCCCGCGTCCCGAAGGTCATGTAGCCATTGTTTCATTTCTGGCGTCCCGTCAGGGTTGTTCCAAGCAATGAGGGTATTATCCAAATCGACCAAAACAGCCTTGATTCCCTGCGCCTGCAGGCTTGGGACTGTCAGATCATAAACTGCTTCCACAGCAAAGTCTGGCATGTAGTTTTCAATCGCCATTCTGGCTCCTTTTCTTTTATTTTCTAGTAATTTTCTTCAGCCATTGAGATAAGGCCACCCATAAAATCAAGCTAGTCATTAAGATATAAATCCAAGCATTTGGCTCTTCTGTAAATGGTAGAGGAACATTCATTCCGAAGAAACCTGTAATAACCGCAAGTACTGCTAGTAAGACGGAGATAATAGTCAAAATTGACAAACTATCATTCAAGTTATTGTTTAGGATGTTGTTGTAAGAAGCTGAGAGTTGTTGCAAGACTTGAGAAATCAAGTCTGTCATAGACACCAACTGATGGGCTTCAATCATGGCATCATCAAACTGCTCTCGTTCGACATCATTAAATCTCCGATAAAGAGCATGGCCCTGGATATGTTCCAAGAGGAGTCGATTTTGTTTTGCTGCTGCTGTCAGGTAAACCATACCAGTCTCCAAGTCAGAGAGGGCGAAGAGATTTTTCTTTGTTGTAGTTTGACGTAGCAAGGCACTAATTTCGTCCTTACTTTTATCCATCTCTTCAATGACAGGATAATAAGCGTTACTGATAATCTCTAAACCAGAAAAGAGAAACTTGTAAATAGAAAGCGACTCATGGCTATCCAGATAAGCTGACATCTGATCAATGACATAAGCATTCTTATGGTTGCTGATGGTAATCATTCGTTGTTTTTCAACGATAAAGGTCATCGGAATCGCTTCATAATATTCTTTGTCTTTTTCTAAATCAAGAACATTATAAATAAAGGTTACCGTCTCCGTTTCACGGTTATAATCCATATGAGCTCGTTCATTTCTATCCAGAGCATACTCAATGGTTTCCTTGTCCAATCCATAGATGTCAGAAAGATCTTCCATATTTTTAATCTTATCCACATCAAGGTCTATCCAGGTACAACCATTGCCCAACTGCTTTTCTAAAACCATCTTTTCTCCTTTATTAAACTCTTTCTATTGTACCACAAATTACTTAAAATAACAGGTCTAGTCTGTGCGTGAGAAATTGCTAACAACCGTGATATTTCGGTTAGGAACAAAGTGAAGAGCTTGCTCCTCACTACGAAGCTGGGTCGTACGAATTCCCACACTAACAACCTTGCCCGATACAGTAATGGGGCCATTGGTCAGAACAACCTCATCTCCCACATCCAGTTGACGTTCAAAGAGGATGAAAAAGCCATTGATGACATCAGACAGAAATCCTTGGGCTCCCATCCCAATCGCCACCCCAGCGATTCCAGCCCCAGCCAGCAAACTAGATACAGGTAAGCCTAAAATCGATAAAATACAGTAGAGTAAAAAGAAATATAGCGTATAATTAAACACATTTTCTAGTAAACGCGCAATAGTCTTTTGGCGTCCGACATCATGATGAGACATTTTTAGAGAAGGTTTGACAATTCTCTGCACCATGGTATGAAGCATTTTTTTAGCAATATAAAATACAATCAAAAGCAGTAAAAGAGAAATGACCTTGGTGAGAATATTCTCGATAATGGTTGTCACATCTAGCTTTTCAATATAAGCTTGAATAAATTTTTGCATATAAAACTCCTTTATTTCATTATACCATACTTTTATCAGTCTCATTCTCCATAAATATTCAAAAAATAGACAGAAAATTCTTGATTTTGTCTATCATTTATACTATAATCATAATCACTACATAAAAAGGAGATTATTATGAAAAGAATCATTCATGCTTGGAATAAGGCAAGCCTTGTCAAGCGTATCTTGATTGGTATGCTTTGTGGGGGAATCCTAGGACTGATCCTTCCTAATCTCTCAGGAATTGGTCTACTCGGGGATTTATTCGTCGGAGGTCTAAAAGCTGTTGCTCCTATCCTAGTCTTTGCCCTCGTTGCCAATGCCCTTTCCCAACATCAAAAGGGACAAGATAGCAATATGAAAACTGTTGTTTTCTTGTATATCCTAGGAACTTTTGCTGCTGCTCTTGTAGCTGTTGTAGCAAGTTTCATCGTCCCTATCGAAATTACCCTAAATAGTGCCAATACTGAAATTGCACCACCAGATGGGATTGGGCAGGTCCTCAGCAACCTCTTGCTCAAACTGGTTGACAATCCAGTCAATGCCCTCATTACTGCCAACTACATCGGTATCCTATCTTGGGCAGTTGTTTTCGGGATTGCCATGAGAGAAGCCAGCAAAAATAGTAAAGAATTACTAAAAACTATCGCTGACGTGACTTCTAAAATTGTCGAATGGATCATTAACCTAGCCCCATTTGGTATCCTTGGTCTTGTCTTCAAAACCATCTCTGACAAGGGAATCGGAAGCCTTGCCAACTACGGTATTTTATTGGTTCTATTAGTAACGACTATGCTTTTTGTTGCCCTTGTGGTCAACCCTTTGATTGCCTTCTTCTTTATGAGACGCAATCCTTACCCTCTAGTTTTGAACTGCCTCCGTGTCAGCGGTGTGACAGCCTTCTTCACTCGTAGCTCTGCGGCTAACATTCCTGTCAACATGAAACTCTGCCATGATCTTGGACTCAACCCAGATACCTATTCTGTTTCTATCCCACTTGGTTCTACTATCAATATGGCTGGAGCAGCGATTACCATTAACGTTTTGACCCTTGCTGCAGTTAATACTCTTGGAATTCCTGTTGACTTTGCCACAGCCTTTGTCCTCAGTGTGGTAGCAGCTATCTCAGCCTGTGGTGCTTCTGGTATTGCTGGAGGCTCCCTCCTTCTTATCCCAGTTGCTTGTAGCCTTTTCGGTATTTCTAACGATATTGCCATGCAAGTTGTTGGGGTTGGATTTGTGATTGGTGTCATCCAAGACTCATGTGAAACAGCCCTTAACTCTTCTACAGATGTCCTCTTTACCGCCGTTGCCGAATACGCAGCAGCCCGTAAAAAATAAGCAAGAAGACAAGCCTGCTCAGGTTTTGTCTTTTGCTCTTTTATTCTAACTTATACTCTTCGAAAATCTCTTCAAACCACGTCAGCTTCGCCTTGCCGTACTCAAGTACTGCCTACGGCTAGCTTCCTAGTTTGCTCTTTGATTTTCATTGAGTATTATCAGGAAATTCTTATGTCTATTAGCCAACGTACGACCAAGCTCATCTTAGCTACCTGTCTTGCCTGTTTTCTTGCTTATTTTCTCAATCTTTCCTCAGCAGTTTCGGCTGGAATTATCGCTCTCTTGAGCCTATCTGATACGCGTAGAAGTACCTTAAAACTGGCTCGCAATCGACTCTTTTCCATGCTCCTAGCTCTGGCTATCGGTGTTCTAGCTTTTCACTTGAGCGGATTTCATATCTGGAGCCTTGGCCTCTATCTTGCCTTCTATGTGCCTCTAGCCTACAAGATGGGCTGGGAAATTGGCATCACACCAAGCACTGTTTTGGTTAGCCATCTCTTGATTCAAGAGTCAACCTCTCCAGACCTCCTAGTCAATGAATTCCTTCTCTTTGCTATCGGTACTGGATTTGCTTTACTGGTCAATCTCTACATGCCTTCACGAGAAGAGGAAATTCAGCACTACCACACATTGGTAGAAGAAAAGTTAAAAGATATTCTCCAGCGCTTTAAATACTATTTATCCAGAGGAGACGGACGCAACCGAGCACAGCTGGTAGCAGAATTAGACACGCTTTTGGAAGAAGCCCTCAGACTGGTCTATTTAGATCACTCTGACCACCTCTTTCACCAGACCGACTACCATATCCACTACTTTGAGATGAGACAGCGACAAAGTCGTATCCTGCGAAATATGGCCCATCAAATCAACACCTGTCACCTAGCTGCTAGTGAAAGCCTGATCTTAGCACAGCTCTTTTCAAAAATTGCCGGTCAACTGAGTCAGGCCAATCCTGCTTCTGATTTGCTAGATGAAATCGAACGCTATCTGGAAGTCTTTCGCAACCGCAGTCTGCCCAAGACAAGAGACGAATTTGAAACCCGCGCCACCCTTCTTCAACTCCTACGTGAAGCCAAAACCTTCATCCAAGTAAAAGTTGATTTTTACCAAAAATATGGACAGTAAAAAAGAAAACCACTAAAAAACAAAACTTGCCAGCTCTTTTGAAAAGTAGTATAATTATTGCATGCGCAATCATCTTGTTACGCAGAGACTGTCCATGAATGGACTCTCTTCTATTTACAACTCTAAAAAGAAAGGAGATACTATGACCTATTTGGAAAAATGGTTTGACTTCAATCGCCGTCAGAAAGAAATCGAGACTCGCTTGGAAGAGACCATTGCCCAGCAGAGCGAGCAAAGTCTGACCTTGAAAGAGTTCTACCTGCTCTACTATCTGGACCTGGCTCAAGAAAAATCTCTACGCCAGATTGACCTGCCAGATAAGCTTCATCTGAGCCCGAGCGCTGTTTCTCGGATGGTGGCTCGCTTGGAAGCTAAAAATTGCGGTCTGCTTAGTCGCAGGTGCTGTGATCAAGATAGGCGTTCTAGCTTTATCTGTCTGACAAGTGATGGGCAAAAGACACTGTCCTCGCTACAAAAGGCTGTCGAAGAAAGCTTGGAAACCGGTTTGGATTTCTTGATTTGAGATGATTTTAGAAAAAAGTTGCGTGCGCAATCATTTTTCTTGACATTCTCTTTTACAAGGAGTAAAATAAAGTCATCATTAAACAAAGGAGTTTTAAACATGATTGAAATTACCTATCTAGATGCCAGCAAGAACGAAAGAACTGTGACTTTCGAGTCTTATGAAGACTTTGATCGTTCACAACAAGCTTGTCTTATCGGCGTCGCAGACTACTACCCTGTCCAAAAATTAACTTACAACGGTCATGATTTGGACTACCATGGGACTTATGGAGACGTCTTCTTCTATCTCATGAAACAAGATTTAAGCCAATATAACTAAAAAAGGAGAAATACAATGGCAAAAGCAATTACAGATGCAACATTCGAACAAGAAACAAAAGACGGTTTGGTCTTGGTAGACTTCTGGGCAACTTGGTGTGGTCCATGTCGTATGCAAGGTCCAATCTTGGATAAATTGTCTGAAGAACTTTCAGAAGATGTTTTGAAAATCGTTAAAATGGACGTTGATGAAAATCCAAACACAGCTCGTGCTTTTGGAATCATGTCTATCCCAACCCTTCTCTTCAAAAAAGACGGCCAAGTTGTCAAACAAGTTGCTGGTGTTCACACAGCAGAACAAATCAAGGCCATCGTTGCTGAATTGAGCTAATCATACTAGAGACCAAGTACTTTCTTTGGTCTCTTTTTTTCTTGCCCTTTGCCATTTTTCAAAAAATATGCTAGACTGTATGTAGAATATTACGATGTTTGGGACATGCCATCGCTAAAAAAAACCTCTACTTGGTATTTTTTAGCTCCCTCAAGGGAGCTTTTTGCGTGCTCTGAACATTTCCCATTTTGGAAGGAGTATTATGAAACGTCAATCAGCCTTGGTCGTCTTTAGTGGCGGTCAAGATTCTACAACCTGCCTCTTTTGGGCTAAAGAACACTATGAAACTGTTGAAGCCGTCACCTTTGCCTACGGCCAACGCCATCATCTCGAAATTCAAATCGCTAGAGAAATCGCTGAGGAACAGGGGATTCGTCATCACATCCTAGATATGTCTCTGCTGGGGGAAATCACTGAAAATGCTCTGACCTCTGATCTGGAAATTGAGCAAAAAGAGGGGGAGGTTCCCAATACCTTCGTTGATGGTCGCAACCACCTCTTTCTATCCTTTGCGGCAGTTCTTGCTAAGCAACGTGGCATTAAAGATATCGTGACAGGTGTCTGCGAGACAGACTTCTCAGGCTACCCCGATTGTCGAGATGTCTTTGTCAAATCCCTTAATGTTACCCTCAACCTTGCCATGGATTACGACTTCGTTATCCAAACACCTCTCATGTGGCTGGACAAGGCTGAAACTTGGGAATTAGCCGACCAACTCGGTGCCTTTGACTATGTTCGTGAGAAGACCTTAACCTGCTACAATGGAATTATCGGAAGCGGCTGTGGAGATTGCCCAGCCTGCCACCTACGTCAACATGGTTTAGATGTTTATCTCTCACAGAAAGGAGAGGCCTAATGTTTTTTGCACCCAAAGAAATCAAACAGGAAACCGGAGAGTCTCTTGTCTACAATCCTCACAGAACCTTGGTATCAAAAGAATTTACCTTCGATGCTGCCCACCACCTCTTTCACTATGAGGGAAAATGCAAATCCCTTCATGGTCACACCTATCATCTGCAGATTGCTGTCAGTGGTTTTTTAGATGAACGTGGCATGACCTACGATTTCGGAGATATCAAAGCCATCTACAAGAACTACTTAGAGCCCCACTTGGATCATCGCTATCTCAATGAGACTCTGCCTTATATGAACACGACTGCTGAAAATATGGTTTACTGGATTTTCCAAACCATGAATCAAGAGTTGCCAGACGAGCGCGGTCTCCGTTTGGAATATGTTCGCCTATATGAGACTCCGACTGCCTTTGCGGAGTTTAGACGGGAGTGGTTAGATGACTAGGGAACGTGTCCTCAAACTACCAGTTTTGGAAATTTTTGGCCCAACCTTTCAAGGTGAAGGTCGTGCAATCGGGCAGAAAACCATGTTTGTTCGCACTGCAGGTTGCGACTACCACTGCGACTGGTGCGATTCTGCCTTCACTTGGGATGGCTCTGAAAAGCCAACTCGTATGACTGCTGACGAGGTCATTGCTGCCTTGGATAAATTGGGGAGCTACGACTATGTAACTCTATCTGGGGGAAATCCTGCTATCCTAGCAGCCAACATGGCTGAGCTGGTCACCAAACTCAAGGAACGTGGTGTCACTCTGGCTGTTGAAACTCAAGGCTCTCGCTGGCAAAATTGGTTGAAAGACATCGACCAGGTCACTCTGAGTCCCAAACCTCCTTCATCCAAGATGGAAGTCAACTTTGAGACCTTGGACTTTATCGTTTCCCAACTGGATCCAGACAAGGTCACCTTTAAAATCCCTGTCTTTGACGATGCCGATTTGGCCTTTGCCAAAGGCATTCAAGAACGCTACCAACCAGATGTCCTCTTCTTATCGGCTGGAAATCCTGAGCCCAAGGCCACAGGCAATATTATCCAAGACCAACTGGACCGTCTCAAAGAACTCTGGGAACGCGTCGCTGCCGACGATAGTTGGGGCAATGTCCGCGTCCTTCCTCAACTGCATACCCTCCTCTACGATAACCAACGTGGTGTTTAAGATTAGAAAGAAAAATCATGTCACAACAAGAAGAAATGAAAAACCTCAGCCTACTAGGCAACAAAGAAACCAACTACATTTTCGAGTATCAACCAGAAGTCCTGGAATCCTTTGACAATCGTCATGTGGAAAATGACTATTTTATCAAATTTAACTGCCCTGAATTTACCTCGCTTTGCCCAATCACTGCTCAGCCAGACTTTGCAACTATTTATATTTCCTACATTCCTGACAAGCTCTGTGTCGAGTCAAAATCCCTCAAACTCTACCTCTTTAGCTACCGAAACCACGGAGATTTCCATGAAAACTGTATCAACACCATTGGGAAAGACTTAGTCAACTTGCTAGACCCTCGCTATTTGGAGGTTTGGGGAAAATTCACTCCGCGCGGTGGCATTTCAATCGACCCCTACTACAACTACGGTAAAACTGGAACTAAGTATGAAGGCTTGGCAGAACAACGCCTCTTCCAACACGACCTCTACCCAGAGAAGATTGACAACCGTTAAACTCATACTCAATGAAAATCTCTTCAAACCGCGTCAACGTCGCCTTGCCGTATGTATGGTTACTGACTTCGTCAGTTTCATTTACAACCTCAAAACCATGTTTTGAGCTGACTTCGTCAGTTTTATCTACAACTTCAAAACAGTGCTTTGAGCAACCTGCGGTTAGTTTCTTAGTTTGCTCTTTGATTTTCATTGAGTATAAACAGATACGAAAAAGCCCTGTTCCTCAAGATGAGGAGCAAGGCTTTTTGAGTTTCAATTATTCTTCTGTTCCAAGGAAGTTTTTTGCAACAAGGGCTGCAAGAACTCCACCAGCGATTGGGGCAAGGATGAAAATCCAAACTTGTTGAAGAGCTGCGCCACCTACCAATACAGCAGGAGCTAAACTACGAGCTGGGTTTACTGAAAGTCCAGTAATGTTCAAGCCGACAAGAATCATCGCCATCAAGGACAAACCAATCACCAAACCAGCAATCGCGCCATTGCCCTTGCTTGCGGATGTCACAGTCATGATAACCAAGACAAACAAGAAAGTTGCGATGACTTCAAACAAGAATCCACCAAAGACAGTGACACCGTTTGCCAAAGCATTTTCACCAAGACTAGCAGTTGACATACCTGAGTTAGCCAAGAGGAAGAATACTGCAGCTGACGCAAGGAAAGCTCCAACAACCTGACCAAGGATGTAGTTGACAAGGTCTTTTGATGACAAACGTTTGTTTACAAACATAGCAATAGAAACAGCTGGGTTCAAGTGAGCACCTGAAACAGTTCCGATTGAGTAGGCTGCAACCACGATTGCCAAACCAAAGGCAAAGGCGATTCCAAGGTGTCCAACACCTTCAAGACCATTTCCAAAAACAACAGCTCCTGTCCCAATGAACACAAGCATGAAAGTACCGATTAATTCAGCGACAAATTTTTTCATTTTCTTTCTCCTTTTTTCAAAAACTAGATACTAGTCTATCAAAAGAGGGAAAGGGTTTCAAGAAAATTGATTGGAAATTTTTTGAAAACCATAGAACTATTAGCTTATCCCTAGTATTGAAAAGACTGGATAGCTTCTTTCAAGTCATCTTGTAAACTATTTTTCTGGTCAAGTTGGACATAGACTTCCAACAGACAGGATCTGAAGTTGGAAAATTTATAAAAATCCTCCCTTTCTTCTATCGGAAAGTCAACAGTTTTTATCCAAGAAGTTACTTGCTCTTGCTCCAACTTCCCTTGTAAAATCGGTTCATAGATCACTCTTGCTAAACGCCAATCCTCATCATCTGTAAAGCGAATCGAAATTCTTTTAAATAGTTGACCAAGTATGTCAAATACTTCATGAACTCTGGTTTTAGGAAAGTCTGGATGACAAACCACCTCTGTCAGTAAATCAGCTCCATGCGCAAAAGAATGAACCCAACCATACTGACTTGAAAAACCCCTTGTATCCTTTTCTTTTGAAAGATAATACAAACCTTGATTTAAAAGGACATTGCGAATCTCTCCTTTTAATCCCTGATAAAAAACCGATTGCTGGTTGGCATCTGCAGCCAAGAGATTTGCATAAATAAGCGCCCTAAAAGAACGTTCAAGGGTTGACAGGCCTACCTTATCAATCTCTTTATCTAACCCTCCATCAGATGAAATCCCTTCAGCAATGAAATGAAATTGTTCCTGTGTAAATAGCTCTTCCTGAATCCCCCTAGCAAAGCTTGTAAAAACAAGGTCGTCGCGAATTTCTGGAGAAGGATCTCCCAAATGGTCAAGCAACCATTGGATTTCTTCCTCATGATAACTTGGTTTTTCTTCTGCTATTTTTCTTAGTAACTCTTGATACATGGTCAATACCTCTACATTTCTAGCAACTTGATATAATCTAGACCCCATTTCTCGACAGCATCTAAAACAACTCTGAATTCCTGCCCCATTTCGGTTAAGCTGTACTCAACTCGTGGGGGAACTTCGGCATAGACCTTTCGTTGAACAATCTTATCCTTTTCTAATTGACGGAGATGACGGGTCAAAATAGTTTGAGTAATCCCAGGCAATAATCTCTGCAATTCTTTAAATCGTTTGGTACCCGTACTCAACTGATAAATGATTACCAGTGCCCATTTCCCCGTTAAAACCCTCTGCGTTGTCGCAAATGGACAAATACCATACTCACTCACTTTATTTGTCATAAAATATCTTCTTTCTATTTTTTTAAAAAAATTTATCTTTTAGTATCAATAATAGTACCACTTTTGATACTAGCTATTGAAAAAGTTCCTACTTGTTTTTTTGTTTGTAACTGTTACAATTATATCATAAAAAAGAAATGGAGAATAGATATGTCAACAAACTTAGAAATTTTCAATGCTTATAACCAAGCTTTAATTGCTGGTGACTTTCCTGGTGTCTTTGAAACGATGGCAGACGATATTGTCTGGCATCAACCTGGTAATCATAGTATATCTGGTTCAGTTGTTGGTAAGGACAAGCTAGGACCTCACTTGGCTACATTTGCTGAGAAAACTAATGGAACCTTTAAGGTGGTAACAAATTGGGTTTCTGACAATAAGGATTTAATCGCAGCCAATGTTACTTTTCTTGGAACACGGGCTGATGGTACTGAACTCAATATGAACGGGATTGACCTCTTCCGTATTGAAGACGGAAAAATCAAAGAAGTTTGGCTTTTCTCTTCAGATCAAGCTGAAGAAGATAGCTTTTGGGGATAATTTAAGAGGCCAGGACAAAAAATTTTGATTTTAGAATTCTTTATTATAAATTTTTAAAATCGATAGATTAGAAAAAAAGCGAACAAGACAGAATTCTGAATGTCAGATAACTCGTTTTGTTCGCTTTTTATATTTAAGGTTAGACTTTTATCCCAGACTCTTTGAATTTACTCTCCCAACTGGGCACTGTAGGCGATAATCTGATCAACTGTGTCTGACAAGAATTGGATGGTATCACGGAGTGGTTTATCTGTTGAAATATCAGCACCGATAATCATAGCTGACTCAAGCGGTGTCTTGCTACCACCTGACTTAAGGAGATTGAGCCAGTCTTCAGCTCCAGTTTCTGAGTTTTTAAGATGGAGGTAACCTGCAGTCGAAATCACAAGTCCAGCTGAGTAGGTGTAACTATACAAGCCCATGTAATAGTGTGCTTGGCGCATCCAAGTCAAAGCTGCATCATCATCGATTTCAATGGCATCTCCCCAAAAATCGGTCAAAACTTCCTTCATAATGCTGTTGAGTTTGCTTGCTCCAAAGGTCTCCCCTTCTTCAATCAGTGTATACACCTTACGCTGGAAGGCTGCTTCCAAGAGGTGAGTAATGAAATTATGGAAGTAGGTATCTGTCAAGCGGTGAGCAAGGGCGAAGCGTTTTTGACGTGGGTCATCAGATTGGTGCTCCAAGTAATCACTGAGAAGCAATTCATTGAAGGTTGATGGCGCTTCGACGTAATAGGTCGACATATGGGCATTGAAGTAACTTTGGTGATTGTCAGAAAAGATAAATTGACCAGAATGCCCAATTTCATGAATCAGGGTATAGACATCACTCAAACGACCTGTCCAGCTCATAAGGACATATGGATGCACGCGATATGGGTCCGCTGCATAGCCACCAGAATCCTTGCCACTATTGGCAGCAAAGTCCACCCAGCGCTCTTCTTGATAACGAGCAACTTCCTGACAATATTCTTGTCCCAAAGGTTCTACGGACTTCATGACCAAGTCATAGGCATCGTCGATACTTACCTCAGGATTCAGGGCGCTATCCAAGTCCAATTTCCAGTCTGCAAAGGTCATCTTTTCAAGACCATTGACCTTGGCAACATGCTTGAGATATCTCTGAGCAACGGGCGCAAAATCCTTCATGATGAGGTCAATCTGGCGGTCAAACATGGCACGGTCCACTTCCTGCTCAGCTAGAAGATAATCAAAGACTGAGTCGTAACCCTTCATATCTGCCAATAGTTTTTCAGACTTGACTTGGGCTAAATAGGCTGCTGCAGCCGTATTTTGGTGCTTACGAAGACCTTCTGAGAAGGAACGGAAGGATTTCTCACGAACCTCAGCATCCTCATGGTTTTGGTAGAAGTTCTCATAGGTAACAAAGCTGTTTTTGTAGGTCTTGCCACGGGCTTCAAAGTCAGCCATTTCAAAGTCCCCAGCACGCATCTTAGTGTAAATATCCTGCGGACTGTAGAAAACTTCACCAAGATTGGTTAAGGCTTTTTCCACATCAGCCCCAAGATAGTGGGCTTTTTTGATTTTTGCCTGACGAATAGCTGCCGTTAAATGTGGCAACTCACCCAATCGGTCCAAAACTTCCTCATCAGCTTCCACCAAGGCATCGTCAAAGAAGGTCAAGGCTACACTGGCATCTGTTTCAAATTCCATCCCAGCTTGGGCGATATTGGCAAATTCGTCATTGCTATAGTCTGTCGTCTGCGGCATAAAGCCATAGTTGCCAATATGGCTCATCTGAATGTAGATTTGTTCCAATTCCGCAAAGGCCTTTTCAAAATCCTCAAAAGTATGAAGATTACCCTTGTAATCACGGCTAAACTGGTTGATGTCTTCGCGAGCTTTCTCGATTGCACGCAAGAAATCCTCACGGTCTTGGTATAGGGCTGTTAAATCCCAAAGTTCCTTTTCTGGAAATTCTGAACGGTGTTTTTGTTCCATTTTCTTCCTCTTATTTCTCTAATTCTAATAAAACACTAAGGGCTGATAAGGCGTAAAGCGGTGCTGTTTCTGCTCGCAAAATACGAGGACCTAGGCCTGCCAAAACGGCTCCTTTAGCTTCGAAACTCTCGATTTCTGCAGGTGACAGGCCACCTTCTGGACCAAAGATAAAGAGCAGTTTGGCTCCTTTTTCAAGACCAGAGATCGCTTGTAAGAGCGCAGCGGCTTCTCCTTCTTTTGCTGATTCTTCATATGCTACTATGATAGAGTCAAACTGCTCCAACTGAGCTAGAAAATCTGCTTTTTTCTCGAAAAGCTGGATACTTGGAACAACATTACGCTTGCTTTGCTCAGCAGCTCCAAGGGCGATTTTTTCTAGTTTTTCAACCTTTTTACCCAATTTCTTGCCATCCCATTTGGCGACCGACCAATCGGCAGGAAAGGCCCAAATCTGACTGGCACCCAGTTCGGTTACTTTTTGAGTGATAAACTCCAGCTTGTCCCCCTTGGGAAAACCGAATGCAATGGTCACTTGGACTGGCAGTTCCACATTGTCAGCTAACTCTTCAACCAACTCAAACTGACGATTTTCAACATCCAAGACGCGCGCCAAGCGCTTAATTCCATCATCAAAGACCAAAGTAACCTCATCATCTTCTTTCAAGCGCATAACCTGAAACATGTGCTTGCTGGTCTCCTTGTCCTCGATGGTGACAGGTGATGTGGCAAGACCTTTTACAAAATACTGTTGCATGCTAGCCTCCAATCACACCTGAAATATCCTTGGTCTTCTTGAAGACGCAGGCATTCCATTCTCCTTGAATCATGTGGGTTTCAAGGAAAAATCCAGCTGACTCAGCCGACTCGCGCACCATGCCCCACTTGTCCTTAATAATTCCACTCATGATGAGGTAGCCTTCATCCTTGACCAAACGATAGGCATCGTCTGTCAGATGAATGAGGATATCCGCCAAGATGTTTGCCACGATGACATCTGCCTCAATCTCAACACCCTTAAGCAAGTCTCCAGCAGCAACATGGATATTTTCCATTCCAGGGTTGAGCTCAATATTTTCCTGAGCAACACGAACCGCCACATCATCCAGATCGTAGGCAAAGATTTCCTTAGCACCAAGCAGCGAGCTGGCAATGGAAAGGACACCTGAACCAGTCCCCACATCCAGCACCGTTTCGCCACCACGAAGGACCTGCTCCAAGGCAAAAAGGCTCATCTTGGTAGTTGGGTGGGTTCCTGTCCCAAAGGCCATACCAGGGTCCAGCTTGATAATCTTTTCCCCAGCAGTCGCCTCATAGTCTGTCCAAGACGGCACGATAGTCAAATCATGAGTGATACGAGCTGGTTCATAGTATTTCTTCCAGTTGTCTGCCCAGTCTTCCTCAGCCAAGGCAGTCGTCCCCATCTTGATCTCACCCAAATCCATAAAATCTGTCAATTCTGCTAGGCAAGCCTGTAAATCTGCCTCAACCACTTCCACATCTACCGTGTCAGGATAGTAGGCTGTCACTACGATTTCTTCCTGTTGCTCGACCTCTGGGAAAATCTCGCCGAAGCGGTCAACATTTCCCACATAGTCCATACTGTCTTCAATCGCGACACCTTGCGCTCCCAACTCAATCAAGAGATTGGAAACCAATTCCTCCCCCTCACGCTTCACTGTAACTTTTAACTCTTGCCATGTTTCCATATTTAAGATACCAAGCCCGTAAAACACAAAACCAAAATAGGAAATTCTCTGAAGACGCTTGTGTCTAAGAGAAGTTTATCTTTTTAGCACAGTGTTTAGGGCGGGTTCAGTTTAGAAATGTAACTGAACTATCCTTTCTATTTCTCTATGCATTTTTTCATGTAAACCATATCCATACCTTCTTTTTCAGGTTCAATATGGGTTTGATGGTAGCCGTTCTTCTCATAGAAAGCAACCATACCTTCATCCTGTAATACCGTACACAAATCCCACTGTCTAACGGTTGGAAATTCCTTTTCCAGCAATTTCAATCCTTCAGAACCATAACCTTTTCCTTGATACTGGGGCAAAATCGCTGCCGTTCCCAGCCAAGCCTCCGTCAACTCTTCATTGGTCTGAACTCGTAAAAATCCGATATTTTCTCCCTTTTCTTTCAAAAAGTAGTAATAGCTATTGGGACGCTCAACCAATTTCCACTTGATTCGTTCACGATCCTCGAGATAAGGATCATACTCATCTTGATATTTTTCATAGACAGCCTTAAAGCTAGCTCTTTGAATCGCAATGATGGTCTCCAAATCCTCTGCTCCTACTCTTTCTAGCCTAATCATAGTTACTCTCCATATAATCCCTCAATCTACCCTGCAACTGAGGTACAACTTGACTGGAAGTAAGAAATTCCTCGACATTCATTAACTGATAGCCCTGTCCTTCATCTCCAAATACAATCTGGTCAAACTGTTCTTGCGTTAACTTGCCGACTAGAAATACAGATTGTTTATCCGCAAAAAGCATACTTGGATAAATCTTACTCCAAAGCAGACAATCCTCAGTCAGATGAATTCCCAGTTCTTCATAAACTTCACGCGCCACGCACTCAAAAGGACTTTCATCCCCCTCTCGTCCACCACCGGGTAGTTCCCATATATTAGGCCAGGGAATGCTTGCCTTATCATCGCGTAAGATAGTCAGAAGCTTATCCCCACAAAACAAAGCAATCTTACAGCCTGTGAAATCAGAAATCTCTATTTCCATATTAGACTCCTTCAGTTAATTCCTTTTCCAGTTCGGCTAACCAGTTTTGATAATAGATTTTCTCATCCCGTAACATCCGGCTACTATTCATTTTCTGTCTAGCAATCTTCATAGCCTTGTGGGTTTGAACTACATCTTTCTTTACCTTAAATTGATACCAAGCTTGAATGACCTGCATATCTGCTGTTTTTATAGATAAAAAGGATTTGACCCCTCGAATACTTGCATATTCTTCCGCTTTCTTATTATCTCCTTCCATCAGAGCAACTTGAAGAAGGTATAATTGAGAAATAGTTTTAGACATTGGATTGTCTGTTTTCTCTAACACAGACTGAAACTGTTGCTTTGCAAGCTCTATATTATCATCCAATATGAATACCAACCCCTGAAGAGTCTGAACACTTTCTGCAAAACTCCCTCTCACCTCCTCATCAACAGGCATGATAAAGTCTTTTAAATCATATTCTTGAGGAGCTAGCAAGGTCTGGGCAGAATGCCTCAACATCAGGTAGGCGTATTTCGTATTTTCAGGGTGTTGTAGTAATTCCCAAATTTTTGCGCCATCGGTGATGCCGACTGGCAAAATGTTATTTAGGAAGAAAGACAAATTAAGAAAAATCCAAGTCCCTGCAAAATACCAGCTTCTTGTCAAAAATCCAAACACTATCGCCAATACTATCAAGCAAAGATGAACCATCAAGCCTCCTGAAAGCATCAGGATGATTCTTTGATCGCTTTCATCCTCTTTTAAACCAATGTATTGAGCACCAACATTTTTCAGAATGGCTGTTCTACTAAGATGAAACCTGCCTGACTTTTTGGTCAAAATAAAATGTCCTAACCCAAAAGCCACCAGCCGATAGCCTGTCAGATAACCACAAAATGCATGACCAAGCTCATGAAGAATAAAGATTACATACATGCTTAGAAAAGCAAAAGCATAACCAAAACTAAAAACTAATAATGCAGAATAGCCCAACTCTGCAAATGCGATGGTTCCACAAGCAAAAGCTAGCATAATAAGGACAAAAGCTAGCACATAAACCAAATAAGTCCCAATTTTTTTCATAAAGTCTCCAACCAACCCCTAGTATCTTGGATAAGGATAAAATTCTCCCTCTTCCAAGCCTTCTTTTCCTTCTTCAAAGACTTCTTGGTTCCATTCCATGACAAATTCCTCTGCTTCTGGGTCTTCCAAAAAGTCCATGAGGGCATCTAGCCCAACCTCGGCAGTATCTTTAAGGAATAGCGCAAAATAAGCTAAAAATTCACGAGAAAAACCTTTTTTGGGTAGGTAAGGAATGACCGTCAAATAGTCTTCCTCATTGACTGTTGACTTGGCAGGATTGTAAAAAAGCACTGCCTCCTCAAAAAGAATGTCGTCTGATGAAACCTCTCCGTCTTCATCTACCATCTCCACACCTGCAGCATTTTGCGCTTCCAATAGAAAACTCACTTCTACCGCGTGGTTGCGTTTGTCCCAACTAATCTCAAAGTCAAAGGGAAAATTCTTCTCCAACTCTTCCTCTAAAACATCTAAAAATCCGTATGTTGCCATTTTGTCCTCTTTCTATGCGACTCTTAAATCGCCCCGATTGCTCGGAAATATGCTAAAATAGATACTACCATCTTACCACATATACATCAGAAAATCCACGTTAGAAAGGACTGCTATGCCAGACAATCTCGCGCTTCGCATGCGCCCTAAAACCATCGACCAGGTCATCGGTCAGGAACATCTGATCGGGCCTGGAAAAATCATTCGTCGCATGGTGGAAGCCAACCGCCTGTCTTCCATGATTCTCTATGGCCCTCCGGGAATCGGCAAGACCAGTATTGCCTCTGCCATCGCAGGGACGACCAAGTATGCCTTTCGAACTTTCAATGCGACAGTTGATAGTAAAAAACGGCTACAAGAAATTGCGGAAGAGGCGAAATTCTCTGGAGGATTAGTCCTGTTACTGGACGAGATTCATCGTCTTGATAAGACCAAGCAAGACTTCCTCTTGCCTCTCTTGGAAAGTGGACTGGTCATCATGATTGGGGCTACGACTGAAAATCCTTTCTTTTCTGTCACTCCTGCCATTCGCAGTCGTGTTCAAATTTTTGAGTTGGAACCTCTGTCTAACCAAGACGTCAAAGAGGCCCTGCAGATAGCTCTAAGTAACCCTGAGCGTGGTTTTGATTTTCCAGTAGAACTAGATGAGGATGCGCTAGATTTCATCGCAACCTCTACAAACGGAGACCTTCGTTCTGCCTTCAACTCGCTGGACTTGGCTGTTCTTTCTACCCCTGAGAATGACGAGGGCATCCGCCATATCACTCTAGACATCATGGAAAATAGCCTGCAGCGGAGCTATATTACCATGGATAAGGATGGGGATGGGCACTATGATGTTCTCTCAGCCCTGCAAAAGTCTATCCGTGGCTCAGATGTTGATGCCAGTCTTCACTATGCTGCCCGCTTGATTGAGGCTGGTGATTTGCCAAGTCTCGCGCGTCGCTTGACTGTTATCGCCTATGAAGATATCGGTTTGGCCAATCCTGAAGCCCAGATTCACACCATGACTGCTCTGGATGCTGCACAAAGGATTGGTTTCCCAGAAGCCCGCATTCTCATTGCCAATGTCGTGATTGATTTGGCCCTTTCTCCAAAATCCAACTCAGCCTATGTGGCTATGGACAAGGCACTTGCTGACCTCAAAACATCAGGGCACTTGCCTATTCCGCGACACCTGCGTGATGGGCACTACAGTGGAAGCAAGGAACTGGGGAATGCCCAAGACTATCTCTATCCACACAACTATCCTGGAAATTGGGTCAAGCAAGACTATCTGCCAGAAAAAATTCGCAATCATCACTATTTCCAAGCAGAAGATACTGGTAAATATGAACGGGCTTTGGCTCAAAGAAAGGAAGCTATCGACCGTTTGCGAAAAATCTGAAATCCTTTTCAAAAAATTGCACTTTCCTCTTGATTTTTTTTGAAAAAGTGGTATCATATAAACATAGAAACGCTGTGGTGTACGACTTCACACTTAAGTGTTGACCGACTATTTTTTGTATTATTAGGGAAACAAAAGTCTTCTAACAGCATGTAGGCCGTCTCACACGGAAACAGCTTCAGTTAGAGCGAGTTGCCCACCTGCTTAATTGCGCGGGTTCAATACAAACCGTGAAGTTTCGGCACCAATACAGCTTTTTTCTTTGCCTCCTTAGCTCAGCTGGCAGAGCAGCGGACTCTTAATCCGTGGGTCACAGGTTCGATCCCTGTAGGGGGCATCTAAATACAACAGGAAAAGCCTTGGAACCAAGGTTTTTTTGCTTAAATAAAATTTTTTTCAAATTCTTTAGAAAACTAGCTTAAATCATAATCCAACACCAATTTTACAAATACCATAAACTAAGCTTATATACCCAAAACACAAAAAGTTCTCTTTCCATTTTGCTAGAAAGAGAACTTTTTCTTTAGGAGAAATAACTTATACTCAATGAAAATCAAAGAGCAAACTAGGAAGCTAGCCGCAAGCTGTACTTGAGTACGGTAAGGCGACGCTGACGTGGTTTGAATTTGATTTTCGAAGAGTATTAATTTTTAATCGATTCGTGATAGCTCCGCTGGCACTGTTAAGTAATAGGTTGCCGTCAAGCTTGCTTCACCTTGATTGACAAAAATCTCGATGGAATTTTTATCTAAAATAACATCCAATTCTTTGGCTTCAATATCTACATACCGTCGACTAGTGTCCTGTTCTTCTTCACCTAGAATTTTTTGAACAAGATGGCTACGATCAATGTAAACTTGCTGCGCATTACTGTCATAACCAAATTCAAGATAATCTGTATCATTTCCTAAGTGGTAATGACAATCTTTATCTATTTGGATTTGATATTGGCCTTTTTTAACAGGGAATTGTCTTAGTTTGCCATCTTCCAATCTTAGAATTCTAGGTAAAGTCATGGCACATGCCCATTTATGTTCTCGGTCATGGGTTGGAAGGGTACGCCCCCATGTCTGCATCCAAGCAATCAGGATACGACGATTTTGATCGTCCAACAATGTTTGAGGCGCATAGAAGTCTTGCCCATGATCAATTTCTTGAACTGATTCTGGGATAAAACGTTTTTCTCCCCAATCTACCTTACCCGTGAACAAAACCGATGAGTTGATGTTATGATATGAGTCTCCCTCACGCTGATAACGCATGGGTGACATAATAAGGCAACCCTTCCCATCTAACTCAAAGTAATCTGGGCATTCCCACATAAAGCCTTGGTGTTCTACCCCTTTTAAAAAAATGGATTCGAACTGCCATTCTACTAGGTTATCGGACCCTAGTAGAACGATACAGCCCACATTATCCTTGTGTTTGGCAGCTACTACGGAGTAATAGCGTCCATCTTTTTCAAAGAGTTTTGGATCACGGAAATCAGCAGCAATTAACTCATCTGGCAAATCTGCTCCAGTTGCAACTGGATTTTGTTCAATCTTTTCAAAGTGAATCCCGTCGTCTGAAAATGCCATATTCTGCACTTGACGAACACCGGTTTCTTCTTCGATGTGACCAGTATACATGAGCCAGAGGCGATCGTCTTTGACGATAGCTGATCCTGAGAAGCAACCATTGCGGTCGTAGTCTTGGTCAGGAGCAAGTGCCACTGGCAAGTGCTCCCAAGTCACCAAGTCCTTACTTTTAGCATGTCCCCAGTGCATAGGCCCCCAAACACTATCATATGGATAGAATTGATAAAAGAGATGGTATTCTCCACGAAAATAGACAAATCCATTCGGATCATTGATCCAACCAATCTCAGCTGAAAAATGTTCTTCAGGCTTATATTGAGTATTTACGAGATATTTATTTTCTGCTATAAAACGATTTGCTTTTTCTACTGTGTATTTCTTATCTCCCATAATCAACCTCTAGTTTTTGTTTGCTTGGTATTGGTCGTAGTATTTTTGTTTAATAGCGAGGTAATCTGAAAGTCCGTATTTTTCAAGTTCTTTCTTGTAATCATCCCACTCAGCATCAATATTGCCATTTACAATCCATTCAGCGCGCTTGCGGTAGATATAGTCATTCATATCTGCCTCGATGTGGGCAATCTTATCCAGATCTTCCTGTGTCATAAAGACTCTTGGATAGTTATTGTCATTGCTCATGTAAGGAACATAATATTCTTTGATAAGATCCAAACGCCATTTGGCATCATCTGGCATAGTTGTCACTTTACCATAGTATGAATCTAGGATAGCTAGTGGTCCTCCTACTTCAGTCTTTTGACGAAGTTCTGCTGGTGCAGTTCCGTTTAGTGGTAAGTGTTTGAGGCTGTTAGTTGCTTGGTCAAATTCAAAGATATTTTGTTGCTTGTCATCTCCGTAAGTTCCCCAGTTATTTTGCACAGATTGGAGTGGAGCGTATTGTGCATCAATCCATTTAGCTGTCAATTCTAGGTTTTTGTTTACACTGGTAATAACCATCTTGTCACGTGCAAATCCCATACCGTTTGTACGAGCTACGTGTTTTTGACCACTTGGTCCAGCAAGTACTGGTAAAACATCATAACTTTCATTACTTCCAGTAACATTACTCTTATCCCATGTAAAGTAAACACCAAATTTCTGATCATGACCTTTAGCAATGTAACTATTCCAATCATGTTCGAAAGCTTCTTTATCAATCAAGCCTTTTTCTTGTAATTGACGGATAAATTTGACACCTTCTTTATAGTTATCATTATCTGCTGTGAAGTCAACTTTGCCATCATTTCCAACTACTAAATGATCATCGTTATCCCCTATACCAAATGCAGCAAATAGGAATTTAAAATCTTCGTTTCCGTTACCACTAATAAATGTAAATGGAATTTCATCAGCCTCTCCATTTCCATTTGGATCCCCGTTTTTGAAAGCTTCTAGGACTTTAATCAAATCATCAGTAGTTTTTGGCATTTCAAGACCAAGTTTCTTAAGCCAATCTTTGTTAATCCAAGCCATATCGTTGACACTGTGGATTGACTCTTTACCAGCTCCAAGCTCTTCAATCCATGGGAATGAGTAAATGTGCCCATCAGGTGCTGTCATCAATGCCTTGTATTCTGGTTTCTCATCCAAAATTTTCTTAAGATTTGGCATGTATTTATCAATCAAATCTTCAACTGGAATAATAACACCTTTTTTAGCCCAGTTCATCAAGTCCACATCTGAAGCTCCGTCGTTGTGGATAGCATCTGGTAGATCACCACTAGAAATATCCAAGTTACGTTTTTCTGCAAAGTCGGATTGGTAGTTGGTCCAGTCAATATGAACACCAGTTTCCTTCTCCAAACGTTGCAAAATCAATTTTTCATTTGGGTCTTTGGGTGCTAACGGTGAACTGGCTGTCATAAACTTCAATGTTTTCTTTTCTTGAAGCGGGAATGTTACACCTTCCAACTTATAATCTGGACTTGAAGCTGTATTTTTTGAGCCACAGGCTGCAAGTACTGCTAAACTAGCTGTCAACAAAACTGCTGATTTTGAGAATGTTTTGAATTTCATGAGAAAACTCCTTTTATTTTTTCTTTTTTTATCCTTTAAGTGAACCAGCCATAATTCCTTTATCAAAGTATTTTTGGAAGAATGGATACATAACAATCAATGGCAAGCTGGAAATGACAATAGTTGCGTATTTAATCAATTCAGCTAAACGTTTCATTTCATTCATAGCCGCTTGTGCTCCAATCATGTCTTGACCTGGTTGGCTCTGAATGAGAATTTTACGAAGTACAAGTTGCAATGGTTCCAAATTTGGATCCTTGATATAAATCATTGCATCAAAGTATGAGTTCCACTGGCCGACAAAAGCATAGAGGAAGAGAACAAACATAATTGGTTTTGCAAGAGGAAGCATGATTTTGAAGAAAATCTGTAAATCATTTGCACCATCAATGACGGCTGCTTCTACCAATTCTTCAGGCAATCCTTGGAAATAGGCCCTAGCAAGAATAATATTCCAAACATTGACAGCACCGGGAACGATGATAGCCCATGGAGTATTGAGCATTCCCAAATCTTTTACCAGCAAGTAAGTTGGGACTAAACCACCACCAAAGAACATGGTCACAATCAAGAAGTAGTTAATCCAACGGCGCCCTACCAAGTCTTTCTTAGAAAGAGGATAAGCTGTAAACACAGATAGCAAGACTGTTAAAGCCGCAAAGCCAAAAGAGTATAGTAGAGAATTGATAAAACCTCTTAGAATAGATTGGTCACTGAATACACGCTGGTAACCTTCTACCGTCCAATCGGCTGGATTAAAGCTAATTCCTCTACTAACCAGAACCTTAGGATCCATAAAGGATGCTACGACGATATAAAGTAAAGGAAGCAAAGTCATCAAAACGATAAAGACAATAATGATTTTATTTAAGAGTAAGATACGTCTATCAAATTTTGTATCCATAATCGAATTTTTCATACTTCCCTCCTTAAATTCCTTCACCATTATTCATGCGTTTAACGATTTGGTTAACCGCGACTAGCAATACTACGTTAATCACTGCATTAAACAAACCAACCGCTGTTGAGTAAGAATAGTCACCTGATACAAGACCAACTTTATAGACATATGTAGAGATAATTTCAGAAGTTGGCAAGTTCAACGATGTCTGCATCAGGAATGCTTTTTCATATCCGACATTCATGATTCCACCTGCAGCTAAAACAAATTGGATAACCATAATAGGCTTAAGAGCTGGAATATCAATGTGCCAGATTCGTTGGAAGATATTGGCTCCATCCAGTCGTGCTGCTTCTACTAAGGCTGGATCTACATTTACCAACGTTGCCGTGTAGAGCGTTGAAGCCCACCCCATTCCTTGCCAGATACCACTAAAGATGTATAAAGGTCTAAAGAAGTCTGGATTTGTCAAGAAGTCAGCCTTCATTCCAAACATAGAGAGAAAATTGTTAATTGGTCCTCCCACTGAAAAGAAAAGGAAAATCATACCAACGATAACAACGACTGAGATAAAGTTTGGTGCGTATAAAATGAGCTGAATTCGTTTTTTAACTTTTTCACTCAAGAGTTGATTGAGCATAATAGCAAGAATGATTGGTGGTAAAAAGCCAAGCAATAAACCATAGATACTTAATTTTAAAGTATTGGCTAACAAGATACCAAAGTTAGGAGAGGATATGAATTTTGTAAACTCAGAAAAACCAATCCAATCACTCCCTAAAATTCCTTTTAAGGGATTATAATCTTTAAATGCGATTAAAACCCCATACATAGGGATGTATTTAAAGATAAAGGTTAAAACTAAACCAGGGACAGTCATCAATAACAAGAGTTTTTGTTTCTTGATTCTTTCCCAAAGAGAAACTTGCTTCGCTTTGCTATTCATAGCAACCTCCTTTTTTGAAACGTTTCATTTTTTCCTAGAAAAGATAGCGCTTGGCGCTGTCTATTTATTTCTTTTTTGAAACGTTTCATTTTTGTTCTAAAAAAATAAATCTTTTTTATCTGAATTCATTCTATCATTGATAGCGCTTTCTGTCAAGACTTATTTTCACTTTTTGTTGTTTTTCCTTCAACAAATTTTACTGGTAGGATTGTCTGCAAATTAACAGTCTTTCCTTCTATGATATCAAATAGGATTCGTACAGCTTCTCTAGCCATTTCCTCCAGGGGTTGCTCAATTGTTGAAAGTAGATAATCTCTATCTCCAGCCATTTTAATTCCATCATATCCAATAATTTGGACATCATGAGGAATATGTTTGCCATTTTTTTCTAGTATATCAATAACATCTAAAGCTGTAAAGTCGTTAATTGTAAAAATTCCATCTATAGAAGAATTTTCTTCCAAGAAACTCTCTAGCTTCCCATGATAGTCAGTAACTGTCTCATCCAAATCAAAAATACTAAGAGGTATTTTATGCTCTTGGACATACTTTTCAAAGGAAATTCTACGACGTTTGGTTTCATTAATGGTTGTATTATGTCCGCCCACAAAGGCTAAATGCTGACATCCTTTACTAATTAATTGTTTAGCTGCTTCTCTTCCACCTGCATCATTATCTGATGAAACACAAGGAATGGCAATATCTGAGTATGTACGGTCAATACTGACAAAGGGAATTCCTGACGACAGGTAATGTTCAATTGGACTATAGGTAATAGCAACCACTCCATCAACTTTATTATGACGCAACATCTCCAGGTAGTCTTGCTCTCGATTTGTACCATTTATGGAACATAAGAGTAATTTATTATTCCTCTTATAGACTTCATTTTCCACATGCATAGCAAATTCTGAAAAAAAAGGATGCCAGATACTTGGTACAATGATTGCAATCGTTTCTGTTCGATTTTTTTTCATTCCTCTAGCATAGTAATCTGGAATGTAATTCAAAGTTTTAATCGCTTGTTCCACTTTTTTCAAAGTTACTTCTTTAATACCTTTTTCTTTATTAATCACACGTGAAACTGTTCCAACACTAACTCCTGCTTCTAAAGCAACATCTTTCATGGTAATTGATTTTCTTTGTTCTACCATCTTATCACCTCCTTTCAATATATAGTATCATGCAAACGCTTTTTTAGCAACTATTTCTCAATCATTTTTGTCCAGACCCTTTTTCCCATCATGAATAAAATCACTCCAATTAGCTTTTGAAAATACTTCAATTTTCATATGTAAACATCTACATAAAACAGGAAAAGACTTTTTTTGCTTTCTATCTCCTCTTTTTCATGATGTATTTTCGTTCAGGTGCTTCAATCATTTGAACGATTTCAAATCCTTCTTTTTGATAGAGGTGCTTGGCTGCTTGATTTGCCTCGAAGACATTTAGGGAAATACTATCTATGTCTCCACTGTCAAAGACCAAACTAACAAATTTCCTTAAAGCCTGGCTACCTAAGACTTGCCCCTGTTTCTGGGGATTGATAAAAAATCTTCCAATATGAAGATTCTTGTCTTCTAGCCTGATTTTCTGGATAAGCCCCACAAACTCTTGTCCTTCAAAGATTGAAAAGATTCCTTCCAAATCTTGCAAAACTTGAATTGTCAAGGGAAAAGGAATCATTGTGCCCATCCATTGTTCTTGAAAGGATTTGCCAAGAGAGTTGGACCATTGACATACGAGCTGAGCGTTTTCTGTACTCACCTTTTCTTCAAAACGAATTATCATCTTTGCCTCACCATCTTATCTATGTTTCTCCATTATACTACTTCTCCCATTTTTTACGAATAGATAAGTATGATTGATTTTTATTTTTTTCTTGTCGGGAGCATTCTCGCTTCCTTTCTTGGTTTGCTCATTGACCGTTTTCCTGAGCAATCCATTATCCAACCTGCTAGTCACTGCGATTCCTGTCAGACTCCCTTGCGTCCCTTAGATTTGATTCCTATTTTCTCGCAGGTCTTTCATCTCTTTCGCTGTCGCTACTGCAAGGCTCCTTATCCTGTCTGGTATGCCCTTTTTGAACTAGGCTTAGGGCTCCTCTTTCTATCTTGGTCTTGGGGCTTTCTTTCCTTGGGGCAAGTCGTCCTAATCACCGCTGGTTTGACCTTGGGCATCTACGACTTTCGCCATCAGGAATATCCCTTACTGGTCTGGATGACTTTCCACCTAATCCTCATGGCCTGTTCTGGCTGGAATCTAGTCATGGTCTTCTTCCTTGTCCTTGGAATGTTGGCTCATTTTATCGATATCCGCATGGGCGCAGGGGATTTTCTCTTTTTAGCTTCTTGTGCTCTCGTCTTTAGCGCAACCGAGTTACTCATCTTGATTCAGTTTGCTTCTGAGACGGGCATCCTAGCCTTTCTCCTGCAAAAGAAAAAGGAAAGACTTCCTTTTGTGCCTTTCCTCTTACTTGCTGCTTGTGTGATTATTTTTGGTAAGCTACTGCTTGTTTGATAAAGTCCAATTTCTGCCATATGTCCTTCATGAAATTATTTCACAGTTAAATTATAAATTATTTCTTTTATACAAAGGAATGATGTTATCAAATCGATCCGTTCTTTTATCTTCTTGATACTGATCAAAAAATTTCATTTCGACTGAAAATATTTCGCTTATAAACTGTAAACGAATACTTTGTTTAGACACTATAGTCGCTAGACTGACTAGATGATTACTCAAAACGACGTCCAGAATACTCTTTACTTTGCTTGGTTTTTTAACAAAAATTTGATCATCCAGAGGTTCTATCATTTTGTAACCTTTTTGCGCAATTTGACGATAAAAGTAAGAATGTTGCTTTGGAGTCAATAATCCTAACTTAAAAGCTCGATACTCTAAAGCCTGTATCGAAACATTCAAATCCGACTTCAATAAAATATAACTATCAGGATTGCTGACACGCTTGCCAACCCTCTCTTCAAATTTGACTAAAAACTCTTCTTTTGGCAATAAAAAACATGATGCAAAATAATTTGCTTCTTGCTCCAAACGATCGCCATCTTCATTCATATCTTTATATTTGTGTAAAAGAATATGTCCTAGCTCATGAGCTAAGTCAAAATTTCGACGTACAGATGATTTATTCGTTCCCAACACAATATAAGGTCTTCCCAATTTTGACCATGCGCTATAAGCATCAGCTTGGCCATTAATTAATCGTTCCACGATATAGATGCCTGAACGTTCTAATTTATAAAGCAAATCATGATTAGCTTTTGAAATACCTAATTTTTCCCTGGCATAAAGAGCCAATTCCTCAATGGATTCTCCCTTATGATAAGATTCACTCACTACATTACTTAGGTCATGAATTGTAATATTAGGTATAATTACAAAACTTTCAAAATAATCAATCAAACTATCTACCTTATGTAAATACATAGTTTGAATATCTATTGTTTTCCGTGTTGCTAGGTCTGCATTTCTAAAGGCAATTACAGAAGAATCAAATCGAATACTTTCTTCTTCTTGTTCAAAATAAGTTAAATCAACATGAAATTGGTTGGCCAAATGCATTTTGGTTGATAATTTAGGTTTCGTTTCGTTGGACTCAAACTGCCAAATGGCTTGTTCCGTTAAATCAATTCTCTGAGCTAATTCTGCTCTACTTAAACCATTTAACAGCCGTAATTCTTTCAATACCCGACCATTAAACATTTACATACTCCTTACTACTTTTGACCTTCTTGTTTTTCTATTCTTGGAATAATTTCAAAATCTTCTGTTTCCGATAATTCTGAAAAATTAGGAATATTTTGATATTTAGCTTCTTCGAAATGGTACGAACTTGATTGAATATACTCAGACAAATCTTGAATCAAGTGTAACTGACCAGTTCGTGCATCAGGCATAACAACATCTACAGATATAATATTGTTTTCTGAGTCCGCCTCATAAGTTAAAATCATAAATTTTTCGATATTCGAATTTTTAGTAGCTTGTTCAATTTCTTGAATCATTTCATCAGAAACTAACTCCATCTGAATTGGAAAAGAATGACTATCTTCATCATTTTTATAGGAAGAATGTTGATTAAGATAAAGTGTATTAATCTGAGCATATTCAAATAAGTAGCCACTCTTATTTTTTTGTACCAAAGGAAATTGGTTCGTAAGTCGCTTCTTACCCTTTATAATTAACAATACTTTCCCATATTTTTCTGTATTTGTTTCAAATTCTAAATATCCCCAAGTCTGTCCTGCTAATTTTAATTTATACTCAAACAAATCTGCTGATGCAAATGCAGTATCAATATGATTAGGTCGCGTCCATGCATAACCATTCGACACTATCATGGTCTCTCTTTTTTCTAGACGTTCATCTACATAATCTTTTTGCCCTTTCATCAAAGTATCTACAATTTTTTGTGCCTCAAGCGAATCAAAGAGATCCTGATTCAACATAATTCTTCCTCCTTCAAATTCTTTTTAATGAATTATATCATTTTCTTAAAGAAATTACTACAATAATTAGCTTTTTCTTAAAGTTGCATATCAGAGTAATTTAAAAAATTATATCTTCTATAGTAAAATCAATTAAAAACTGAACAAATTTATTGGGAAATTCAAATCACTTTCTTAAAATATTTTAGGAATCATAATGTACTATTCCAGATTCAATTCATTATAAAACTAGCCTTTCTCCTGCAAAAGAAAAAGGAAAGACTTCCTTTCGTGCCTTTCCTCTTACTTGCTACTTGTGTGATTATTTTTGGTAAGCTACTGCTTGTTTGATAAAGTCCTCAATCGGCTCTCCCTCGTGGAGAGCTTTTACAATTTTCGAACCGACGATAACGCCATCTGACACCGCATTGAAACGTTCCACATCGGCTTGACTAGATACGCCAAATCCTGTCAAGACTGGAATGTCTGCTACTTGATGCAATTGTGCCAAGTGCTTGTCCAAGTCTGCACGGTAATTGCCAGATTTCCCTGTCACCCCATTGATGGCAACTGCATAGACAAAGCCTTCTGCCCCCTTGATCAACTCTTTCTGGCGCTCAATTCCTGTCGTCAAACTAACTAGAGGAATCAAAGCAATGTCTGTATCTGCCAAAAATGGCTCTACAAAATTGGCATGCTCATGAGGCAGGTCTGGAATAATCAAGCCCTTAACCGCTGTATCTGCCAAATCTTTGACAAAATTCTCCACACCGTACTGAAAGAGGGGGTTAAAGTAGGTCATGATGACCAGCGGAACCTCTGTTTCAATGGTTTTCAAGGTTTCAACCAAAGCCTGGTTAGAGGTTCCGTGGGCTAAACTGCGCAAGCCTGCTTCTTCGATAACAGGTCCATCTGCAACAGGGTCTGAAAAGGGAATGCCCACTTCAATGGCCGAAACACCTAAATCTTCTAAAAAGTGGATTGTTTCTCCGAGTCCATCCAAACCTTTTTCGTGGTCACCAGCCATGATATAAGGAACGAAAATTCCTTTTCCAGTTGCTTTAATAGCGTTCAATTTTTCTGTTAGTGTCTTAGGCATGAGCTTCTCCCTTCTTTGCTGCATCTGCTTCCAAGCGGTCTTTGACTTGAACTACATCCTTGTCCCCACGACCCGATAGGCAGACAATCATGGATTTGTCTTGTCCAAGTTCTTTGGCCAATTTCACTGCAAAAGCGATAGCATGGCTAGATTCCAAGGCTGGGATAATCCCTTCCACACGAGACAAGAGTTGGAATCCTTCCAAGGCTTCTTCGTCTGTCACAGGAACATAGCTGGCACGTTTAATATCGTGGTAGTGAGAATGTTCTGGACCAATACCAGGATAGTCCAAACCTGCTGAGATAGAGAAGGCTTCAAGAATTTGACCATGGGCATCTTGGAGCACATCCATGAGAGAACCGTGAAGGACACCCGGACGACCCTTGGTCAATGTAGCTGCGTGATGCTCTGTATCCACACCAAGTCCTGCTGCTTCAGCCCCATACATAGCTACTGACTCATCTTCTACAAATGGATGGAAGAGACCGATAGCGTTAGAACCACCACCAACACAAGCTACTAGGGCATCTGGCAAATCTTGACCTGTCAAGTCACGGTACTGTTGTTTAGCTTCTCTACCGATGACACTTTGGAAGTCACGAACGATTTCTGGGAATGGATGTGGCCCCAAGGCAGAACCAAGAATATAGTGGGTATCATCGATATTAGCTACCCATGAACGAAGGGCTGCATTGACCGCATCCTTGAGCACGCGCGAACCATCTGTTACTGCTTCAACCTTAGCTCCCAAAAGCTCCATACGGAAGACATTGAGGGCTTGGCGTTTGACATCTTCCTCACCCATGTAGATAGTACATTCCATGTTAAAGAGGGCTGCAGCTGTTGCAGTTGCCACACCGTGCTGACCAGCACCTGTTTCAGCGATAATTTTCTTTTTACCCATGCGTTTAGCCAGAAGAACTTGTCCCAAGGCATTGTTAATCTTGTGGGCCCCTGTATGGTTGAGGTCTTCCCGTTTGAGATAAATCTTGGCTCCGCCAATATGCTTGGTCAAGTTTTTTGCGTAGTAAAGAGGAGTTTCACGTCCCACATACTGGCGCAAGAGTTGGTTCAATTCCTCTTGGAAACTTGGGTCTGCCTGACTTTCACGGTAGGCCTTCTCCAACTCCAAAACTGCTGTCATCAATGTTTCTGGGACAAAACGTCCGCCGAATTTTCCGTAAAATCCATCTTTATTTGGTTCTTGATATGCCATTCTTTACCCTCTCTATAAATCTTCTAATCTTTTCATGATCTTTTTGTCCATCTGTCTCCACTCCGCTTGATACATCTACTGCATAGGGAGTAAAGTGTTGAATTGCTTTTACTACATTGTCTTCATTAAGCCCACCTGCGATAAAGAAAGGCTGAGTTAGTCCAATCGTATCCAGTTGAGCCCAGTCAAAGGTCTGGCCACTCCCAGCCACAGGGGCATCAAAGAGTAGATAGTCTGCCTGAGAATTGGGTACATGACCCTCTCCATCCACCTGCACAGCCTGAATACTGGCACAAGGCAAATTCTCAAATAAATCATCTGCCACCTGACCGTGAACTTGAACCAAGTCCAAGCCAACTTTGTCAATGACTTCTAGCAGTTCTGCCCGACTTGGTGAAACAAATACGCCAACCTTTTTGACATCTGCAGGAATAAGCTTTGCCAGCTCAGCAGCTTCTTCCAAAGTCACCTGTCTTTTACTAGGTGCGAAGACAAAACCGATATAGTCTGCTCCTGATGACACGGCTGTTTCTACCGCTTCTTTGGTCGATAGTCCGCAAATTTTAACCTTTGTCAATCTGCAACTCCTTGATTCTCTGGGCCACATCTTCTGCCTGCATGAGAGCTGTCCCTACTAAAATTCCGTTAAAGTATGGTGCTAGTCGTTCCGCATCCTGCCCTGTGAAAATAGCAGATTCAGAAATGTACAAGCAATCATCTTTGAAATGTTTAGCCAAATCTACACTGGTCTGCAAGTCAACTTCAAAGGTGGTCAAGTTGCGGTTATTGACTCCGATAATCTCAGCACCAAGTCTATGAGCCACCTCTAGTTCAGCAAGATTATGCGTTTCCACCAAGACTTCCAGACCAAGATCTGTCGCATAGTCATACAGTTCCTTGAGGCGTTCTTCGGACAAGGCTGCCACGATGAGCAAGATAACTGTTGCACCTGCATTGCGGGCTCGGATGATTTGCTTTTTATCGATAATAAAGTCCTTGTTAAGCATCGGAATCTGTACCTGACTGGAAATCTCCCGTAGATAATCCAAATGACCTTTAAAGAAAACTTCATCTGTCAGAACAGAAATCATCACTGCTCCGTTCGCTTCATAAGTCTGGGCCTGTTGCACAATATCTACATCTAGATTGATATCTCCCAGACTAGGGCTAGCTTTCTTGACTTCAGCAATTACCTGTAAACGGTCTTGGTGTTGTTTTAGATAGTCAGCCAAGCGATATGTCTGGCGCAGGGGCTGGATTTCCTCCAACTTCATCTGCTCAACCTCACGCGCCTTCTGCTCTAAGATTCGTGCTAAAAATTCCTGACTCATTTTTGGTACTCCTGTAACAGTCTGAGTTTTTCAAGAGCCTTGCCACTAGCAATGACTTGACGAGCTAAAGCAACTCCTTCCTTGATGCTATCAACCTTACCATTAGCATAGAAACCAAGACCAGCATTTAAAACTGTCGTTTCCAAGAATGGACTTGGTTCATTTTTAAGAACGCTGAGCAAAATTTCTGCATTTTCCTGAGCATTGCCTCCACGAATATCTTCGATAGCGTAGCGCTCCATCCCCAGATCTTCTGGAGTAAAGCTTGACAAGGTGATTTCGCCATTTTCAAGAAGAGCAATATTGGTTGTTCCATTCAAACCAGCTTCATCCAATCCTTCTGGCCCAGCAACCACGATGGCACGTTTGCGACCCATATTTTTCAAAACCTGAGCTGTACTTTCTAGCAGTTCTGGACGACTAATTCCAAGAAGCTGTGTTTCCAAGGCCATTGGATGAATCAGTGGACCAGTCAAGTTCATAATCGTTGGAATTCCCAATTCCAAACGAGCTGGCATGATGTATTTCATAGCTGGGTGCATATTTTTAGCAAAGAGAAAGACGATTCCAGTTTTATCAAAAACCTTACCTAGTTCAGCTGGTTTGAGGTCAAGATTGATGCCCAATGCTTCGAGGACATCTGCAGAACCAGATTTAGAAGAAATCGAGCGGTTACCATGCTTGGCCATGTGAACACCACCACCAGCCAAGACAAAGGCTGCAGTTGTGGAGATATTAAAGCTGAAAGACTTGTCCCCACCTGTACCACAGTTGTCCATAGCATCATGAATCTCAGTTGGAATATGTTGGGCATGTCCTCTCATGACTTGGGCAATGGCTGTGCGTTCTTCAGGTGTTTCCCCCTTCATCTTAAGAGCTAAGAGGAGAGAAGCAATTTGCGCCTCCGTTACACGCCCAGTTACGATACGCTCAATGACATCCGTCATTTCCACACCTGATAAATTTTCAAATTTTGCTAGTTTTTCAATAATCTCTTTCATCCTAGTTTCCTCACTTTACAACCTTCTCGATAAAATTCCGAATAGAAGACAAGCCGTCTGGCGTTCCAATGCTCTCTGGATGGTACTGGAAGCCATAAATTGGTAGGTTTTTATGTTGAATCCCCATGATGGCTTGGTCATCAGTCGAACGAGCTGTCACTTCAAAGTCTTCTGGCATTTCTTCAATCAAAATACTGTGGTAACGCATGACCGCACGGCCATCTTCGATACCTTGATACAAAACAGATGGTGCTTCAAAGCTGATATTGCTCTGTTTCCCATGCATGACTTTTGGAGCCAAACCTAACTTACCACCAAAGACTTCTGCAATGGCTTGGTGGCCCAAACAAATCCCAAGAATCGGCTTCTTGCCGGCAAAGTCACGAATCATATCTTCCATCTTTCCAGCATCAACTGGCCAACCCGGACCAGGAGAAAAGACCAGACCATCTGCTTTTTCAGCTTCTTCATACAGCTTGGGATCATCATTTCTCAAGACCTGTACTTCTGCAAAATTCCCAATGTATTGGGCCAAGTTATAGGTAAAAGAATCATAGTTGTCAATCAATAAAATCATGGTCTTAGTTCTCCAATTCTAGTCATAGATTTAGCCTTGTTAATGGTTTCTTGGTATTCGTTTTGGGCGATGGAGTCGTAGACAATCCCTGCCCCAGCCTGCACATAAGCTGTTTGATTTTTGAGAATCATCGTTCGGATGGCAATGGCAAAATCCATATCACCCATCGCAGACAAGTAGCCGATTGCTCCTGCGTATACGCCACGTTTTTCTGTTTCTAGTTCATAGATACGTCTCATGGCCCGAATCTTTGGTGCTCCAGAAACAGTTCCAGCAGGAAGTGTTGCTTTCAAAGCATCCATAGCAGTGAGTTCTGGAAGCAAACGCCCCTTGACAACACTGGTCAAATGCATAACATAACGGAAGAGCTCCACTTCCATATACTTGGTGACTTGGACACTGGCTGTTTCAGAGATGCGACCAATATCATTTCGTCCCAAGTCTACTAACATCCGATGCTCTGCTGTTTCCTTCTCATCCGAAAGCAGGTCTGTCGCCAAATCCTTGTCTTCTTCATCCGTAGCGCCTCTTGGTCGTGTCCCTGCAATCGGATTGGTTGTCACGATGCCATTTTTGACGGAAACCAAACTTTCTGGACTGGCACCGATGATTTGATAATCACCAAAATCATAGAAATAAAGGTAATTAGAAGGATTAGTCACGCGGAGATTTCTGTAGAAGTCAAATGGATTTCCAGTAACTTCTGCTGAGAAACGCTGACTGAGTACACATTGGAACATATCCCCGTTACGAATCAAGTCACGAGCCGTTTCCACCATTTCCTCAAACTTCTGAGGAGCGATATGGGGTTTGAAGTCAAGTGGTGATAAATCCAAATCTTCAAATTCATTTGGAGCAGGAATGCGTAATTCCTCAAGCACTTGGTTCAAGGCTTTTTCCAAGTCTTCTTGACTACGCTCACTATAGAGTGCATCCTCGATGACATGGATTTTTTCTTTCTTGTGGTCAAAGACAATATAACTCTCATAGACGAAGAAATGCATGTCTGGCGTTCCAATAGTATCTTCAGGAATTTGACCAATTTCTTCATAAAGTGAAATCATATCGTAACCAACAAAACCAATGGCCCCACCACCAAAAGGTAGGTCTGAATGGTGCTGGCTCTTATGAGTCACTTCATAAAGGAAATCCAAGGGATCCTGATCAATCACTTGACCATTTTGATAAAGGACTCCATTTTCAAACTTAATCTCAAAAACAGGATTATAGGCTAGGATAGAAAAACGAGCTGTTTCCTTGTCTCTCGGAATACTCTCTAAGATAACCTTGTGTTGCCCCTTTAGGCGCATATAAGCCAAGATTGGTGATAAGACATCTCCATGAATAATTCGTTCCATTGTAATTTCCCTTTCAGTTCTACTTCTAGTTCGTGGTGACTGTATGAAAAATCCCCACGCAAAATAACTTGCGTGAGGACGAAATTCGCGGTGCCACCTCAATTATAGGATTTCTCCTATCTCTCATTCCTGTCTTAGAAAGATTCTGTAACAGGCTGTGCGATAAAGGGCACTCCCTTGAGAATTATGTTTTCTTCTCTCGTTTCAGATGGACCCAACCTTACAACTTTCTCTGCTTGTTTCCAGCAACCACAAGCTCTCTGTGAGAGAAAGGACTGTAATTTTTCCATCTATTATTTTTTAGCTTCTAGGTAGTCTGCAATCGCAGCTACGTCCTTGTCTCCACGACCAGAGACATTGATGATGATAATGTCGTCTTTACTTAGTTTCGGTGCACGTTTAACTGCTTCTGCGATAGCATGCGAACTTTCAATCGCTGGGATAATTCCTTCAGTCTTACTGAGAAGGAGGAGAGCCTGAACAGCTTCTTCATCCGTCGCAGCCACATATTCCACGCGACCTGAATCTTTAAAGTAGGCGTGTTCTGGGCCAACACCTGGATAGTCCAATCCAGCTGAGATAGAGTAAACTGGAGCCAGCTCTCCATCTTCCTTAAAGACTGCATAAGTCTTCATGCCGTCGACAATTCCGATACTACCTTTTGTCATAGTAGCTGCGTGCTTGTCTGTGTCAAGTCCATGACCAGCAGCTTCAACCCCAACCAATTTAACTTCTTCATCAGCCACATACTGAGAAAATGCACCAATGGCATTGGAACCACCACCTACACAGGCAATAACGTAGTCTGGTAAACGACCTTCTTTTTCTAAGATTTGGCGACGAGATTCTTCACTGATGATTTTTTGGAACTCATGAACAATAGTAGGATAAGGGTGAGGACCCACAGCAGATCCCAGAACATAGAAGGCTTCAAGGTCATTCATCCATGCTCCAAAGGCTGCATCGACTGCATCCTTAAGAGTTCGTGTACCCGTTTCAACTGCGTGAACAGTTGCTCCCATCATCTCCATACGGAAAACATTGAGACGTTGACGTTCCACATCCTCTGCCCCCATGTAGACATCACAGGCCATACCAAACTTGGCTGCAGCTGCCGCCGTCGCAACCCCGTGCTGACCAGCTCCTGTTTCTGCGATTACTCGTTTTTTGCCCATGCGTTTAGCAAGAAGAATTTGTCCTAAAACGTTATTGAGTTTGTGAGAACCAAGGTGGTTAAGATCTTCACGTTTGAGATAAATCTTAGCACCACCTAGATGCTCTGTCAAACTTTCTGCAAAATAGAGCGGTGTTTCGCGACCTGAATAGTCCTTTAAGTAATGGCGAAATTCTGCCAAAAATTCTGGATCATCCTTATACTTGTCAAATGTCACTTCCAACTCATCTAACAAAGCCTGAATCGGCTCCGGTACAAAACTACCACCAAATTGTCCAAAATAACCTTTAGTTGTCATAAAATTTTTCCTCTTTCTGTATGAATCCGGCCTTTTTGTTTGCTTTTAGTAGTAGGAAGGAGCTGCAGATAGAACTCAAGTTCATCAAAGCGACTTAACACCCTAATAAAAGATAAACAAAACGACGGATAGAAAAAAGCCCACACACAGAATATACTTCCATGTGAGGGCGTTGGTAACGCGGTGCCACCTCAATTATAAAGGGACTATCCCTTTACATCTCTGCCTTGTCTAACAACAAGTTGCACTGTAAGGTGTGCGCACCGAATTTTCATTGTTTCAAATTCATTTTTAAAATCAGCCCACTTTCACTACTTTCAACCACCTGTTCACAATCACCACAGGCTCCCTGAAGATCAAAAATAGTTACTTTTCTGATTTGTTGAACTTATTTTAATACTTTGTTTTTTCTTTGTCAAGACTTTTTTACGATTTTTTTGAAAGATGTGTGATTCGAATGTGATAATGTCTTTAGTAAATCGAATGTGAAAATGTCCCACTTGTTGGAAATTGGATCCAACTCAATAGAAACTGAATAGATGCTAAACAGAACTTACTTTAGAACACTCCATCTTTTCCATTAGGATTTTCAAGAATTAAACAATACTAGAAACTCTGTCTCCTAACAAGTTTAGTAGAAACTTCAACAGATGTGACACTTTCCCCCTTTATAATTGCTAATACCCCTTCAATCATTTCTTGAGCTAATTTAACATAATTAGGAGAAATTGTAGATAAAGCTGGAGTATAATATTGAGAAATTGGAATATTGTCAAATCCGATTATTGAAATATTATCAGGAATGGTAATTTCCTTCTCATAGCAAGAACGAATCAATCCCTGTACTTTTTCATCACCGGATACAAAAATCAAATCAGGATAATTTTGATTAGATAGATGTCTTGTAGCATATGAATAAACCGAATCTATTGTAGTTAGACCATATACTACTTTCAAATCCATTTCATAGTTATTATCATTTAAAAAAGCACGAACCCCTCTCTCTCGATCAATATTAACAAGGGATTCTCCTCCCATAAGTAACCACATACTATTAATGTTTTCTTTTGATACTAATTTCATCATGTCATAAGTGGCCTGAAAATTGTTGTTAGAAACATACACAACATTAGGTGTTCTAGATTCTCCAAAAACTATGAATGGCATTTTATTCTTTTGCAAGTAATTAATCCGAATATCTTCTTTACTTTCATAAAATACTATTACACCATCTATCAAGCTTCCTGTACTCGAGATTATTGAATTACTAATTGTATCTTCTTCACTAAAATATTCAACAATAGCGTTAACACCATACTCTTTACAAGTTTGTAAAACTTTATCTAATAAAGTTTGAAACCAAATTAAAGGAAAAGAGTCGATTTTTTTTACAGAAATCAATATATTTATAGCTTCTTTTTTAGTTAAATTTTTTGCATACGCATTTGGAATATAGGATAACTCATCGATGACTTTTTTTATGGCATTATAAGTCTCAGGTTTTACTCTATTCCCTCCATTTATTACACGTGAAACTGTCTTTGGAGAAAAACCAGACAAACGTGCAATATCATATATCGTTACCTTTTTCCCTTTTTCCATTAAAATACTCCTGTCATAAACCTTCACTATAACTATACAATATTTAAATTATTTTAACAAGAAAATTACATTCTAATCTTTTAATCTAGTTTACATCTGGAGGAAATACTTCACTAAATCTACATTAACTTTCAGTACTAGTAACATAAATTTTACAATTCAATTCACTGTTTTGTACTATTTTGTAAACTGCATTACAAATCACCGGATAAGAAAATACACTACCTGAAAATTCCAAGGAATCATTTTCAGTAAATCCTTCTGTATTTAGAAATGTATTCATTATCTGTTCAATATAACACTCTAATATGGGAACAGCTTTCTCCTTAACAATAACATTTCTAAGCATTTCTTCAAATGGTAAATGACAAGCGAACACCATCTCACAAACATCATAAAATGAATGGAAGTGGTATACCTGTATGAGATTATAGTCATCAAAATAAGTTACTTTTCCTGCATCAAAATCCACTTTATATACTCTCAAATTAGTTAGATCCTTTTCTTCAAAAATTATTATGGACACCTCTAAAAACTACCGATTTTCTATTTTTATTGCTCAGAAAACGTTGATACATCAATGTTTAAAAGTATTGAAATTGAGTTTTTAGATGTGCCCTTATATTTCTTATTATTTAAAGAAAACAAAAGGACTAGAATAATCCGTCCCTTTGTTTATCCCTAGATTAGCTGATTTCCTCAACATAAATCACACCAACAATATTAGCAATTTCTTCCATTAGTTTAAGGTGCTCAAATCTACCTGATAATTCCAGAGTAATAAATGACGCGATTTTTTTGTCTGGAACATCAAAATATTCAATTCTTTCTGAATTAACATCTCCAAATGCAGTTCTAGAATCAGTCATTCTAATGCCATTCTCAGCACAGTATACTAGTACCCGATTATATGCCTCTGTAGATCTAACAACGATATACAATTCGATTATCTTTGAACGACTTTGAAGATATTTTTTTAAAGGTTGGAACATAGTTATAACACTCCAAACAGACATTGCTCCTAGTATGGCTCCTTCATAAAAACCAACACCAATAGCTAGACCGATTCCAGCTGAAGCCCATATTCCGGCTGCAGTTGTTAAACCAGTTATTTTCTTTTTATCTGTAATAAGTATTGTTCCAGCCCCAAGAAAACCAACACCTGATATAACCTGCGCACCTAAGCGTGTAGGATCTCCTGTACCAAATTTATAAGATACATACTCATTAGTCATCATAATTAAACATGCAGCCAGACAAACAATACTATGTGTACGAATACCTGCTGGTTGAGATTTACTTCCTCTCTCTAAACCAATTACACCACCAATAACTAATGAAAGTACAATTCTTAATACAATTTCGATATATGATAGTCCTAAGCTTGTTGCTTGCATTATTATTTCCTTTTTCTACTAACTGGTCTCTGAGTAAAGTATAAAACAGAACCAGAAATTATCATTAATACAATTGTATAAACAAATACCAGAGCTTGTGCATTAGATGTTGCTGTTTCATCACCTGCAGATCGAATCGTAATACCTAATGGTTGAGCTAGGGGATGGTAAAGGAATACAGATAAGTCGAAGTCAGTTAATAAAGAGTTAAAGTTTAAAGCAATAACAGAGAGAACAACCGGTAAAATAAATGGAATGATAACCTTCATCATAGTATAAAAAGGTGAAGCACCCATACTTCTTGCTGCATCTTCCATCTCATCATCAACACTAAATAAAATGGCACGTACCATTCTATAAGAAAATGGGATTTTTACAACTATATATGCAATAAGTAGAATTACCAAACTACCTACCAAAATCTGATTCAAGACAAGAAATTGTGGCTGATTAAAAGTAAATAATAAACTTACTGCTAAAAGTGTACTTGGTAGTAACCAAGGAAGTAGAGCACCATATTCAAATAAGAAATCAAAACGAGATTTATGTTTTCTGACAACACGAGCAAATACAACTGCGAGAATTGTTGCTGTTGTCGCAGCAATAATAGAATAAATAAAGCTGACCAAGAATGGAGAGAATGCCGCACTATTACTAAAGAATAAGCGATAATTTTCTAAAGTAAAGTTTGATAATGTTAAGTTACCTGTTTGAATTGCAACTGGATCTGTAAATGAGTATAATACTATAAAAATTAGTGGAAGCATGAAAACTGTGAACAATCCATATGCTACAATGTGAGCAATGATATTCCAAGGCTTAGACGCAATTTTTTGTTTTTTAAGAGGCGCTTTAGTCTTAGAGATAGAAATATAATTTCCACCTTTTTCTATCTTATTCATGATAGTAAGCAAAATTGTAGTTGCAATACCTAAAATAATTGCAAGTAAGGCAGCTAAATCACGAGAATTCCCCATCCCTGCAAATGTAATAATCATTGGATTTATAGTTTGAAATTCTTTACCACCAACAATCATGGGTGCTGCTACTGCAGATAAACCACTAAGAAAAACCATAATAGTAAGTGCAAATAGAGTTGGAATTAAGGTTGGTAACACTACTTTTCGGAAAACAGTAAATGGTTTTGCTCCCATATTTCGAGCAGCCTCAATAGTGTGATAGTCAACGCTTCGAATTGTATTTGTTAAAAACAATGTATGATTAGCAGTTCCTGAAAATGTCATAATGAATAAGACTGCACCATACCCAATAAACCAGTTAGGGTCTAAAGAAGGGATAACATTTTGTAAAAATTTTGTAATCAATCCATATGGACCATAGACAAATTTATATCCAGTCGCTAAAACCACTCCTCCATAAATTAAAGAGGTCATATAACCTAATTTTAAAATTTTAGCACCTTTAATATCAAAGTACTCTGTAAATAGAACACAAAGAATACCTACGACATTAACTGTAATAATGAGTGAAAATGCTAACTTAAAACTGTTCATAATACTCTGAAGTGCCCTCTGAGATTTTAGAACACGATGTACAGCATCAAGGGAAAATTCTCCTCCTTTTACAAATACATTCACTACTAGATCAAAGTTTGGATAAATAATAAATGTTACTAAGAACCAGATTAACCCTAAACGAATAAGCCAATCTTTTAAATTTAATTTATGACGCATACTGCACCTCCTTAAAATTGCAGAACGTCTGATGGTGTGATAAATAATTCCACACTTTCTCCGACAGATCTAATAGCAGCCTGACTATCAATACTTGTTACATTAAGAATCTGACTTTCAGAAACTTTTATTGTATAGTGAATTGTAACTCCAGAAAACTCAACATCAATAATTGTCCCTTTTAGAATGAAATCTTGTTCAGTTTCACGATTGAATCGAACTTTCTCTAATCGAATGTATCCTTTTTTATCTTCTAAGAAAACGCTTGCATTTTTCAGTAATACTTCGTGGACTGTTTCATCGGTCAAAACATTAATATCTCCAATAAAATCACATACAAATTCAGTTTGAGAATTATGATAAATTTCTACTGGTGTACCGACCTGTTCGATGTATCCATTGTTAAAGACTGCAATTCTATCAGATAAAGTCAAGGCTTCCTCTTGATCATGAGTAACATATAAAGTAGTAATACCTAACTCTTTTTGAAGTCTTTTCAACTCTTTTCTCAAATCTACACGTAATTTTGCGTCAAGGTTTGACAATGGTTCATCTAGACAAAGAATTTTAGGTTCAAGAACCAGAGCACGAGCCAATGCTACCCTTTGTTGTTGACCCCCAGATAATTCTGATACATTACGCTGTAACTGTTGATCAGAGATCTTAATTTTTGCTGCTACTGCTGATACTTTTGCTTTAATAACATCTGGAGCTACCTTCTTAACTTTTAAACCAAATGCAATATTATCAAAAACAGTCATAGTTGGAAATAGCGCATAAGATTGAAATACAATACCAATTCCACGCTTTTCAGGTTCCAAATGAGTGACATCTGTTCCATTAACTTCAATACTTCCTGATGATGGATCTAGAAAACCTACCAATGCTCTCAAAGTAGTTGATTTACCACATCCTGAAGGTCCAAGAAATGTAAAAAATTCCCCTTCATGTATATCTAAATTTAGATTATCAATTGCAACAAAATCACCATATTTAATTTGAATATTATCAAATTTAATCATCTCACTAACTCCCTCTATTACTAAACCAAAAGCCTCTCTTTATTTCTTCCTTAAATTTAGAAATAATAGAGAGACTTGGACATAAAAATTAACTCTTATTTCTTATTGTACGTATTCTAATTCAGCTTTTTCTACCCATTCATCCAAATGCTTTCCAACAGCTTCCCAGTCAATATTTTGTGGTTTCACTTGATCAACAAATTTTTTCGTATCTTCAGGTAACTCTGTTAGGGCATCTTTATTTGCAGGAATAGATCCAAAGTTCTTACTATATTCTACTTGAATTTCTGATTGACCAAACCAATCAATAAATTCTTTAGCTAACGCTTGTTTTTTACTAGTGCTTAAAACCATAGTTTGTTCAGTTACAAATGGTACACCAATCTCAGGAGTCATAACTTTGAAAACAACATTTTGTTCTTTTTGTCCAACTAATGCACCAGAACCCCACATCATTCCATATTGTATTGGATCTTCTTTGTCTAACATCTTAACAATTGAACTTTCTCCCTTTTGAAGAGTGTATGCATTTTTCAAATATTCTTTTGCTGCTTCCCAACCTTTTTCGGAAACACCTAATTCACCTTTATCATCAAGGTATCGAACTAAGATACTTGCTAGAATTGCCCGTCCTGTACCACCTTGAAGACCAGAAATTGAATATTTACCTTTATACTTACTACCTAATTCAGTCCAATCTTTAGGCATTTCTTTTACATCAGGCGCCCCAATTAAAACTAATGGTTGAACAATCACAGGATTATAATAATTATCTTTATCTGATAAAGATTGATCAATTTTATCTAACCATTTAGGCTTGTACTGGACTAGTAATTTTTGATCTCTAATTTTATTTGAATCAACAGCACCAATTCCAAATACCATATCTGCAACTGCATTATTCTTCTCGGCAATAACACGGTCTGCTAATTGAGCGCCAGGAATATCAACCATTTTTATATTAAAACCAGCTTCTTTTGCTTTAGCAGTTAACCAATCACCACGACCATTTGAAACTGAGTTCGAATAGATTACTAATTCTTGACTTTTATCAGCTTTTTCTTCAGATGAAGAAGCAGTCGTAGAATTTGAACCTCCAGAGCAAGCAGCAAGTGTAGTAAGAGCAACTCCCGTTGCAAGTACAGTAGACCAAACTTTCATTTTTTTCATGATAAGTTCTCCTTTTTTATTATTTTATTTAAATTTTTCGTGATATGGAACAAATTGTCTCATATCTTCAAATACAGTATAGTCAATACGGTTTACAGTAATAGTTGGAATCTTCTCTAATAAAATTTCAGTTAATTCTGCTCTGACTTTAGTAAACTCTTCTTCCTCCTCTTCGGTTAGAGGAATCCGAAGATATCCAATTGAAATATGGAATTGATATCTATCATGATTAGGGAAACGAACACCTGCTTTTTCTGAAACATAAGTACGAATTTCTTCTAATCTCTTTGCAGAAGCTTCATCTGCAGGTTCAACTAGTATGTTTTGTTTTCCCATTTCAGTCACACGCATATGAATTTCTTCATCCAACAATGGAAAAATTTCAAGTTGTTTAGCAAAGTAATCATGTATTTCCTGTAAAGGTGTATCAAGAGGAAGATTACTGCTCCAAAACTCCGTTTCACGATTTTCATGGCACAACAATTCAATTACAGTCATGTGAATAGAATTCCTTGGAGTTAAAGTAAACTTATCGATAAATGGTAATTCTCTATAACGTGATTGAATAATATCAACAACTTCCATCAAATCTTGTTTAGTATAAAGATTTGCTACAACAGTATTTCCTGGAAAATGATTAAATTCTCCATTTTCTTTGAACTTAATTTTTGTTAGGTTTTTCATATAAAGACCCTCTTTTTTATATTTGACACCGGTGTCATCTATGCTTATATTATATAACGAAACCGTTTACTTTGTCAAGCGCTTTCAAACATTTTTTAAAAAAATTTATCTTTCATTAAATATGCATTTCATTAAAAGTTTAAGTAATTTTTCCAAAATACAGCACTCATATAGACAGTATCATCAATTATAGCCATTGGGATTTTTTGATTGCCAATTCCATGTATCTCTACACATGTCTTCAATCGATTTTGTTGTCCTCCAATTTAATTCCTTATATGCTTTGTCTGCATTTGCATAACAAGTTGCAACGTCTCCTGAACGTCTTGGAACTATTTTATAAGGAATAGGGATCTTATTAACACTTTCAAATGTATTTACAAGTTGTAATACACTAGTGCCTTCTCCCGAGCCTAGGTTATAGATATAAACATCTGTTTTTTCAGATACTTTTTCTAAAGCTTTTATATGTCCTATTGCTAAATCTACTACATGGATATAATCACGCACACCAGTACCATCAAGCGTATCATAATCATTTCCGAACACACTTAGCTCTGACAGCTTACCTACCGCTACTTGTGCAATATAAGGCATCAAGTTGTTAGGAATTCCTGAGGGATCTTCCCCAATCAAACCAGACTCATGAGCACCAATTGGATTGAAATAACGAAGCAACGCAATACTCCATTCTGAGTCTGCCACATGAACATCTTTTAAAATTTGCTCAAGCATCACTTTCGTATACCCATAAGGATTTGTAGCACTTGTTTGCATCGTCTCAATTAGAGGTGACTGATTGTTAATTCCATATACAGTCGCACTTGAAGAAAAGACAATCTTTTTAACATTAAATTCTGACATCACTTCAACAAGTGCCAATGTACTCATAATATTATTTTTGTAGTACATCACAGGCTTTTGCACGGATTCTCCGACAGCTTTATAACCTGCAAAATGAATTGCAGCATCAATCGATTCTTGTTCAAATACCTTTCTCAATGCTTGTTTATCACAAACATCTAATTCGTAAAACACGGGACGTATTCCTGTAATTGCTTCAATACGGTCTAGCACCAAGATGCTAGAGTTCGAAAGGTTGTCGACAATGATAACTTCCTTTCCTAAATTTAGTAATTCTACTACGGTATGGCTACCAATATAACCAGCTCCGCCTGTTACCAATATTGCCATTTGGGTTTCCTCCTAATTAATTCCAACCGACTTAACAAATCTCATAAACGCTTCATGCCCAGACGGTGTATTCTTATAAACTCCTGCATCTTCCAGAACTCTCGCAAACACTTGTCCTACTTCGTGTTGAACTACGCTATTAACCTCTTCTTTATTAATGCGAGGATATTTTTCTTTCAATTGGTCGGCCCATTCTAAATGATAATCAGCAATTGCGTTATCTTTTCCTAAAAGATATTTCTCAACTTCTTCTAACTCTGGTTTCAAACGAGGTGGTAAAATCGCAAGTCCCATCACTTCGATTAATCCAATATTTTCCTTTTTAATATGTTGTACATCTTGATGAGGATGGAAAACACCATCTGGGTATTGTTCAGTAGTATGATTATCTCTTAGAACAATATCTAATTCATATCTCCCGTCCACTTTACGAGCAATAGGAGTCACCGTATGGTGTGGGACATCTGCAGTCATTGCAATGATGTCTACTTCTAAATCTGAATATTCTCTCCACTTGTTTAGAATTTTAGTAGCTAAATCTAACAAGCGATTTTTATTTTCACTTTGTAACCTAATTACTGACATTGGCCATTTTACAATACCAGCATTAACATCCTCAAAGTCTTTAAAACGAAATTCACTCTCAAATTTTGCTTTTTCCATTGGGAAAATATATTTCCCTCCCTGGTAGTGGTTATGACTAAGAATGGAGCCTCCTGAGATAGGAAGATCAGAATTTGAACCAGCAAAATATCCTGGCAAAATATCAACAATCTCCAATAATTGTTCAAATGTTTTAGAGGTAATAGCCATTGGTACATGTTGACTATTCAAAAATATCGCATGCTCATTAAAATATGAGTAGGGAGAATACTGGAATCCCCATACTTCGTCACCAAGTTTCAACCGAATAATTCTATGATTCGAACGTGCTGGATAATTTATTCGACCTTGATATCCTTCATTTTCCATACATAGTAAACATATAGGATAATTAGTTGCTTTTACTAATTTTTCAGCAGCAATTGTTTTTGGATCTTTTTCGGGTTTTGACAAATTTATCGTAATCTCTAGCTCTCCGTATTTAGTTGATGCTCTAAACTCAATATTCTTAGCAATAGCAGAAGTTTTAATATAATCACTATCTTTACTTAACTTATAAAACTCTTCAACTGCTTCTTGAGGTGATATATCATATGAACTCCAAAAAATATCATTTAATCGACTAGGTAAAGGAACTATGAAATTCATTAACTCTGCTCCTAAACATTCCTTTTCCTCGATTAAATCTTTAATTTTACCGTTTTTTAAGGCGATTTCCACTAAGTAATCTTTTATTTGTTTCAGGTCATTTTCATCGGAAATGCGATCAGTTCCCTCCTCACCTATTAACGCTAGTACTCTATTTTTCACATATATTTTGTCAATTTCATTATACATTCCGTATTCAATTACTCTATCAACAAAATTATCAATAATTGTTTTCATATATTTTTCTTTCTAATTTATGTTCCCATATTTTCTATACATTATCCATTTATAAATTGATTGCGTAGTATGAGCAATTTTATCAAGGTGATGAATAATATCTAAAGCACCAATTACTTCAGAAACATTCCCATCATCTTCAAATATGTAATTCATGATTTTCTTTTCAATATTTATACTAAGCTCTTCTATCTCATTCTGTTTTTGTATAACAACCATATCTAAACATCCAGATTGTTCCTCTCTATAACAAGATATAGCCCTATTCATATGCAGTCCGATAACTTCATGAAGTATTTTTATTTCTGAAATAATTTTCTTCAAAATTTCATTGTTTTGAATAATCTGTAGATTTTTTAAAATTTCAACAATTCTATCCCCAATACGTTCAATGTCAGTTGATATTTTTATTACACTAATAATTCTTCTTAAGTCATATGAAACGGGATGTTGTAAACAAATTAACTCATATCCTTTTTTATCAACATTTAGAACTGACTCATTTATGATTAAATCTTCTTTAATCAATTCTATTCGTTCTTCATTTGATAAATATTCAAATAACTTCTCATATTTATCAAGCACAGATACCCAAATGGTTTCTAAATTATTTGATAATTCTATAATTTCATTTTCTAAATATAACCTTAACATTTAGGTACCTCTTCTTAACAAAGTTCAATAGTAACAATTAATATTTTAAACAATATATCAAACATCAATAACTAGAATACTTGCATCATCCTTCTTTCCATAGATTGGATCAATAGCAGAAGAATTAAATCTCATCTTAATTAACTCTTCAAAAGTTTTATTTTGATTATTTTGATAGAATTCATAAAAGCCATCGCTCATTAAAACAATTTGTTCACTAGTAACATCTATTTGATTAATAATAGCATAGTCTAAAAATCTCTCATCCAACGAACCTATCCAGTACCCATTCGGTTGATTAGATAATTTTCTGATTTTTTGTAAAATAATTTTTTTATTTAAAACACTATTTGTACCAATTGAATCTTTTATCTCATTTTTCCCTTTTTCAAATAAGTTATCTACTCTATGATCAGTTATTTCCATTTCGTTTACTAACATGACGCAGTCACCTAGCATCATATACTCCAACTTTTTTTCTGAAAGTTTAGCAAATATAAAAGCAAATGTTGGTAAGCGATAATACTCTGTTAATTCATATGAGTTTAAACCGATTTCATCTTTAACCTCGAGTAAAGCAGTTTCAAATATTTGTTTAAGAGTTTTTGATTCTTTACAATTAACCGACAAACTTTCTGATAAAATATGTACAACTTCTGAGACTGAATAACCTATCTCCTCTTTAGAATTATATAAATCTGTAGCTCCATCGATAATCCAAAAATACTGATTTTGTGAACCTACAGTATCCTCATTTTCTACAGAACTTCCTTGTATCGAACAAATTTTATTTATCTTTACCATAATACTTCAACCCTTTTAGTGTCAAAAGTAAACCAATTCCTGTCACTGTTAAGAATAGTTCCATAATCTTGTTCGAACCAGTCTTTGGTAATTTTTGTTTTACATCTACTATTTCTTTAGATTTATTAATATGATTTTCAGTTTCTCTGCCATCTCCAACTATTTTATAGTTTACTTCTTCTGTCTTATTATCTTGTTTATTGTCGATCTTGTCATTCATTTGTCTATTATCTTTACTTGAGTTAAACTCTCCGTTCTTCTGGTTACTATCAATTACATTATTTGAATTAGATTGTTTTTCCTCTTTGTTTTTTTCTTTTTCGTTTTTATCACTTAAATTATTTGTTACAATTTTGTAAAGCCCATTCTCCGTTACAATATTGAAATTACCATCGCTATCACGTATAACAGTTTCTTTCCCATTTCCATTAGATTTGATGAATGATATATACTTACCGGATAAATTATAAAATTGGTTATTTAAAACGGTTATTTTACCCTTTGAATCCTCAATAACAATTCCTTCTTTACCACCGAATATACTATTCTCTGAGACTACTAAATTATCACTAACTCGTAATAATTCAATATTTGGTTGTTCTGTTTCCTTAGAATTATTATTAATTACATTTTTTGTTACAGTAATATCTGATACTTTTCCTAAATATTCTGCACTATCTTTTGCAACTCGTATCGCTTTTGTTTTAGGATCGGCAATATTAAATATATTTTCGGCGATAACCACCTGTTTATTTAAATCTAATAGGTCTTTAGTGTTTTTATAGCTATAAGCATTTACTAAAGCTGCTCCGTTTTCTCGATAATGTACACTCTCTCCTTTAACTTTCTTATCAAAGCGATTTCCTTTGATTAATACATCAGTGAATCCTGTAAAACGTACACCTGCATACATCATGTTATCAAAATGATTATTTAAAATTTTAATATTAGATGGATTTTGAGTTGCCAGTGTTTGATAGTGTGTGCCAATTGCTGTTACTAATTCCCCAGATTTATCACTTTTGCCAAAATAGGAATTTTGAATAGTCACATTTTCAGATTTTTTCCCACCATCATTCAAGGCATAAGGAAAACCTTTTCTGGTTAATGGTTCAATCTGAATGCTCTCCTTGCTTATCATTTGCCCATCCTTCATCGTTTTGGGTAAGGCTTGCCCAAGAAAACGAGAATTATCGACCAATACATTTTTCGAACCTGCAATTTGAATAGCATGCCCTTGATAACTATCCTTAAATGTTACATTTTTTATAGTTACATTAGTTGAATTTCCAATAGCAAAGGCACCTGAAGAATTGATTAGTGGAAGATTTTTTGCTTTAGTTCCCTCTTCATTCAAAGCACCGTTCATATCAATCGTACCACCAGAATAACTGATATCTTCTGTTGGAGCCCATTCTACCTGCGCACCATCATCTGTAAATAAGCCAGTCATAAAAACAATAGAAGGATGATTCTTAATATTTATACCATTTAGAATGGTAGCTTTCTCATTCAATTCTAAGTGTGTATGACTTTTTAAAAAAACAATTTCTTTAACTAAATAAGTTCCTTCAGGAAAATATACATTTCCTCCACCTAGTCCTTTAGCTGCAGCATCTATTGCATCTTGAATTGCTTGTCGATCATCATTAACTCCGTCACCTATTGCTCCATAATCTTTAACATTCAAAGCTACGTCTTCGTTCAGATTAGTACTTAAAATAGTATTCACTTCCATCCCAGAGATGTTACCCATCATAGTATCATTTGTTATATCAGGTTTATTTTGATTAATACTCACTCCTCCATTATTATCAGTACTTAAACTTGAATTGTTATCAAGACTGAGAGTATCAGAATGGGGTTCCGCAGATAATGATGTAGATGTGCTACTCAACAAAGAGTTCATTTGCATATTATCTTTAGACGAAGAAGTTTCACCAACTACTTCATTAGCTAAAACACTTTGTGTTCCAATAAATAAAACCGCTAAGAGAACTGAGCAAACTCCCACCTTAGACTTACGAATAGAGAAAACCTCATTTTGTTGAAAAGATTTCATATTAGCCTCCAATTAAAAACATTATGTCCTAATTTAATATTCATATAAATTCCATGCCAGAAAATGACACCGCTGTCATTTTCTTTATAATATATTTTTAAATCAAAATTGTCAAGGAATAACACAATAAAATATCAAAATTGTGAAAGCGTGACCATTTATATATCTAACCATACTTCTAATAATTCTTTAACCTTCCATTCAAAAGTGATTACTATCTTTCTTAGCTTGAACATAAAAATATCCTATTCACTGTATTTAAAGCATGTTGACATCTCGTAAAATACTAATTTATAAATACAAGAACAAATATCTTGTCATGCAAGCATTCGCCAGGTATATTTACATGAATATCGTTCATATAGCGGATTGAAATCAAAACAATACAATATATTTCTTAAATAGATTTTCTATAAAAGCTAGATTCAAGCTCTATAAAAATAAACGCAGTTCTTCTAAAATACTGGAATAGGACATATAAATCATTGCAGACACGTGTTTTATAGATTATTTCAAAAGAATGACTAGAACATGAAAAATAGTCTCAAAACTTTGAACAATATTCTGAAAACAAAAAAGAAAGACGCGAGTTTCCACAACCTCATTCGTGGAAACTCGCGTCTTTCAAAAATAGGGTGAATTGAAAACTAGAACAAGACACTACATTTTCTAAATGATGCCTAATAAAAATTCTAAATGCTACACCAAATTGCTCACATCTCATTTCAAACCATACAGTATATTGAAACTATAAGAGTACACCTTTGCTTCTAAAATATTGCTAGAAATTAATTTGACTATCCTGATTGATTTGTCCTGTTTTTATTTCATTTTACTATAGGACTTTCAATTGAAAACAACAGTTTTACACTCAATTAGACTTTTTAGAAACAGAATCACTATTACTTGACTGTAGTTTGTCATTTTTTTGATGAAGCTAGTACTTTTTCAGAAACTGTTTTGAAAGTCTCAATGATATAGTCCACTTCTTCATCGCTTAATTTAGTGTGAAGCGGAAGCGTAATTTCATTTTCAAAGAAGGCATAGGCCTTAGGATAATTCGCCATATCAAAGCCAAGATTCTTATAGGCTGTCAAGAGCGGAAGCGGTTTGTAGTGTACATTACTTGCAATTCCTGCTTTGGCCAATTCTTGGATGATGAGGTTGCGTTCTTCTAAGCTCGCTCCTTCTACATGGGTGATGTAGAGGTGGCGTGAAGATTCGACAGTATCAGTCTTATGTGCCAATGGATGGATACGAGAACCTGAAAAACCACGATCATAGCGGTCCACTATCTCCTTACGACGTTCTAGTAAACCAGGGTAACGATCCAATTGTACCAAACCAAGTGACGCCATGATATCAGTCATATTGCACTTGTAGGCTGGTGTGACGATATCATATTCCCATGAGCCCAGTTGCATCTTGGCAAGAGCATCCTTAGTTTGCCCGTGAAGGGAAAGAATTTGGAATTCCTTGTACATCTCTTCGTCGTCAATCGCTGGATTGGCCTTCCAAGTCGCACTTCCTCCCTCAGCAGTTGTAAAATTCTTAACGGCATGGAATGAGAAGGATGTAAAGTCAGCGATAGAACCAGCTGGTTGTCCTTTATAAGTTGATCCCAAAGCATGGGCACTATCTGAGACAATTACGATACGGTTAAAGGCTTTTTGCCACTTGCTTGACGCAGTAAAGAGGTCACGTTTCTTCTCCACTACTTGGAACAAACGGTCGTAGTCGCAAACAATCCCTGCAAGTTCTACTGGAATAATCACTTTAGTTTTTTCAGTGATAGCTTGCTCCAGCAGGTCATAGTCCATCTCAAACGTATCTGCTTGGATATCTACCATGACAGGTGTTGCTCCTACGTGCGTGATGACACTACATGAAGCTGTATAGGTCATGGCTGGAACGATGACTTCATCACCAGGCCCCACTTCCAAAACACGCAAAATCAACTCCAGAGCGGCAGTCGCAGAGTTGAGGCAGACGGTCTTGGGCGTCTGTGTATATTGAGACAAGCGACGCTCTAGTTCTTTTGTCTTAGGACCTGTTGTGATCCAACCAGAACGCAGGGTGTCTGCTACTTCAGCAATTTCTGCTTCCGTAATATCGGGTGGTGAAAATGGAATATTGTAATTTGGCATTGATTTGCTCCTTTTATCTGTACTCATTTTCTAATGACTACTTTATTTTAGCACTTCAAACACGGTTTGAAACATGATTTTGACGTCTCCAAGGAAACTAAATTCTCGGAGATAGGCGAGGTTATAGCGCATCTTTTCAGGGAGGACATGTTCAACATAGGCTTGGTCAACTGACAGACCTTTCTCCGTCATTTGACTGATGATAGCATCCTCATCCTTGTAGTTGATGCTGGCTGGAGAGGTGATTCCTGCTGGCAAAAGCAAGGTCGCCATCATTTCAGGGCTATACTGCTCCGTGTAGCGTGGTACTTCAGGACGCGTCCCTACAAAGGACATCTCACCTTTAAGGACATTGACCAGCTGAGGCAGTTCGTCCAAACGCACACGGCGGATGAAATTGCCAACCTTGGTAATGCGACTATCGTTAGCAGAAGTCACCAAACTTCCTTTTTTGTCTGCATCCGTCACCATGGTACGGAACTTCCAAATCTTGAAAGGTCGATTGTACTGGGTCACGCGCTCTTGCTTGTAAATCACTGGCCCCTTGCTATCCAACTTGATCCAAATGCTCAAAATGAGAAAGATGGGAGAGGTCAGAACCAGTACAACCAAGGCCAAAACCCAGTCCAAACAACGCTTGAAAATCAGCGAACCCTTCCTTTTAGAGACAAGCTGGTAGTAAGACTCAACCTCGCTTGATTTCATTTCCACGGGCAAGTCTTCCCATTTCAGCATGCTGTTTCTCCTTTGTTTTTATTATACTATTTGTCAACATTTTTCATTATACCACAAAATGGAAAAGGCGGTGAAAGAAATCTGTAATTTGAAGGATTTCCTTCTTATGCTCAATGAAAATCAAAGAGTATTAGGACATGACCCCAGCCTGCAAGCTATACATCTTGTGATAGGTTCCTCCCAAGGCCAAGAGTTCCTCATGGGTTCCACTCTCGATAATGCGCCCCTTATCCAAAACATAAATACAGTTAGCATCTTGGATAGTAGAAAGACGGTGAGCAATGGCAATGGTTGTTCGCCCCTGTCTCATCTTAGCCAGAGAAGCTTGAACCAGACTTTCTGTTTCAGAGTCAATATTGGCTGTCGCTTCATCCAAAATCAGGATTTTAGGCTGACTGGCGACTGTTCTAGCAAAGGCAAGAAGCTGACGCTGACCAGTAGAGAAGCTCGAACCACGCTCGGAAACAGGGGAATCATAACCCTGAGGAAGTTCTTGAATAAAGGAATCTGCATCTACGAAGGCAGCTGCAGCCTGGACCTGCTCATCACTGATTTCTTGGTACATGGCGATATTGGACTTAATGGTTCCATGATAGAGGAAGGGCTCCTGCAAGACTAGACCGATATTTTTTCTCAGTTCTTCCTGACTGTAGTCCCTGATATCCACATCATCCAAGAGAACTCGCCCTGACTGGAATTCATAAAAGCGCATGAGGACATTGATAATAGAAGATTTTCCTGAACCTGTATGCCCCACAAAAGCAATGGTTTCACCCTTGTTAACAGAGAAAGAAATGTCATCCAGAATCGGATGTTTGCCATCATATGAGAAACACACATGTTCAAAACGGATATTGCCTTCTTTGATCACGGCCTGTCCATTTTCTTGAAGAGGCTCATAGGTTCTCTCGTCAATCAAGGCAAATACACGACCTGCAGACACCATGGAAGTTTGAAGGGTCGAAAAATTTTGCGTCACTTCAATCAGGGGATCAAAGAGACGATTGATATACTGGATAAAGGCATACATAGTTCCTGCCGTTATTCCCAGATAAAGTCCACGATAGCCAAAGTAGGCCATCAAGACAGCATAGCCTAGAAGTTTCAGTAAACTCATGGCAGGTCTCAAAAAGAGGGCATCCAAGGCTACAGAACGGTTGGCATAGACCAAGTGTTCTCGGTTGATCTCATCAAATTCCGCCTGCAGGCGCTTCTCTTGATTAAAGGCCTGGATAATCCTGATTCCCTCGATGTTTTCTGCCAGCTTGCTATTGATGTCTGACAAGAGATTTCTGGTTTTCTCAATGATTTTCACTGATTTTTTCCGATAAAGATTGACCAAAAGGAAAATCAAGGGGAGAAAGAGCAATACTAGTGCTGTCAAACGAAAATCCAACACCAACATGGTATAAAGAGTTGTCAGAAAGATGAAAACTGCTGAGATAAAGCTAGATAAAACCCCTGAAAACATATCGCTGATGGTCTCAGTATCATTGGTCAAACGAGAGACGATGGAGCCTGCTGGCGTCTTGTCAAAATAAGACATGCCCAGCTTCTCCATATTGGCAAAGGCATCGCGACGAATATCCCTAACAATACTGTAGGAGACCCGTGCAAAGAGGAGATTACCGACATACTGTACCAGAGTTTGTAGGATATAAAGGCCATAGTAGGCCAGCAAAACGGTCACAGCAATTTGGTTGAGATTACTCAGATACTGGTCGATAAAGTGGGAAGCCACAAGGGGAATGACACTTTTAATGACCGTCGTCGCTAGGAGAAAACTGAGTGCCAAAAAGGTCAGGAGGCCGTAAGGCTTGAGATAGGACATCAAGCGCTTCAATACAGCCCATTGTTCTTTCTTATTCTGCATCTTCTTCTCCTTTCATTTCCAGCTGCTGAGACTGGTAGGTTTGGGCATACCAGCCATCCAAAGCTAGCAAGTCTTCGTGCCTGCCTCGTTCGATGATTTGACCATTTTGCAGGACTAAAATCAAATCTGCATGGACAACCGCACTCAGGCGATGAGCCGTGATAATGGTTGTCTTTTCCTTACGTGTTTCCTTAAGATTGTCAATAATAGCATACTCTGTCTTGGCATCCACCGCTGACAAGGAATCATCCAAAATCAAGATATCAGGGTCTAAAATCATAGCCCGACTCATGGCCAGACGCTGCTTTTGACCACCAGAAAGACTGACTCCCTTTTCACCAATCAACGTATCAAATCCCTGAGGCATGGCTACAATGTCTTGGTAAACTTGGGCTAGCTTAGTCGCTTCCTCGACCGCTGAAAGGGGCAAGTTAGGATTCCCAAAGCGGATATTATTTAAAATCGAAGTCGCAAATAGAAATTGGTCCTGAGGGACATAGCCCATGAGACTGCGAAGGTCTGTCAGACGATAGTCACGAATGTCGTGACCGTTTAGATAAATGGCTCCCTTATCAACATCGTATTCACGCAAGAGGAGTTTAATCAAGGACGTTTTCCCAGAGCCTGTCTGACCAACTAATCCCAATGTTTGACCTTTTTCCAAACTAAAGTGAACATTTGTCAGTGTTTCCTCATTTTCAAAGGCAAAGCTGTCAATATCATACTTCAAGCATCCATTTTCAATACCATTTAAAGGAAACTCAGGGTCTTGTACAGGTGATTTCTGAGACAAAAGTTCCTCAATCCGCTGATAGGAAACCTTCCCCCTCTGAGTAATATTAAAGAGGAAGCCGATGGCCATAAGAGGCCAAACTAGCATATCCAAGTAGCTGATAAAGGTAACTAGATTCCCAACCGTGATTTGCCCTTTCTGAACCATCAAGGAGCCGACCAAGAGCGTTAAAACATAGGATGAACCAACAAATAAGAGAACCATAGGGTCAAAGAGACTATCGTATTTCATGGTTTGGAGGTTCTTTTGGAAGGTCAATTCATTTACTTCCTGAAAAGAGGCCAATTCATTAGACTGATAACCGAAAGACTTGGTTACTTTGATTCCTGATACAGACTCCTGCACCTTGTTATTGAGTTCAGAAAAGGCAGCCTGTGACTCGCCAAAGGCCTTGTGGGTCTTTCTTCCTAGACGGCTAGTCGCATAAGCCATGAAAGGCAGGGGTAGAATAGCAACCAAGGTCATCTGCCATGAGATGCTAAAGAGCATGGTCAGCAAGGTTACCAGCGCCGTGATAGAGGCATCCACGGCAGACATAACACCGCCCCCTGCCAGACGCGTTAGGGCATTGATATCATTGGTTGCGTGTGCCATCAGGTCCCCCGTCCGATAGGTTTGATAAAAGGCTGGAGACATTTTTGTGAAATGCTCAAACAAGCGAGACCGCATAATCTGTCCCAGACGGTAGGAAGTCCCAAGAATATACATACGCCAAACATAGCGCAGATAGTACATCCCAAAGGCTGCAAGAAGCAAATAAAATAGGTCAAGAAGAAGGGCCTGCTGGCTTAATTGCCCCGATGTGATGGCATCAATGACCCGCCCCATAACCATAGGGGGAATGAGATTGAGGACGGAAACCAAGACCAGGGCCACAATTCCGACTAGATAACGGCGTTTTTCTAACTTGAAAAACCACCAAAGCTTTTGAATAATGGACATAAAATCCCTTTCTGATTTCAAATGGAAACCTGAGGCAGAGACCTCAGGTTTTTCTTATTCATAGGTTACGACTGTGACCGCACCCTTGTCATACTCAGCGATAAAGATATTGGCCACATTGTCATGCCCTTGTTTGCTGAGATTATCAAGCAACCACTCTTCGCTACGACCAATCGATTCCAAGACGTCTACTTGAATGACACCATCAGTCACAACTGGATACTTAGGATTTTCATCTCCCATTTGGACCACGATGAGTTGACCATTTTGCTCCTGCACAGCTCGTTTGACCTGTTTCATCTGGAAAATTCCTTGGCTACGAAGTTTGAGGGCAACATCTGCCGCAGACAAGCCAACTGAACGACAGGCTTCTGGGTCAATCTGCCCATTTTTGATGAGCAGAGTCGGTTTACCATCAATCAAGCGTTTCACAAAACGAACATTGTTATTGAGCCACTTGAGGGTCAAAACCAAAATCGTCCACATCATCAAAATCACTGCATATTGCAGAATACTGATTGAACTATTGTAAATCACCCCACCGATGATACCACCAAGAACATAGTTCTGAATTTGGTCTGTCGCAGAGTTAGGTGCTAGGTTCCCCTTTCCTGTCACATTGATAACAAAAACAAGCGAGAAGAGACCCAAGGCCAGTTTGATTAAAATTTCCATATAGTTGAGTGTCATTTGCTTACCTCCACCAATTCAATAGCGTCTGTTTGATGCAATTCTAATTTCTCTAAAAGATACTTGTCTGGTTGGCTCCCGTTCATGGCACGATAGAAATTTGAACCTACCTTGATAAGTGCTCCATCAGTGGTAGCTGAAGTATTAACGTAAACTTCTGATTTATCCACTCCCAAGTCTTTGGAAACGACCTCTATAAAATGAAGGGAGGTTTGAAATTGATTGTTAGAGGCTTGATTGGTCTGGTATTTTGAAATCGTCACCAAAAGCATGGCTACTAAAGTCAAGGCCAAAATCATGACCAATTCCCGAAACTTAGTCCCCTTTTTATCTCGATAAGCCTTAAAAGCAAAAAATCCTGTGATAGCTAGGAGCACAATCCCAAAGCCAATCATGATGCCATTTTGCTGACTGATTTGGCTAAGCACATAGTCATATGAGTAAAATTTCATTTATTTTCACTCCCTTTCATAAAATCATTCTTCATTATAAACGAAAGAGGGTGATTTTTCAAACCATACGTTGGGGAAATAGACCTTTTTTTGGTATAATAAAATCTATAATCTGAATGAAAAAGGTAACTTTATGAAACTTATCTCATGGAATATTGATTCCCTTAACGCAGCCCTAACTAGCGACTCAGCTCGTGCCAAATTATCCCAAGAAGTCCTACAAACCTTGGTCGCTGAAAATGCTGATATCATTGCTATCCAAGAAACCAAGCTTTCTGCCAAAGGGCCTACAAAGAAACACTTGGAAATTTTAGAAGAACTCTTCCCAGGCTACGAAAACACGTGGCGCTCTTCCCAAGAGCCTGCCCGTAAAGGCTATGCTGGAACCATGTTCCTTTATAAGAAAGAACTCACACCAACTATTTCCTTCCCAGAAATCGGTGCCCCTTCTACCATGGACTTGGAAGGCCGTATCATCACTCTAGAATTTGATGAATTTTTCGTGACCCAAGTTTACACACCAAATGCTGGCGATGGACTCAAACGCTTGGAAGAACGCCAAATCTGGGATGTCAAATATGCTGAGTACTTGGCTGAACTAGACAAAGAAAAACCAGTCCTTGCGACCGGTGACTATAACGTAGCCCACAATGAAATCGACCTTGCAAATCCTGCCAGCAACCGTCGTTCACCAGGATTTACCGACGAGGAACGTGCTGGATTTACCAACCTCTTGGCAACTGGATTTACCGACACCTTCCGCCATATTCATGGCGATGTTCCAGAACGCTACACTTGGTGGGCACAGCGCAGCAAAACTTCAAAAATCAACAATACAGGCTGGAGAATCGACTACTGGCTCACAAGTAACCGTGTAGCAGACAAGGTTACCAAGTCAGACATGATTGACTCAGGCGCACGCCAAGACCATACACCAATTGTCTTGGAGATTGATTTCTAAGGAGAAAACGAATGGATTATCAAGCTGTCATTCCTGAATTTGTAGTATCTGACATCGAAAAATCACGCCACTTCTACTGCGACCTGCTAGGATTCTCTGTCGAATACGATCGTCCAGAGGAGAAATTTCTCTTCCTCTCGCTTGAAGACTGCCAACTTATGCTAGAAGAAGGCAGCGCAGAAGAATTAGCCCAACTAACCTATCCTTTCGGGCGCGGTGTCAATGTTTCCTTTGGTATTGCAGATGTTCCTCAGCTCCACCAAAAACTGCTGGAAGCTGACTATCCTATCCATCGTCCCCTGACAAAAAGAGAATTTCGAGTAGGAGATAGCTTTATATATCCCCATGAATTTGCGATTTTGGATCCAGATGGCTATTTTTTAAGATTTAGCGAGTAGAATAATAAAGATTGGGAAAACGTCTTTAAAGTTAGAAAAAGGCATATTGGCAGATCTTGAAAAATCTTGATAATATGTCTTTTATGATGAAAAAATCTTCTAATACTCTTCGAAAATCAAATTCAAACCACGTCAGCGTCGCCTTACCGTACTCAAGTACAGCCTGCGGCTAGCTTCCTAGTTTGCTCTTTGATTTTCATTGAGTATAAATGTTAGTCAATAAGTTAATTCTTGCCCATTTTTATTATATTTGTTCGTTTTTCAAACCAAAACACTAACAAAACAGTTGATTTCTAAAGTTATTTAGTGTAAAATAAAAACATTGGCACAAGCCTATTTTAAATTGAATATCATTTTACTTGTTTATGTCGTGAATTGGCACGACGTTTCTACAAGGTGCCGGAACACCTAACAATAAGTAAGTCAGAGTGAGGTATGGCGTTTTTACCATGCCTATTTTGGGGACTTACTTAGAGATTAAGTAGGTCCTTTTTCTATCCGTTTTACTGGATAGAAATCTGAAACAAGCAAAAGGATTGGCTTTTAGACTTTAGGAGGTCTTATGAAACTATTAGAAGAGCGCATCCTCAAGGATGGGCATATCTTGGGTGACAACATCCTCAAGGTGGATTCCTTTTTAACCCACCAAGTTGACTTTAGCTTGATGCGAGAGATTGGTAAGGTTTTTGCAGAAAAATTTGCTTCTGCTGGTATTACCAAAGTCGTAACAATTGAAGCGTCGGGTATTGCCCCAGCCGTTCTTACAGCTGAAGCCTTAAACGTTCCCATGATTTTCGCCAAAAAAGCTAAGAACATCACTATGAACGAAGGAATCTTAACTGCAGAAGTCTACTCCTTTACCAAACAGGTAACAAGCACCGTTTCTATCGCAGGAAAATTCCTCTCACCAGAGGACAAGGTTTTGATTATCGACGATTTCCTTGCTAACGGCCAAGCTGCTAAAGGCTTGATTCAAATCATCGAACAAGCTGGTGCCACAGTCGAAGCTATCGGTATTGTGATTGAAAAATCCTTCCAAGATGGCCGTGATTTGCTTGAAAAAGCAGGCTACCCTGTTCTATCACTCGCTCGTTTGGATCGTTTTGAAAATGGTCAAGTCGTATTTAAGGAGGCAGATCTCTAATGCAAACTCAAGAAAAACATTCACAAGCAGCCGTTCTTGGCTTGCAGCACTTACTAGCCATGTACTCAGGATCCATCCTAGTTCCCATCATGATTGCGACAGCCCTTGGCTATTCAGCTGAGCAGTTGACCTACCTGATTTCTACAGATATCTTCATGTGTGGGGTGGCAACCTTCCTCCAACTCCAACTCAACAAATACTTTGGGATTGGACTTCCAGTCGTTCTTGGAGTTGCCTTCCAGTCGGTAGCTCCCTTGATTATGATTGGGCAAAGCCATGGAAGTGGCGCTATGTTTGGCGCCCTTATCGCATCTGGGATTTACGTGGTTCTTGTTTCAGGAATCTTCTCAAAAGTGGCCAATCTCTTCCCATCTATCGTAACAGGATCTGTTATCACAACAATTGGATTAACCTTGATTCCTGTCGCTATTGGAAATATGGGAAATAACGCTCCAGAACCAACTGGTCAAAGTCTCTTGCTTGCAGCTATTACTGTTTTGATTATCCTCTTGATTAACATCTTTACCAAAGGATTTATCAAGTCTATCTCCATTTTGATTGGTCTAGTTGTTGGAACAGCCATTGCTGCTAGCATGGGGTTAGTGGACTTCTCTCCTGTTGCGGCAGCACCACTTGTCCATGTCCCAACTCCACTCTACTTTGGGATGCCAACCTTTGAAATCTCATCTATTGTCATGATGTGTATCATCGCAACGGTGTCTATGGTTGAGTCTACTGGTGTTTATCTGGCCTTATCTGATATCACGAAAGACCCAATCGACAGCACGCGCCTGCGCAACGGTTACCGCGCAGAAGGCTTGGCCGTACTTCTCGGAGGTATCTTTAACACCTTCCCTTACACAGGATTTTCACAAAACGTTGGTTTGGTTAAATTGTCAGGCATCAAGACTCGCCTGCCAATCTACTACGCAGCTGGTTTCCTGGTTCTCCTTGGACTCCTTCCTAAGTTTGGCGCCCTTGCCCAAATCATTCCGAGCCCTGTCCTCGGTGGTGCTATGCTGGTGATGTTTGGTTTTGTATCTATTCAAGGGATGCAAATTCTCGCTCGTGTTGACTTTGCTAACAATGAACATAACTTCCTTATCGCAGCTGTTTCAATCGCTGCAGGTGTCGGTCTAAATAACAGTAATCTCTTTGTCAGCATGCCGACAGCCTTCCAAATGTTCTTCTCAAACGGAATCGTCGTAGCCAGCCTACTCGCCATTGTCCTCAATGCCGTATTAAATCATAAAAAGAAATAAGAAAAAGAGGTGTGAACCTCTTTTTTGTGTGACAAAATAAAAACATCTACTCATATATACTAGTCTCATAGTCCTGAAAATCATCTGCATCAAGAACAATTTCACAACTCTTATACTTTTCTCTTACAAGTCGTTCCGCTTCATACTTATCTTCAGCTTCTATACTCACTAGACGAGCTAGAGTTTCAGTAATTTCTATAGTACACTTTTTCATCTTAAGTTTCTCTCTAATAACTCACTTATTAGCAATAATCTATGTTTGGGACTTTCCAACCACTCTGGTAATTCATCTCCATATTCCCAGCTATATTTTTTATTCAATAAAGAAAGTTGTTTCCCATCACCAAATTCTATATTTTCAGATAAGCATCTCACACAATCAGAGTCTGATAAAGTATAGACCATCAAACTTAAGTTTTCATAATTACTCTCTGTTTCATAATCAGGCCAGATAACTTTTAAGAAATCATACACCTCTTCTGATGCAACAATATGTAGCAACACGTATCAGTTCAAATCTTTTAAGCGTTCTAAGTCAATAATTCTATCACATTGCTGAGCCTGATCCATATTATGCGTTACCAAAATAATCGTTTTCCCATACTCATCACGTAGCAGTTTCAGTAATTCAAAGGCTGTTTGAGCCATTTGTGGATCCAAGGAGCCAGTTGGCTCATCTGCTAGAATCAACTCTCCTGGCTTTAGAATAGCACGAGCGATAGCAATTCGCTGCTGTTCTCCACCTGATAACTCATTAATACGACTCTCCAAGAAAGATTCCATGTGAACTTTTGATAAAACTGTCTTTATTTTTTTATCTTTTTCTTTCTTAGTTAAATCAGTGTAATGAAGTGCTAGCATCAAATTATCACTAACACTTTCATTTGGAATCAGAGCATTAGATTGAAACAAGTAATTTAATACATTTCGACGGAGATGGGTTGCCTTTTTAGAGTTAACTTGTGGTAGAATCTCACCATCAATCGTGATTGTTCCCTCATCAACAGTTTCTAATAAGCCAATAAGGTTGAGTAACGTAGATTTTCCTGAACCGGATGGACCAATCAACGCAACAAATTCTCTATCCGAAATATCAAATGAAATATTCTCAATAACACGTTTTGCACCGTAATATTTCGATAACTGTCTGACTGAAATAGTTGGCATATTCTTACTCCTTAAATATATTTAAGATTTTCTGCTGTTCTTTCCGTAAAAGAAAACCATATAGAAGAACTGACTGCAAACATAGAGATAAAGCAGCGGACACTATACCCAATTTTGTTTTCAATAAGAAACTAATTAGTACCTCTATAATAGCAGAAACAATCACCAAAATCATAATTCCTTTATAACGTGCCCATAAACCAAATCCTAAGAAGTATTGCACTATTAACCGATCTTGATAAGCAATTCGATACATCAATACCAAAGCAATTAGTATTGAAGTTAAGCTAATCAATACAGCTAATATAAGGCTACCAAATAGATAAAAAGTATAACTCAACTCTTTCTGGCGTCCATCAATATATCGCCTAACTGGTGTAAATTGAATATCGTTATCCATAAGATCTGGAAAATGGGACGTTATCTCTTCCTTCACACGAGTCAGAATATTCTGATTACGTATTTTGAGATAACCATTGAAACCCGAAACAACAAGATTCGCACTCTCCTTAAAATAAAGATTTTCAGGACTAGCTACAAAAATAATCGGCTCCTTACTAGTTACCCCTTGTTGTAAATTTGTGGACCAAAGGAAAATATCTTTAGTTGTGGAATAGCTTTTATAAATGAATTGACGATTTTGTGTAAATGGTGTCTCCACATCCCCATCATAGACTTTGACACTTTCTTCTAAATATGCTCGCATACGTTGCTGTTCCTCAGTTGTATAACTATCTGGAATCAGATACAATCTGCTACCACTTCGTATCTCATTTAATTCTTCTTCAGAAAACTGAAAACCTAGTTCAGTTAAATAATTATAAGAATAAACTAGATACCAAAATGGTTTACTAGGTAGATTCTGATAAGCAGTCACGTTCGCCAAAAAATCTTGTCCGTAGTATTGACTATGAATTAAATAGACACCTTCATCATGACCTATTTTTGTATAAAGATGATACATACTTAATTCTAATGTATTACTCGTACCTGCCAGTGTTCCCAAGTCATCGCCTTCAGAAAAAGAATCAATTACTTGCATATTCTCAACACTTTTCCACGCCCTAGCAATATGGACATTATCCATAAAACGGTACAAAGGACCATCTAGGGCATAACTGGTAGCAATTAAGATACTGCTTAACGCAATGTAGGAACTAATACCTAAAATAGTCAATAGTCTACTTGGAAAACGTTTGTGAATAGCAGACAAAGCAGTCACTGAATAAACTATCAAACTAGGAATAATGAGAATAGTAGCTAAGGCCAACATTGAAAATACTATATGGCCCATGATAGGTATCAAAATATAGTATGAAACTTGGGACCAGCCTGTCAACCACCAAATACCTACAGCTAATATAGGTGTGCTAAGAACCGATGGATAAATAATAGGTTTAAATAATGCTAACCAAAATTCATTTCGACTCCATCCCAGTAGGGTGAGACTACCAAATTTTTCATAGGCCTGAAGAACAATTACAAGCAATAATATTAACAGTGTTAACATTGTAAATAACAGCAAACCTATGAGAACAAAAGGAACTAGACCATAATCACGACGACTACCAAATTTTTCCTGTAGAAAATTTTCCTCTGATAAGTCTGTGGCACTCGCAAACTGTTTGATAAATTCACTTTTGTCTGTTTCTGATTCTAAACCATTTACATGATAGATTCCCGTTAAAGTATTGGTTTTTTGATAAACTTGCTCTAATCGATCAATAACAATCGGAATAGTAAATAAAGGCCTCGGTAGCTCATTAAGCGTATCATGAGACGCCTCAGCAATTCCTATCGTTTTCTTACTATCCTCATGCTCTAGTAAGACCTTTAGCTGTGACTTAGTTAAAATATTTGAATGGTGAAAGTTAAAATCAGAAAAATAATCAGAATTTCCCATGGCATCTATATAATGTTTTTGTATACCATTGCCATTAGAATCTTGAATGATTCGATGAGTCCAAACGGCTAAATCACTTCTCTCATTTAAATAATGAAACGCTTTTTCTTGCTGAATTGGATTTAGCTTTTGAAGGTACAGCGTTATAGTTCGATTATTCTGGTTGTAGTGCTGCCATGTTTCTTGATAAGATACACCTGTAAAAAAAATTGCTGTCAGAGCAAATAATATACTCTGAACAGCAACCAAAAACAGGGCTAGGTATTTTAATTTTCCTAGAAAAATGTTTTTGTTAGTCATAGGCTATTACCCTCGACAATTCCAGTAACATTGTGCAGTGCCGCCTCCGATAAACGCAGTTGCAGAGGCCATTACTCCAGGATCTTGCCACCCAGAAGAAACACCATTCGCAGTTGCTGTATGCTCATAAACAGTTGATTGAACATTTGAATAACTAAATACAGCTGCTGTACGGCCATAGTCCCAATATACTGCACTACCTTTATAATATACAGTTGCTGCGGAAACCACTGAACTACCTATACCAAGTAGAGAGAGTCCAATCAGAGTAGTAGATGCAATTTTTTTCAATGTATTTTTCATGATTTTATCCCCAACTAATTTCTAAAAGATTTTCATCTTTGTCTAAAATTAAAAGTATAAACCAGTTACTTATCATATAACGCCTCTTAAATTCATATTATAATATCTGACGACAAAGTCTTGCTAAGAAATGCACCGTCCTTTACTATATAACAGAATAAAGAAGTATCCTATGCCAATTAAAAATCTCCGTTTTTATATCTGTTAGGTAAGTTGTAACTCATATCCTAGGCTCCTTTCTTAATTAAACTATTAAAACCATTTTTACTGAGCAACAAACACAAGTCCTGAATCAAAGCCCTGATTTTTAGCAGGAAAGTGACTTATTACCAAGACTGTTAATATCAAAGACAACAAACTTATAGCTAATAAGATTTTTCTTTTCATAGCTTTTTTTACTTTTTATTTTATGCTTTAATAATAACACAATTTGAAAGCGTTGTCAACAATTTTATAGTAAAATGAACCAAAAAAATGAGTGAGATAAATTTATCCCACTCACCTGTCTCTATATCCTCACCTGTCTGTCTTCTGACCGCTGGCCTGTGACAAACATGGTGAAGGTTGCTTTACAGACATTTCTGCCTTCTTGATTGGTAATGTCCACATCCACGACACAGGTTGTACGACCTTGATGGACGCATTCTCCTTTAATGGTCAGCACATCACCGAGTTTTCCTGCCTTGAGGTAGTTGATAGAGGATTGAAGCGTCACTGCGTCTAGTCCTAGCGAGATGAGCACCAAACCACTAATCTGGTCGCAAAGGGTAAAGAGATAGCCACCATGGGCATAGCCATAGTAGTTGAGCGACGAGTTCACTACTTTTGTCGTCACCACAACGTGACCATCTTTCATCTCTTTAATTTCATAATTTTCAAAAGCTGATATAGCATCAAAGTGAAAATCTTTCATCGTTTCCTCCTGATATTTCAAACGACACTATGATACTACTTTTTATAGGACTGTGCAAGGAGAAAGCTCTTAGTCTGGCAAAATTCCGACCTGCTCCACAAAGCGCATAAAGGCCGCCTGTCCTTGTTCCGTCTGCTTGTAGACTCCTGCATCCTCAAGTACACGCGCAAAGATAGCACCAACAGAGTCCTTGACGATTTCAAGGGCTTTTTCTTTATCTGTTATGTCTGGATATTGGGCTTTTAGTTGGTCGGCCCATTCCTGATGATAATCGGCAACTGTAACAGCTTCTCCTACAAGATAGCTAGCGACTTGCTCCACCTCTTCTTTCAGACGTGGTGGCAAGATTGCCAAGCCCATGACCTCAATCAAGCCGATATTTTCCTTCTTGATATGTTGGACATCCTTGTGAGGATGATAGATACCATCAGGATGTTCTGCAGAAGTCTGATTGTCCCGCAAGACCAAGTCCAACTCAAACTGGCCATCACGTTTACGGGCAATCGGTGTGATGGTATGATGCGGTGTTCCGTCTGTTTCTGCCAAAATCTGCACTGCAGGATCTGAATACTGACGCCATTCCTGCAAAATCTTGTCAGCTAAGTTGATCAAATCTTCTTTGGAATCCGAAGTCAAACGCAACACTGACATGGGCCACTTGACAATTCCAGCCTTGACCTGCTCAAAACCAGCAAATCGGAAGGTCTTTTGCAAGGGAGCCAATTCCATAGGAAATACGTGACGGCCTCCCTGATAGTGGTCATGAGTTAGAATAGAGCCACCCACAATCGGCAAGTCGGCATTAGAGCCAGCAAAATATCCTGGAAACTGCTCTACAATAGCCAGCAGACGCTCAAAGCTCTGACGACTAATGGCCATGGGACGATGCTGGCCATCTAAGAAAATACAATGCTCATTAAAGTAAGCATAGGGCGAATACTGAAAGCCCCACTCCTGACCAGCCATTTCAAAACGGATAATCCGGTGGTTGCTGCGAGCTGGGTGGTTGACCCGACCATGGTAGCCTTCATTTTCAATACAGAGCTGACACTGAGGATAATTACTAGCTTGCACCAACTTGGCTGCCGCAATCTCTTTGGGATCCTTTTCAGGCTTAGAGAGATTGATGGTAATTTCAAGTTCTCCATAATCAGACGGAACACGATAAGCGATATTTTTAGCAATAGCCTTGAGTTTGATGTAGTCATTCTTCTGACTGAGTTGGTAGAAATCCGCTATCGCTTGCTCAGGAGAGTAGGCATAGTTTTCCCAAAAGTCACGATTGACCTGACTCGGACAAGGAGTCACCAAGTCCATTAGTTCAGCACCAAGGATTTCACGTGCAGTCTGACTATCTTCAATCGTCTCTAATCGAACGGCTTCCTCAACCAACTGGTCCTTGAGGTCAATCAATTTATCCAGATTGGTCTCAACTTCCAAAACACCATCTCCCACTCGTGCCAAGACACGATTGGTCAGGTAGATTCGATCCATTTCCTCAAATGAACTTTCAGAAATGACATGTGTTACAAATTTATCTACTAAGGTCACTATAGAGCCTCCTTTTGACTAGTCAAGGACGCGAGTGCCACCTGCAACTTCAGCGATATAGAAGCTTGGAGCGTAGCCAACTACTTCCTCGTAGTGTTTGCCAACAGCTTCCTTAAAGGCATCAACAGCATCTTTTTGCACCAAAGCAATGGCACATCCGCCAAAACCTGCCCCTGTCATACGAGCACCGAGAACACCTTCTTGTGCCCAAGCTGTGTGAACAAGAGTATCCAATTCCAAACCAGTTACTTCATAATCATGCTCAAGGGAAACGTGTGACGCATTCATCAAACGACCAAATGTTTCCAAATCACCTTCTTGAAGGGCTGCTTGAGCTTTAAGGGTACGTTGGTTTTCAAGCACAGCATGGCGAGCACGTTTCAAACGATTTTCATCTTTAACCAGATAGCTGTATTGGTCAAAGGTCCACTCATCCAATTCACCCAAGGTCTGAATATCTAAGGCAACTTGCAATTCTTCCACTGCTTTTTCACACTCAGCACGACGTTCATTGTACTTAGAGTCAGCCAATTCACGGCGTTTATTGGTGTTCATGATAACAACGACATTGTCCTTCAAATCAAGTGGCACCAAGTCGTATTCTAAAGTATTGGTATCTAAGTAAATAGCACGTTGGTCAGCTCCCATACCAATAGCAAACTGATCCATGATACCAGAGTTGACTCCGATAAAGTTATTTTCTGTTTGTTTTCCGATTTTAACTAAATCGAGACGCTCTAATTTTAAATCAAAGAGATGCTCTGCCACAACCCCTGTCAAAAGTTCCAAGGATGCTGAAGAAGACAAACCAGCACCATTTGGGATATTCCCATAAACATAAAAATCAAAACCTTTGTCAATCTCATGCCCAGCTTCTTGCAAGAAATGAAGAACTCCTTTTGGATAATTGGTCCAGTTGTGCTCTTTTTCAAACTTGAGGTCGGCGAGAGGCACTTCGATAATGCCCTTGTCCTCAAAGTTAGCTGAGTAGAAACGTAAAACTTGGTCGTCACGCTTACGAGCTGCACCGTAAGTTCCCAAGGAAATAGCAGCAGGAAAAACGTGCCCACCGTTGTAGTCTGTGTGCTCACCAATCAAGTTGATACGACCTGGTGAAAAGAATGTTTGATCTGCTTCTTGACCAAAAACAGCAAGAAAGTCTTTGCGAAGGGCTTCAGCAGTAAGATGTTGTGTCATATGATTTCTCCTTTGACTGTCCGTTAAGTCACCTCAACGTGTAATCGTTTTCTTCTATTGTATACAAGGGATTTCCCAAGGTCAATCCTTTTTACTAAACTTTTACTAAAATGTCGGTAAAAGGCAGAAAAATATGATATACTAACCTTAAAGAAGGAGGATTTATGGCTACCTTAAAAGACATTGCACAGCTAGCCTCTGTCTCAATCGCGACCGTATCCCGTGTCCTCAATCGCGACCAGAGCCTATCTGTTACAGAAGAAACGAGACACCGTATTTTAACTGTTGCTGAAGAGCTGGGCTACACCAAACACCTCAAGACAGGCGAGTCCCACAAACCCAAGCAAAAGATTGCCATTATCCAATGGGTCAGCGAACAAGGGGAGCTGGACGACCTCTACTACTACCAGATTCGCCTAGGTATAGAAAAAAGAGCCCAAGAGTTGGACTATGATATCTTGCGCTATTTTAATGACCATCCTTTTACCCTAAGCGAGGAAGTGATTGGGATTCTCTGCATCGGAAAGTTTAGTCGAGCTCAGATTTCTGCCTTCGAAGAATACCAAAAACCTCTGGTATTTTTAGACAGCGATACACTTTCCCTGGGACATACCTGCATTATCACGGATTTTTACACTGCCATGAAACAGGTTGTCGATTATTTCCTCAGCCAAGGAATGGACCGTATCGGGATTCTAACAGGCCTTGAGGAGACAACTGACCAAGAAGAAATCATTGAGGATAAGCGGCTGGAAAATTTTAGGAACTACAGTCAAGCAAAGGGAATCTACCATAATGAACTGGTCTTTCAAGGAAATTTTACTGCCCAGTCTGGCTATGACTTGATGAAGGAGGCCATTCAGAGCTTAGGAGACCAACTCCCACCAGCATTTTTCGCAGCCAGCGATAGTTTAGCCATCGGTGCCCTCCGTGCCCTCCAAGAAGCTGGAATCAACCTGCCAGACCGTGTCAGCCTCATTTCCTTTAACGACACTAGTCTAACCAAGCAGGTCTATCCTCCCCTTTCTAGCATCACGGTTTATACTGAAGAAATGGGCCGAGCAGGTATGGATATTCTTAATAAGGAAGTACTCCACGGTCGCAAAATACCTAGCCTGACCATGTTGGGAACCAGACTGACTTTAAGAGAGAGTACTCTGCCATAACTCCACAAATTAAACATGACAAAAAATCCTAATAGAGAGTCTCAAATCTCCATTAGGATTTTCTTTTTTAGTCTATCACAATCATAGACTTAATGGTCTTACGTTCATCCATATCTTTATAAGCTTGATCAATATCTTCTAATTTATAGCTTGAAGTAAAGACACGTCCTGGGTTGATATCGCCATCAAGAACGGCTTTTAGTAATACTTGTTTGTCATAAGTTGTGACAGAAGCTGGACCACCGCCGATTATTGTATTTTGACCAAAGGTTGAGCCAATGGCACGATTCTCATAGTGCGGTACGCCAACAAAGCCCAAACGACCTCCATTATGGAGAACACCAAGAGCTTGATCAACCGCTGCTTCTGTTCCAACACATTCCAGAGCTGCATCTGCACCACCACCTAGAATCTCACGCACCTTGGCAATTCCTTCTTGACCACGTTCAGCTACAACAGCTGTCGCACCTGACTCCAGAGCCATCTTTTGACGATCTTCATGACGGCTCATAAAAATAATTTGCGACGCACCACGCATCTTAGCTGCGATGACAGCACATTGACCAACAGCCCCATCACCAATGACCACAACCTTATCCCCTTTTTGAACATTTGCAACACGCGCCGCATGATAGCCTGTTGGCATGACATCAGCAAGAGTCAATAGGGACTTGAGCATACCTTCGCTATAATCTGAAGGTTGACCAGGGATTTTAACCAGCGCCCAGTTTGCATAGTGGAAACGGATATACTCAGCCTGGACACCACCAGACCAGTTATTACCTGGGTGATTATCACACGAACCATCAAAACCAGCACGGCAAGCATTACACTGACCACAACCATGTGTGAAAGGGGCAATGACAAAGTCACCTGGTTTCACCGTCGTAATGGCTTCCCCAGCTTCTTCAACAATCCCAATCGCTTCGTGTCCACTATTTTTGTGTCCAGCTTTCGTTTCTGGATTACGGTACCTCCATAAATCTGAACCACAAACGCACGCACGAACCACACGAATAATCACATCATCGGCTTCTATTATTTGCGGACGTTCAATGCTAGCAAGTCCAACCTGGCCTGCCTTTGTATATACTGCTGATTTCATTACTTCTTCCTCTTTCTAAACCCTAATCATAATATACATTTTTTATTGATAGGTGGCAAGTTCTTTCACTTATTTTATTGCTGTGCCTTCAGGTAATTATCATCTGATAGGGCTTCATGCCACTATGTGTTTGTTTTTCCCCTGGAATCTTAAATGCTAAATGAGAGAACCAAGAATCTTGACTAGCTCCATGCCAATGTTTAACATCGGCAGGAATCGTAACTGGATCTCCAGGAAGAAGTTTAACAGCTTTTTCCCCAAAATTCTTGGTAATATCCCACACCCCCAACACAGATGAGCATTTGTCTGCCACCTTTTTCTGCAGTGTAAGTATGCCAATGATTACGACATCCTGGCTCAAAAGTTACATTAAAAATTGGGAAGCCCTCATTTGCAATAGGCGCTAAATAAGATTGACCGATGAAATATTTTTATATTCCGTATTTTCGTGACCTATTGGAAACAAAATAGAAGCTTGATAGACCTCTTTACTACTTTCATCAGCTACATCTATTTTCCAAATTTCCTTAGCAAGATTAAAAACTGCCCAAGCTTTAGACCATCCTGAGTAGAAAACTACATGAGTGATAATCGCTGCAATTTCTTTTTGTGATACACCATTTTTCTTTGCATTTTCAAGGTGATTAACTAAAGATTGATCGGTTATCCCAGAGGACATCAATGCGACAATTGTAACAATCGTTCTTGTTTTCAAATCAATATCTTGATTGTTCCAATTTTCTCCAAAAAGGATATCATCATTAAAATGAGCAAATTCTGGTGCAAAATCCCCAAGAAAATCCCGTCCTGCAGTTTGTTTCATCTCAGACATTTTTTCTCCTTTCCTTAATCTCTAATAATATATAATTTTTCGCTTAACAGTATTATTCAATCTGAAACACAAACTAAACAATAGCTATAAAAATATCATCCTTTAAAATTAGTTAAGTATGGAGTAAAGGCCATAAAGCCACTAAAAATGATTAAAAATGATAAATGTGTTTTTCTATTTTTGTCATGTATATTCTTTTACTTATTGACAATGGTCATGAAAAATTCTGCTGTTTCTGGATCCTGATGATCGAAGAAAAGCGATTTCTCTTGGTCCAACCCTTCAATGTTCTTCATTTCTTCTTCCGTCAATTCGAAATCAAACACATTGAAATTCTCTTGCATGCGTTCCTTACGGACGGATTTTGGAATGACCACCACATTACTTTGAAGAAGGAAACGAAGGGCAACCTGCGCTACGGACTTGCCATATTTTTCTCCAATTTCCTTCAAGAGAGGCGTGTTAAAGAAATCATTGCGTCCTTCCGCAAAAGGTCCCCAAGACTCGATTTGGCACTTGTATTTTTCCAAATACTTCTTAGCCACTTTTTGTTGCTGGAAGATATGGGTTTCAATCTGGTTGACAGCCGGTTTGATCTCTACGAAATGCTGCAAATCAATAAAACGCTCCGGTGAAAAGTTAGAGACCCCGATAGCACGGACCTTGCCAGCTTTATAGGCTTCTTCCATGGCTCTGTAAGTTCCGTAGTAATCTCCAAATGGTTGGTGAATAAGCAAAAGATCAATATAGTCTGTTTGCAATTTTTGCAAGGATTCTTCAATGGAAGCCTTGGCCTTTTCATAGCCCGCATTAGAAATCCAAATTTTGGTGGTGATGAAGAATTCTTCCCGAGGAAGACCCGATTCTTTGATAGCTTGGCCGACCCCTTCTTCATTTTGATAAGACTGAGCAGTATCAAAAGAGCGATACCCAACTTCGATAGCATCCCGAACTGCTTTCTTGGTTTCATCGATTGGTGTTTGGAAAACCCCAAATCCTAATTGAGGCATTTTAACATTGTTATTTAAAGTTTTGTAAAGCATTTTGTTATCTCCTTATTTCTCTTGATGGTTCTAGTTTACATCTGATCAAGAATTTTGTACACTATCAATAAAGGAATCTACTTTTCATAAAACGAAAACTAAAAGGAGCCTGCTATGTTAAACCTCGAAGAACTCGAACAACTCGTCGCTTTTAAGGAGTTAGGAACCCTCTCCAAAGTTGCTGAACAATTCCTGATTTCCACTCCTTCCCTCTCTCGTTCCATGCAACATCTAGAGGAAGACTTTGGTGTCACCCTCTTTGAACGCAGTGTCAATCGGATTTCACTGAATGAAACAGGGGAGCGGGCTGTCCAAGTAGCTAGACGTATTTTGGAAACAAGCCAACAAGGCATTCAAGAAGTGAGAGATTTCGACCAAAGTCTCAAGACTATTACAGTAATCTCTGTTGCTCCAGCTCCCCTCTGGAATCTCCTCCCAATATTAACCAGTCTTTATCCTGACAAACAAATCAAACATAAGATTTGTTCAACAAGCCAAGCGCTTGAAGCTATTGATGAAAATACCACGGATATAGCTGTCTTGCCCTTTTCTTTTGAGGGACACTCGATTGACTCTCTACCTTATCTCAATGAAAGTCTGGACATCGTTGTCCCTTTAAACCACGCCTTGGCTAAAGAAACTTCTATCAGCTTTTCAGATATTGATGGCTACAACTTTCTTTTGATGAATCAGATTGGTTTTTGGAATGACCTAGTCCAAGAGAAAATGCCTGCTTCTAAATTCCTCGTTCAATCCAGCCGTTTTGAATTTGAAGAATTAGCTAACAACTCCACCCTGCCTCGCTTTGCGACCAATCTTAGTAAAGATAGAGAAACACTTCAAACAGAACGAGTCATCATTCCTCTGTCTGATCCAGAGGCACATATGACCTACTATTTAGTCTCCCTCAACCCAGATATTCATTTAGCGGAATTCATTAAATAAGACAAAACTCCTAGGGAAACACTCTTCTCTAGGAGTCATTTTGTATTTAATGGTGATGAGCATTCTCATGATTTCTATTCGCTTCTAGCTCTCCCATATTGCGTTTATGGGCTCGGTGAATCTCCAGATCTTCATCGACCTCAATGGTGACATTTTGAAAGCCACAATCTTTGAGTAAGTCCCGAATAGATTCTTTACAAGTTTCCATATGCTCCATCTCTTTTAAACAAACATGGACAATGGCATTTTTTTCCAAACCATCCATAGTCCAGAGATTAAGTTGATTGATACTAGCGACATGATCCAATTCTGCTAAATCCGTCTTGATTTTCTGGATATCTACTCCTTCTGGCACTGCATCGAGGAATATCTTGAGCGTGCTCCAAAAACGTGGAAGGGCTTTTGACAGAATAAAGAAGGAAATAGCAAGAGACAAGAGCGGATCCAAGATATACCAATCGGTAAATCGAAGAACAATGGCCATCAGGATGACAGCCACCCAACCCAAGGTATCTTCCAGAAAGTGCAGGCTGAGAATGGATTCATTCTTGGTTTGTCCTTTGCGAATGACGAGACTCGCTAGCACATTGATAATAATCGCAATAATTCCTAACCAGAGAATCCCCTCATCATTGACCGATTGTGGATGAAAGATTTTCGCTATATTTTCCAAAATGACCAAAACGGACCCTGTCATAAGAATCACAGCCGTTACCATGGCCCCTAAAAGGCTAAAACGCTTGTAGCCCAAGGTATAGTGGCTGTCTTCTTCACGATTGGAGATACTTTCCAAAAAGGCTGAGATCCCAATAGCAATCGCATCTCCCAAGTCATGCACCGAGTCAGCAAGAACTGCACTGGACCCAAACACTCCACCAGCGATAAACTCGACAATGGCATAAGTCAAATTTAAGAAAAAAGCTAGCCAAACAGTATATTTTGCCTTCATATTTCTCATTCCTTTGGTATAATAGTCTTATGAACACCTTGTTCATTCTTATTATCCCCCACCACTCAAAGAAAGGATAGAAGCAGTTAGTTCAGTTCGTACGATTCTGAACATTTTGTTTCAAATGTACATCAAGTGAAAAAAGATCGCCGTATCAATAAGACAAAAAAAGCTATCTATCAAGCATTCTTACAGCTACTAAATTCTAAAAGATACGAAACCATTACCGTTCAAGAAATTATCGACTTGGCAGACGTTGGTCGTTCAACCTTTTACAGTCATTATGAAAGTAAGGAGTTACTTCTAGATGAACTCTGTCGATACCTTTTCCACCACCTCTTTGAACGTGAAAAGCATCTCTCAACAGAGGATTATTTGGCGCATATCTTTTTGCATTTTAAGAAAAATCAAGACCATATTACCAGTCTTCTCTTATCAAAAAACGACTACTTTCTCCGCCAACTGCAAAAAGAGCTCAAACATCATGTCTACCCGATGGTCGTCCAAGACTTGCAAACAGTTCATCCCAAGATTCCGTCATCCTATCTTCAACACTTTGTCGTCAGCCATTTCATTGAAACCCTCAGCTGGTGGTTGAAAAAAGGCAAGTCCTACTCCGAACAAGAAGTGATCCAGTTTTATTTGGAAATCCTACATGTCTATAATTAAACAGAAAAACGAGTCCAAAAGGGCTCGTTTTGACTTTTTATGGATTAAATTGTTTAGGAATGACAATAAAAATGAGAGTCAGCAAGACTGAAATACCAACTCCTGCGGGGAAAATCGTCAGGGACAAGATTAATCCAAGAATCTTAATGCCAATGTCCCAGGTCAACCATTTTTGGCGATCTGCATTCAACCCATACATTTCTGCGCCATCATTTACCTCCTCAAGCGTGCGATAATACCATAAGACTGAAAAAGTAATCAGTAGGACGATGACTCCGTAAAAGGCCTGCATAGTCCCATTCGTAAAATGAGTCGCTATGAGCTGTGTCGCATAGGGAAAGAGGGAAGAGAAAAAAAGCATAACAATGGTAGCCCAAACCGTTTTTTGACTGATTTTTTGAATAAGGTGGGAGGCGGCGTGAATATTGGCCCACATAGCTCCTAGCCAAAAGAAAGAGATGGCGTAGGCGAGAAAATTTGTTCGAAGCTCCCATAATCCTTGTACATCAAATGTCTTCGGTTTTTCCAACTCAAGCACCAAGATAGTCATAACGATGGCTAAAACTGCATCTATAAAAGCCCCCAAACGTTCTTTTTCCATGATTTGCGGTTGTTTATTCATTTTCCAATCCTTTCAACTCTCACTATACTTCGTTAATAAGTGATCGTTTATTTCTATGCTACAGTATAGCATGTTTTGATAAAAAATTAAACTCGGAAGAGCAAAATAGATTTGATTCATATCCTCCAAGTGTATCACTTCATTTAACAATTAGGAAATCGGCTTCTCCTTATCGGAAGTGGCCTTGCGACCTTATCTCTCATCCTCTACTTCCTTTTACCGCTTGTTGCACTATCTCTTTAGCTGGTTGGCTGTGGGGTGATTTGCTACGGAGCCTATGGGAATGACAAACAGAAAGAAAACCAACATATATCGCACCACATCATTCATATAACGAGAGCTATTATCATTACGGTATTATTCATTTTGCTCTAACACAAAAAAGGATCATCCGATCCTTTTTTACTTTTTAAGCACTCTTTGCAGCCTTGCTCCATTGATACCAACCAACTAGACTGTTAATGAGATAAATTAGATATTTCCCTTGAATTTGCAGGCTTTCTCCCCACCAGAGATAGATTGAAAAGACATTGGTAGCTGCCCAGAATATCCACTGTTCACGGTAAACAGCTGTCATGAGAATTTGCCCTACCCCATTGGTCGCATCTGTGATGGAATCACGATAGGGACGATTGGCACCAATAGACTGATAAATAAATCCAAAGGCCAACCACCAAAGAACACTAATGGAAAGATACTTTGTCCAGCCCTTGCCGTCCAGTTCACGTGCAACAAACTCCTGCTTTTCTTTCTTAAACTGTGCCTGATAAATCCAAACTAGAAGTCCAATCGGTTGCATGACTGTGAAGTAAAGTGTCGTCAGCACCTCACCATAAAAGCCTTTCTGTAGGGCCAAAATAAGGTAAATAACAGAGTTAATCAAGCCAAAAAGATAATTACTTGCCCGACCTTCCGATACAAAGATAACACAGATAATCCCAGTTAGGCTACAAATCATCCCAATCCAGTCAACAATACGGTGTTCATAAATCAATTCTAGCCAGAGAGGAAAACTTCCTAAAACCAGCAAATACAGCCACTGGGCAAAGCTACGACTGGCAAAGAGGTCATCCCAGATAGCCTTCATAGTCCCTGAAAATCCTAAATCAGCCATAGCCGCAACCATACGACGGTAACCACCTGACATTTCACCTAGAGTTGTTTTGATATTTTCAATTTTCTTTTGCAAATAAGTATGCATCATTTCTCCTTTTGTTTTTAAAGAGCCGTGTCTGGATAGACTTTCGGACGCAACGCTCTATTAGATAACGAACTGTCTATACACAAGATTTCCAGCCTTAGTCGACATGAGCTGAAAATCCTTATTTGTTAAGCAGTTCACAACACATTATACACCTATTTTATGAATATCCAAGTATCTTTACAGTAAAATTTTAGAAATTCCTGAAAATTTTCTCTTTCTTTCCATTTTAAGTGACATTCAGTAATTCTCACATCAAAAAAGCCCAGACGACATTGTCTGAGCGTTCTTTTATCTAGTCGTTTAACCAAGTTGAGTTCAGTTTGCTTAAAGTCTCTGCCACATCATTTCTTCAACAAACCTTGTTCTTGGAGAAACTCCTTGGCTACTTGTTCTGCTGACTTGCCTTCAACACCGACTTGGTAGTTGAGCTGGCTCATCTGGCTTTCAGTAATTTTACCAGCCAATTTATTGAGAACTGTTTCCAACTCTGGATGTTTCTTGAGAAGAGCTTCTTTCATCAGTGGAGCCCCTTGATAAGGTGGGAAGAGTTGTTTGTCATCTTCCAATACCTGTAAATCATAACGTGCCAATTCCGCATCAGTCGAATAAGCGTCCGTGATTTGAATATCGCCTGACTGAATTGCCTGATAGCGAAGAGCTGGTTCCATGGTCGCCACATTGAGATTGAGACCATACATTGACTGCAAGCCCTTATTTCCATCCTCACGGTCATTAAACTCGAGAGTAAAGCCTGCCTTCAACTGTCCTTCTACTTTTTTCAAGTCCGAAATGGTCTTCAAGCCATATTCTTGAGCAATCTTTTTCGGAACAGCTACAGCGTAGGTATTTTGATAAGACATGGGTTTGAGATAGGCTAGATGATCCTGTTTGGCAATGCCATCACGCGCCACATTATAAACCTGCTCTGGCTCATGACTCACCTTGGGTGATGGTTGAAGCAAACTTTCAGTCACCGTACCAGTAAATTCAGGATAGATATCAATATCGCCTTTTTTCAGTGCTTCATAGAGAAAGCTTGTTTTCCCAAAATTCGGTTTAACAGTAGCAGTCATGCTGGTATTTTCTTCAATCAGCAACTTATACATATTGGCCAAAATTTCTGGTTCTGGACCCAATTTCCCAGCAATAACCAAGTTTTCTTTCTCTTTTTGAGCCAAAAGGGCTGGACTATAAGATAGACCGAGCAATATGGTTACCAAGGCAAAACCAGAAAAAATCGTCCGCAATTTTGCTTTTTCCATCACTTTTAGTAGGAAGTTAAAGGCAATAGCCAGCACTCCTGAAGAAAGTGCCCCAATCAAAATTAGACTGGCATTATTACGGTCAATTCCCAAAAGGATAAAGGAACCCAGTCCCCCTGCACCAATCAAGGCAGCCAAGGTTGCTGTACCGATAATCAAGACCGCTGCCGTCCGAATCCCAGACATCATAACAGGCATAGCAAGTGGAATTTCAAACTTCTTGAGTCGCTCCCACCTAGTCATCCCAAAGGCAATCCCAGCCTCTTGCAGACTCGGATCAATTCCCTTCAGCCCAGTGATAGTATTTTGCAAAATCGGAAAAATCGCATAGATCACTAATGCTGTCAAAGCAGGCAAGGTTCCAATTCCCATCAAGGGGATAAAGAGTCCTAACAAGGCCAGAGACGGGATGGTCTGGAAAATCCCTGCAATCTGTAAGACCCAATCCGCTAACTTCTCATGATAGCGAAGAGAAACAGCCAAAGGAATCGCTATAAAGATGGCCAGCAACAAGGTCAAAAGTGATAACTGCAAATGTTGAGATAGAGCTGTCAACCAATCACTAAAACGATCCTGAAAAGTTGCAATTAAATTAGTCATGAGCACTACCTCCAAACAAGTCTGCTACAAAGTCTGTTGCAGGAGCTTTTAAAATGGTCTCGGGATTCGCCACCTGACGAATCTCTCCATCCTGCAAGACAGCAATACGGTCCGCCAATTTCAGAGCTTCATCCGTATCATGGGTTACAAAAATAGTTGTCATCCCAAACTCTTTATGCAATTCTTTCGTCAGAACCTGTAACTGTTTTCTCGAAATAGCATCAAGAGCCGAAAAAGGTTCATCCATGAGGAGAATCTTAGGCTGACCAATCATAGCACGAACAATTCCGACCCGTTGCTGTTCTCCACCAGATAATTCACTAGGCAAACGATGCCCATACTCGGCTACTGGTAAACCAACCTTAGCCAAAAGCTCTTCAGTTTTCTGAGCAATTTCTTCCTTAGTCCAGCCCTTCATTTCAGGAATCAGGGCAATATTTTCTGCAACCGTTAGATTGGGAAAGAGAGCAATGGCCTGTAAAACATAACCAGTAGACAGACGAAGCTCCCGCTCGTCATAGTCTTTGATGCGCTTGCCATCCATATAAATATTTCCATCAGTCGGTTCCAAGAGATGGTTAATCATCTTAATCATGGTCGTCTTACCGGATCCAGAAGGTCCAACTAAAACCATAAATTCCCCATTCTCAATCCGTAAATTGACATCTCTCAAAACATCTTTTTCTGTGTAGCGTAAAGCTACATTTTTGTATTCAATCATTCTGTATCCTCATTTAAAACTTCCCTCGATTGGTCAAGTCTTCTACCTTAGGCATGACTTCCTTATTGTCCCAATGCTCCACAATTTTCCCGTTCTCTAAACGGAAGATATCGTACTGGGCATAAGCAACTCCATCAATCTGAGTCTGACCATAGCTAACCACATAATTTCCTTGTCCTAAGAGTTGGAAAACAAAGTCAAAAGTGACACTATATTCAGCCACATAGTTTTTATAAGCAGCACTTCCTTGTCCAATCTCATGATTATGCTGAATCAAATCGTCTGCCACATAATCACTCCACTGCTCTAGCTCCCCATTTTGGAAATTTTCTGTCAAGAAACGGCGAACCAGCTTTTTATTTTCTGCTTTCTTATCCAAATCCTTGATTTCAAAATCTCCAAAAATTTGATCTAGTTGGTCATTTTCAGGTGTTCGATAGTAGTCAATGACATCCCAATGCTCAACAATACGACCATTCTCATCCGCACGGAAAGTATCCGTCGTCACCCATTGAGCTTCTCCACCATTCAGATATTGATGAACATGAACAAAGACCAGATTGCCATCCTCAATGGTGCGGACAATCTTAATCTGACGCTCTGGATGACGCTCAAAGAAATCTGCAAAGAAGGCTGCAAATCCGTCTTTCCCGTCAGGAACACCTGTCGAATGTTGGATATAGGTATCCCCTACAGACTGGGCTTGAGCCTCAGCAACTCGTCCGTCTTGAATGGCATGGATGTATAGGTTGTGAGCATTTTTCACTTGTTGTGACATATTCTAATCCTCCTTTGCCTTCTCTTTCAGATTCGCCAAAATTCTTTCTTGAAAGGCTTCAAATTGCCGAATTTCTTCCTCTGAAAATCCTTTGTAAAAAATCGTATCCAATTTCTGACTGACACGATGTCCCACTTCTTTCTGGGACTTGCCTAACTCCGTTAAAACTAAATACTTCTTACGCTTGTCTTTTCCACACGGACTAACAATTACAAGCTTTTGTTCCTCTAGCTTTTTGATCATAGTAGTCAGCGTATTATTCGCAAGCCCAGTTGCCAGAGCAATATCTGTCGCAGTTGCGCAGCCAGTTTTACTATTCCATAAAACCGCTAAAATCTTGCCCTGTTCACCCCTATAAAGAGCCTCAGGATCTTGGGTCAGTAGCTTTTGAAAAATCCGCCCGTTCAACAAACGAATATGATGGGCTAGCAAATGACTATCTTTCATAACACCTCCAATTTATTTCGATATCGAAACGAATAAAATAATTGTAACACTTGTCCTTTCAACTGTCAACTATTTCGATGTAGAAATAATTTTTGATAATGATTTACATCACCATACTCCGGTTCAACTAACTTTTAACGAGAGTTTCTAAACTCCTTCGTCCTCCAGTCTACAAAAGCCTTCCATCCGTACTATCCTATATTTTATGATGGGACATGTTTTTCCTATCAGACCATTTATTTTAAAGATAGAAGTCAATCATAATTGCTTCCATCTGTTCTTTTATAGTATATTGAAGTTGGACTAGGGCACTGTATCTTCTAAAACATTGATAGAAAGCAATTTGAATTTCCCAATCAATTTGTTCGTATTTAATTTCACCTTACCCTATCTTTCTCATAGCACCCTTCAAACAGCCTATCCCCTACTGTTTGACGATTCCTCACTTCGCTCCACTTCCATTACAGAAGTTTCTTCACTACTATAGTCTCGGCTAACTTCTCATGATTCCTTGTTACTACTATTTGAGCGCTCACGAGATAGGTCTTACAAAAAAATACTTTGGTCCACAATGGAATCAAAGCATTTTAAAAATCTCCCCATACATAAGCGCAGAAGCTGCGGTTCCTCTGTACTTGGCTTCTTCTCTCTTGATAAAACGAGCCAAATTGAGCAACTCAGGTGCCGGATGTTTGGGATTCTTGAGCAATTCACGATTGACCAGGCCTGAGAGACGAACTGCCAGCAATTGCTCATTTGTAGTAGGCAGTTTTTTAGCAGTCTCTAGGAGAGCAGCAACTAAATCTTCACTCAAATCATGGCGAGCATGATTGTAAAGATCTTTTACAAGGCTTTCTAGGTTTGGTTCTACCATCCCTACCACCTCCCTTATGTTTAATAATTTTTAATCAAGTCAACCGTTGAACGATCCAATTTTTTCACCAAAGCTTGCAAGAAAGCTTGAGCTTCTAGGAAGTCATCCATAGCGTAGAGGGTTTGGTGAGAATGGATATAACGAGCGCAGACTCCGATTGTTGTAGATGGGACACCACCATTTTTCAGATGAGCTGCGCCAGCGTCTGTTCCGCCTTTACCACAGTAATACTGGTACTTGATACCTGCTTCTTCAGCCGTTGTCAAAAGGAAATCTTTCATTCCTGGGAGAAGCAAGTGACCTGGATCGTAGAAACGAATCAAGGTTCCATCTCCAATCTTGCCTTGACCACCGTAGACATCACCTGCTGGTGAACAGTCAACTGCGAGGAAGACTTCTGGGTCAAACTTGGTTGTAGATGTATGAGCACCGCGGAGACCAACTTCTTCTTGGACGTTAGAGCCCAGATAGAGTTCATTGCCAAGTTTTTGACCTGACAGGGCTTCTGCTAACTCACTAACCATGAGCACACCGTAGCGGTTGTCCCAAGCTTTTGAGATGATATTTTTTTCATTGGCTGTCAAGATTGCAGAACTATCTGGTACAATGGTATCGCCAGGACGGATGCCAAAACTTTCTGCCTCAGCCTTATCCGCAAAACCGCCATCAAAGACGATATCTGCAATAGCTGGCATAGTTGGTCCACCCTTTCCGCGAGTCAAATGTGGAGGGACAGAACCCGAAATCACAGGGATTTCACGACCGTCACGAGTCAGGAGTTTGAAACGTTGGCTGCTGACTACCATGGGGTTCCAGCCACCGATTTCTACGACACGGAAGGTACCATCTGGCTTGATTTCGCTGACCATAAAACCAACTTCATCCATATGAGAAGCGACCAAGACGCGCGGTGCATCCGTAGCTTCTGAATGTTTGATACCAAAAATACCACCCAAGCCATCTGTTACCACTTCATCCACATGCGGTGTTAATTTTTCACGAAGATAAGCACGGACAGGCGCTTCGTGACCCGAGATTGCAGCAAGTTCTGTTACTTCTTTGATTTTTGAAAATAATGTTGTCATTTCAGTTCCTTCTTTCTTTCATCCATTTTACCACTTTTTATAGGAGAAGGATAGCGGGAAGGTGGATTTCTAAGTTAGTATCTTAGTCCTACTCTATCTTAGAAAGGGATAGTATTCTCTTGCATACGGTGCAAAATCTAGTAAACATCCCAAAATTAACTCGAATCTTTATTTCCAAACAAAAAAACAATCCTACACCAAAATTGTTTTGAATTTTCATGAAATTTGCAGAAAATAGTTGACTTTGCCTTCTTATTTCTTTAAAATAGTACAAAACTAGGAAAAGGAAAAAATCATGACCAAAACAATTCTTGTTACAGGTGGAGCTGGCTATATTGGCTCCCATACCGTTAAAGCTCTTTTAAATGCTGGCTATCAGGTACATGTTCTAGATAATCTCTCTACAGGAAATCGTTCAGCTGTAGATAGTCGTGCTAGCTTTAAACAACTGGATGTTTATGATGCTAGCGCCTTAAAGGCTTACTTAGAAGAAAATCAGATTGATGCTGTCCTCCATTGTGCGGGTGAGATTGTCGTGAGCGAAAGTATTGAAAATCCAAGCAAATACTTCACTGCCAATGTTGCTGGTATGAACCAAGTTCTCAAAGTCTTATCTGAAGTTGGCATTCAAAAAATCATGTTCTCTTCGACTGCTTCCCTCTATGGTAATAACTGTATTGACAAGCCTGCAACTGAAGATACCCTGCTCGACCCCGTCAATCCTTATGCAGAAACAAAACTGATGGGTGAACGAATGATTTACTGGATGGCCAATCGCTATGATTGGAAATATGTCATTTTCCGTTACTTTAATGTTGCTGGGGCTGAAATGGATGCTTCAAACGGTCTACGTGTGAAAAATCCAACTCATATCATTCCAAATATCAACAAGACCGCATTGGGACAAAATGATAGCCTGAAAATATTTGGAGATGACTACGATACACGTGATGGTTCATGTATTCGAGATTACATTCATGTCTTGGACCTTGCACAGGCTCATGTTAAAGGAATGAACTACCTATTTCAAGAAAACAGTTCTTCTCAAATCTTTAACTTAGGAACTGAAAAAGGCTATACCGTCAAAGAAATCTTTAAAACTGCTGAAGAACTACTGAATCAAGAAATCCCACACGAAATTGTTGCGCGTCGTGCTGGTGACCCAGCTAGCGTCCTAGCAGACGCATCAAAAGCTAAAAAATATCTTGATTGGCAAGCTAGCTACTCCCTCGAAGATATTATTTTATCGGATTATCATTGGCGTGTTAAAGAGGGGAAAAATATTTTATAATAGGATAACAAAGGAGAAAGTCTTGTTACTCTCTCCTTGTTTCATTCATTAAATTATCAGAAAATTTATTGACAGATTAGAAAAATCGTGTTACAGTAATATCCGCAGGTATCTTTCGGTACCAAATCTACATGAAAGGATGGGGTATGAAACTTTCTCATTATTTAATTGGCTTACTTCTACTCCTAGTCTTTCTCTCTATTAGCATTGGGACCAGTGATTTTTCATGGGGAAAACTCTTTGCACTGGATCATGAAACTTGGCTTCTCTTTCAAGAGTCCCGTCTCCCAAGAACCATCAGCATTCTCCTGACTGCCTCTAGTATGAGCATGGCAGGACTGCTCATGCAGACTATTACTCAAAATCAGTTTGCTGCTCCGAGTACAGTTGGAACCACTGAAGCTGCCAAACTGGGAATGGTGCTGAGCCTCTTTGTCTTTCCGTCAGCTAGTCTTACTCAAAAGATGCTCTTTGCTTTTGTTTCATCCATCGTATTTACCCTCTTCTTCCTAGCCTTTATGACTATTTTCTCTGTAAAGGAAAGGTGGATGTTGCCTCTGATTGGAATCATCTATAGTGGGATTATCGGTTCTGTGACAGAAGTTATCGCCTATCGTTTCAATCTGGTTCAGAGTATGACAGCTTGGACCCAGGGCTCCTTCTCCATGATTCAGACTCATCAGTATGAATGGCTTTTCTTAGGGCTCATTATCCTGATAGCCGTTTGGAAATTATCCCAAACCTTTACCATCATGAATCTAGGAAAAGAAACTAGCGAAAGTTTGGGGATTTCTTACTCCCTGCTTGAAAAACTGTCCCTCTTTCTGGTTGCGCTAACGACTAGTGTCACCATGATTACCGTGGGTGGCTTGCCATTTCTCGGAGTCATCGTTCCCAATCTTGTCCGCAAGCGCTATGGAGATAATTTGAGTCAGACCAAACTCATCGTCGCTCTGGTCGGTGCTAATCTAGTTCTGGCCTGCGATATCCTCTCTCGAGTCTTGATTCGGCCCTATGAGCTGTCTGTCAGTCTCTTGCTAGGAATCATCGGCAGCCTCGTCTTTATCCTACTTCTCTGGAAAGGGGGACGAAAAGATGCAGTTTAAAAGCAAACATACCAAACTCTTCGGTCTTCTCATTATTCTTGCCATCGGAGCTTGTCTCCTCTACTTTTGGCCCATCACTCACTTGTCAGCCTTTGCTTGGAAGTTGCGTTCCCAAAAAATTGTCGTTTATCTCTTGGTAGCTATCGCGACTGGGATTTCGACCATTAGTTTTCAAACCCTGACGGAAAATCGTTTCCTGACTCCTAGTATTTTAGGAATCGAATCCTTCTACGTCCTACTACAAACCCTATTACTGGTTTTTGAAAGCAAGTTTCTTCAACTTGGCAAGTCCCCTATCTTAGAATTCCTAGTCTTACTTCTTGTCCAATCCCTCTTCTTTCTCTCCTTACAAGGCTACTTGAAGACGCTGATGAAACAAGATCTGGTCTTTATCCTGCTGATTTGTCTAGCCCTCGGAAGTCTCTTTCGAAATATCAGTACCTTCCTTCAGGTCTTGATGGATCCAAACGAATACGATAAACTGCAAAACAGTCTTTTTGCCTCCTTTCAACATCTCAACACTTCCATCCTAGCCATCGGCTCTCTAATCATCCTTGCTTTGACCATCTTTTTCTTTCGAAAAGCAGTCATTCTGGATGTCTTGCACCTACAAAGAGAAACGGCTCAGATATTGGGACTCGATGTTGAAAAAGAACAGAAAGAACTCCTCTGGGGCATCGTGCTTTTGACCTCAACGGCCACTGCCTTGGTAGGGCCTATGGCCTTCTTCGGCTTTATGCTGGCTAACCTCACCTACCTGATTGTCAAAGACTATCGGCACAAGTTACTCTTTATCGTAGCCATTCTGGTTGGATTTATTAGCTTAACCTTGGGGCAAGCCTTGATTGAACGAGTCTTTGCACTAGAAATTCGCATCAGCATGATCATCGAAAGTGTAGGAGGTATCCTATTCTTTATCTTACTATACAGGAGGGCGCGTCAGTGAAACTGGAAAACATTGACAAATCCATTCAAAAACAGGATATTTTGAAAGGTATTTCTCTTGAAGTCAGTCCTCAGAAACTGACAGCCTTCATTGGTCCAAATGGTGCTGGAAAATCGACTCTCCTCTCCATCATGAGCAGACTGACCAAGAAAAATCAGGGAATTCTTAGTATCAAAGGACGTGAAATCGAGAGCTGGAATTCACAAGAACTGGCCCAAGAACTAACTATCCTAAAACAGAAAATCAATTACCAGGCCAAATTGACGGTTGAAGAACTGGTCAGTTTTGGACGTTTTCCTTACAGTCGAGGTCGACTGAAACCAGAAGATTGGGAAAAAATCCGAGAAACTCTGGACTATCTGGAACTGACCAACTTAAAAGACCGCTACATCGATAGCCTGTCTGGGGGACAACTCCAGCGGGTCTTTATCGCTATGGTACTGGCTCAGGATACGGACTTTATCTTACTAGACGAACCGCTCAACAATCTTGATATCAAGCAAAGCGTCAGCATGATGCAGATTCTTCGGCGACTGGTGGAGGAACTCGGCAAGACCATTATCATCGTTCTCCACGATATTAACATGGCCAGCCAGTACGCGGATGAAATTATCTCCTTCAAGGACGGTCAAGTCTTTAGCAAGGGAAGAACCGATCAAATCATGCAGGCTGATCTACTCAGTCAACTTTATGAGATTCCCATCACACTGGCGGATATCAATGGCAAAAAGATCTGTATCTATAGCTAGTAACTAAGAAACTCGAGTTAGAGAACCCTCTGTCTCTTAGCTAACAAGCCTATCTAAGAGACTCCCTACATCGTTATCATATTTTAAAAAGGAGAAATCATGAAAACATCCCTTAAATTTTATCTCACTGCCCTAGCGGCCAGCTTCTTGCTCCTACTTGGTGCATGTAGTACAAACTCAAGCACTAGTAAGACGGAGTCAAGTAGCTCTGCTCCAACAGAGGTAACCATTAAAAGTTCACTAGGTGTAGTCACACTTTCAAAAGTCCCTGAAAAAATTGTGACCTTTGACCTCGGTGCTGCGGATACTATTCGCGCTTTAGGTTTTGAAAAGAATATCGTCGGAATGCCTACAAAAACTGTTCCGACTTATCTTAAAGACCTAGCTGGAAAAGTTAAAAATGTTGGTTCTATGGTTGAGCCAGACCTAGAAGCCCTTGCTGCTCTTGAACCAGACCTAATTATCGCTTCACCACGTACCCAAAAATTCGTAGATAAGTTCAACGAAATCGCTCCGACTGTTCTCTTCCAAGCAGGCAAGGACGACTACTGGACTTCTACCAAGGCCAACATTGAGTCCTTAGCAAGCGCCTTTGGTGAAACTGGTACACAGAAAGCCAAGGAAGAATTGGCCAAGCTAGACAAGAGCATCCAAGAAGTCGCAACTAAAAACGAAAGTTCTGACAAAAAAGCTCTTGCTATCCTCCTCAACGAAGGAAAAATGGCTGCCTTTGGTGCCCAATCTCGTTTCTCTTTCTTGTATCAAACTTTGAAATTCAAGCCAACTGACACTAAATTCGAAGACTCACGCCACGGACAAGAAGTCAGCTTTGAAAGTGTCAAAGAAATCAATCCTGACATCCTCTTTGTCATCAACCGTACCCTTGCTATCGGTGGGGACAACTCTAGCAACGATGGCGTCCTAGAAAATGCCCTCATTGCTGAAACACCTGCCGCTAAAAATGGTAAGATTATCCAACTAACACCAGACCTCTGGTATCTAAGCGGAGGCGGACTTGAATCAACCAAACTCATGATTGAAGACGCACAAAAAGGCTTGAAATAAGCAACTTCAAACTCATACTCTTCGAAAATCAAATTCAAACCACGTCAACATCGCCTTGCCGTACTCAAGTACAGCCTGCGGCTAGTTTCCTAGTTTGCTCTTTGATTTTCATTGAGTATCAACTAACATCTTTACATGATAAAACGCATCCTATCAAGCTCACTCAAACCTGATAGGATGCGTTTTTATCATTTCACTAAAATATTTTTGCCCAACCTCATTCCCATTCTTGATTTCGTTTAAGGGAAAAGTGGTCTGGGACGGGATCCTTACCTGTTTTCGACCAGGGGTGACAACGTAAAATCCGAACCAAGCCCATCAAAACACCCTTGAAGCCATGTTTTTCAACAGCCTGAATCATATAATTTGAACAACTTGGCTCAAAGCGACAAGAGGGTGGAAAGGCTGGTGAGATAAAACGTTGGTAAAAGCGCACAGGCGCGATTAAAATTCGTTTCATTATTTCTTGGTTACAGCCATGGTGTGTAGTTGGCTGATTTCTTTTTTATTAAGACGACGGGATTCTCCTGGACGGAGTCCTGTCAAATCTAAGTGTCCAAAACGTGTCCGAGACAACTTATCCACTTGGAGACCGACAGCTTCAAACATCTTTTTAACCTGGTGGTTACGCCCTTCATGGATAGTCAACTGCACCACAGAGCGGTTTTTAACTGGATCCACTTTGAGAATCTCATAGACAGCCGGTTTGGTTTTCTTGCCATCAATCTCAAGTCCACGGGTCAAGGGGCGGAGATTATCCTTATTGGCCACACCTTTAACACGCGCGACATAAACCTTATCAATCTCATTACGAGGGTGAATCATTTCATCCGTAAAATCCCCATCATTGGTCAAAATCAAGACTCCTGATGTATCCCAGTCCAAACGACCTACAGGGTAGATGCGCTCCTTCACATTGGGCAAGAGGTCGACAACCGTCTTGCGGCTCTTGTCATCCGTCACACTGGAAATGACACCGCGTGGTTTATTAAGCAGATAGTAGACCTTTTCTTCGTTGTAGATAGGTTGACCTTCTACTTCGACCTTGTCACCAGACTTGATGGTCGTTGCGAGTTCACGTACTACTTGGCCGTTGACCGTCACCAAGCCTTGCTTGATCAACTCTTCTGCTTTTCTCCTACTGGCCACACCTGCGTGGGCAATATATTTATTGATTCTCATCTTCTTCTATCCTTTCACCAAATAATTGGCTTTCTTGGGCTTGAATCTCAAGCTCATCAATCACTGGTAATTCTTCCAAATGGTTAATTCCCATGTAATCTAGGAAATAATCCGTAGTCACATAGAGGTTGGGACGCCCCAACACTTCTTTTTTCCCGTCTTCTCGTATCAAGTCAAAGGCCTGCAACTTTGCCAAGGCTCCACTCGAATTAACCCCACGGATGGCATCAATCTCTATCCGTGTGATGGGCTGCTTGTAGGCAATGATGGACAAGGTCTCAAGGGCTGCCCGAGATAAACTCTGGTTGATAGGTGCCTTAGAGTATTCCTTCAAAATCTCTGCAAATTGAGGCTTGGTCACCAATCTATAAGCACCACCAGTCTCAATCAGAGTCAAACTGGAATCTGAGTCCTTTTCATACTTCTGGGCTAATTTTTCTAAACTCTGTTGGATGCCTGTCGGTGGCAGAGAGAGGAGTTCAGCTAACTGGCGGACTCTAATCCCATCTTCACCCGCTACAAACAAGAGCGCTTCTATTTTTGCTAAAGTACTCATCTTTCCTCTCTATCAAGTCTAGCTTTGGGTCACTTGACTTTCTTCCTTCTTTTCCATGAGATAAATATCTCCGAAACTCTCCTCTTGCACGAGGATCAGCTCCTGGGTTTTGATTAACTCTAGGGTTGCCAAAAAGAGGGTGATGACCTCTTGGACATTCTGGGCTTCCTTAAACAAATCCTGCAAGCGCAATTGATCTCGTCCAGTCAAGGACTCTTTCACGATAACCATCATATCCTCAATCTTATACTCATCCCGCAAGATAGTCGTGTGATTTTGTGCAAACTCCTCTTTTTTCTTGGATAGGATATTTGAAAAAGCCAAAAAGAGGTCAATGGTCGTCTTGTCATGCACAAGCTCCGCATCTTCGTAAATCAACTCTGTCGGTGCTTTGGAATAGTACTGGGTCCGATCTTGGTGCTTGGCTTCCAAGCGCTCCCCTAAGAGCTTGAATTTGCGGTATTCTTCGATTTGAGAGAGAAGATCCTGCTCTAGGTCATCCTCCAAGTCTGTCACTTCTGCTACCTTTGGAAGTAGTTTGCGACTCTTGATCAGCATGAGCTGACTGGCCATGACCATGTACTCCCCCGTCACTTCCAGACGCATAGCCTGAAGGGTTGAGACATAGGCTAGATACTGTTCGATGACTTCTGTGATAGGCACATCGTAGATATCCATCTGGTACTTAGAAACCAGGTGCAAGAGCAAGTCCAGAGGCCCTTCAAAATCTTTTAATTTAATATCCATTATCTATATTTTTCTAAGGTCAGGACTGTTTTTAATCCTAATTTTTTTGCAATTTCGTACAAATCGACCTTGTTTTCTATTTGTCTTAGAATGAACTGTTCCCGCAAGGCTTGGGCTGATAAGGCCGGAAAACCTTTCTCATTGACAAAGGACTCTAGCTGACGGAAAGCCCACTGACGAGAATAGGCTTTCCCTGCCCTTTCAAAAAGATAGGTCTGGCCCATCAAGGGTTCCAATTCTGAAAGCAAGGTCGTGGGAATAGTGACAATCCTCTGTTGGGAAGCTTTTTTGATTCGCAGCACCTGAAAATCCAGATTGATATCCTCAACCTTGAGTGCCAAAATCTCACTCGGCAAGAGCCCCATTTCCAAGATAAGAAGAGCCAGTAAACGGCCCTCTGGAAAGTCGCTTTCCTGCCAAAAAGAGTCTAGGTCTAGGATCTCTGGTTTTTCAGTTTTCTTTTCAGCTTGTTTAGCTAATTCCAAACGATAAAAGCTATCCACTTCTCCTTTTTGATAGAGAAAGTAGAGAAATTGGTTACAGGCCGAAGTCTTTCGCTTCTGAGCGCTGATTTTTAGATTGGCTAGCTGGGCTTGGTAAATCTTGAGACTGGTCTCAGAAATCCGCTCGCCTACAATGTCTAAAAATTGCTCCAAATCATACTTATAGGACTGCTTGGAATTGACAGACAAGCCCTGCTTTTCTTCTAAAAAGGCTGAAATCCTGTCTCTCATTTGCATCGAATCTCATATTCCTTACTAAAGTCATGCAAGAGGGCATTGACTGCCTTGAGGATAGACTTGCGCGTGATAATTCCTTGGAAAATACCAGACGCATCCACAACCGGCAAGAAGGACTCATCTACCAGCTTGTGCAAGACCTCTGTAATAGTAAAATCAGGCGAGACGATCGCTACGTCCGTTTTGGTCATATGAACAATGTCCGTATCCGCCATGATTTCTTGACTCAAATCATGCTCCATCTGATAAGCCATAATATCTCTGAGCCCAATAGTTCCAACAAAGTGTTTTTCATCTGTCACAACAGGAACACGGGTATAGGTCATCTGACTGAGCAAGAGGGTCGCATGATCCGCATTGTGGGTATCAATCAACACGGCTAGATTTTCAGCAGGGGTCAAAAAAGTTTCCTCCTGCCCCAACAAGAAAGTCTCAAACTCCTTGGCAATCATCGGCTAAACTCCTTGGACAAGCCCGGATACACCTCATGGTCTCGTGTCAAAAAGTCCACTTTAAAATAACTATCATCAATCTCCACACGAGCATAGAGACATTCTCTGATGGTCCCACGTGGTTGACTGATAGAACCTGGATTTAGAAAAAGAGTCTTTCCTTCCATCCAAGCATTTGGCACATGCAAGTGACCATAGAGGCAGATATCGGCCTCTTCCTCCTGAGCCCAGTAGTCCAACTTTTGAAAGTTGAAATTGATGTCAAACAAATGTCCATGAGTTTGGATAATCTTGGTCGAACCAAGCTCAGTCACCAAACGTTCTGGGTAGCCAGCATAAAAGTCCATGTTCCCTTTAACAACGCGGATGCCCTCCCAAAGGGGAGAATCAGGACGCAGTTCAGAATCGCCGTTATGAAAAACGGCATCAACTTTGCCCACATAGCGATCACGGATTTCTTCCACAATCAAGCTATCGCCATGAGAATCGCTCATTACAATGATGGTTTGCTTTGCCATGATGGAAATACCTCCAAAAGTTTCTTAACGGCTAAGGCACGGTGAGATTGACTATTTTTTTCTTCAAGGGTTAATTCAGCTGAGGACTTGCCTGTCTCTCCTACAAGAAAGAGAGGATCGTAACCAAATCCATTTTCACCCTTAGGTTCAAAGTTAATGTAGCCTTGCCAGTCTGCTTCAACAACCAAACTTTCCTTGTTTGGACTGGCTACGACTAGGGTTGTATGGAATTGAGCCGAGCGGTCCTTGAGTTCAAAGACCATGGCCAATTCGTGCAAGAGTTTGGCATTGTTTTCACGGTCAGTAGCTCCCACTCCTGCGAAACGAGCTGACCAGACACCTGGCAAGCCACCAAGGACATCGACTTTGAGACCTGAGTCATCTGCCAAAACCATCTTGCCCGTTAATTGGGAAATAGTTTCTGCTTTGAGGCGGGCATTTTCTTCGAAGGTCATACCTGTTTCTGCTACTTCAGGCAGGTCAGGATAGTCATTAAGATTTTCTACATCGTAGCCTAGCTTGTCAAAGATAGCTCGGAATTCCTTGGTCTTGCCTTCGTTACGAGTCGCAATCAATAAGGTTTCTCTGACCTTGCTTGTCTCAAAGAAATCATGAACATTGACCCCTTCTTTAGGCAATTCTACATGCAGGAGTTGCCCATTTTCAACCAGGAGCAGGGCTCCCTGACGTTGGATGACTTCCAAGTTACGTCCCATTTCTTGGTTGAGGATATCTACCACAAAAGACAATAAACGGTAGAGAGAACCATAGCGTAAAACAGTAACAGAAACAGGAAAACCTCGATCCTCATCTCGAAATCTTTGGGCAAACTCCAATAGAGGAAAATCCAAGTCATCATCCGTCAACATCCGGACGCCACCAAAAATACCATAGGACCCGACATACCAGTCCTGTTCATCCTTATATTCATAAATTTTATTTGTCATAATTCTGCATGCTCCACATGAATCTCTTTTTCCAGCCATTCTTCACCAATTTGTGCAAAACTTTGGCTGCTGGCTGTTGTGTAAAAACGGTGATTAAGTGGTCCAGCATCGCGACCACGATTGATTTCAAAATAATTAAGTAAGACCGAGATGTCCCGTACGCACTCTGCTCCACTATCGATGAGCTGAACCTTTGGTCCCATGACATTTTGAATAATAGGTCTGAGGAGTGGATAATGGGTACAACCCAAAATCAGGCTATCCACCTTTCCAACCAAGGGACGCAGGGTTTCATAGACCACTTTCTTGGTGACACTGGTTGACAGGGCACCCGACTCGACCAAGGGGGCAAACTTGGGACAGGCCAAACTCTCCACCTGTAAGTCCGGATCCAAATCATGGATTTTCTGACGGTAGATGTCTGATTGTACCGTCATGGGAGTTCCAATCACTCCGATTTTCCCACCTTGACTGGACTTGATAGCTGCCGAAGCTCCTGGCAAAATCACACCTAGAACAGGAATATCTAGTTGAGCCTTGATTTCTTCCCAGACGACCGCAGTCGCAGTATTACAAGCAATGACAATCATTTTGACATCCTTGGTCAAAAGAAAGTTGACCAACTGCCAAGTATATTCACGAATTTGCTCAGCAGGACGGGGCCCGTAAGGCGCCCGTGCCGAATCTCCAATATAGACGATTTCTTCATGGGGAAGTTGGCGCATGAGCTCGCGCACAACGGTCAAGCCCCCGACACCCGAATCCAAAAAACCAATTGGTCGATTATCCATACAGTCTTCTTTCTAGTCTTTTTTCTGATTGATAGTTCATTATGATTACCGTCCCTTATGAACTGAATAATGACAGCCTAATCAACAACTATCTCTCTTAATCATAATCAAATATCAATAGAATGCAAGGAAAAAGTCTCATCCCTAAACCCATAGCCAACATAGTGAGAAGTCTGGAACTTTCATCCCAGACTTTTCCTTATTTATTTTTTCTTTTTATTGTTAGCAAGGGCTGCCTTTTGTTGGCGGATGATTTGGTGGTAAACTTGTTGTACCTTAGCTTCGCTTGGTTTTTGACCATTTGCACTCAAAAGAGTACGAACTGCTTCAGCATTCAAACGTGGGTTGTCAGCGAATTCTTTTTCAATTTGCTTACGAACCAAGTACATTCCTCCAAGAGCTCCTCCTAGAAAAGCTAGCACAATCAATACAATTGCTAAAAGTAAATCCATCATTTTTCTCCTGTTTCTTTTTGAGTCTCTTTCATTATACCACAAACTAGCCACCCTGACTAGTTTGTTTTACGCTTTCAGGGAGGGAATAGACAGCAAAAAGAACCCTGCTTTTCTGCGAAAGAGGGTTCCTTACTGAGTTTATACTCAATGAAAATCAAAGAGCAAACTAGGAAACTAGCCGCAGGTTGCTCAAAGCACTGTTTTAAGGTTGCAGATAGAGCTAACACGGTTTGAAGAGATTTTAGAAGAGTATCAATTTCATATTTCTACCTATCCATTTGTACTAATAAAAGACTGAAACACTAGATTTCAGCCTTTTTCTTTATCCTAAAACCAATTCATCACTGACTAGACTTTGGCCACTATTTTTCTGGAAGAGATGCATAAGGTCTTCAACTGTCAGATGCTTTTTCTCTTCTCCTTTGACATCCACCACTATCTTACCCTGATAGAGCATAATGAGACGATTTCCGTACTCAATCGCATGATTCATATCGTGGGTAATCATCAAAGTCGTCAACTGATGGTGTTCCACAATCTTTTGCGTCAAATCCATCACCATTTGACTAGTTTTCGGGTCAAGTGCCGCAGTGTGTTCATCCAAAAGCAAAAGTTTGGGTTTCACCAGAGCTGCCATGACTAGGGTCAAGGCCTGTCTTTGTCCTCCTGAGAGATATTGAGTATCCACTTTCAAGCGGTTTTCAAGACCAATATTCAACTCTTTCAAGGCTTCTTGGAACTGGATTCTCTCCTTCTCCTTTACGCCCCAACCAAGCCCTCTCTTCTGACCGCGTCTCAAGGCAATAGCCATATTCTCCTCAATCGTCAAACGAGAAGCTGTTCCCATCTTAGGATCTTGAAAAACACGGGCAATATCCTTGGCTCTCTTTCTGATACTCAGATTTTTAATGGATTTGCCTGCCAGTAGAAGGTCCCCTTCATCCACCGATAGATTGCCAGCCAAGATATTCATCAAAGTGGATTTCCCTGCTCCATTTCCACCAATCACAGAGATAAAATCTCCCTCTTCAACCTCTAAATCTAATCCTTTGAGGACATGGTTCTCATTGACTGTCCCTGCTTCAAATGTTTTGTGAATATTTTCAAGTGTTAACAAACTTGCCATAACTTTCTCCTCCTATTCATTTCTCAATTTTAGACCACGAATCTTTAATCGCTTTTGCAATTCTGGTGCAAATAAAACCAAGGCTAACAAGATTGCATTAAAGAGACGAACCAGGTTTTGATCTAGATTTGGAATTTCATAGATATTTAAAATAATCAAACGGTATACAATAGCACCGATTCCGATGGATAACAGGCGACCTCCAATGGTCAAGTCGTGTATCAAGACTTCCGCAATAATGACTGCACTCAAACCAACAACGATAGTTCCTGTCCCAGAAGTCACATCTGAAAATCCATCATTTTGGGCAAACAAGGAACCACATAGGGCAATCAAGCCGTTTGAAATCATGTAACCAACAATCTTCATGGTGTCTACATTGACCCCATTAGCCTCACTCATCGGAATATTGTCCCCAGTCGAACGCAAGACCAAGCCAATCTCTGTTTTCATCAAAAGAGTCAAGACCAAACAAACAAGTAAGAGACAGGCTAAACTAAGTGAGAAAACAGCTTCTTCATTTGTCAGTCCCAAGCTAGCCAACTGTTTAAAGACAGTTGAAGAATCTCCCAAGGAAAGATTGGGCACACTTCCCATGATTTTAATATTGATGGAATAAAGCCCTGTCAAGGTCACAATCCCTGTCAAGAGAGCTGGAATTTTCATCTTGGTATGGAGCATTCCTGATACAAGACCTGCTACCATACCTGCCAGCAAAGCAAGTAAGGTCGCAATCCAAGGATTTGTCCCTGCCTGTATCTGAGATACGACGACAGCCGCCCCCAGTGGAAAGGCTCCTTCAGCAGTCATATCCGCAATATCCAAAATACGGAAAGTCAAGTAGACCCCAATCGCCATAATCGACCATAGCAAACCTTCTGATAAACTAGATAATACAAAATTCATCTTAAACCTCCTTATTCCTTGCCTTCCAACTTACTAATATCAATTCCTAGTGCATCTGCCATTTCTTGATTTGTATGCAATTCCAGCTTTTCAGGCAACTCAACTGCTATATTTTCTGGCTTCTCACCTTTTAAGACACGAACCAGCATTCTTGCTGTCTGTCTTCCCAATTCTTCATAATTGGTTCCGTAGTTATACAAGCCACCAACAGCAATCATTTCTGTTGAACCACCAAATACTGGAACCTTGTGTTTAATAGAAACCTGCTTAACTGTTTCCATGGTTGATGAAATGATATTATCTGTTGGTACAAAAACCATATCCACCTCTGTCATCAAGCTCTCTGCCGCAGCCTTGACGTTATTACTATCCAAGATTGTTTTTTCAACAACGGTAAAGCCTTTTTCTTCCAGAAGACGCTTAGCTTCATCCTTTTGGACAACTGAGTTTGGCTCGCTCTGAGTATAGAGAATTCCAATTGTTTTAGCTTTTGGCAACACTTTCTTTATCAAATTGATTTGGGTTGAAATGGCATCTGATGACTGATCGCTTGTCCCAGTTACATTGCCCCCAGGATGTTCTCTTGACTCAACTAGCTTGGCACTGACAGGATCTGTTACAGCTGAAAAGATAACCGGTGTCGTTTGCGTTGTATTAGCCAAACTCTGAGCAGAAGGCGTTGCGATGGCTAGAACGACATCACTAGATTCTGCTAGCTGCTGGGAAATGGTTTTTAGATTTCTTTGCTCTCCCTGTGCATTTTGCAAATCAATCTCAATATTTTTCCCCTCCACATAGCCTTGTTTGGCTAGTTCATCCACAAATCCTTCTCTAGTAGCATCTAGGGACTGGTGGGTAATAAATTGCGAAATACCGATACGAAACACATCTTTTTTCTTATCTGCCTTCAACTGATGCAAACTGATCAGAGAGGTCAAGAGAATCCCCACTACCAAGAGGGGGGCTAGTAATTTTCGAACAACTTTCATAATGAAACTCCTTCTCAGAAAAGATAAAACAAAAAACCGCCTAGATACTATCTAAACGGATACTTGAAATAATCTAACAAGTTATAACTTAGCTAGTCCATTTAGATATTCATCTATATGGACCACAATCAAAAATCTTAGCCACATAGATACAAACAAATTGCTTGAACTGTTTGCATCCATGGTGACATGTCTACAAACACTATCTAAAGTAGCTAAAGTAAAAGTTTTGATTCATCGTTACAGCTTGTTTCTTATTCATTTCTTTTTCTGCTTTCTTTTTTGATGTTTCCTATCTTACCACCTTTTTCATCACCTGTCAAGAATATTTCAGAATTTTTTAAAATTTTTCGAAAATTCTTTCAGGGAGCTTTCAAAGTTTTTCAAATCAGTCCAACAAAAAAAGGTTTATAATTCCCATAAAAATTGTCATGGAAATTATAAAACCATTATTAGTTTAGTCCTTGTTGATAACGTGCCAATTCGGCTTGGTTAGCCCAAACATAGTGACCTGGACGGATTTCAACCATGGATGGTTTGTCAGTCTCATAGTCGTGTTGACTTGGGTCGTAAACCTTCAAGACCTTCTTACGTTCCAAGATTGGATCTGGAATTGGTACCGCTGAAAGTAAGGCTTGAGTATATGGATGAATTGGATTGTTAAACAATTCTTCTGTTTCTGCAACCTCTACAATAACACCCTTGTAAATAACTGCGATACGATCTGAAATAAAGCGAACAACCGACAAGTCATGGGCGATGAAGAGATAGGTCAAGCCGAGCTCTTTTTGGAATTTTTTGAGCAAGTTCAAGACTTGGGCACGAACAGAAACGTCCAAGGCTGAAATGGGCTCATCCGCAATAACAAAATCTGGTTGCATGACCAAAGCACGGGCAATACCGATACGTTGACGTTGACCACCTGAGAATTCATGAGGGTAGCGAGTCAAGTGCTCAGCAAGAAGACCTACTTCACGGATAATATTTTTAACTTTCTCTTTACGTTCTTCTTCATCCTTAAACAAATGGTGATTGTAAAGACCTTCCGAAATAATATAATCAACAGTCGCACGTTCATTCAAACTTGCAGCAGGGTCTTGGAAAATCATCTGGATTCGACGAATCAATTCCGCAGCTTGTTCACGCGATTTCTTTCCATTAATCTTTTGACCCTCAAAAATGATATCTCCATTGCTTGTATCATTTAGACCGATTATCGCACGACCAATAGTTGTTTTCCCACTACCGGACTCACCTACAAGCGAGAAAGTTTCTCCCTTGTTGATAAAGAAGTTAGCATTTTTAACCGCGACAAACTTCTTACTTCCTTCACCGAAGGAAATTTCTAAATCTTTGATTTCTACTAATTTTTCAGACATTTCCTTCCTCCTAGTCTTCCAGATGGGCAAATCCCATTTTTTCACGGATTTTATCGTGGAGATTTGCAATCACAGCTGGTTTTTCTACTTTTGGAGCATCCTCATGAAGCAGCCAAGTTTTAGCCCAATGTGTCTCTGATACTGAGAATTGAGGAGCTTTTTGTTCAAAGTCAATCTGCATTGCATAGTCTGAACGCAAGGCAAAGGCATCCCCTTTCAGGTCAGTATAAAGCGACGGAGGTGTTCCTGGGATTGAGTAAAGATCCCCTTTATCATCAGCAAGCTGAGGCAAGCTAGACAAGAGACTCCATGTATATGGATGGCGAGGGTCATAGAAGACTTCCTCAACAGTTCCATACTCAACGATTTCTCCTGCATACATAACCGCTACCTTATCCGCAATACTTGCTACCACACCAAGGTCGTGGGTGATAAAGATTGTTGTAAAATGGTACTCGTTTTGCAATGATTTCAGCAAATCAATAATCTGTGCTTGAATGGTCACATCCAAGGCTGTTGTTGGCTCATCACAGATCAAAACATCAGGTCGGCAGGCAAGAGCAATAGCAATTACGATACGTTGACGCATCCCTCCAGAATATTGGAATGGATATTCATCAAAACGTCTATCTGCGTCTGGAATCCCAACCTTATTCATGTAGTCAATGGCCAATTCTTTCGCTTCTTTAGCTGTTTTTCCTTGGTGTTTTACAATAACTTCTGTAATCTGACTACCAATTGTTTTAATGGGGTCCAAACTAGTCATTGGGTCCTGGAAGATCGTCGCAATCTTAGCACCACGAATTTGTTCCCAATCTTTATGAGAAGACAAGGCTGTCAAGTCCTGACCACGGTAGTCAATACTTCCTTGGGCAATGCGACCATTTTCTTCAAGCATACCTGTGAAAGTCTTTGTCAAAACAGATTTCCCTGATCCTGACTCACCTACCAAGGCTAATACTTCTCCTTCAACTAGTTCAAGGGAAATGCCGCGAATGGCTGTCAATACTTTGTCACGAACGTCAAATTCCACGACAATATCGCGAGCAGTCAAAATTACATTTTTTTCTTTTGTCATTTCTACTCCTATCTATGTGTACGTGGATCACTAGCATCCGCTAAGTTTTGACCAACTACGAAAAGGGACAAGGATACCAAGACAAGGGTTGTCAATGGAATCCAGAACAAGTAAGCATTGGTTGTTACGTTTTGTGAATAATCCGAAATCAAACGACCCAAACTTGGCACTGTAATCGGTAATCCAAGACCGAAGAAAGACAAGAAGGCTTCGTATGAGATAAAGCTTGGAAGCATTTGAGTCATGGTTGTCACAATAACAGATACCAATTGAGGCATGATATTTTTGGCAACAATCTTCAAGGTTGGTGTTCCCAAAGTACGTGACGCCAAGTTGTATTCCAAATCACGGTAACGCAAGATTTGCACACGGATCATGAAAGCAATCCCAATCCATGTCGTCACACTCATGGCAAAAATCAGATTCCAGAATCCAGCTCCGATTGAGTAAGTCAAGACAATGACAATCAAAAGAGATGGGATGTTTGAGATGACGTTATAAACTTCCATCATCACGCGGTCAACTGATTTTGAAATTCCCCAAATACCACCGACAAAAACACCGATAACCAAGTTAATCACTGTCGCAATCACAGAAATGAGGATAGAGTTACGAGCTCCGAACCAGACACCGTCAAAAAGAGATTTACCGTTACTGTCTGTACCGAACCAATGCTCAGCATTTGGCTTGATATAACGAGCACTAAAGTCGTTTACCTTGCTGACATCATTGAAATCAAACTTAGAAAACATTGGGTAGATGAAACTCATCAAAATGATAGCTACCAAGATTCCCAACATGACTACAGTTGATTTTTTCTTCATAAATTGTCTAAACACTGACTTCCAGTAAGAATATGCTGGCGCATCAATAGTTTCAGAGGCAAAATCGTCACGTTTTACAAACTGAAATTTTTCTTTATCGATTGTAGACATTATTTGCCTCCTTTCTCAGTCAATTTAATACGTGGGTCAATAATAGTCATCCAAATATCTCCTAAAAGAAGTGAGAAGATAGAAATACATGTAAAGATGAAGACAAGACCAACGACCATAGAGTTATTAGATGCTTTTACAGAGTCAATCAACATTTTACCCATACCTGGGAAGGCGAAGACTGTTTCAGTAAGGGTTGCACCACCGATAACCCCGATAACAGCACCAGGAATTCCTGAAACCAGCGGAACCATGGCATTTTTAAAGATGTGTTTGTTTGAAATTTCTTTTTCAGACAAACCTTTTGCACGAGCGAAACGAACAAAGTCTTGTGATTGCAAGTCAATCATGTAACGACGAATCCAAATAGCTGTACCAGGAGCACCCAACAAACCAAGGATTACTGCCGGTAAAACGTAAGAACGCCAATCTCCAGCCCCTAAGATAGGGAATGAATCTGGTAAACCAATTGAGGAACCAAGCAATCGAACAATATAAACAAGGGCGATTGTTGGAAGTGCCATCAAGAAGGTCAAAGCCCCTGTTGAGAAGCTATCGATCCAAGTGTTCTTGAAGCGAGCCATGGCTGAACCAAGTGGCACGGCAATCGCATAAGAAATCACCAAACCAATCAAACCAGCAATAGCAGAGCTGACAATCATAGATGGATATTGGTAATTACTTTCAGTCGCTGTATAAGGATCATCTTTCCCATAGCTAGCTACTTCACGAGAGTCAGCCTGACTAGGTGACTTGTAGGTTCTCGAGTAAATATTTACAGAAGACGTTTTCTTACCTGTTGGGAACTGAACTTGAGAAGTTTTGGTTTGTCCTTGACCTTGAGTAATAACCTGAAGAACTGGTGTATTAGCATAGGTTGGATAAGAGTCACCTAAATTGATATTCACAAAGTTTTGATGCACAAATGGGAACTGACTGTTGAAGTACAAGAGATATTTATGTTTAGTACCTGAACCGACCAATGACCATCCGATAGCTGGATCATTTTCGAAGCGAAGGTAACGTTTCAAGTCTGGATTTTCAGGGTCTTGAATTTTATTTGTATGGTCAATGTCAATCAAGTTAGCATAGAAGTGAAAAACACGTTCAAAAATGGGAATTTCACGAGTAGCATAAAATTGACCACTTTCAGTAAATTCTCCCAAAGTCCAACCATGACCTAATTGATTGATGTACTTTTCATAAATAGCTTTATTGACCGCATTTGCCTCTACTGTTACAGAAGAATCCATGCTACTTGCCTTTTCTTGCAACTCTTTAGTATCGTAATACTCAATGTAGCCCATACGCTCAAACACAGTATTTTCATAGTTATCACGTTTATCAGCCGTTGTCGCAATTTTATTATAGTTAGGATCCTGCTTGAAAATCAATTTTCGAGGAACCAAGGTATAGATAATCGTGTAGGTCAAAGTCGTTACTAAGAAAATCGAAACCAATGACCGCAAAACACGCATAAAAATATATTTTTTCATATTATTTCCTTTAAAAATCCCAAAAGAACCTTCTCCTCATGGAGAGAAAGTTCTATTAGAAATTATTTACTTCACATGACTTGCCAATTCTTTTTGAGCTTTCTCATTTGATTCAGCTTTTTCTTTCAACCATTTTTCACGAGCTTTTTCATACTCTTTCTTAGTCACCGCTTTATCTTGTAATTTCAAATATTTGAAGTAAACATCTGACCCCTTAGAGCCTGTTTGCGCAGAAGCTCCAGTAAATGGAACAACTCGTGAAAGCACCGGTGCTGCACCAGCAGAAGCCATAGCAGGAATAAAGAGTGAACTATCTGTCAACCATGCTTGAGCCGCTGCATATTTTTCATAACGGACATTCAAGTCGCTTGTCTCTTTGGCAGCTTCATCAACTAATTTATCGTATTCTTTCAAACCAACTTGAACTACTGAAGGGCTATTTGGATTATCAAATCCTAAATATGTTTTTGTAGTTTCACTGCTAGTTGTTTTTAAAATATCCAGGTAAGTAGATGGGTCTTGATAGTCTGGCCCCCATGAAACTCCTCCCGATACATCCCAATCCTCAGCTGACGCATTAGCAGCATAGTAAGTGATATTAAGAAATTCATCTCTTGTCATTTGTTGAATATCAACCACGACATTTTCAGCACCAAGAACTGTTTCTACAGATTGTTTAAAGGACTGAATACGGGATATGTAGCCTTTTGCTGCTTGGTCTACTGGAACATCCAAATGAATAGGGAACTGAACGCCGTCTGCTTCTAAAGTTTTCTTAGCTTTTGCAAATTCTGCCTTGGCCTTGTCAGCATTGAATAAACCATCCTGCCCATCAGCTAAATTCACACCTTTCCACTCATCTCCATAGGCAGGAAGTTGAGCAGCGACTAAATCACCAAAGGTCTTCTCACCAACTGAAACAAAGTCTGGTTTTACAAATAAATTACGAACTGCTAAAGCTGCTCCATCTTTACCATTGATTTGAGCAGAGTAAGCTGAGCGATCAAAAGCAAAATTCAAGGCTTGACGGAAATCTTTGTTAAGCAATGCCTTCTTAGTAGAGGCTTTCTCTGAATCGGTAGTTTTAGAAGTATAGTTGTAACTTTGGCGATCAATATTCACACCTATACCAGCAATCCCAGAGTCTGGTTGTGTGTAATAGATATTGTCCTTGTATTCTTCTGCAACCTTAGAGTAGTTGGAACTGGTAGGGAAAAGACGAGCAAAACTATAAGCTCCACTAGTGAAGTTACGCTCTAGCGACTCCTGATCTGAGCCATCATAGTAAGCCAGATTTATAGTATCTAGGTGGACGTTTTCTTTGTCCCAATATTGTTCATTTTTTACAAACTCTACAGAAGATTTTGCAGTCAACCCTTTCAACAAGAATGGCCCATTATAAAGCAAGGATGTCGGATCTGTTGGTTTAGCAAAATCGCTTCCTTTTGATGTTTCGAATTCTTCATTCAGAGGCCAGAAAATAGAATAGGTCAACTTAGAGTTCCAGAACGGTTCAGGCTGGTTCAAAGTGTATTGTAACGTATAATCATCAACCGCCTTGACACCAACTGTTGAAAAATCTGTTGAAGTTCCTGATAGATAATCTGCCAAGCCTTTAACCGAATTTTCAGCTAAATACATAGCTTCTGATTTTTTATCTGCTGCGTGTTTTAAACCGTTCACGAAATCTTTAGCCGTCACCTCTGCATATTCTTCTCCATCCGAGGTAAACCATTTAACCCCTTTACGAATCTTATAAGTGTAGGTCAAACCATCCTTAGAGACTTCCCAATCCTCTGCCACTGCAGGGGTAAGATTTCCGTAATTATCATTAGTAAATAAACCATCAATCCCATTTGAAGTCACTACTTTTGTACTATTTTTACTTGAAATCAGGTAGTCCAAGGTTTCTGGGTCTGCTGTATAAATATAGCCATAAGCTTTAGGGGCTGATGAATCAGATGATTTTGAAGAACTGCATGCTGCAAGTACACCTGCTGCTAATAAAACAAGACCTGCTGTAGCAAATACACGACTTTTTTTCATTTTCTACTCCTCTGTTTATGTGAATTATAGATTGACAACCATTATATCATATTATCCATTAAAAATCAAACAAATTTTCAGAATATTTAGGCTTATTAACACAAAGGTAATTTCTCAAAGTAACTTCCACTTGCCTGACCAAAGTGGAAATTAGTCTAAAACGGATTTTTATGGTGGAATTAAGTGTGAGACGTTTGAGTTAGAAATGAGGTCTACTATGACAAAATATAAACACCTTACCCTTTCAGACCGTAATGATATCCAATTAGGCTTAGAGCGCGGTGAAACCTTCAAAGCTATCGGGCAACTTATTCTAAAAGACCCAACTACCGTTTCCAAAGAAGTCAAACGAAACAGACAAGTCCGAGAGTCTACATGCCATAACCTTCCTTGCCCTTTACTCGATAAGGCTACCTTTGTCTGTAACGGTTGCCCTAAAAGAAGACAAAATTGTGGATTTAAAAAAATTTTCTACCTAGCTAAGCAAGCTCAAAAGCAGTACGAACAAACTCTTGTTGAATCTCGTGAAGGAACTCCTCTCAATTCCAAGACCTTCTGGGATATGGACAAAGTCATTTCTGATGGGGTTAAAAAGGGACAACACATCTATCATATCCTCAAAACTCATAACCTTGATGTCAGCTCCTCAACCGTCTATCGACATATCCGAAAAGGATACCTATCTATCGCTCCTATTGACCTAGCCAGAGCCGTTAAATTCAAAGAAAGACGGAAAAGTAAGCTACCTTCCATCCCTAAAGAAGCGAAAAAAGGCCGTTACTATGAGGATTTCCAAAACTATTTAGCACTGAATCAACTAGACTCTTGGCTAGAAATGGATACAGTTATGGGGAGAATGGGAGGTAAAGTCCTACTCACCTTCAACCTGTCTTTCTGTAACTTTATCTTCGCTAGACTGCTGGATAATAAAACTGCCCTTGAGGTTACCAAACACCTCTATGACATCAAGAACACTCTTCACCAAGCTGACAAAGACTTCTTCCAACTCTTTCCTGTCATTCTTACCGATAATGGTGGAGAGTTTGCCAGGGTCGATGATATCGAAATGGATGTGCAAGGAGAGAGTAAACTCTTCTTTTGTGACCCTAATCGCTCTGACCAGAAAGGGAGAATTGAGAAAAATCACACGCTGATTCGCGACATTCTACCTAAGGGAACTTCTTTTGACAATTTAACCCAAGAGGACATCAATCTCGTTTGTTCTCATGTCAACAGTGTCAAACGTGCTGCTTTGAATGGAAAGTCAGCCTATGAACTCTTTGCCTTTACCTATGGAGAAGAGATTCCTAAACTTCTCGGCATTTCTAAAATACCTGCAGAAGACGTCTGTCAGTCGTCTAAATTACTCCAACATAAGTTCTAAAAACTAACCTAAAACCCTATTCAAACGTCTCACACTAACTTCCACCATAGCGGAACTTAATCTGAAACGCTTTCAGATGAGGGGATTTTGTGCGCTCTTTTTTCGATTCATTTTGGCTACAAAAGCAATAAAATCAAGCATGTTTAAAACCAGTGGAACTTACCCTGACACGGATTTCCACTGGTTTTTAGGATTTTTATCAGACTAACTTCTACTTGGATTAGCAGTGGAAGTTAGTTTGGGAATTTACCTTATTAACACAAATTTTTCATTTTTTCTGAATATATGATTCAAATTGTCGTTCGAAGTATCAAAGGCTACAGCGAAAATAGGAAATTTGACGCAGAAACTTTGGAGCTTAGAAGGACCTATAGTAAAACGAAATACGGACGGAACAATGTGATTTTGGAATTCAAATTAAATTATAACAATATTGTAGAAGTATCATTCTAGTATTCAAGATTCAGTTTACTATATCTTTTTCACACCAACCTTATTCCGAATTTAATGACTTTCGTGATTTACGCATATAGTTTAAGACTATCTTTTATACTTTAAAATTCTCGCTACCGTATCCACTATGTACGCCTTACTATCACGTTCCTGTTCATAGCCTACGATTTCACTATTGCTTTCTCTGACAATTCTTATTTCCTGCGTCAGACTTAAAAAGATCTATCCCCAGACCATTTTAATCCGCTACCTCACGATAGTCAGGCTTGGGGAGCGCTATTGTATTCGCCGGTAGTGAATCCCTACAGAGGACTTACACCTCAGATGCACGACATGCCCATCGTATAAAAAAATCTCCTACCTAAGGTAGAAGATTTCAATCTTATAAACTTAATCCGTCATGTCCGATACCAAGGTTCGATGCTCCAATGGAACACTGCACATAACTAGCAAGAAAATAAAACCTGACTGAATCCAGAAGAGGGCCAGGTCAAAGATTCCGTGCACAGCAACCACTGTAAGGAAAGACAGATAAAGACCGATAATCGGGCGTTTCCCCGACTCCTGACTCATATCCATCATCAAGCGAACAGGAGCAACAGAAGACAAAACTAATAAAATAGTCCCCACAACTCCGTAACTCAGAATCGTATCAATATAAAGACTATGAGCATGTTCATGATAAGGAGCATTTATCCGAGGATAAGAGTGCATGTAGGTCAATGGCCCTTCACCCCAAAAAGGATTCTGCTTAAACAAGGCCATCCCAGCATCCCAGATAGAAATGCGTTCTTCCATAGAAGAATCTAAAGTCCCCATCCGCACTCCCAAATCACTGGAAAAAAGGAAACTCAAGCCAATCGCAAAGACCCCAATACTAAGCCAAAAGGCCTTCCAGTTTTTAATGGTCGTAAAGAGATAAATAATGGCTCCAGCGATAATAGCAGGAAAGGCAGTTCGATTTTGCGTAAAGTTCAAACCAAAGAGATTCACAAAGCCTGCAATCACACAGAATACTTTCAACCAATTCAACTTGGTCGTTGTAAACAGATAGAAGGCAATCATGATACAGAAACAACAAATAATTCCATAATAATTAGGATTAAAGAAGGTCACTTCTGCACGATTCTGATGCCACACCTGCATATTGGGTGAAAGAAAAGCATAGTTAAATTTCTTTACAATTTGGAAATGTTCTAAACTCGCAAAAGCAGCTGATAATACACTACCAAACAAGACGAGCTGCAAAATCAATCGAAAGAATTTATGTGATAAAATCGACTGATAATGCAAAAAGAAAACAGTAAATAGAAACATTCCTACTGAAGCCACAAGACCCATCCAATTTTGTGCAAAAATGGATATTACAGTACTATAGCCAAGAAAAAGAAGCAGCATCGGATGCTCCCCCATTTTCTGAAGAATACTTTTCATGTCTCCTGTAAAAATTAAACTGATAATATATAAACAGAATACAACTACAAAAAGATAAAAGGGTAAAAAGATACTCAGGATAATTCCCAATAAAATCAGCTCTTTACTAGACAACCCTTTCAGCTTTTCAATAAAGCCTATTGATTTCAAAATGAATCCTTTCTCTCCAAATCAGTTGATTCAGATAATAGTAAGCTATCCTATATTGTACCACTTTTTTAGCAATTTGAAAACAAAGGAAACGTTTTCTAAAATAAAAACCCTATTTTATCAACCATATCAAGGCTTCAAAATGTTACTTCAATTCCGTTTTCAATTACCCGATAAGTCTGATTTTGCAAATCAATTTCTGCTACTGCTGTTACGGACTTATCTTTATTTTGACGTTTGATTACAATGCTGTGGGCTGTTGGTGTTTCAATGTCAATAGTCCCTTCTAAATCAAATGCTACTGATCGATTACGGAAAGAAAATAGATTGAGAAGGGCCTTCACCACAGGACGTTGGACTTCTTCTGCTATTTCCTCATTGCTATAGTAATGACGATTAATATTTCGACCTTCTTTAGTTTCTTCTAATAATTTCAAATCATTCTTGCCTGCTAATAGACCTACATAGTAGACCTGAGGAATGCCTGGGGCAAAAGCTTGAATTAGACGAGCGAGAAAATACTTGACATCATCATCTCCAAGCGCAGAATAGTAGGTTGAATTGATTTGGTAGATATCTAAATTGTTATACTCTGCACTGGAGTACTTACGTTTGACATTCGCTCCAACCTTATAGAGTTCATTTGAAGCATAGTCAATTTCCTCATCAGTCAGGATAGCCTTGACATCTACTACTCCAATCCCATCATGGGTATCTAGCGTCGTAAATTGCTTCATTGGGCTCATCTTTAACCACTTAGCCAAACGCTCTGTTCTGGAACTGTAAAGAGTATAAAGTGTCACCATTGGAAGAGCAAAATCGTAAACGTAGTAATCATGGTCCGCTATTTTAAACTGAATCGAATAATGTTCATGAATCTCAGGTAAGAGCTCTGTCCCATACTCAGCAGCGATATCTCGAACTTTGTCCAATAAATCCCAAATATCTGGTTCCACAAAGAAATCATTGGTATCCAATTTCTTCACTGCATAAGCAAAGGCATCTAAGCGAATCAAATCACACCCATTACTTGCCAAGTGCTGAATGGTCTTACGGATAAATTCCATCGTTACTTCTTTGGTCACATCAAGATCAATCTGCTCCTCACCAAAGGTATTCCACAAATGTTCCACTGAACCATCTTCAAACACAATCTCTTGCTTTGGTGCACGATCCTTACGCTTGTAAATTAAATCTACATCAGACTGTGTCGGACGGTTTTCCGGCCAAAACTTATCCCAGTTTAAAAAGAGATCTTTAAATTCACTGGCTTCATGTTTTTCTTGATAGTCCTTATAATACTTAGATTGACGAGAAATATGATTAATCATAAAGTCAAACATAAGATAATATTTCTCACCTAAACGCTTAACATCCTCCCAATCACCAAAAGCTGAATCCACTTCGTCGTAGTCAACTGGCGCAAATCCACGATCACCTGTTGATGGGAAAAATGGTAGAAGGTGAACTCCCCCAATAGCATCTCCAAAATGCTCTTCCAAATTCTCATATAAGTCTTTAAGATTATTTCCCAGACTATCTGAATAGGTAATCAACATAGTTTTATTCTGAATTGGCATCATTACTCTCCTTTTTCTAATTGAAGCCAAGTCTCATATGACTTGGCTTCGTAAATCAAATTCATATTATACTCTTTGAAAATCTCTTCAAACCACGTCAGCTTTATCTGCAACCTCAAAGCTGTGCTTTGAGCAACCTGCGGCTAGCTTCCTAGTTTGCTCTTTGATTTTCATTGAGTATTAAATCTCTGTTTATCATCAAACTCGTACTAATATAGACTGTGATAAACTAAGTACTACTTTCTTGTTTTCTATATGGAATTATCAACAAGCTGAACCCTTCCTCTGTGTCAGAGACTATAGATTCCATGAGTTCTTCTTACTTCACTGCCCCGTTGCTCATTCCTGAAATAATATGTTTTTGGAAGATGAGGTAGACGACAGTTATTGTTACAATTCCCACAATATAGGATGCAAAACTTGGCCCATAGTCATTAAAATACTGACCTTGGTAGTTGTACTGGAAGAGAGGCAAAGTCCACAGCTTGGAATCCTTATTCAAAATCAACAATGGCAACATAAAGTCATTCCAGAACCATAATGCATTGATAATCAAAGTTGTAGCATGCATGGGCTTCAGCATTGGAAAGATAATTCGACGGTAAGTTGTAAATCGATCAGCCCCATCAATTTCTGCAGCTTCATCTAAACTATCTGATACACTGATTTTAATATAACCAACATACAAGAAGAGAGTCTGTGGAATTGCATAAGTTAGATAGAGTAGTACCAACCCCCACATATTTGCCAGGCCTAGTTTGCTCATCATAACTGTGATAGGAATCATAATCACCTGAAATGGAACAAATATCCCTAAGATCAAGAGCGAATACATAATTGCAAAGGCTTTTTTCTTGGACATATTTTGAGCAATGGAATAGGCTGCAGCTGGTATAAAGAAGGCTACTACAATCAATGATAACACCGTAATAACAGCTGAATTCCAGAAATAGCCTCCAATCCCATCCGAAACCAATCGTTCATAATTGCTTAATGTAAAAGGATTGGGCAAACCAAAGAAATGATTCATGATATCCTTGGTTGTCTTGAAGGAACTAAAAACCGTTACCAACAAAGGAACAAGTATGAGAATACCACCTACTATCAAGAGGACATACTTCCAAAACTGATTCAATTTTTCTTCTTTTTTCATGTGTAAGACTCCCAAATTAGATTTCAAATTTCTTTGATAGTTTGATTTGGATCAGAGAAACAATTCCAATAATTAAGAATAAAATCAAGGCAATTGCATTCGCATATCCATATTGATTACTCTTGAAGGCATAGTTGTAGACTAAAAGACCAAGAGACGTTGTAGCATTATTAGGACCACCACTCGTCAAGGCAAAAATTTGGTCAAAGGCAGTCAAACCGGACTTAAGAGCTAGGATAAAAACCATAGAAATCGTTGGTAGCAAATATGGTAATTCAATTTTCCAAAAAGTTTGTTTGCTTGTTGCACCATCAATTGATGCCGCCTCCAAAATATCACTTGGAATACTCTGAAGACCAGCAAGAAAGAGAATAATTGGCATTGCTACTCCTTGCCATAGAAGAACAAAAATAGTTGCCACTACCGCTCCGATTGGTGTTCCTAATAGACTTTCTTGTAAAAAACCAATCCCTAAAATTTTTCCAATCGTTGGAAGACCATAGTTGAAGAATTGTTTAAAAATCAAGGAAACTGTCAAACCAGACAAAACCGCTGGGAAAAAGAACCATGCTCTAAAGAAGGTCTGCCCTTTCATCTTAGAATTTAAGGCTCGAGCCACAACCATCCCAATTGTAATCTCTCCAATAATCAATGCCAGGGTTAAAATCAAAGTAAAAGCAATGGCTGTGAAGAATTTCCCATCAATCATCAGCAATTTGTAGTTATTCAGACCAACAAATTTATAATTATAGGTCAATCCAGTCCAGTTAGTCAAACTATAGAAAGCACCTTGTACCATCGGAAAGTAAAAGAAGATAGCTTGTAATGCAAGCGGGATGAGCAAAAAAGTCCAACCCCAGTATTTATTTAAAATTTTTCGGATAGCCATATCATCTTAACTCCTATTCTAGTCCAAATCCGCCTTCATTGGATTAAAGAAAGCATTGAGATTGTTTGCCATATTTTTCAGATTTTTATCCATCAAGTAACCTGCACTTAGATTGAAAAAATCTTCTTCAGAATTCCAGTGTTGACCCAACCAAACATAATGTTTATCCGTAAATGCTAGTTTAGAAATCTCTGCAAGTGCTGAATCTTCTTTTTCCTGTATACCTTTCACAGCAACTGGTGATCCATCCACATCATAATATGCTTGCATAGCTTTTGGACTAGTCATATAGCTGATAAATTCTTCGGTTTCTTTAGGATGTTTGGTAGTAGCTGAAGTTGATAGTGCCATGTCCCCTGCACCAACAGTGACTTCTTTTCCTACTTCTTCTCCTGGAAAGGCAAACATCCCCACATCAAATTTTGGATCCTGTTGATTAATTGCCGCTAATGCCCACGACCCTTGTGGCATCATCAAGGCTTTTTCATTCGAGAATGCTACCACCGCATCATTATAAGAGGCACCACGCCATCCATCTTGAGCATTGTCTGCCAACAAATCGAGTCGTTCTGCATCTGATTTTAAAATAGCATCATCTGCAGAGATAGCGTTTGGTTTTGAAAAGCGAAGATAGTTATTAGCTGCGTCTCCACTGCCTGTAATAGTAATGAGCGAAAGTTGGTGGTAACCATTTAATGTCCATCCCTCATTGCCTGCAACTGCAAACGGAGAATTCCCACTATCTTTTATCTTTTTAACAATCTCTTGAAACTCTTTAAAAGTCTTCGGTTCCTCAAGTCCTAATTCTTTAAACTTTGTTTTATTGTAATAGATTCCATAAAGGTTAGCAGTTAAAGGCACACTATAAATCTTGTTATTGATTGCATACTTTTCTGCATAGTCATTCTTAATATTCTCAAGATAGGACTTCCCTGTCATATCTGCAAAGTAACCTGCTTTTGCCCACTCCTGAAAATCCATATTTTGAGGATAGATATTAACAATATCTGGAACATCTCCTGATAAAATCCGAGTCTTCAGAACAATTCCAGCTGCCGGAACAGTCGTCAGTTTTACATCAATAGTAGGATGATCCTTTTCAAAATTATCTACAATTTTTTGCAAAGTATCCGCCATTTCAGTCTTCTGGTTAAAAAATTCAATCGTTACCTTTCCATCAGTCGATTGATTATTCTGACCACAAGCTGCTAGGCCTAGTAAACTAGCCCCAGCGACTAAAAGAAAACCTGCTTTCTTATACCATTTCATTGGAAAGCCTCCTTTATAAATTTATACACCCTTATTATAGTCTTCTAAAAATATACTGTTTACTCAAAAAATCTCCTTGGGATAAGATAACAGTTACGCCTGCATACATGAGTTCTGCACCTGAGTAAACTACTCCATTTTCCTGTAATTCATACAGTCCCTCTTCATCCAAATCTTTTAACTTTAAAGTTGTTTCCATGGTCTCTACAACTGACAAAACGCGAACGTAGGTTACAATCGTTTGATTGTTGTAATTAAATTGTACAGCTGCTTCATTGGATGCAGTATCAGGATTAATTAGTCTATACTGTTGTCCTAACTGAACTACTGGTCGTAATTCTTTATACAAGTTCACCTGATTAGCAATCTCAACTTTCTCTTCATCTGATAAACTTGTCAAATCAAGCTCATATCCCAAATTTCCCATCATTGCTACATGACCACGTGTTTCTAATGGTGTCGTTCGCCCCATCTGATGATTCGGTACTGCTGACACATGAGCCCCCATAGAAATGGTTGGATAGAGATGAGATGAACCGTATTGAATTGGTAAACGTGCAATAGCATCTGTATTATCACTAGCCCAGACTTGTGGGAAATAGCGCATCATACCAAGATCATTTCGTCCACCACCACCAGAGCAGGACTCAAAGAGAATATGGCTGTGCTTCTCTGTCAGATAAGCGACAAGTTCATAAAGCCCCAACATGTACTGATGAGATTGCATCTGTATTTCTAGATAAGTAAAGCCATTTCCTAGGTTAGTAATATTACGATTCATATCCCATTTAATGTAATCAATCTCATGATAAGATAGGAGTTGATCTAAGACATTTTTCAAGTATTCTACTACCTGAGGATTGGCAAGATTAAGTACTAATTGATTCCTAGAATAGGTATGCTCATAGCCAGGAACCTGAATAGCCCAGTCAGGATGTTTACGATACAAATCACTATCTACAGAAATCATCTCAGGTTCTAACCAAAGCCCAAACTGCAAACCTCTTTCGTGGATAGCTGAAATCAGACTTTCAAGACTTCCACCCAGTTTTTTCTCATTCACACTCCAGTCACCTAAAGCACGATTATCATCAAAGCGATTGCCAAACCAACCATCATCTAACACAAAAAGTTCAATGCCAACTTTCTTAGCCTCATCTGCCAACTCTAACAGTTTTTCTCTCTGAAAGTCAAAGTAAGTTGCTTCCCAGTTATTGATTAGAATTGGACGTTCTTTTTTAGAAAAGTTACTTGGCATAATGTGCTTCAGTACAAAATTCTGACTTTCATGACTAACACCAGTTAATCCCTGATCTGAATGGGTCACTAAAGCTACCGGTGTTTCAAAGTATTCCTCAGGGTCTAACTTCCAAGAAAAGTTTTCCGGATTAATCCCAATAGCCAGCCGAACTTCATTCAATTGATTCTTTTGAACAAAAGCTTCAAAGTTTCCACTATACATTAGTTGAATAGCAAACACATTCCCTGCATCCTCTGTGACTCCTTGATCACATAGTAGAAGAGCTGGTGTTTGAGCATGACCAGAAGCCCCACGGTTCGAACTAATCGAAAAGATTCCTTGTTCTACCTGTTGACGTCTGACAGTCTTTTCACGAGCATAAGCTCCCTGAAAAGTTACGATTTCGTAATCTGCAGCTGGAACATCAGCCATAAAAGAAAAATCTTTATGGATAACAACTTCCTGATTACTATTATTCACTAATTTACTGTAGCTAGCAATTGTCGCATTGTTATCAAAAGCAGTATAATACAAAGTCAGACTAAGTTGAGCCTTAGAATCTTCTAACATTAAGACAAGAGTCTCTGTATCGTCCATGCTATGTGGAGAAGGTAAGCCCTGTGGACCATTTTGACCTTTTAGAATCTTTGCTTCTATAAAACGAAAATCTGTTACCTCAGTTGCATCGTGCTGAACCTGTATAGTTGGTTTCCTAAAATCTCCTAAGCCATGTTGCCCAAAAATCTGTCGCTGAGTATCTAAACTAAAGGTTCGATTAGTAGCCGTTGGATTTCCTGAAAAGGCATGGTCTCGTTCATAAACACTATTGGAACCTTTATAGTTCTTAATAGTCTTTCCTAAATGTTTCAAAAGTAAGTAGCCATTTCGATTTTCAATAATCAAACTTAGATTTTTACTCTCAACATAAAATAGATTATTCTCTATCCTAACTCCCATTTACTTCACCTCATCACTTTATTGATTATATTTTATCACCTGAAATCGCTTTCCAAAATAGAAAAATGTCTCAAGAATATGGTAAAATGTTAGGTAGGAGGTAGCACATGTTAGTTTTTTCAGAATACCAGACTGGAACAATCGACCTTGCCCTAAGCTTTTATGGATATGAGGAATGCACACCTAATTACTCTTTTGGTCCAGCCATTCGTGATACATACGTCCTACATTACATTACTAAAGGACAAGGAAAATTTCATTACAAGGGTAAAATTGTTGATTTAAAAGAAGGAGATTTCTTTCTATTAAAACCAGAGGAACTAACCTTTTATCAAGCAGATAGTAAAGAACCTTGGGCCTACTACTGGTTAGGAATCACTGGAGGGAAAGCCCCTGATTATTTTGCTCTTTCTCAAATTTCTGATCAATCTTATCTCATCCAATCTGAAACTTGTCATACCCAGACTACTGCAAAACTCATCTCAGACATTGTCCGCTTCGCTCAGATTACAAAATCAAGTGAATTAGCTCAACTCCATATCATGGGACAACTTCATGAACTGATGTTTCATCTGGGAACTATTGCTCCCAATCAGAAAAAAAAGAATATTTCATCAACCCACCAACTCTATCTTGAATGCAAACGATTAATTGATAGCCACTATCCTCAATCACTTACAATTCAAGATTTAGCAAAAGAACTATCCGTTCACAGAAGCTACTTATCAAGCGTATTCAAAGAATTTAATACCTTATCACCCAAAGAATACCTACTCTACGTTCGAATGCACCGAGCTAAACAACTTCTCGAAAATACCCAAGAGTCTATCAAAGTAATTGCATATTCGGTAGGTTTTTCAGATCCACTCCATTTTTCAAAAGCTTATAAACAATACTTTAATCAGACTCCAAGTCAAACAAGAAAAGAATACTCTCAATACCAACTAGTGAGAAAGGAAACACTATGAAATCCTACCAAGCTGTCTATCAGATTCTAGCTAAAGAAAACGACTATATCAGCGGAGAAAAAATAGCAGAAGAACTATCCCTCAGCCGAACATCAATTTGGAAAGCCATCAGGCGTCTAGAACAAGAAGGCATTGAAATTGATAGTATCAAAAACAAAGGATATAAACTGATGAATGGTGACCTTATTCTTCCAGAGATCCTAGAAGAAAATCTTCCAATTAAAGTCAGTTTTAAACCCGAAACAAAATCAACACAACTCGATGCAAAAGAAGCAATTGATTTAGGGAATGAAGCAAACACCCTCTATCTAGCTTCCTATCAAACAGCAGGCCGAGGTCGATTTCAACGTTCTTTCTACTCACCACAAGGTGGCATTTATATGACACTCCATCTCAAACCAAATCTTCCTTACGACAAATTACCATTCTACACACTACTTGTAGCCGGAGCTATCTACAAAGCCATTAAGAACCTAACTTTAATAGATGTCGACATAAAATGGGTCAATGATATCTATCTAAACAATCATAAAATTGGAGGAATCCTTACAGAGGCCATGACCTCTGTAGAAACAGGCTTAGTCACAGATATCATTATTGGAGTAGGAATCAACTTTACTATTAATGATTTCCCACAAGAATTAAAAGAAAAAGCTGCTAGCTTATTTAAAACTACAGCTCCTATAACAAGGAATGAATTGATCATAGAAATCTGGCGTGCTTTCTTCGAAACACCAGCAGAGGATCTATTATACCTATATAAAAAACAGTCATTCGTTCTAGGAAAAGAAGTTACTTTCACACTAGATCAAAAAGACCACAAGGGACTTGCTAAAGACATCTCAGAAAATGGAAAACTTTTAATTCAATGTGATAACGGAAAAGAAATCTGGCTAAATAGTGGCGAAATTTCTCTCAATAGTTGGAAGTAAAATAACACAATTATAATATAAACGATATAAAAATAACTTCAGATTAGTAATGCAATTAAGTTTTACAGATCTGAAGTTTTATTGTTTCTAAAAGTAAAAAAGAGAGTTACAAACTCTCATTAAAACGGAGAATAAGGGATTCGAACCCTTGCGCCAGTTACCCGACCTAACGATTTAGCAAACCGTCCTCTTCAGCCTCTTGAGTAATTCTCCAATTAATGGGCACGAGTGGACTCGAACCACCGACCTCACGCTTATCAGGCGTGCGCTCTAACCACCTGAGCTACGCGCCCAAGTTAAAAAACTTGGTAATTTGAACAAAGTTCAAAGCGGGTGACGAGAATCGAACTCGCGACAACAGCTTGGAAGGCTGTAGTTTTACCACTAAACTACACCCGCATACATACTATAAGTAAAAATGGCGCGAGACGGAATCGAACCGCCGACACATGGAGCTTCAATCCATTGCTCTACCAACTGAGCTACCGAGCCTTATTGCGGGAGCAGGATTTGAACCTACGACCTTCGGGTTATGAGCCCGACGAGCTACCGAGCTGCTCCATCCCGCGTTAATAAAAAGGAGGATGTGGGATTCGAACCCACGCACGCTTTTACACGCCTGACGGTTTTCAAGACCGTTCCCTTCAGCCGGACTTGGGTAATCCTCCAATATTCAAATGGACCTTGTAGGACTTGAACCTACGACCACTCGGTTATGAGCCGAGAGCTCTAACCAGCTGAGCTAAAGGTCCAACAAGATCTTTATAGCGGCGAAGGGGATCGAACCCCCGACCTCCCGGGTATGAACCGGACGCTCTAGCCAGCTGAGCTACACCGCCATGAATCGGGAAGACAGGATTCGAACCTGCGACACCTTGGTCCCAAACCAAGTACTCTACCAAGCTGAGCTACTTCCCGAGTTAAATAGAAAAATGCACCCTAGAGGAGTCGAACCTCTAACCGCCTGATTCGTAGTCAGGTACTCTATCCAGTTGAGCTAAGGGTGCTCATTATATTATGCCGAGGACCGGAATCGAACCGGTACGATCGTTACCAATCGCAGGATTTTAAGTCCTGTGCGTCTGCCAGTTCCGCCACCCCGGCCTCTCTAAGCGAACGACGGGATTCGAACCCGCGACCCCCACCTTGGCAAGGTGGTGTTCTACCACTGAACTACGTTCGCACTGTTTTCTTCTATCTAAAAATGCCGGCTACATGACTTGAACACGCGACCCTCTGATTACAAATCAGATGCTCTACCAACTGAGCTAAGCCGGCTCATTTATTATATCTTAATGCGGGTTAAGGGACTTGAACCCCCACGCCGTTAAGCGCCAGATCCTAAATCTGGTGCGTCTGCCAATTCCGCCAAACCCGCATATATGACCCGTACTGGGCTCGAACCAGTGACCCATTGATTAAAAGTCAATTGCTCTACCAACTGAGCTAACGAGTCTAAAATAACTTCCGTTATCTTAAACGGTCCCGACGGGAATCGAACCCGCGATCTTCGCCGTGACAGGGCGACGTGATAACCGCTACACTACGGGACCTTTGGGAGTTAACGGGATCGAACCGCTGACCCTCTGCTTGTAAGGCAGATGCTCTCCCAGCTGAGCTAAACTCCCTAGAGCTAAGCGACTTCCATATCTCACAGGGGGCAACCCCCAACTACTTCCGGCGTTCTAGGGCTTAACTTCTGTGTTCGGCATGGGTACAGGTGTATCTCCTAGGCTATCGTCACTTAACTCTGAGTAATACCTACTCAAAATTGAATATCTATTCAAACCAAGAAAACCTCTCGCTTTCATATTCTCAGTTACTTTGGATAAGTCCTCGAGCTATTAGTATTAGTCCGCTACATGTGTCGCCACACTTCCACTTCTAACCTATCTACCTGATCATCTCTCAGGGCTCTTACTGATATATAATCATGGGAAATCTCATCTTGAGGTGGGTTTCACACTTAGATGCTTTCAGCGTTTATCCCTTCCCTACATAGCTACCCAGCGATGCCTTTGGCAAGACAACTGGTACACCAGCGGTAAGTCCACTCTGGTCCTCTCGTACTAGGAGCAGATCCTCTCAAATTTCCTACGCCCGCGACGGATAGGGACCGAACTGTCTCACGACGTTCTGAACCCAGCTCGCGTGCCGCTTTAATGGGCGAACAGCCCAACCCTTGGGACCGACTACAGCCCCAGGATGCGACGAGCCGACATCGAGGTGCCAAACCTCCCCGTCGATGTGAACTCTTGGGGGAGATAAGCCTGTTATCCCCAGGGTAGCTTTTATCCGTTGAGCGATGGCCCTTCCATACGGAACCACCGGATCACTAAGCCCGACTTTCGTCCCTGCTCGAGTTGTAGCTCTCGCAGTCAAGCTCCCTTATACCTTTACACTCTGCGAATGATTTCCAACCATTCTGAGGGAACCTTTGGGCGCCTCCGTTACCTTTTAGGAGGCGACCGCCCCAGTCAAACTGCCCGTCAGACACTGTCTCCGATAGGGATCACCTATCTGGGTTAGAGTGGCCATAACACAAGGGTAGTATCCCAACAACGTCTCCTTCGAAACTGGCGTCCCGATCTCATAGACTCCTACCTATCCTGTACATGTGGTACAGACACTCAATATCAAACTGCAGTAAAGCTCCATGGGGTCTTTCCGTCCTGTCGCGGGTAACCTGCATCTTCACAGGTACTAAAATTTCACCGAGTCTCTCGTTGAGACAGTGCCCAAATCATTACGCCTTTCGTGCGGGTCGGAACTTACCCGACAAGGAATTTCGCTACCTTAGGACCGTTATAGTTACGGCCGCCGTTTACTGGGGCTTCAATTCATACCTTCGCTTACGCTAAGCACTCCTCTTAACCTTCCAGCACCGGGCAGGCGTCACCCCCTATACATCATCTTACGATTTAGCAGAGAGCTGTGTTTTTGATAAACAGTTGCTTGGGCCTATTCACTGCGGCTGACGTAAAGTCAGCACCCCTTCTCCCGAAGTTACGGGGTCATTTTGCCGAGTTCCTTAACGAGAGTTCTCTCGCTCACCTGAGGCTACTCGCCTCGACTACCTGTGTCGGTTTGCGGTACGGGTAGAGTATGTTTAAACGCTAGAAGCTTTTCTTGGCAGTGTGACGTCACTAACTTCGCTACTAAACTTCGCTCCCCATCACAGCTCAATGTTATAGAACTAAGCATTTAACTCAGTTCACACCTCACTGCTTAGACAGACACTTCCAATCGTCTGCTTTAGTTAGCCTACTGCGTCCCTCCATCACTACATACTCTAGTACAGGAATATCAACCTGTTGTCCATCGGATACACCTTTCGGTCTCTCCTTAGGTCCCGACTAACCCAGGGCGGACGAGCCTTCCCCTGGAAACCTTAGTCTTACGGTGGACAGGATTCTCACCTGTCTTTCGCTACTCATACCGGCATTCTCACTTCTATGCGTTCCAGCGCTCCTCACGGTACACCTTCATCACACATAGAACGCTCTCCTACCATACCTATAAAGGTATCCACAGCTTCGGTAAATTGTTTTAGCCCCGGTACATTTTCGGCGCAGGGTCACTCGACTAGTGAGCTATTACGCACTCTTTGAATGAATAGCTGCTTCTAAGCTAACATCCTAGTTGTCTGTGCAACCCCACATCCTTTTCCACTTAACAATTATTTTGGGACCTTAGCTGGTGGTCTGGGCTGTTTCCCTTTCGACTACGGATCTTAGCACTCGCAGTCTGACTGCCGACCATAATTCATTGGCATTCGGAGTTTATCTGAGATTGGTAATCCGGGATGGACCCCTCACCCAAACAGTGCTCTACCTCCAAGAATCTCTAATGTCGACGCTAGCCCTAAAGCTATTTCGGAGAGAACCAGCTATCTCCAAGTTCGTTTGGAATTTCTCCGCTACCCACAAGTCATCCAAGCACTTTTCAACGTGCCCTGGTTCGGTCCTCCAGTGCGTCTTACCGCACCTTCAACCTGCTCATGGGTAGGTCACATGGTTTCGGGTCTACGTCATGATACTAATTCGCCCTGTTCAGACTCGGTTTCCCTACGGCTCCGTCTCTTCAACTTAACCTCGCATCATAACGTAACTCGCCGGTTCATTCTACAAAAGGCACGCTCTCACCCATTAACGGGCTCGAACTTGTTGTAGGCACACGGTTTCAGGTTCTATTTCACTCCCCTCCCGGGGTGCTTTTCACCTTTCCCTCACGGTACTGGTTCACTATCGGTCACTAGGGAGTATTTAGGGTTGGGAGATGGTCCTCCCAGATTCCGACGGGATTTCACGTGTCCCGCCGTACTCAGGATACTGCTAGGTACAAAGACTATTTTAAATACGAGGCTATTACTCTCTTTGGCTGATCTTCCCAAATCATTCTTCTATAATCTTTGAGTCCATATCGCAGTCCTACAACCCCGAAGAGTAAACTCTTCGGTTTGCCCTCCTGCCGTTTCGCTCGCCGCTACTAAGGCAATCGCTTTTGCTTTCTCTTCCTGCAGCTACTTAGATGTTTCAGTTCACTGCGTCTTCCTCCTCACATCCTTAACAGATGTGGGTAACAGGTAGTACCTGTTGGGTTCCCCCATTCGGAAATCCCTGGATCATCGCTTACTTACAGCTACCCAAGGCATATCGTCGTTTGTCACGTCCTTCTTCGGCTCCTAGTGCCAAGGCATCCACCGTGCGCCCTTATTAACTTAACCTTATTTTTCTGACCTTTCAGTCATAAACTCTTATTAATACTACAGCGTTTTCGGTTTATTTTCTTGTTACTATTTGATATAGATATTCAATTTTCAATGTGCATTACTTGGTGATCTCTCACCAATGGAGCCTAGCGGGATCGAACCGCTGACCTCCTGCGTGCAAAGCAGGCGCTCTCCCAGCTGAGCTAAGGCCCCACAAGACCTCTCAAGACTAAACAAGACCAATGCGCAGTTCCTTATCCTTAGAAAGGAGGTGATCCAGCCGCACCTTCCGATACGGCTACCTTGTTACGACTTCACCCCAATCATCTATCCCACCTTAGGCGGCTGGCTCCTTACGGTTACCTCACCGACTTCGGGTGTTACAAACTCTCGTGGTGTGACGGGCGGTGTGTACAAGGCCCGGGAACGTATTCACCGCGGCGTGCTGATCCGCGATTACTAGCGATTCCGACTTCATGTAGGCGAGTTGCAGCCTACAATCCGAACTGAGACTGGCTTTAAGAGATTAGCTTGCCGTCACCGGCTTGCGACTCGTTGTACCAGCCATTGTAGCACGTGTGTAGCCCAGGTCATAAGGGGCATGATGATTTGACGTCATCCCCACCTTCCTCCGGTTTATTACCGGCAGTCTCGCTAGAGTGCCCAACTGAATGATGGCAACTAACAATAGGGGTTGCGCTCGTTGCGGGACTTAACCCAACATCTCACGACACGAGCTGACGACAACCATGCACCACCTGTCACCTCTGTCCCGAAGGAAAACTCTATCTCTAGAGTGGTCAGAGGGATGTCAAGACCTGGTAAGGTTCTTCGCGTTGCTTCGAATTAAACCACATGCTCCACCGCTTGTGCGGGCCCCCGTCAATTCCTTTGAGTTTCAACCTTGCGGTCGTACTCCCCAGGCGGAGTGCTTAATGCGTTAGCTACGGCACTAAACCCCGGAAAGGGTCTAACACCTAGCACTCATCGTTTACGGCGTGGACTACCAGGGTATCTAATCCTGTTTGCTCCCCACGCTTTCGAGCCTCAGCGTCAGTTACAAGCCAGAGAGCCGCTTTCGCCACCGGTGTTCCTCCATATATCTACGCATTTCACCGCTACACATGGAATTCCACTCTCCCCTCTTGCACTCAAGTTAAACAGTTTCCAAAGCGTACTATGGTTAAGCCACAGCCTTTAACTTCAGACTTATCTAACCGCCTGCGCTCGCTTTACGCCCAATAAATCCGGACAACGCTCGGGACCTACGTATTACCGCGGCTGCTGGCACGTAGTTAGCCGTCCCTTTCTGGTAAGATACCGTCACAGTGTGAACTTTCCACTCTCACACTCGTTCTTCTCTTACAACAGAGCTTTACGATCCGAAAACCTTCTTCACTCACGCGGCGTTGCTCGGTCAGACTTCCGTCCATTGCCGAAGATTCCCTACTGCTGCCTCCCGTAGGAGTCTGGGCCGTGTCTCAGTCCCAGTGTGGCCGATCACCCTCTCAGGTCGGCTATGTATCGTCGCCTTGGTGAGCCGTTACCCCACCAACTAGCTAATACAACGCAGGTCCATCTGGTAGTGATGCAATTGCACCTTTTAAGTAAATGTCATGCAACATCTACTCTTATGCGGTATTAGCTATCGTTTCCAATAGTTATCCCCCGCTACCAGGCAGGTTACCTACGCGTTACTCACCCGTTCGCAACTCATCCAGAGAAGCAAGCTCCTCCTTCAGCGTTCTACTTGCATGTATTAGGCACGCCGCCAGCGTTCGTCCTGAGCCAGGATCAAACTCTCATTAAAAGTTTGAGTTCTCACTCATTTCTGTCACTGACAGATTTATTGTTTTTTTCATTGTTCAGTACTACAACCTTAGTTGTAGTGCCCTGCACATTGGTTCGTCTTGTTCAGTTTTCAAAGGTCTTTGTCACTCGCTTCTCTCAAGCGACAACTATATTAGTATATCACAGCCGCTTTCGCTTGTCAACACTTTTTTGAAACTTTTTAAAACTTTTTTCATCAAGTGTTCCATCTGCAACATACTATAGTCCGTACGGGATTCGAACCCGTGTTACCGCCGTGAAAAGGCGGTGTCTTAACCCCTTGACCAACGGACCAGAGTTGGTATTTTCAACTCTTACTATTATACCGACTTTTCAAACTTTGTCAACACCTTTTTTAAACTTTTTTTATTAATTTTACAACAGCCTCAGTTCGTGCGGTATGTGGGAACATATCGACTGACTGGATATAATGGACATTGTAGACTTCTACTAAGCGTACCAAATCACGAGCCAAGGTCGAAACATTACAAGAAATATAAACCATTTTTTCTGGTACATAAGTAAGAATAGTATCTAATAACTTATCATCCAGACCTGTACGTGGTGGGTCCACAATCAGAGCATCTGCTCGGTAGCCTTCCTTGTACCAACGAGGAATAATCTCTTCTGCTGTTCCAGCTTCATAATGAGTATTGTCAAATCCCATTCTTTTAGCATTTCGCTTGGCATCTTCAATGGCTTCTGGAATAATATCCATACCTCTGAGTGTCTTTACTTTCTTTGCAAAGGCAAACCCAATCGTTCCAACTCCACAATAAGCGTCAATCAAATGGTCTTCTTTATTAACATCCAAGGCTTTTACCGCCTCGTTATAAAGAACTTCTGTTTGTTCAGGATTTAGTTGATAGAAAGCTCGAGGAGATAGTGAAAATTCATAATCGAGTACACCTTCTTGAATACTCTCTTGTCCCCAGATAATCTCTGTCTTTTCACCATAAATCTCACTGGTTTTAGCTGTATTTGTATTCACAGCTACTGTCACAACTTCTGGGAAATCTTTAACTAAGTCTTTTACTAGTTGGGTTAAATTAAGCTGACGATTTGTAACAATAATAACCTGAACCTGTCCAGTCTTTCTTGCTCGTCGGACCATAATAGTCCTAACACCTAGAACTTTTCTCTCATCTGTGATTGGAATCTGGTGATAAGTAAGTAATTCCGCTAGACGATTAGCAATCACTTGGGTTTCCCTGTCTTGTACCAGGCAGTCTTTCAACTCTACTAAATAGTGAGAGTTTTGTGCATATAAGCCTGCCTTGACCTGATTCTTAAATTTTCGAGTCTGAAATTGTAACTTAGCTCGATAATATTTTGGTTCCTGCATTCCAATAGTTGGACGAATTTCATAGTTCTCATATCCTGCAGGAGCAAATTTTTTCAGCGCTTGATGAAGCAAGTCCGTCTTGAACTCCAGCTGCTTATCATAATGCAGATGCATGATTTGGCAGCCTCCGCACTCATTGTAAATAGTACATGCTGGCACAACACGGAATTTAGACTTCTTGTTGACCTTCAGTAATTTCGCTTCAACAAAGTTACGTTTAATAGAAGTAATCTGACAATAGATATCTTCTCCTTTGAGAGCTCCAGGTACAAAAACTAACGTTTTTTGGTAAAAGCCGATTCCCTCACCATTAATTCCCATGCGCTTAATTTTTAATGGTATTTTTTGTTTCACTTTCAGATTCATACCCCTATCTTATCACATTTTGAGTTATAATAGAACTATGAAAATCACAAAACTTGAAAAGAAAAAAAGACTCTATCTGATGGAGCTTGATAATGACAACAAATCCTACATTACTGAAGATACTATTGTTCGTTTTATGTTATCGAGAGATAAGGTGATAAGCGAAGAAGAATTGAAAGAGATTCAGGACTTTGCTCAATTTTCTTATGGTAAGAATCTGGCCCTCTACCATTTATCCTTTAAAGCACGCACTGAAAAAGAAGTCAGAGAATATCTGAAAAAATACGATATTGATGAAAACATCGTTTCTCAAGTCATTGTTAATCTTAAAGAAGATAAGTGGATTAATGATAGCCAGTACGCTTATGCTATCATCAATGCCAATCAACTTTCAGGAGACAAGGGGCCTTATGTACTGACTCAGAAACTAGCACAAAAGGGGGTTTCAAAATCTACTATAGAAGAGAACTTGAAAGAATTTGATTTTTCGGAAGTTGCTCAACGTGTAGCCAATAAACTATTGAAAAAATATGAGGGAAAACTTCCAGCTCGTGCCCTGCAAGATAAGATTATCCAGAACTTGACTAACAAGGGTTTTTCTTATTCTGATGCTAAAAGTGCCTTTGACGACTTAGATAGCCAAGTCGACCAAGAAACGACTCAAGAACTCATCTTCAAGGAACTTGATAAGCAATATGCTAAGTATGCTCGAAAGTATGAAGGATACGAACTTAAACAGCGTTTAACCCAAGTTTTAGCACGCAAAGGCTACGATTTTTCGGATATAGCAAGCGCTCTTAGAGAATATCTTTAATATTTCCAAGTGAAATTCACAGATTTTAGGTAATTTTATGGTACAATAGTAAATGATAAACTTATAAATTGTAGAAAGTTGGTTAGTTATGAAGCTTCCAAAAGAAGGCGACTTTATTACAATTCAAAGTTATAAGCATGATGGGAGTCTCCACCGAACTTGGCGGGACACCATGGTACTAAAAACAACAGAAAACGCCATTATTGGTGTCAACGATCATACACTTGTTACCGAAAGTGATGGTCGTCGTTGGGTCACTCGAGAACCGGCTATTGTTTACTTTCACAAGAAATATTGGTTTAATATCATTGCCATGATTCGTGATAATGGAACTTCCTACTATTGCAATATGGCTAGCCCCTACTATCTGGATGAAGAAGCACTGAAGTATATTGATTACGATTTGGATGTTAAAATTTTTACAGATGGAGAGAAACGCCTCTTGGACGTTGAGGAGTATGAGCGTCACAAACGCAAAATGAATTATTCTGATGACTTGGACTATATTTTAAAAGAACATGTCAAAATTCTTGTTGATTGGATTAATAATGGACGTGGTCCTTTCTCAGAAGCCTATGTAAACATTTGGTACAAGCGCTATGTAGAACTAAAGAATCGGTAAAGTTGTCAAACTAGGGTGAAAGCCCTGGTTTTTTTATTTGAAAAAACCAGCTTTTCAGCTGGGTTGATTTCTATATATCTAATTTCGTAACAGTAAATTTGATGTGGGAATAGTCTTTTTCAACATCCTTATCAAGCATGAACGCTGTGGCGTCCTTCTTAACCTGAACCAAATCAATATTCTGAGCCTGGGCCGCATAGACGCATCCACAATAACATTGACGATAGATATCATACTCTTCACACATCTCCACTGAACGTTTGTAGCCTTGATTTTTCTTGAAATCACTTGGAAGATAGTGGGTTGTATAAATTTTTTGCACATCGATTCCGATGCTGTTAATGGTTTGAGAATTCTTATGAGGACTGATGGTCAAAGCTGAACCAAAGTAGTCAAAGCCCAGATCCATAGCCACTTGAGCTGTCTTATCCAGTCGGTAGTCAAAGCAAACCTTACAACGGTCACCACCTTCAGGCTCTTCTTCCAAACCTCGAACCAGTTTACGATATTCGTTAGGTTCATAAGGAGCTTCTAGGTATTGAACGTTATTGCCAGTTCGCTCATTGAAATCACTGACAAACTTTTTAGTCACATAGGCACGCTTATGGTATTCTGCCTTGGGATGGATATTAGAATTGGCAAAATAGATAGTCACGTCTGCATACTTAGTCAAATATTCTAGAGTATAAGTACTACAAGGGGCACAGCAAACGTGCATGAGAATAGTTGGACGTTGCTCATTTTTCTCCCATACTTGTACCATCTTCTGCATGACACGGTCATAATTAATCTTCTGATTGGGGTTCATCTTGCTCAGAATTTCTTCTACATCGATCATGTTCTTCTCCTTTTTCTAGTCTTATTTTATCATATAAGTTAGGAGAGCTCAAATCAATTTAGAAGTGAATAGCATAAAAAAGGAGGAATAGCCATTCCCTCCTTTTGTGTTTTTTATAAGTTGCTATCTACAGAAAGCTTACATCATGCCGCCCATCATGCTTGGATCCATTGCTGGAGCTGGGGCCACTGGTTCTGGTTTATTGGCTACGACTGCTTCCGTAGTCAAAATCAAGCTGGCTACAGATGCTGCATTTTGTAGGGCTGAACGGCTCACTTTAACTGGGTCGATAATCCCTTGATCAATCATGTTAACCCACTCACCAGTTGCTGCGTTGAAGCCTGTACCAAGTTCGGCATTTTTCAAACGATCGATAACAATAGAACCTTCGAATCCTGCATTGTGGGCGATCTGACGAACAGGTTCTTCCAAAGCACGAAGAACAATATTGCGACCCGTTGCTTCGTCTCCTATCAATTCCAAATCAGCCACGGCTGGGATAACATTTACAAGGGCTGTTCCACCACCTGCAACGATACCTTCTTCAACGGCTGCACGAGTAGCGTTGAGGGCATCTTCGATGCGGAGTTTCATTTCTTTCAACTCAGTCTCAGTTGCAGCTCCGACCTTAATAACCGCTACACCACCTGACAATTTCGCCAAACGTTCTTGCAATTTTTCACGGTCAAATTCAGAAGTTGTGGTTTCGATTTGAGACTTGATAACTGCAACACGGTGAGAAATCGCTTCAGGATTTCCCGCACCTTCTACGATAACCGTGCTATCTTTGTCCACAGTTACTCTCGCTGCTTGACCAAGTGCTTCAATTGTAGCATCTTTCAACTCAAGACCAAGGTCTTCTGTGATAACTGTTCCGCCTGTTAAGATGGCTATATCTTCAAGCATGGCTTTGCGACGGTCACCAAAACCAGGTGCCTTGACTGCTACTACGTTGAAGGTTCCACGAATCTTGTTCAATACAAGGGTTGGAAGAGCCTCACCATCCACATCATCCGCAATAATCAAAAGCGGACGGTTGCTTTGGAGAATACTTTCCAATAGTGGCAAGATTTCTTGGATATTTGAAATCTTCTTGTCTGTAATCAAAATGTATGGATTTTCAAGGTCAGCCACCATTTTTTCGCTATCTGTCACCATGTACTGTGAAAGGTAACCACGGTCAAACTGCATTCCTTCTACGACTTCAAGCTCTGTTTCCATACCACGTGACTCTTCGATAGTGATGACACCATCTTTGCCAACTTTTTCCATAGCTTCAGAAATGTACTCACCGACTTTTTCAGAACGAGAAGATACGGCAGCAACCTGAGCGATAGCTTCTTTGTTGGCAACAGGGATGGCGTTGTTTTTCAAAGCTTCAACCGCTGCAGCAACCGCTGTTTCAATTCCACGACGAATGCCAATTGGATTTGCACCTGCTGTGACGTTTTTGATTCCTTCACGGACGATTGCTTGGGTCAAAACAGTTGCAGTTGTAGTCCCATCACCTGCGATATCGTTGGTTTTTGAAGCTACTTCTGATACCAATTTGGCACCCATATTTTCAAAATGGTCTTCCAATTCGATTTCTTTGGCAATGGTCACACCGTCATTGGTAATCAAGGGTGAGCCAAATGATTTTTCAAGAACGACGTTACGACCTTTTGGTCCCAAGGTTACTTTAACAGTATCTGCAAGGATATCGACACCACGGACCATAGCTGAACGAGCATCAGATGAAAATTTAATTTCTTTTGACATACTTACTTTCTCCTTCTATTCTTCAATGATTGCCAAGATGTTAGCTTCGCCTACGATGATGTACTTTTCATCGCCATCTTTGACATCAAGACCTGCGTGAGCTTCAACTAAGACACGGTCTCCAGGCTTAACACTTGGAGCTACCAAGTCACCGTTCAAGGTACGAACACCTTGTCCAGTAGCCACAACTTTGGCTGTCTTTGTTTTTTCTTGGGCTGAGCCTGCAAGGACAAAACCTCCAACATTTTGTTCCTTTTCTTCTATTTTTAAGACCACACGGTCCCCTAATGGTTTCAACATCTGATTTCCTCCATAATGAGATAGATAGTATTAGCACTCTTTATATCTGAGTGCTAAATCATAGTTCTATTGTATCACTTGGTCAGAAATAGTCAAGAAAAAAGTCTGACTTTCTCAAGATAAAAAGCCTGAGACCAACTCAGACTTTTTAATGTTTAAAATGGCAATTCCTCCTCTTCCAAAACCAAATCCGACAAATCTTGACCTGCATTATTTTCTCGCATAGCACGTTGGGCACGACTTTCCAAGAGTTGGAATCCTGTGACAAGTACTTCGGTCACATAATTCATTTGACCATTTTTCTCAAAACGACGGGTACGCAATTCCCCATCAACGGAAATAAGACTACCTTTGGTTGCGTAGCTTGCCAAAGTTTCTGCTAGTCTGCCCCATAGGACCATATTGACAAAATCAGCTTCGCGTTCCCCGTTTTGGTCTTTGTAACGACGATTTACAGCGATAGTTGCTCGCGCTACTGACTTGTCATTGTTGGTTTTGTGCAATTCTGGTGTAGACGTCAAGCGTCCGATTAAAATAACTTTATTATACATATTTTCTTCCTCCTACTTATCTATTCGTAGAAAATCAAAAAAAGTTACAGAAATTTGTAACTTTTCGAGGAAATTTTTGGCTCTATAATATTTGTAGTGGGTAAATCCCCTATAGATATTATGGAGCCTATTTTGTTGTAGAAAAAAAGTCCCATAAGATCTATAATGAAAAGCGACAAAACCATCATTAGAAAGAATCATATGGAACAATTACATTTTATCACAAAACTACTCGATATTAAAGACCCTAATATCCAGATTATAGACATCATAAATAGGGATACCCACAAAGAAATCATCGCTAGACTGGATTATGAGGCCCCTTCTTGTCCTGATTGTGGAAGTCTAATGAAAAAATATGACTTTCAAAAACCATCTAAGCTCCCTTACCTCGAAACAACTGGTATGCCTACTAGAATTCTCCTTAGAAAACGCCGTTTTAACTGCTATCAGTGCTCAAAAATGATGGTTGCTGAGACTCCTCTAGTAAAGAAAAATCATCAAATCCCTCGTATCATCAACCAAAAAATTGCTCAGAAGCTGATTGAAAAAACTTCTATGACCGATATTGCTCATCAGCTTGGCATTTCAACTTCAACTGTTATTCGCAAGCTCAATGACTTTCACTTTAAGCATGATTTTTCTCGGCTTCCAAAGACTATGTCTTGGGATGAGTACTCCTTTACCAAGGGAAAGATGAGTTTCATTGCGCAAGATTTTGACAATCTCAATATCATCACTGTTCTTGAGGGAAGAACACAAGCTATTATTCGAAATCACTTTCTTAAATATGATAGAGCCGTCCGATGTCGAGTGAAAATCATTACTATGGATATGTTTAGTCCCTACTATGCCTTAGCTAAACAGCTTTTTCCATGTGCTAAAGTCGTTCTAGATCGTTTCCATATTGTACAACATTTAAGCCGTGCTATGAGTCGTGTGCGTGTCCAAATCATGAATCAGTTCGATCAAAAATCCCATGAATACAAGGCTATCAAGCGTTACTGGAAGCTCATTCAACAAGATAGTCGTAAACTCAGTGATAAGCGATTTTATCGCCCTACTTTTCGTATGCACTTAACCAATAAAGAGATTCTTGACAAGCTTTTGAGCTATTCAGAAGACTTGAAACACCACTATAATCTCTATCAACTCTTGCTTTTTCACTTTCAGAATAAGGAATCAGAGAAATTTTTCGGACTTATTGAGGACAATCTTAAGCCGGTTCATCCTCTTTTTCAGACTGTTTTTAAAACCTTTATCAAGGACAAAGAAAAAATTGTCAACGCTCTTCAACTACCCTATTCTAACGCAAAATTGGAAGCCACTAATAATCTCATCAAGCTTATCAAACGAAATGCCTTTGGTTTTCGGAACTTTGAAAACTTCAAAAAACGGATTTTTATCGCTCTGAACATCAAAAAAGAAAGGACGAAATTTGTCCTTTCTAGATCTTAGCTTTTCATCAACCCACTACAGTTGACAAAGAGCCAAATTTTTTACTTTTTATGAACCATGAAACCTGTCGCCTGTTGATTGGCCATAATAGTCATATCTGTAATCTGCACACGATGAGGTTGACTGGTCACATAGACTACTGTGTCTGCAATATCCTGAGCTTGCAAGGCTTCGATTCCTTGGTAAACGGACGCAGCTCGCTCTTTGTCACCATGAAAACGCACTGTAGAAAAATCTGTTTCGACAATTCCAGGCTGAATGGTGGTCACCTTGATATCTGTTGCAATGGTATCAATTCGCAGACCATCTGAAAAGGTCTTAACTGCTGCCTTGGTAGCTGAGTAAACAGCGGCACCTGCATAGGCGTAGATTCCTGCGGTTGACCCCATGTTGATGATATGTCCTTGATTGGCTTTTACCATTGCTGGCAAGAAACAGCGAGTAACTGCCATCAAACCTTTGACATTGGTATCCAGCATGGTCAACATATCCAACTCTTCATAGTCCTGATAAGGTGCTAAACCTAGAGCCAGTCCGGCATTGTTGACCAGAATATCAATCTGACCTATCGTTTCTAGAATATCAGAGCAGACAATCTTTACCATGATCATATCCGTCACATCTAGTTGAAAAGTCCAAACTGTTTGATTTGGAAAAGTTTCTGCAAACTCCGACTTGAGGGTTTCTAATCGGTCTATCCGTCGTCCAGTTAGAACGACATTCTCACCCTTCTCCAGATAAGCACGCGCAATTGCTTCACCAATACCTGATGTCGCTCCTGTAATCACAACATTTTTTGCCATCTTATTTCCTTCTAGCTGGTCTATCAGATACTAACAACTTCTTAGGCAGTCCAGTGTTTAGCTGGATCAAATGGAGTTCCGACAACTTGGTCTTCTGATAATTCAAGCACCCCACGTTTTTGCGGAGCATTTGGCAGATGCAATTCACGAGGACTGCACATCATTCCAAAACTCTTTTCACCACGAAGCTCACCTGGGAAAATGAGGTTGCCTTTGGGCATCATAGCTCCAGGAAGAGCCACAATGGTTTTCAGACCGACACGCGCATTGGGAGCTCCTGCAACGATTTGTACGGTCTTATCACTTGCGACTGCAACTTGGCAGATGTTGAGGTGGTCACTATCTGGATGGGCTACCATCTCGACAATCTCACCAACAACAAACTTAGGTTCCTTGTCATTGACAATTTCTTCTGTAAATCCTTCTGCCTGCAACTCTTGGTTTAAACATGCTACTTGCTCATCTGACAAAAAGACTTGGCCGCGCTCTGCAATTTCAAATAAACTTGAAACTTCGAAAATATTCCAAGCCACTGTTTCCCCATTATCTTTGAGAAAAACACGGGCTACCTTGCCTTTGCGCTCCACGTCCAGTTTGGAATCTCCGCTATTTTTCACGATGACCATAAGGACATCACCGACATGTTCTTTGTTATATGTAAAAATCATTGTTTCTCTTTTCTCCTATTTCAATCCTGCTAAAAAGTCGTTAATTTGTTGCTTGCTTTTACGGTCGCGATTGACAAAACGACCGATTTCCTTGTCCTTTTCTAGAACAACAAGGCTAGGAATGCCGTAAACATCCCAGAGTTTGGCCAAATCCATATACTGGTCTCGGTCCACACGAATAAAGGTGAACTCTGGATTGGTCTCCTCAATTTCTGGTAAGGCAGGATAGATATAACGACAATCGCCACACCAGTCTGCCACAAAAAGAAAGACCTTCTTGCCATCTTTTTCTACTAAGGATGCTAATTCTTCTAAACTTGCTGGTTGTATCATAAAACTTCCTCCTCATAGACTAGGTCTTCATTTTCATAGACAAAGGTATAATGACGACCATCCTCAAAAATCACGCCACCAACCAAGCTCTCCAGACTGCTTTCATAAACTTGAACATAGAGGGTAGCAATTTCCCCCATGTCTGAAAAATGGTCTCGCACAATCGCTGTCAACTCTTCCTGAGTCTTCCTGAGCTTATGGTCATCTGCAACTTTTTTCGTAGCAAGGGCAAGGCTCCCAATACCAAACAGAGCCAAGCCTGCCATCCACATTTTTTTAGCTTTCATACCATTCATTTTAACACAAAAAAGGCTTTAGGACAAATGAGGAAGCAGCAGAAAAGCAAGTAAAAAGCCTCTTCCTTGAAGGAAAAGGACTTCTTATACTCAATGAAAATCAAAGAGCAAACTAGGAAGCTAGCCGCAGGTTGCTCAAAGCACTGCTTTGAGGTTGTAGATAGAACTGACGAAGTCAGCTCAAAACACTGTTTTGAGGTTGTGGATGAAGCTGACGTGGTTTGAAGAGATTTTCGAAGAGTATTATTCCTATTGCCAGGCGCCTGAGTTACCAACGTAGTAACCATCAGGTGTGTAAGTATTACGCAGCATCTTACCTGATGAAGCCAGATAATACCACTTGCCATTGTCTTTGACCCAATCATTCGCTAGCATGGAACCAGAAGAACTTACATAATACCATTCTCCCTTGTCATAAACCCAAGCGCTTGCTTTCATAGCTCCTGAGCAATTAGAGGCCAAAAAAACTGTCCAATATCATTCATTTTTTTAAAACATTTGACACTACATCATCCACGCTGTAGGACATAGATACATCAAACGTAAGAGCCAAAATATCGAAAAATATACAACTTTTAAAGGCAACATTTCATTTTTAAAAGTCTAACAACCATAGAACTGAAATCAGAGCAAGGCATCAATTTCCTACTCTTAGTACGCCTATTTTGATGATTGAAGTGAAGATTTTTTTATTTAACGTAGACAACTCCCAATTTCCCAAAAGCCACATCTCCACGGATAATCAAGGTTTTGCTGGTTGGGGCTAGAGAAGTATCTGCCTTGGCTACACCACAGAAAGTTTCCACCTTCAAATCAACTCTCCAGTGTTGGGGAACATAGATAACTGCATTGCCAAAACCAACTTCTACTTTCAGGGTTGCAGTATCTCCTAACATCTCTGCATTGTCATAATATATCTTGGCATTTCCAAAACCAACTTCTACTTGGTCTTCTACCAATTCTTGGTTTTGCTTGTAGAAAGTCCCAGTCCCAAAAGCGACTTCCTTATCTATAAAAATGGTTTTTTCACCATCGAACCACCATTTCTTGCCATTCCAAGTTCTGTTAGAGTGAGTGAGTGCGCTGACACCCATTACGATTAAAATACTAGCCAAAATAAGTGAAACAGGAGATAGCTGAATCCAATCATAAAAAAGATTCACTATATTTAATGCTGTTAATGCTAAAAAAGTGGCACTTGTCCAATGGTGTCTAAGGAAAGATTCTATTGCCTTATACAATAGAAAAGCGATAAAGATGAAGGGAGAATACTTAGTCTCCAAAGATGGAACACCATAATGTCCCTGTAATAAAATCCATGCTGCCAAAATGAGCAACACAATACCAAATGCTTTCTTTTTCATCTTATTACCTCATGTTTCTTAGATTTTCTTTTAGGAGGGATTGGTAATGCCGTGACACATGAACCTCCTTGTGGGTCTGATAAAAGGAAATGGTGCCCGTTCCTGAAAAGGACTTGTCCACCGAGTAGACTTGCCGAATATTAGCGATAGTTGACTTAGATACTCGACTAAAATAGCGAGGAAGGATAGCCTCTAACTCATAGAGTTTAAGCCGAACCTCGTAGGCATCTTTCTGGGTATGGGCATAAATCTTGCTACCTTCCGTCTCAAAGAAGAGAACTTCCGATAAGTCCAGATAATATTCACCCGTCCCCTTGTAGAAAATCAACCGAGGAGACTTGGACTCTTGCAAGAGACGCTGCAAATCCGCAATCTCATCTGTCAAAGAAGCTGCCTTGATGACAATTTCAGTTTCCTCTAAATTGCTGTCAATTTCGATTCGTAACTTCATTCCATCTCCTTTCTGACTCTACTATATCAAAGCTAAAATAAGAAAACAAGAGCAAAAAAGCAAGTGGTTACTTTAGGCACGTAAGTGGTTCTAGGACCGCCTTATACTCTTCGAAAATCAAATTCAAACCACGTCAGCGTCGCCTTACCGTACTCAAGTACAGCTTGCGGCTAGCTTCCTAGTTTGCTCTTTGATTTTCATTGAGTATTAACTTACAGGTCAAAATAGAAAGAAAATCACACCCCACACAAGAGCACAAATATAGCCAACCACTACATCCTCGAGAAAATACACTCCACCTAAGACTCTCACTAGACCTAGTAGAGCTGAAAAGACCAACAAGATAACCCCTACGGATAAACTAGCATGTAAGCAAGCCATGGAGATAATGGTTGCTGAAAAGACATGACGACTGGGCATAGACTGACCAGGGCTATCTCTGTCAAGCAAGGGTTTAATATCCCATTCCTCATAAGGCCTAGGAGCATTGATTTTCTTACGGAGAAGGGATAAAATCACAAAACCTGACGCAGGAACAAACAAGTAGATCCATATCTTTTTCCCAAGTCCTTCTTGGAAATAGGTAATTGCTAACAAGGTCAGATAAACTATAGGCATAACTATTGTCATAAACCGATTGAAAGCTCTTAACAAGCTCAGAAGAAAGGGCTTATTTCCAATGTTACCAGCAATGTGGTCATACAATTCTTGATAATTTTTCATATATTTTCTCATCACTTACTCAAATTTTATACTCAATGAAAATCAGAGAGCAAACTAGGAAGCTAACCACAGACTGCTCAAAGCACTGCTTTGAGGTTGTAAATAAGACTGACGGAGTCAGCTCAAAACACTGTTTTGAGGTTGTGGATAGAACTGACGAAGTCAGTAACCATACCTACGACAAGGCGAAGCTGACGCGGTTTGAAGAGATTTTCGAAGAGTATTGCTTGAAGGGAAGCACTTGTCTTCTAGTATAGTGCAGAAAAAGAAGGCCGTCAAGCCTTCTTTCGATTTATTCTTCTGCTTCGTCTTCTGTAAATTGACTGTTGTAGAGGTCAGCGTAGAAACCAGCTTGCGCCATTAGCTCATCATGATTGCCTTGCTCGATGATATTGCCATCTTTCATGACGAGGATAAGATCAGCATTTCGGATAGTAGACAAGCGGTGGGCGATGACAAAGGAAGTTCTGCCCTCCATCAAACAATCCATAGCTTTCTGAATCAATTCCTCTGTACGGGTATCAACAGAAGAAGTCGCTTCATCTAGGATTAGGAGTGGCGCATCTTTCAGCAAAGCACGAGCAATGGTCAAGAGTTGTTTTTGTCCGACAGACAAGGGCACTGTATCATCCAAGACGGTATCGTAACCATCTGGTAAGGTCATAATAAAGTGGTGAATCCCTACAGCCTTGCTGGCTTCGATCACGCGCTCATCACTAATACCCTCTTGGTTATAGATGAGATTGTCGCGAATGGTCCCTTCAAAGAGCCAGGTGTCTTGCAAGACCATTGAAAAGGCATCATGTACTTCCGAACGCTTCATCTCCTTGGTATTCACGCCATCGATGCGGATACTTCCCTTATCAATCTCATAAAACTTCATCAAAAGATTGACAATGGTTGTCTTCCCAGCTCCGGTCGGTCCGACAATGGCAACCTTTTGACCTGCATGAGCTGTCGCAGAAAAGTCATGGATAATAGTTCGCTCTGGTGTGTAACCAAAGGAAACTCGATCAAAGACCACTTGACCTTTCATATCGCTCAATTGTCTTGCTTTATGGGATTCGTCTTCCATTTCCTCTTCAGCTAGGAATTCGAAGACACGTCCCATGGCCGCACTAGCCTGCTGAAGACTAGTAATCCCTTGGGCAATTTGTGAAAGGGGCTGAGAAAAGATACGAACGTAGGCCATAAAGGCAACTATAATCCCGATACTGATGTGCCCATTTAAGGCCAAGGCTGCACCAACGATAATCACCAAGGCATAGCTGAAGTTCCCAATAAACATCATAATCGGCATCATAATCCCTGAAATAAACTGAGATTTCCAGATACTATCATACAGACGATGGTTTAATTTCGCAAACTCTTCTTTCGTGCTCTCGATAGCATTGTAACTGGTCACCACATTATGGCCAGAGTACATTTCCTCCACATAACCATTGACAGCTGCCAAATCCTGTTGCTGACTCTTAAAGAAGCCCTGGGATTTGCCCATAAAGACAGACACGAAAGCAAAGCCAACAAGAGTTGAAACAACCGTCACCAAGGCTAAAATCCAGTTCATCCCAAACATGGTTACCAAGACTGCCAAGACCAATAAACTAGATGAAAGAACTGTTCCCAGACTTTGATTAAGGGACTGGGCTGCAGTATCAACATCATTGGTTACACGAGACAAAGTATCCCCCTGAGAGTGTCCATCAAAATATCCCAATGGTAGGCTATTGATTTTCTCTGCAATCGCTCTTCTCAAACGCTCTGAAAATCGTTGAATAGCTGTTGTAAACAGAAAGGCCTGCAAATAATTTGATAGGAGTCCAATCACATAAATCGCGGCCAAAAAACCACCAATAGCTGCAACTGCCGCGACATCCACACTTGTTTCCAGACCACTGGCAATAATATTAGTCATTTCCTTGATGCGGGTTGGACCATATACAGTAATGATATTGGATACGATTGTTGCTAGAAAGGCAATCAGAAGGGCAAACTGGAGGCCCGCAAGATAGGGTTTACTCTGTTTCCAGAGAGACATTTTCTTATTTTCCATGTTCCAATTCCTCCTTCGATAGTTGTGAATAGGCAATTTCTTGGTAAACTTCATTATTAGCTAGAAGTTCCTTGTGGGTGCCTTGCCCCACGACTTTTCCTTGATCCAAGACCAAAATCAAATCTGCGTCCATAATCGTTGAAATACGCTGTGCGACGATAAGCTTGGTCATAGACTTAGTTTTCTCTGCTAACTCTTGGCGTAGGACACGGTCTGTCTTGTAGTCCAAGGCTGAGAAGGAGTCATCAAAGATGAGGATTTCTGGCTTCCGAGCTAAGGCACGCGCAATTGCTAGACGCTGTCTTTGACCACCTGAGAAGTTGGTTCCTCCTTGGGCCACTTCTGACGCTAAGCCCGCTTCCTTATCTTCGATAAAGTTCTTAGACTGGGCCAATTCTAAGGCTTGCCACATAGCTTGTTCACTAAGTGGTGTTTCTTGACTCTGTCCAAAGTCCAAATTGCCCTTAACATCACCTGAAAAGAGAACCGCTTTCTGAGGAATATAACCAACCTTGTTGCGCAAATCTTCTAAGGCATAGTCTTGAACATTGACACCGTCCACCAGAATTTCTCCTTCTGACACGTCGTAGAATCGTGGAATCAGATTGACCAGAGTTGATTTACCAGAACCTGTTGACCCAATAAAGGCCACTGTTTGACCAGCTTCTGCTTTAAAGCTAACATGCTCAATAACCGCCTCCGAATTTGCCGCATAGCGGAAGGTCACATCCTTAAACTCGACCTGACCTTTGAGGTTTTCATCAGCCAGCTGCACTTGAGCAGGGTTTTGGATAGAAGAATGTAAATCTAAAACCTGGTTGATCCGCTTGGCAGAGACCATAGTTCGGGGAAGAACGATGAAGAGTGCTCCCATGAGAAGGAAGCCCATGACAACCTGCATAGCATAAGACATGAAAACAATCATGTCACTAAAGAGAGGCAGACGCGCTATTGGAGCAGCGTCGTTAATCACATAGGCCCCAATCCAGTAAATCGCCACACTCAAACCACTTGAAATCCCCATCATGATAGGGTTCAAAATAGCCATAAGACGGTTGACAAACAAATTCAAGCGTGTCAATTCATCATTTACTGATGCAAATTTTTCATTTTGGTATTCTTCAGCATTGTAGGCGCGAACGACACGAATACCTGTTAAACTCTCACGAGTGATACTGTTCAGTTTGTCTGTCAGCCCCTGAATCAAGGACTGTTTTGGAAAGGCTAGCGTCATCAAAACGGTCGTCATCAAAACATTGACAATCACTGCCACAAGTACGGCCCAGAGCCAGTATTCTGAATGACCTAAAATCTTCCCGATAGCCCAGATAGCCATAATTGGACCACGCGTAACCACTTGCAAACCCATGGTAATCAACATTTGAACTTGAGTAATGTCATTGGTAGTACGAGTTAAAAGACTGGGAATAGAGAATTTCTTAATCTCTGTCTGCGAGTAGTCTAAAACTCGGTTAAAAATATCACTTCTCAGCCTACTAGTATAAGAAGCCGCCACTCGGGATGCAAAAAATCCAACTGCAACTACGGACAAGAAGGCAAGAAAGGACATTCCCACCATCATGCTCGCCGGCTGCCACAACTCATCTAAATTAGTTCCTTGACTACCTAGCAAATCCGTAATTTTCGAGATATAGGTCGGCACTTCCAACTCCAGATAGACCGAAAAGCAAGTAAAGAGAATGGCAAGTAAAATCATCTCCCATTCTTTTCTACTAATTCTTTTGGCTAATTTCTTCATTCTCTCCTCCTATTCTCTTGATATTTTCCTGTAGTTGACCGAGCACTTTCTCAAAAATCAGTAATTCATCTTCATCAATGTCTTCCATCAACTGCTTGTCTATTCGTTCAAAAAAAGCCTTAACCTGCTTCATTTGAGAACGTGCTTTGTCCGTCAAACAAACAAATTTTGCCCGCTTATCTCTAGGACTCGACTCCAATTCCACCAAACCATTTTGCACCATACGCTTGACCAAATTACTAGCAACAGACTTGGTAATATTGAGTTCCTGCTCTATATTTTTAATCAAGACCAAGTCTTGGTTTTTCTCACGATTATCCAAAAAACGCACAACCTGACCTTGAGGCCCACCCATAAATTCAATACCACAACGTTTGGCTTCCTTTTGCACCATCAGGTGAATCTGATGACCAAAACGCTTAAAGACTAACATCGGTTTATCCATACTAACTCCTTTCTAACCATTGCATTTAGTTCTCCTAGGAACTAAATAAGTTTTCATGAGAACTATTTTACCACTTTGAAAAGAGATGTCAAGAAAAAGTTTCCTAGAGAACTATTTTCTTGATCCAAAAAATCCCAAGTGATTTTTTCACTTAGGATTATGTTCTCTAGGTTAAATTAGAACCCGTCTACATTTGTGTAGATTTTTTGTACGTCTTCGTCGTCTTCAAGGACACTGTAAAGTTTTTCAAAGGTTTCAAGGTCATCGCCTGACAATTCCACTTCTGACTGAGGAATCATTTCCAATTCAGTCACTTGGAATTCTTCAATACCTGACTCACGGAGGGCAACGATAGCCTTGTGAAGGTCAGTTGGCGCTGTGTAAACTGTGATTGCACCTTCTTCTGCTTCTACATCGTCCACATCAACGTCTGCTTCTAGCAATTGCTCAAAGACTGCGTCCGCATCTTCACCTGCAAATACGATAACTCCCTTGTTGTCAAAGAGGTATGAAACCGAACCTGAAGCACCCATGTTTCCGCCATTTTTACCAAAGGCTGCACGGACATTAGCCGCTGTACGGTTGACATTTGAAGTCAAAGTATCCACGATCAGCATAGAACCATTTGGTCCAAAACCTTCGTAACGTCCTTCTGTAAAGGTTTCATCTGTATTTCCTTTTGCTTTATCAATCGCTTTATCGATAACGTGTTTTGGCACTTGGGCTTGTTTAGCACGGTCGATAACGAATTTCAAGGCTGAGTTTGATTCTGGATCTGGATCACCTTTTTTAGCTGCTACATAGATTTCTACACCAAATTTTGCATATACTTTAGAGTTAGCTCCATCTTTAGCCGTTTTCTTGGCTACGATATTGGCCCATTTACGTCCCATTAGGAATCTCCTTTTTTTCACATTTTAATCTTTCTTATTATAACACAAGTTTTTTCGATTTTCACTAGAGGAAAGAGATTTTATTCAGCAAATCGAGCTAGGATGACACTTTTGTTGCCAAGATTTCCTTGCCTTTCCATCCTTATCAACATTCAAAAAACAAACTAGACCATTATCTGCAAATAGAAAGTTTCAGCCAAGTTTGACAAAGTCAGCTCAAGCTACTGTTTTGAGTTTATAGATATAAGCGACAAAAACAATCCTACTGCACCTTTTGTTGACAGTCTACTCCAGACGTATCATAGTTCAAGTAAATACTTTGAAATTCAACAGTTCTTATAGGTGCTATTGTATTCTAAGAAATCAATAGAAGAGTTTCTAAACAAAACCATAATTTATATGTTCCTGAAACATAAATTTATGTTCTTTTTGATTTTACATAATACTGAAGTTAGACTAGTACAACGGCACTTCTAAAACAAGCAAAAGGTAGCTAATCCCTGTATAGCAAGGAGTTTTACTACCCTTTTTACTTTTTCTTACAGCCACTGTTTGATAGACTCATTTTAAAATCACGAGCCTAGTCATTTTCTACCTTATCCTCTACCTGAGGATAAAGAGTCGTTCCCCAAATAGAAATCGTCCGCTTACGTACTAGTGGCAAATCAGTTTTTTCATAAACCGTACGCCACCATTCCCAGGCAAGTCCGGTACACTCTCTAATTTTGACAGAGAGATTGCGAACATTCCCTTTTAAAGGAATACTAGTGGTAAAATGAGCCGTCAAATCCTGCCCATTTCTGTTCCAAGCCTTAGGAGTCAAGACTTCTTTACCTTGATAATCATAGGATAATTCATCCCAAGTAATGTAATATTGGGCAACATAGGCACCGCTATGATCCAAGAGTAAATCTCCATTTCTGTAAGCTGTCACCTTAGTCTCAACATAGTCTGTACTGTTTTGAAAGGTCGCAACTACATTGTCCCGTAAAAAAGAAGTTGTATAGGAAATCGGCAAACCTGGATGATCGGCTGTAAAGCGACTGCCTTCTTGAATCAAGTCCTCTACCATATCCACCTTGCCTGTTACAACTCGGGCACCCGAACTTGGGTCGCCCCCTAAAATAACTGCCTTCACTTCTGTATTGTCCAAAATCTGCTTCCACTCTGTCTGAGGAGCCACCTTGACTCCTTTTATCAAAGCTTCAAAAGCAGCCTCTACTTCATCACTCTTACTCGTGGTTTCCAACTTGAGATAGACCTGACGCCCATAAGCAACACTCGAAATATAGACCAAAGGACGCTCTGCAGAAATTCCTCTCTGCCTTAAATCCTCTACCGTTACAGTATCTTGAAACACATCTCCTGGATTTTTAACAGCATCTACGCTGACTGTATAATAAATCTGCTTAAAATTGACAATCTGAATCTGCTTTTCGCCCGAATGGACAGAATTAAAATCAATATCAAGAGAATTCCCTGTCTTTTCAAAGTCAGAACCAAACTTGACCTTGAGTTGTTCCATGCTGTGAGCCGTGATTTTTTCATACTGCATTCTAGCTGGGACATTATTGACCTGACCATAATCTTGATGCCACTTGGCCAACAAATCGTTTACCGCTCCGCGAACACTTGAATTGCTGGGATCTTCTACTTGGAGAAAGCTATCACTACTTGCCAAACCAGGCAAATCAATACTATAAGTCATCGGAGCACGATCGACCGCAAGAAGAGTGGGATTATTCTCCAACAAGGTCTCATCCACTACGAGAAGCGCTCCAGGATAGAGGCGACTGTCGTTGGTAGCTGTCACGGAAATATCACTTGTGTTTGTCGACAAGCTCCGCTTCTTTCTTTCGATAACAACAAACTCATCGGGTAACTGATTCCCCTCTTTGATGAAACGATTTTCAATACTCTCTCCCTGATGGGTCAAGAGTTTCTTTTTATCGTAATCCATAGCTAGTATAAAGTCATTTACTGCTTTATTTGTCATCTTCTACCTCCTAATAAGTTCCTGGATTGAGTTGCATAAACTCAGACTTGTTCAGCGAAATCAGCCGTGGTTGGACTAAGTGATCCAAAATTTCCTCGTACAATTCTTCTGAGACATTGCGTCGCCGTCTGGCTAGATAAGAAGTCGGAATGACCGTATTATCCAACATAAATACCTTATCTAAGTCAATCAAGGTTGGTCTTGTAAAAGGATTACGAGCTAAATCCGGCTCTTCTATCATAAAGTTCTTGACCAAACGTCTGGTCAAGAGAGCTGGTTTGAAGGTCTGATTTTTAACCAACTCTTTGTTTTTAGTCATGCTGTTGTCAATACAAATATACATATGATTCTTCACAGCCAAATCGCTACTAATACTTGGAAAAGGCAAATAAAGAGCTACAACATCTCCTCTCTTAATCAAGCAAGAGCACCCCCTTTTCTCCTAATGTAACATAGACAGGATTGACCAAGTCTTCTGATTGACTCAGAATTTCCAAAGTTTGAGTTTGGCGCCCTGTCAATTTAGTAGCATCTTGTCTCTTCAATACAAAATGCTTGTCGCCAATTACCTTGACACTATAATCCTTCTCCAAAGCTGACTGGTAAATCCACATCAGATCTTGTCTGTCCTGAGAACTCAAGAGAGAAGGATGTTCAAGTCTCCCTACAGTCTGATAAAAATCAAAAACAGGAGCCAAAGCTTGCCAATCTGACTGGCTAGTTGTCAAGGCTAGAAAAAGGGCTTTGCGAGCTGATACTTCTTGATTAGCCTTGAGAGTCCCTTTTCCCTCCAAGTTTTTTAGAAAGTGGGAAACTCCAGAAAGCAAATCTTTCTCTAACTGCGAGAAATAAAAACCTTGCCTTCCCAGACATAAGTCTCTCAAGTCGCTTTCTCTAGCAAATAAGAGTTCAAACATTTGATAGTAAAAGAAAAATATCTGGCACTGAGTCGCGCTCATCTTTTCCTTATCGGCTTCTTTTTTCAACCAGAGCAAGGGCAATAGGTAGCTGGATTGATACATTTCCTCCACCTCCTACTCTTTTTTCTCTGGAGCATCTGCACTAGCTGCCACTTCTTTTGACTGGATACTTTCCCACTGGTTGATTTCCTCTGAGATAAGACCTTCGCATGTCTTGACAAATAGGGCAAAAGCCTTGGTTTTTCCTGCATATTTCTCTGTTTGGCATTGATAGAGGAATTTTTCTCTCTCCAGGAGTTGCGCAGTTTTTTGGTAAGAAATCCAGTGTTCCTTGGCATTATACAAATTGAGAATCCCCTCACACAGCAAGCCTAGACTGGACAAGGCAACCGAAATCAAACGGTAGCGATCACCTGGCATAGGAATAGCACAAAAGACCGCTATGAGAAAACCTGCCACGATTTCTGTTATTTTTAATACCTTATAGCGTCTACGATGTTGAACACTTTTCTTTAAAAAATAAGCTATCTGTACATCCAATCGATCTGTCAGGTACATTTCTTCTGGCGTCATGTTCGTAACCCCTTTCATTTACTTTGATAATCATAGTATAACATATTTGAATATCAAAGTATAGTAAAAACTGGACTATAACTTATTATAAAACCCAAATATGAAATGTTTATGAAATAAGGGAAAAATATCACAAATAGGATAGAACAAAAAGTTTCAAAATGATAAAAGCGCATAATACCTTGCCTTAAAAAGCTTGATATTATGCGTTTTATCAGAGAAAGATTTTCTGAATGTTCACCTCAAATTGAGTTTTTCCAACATTCTATCAATCACTATTCTAGCTAGTTTCCGACTCGTCTAAACTTTGCTTATCTTAACTGAGCAAGAATAGCTTTGAGTTTCTCAATCAACTCATCTTCTGTGTGGTCAGACTCTTTCTCATTGGCTAGGAAGGCAACTGCTTGAGCGAGAGCTTCTCGTGCTTTATCGAGAACTTTCGCATCTACATTTGTAAGGTCGCTTTCTTGCAGAACCTTAGTCAATTCCTTGGTCAATTTCTTGAGTTCTGACTCTTTCTTACGACGAGCGATGAGGAAGAGAAGGAGACCAAGAAGGGCGAGCAGGCTAGTAATCATCGTACCATATGGAAGATGACCTTGCTCTTTGCTTGTTTCTTTCGTTTCTTCATCCTTAGTCGTTTGCTTGCCTTTCAAGGATTCGAGAGCTTCTTTAACCTTGGCAGTCATCTCTTTCAAACCTGCCTCTGTCAAGTCAGCATTTCTAAGGGCTGCTTGACCTTCTCCGAGAATGACCTTCGCAGCGTCGATGGCAGATTGATCAATACCATCCAAGTCTTTCAAACGAGTTTCCAAGTCTTGAATCAAATCTCTTAAGACTGATTTATCAACAGTTTCAGCTTGACTAGACTGTGCGCCTCCAGAGAAAGCCACACTTCTACGGCTACGGGCTGGTAGTGTCACACTGGTGTTAGTGTTGCCATCGTTGTTGGTGTTACCACCGTTGTTAGTGTTACCACCATTGTTAGTGTTACCATCGGTGTTGGTGTTACCACCATTGTTAGTGTTACCACCGGTGTTGGTGTTACCACCATTGTTAGTGTTGCCACCGTTATTAGTGTTGCCACCGTTATTAGTGTTACCACCATTGTTAGTGTTGCCACCGTTATTAGTGTTACCACCATTGTTAGTGTTGCCACCGGTGTTGGTGTTGCCACCGTTATTAGTGTTGCCACCATTGTTAGTGTTGCCACCATTGTTGGTGTTGCCACCGTTATTAGTGTTGCCACCATTGTTGGCGCTTGCTGTGGCACTGACCTTACTGATTTCTCCAATACCAGTAGTCTTCGCAGTATCTACAGCAGTTTGGTCTTTCGCTTTATCGACTTCGCCCTCTGCTTTTCTTAAGGCTTCATCAACTTTGCGATTGGCTTCGTTCAACTCTTCTGTAGTCAAGTGTTCGACTCTCGCCAACTCCGCTTTCTTCTCTTGCGCTTTCGTTTGCAGTTCTTGCTTAGCGTTGGCGTTGGCTGTCGCGGTTGCACTAACCTTATCGATTTCTCCAATACCAGTAGTCTTCGCAGTATCTACAGCAGTTTGGTCTTTCGCTTTATCGACTTCGCCCTCTGCTTTTCTTAAGGCTTCATCAACTTTGCGATTGGCTTCGTTCAACTCTTCTGTAGTCAAGTGTTCGACTCTCGCCAACTCCGCTTTCTTCTCTTGCGCTTTCGTTTGCAGTTCTTGCTTAGCGTTGGCGTTGGCTGTCGCGGTTGCACTAACCTTATCGATTTCTCCAATACCAGTAGTCTTCGCAGTATCTACAGCAGTTTGGTCTTTCGCTTTATCGACTTCGCCCTCTGCTTTTCTTAAGGCTTCATCAACTTTGCGATTGGCTTCGTTCAACTCTTCTGTAGTCAAGTGTTCGACTCTCGCCAACTCCGCTTTCTTCTCTTGCGCTTTCGTTTGCAGTTCTTGCTTAGCATTGGCGTTGGCTGTCGCGGTTGCACTAACCTTATCGATTTCTCCAATACCAGTAGTCTTCGCAGTATCTACAGCAGTTTGGTCTTTCGCTTTATCGACTTCGCCCTCTGCTTTTCTTAAGGCTTCATCAACTTTGCGATTGGCTTCGTTCAACTCTTCTGTAGTCAAGTGTTCGACTCTCGCCAACTCCGCTTTCTTCTCTTGCGCTTTCGTTTGCAGTTCTTGCTTAGCATTGGCGTTGGCTGTCGCGGTTGCACTAACCTTATCGATTTCTCCAATACCAGTAGTCTTCGCAGTATCTACAGCAGTTTGTGTCTTAGCTTTATCGACTTCGCCCTCTGCTTTTCTTAAGGCTTCATCAACTTTGCGATTGGCTTCGTTCAACTCTTCTGTAGTCAAGTGTTCGACTCTCGCCAACGCCGCTTTCTTCTCTTGCGCTTTCGTTTGCAGTTCTTGCTTAGCGTTGGCGTTGGCTGTCGCGGTTGCACTAACCTTATCGATTTCTCCAATACCAGTAGTCTTCGCAGTATCTACAGCAGTTTGGTCTTTCGCTTTATCGACTTCGCCCTCTGCTTTTCTTAAGGCTTCATCAACTTTGCGATTGGCTTCGTTCAACTCTTCTGTAGTCAAGTGTTCGACTCTCGCCAACTCCGCTTTCTTCTCTTGCGCTTTCGTTTGCAGTTCTTGCTTAGCGTTGGCGTTGGCTGTCGCGGTTGCACTAACCTTATCGATTTCTCCAATACCAGTAGTCTTCGCAGTATCTACAGCAGTTTGGTCTTTCGCTTTATCGACTTCGCCCTCTGCTTTTCTTAAGGCTTCATCAACTTTGCGATTGGCTTCGTTCAACTCTTCTGTAGTCAAGTGTTCGACTCTCGCCAACTCCGCTTTCTTCTCTTGCGCTTTCGTTTGCAGTTCTTGCTTAGCATTGGCGTTGGCTGTCGCGGTTGCACTAACCTTATCGATTTCTCCAATACCAGTAGTCTTCGCAGTATCTACAGCAGTTTGGTCTTTCGCTTTATCGACTTCGCCCTCTGCTTTTCTTAAGGCTTCATCAACTTTGCGATTGGCTTCGTTCAACTCTTCTGTAGTCAAGTGTTCGACTCTCGCCAACGCCGCTTTCTTCTCTTGCGCTTTCGTTTGCAGTTCTTGCTTAGCGTTGGCGTTGGCTGTCGCGGTTGCACTAACCTTATCGATTTCTCCAATACCAGTAGTCTTCGCAGTATCTACAGCAGTTTGGTCTTTCGCTTTATCGACTTCGCCCTCTGCTTTTCTTAAGGCTTCATCAACTTTGCGATTGGCTTCGTTCAACTCTTCTGTAGTCAAGTGTTCGACTCTCGCCAACGCCGCTTTCTTCTCTTGCGCTTTCGTTTGCAGTTCTTGCTTAGCATTGGCGTTGGCTGTCGCGGTTGCACTAACCTTATCGATTTCTCCAATACCAGTAGTCTTCGCAGTATCTACAGCAGTTTGTGTCTTAGCTTTATCGACTTCGCCCTCTGCTTTTCTTAAGGCTTCATCAACTTTGCGATTGGCTTCGTTCAACTCTTCTGTAGTCAAGTGTTCGACTCTTGCCAACGCCGCTTTCTTAGCTTGAGCTTTTTGTTGTAGGGCTTGTTTAGCGTTGGCGTTGGCTGTCGCGGTTGCACTAACCTTATCGATTTCTCCAATACCAGTAGTCTTCGCAGTATCTACAGCAGTTTGGTCTTTCGCTTTATCGACTTCGCCCTCTGCTTTTCTTAAGGCTTCATCAACTTTGCGATTGGCTTCGTTCAACTCTTCTGTAGTCAAGTGTTCGACTCTCGCCAACTCCGCTTTCTTCTCTTGCGCTTTCGTTTGCAGTTCTTGCTTAGCATTGGCGTTGGCTGTCGCGGTTGCACTAACCTTATCGATTTCTCCAATACCAGTAGTCTTCGCAGTATCTACAGCAGTTTGGTCTTTCGCTTTATCGACTTCGCCCTCTGCTTTTCTTAAGGCTTCATCAACTTTGCGATTGGCTTCGTTCAACTCTTCTGTAGTCAAGTGTTCGACTCTTGCCAACGCCGCTTTCTTAGCTTGCGCTTTCGTTTGCAGTTCTTGCTTAGCGTTGGCGTTGGCTGTCGCGGTTGCACTAACCTTATCGATTTCTCCAATACCAGTAGTCTTCGCAGTATCTACAGCAGTTTGGTCTTTCGCTTTATCGACTTCGCCCTCTGCTTTTCTTAAGGCTTCATCAACTTTGCGATTGGCTTCGTTCAACTCTTCTGTAGTCAAGTGTTCGACTCTTGCCAACGCCGCTTTCTTAGCTTGAGCTTTTTGTTGTAGGGCTTGTTTAGCGTTGGCGTTGGCTGTCGCGGTTGCACTAACCTTATCGATTTCTCCAATACCAGTAGTCTTCGCAGTATCTACAGCAGTTTGTGTCTTAGCTTTATCGACTTCGCCCTCTGCTTTTCTTAAGGCTTCATCAACTTTGCGATTGGCTTCGTTCAACTCTTCTGTAGTCAAGTGTTCGACTCTTGCCAACGCCGCTTTCTTAGCTTGAGCTTTTTGTTGTAGGGCTTGCTTAGCGTTGGCGTTGGCTGTCGCGGTTGCACTAACCTTATCGATTTCTCCAATACCAGTAGTCTTCGCAGTATCTACAGCAGTTTGGTCTTTCGCTTTATCGACTTCGCCCTCTGCTTTTCTTAAGGCTTCATCAACTTTGCGATTGGCTTCGTTCAACTCTTCTGTAGTCAAGTGTTCGACTCTCGCCAACTCCGCTTTCTTCTCTTGCGCTTTCGTTTGCAGTTCTTGCTTAGCGTTGGCGTTGGCTGTCGCGGTTGCACTAACCTTATCGATTTCTCCAATACCAGTAGTCTTCGCAGTATCTACAGCAGTTTGTGTCTTAGCTTTATCGACTTCGCCCTCTGCTTTTCTTAAGGCTTCATCAACTTTGCGATTGGCTTCGTTCAACTCTTCTGTAGTCAAGTGTTCGACTCTCGCCAACTCCGCTTTCTTCTCTTGCGCTTTCGTTTGCAGTTCTTGCTTAGCATTGGCGTTGGCTGTCGCGGTTGCACTAACCTTATCGATTTCTCCAATACCAGTAGTCTTCGCAGTATCTACAGCAGTTTGGTCTTTCGCTTTATCGACTTCGCCCTCTGCTTTTCTTAAGGCTTCATCAACTTTGCGATTGGCTTCGTTCAACTCTTCTGTAGTCAAGTGTTCGACTCTCGCCAACGCCGCTTTCTTCTCTTGCGCTTTCGTTTGCAGTTCTTGCTTAGCGTTGGCGTTGGCTGTCGCGGTTGCACTAACCTTATCGATTTCTCCAATACCAGTAGTCTTCGCAGTATCTACAGCAGTTTGGTCTTTCGCTTTATCGACTTCGCCCTCTGCTTTTCTTAAGGCTTCATCAACTTTGCGATTGGCTTCGTTCAACTCTTCTGTAGTCAAGTGTTCGACTCTCGCCAACGCCGCTTTCTTCTCTTGCGCTTTCGTTTGCAGTTCTTGCTTAGCGTTGGCGTTGGCTGTCGCGGTTGCACTAACCTTATCGATTTCTCCAATACCAGTAGTCTTCGCAGTATCTACAGCAGTTTGGTCTTTCGCTTTATCGACTTCGCCCTCTGCTTTTCTTAAGGCTTCATCAACTTTGCGATTGGCTTCGTTCAACTCTTCTGTAGTCAAGTGTTCGACTCTTGCCAACGCCGCTTTCTTAGCTTGCGCTTTCGTTTGCAGTTCTTGCTTAGCGTTGGCGTTGGCTGTCGCGGTTGCACTAACCTTATCGATTTCTCCAATACCAGTAGTCTTCGCAGTATCTACAGCAGTTTGGTCTTTCGCTTTATCGACTTCGCCCTCTGCTTTTCTTAAGGCTTCATCAACTTTGCGATTGGCTTCGTTCAACTCTTCTGTAGTCAAGTGTTCGACTCTTGCCAACGCCGCTTTCTTAGCTTGCGCTTTCGTTTGCAGTTCTTGCTTAGCGTTGGCGTTGGCTGTCGCGGTTGCACTAACCTTATCGATTTCTCCAATACCAGTAGTCTTCGCAGTATCTACAGCAGTTTGGTCTTTCGCTTTATCGACTTCGCCCTCTGCTTTTCTTAAGGCTTCATCAACTTTGCGATTGGCTTCGTTCAACTCTTCTGTAGTCAAGTGTTCGACTCTCGCCAACTCCGCTTTCTTCTCTTGCGCTTTCGTTTGCAGTTCTTGCTTAGCGTTGGCGTTGGCTGTCGCGGTTGCACTAACCTTATCGATTTCTCCAATACCAGTAGTCTTCGCAGTATCTACAGCAGTTTGTGTCTTAGCTTTATCGACTTCGCCCTCTGCTTTTCTTAAGGCTTCATCAACTTTGCGATTGGCTTCGTTCAACTCTTCTGTAGTCAAGTGTTCGACTCTCGCCAACTCCGCTTTCTTCTCTTGCGCTTTCGTTTGCAGTTCTTGCTTAGCGTTGGCGTTGGCTGTCGCGGTTGCACTAACCTTATCGATTTCTCCAATACCAGTAGTCTTCGCAGTATCTACAGCAGTTTGGTCTTTCGCTTTATCGACTTCGCCCTCTGCTTTTCTTAAGGCTTCATCAACTTTGCGATTGGCTTCGTTCAACTCTTCTGTAGTCAAGTGTTCGACTCTCGCCAACTCCGCTTTCTTCTCTTGCGCTTTCGTTTGCAGTTCTTGCTTAGCGTTGGCGTTGGCTGTCGCGGTTGCACTAACCTTATCGATTTCTCCAATACCAGTAGTCTTCGCAGTATCTACAGCAGTTTGGTCTTTCGCTTTATCGACTTCGCCCTCTGCTTTTCTTAAGGCTTCATCAACTTTGCGATTGGCTTCGTTCAACTCTTCTGTAGTCAAGTGTTCGACTCTCGCCAACTCCGCTTTCTTCTCTTGCGCTTTCGTTTGCAGTTCTTGCTTAGCATTGGCGTTGGCTGTCGCGGTTGCACTAACCTTATCGATTTCTCCAATACCAGTAGTCTTCGCAGTATCTACAGCAGTTTGTGTCTTAGCTTTATCGACTTCGCCCTCTGCTTTTCTTAAGGCTTCATCAACTTTGCGATTGGCTTCGTTCAACTCTTCTGTAGTCAAGTGTTCGACTCTCGCCAACTCCGCTTTCTTCTCTTGCGCTTTCGTTTGCAGTTCTTGCTTAGCGTTGGCGTTGGCTGTCGCGGTTGCACTAACCTTATCGATTTCTCCAATACCAGTAGTCTTCGCAGTATCTACAGCAGTTTGGTCTTTCGCTTTATCGACTTCGCCCTCTGCTTTTCTTAAGGCTTCATCAACTTTGCGATTGGCTTCGTTCAACTCTTCTGTAGTCAAGTGTTCGACTCTCGCCAACGCCGCTTTCTTCTCTTGCGCTTTCGTTTGCAGTTCTTGCTTAGCGTTGGCGTTGGCTGTCGCGGTTGCACTAACCTTATCGATTTCTCCAATACCAGTAGTCTTCGCAGTATCTACAGCAGTTTGGTCTTTCGCTTTATCGACTTCGCCCTCTGCTTTTCTTAAGGCTTCATCAACTTTGCGATTGGCTTCGTTCAACTCTTCTGTAGTCAAGTGTTCGACTCTCGCCAACTCCGCTTTCTTCTCTTGCGCTTTCGTTTGCAGTTCTTGCTTAGCGTTGGCGTTGGCTGTCGCGGTTGCACTAACCTTATCGATTTCTCCAATACCAGTAGTCTTCGCAGTATCTACAGCAGTTTGGTCTTTCGCTTTATCGACTTCGCCCTCTGCTTTTCTTAAGGCTTCATCAACTTTGCGATTGGCTTCGTTCAACTCTTCTGTAGTCAAGTGTTCGACTCTCGCCAACTCCGCTTTCTTCTCTTGCGCTTTCGTTTGCAGTTCTTGCTTAGCATTGGCGTTGGCTGTCGCGGTTGCACTAACCTTATCGATTTCTCCAATACCAGTAGTCTTCGCAGTATCTACAGCAGTTTGGTCTTTCGCTTTATCGACTTCGCCCTCTGCTTTTCTTAAGGCTTCATCAACTTTGCGATTGGCTTCGTTCAACTCTTCTGTAGTCAAGTGTTCGACTCTCGCCAACTCCGCTTTCTTCTCTTGCGCTTTCGTTTGCAGTTCTTGCTTAGCATTGGCGTTGGCTGTCGCGGTTGCACTAACCTTATCGATTTCTCCAATACCAGTAGTCTTCGCAGTATCTACAGCAGTTTGGTCTTTCGCTTTATCGACTTCGCCCTCTGCTTTTCTTAAGGCTTCATCAACTTTGCGATTGGCTTCGTTCAACTCTTCTGTAGTCAAGTGTTCGACTCTTGCCAACGCCGCTTTCTTAGCTTGCGCTTTCGTTTGCAGTTCTTGCTTAGCGTTGGCGTTGGCTGTCGCGGTTGCACTAACCTTATCGATTTCTCCAATACCAGTAGTCTTCGCAGTATCTACAGCAGTTTGGTCTTTCGCTTTATCGACTTCGCCCTCTGCTTTTCTTAAGGCTTCATCAACTTTGCGATTGGCTTCGTTCAACTCTTCTGTAGTCAAGTGTTCGACTCTTGCCAACGCCGCTTTCTTAGCTTGAGCTTTTTGTTGTAGGGCTTGTTTAGCGTTGGCGTTGGCTGTCGCGGTTGCACTAACCTTATCGATTTCTCCAATACCAGTAGTCTTCGCAGTATCTACAGCAGTTTGTGTCTTAGCTTTATCGACTTCGCCCTCTGCTTTTCTTAAGGCTTCATCAACTTTGCGATTGGCTTCGTTCAACTCTTCTGTAGTCAAGTGTTCGACTCTTGCCAACGCCGCTTTCTTAGCTTGAGCTTTTTGTTGTAGGGCTTGCTTAGCGTTGGCGTTGGCTGTCGCGGTTGCACTAACCTTATCGATTTCTCCAATACCAGTAGTCTTCGCAGTATCTACAGCAGTTTGTGTCTTAGCTTTATCGACTTCGCCCTCTGCTTTTCTTAAGGCTTCATCAACTTTGCGATTGGCTTCGTTCAACTCTTCTGTAGTCAAGTGTTCGACTCTTGCCAACGCCGCTTTCTTAGCTTGAGCTTTTTGTTGTAGGGCTTGTTTAGCGTTGGCGTTGGCTGTCGCGGTTGCACTAACCTTATCGATTTCTCCAATACCAGTAGTCTTCGCAGTATCTACAGCAGTTTGTGTCTTAGCTTTATCGACTTCGCCCTCTGCTTTTCTTAAGGCTTCATCAACTTTGCGATTGGCTTCGTTCAACTCTTCTGTAGTCAAGTGTTCGACTCTTGCCAACGCCGCTTTCTTAGCTTGAGCTTTTTGTTGTAGGGCTTGCTTAGCGTTGGCGTTGGCTGTCGCGGTTGCACTAACCTTATCGATTTCTCCAATACCAGTAGTCTTCGCAGTATCTACAGCAGTTTGTGTCTTAGCTTTATCGACTTCGCCCTCTGCTTTTCTTAAGGCTTCATCAACTTTGCGATTGGCTTCGTTCAACTCTTCTGTAGTCAAGTGTTCGACTCTTGCCAACGCCGCTTTCTTAGCTTGAGCTTTTTGTTGTAGGGCTTGTTTCGGCAACTCTTTTCCGACTGGGTTCACGCCGTTGATATTATCCAATCCCCGTTGCAAGGCATCCTCCACCTTAATAAGGCTGTCGGCATTGTCAATCTCTCTTGTAGCATTCCGTGCATAAATATCAACTTTACTAGTGGCGCCATTTTGCTCCACTTGGGATAAATTTTTATTCTTGCTAATAGAGTCGTTTTTTACTCGTCTCGCTTTCTCTATTTCATCCTTGGCATCACCTTTTGCCTCGACATATGTTCTACTATGCCATTGGTTTACCAGAAACAGTTCTCTCCCTTCTCTCCCTCTCAAACCAGCAGCATAGTCCAATTTTTTAATATCATTGTTCCCAACAGTGTCAAATGAAAACGTGTATTTTCTATCACTATTCGGCAATTCAAAGTAATACAACTCTCCCGAACTCGAATTAATCTGTGTGAACTTTTCATCTGAAATGTTCTGATCTTCCCGACTTTCAGCTCTTCTTTCATAAGGGTTAGTCCCACGAGGCCCTCTCCTAGCCAGATCATTTAAACTCCCACTAGGCATTGGATCTAATCCGAATCTATTATTAACACCACTAGACTGAGGAGTTCCTTTAGTAACCCTACCAAATTGTGCTCTGGGTTGCTGTAGTAGATTTAAAATGCTACTACTATTTGGAGACGTAGATGTACTTCCTCCACTTTTTTCTGTTATGGTCAAACCATCTGAATTACGTTTGAACGTTTGACCCGAAGGAATAGTAAACCAGACCTGAGTATTCCCAGGCATCATCCTATGCCCTCCATTAACCTCAAACACCCAATGGAAACCATCCCTTGTTGATGTCACCGTAGCTTTAATATACCTTTCAGCCTCTAATACAGGTGCCGTCGCTTCATTTCTTGGACGTCTGTCTGAGAAGAATACATAGGTATACTTATCATAAGGAGATTTTCCCTTATCGCCTGACCTTTCAAAGTAACTTTCTCTAGCGCGTTTAAAGTCCTCAGAGTAGTTTTCGGCAGCTCTTGCAGCTCTTGCAGACCTTCCACTATAGTTAGCACTACGAAAGTCAGAGTAGCCACCATCACGTGGTTGCAGGGTTACTCCTCCAGCTGTAGTCTCTTCTCCATATTTTTCTTCCAGCACTCCTTCGATGAGGTCTCGGGATTTTTTCAGGTCGACTAGGGCAGCGGCAAAATCTTCTTGGCTAATGGTATCACCTTTAGAAAAGGCTTCATTAAACTTATCAGCTGCTGCTTTTGCTGCTTGGATTTTATCTTCCGACGCTCCGTACTGTCGAAGCTCCTTGGTAATATCCTCCAATTCCTTTTTTAGTCCATAGACGCCGTTTTCACCGTCTGTCGTATTAGTGTAGGTTGGGAGTTCTTGTCGACTAGGCTTTTCACTAGATTCAGTTTTTTCTGAGTTACCTACAGTTTCTGGATTCGCCTGATCTACAGCTGGTGTGGCTTGGCTCAAACCACCTCTTTTACGACGCTTTCCACCAGTTGCTTGCTCAGTTGCAGTTCCGTTTGGTTCGACAAGCTTATTATTTGTCGAACTTGCTTCACCCAAGTCTATCAATTTTGGTAGCGATGGCTCCAAGGCTTGATTGACACGGCTCGTCAGTTCTTCCATCAGTCTTACTTGCTCATCAACCTGCGCTTGCGTCGCATTTGGGTCGTCCAAAACTGCCTTAGCTGCTGCTAGACGCGATTCCACTTCATCGTGGAGCGCTTTCATGGAGTCTAGCGTTAGATTTGCCAACAAAGTTTGCAGAGTGCCTTGGAGTGATTTAGCTTCTGTCGTTTTAGTGGTAGATGTGGGCTGGTCTTGCTCTTTTTCTCTCTCTGATTGAGAAGTTTCTTGAGCAGCTGGCTTCGTCTCTGGTTTGGTAGGAGCAAGGGCATCTGTTTCCTGCCCCTTACTAGCGTCCTCGGCTTTAGTCTCTGGAGAGTTTGACTCCCCTGTAGACTGGAGCTCAGCCGACGGTTCAGTCTGAGAGACCTTCTCTGGCTCTTCCCCATCTGACTCCTGCTTATCCTTATCTGGTGTTCCAGCAGATCCAGCAACTACATCACTGGCTGTTGCCGAAGATACTGCCGGTGCCTGCGCTTGCACCCCATTTGCAAAGAACATCAGAGCCGCAACCGCAACGCTAGCAGCCCCAAAATGGTATTTACGAATGGAATAACGGAAAATTTTCTCTCCATTACCATCATTCTTTTTCTTGAACATAAGTGAATCCTTTCCTCGTCTGAGAGCTTCCCCAAGCTTAGAAAGCGCGCAAAAAGCCAACAGACGATAATATATCAATTATATAGTAACACTTCTGACATACAAATCAACCCCATCGCTGATAGTATAGAGTCAGGAAATGCAAGAAAAAAGCGACATTATATATATATATATATATATATATATATATATATGCACAGACATATAAAACCTTTTGATACAGCCTGTTTTTTAACAAATAGCGAAACAGTTATACTACATTTATATATGTACAACACCTTTTTGCGCCAATATTACAATATTGTTACATTTTAATTACACAATCGTTTCAAGAAATATGATGGAAACCTGAGTATTTTATAGTAATTCCCTTCCTATCAATTAGGTCAACAGTTGAGTGTTACACCCTATCCTCAGCAAAGGACTATGATCAGCATTTCCTAGCCACTAGGACGCTCCAAATCACCTATTTAAGTCCATCATAGCTTGGTCAGTAAGATACAGACTGCAAGGCGACGCTGACGTGGTTTGAAGAGATTTTCATTGAGTATAATTTTAACTTCTTATTTTTCATTCCTATTCCTTAAATAAAAAGCTCACTAAAAAAGTGAGCAACATTTCCAATGAGATACTTCTGTTGACGAGCGCGTCTCTCCGCCCCCTCATTGCCTTGCGAAGAGGCTTGGCGAATCGAAAGGAGGTGTTTTTTCCTGTTTTCAATTCTACTTATTTTTGCACATTTTTTTAATTTTATCAAACAAAAAAACGCAAGCCGAAGCCTGCGAAAAGTTTTTTTTATAACCATTTAATTTCTTTCACATCTGTTTTACGAACTTTAGCATATTTCTTAGCGCTTGTAAAATGTAGAGTAACCGGTTTAAACACTCCACTTTTATCTCTTCGCAAACCTAAAATTGCGGATCTTTTATTTCTATCTTCAAAAAATATGACGTCCAACTTCATAGTGTTTTTAGATAAATCTTTGGCTAGGATACAACAACTCGTTATCTTAGAATAGAAGATATCACCGATAAAACTATACAAAGATATCCTTTCTATAACATCGTTGTACATGGGATTATTTTTATATTCTTCCAAAATAAAAACACCAGCTTGAATAGCAGGTATTGTTTGACTAGCATAATCTCGTGTGATTTTGTGCAAGCCAAATAAGTGATGTAAATCAGTCAAGCAAAAATCTACTTCGAAAGTCTCTAAATGCTTATAATTCGTTGATACTTGACATGTTTTTCCATAGAATTTCTCTTGATAATCTAAAATACAATCAAGTAATTTCAACGACAAACTCCATATTTTCTCAAAATAAAAAAAGCACGGGGCAGTTCTCACTACTGCCCAAAGTGGATGATTAGAGTCGGCTTCTCTAACTCCCTATGTTGTGCTTATTAGGCTTATCGCAAGGGAACAGTTTTTAGCTCTGCCAAGCCACATAGCGTGCTTACTACTATGTGTCCATGTCTCCATGGATTGCCGAGCTGTTTAACGACGTTTTGGGAGTCGGGATAACGAGAAAAGTGATACTTTTACGTTTTTTCCAACTTAATTATGACATCTTTCTTTAAAAAAGTCAATATTTATCGCTTTCTTTAACGAAAAAAATCCCACAAGAACGAATCCTGTGGGGAGATACACATTTTAGAAAAGCTTTCCTTTATTCTACTATTTTTCTTGTATTTTATCATTCAGTATGATAAAATACAAGTTTTTTTGATAAAATAACCAAAAACTACTCGCTATCCCCTCTCACATCACCCTGCATATCGTTTGATATGCGACTGATAGTTCAGGGAAACTTCAAGGAGAACTTTTCTCTCATCCCCTATGCAGGTCATTTCTACTCTTATAGGCTCAATTTGACACTTTTCTTCTTCGAATTGCTCATATTCCTCCTGAATAGTAAGTTCGATTTATCCAAATTTATTTTTGTCTAGTTTAATGAACACTTCCACGAAGATAGTCTGAAAAAGAAGCCGCCCCAATTTTCCTTCTCTTTTTAAGCATATTATTCCAGATATGATTGCCCTCTTGTTCAGTAATAAATTGCGCTTTAAACGCTTCAACCAGTATATCTCCTGTTGTCATATGTTCTAAAGAAAATTCTTCTACATATGGTTGAACATCTCTTAGGTTATTACTTCCTAATATCCCATTATGCTTTTTCGCTAAGGAAATAGAAGCCGCTTCTCCCTTACCAATAACCTTGTTACTATCATGATTTCTTGTTAAATTTCTATATAATGCGTATTCCTCAGTTCCAATGTCTATACTCACAATCTCAGCTGAACCCTTAGCTACTAACTGGTCTATCCTAGATTTTAAATGGGGAATTGTAGGTATATTGATTTCATCATACACCTCTTGTGGAATAACAATTTTACCCGAATAGAGCTTTTCTAAAAGATGTTCAGTGCCAACCCATAAAAATGCTGAAATACAATCTGTATCAATAAATACACGACTAGTCAAACGACAACTCCCCCTCTTCATCTAGCCCATATACAATATCATATCTGAAAGCATCTAATAGCAGTTCCTCATACTTCCCTTGCGAAATTCTGTTATTTTCTAAAAGTTGTTCAGTCGATTTAATATAGTATCCTAATACCATTTCCTTTTTACTTTCTGACAAAGGACGATATAAACTTGTATCATAGCCTAATCTTGAAGCTGTCTCTATAACACTAATATCCATATTTTTAATTTCTTCTGCATCAAGGTATCCATCATTCCGCAATCTATATAACATAGCTTTATGACTGATACCATAAAACTGACCTAATTTTATAATATCTTCTACTTCAAGATGAGTTCTATTGGCATTTTCTCTTATTTCCTCAACCATCCTATACAGTGAAGATGGGGAAATTAAAAAATAAGAAGCAAACTGATCCGCTTTTCTTTCAGTTTCATCTCCTTCACCAATCAAAATAAAACTGACTGAACTCTTCTTCACCTCATCATAATAAAGATGATACAGTTCATGTGCTAAAGAAAATCTTTGCCTTCCTAATGACATGTCTGAATTGATTACAATGAGACTGGACTGAGTTCCTTTATAACAGACTCCGCTAATATTCTTTCCGAGTCCATAAAATACCAGCGTCAAATTTTCTATCTTTTGTACCAATTTAAAAATATCTATCGGCGCTTCACCATCAGCTCCCAACTTTTTTCTAAGATTTGAAGCTTTATTACTTAAATCCATTTTATCAATCATTTATTTTGTCTCCAATAGCTGATCTATCTCAAATTGATTCAATACAATTTTATTGATTTTCGCTAAAACTTTAAGATCTTGGTCTACTATTTTATTTTTTCTAAACGATATGACACACTGTTGTTCAGCTTGTTCGCCAAACAAAAGATAGTCAACCGTACAGCAAAACAGGGCAGATAGTTTCTCAATAACATCCGACGTGATATTCCTTTCACCTTTTTCCATTTTGGCAATCATGCTTTGATTCAAAGACAAATATTCAGCAATCTTATCTTGAGTAAGATTTGAAGATATTCTAAGTTCTTTTATTCTTTTTCCAACATCACATACATTTATCATATTCATACACCTCTCATAAAAAGAATAGCACACCCTTGTCATAAAGTCAATTTTTTAAATAAAAAAATTATGACAAAACAAGAAAGCAATTTATTGATGTTGCTTAAAAATCCAAAAGTGATGATATTAAACCTATTTGATGAGTTCCTATCAAAAATCGTATCTTCAACCTCAAAACAGTACTTAAAGCTATCCGACTCGGTTTACATTGTCAAATTTAGATTTTATTTGAGCATAGCTTTCTAGTTTGCTTTTTGATTTTTATTTAATATAATAGCAAAAATTGAAGGAAATATCTCCACAAGAAAACGCATACTATTAAGCTTTTTCAAGACCTAATAATATGCGCTGTTCTGATTTGAAAGACATTCCATTATTATTTTACTGTTATCAAGCCTTCAGGCTCGACTGTAAATTCTGGTTTTTCTGCTATCGTACCATCTTCTTTAAGGTAATACCATCCATCATTTGATTTGACAAAGGCATTAGAAACCATGTCCCCATTTTGACTATCAAGATAGTACCAAGTCTCCTTGTATTTGATCCAGCCTGTTTTCATAGCACCTTCTCCATCGAAATAGTACCACTTCTCAGCGATTTTCTTCCAGCCTGTCGCCATTTCGCCTGACTGGTCAAACCAGTACCAGTTGCCGTCTGTGTGCTTCTTCCAGCGGTCTGCAAGCATATATCCTGAACCGTCAAAGTAATACCAGGTACCATTGACTTTCTCAAACTTATCTTTTGGATAAGAGCCGTCTGAGTGTACATACCAGGTGCCAGTATCGTTCTGTTGCCATCCTGCTTCAATCGTCAAGCCGTTTTCAATATCCTGCTTAAACTGCTCACGGCTAATACCCCATTTGGCAAGATAAGGATAGGGGTCAATGTGATCTGAGTTGTTGTCAGGTTGGTTATTGGTGCAATATTCGTGTGTCTTGATACCTGCCAAGTCGTCTGTATCAAGTGTTTTCGGTATACCAGCTTCATCCGCTAGATTGCGCAAGAGTTCGATATAGAGACGATAGTCAATCAGAAACTCTTCTTTTGATTCATGGCTTTCAATCAGTTCAACTTGTGCATAACCTTCTGCATTCCAACCGCCCCCAACGTCCCAGGCACCATTATCAACAGGTCCTACCTGCATAACACGACCATTACCGACTACATGAGAAAAGAAGCCCAATTCAGGATCTTTTCTGTAATGGTAGTCAGCCTCATTTTGCACCGTTGAGTTACGGTTGCCTGTGGAATGGGCATGAACTTGCCTATATGGTTGCACGCCGACTTGAGGCAAATCTGTTCTTAATTTACTCACATCAATTTCCATATTCTACTCCTTATCAATTAAAACAACTTATTTTTTACAATCCAGAACCAGAAACTCCTTTATTTCTACCTTACAAAGAAGACAATCCTAGTCACGATTAGGCTTGTAGATAGAACTTCAAAACGCACTATTTTGACACTGTAAATAGGACTGACAAGGTCTGCATTCTATCTACAATAACACCCCAGACTAAAAAGCTTTTCAAAAGTATATTTTTACAGTCTCTATATGTCCTTTTAATAAATACATTATATCATATAAAAGAAGTCAAAAGTATATTAAACTATTTTCAAGACCAAACTAAAGATGACAGCACAAGTTTTTTTCGATTTTCACTAGAGGAAATGGATTTTATTCAGCAAATACAGCTAGGAGAGCACTTTGGTTGCCAAGATGGCCTTGCCTTCTTTTATCAAGGGGTGACGAAACAGTGAGAAATACAGTTGGATGGTCATGGCAACCCAGATGAGGGGTTCGCAAAGGATAACTCCCTTATAGCCTGCCCAAGGGATAATCAAGATCACAAAAGCAATTTTCCCGATTAGTTCGATAAAGCTAGAAACCAGAGGAAGGATCTTTTGCCCCAAGCCCTGCAAGCAATTGCGATAAATCAACAAGAGGCTCAAAATGGGATAAAAAGCTGAGCTGATTTGCAGATAGAGACTTCCATTTTCTATCAAGTAACCATCTGTCGAACTAGCCAAGAAGGAAACCAAGGCTGGACTAGCAAAAAAGAGGAAGACACAAACAAAAACTGCCCAGGATATACTTAAACGACTGCCGATTCGAAGACCTTGAACAATGCGGTCTGGTCGCTTAGCTCCTAGATTCTGAGAAGCAAAGGTCGTCATCGAGGCAGAAATAGCAGTCATAGGAAGAAGGGCAAAGGCCATAATGCGTCGAGCTGCCGTCTGGGCACTAATAATCACTGCACCAAAAGTATTGACAGAAGACTGTAAAATCACACTGCCGATGGAAACAATTGAACTCATCAAACCCATAGCCAAACCTTGCTCCAAGAGATCCGCATACAAGGCCTTGTTCCATTTGAAATGTTTGAGTTGAGGCAAAAGTTCTGGCACACTCTTACGGATATAATAAAAGCAAAGAACCGCTGATAAGCCTTGCGAAATAATGGTAGCAAGTCCCGCGGATTGAACTCCCAGATGCAATTGCGTAATGAAATAGAGATCCAGAACCACATTAACCAAGGCAGAGAAAATCAGAAATCCCAGAGCTGCCAGACTGTCACCAATAGACCGCAACAAGCCTGCAAAAAGATTATAAGCAAAGCTGACACCAACACAAGTCACAACCATAGAAATATATTGATAGGACTGAGGGAGAATTTCAGCAGGGGTATCTAGGTACTGTAAAAGAGGATAGAGACCAAGAAAGCCCAGCAGCATCACTACAACACTCAAAAGAGCACCTAAAATCCAGGTGGCTGCTACTGCTTCCTTGATTTTAGTGAAATTCTGAGCCCCGTAATAACGGGCAATGACAATCCCCATGCCATTACCAATACCAAGAGTAAAACCTACAATCAGGTCAAAAATTGCTGTCGTCGCCCCTACTGCAGCCAAGGAATTTTGACCAAGAAAACGCCCAACAATCAAGACATCAGCAGTATTATAGAGCTGTTGAAAGATATTAGACAGTAAGATTGGGAAGGCGAAGCTTAAGAGCGAGGGAAGAATCGGACCATGTATCAAGTCCACTGTTCGTTTTTTATTCATAAGGCTATTATATCAGCTTTCTAGTGGAGCGACAAGAAACAGCAAACTGTAGGCAATCTGAAAACTTGAACAACAAACTGAAAAAGCAGTGGATTTCTCCACTACTTTGACAGCTTATTCTTCAATTTCGATTTCAAGCTCATCGCCTAGGTCAAGAGTTACTTCTTCATTCACAGAATCTGCTTGAACTGCTTCATCTTTTTTGTTTTCAGTATCTTGTTCTGAAGCTTCTTCTCCATCAATCAAGCCAAATTTAGAACGGACTTGCTTATCAATTTCATCAAAGATTTCTGGGTGCTCTGCCAAGTATTTCTTAGCATTCTCAGAACCTTGCCCAATTTTTTCATCTTTGTAAGAATACCAAGCTCCTGCTTTTTTGATAATATCCAAGTCGCTTGCAATCTTCAAGAGTTCACCAGTCTTAGAAATTCCTTCTCCGTACATAATTTCAACTACGGCTTCCTTAAACGGTGGAGCTACCTTATTTTTTACAACCTTAATCTTAGTTTCTTTACCGACATTGGTTTCTTTTTGGTCACCAGTTCCCTTAATTTGTGTATTACCACGAACATCCAAACGGACTGAAGCATAGAATTTCAGAGCACGTCCACCAGGAGTTGTTTCTGGATTTCCAAACATCACTCCAACTTTTTCACGCAATTGGTTGATAAAGATGGCAATTGTTTTGGTTTTATTGATAGAAGCACCAAGTTTACGCATGGCTTGGCTCATCATACGAGCCTGCAAACCAACGTGGCTATCTCCGATATCTCCATCAATTTCCGCACGAGGTACAAGGGCTGCAACTGAGTCGACCACGACAAGGTCAACTGCACCTGAGTCAATCAATTTTCCTGCAATCTCAAGACCTTGCTCTCCTGAGTCTGGTTGTGACAAGAGCAATTCGTCAATGTTAACACCAAGAGCCGCAGCATAAGCTGGATCAAGGGCATGTTCCGCATCGATAAAGGCAGCAATCCCACCTTCTTTTTGCGCTTGTGCAACTGCATGAAGGGCAACTGTTGTCTTACCAGATGACTCTGGTCCATAGATTTCGATGATACGTCCCTTAGGATAACCACCCGAACCAAGAGCAATGTCAAGAGCCAAAGAACCTGAGCTCATCACTTGCACCTTTTGCTCCGCACGTTCACCCAAACGCATGATTGATCCTTTACCAAAGTCTTTCTCAATCAATTTAAGAGCGTCATTCAAGGCTTTTTCACGTTCTGCCCCGAATTTTTTTGAAATTTCATCTAATTTTTTTGGTTTTTTCGCCATTCTATTCTCCTACATTCTAATGATCCTAAGACCTATTTACTATTATATCAAAAGTTAGTCACTTAATAAAGCCTTGCGAACTAGGTTAAAGGCATGCATAACCGCAATATGACGTACATCTGCTCGACTTCTGCCTCCAATATTCACCTTGATAACCTCAGTTCCTTGCTCTTGCGCCAAGCCTATGAAGACTGTCCCAGCTGGGTGCCCTTCTAGGCTATCTGGTCCTGCCACTCCAGTCAAACTAATTCCAAAATCAGATTGGGTCTTGCTTCGTGCCTGCTCAGCCATCTTCTGAGCTGTAAATTCAGACACTACACCCTGTTCTTCCAAATCCTTGGCAGGAATATCCAACATCTTTGATTTCTCCTCCAAGCTATAGGTTACAAAACCACCCTTAAATATACTTGAAACTCCAGAAAAATCCGCTACAGTAGCTTGGAAAAGCCCTGCCGTCAAACTCTCGGCTGCAGTGATGGTTTTCCCTTGCTTTTTCAGTTCTTCTACCACAATGCTGGCTAATCTAGTCTCTTCCCCATAACCATAACAAAGTTCTCGTAAAGAAAGATCTTCAAAGGTCTGGCGATCCAAGATTTGATTTTCCAAAATATCCAGCACTTGATTCGCTTCTTCTTGACTGCTAGCCTTTGTTGACAGACGCAAGGTTACCTCTCCTGTCTTGGCATAAGGTGCCAAGGTCGGATCGGTCTGATTATCAATCAAATCAGCCAAAATCGTCACCAGCTGGCTCTCGCCAATCCCAAAGAAACGAAGAACTCGGGAATACAGCTTGCTCCCTGTCATCAACTTGGGTAGAAGTTGGTTTAAGACCATAGGTTTCAATTCACTTGGCGGACCTGGAAGGACGACGTAGGTCACTCCATCAACTTCTAAGATTCCTCCAACAGCCAGTCCTGTTTCGTTGGGCAGTGGAGTCGCTCCTTCTACAATTTGAGCCTGTCTTTCGTTATTCGGTGTTCGGGCATAGTCTGGTCTCTGGGCAAAAAAGATATCCAACTTCTCCTGTGCCTGAGGATCGAAGACTAATTCTTTCCCTAAAAATTTAGCCAGAGTTTGTTTGGTCAAATCGTCCTCAGTTGGTCCCAAACCGCCTGTCAAAATCACCAGACTGCTACGTTGACTGGCAATCTCAAGTAAAGACAAGAGACGAGCTTCATTGTCTCCTACAGCCGTCTGAAAATATACGTCTACTCCAATCTCAGCTAGTTTTTCCGACAAAAACTGAGCATTGGTGTTGACAATCTGTCCTGTCAAAATCTCTGTTCCAACAGCAATGATTTCTGCTTTCATGTTTCCTCCTACCTATCTATTCGTATTTTTTTGAAAAAATCGCAGGAAATTTCCCACGATTGATTTTTTATTTGTATCAAAAGTTAATTATCTTCATCACCAACAGGTGCTCTGCCAAATAAATCTTCAAATAAGACCGCATTGGTTTCAAGCTGAGTGACTTCTTCTTGTCCCAAAGAACGTCGGAGTAGATTTTGCATTTCCAACATATGGGCTCTCGAAACAATCTGGTAAGAAACACCTTGAAGCATCTCTCCTTCACCCTGCAACTGCTGAGTTTCAATGGTTTTAAATGAATCTTTATAGCCTAGCAAGTTAGGGATACTTTTTGCAGACAAATCAATATTGGTCTGCATATTGTCACTCAAAGCTTTTAGAATCTCTTGATAATGACCAACGCTATTTAAACTGAGGGCTTTTTCCATGACTTTTTGAATAACTTCACGTTGACGTTTTTGACGACCATAATCCCCCTCAGGATCTTGGTAACGCATTCGTGCATAGACTAGGGCTTCTTCTCCCCCAATATGCTGCTCCCCAACACCGATAGAAATGGTATTAAATTCTTCTTGGTCACTGATAGAAATTGGGAAACCTAGGGTATTATTGACTGTAATACCACCTACTGCATCCACTAGTTTTTGCAACCCTTTCATATTGACCATCACATAGCGATCAATATGGATATTCATCATTTTTTGAATGGTTTCTATAGCAAGCTCTGCTCCACCATCTGCATATGCTGAATTCAGTTTCGCTTCATGAGCCTGACCATTCCCTGATTCAATGCGGGTCAGAATATCCCGCTCTAAACTCATCATCGTTGTTTTTTTCGTTTTAGGATTCACTGTCATCAAGATCATGCTATCACTTCTACCGACCCAAGTTTCAGTTCGTTCAGCATTTCCAGTGTCCACTCCCATTAACAGAATGGTTAGAGGTTCAGTCGCTTCAATAACCTTGGTTTCTTCGCCGATTTTTTTATAGGTTTTAGCTAAGGTTTCTGTCCCTTGTTGATAAATAGTATAAGCAAAAATACCTGCTCCTACTACAGTTACAGAAAGTAAAGCTAGCACCATTCCAATAATTTTTTTAATCATATTTCTACTAATCTATCAGTTTACCCATCAAGTAAACATCGATAAATTTCCCTTCTTCTATATATGCTCCACGCTCTTGGCGACCTTCAATGACAAAGCCATGCTTTTGATAAAGATGAACTGCAGCTTGATTACGAGTTTGAACAGTAAGTTGCAGTCTACAAAGAATGCCACTTGCTTGTGCCCACTCTATCGCTTCTTCTAGCAACAAACTTCCCAAGCCATTATTCCAATATCTTTTTCCAATCACAATGAAGAGATCTCCAATATGACGTACTCTCTTACGCTGGTCAGCTGTAATATTTACAATACCTGCAATTTTACCATTTAAGAATGCAAGTAAGATTATCTGATTGTCCGAACTAGCTTGCTTGTTTAGGAATATTTCCATCTCCTCACTGGTCAAGAGAATACCATCTCTGTCTAGGCTGGTGAAATCTGTCTCCAAACTCACACGATTTAAAAAAGCCACTAATTCAGCTGCATCTTTAGGCTCTGCTTCTCTAATGAGCAATTCATACTCCATGTTGAAGCTCCTCTAAGAGTTTTTCTGCACGCAAACCCTTTGCTTGGAAATGTAATCTACGACCGTCTTCTTCTTTTAGAATTTCCAACTCTAAATAAGTATCTGGCAAGGCATCTCCTAAGAGATTGCCCCACTCAATAATAGTCACGCCGCCACCAAAGAGAAACTCATCCAAGTCGATAGAATCCGCATCTCCTCCAATACGATAAACATCTAAATGGTAAAGCGGAAGACGCCCCTCATACTCTCTTACGATAGTATAGGTGGGACTCTTAATCATTTGAGAAATCTGTAAACCTTTAGCAAGTCCTTTAGTAAAGGTCGTTTTACCTGCACCCAGTTCTCCAGTTAGAATTAAAACATCATTCTTTTCTAATAGATGACCCAAACGCTCCCCTAAGGCTTGTAGCTCTTCTTCATTTTTTGTGTACATATTCTTATTATACCAAAAACTTTTCTTTTGTGTCTATTTTCCTGCTAAACTTATACTCAATGAAAATCAAAGAGCAAACTAGGAAACTAGCCGCAGGCTGTACTTGAGTACGGCAAGGCGACGTTGACGTAGTTTGAATTTGATTTTCGAAGAGTATTACCATCATAACATCCATAAAAACAGGCTTTCCCTAAAAGAAAATGAGCGTAGCAATGACCAATACAAGATCTCGGAAAATATGACCATAAAAGGAAACTTCCTTTTTAACAGAATTTGGGACAAGGTAGGCTGCAAAAAACAAGCCCAGTCCAATATAAATCAAAAGAGAGACAATGGTCATTGGATTTCTTAAGAAGAGAAGTGTTGCTAAAATAGTCACCAACACTGTCTTTTTTCTATCTAGCATAGCAAGCAAATCACGCATGTATTTTTTCAAGGGTAAAAAAATCAACAAATCTAGCCCAAATAGAAAGAAAAAGGATGGCAATAAAAAGTCAACTAATTCTTGCTGCAGCGTATTTTTGATGAACAAGTTATCTGACAGGACAAGAACAGCTCCTAACAAGTTAATTAAGAGCAAGATACTGTAAAAAAGCTTCACTGACTGCTTACTGGCTAGGACACTATGGACTTCTTGCTTACGGGTATAAAGATAATTTACTCCAGCACAGATTCCTGAAACGAAGACCATACTTCCGATGAAAAAAGCTGTACTTTGTTTAAAGGACAAGATGCATTCTTTCCATAGGAAACAGCTACTCAAACTGATTTGAATTAAAGCTAACAAAAATAAGATTCTCATTGATTTCATCTTTTCTCTCCCTTCCTACCAATCATTATACTAGGAGAAAAGAGAGAACTTTTTCTAATCTTCTCAAATGTCTTTTTAAGACGCTAAACAAACACCAGAGACTAATACTCAATGAAAATCAAAGAGCAAACTAGGAAGCTAGCCACAGGTTGCTCAAGACACTGTTTTGAGGTTGCAGATAGAACTGACGTGGTTTGAAGAGATTTTGGAAGAATATAAATTGAAATAAGGCTGATAGTATTCATTTCACTATCAGCCTTACAGGTTATTTAACGTTTCAGAAAAACTATAATGTCAAGATTAACTAAACAGTATCTAATTCCTTCAAATAATTTTCTATCTTCATCAGCATTAAAGGATTGTTATAAATCTTGCATAGCTCTCTTGCTTCCATATAATAATTTTTGACTTGTTCTCTGTCTAGAAATTTGGCTCCAGCATTTCCTACAAGAATAAGTAGAGGAGCCAGTTGGTAGCTTGTCTGTCTTTGTTTACAGAGTTCAATCGTCTCAAGAGCTTCTTGGATGGCTTCATTATATTTTTCCTTTGACACTAGATAGTGAGCGTAGTTGTAACGAACTCTGATGTAGCCAAATAAAAACTCTTGATGCTCAAAATTTTTTGTCTGATATAACTCCATCAAATGAGAGTAGTTTGCTTCATAATCTTGTTCACGACCTACTAAGGAATAGAAATTAGATAGAGTATTCAACGCCTTTAAATAAATCAGAGTATTTGAGGAGACTTTTAATAATATATTTTCCAATGACGAAATAGCCTCACACTTACTGTCATATTGATAGAAGTCAATAATAGCTTTAATCCATTCAAGGTAAGTTCGGTCTTCTAGTGTTAGAAAAGTACTTCGTTCAATCTCTATTCTATAAATATATTCCAAATTGTCATAATTTCTATCGTCTAATAGTCGAGCAGATAATTGCTTGAAATTAGAGAGGTTAGATTTAATTTCAATTTGTTCATTAAAAAAATAATCTAATGGCACTTCGAGTCGTTGTGAGAGTTTGAACAAAAGGTCTGCGGAGGGAATGAAATGCCCTCTCTCAATTTTACTAATCTGGCTTTGTTCACAAATTCCTTCTGCAAGAGTTTGTTGGGAGAGTCTCAACTCTTTTCTTTTCAATCTGAATTTCTCTGCGAGTGTATTCATTAAAGATAATAAACCTTCCTATTTGCTTAATTTCATTATAAAATTTTTAGTTCAAAATAGCAAGTTAAAGGAATAAATAATTCTTTGTGGTAATAAACAAAAAAAAGTTAAAAATTACATAAAAATGCTTGGCTAAATAAAATATATCTGTTAAAATAAGGATAATAAAAAAAAAGGGTTTCACGAATGAAGAAAAATCGTGGAATTCAAAAATTAGCTATATTAGCATTACTAGATGTTTTTACGTTTAGTAACACAATTCCTTACCAATAGTTTATTAAGAAGAATAAACTATTGGAGATTCGAGTACAATCACAAAAAAAATCGAATGGACTTGATGTTGGAAAGGCAGATTAAAGAATAATGGAATAGAATTAGTCTCTAGTATATTCGCTTTTATTATTCATTAAAAATTGTAGGGGCAAGTTTGAAAAAAATAAAAATTAGTTGATTGCTTATCTCTCCAAATTTTGGGTATCCTAATAGGATAAATAATTTTTAACACTAGGGGTCTCCCTTCACCAAATTTGAGTCTGCCTATCCCTTGACTATCCTTTCCTTTCACAAACGAGTCGCTTATTCAATTATAAGTTTACGTGCTCCTAGTCACAGTTCTTGTGCTTGATGGAAAGAATGACACCTATAAATATGCGAGGTAGTGGCTATACCACTCACTTATTCACCTCCCCGTGATTTGTAGTAGTGATAGGCTTTCTCACTATTATTATAAAACAAAATAAAGAGCACAACACCTTTTCATTCTGTGTTGTGCCTTGAGTGAAACGAAAGGAATGAATTATAAAAATGAAGAAAACATTTTATCGCAAATTCGGTATTTCAATTATTGCTAGTACTTTATTAGCTAGTCAGCTACCGACAGTATCTGCGTTGACTGTTATTTCAAGTACAGGCGAGGAGTATGAGGTAAGTGAAACATTACAAGAGGATCCAGGAACTAATAATTTTTCACTTCCCGATGTTTCACCGACTTATGGTCAATATTATACAAATCAGTCAGAAGTCATTATTGGCAAAAATGATTTAGTTAAGGTAAAAAATACTTTACAATATCCTTACTCTACATCAGCTTATGTAAAAGCAACATTCAAATTTAAAAATGCCGATTCAGTAGAAATAGGTACAGGTAGAGGAAGTGCTTCCTTTATCAAAGACAATGTTTTGATTACAGCAGCTCATGTCGTTTATGACCGTGAATCCAAAACAGAAGCGACTGAAGTAGAGATTATGCCTGCGGCTACTCCAGATAGTAATCCATTTGGTGAAATAAAAGTCAAAGAAGTTCGTTATTTAAAAGAATTTCGAAATACTGCTCCAAATGAGCTTACTACCTATGACTTAGCAGTTTTAATTTTGGAAGAACCGATTGGTGCTCAATTGGGGACGTTAGGACTTCCAAATAATTTAGAAAATACTAAAAATCTAGATGTAACAGTTACGGGATATTCTGCTGTTAATAAGGATATTAAGCAGATGTATACTGATACAAAAACGATACTTCAAGATACAAATGATTTTTTATTCTATCAAGTAGATACTTTGCGTGGTGCAAGCGGTTCAGCAGTATATGATTCTACCAATAGGGTTGTCGGAGTTCATACCAATGGGAGTGAGGCAGAACAAATGAATTATGCTGTCAAGTTAAATGAGAAGGCTCTATCTTTCATCTACTCTGTTATTCGAGGGCATTCTATTGATGGTTGGAAATTGATTGGTGGTACTTGGTACTATTATAAGAACAGTACGAAACAAACAGGTTGGCAAAAGATAAATGACACTTGGTACTATCTAGACGCCTCCGGTAAGATGCTCACAGATTGGCAAAAAGTAAATGGGAAATGGTATTATCTGGAAACCTCTGGTTCAATGGCAACAGGTTGGAAATATGTACGAGGCAGATGGTATTACTTAGATAATAAAAATGGAGACATGAAAACCGGTTGGATAAAAGTGAGAGGAAATTGGTATTATCTCAATTCAAGTGGAGCAATGGTTACAGGTAGCCAAACTATTGATGGGAAAGTTTATAATTTCGCTTCATCTGGTGAGTGGATTTAATATTGGAGGTATATATAAATGAAACTTTTGAAAAAAACTATGCAAGCTGGACTAACAGTAATTTTCTTTGGTTTGCTAGCTACGAATACAGTATTTGCAGATAACTCTGAAGGATGGCAGTTTGTCCAAGAAAACGGTAGAACCTATTACAAAAAGGGGGACCTCAAAGAAACGGACTGGCGAGTGATTGATGGGAAGACCTATTATTTTGATTATAATGGCGAAATGGTTGTTGGTTGGCAGTACATTCCAATGCCAGTTAAAGGATATACAATTGGTCCTTACCCTAATGGTATCAGATTAGAAGGTTCCCCAATGCCAGAATGGTACTACTTTGACGAAAATGGAGTGCTACAAGAGTTTGTTGGTTGGCAAGAATTAGAGCTAAAATATTCCTTAACCGTTGGGAAAAAACATGGTGAAGGCTGGGAAGGTCCCGAAGTTCTTAAATTAGCATACTACTACTTTGATCAAGATCATTATTTAAAGACAGGTTGGCTTTATGATCAATCTAACTGGTATTACCTAGCAAAAACAGGAAATTCTGGGAATAAGAATCTTGGTGGTGAAAGACGTGTAGGTTGGATAAATGATGGTTCAGCTTGGTACTATCTAGATTCAGAAACTGGTATCATGCAAACTGGTTGGAAGCAAATTGGCAATAAGTGGTACTACCTCCGTTCATCAGGTGCAATGGCAACAGGTTGGGCTTATGTTGGTAATAACTGGTACTATCTTCGTTCATCAGGTGCAATGTCCACAGGTTGGGTGAAAGATGGTTCAATATGGTACTATCTAAATGCAAGTAATGGAGATATGAAGACAGGTTGGTTCCAGGTTAATGGCAAATGGTACTATGCTTATAGCTCAGGTGCTTTGGCAGTGAATACGACCGTAGATGGCTATTCTGTCAATTATAATGGCGAATGGGTTCGGTAACGAATGCTAATCGTAACTGTAGTTGATACTTAACTTAGTAAAAAGGGCTTTTTTCTACCATTTGTCAACTCTATCAATTTTTAAGAATTAAGACTCTTTGTTAACTGTAGTGGGTTGAAGAAAAGCTAAGAATGAGAAAGGACGAAGTTAGTCCTTTCTTTTTTATGTGACTATACTTTCTATTCAAATGAGCTTTTAACCAATTGATTGAGCCAATCCACTCTTAAAACCAAAGAGCAATTTCTCGCTTAGCTGACTCTTCTGAATCTGAACCATGTACAACATTTTGGATAACCTCATTTTCTCCAGCAGCTTTTGCAAAATCACCTCGAATAGTTCCTGGTAAAGCTTCTTCTGGACGAGTAGCACCCATCATGGTCCGCCAAGTTTCAATTACTTTGGGACCTGAAATGACACCCACAAGGATTGGTCCTGAAATCATGAATTCACGAATCGGTGGGTAAAAACTTTGGGCAACCAAGTCCTGATAGTGCTGGTCAACCAACTCTTCTGAAACCTGTGAACGCAACTCCAATTTTTCGATTGTCAATCCACGTTGTTCAATGCGTTTCAACACCTCACCCACTAATCCTCTTTTTACACCGTCTGGTTTAATGATAAAGAATGTTTGTTCCATACCCGTCTCCTTTGTCAGCTTCTTTCTTTTATACTCTTCGAAAATCTCTTCAAACCACGTCAACGCCGCCTTGCCGTAGGTATGGTTACTGACTTCGTAAGTTCTATCCACAACCTCAAAACCATGTTTTGAGCTGACTTCGTCAGTCTTATCTACAACCTCAAAACTATGTTTTGAGCTGACTTCGTCAGTTTCATCTACAACCTCAAAACTGTGTTTTGAGCAACCTGCGGCTAGCTTCCTAGTTTGCTCTTTGATTTTCATTGAGTATTATTTTACCATATTTCATGGAAAAATGGAGAAAGTTTTCAGAAAAGAGAAAGAGAACCCGAAGGCTCTCTCATTCTCTTTTATTCTACTGTTTCTTCCACAGTTTCAACGGCAGTATCCACAACTACTTCTGTTGTTTCTTCATTCCCTTCTTCCTCTACTGGAGGATTAAGGTATTCTTCTTCGTTGATAGCATGTGGTTCAAGGTTACGGTAACGAGCCATACCAGTACCTGCTGGGATGATCTTACCGATGATAACATTTTCTTTAAGTCCAAGGAGATGGTCTTTCTTACCACGGATAGCTGCGTCAGTAAGGACACGAGTTGTTTCCTGGAAGGAAGCCGCTGACAAGAAACTGTTAGTTTCAAGTGAGGCTTTGGTAATTCCCATAAGGACTGGGCGACCTGTCGCTGGAACTCCACCTGCGATAAGGACATCTTTATTGGCATCTGTAAAGTCATTGATATCCATGAGGGTCCCCATGAGGAGATCTGTGTCACCTGGATCCATGACACGAACTTTACGGATCATTTGACGAACCATTACCTCGATGTGTTTGTCACCGATTTCTACCCCTTGGCTACGGTAAACTTTTTGCACTTCACCGAGAAGGTAAGTTTCAACTGACAAGACATCACGAACTGCAAGGAGACGTTTTGGCTGGATAGAACCTTCTGTAAGAGCAGCACCACGCGCTACTTGGTCTCCAACTTCTACACGCATACGAGCGGTAAATGGAACGACGTATTCACCTTCGCCAGTTTCGCCCTTAACAAAGACTTTCTTAGTACGAGTTGATGCATCTTCTTCGATAGCTGTAACTTGTCCTTTAACCTCTGTGATAACTGCTTCCCCTTTAGGATTGCGGGCTTCAAAGATTTCTTGTACACGAGGAAGACCCTGAGTGATATCGGTATTTGAGGCAACCCCACCCGTGTGGAAGGTACGCATTGTAAGCTGTGTACCAGGTTCCCCGATAGATTGGGCAGCGATTGTACCAACTGCTTCACCAACTTCAACCGCATCACCAGTCGCCAAGTTGATACCATAACAGTGACGGCAGACACCATGACGAGTGTTACATGTAAATACGGAGCGGATAGTCACTTCTTCCACACCAGCATTGACAATTTCACGCGCCTTGTCTTCTGTAATCAACTCATTTGGACCGATAATCACTGCACCAGTTTCTGGATGTTTAACAGTTTTCTTAGTGTAACGACCATTGAGACGCTCTTCAAGAGACTCGATCATCTCTTTTCCTTCTGCGATAGAGCGGATCAAGAGACCACGGTCTGTTCCACAGTCGTCCTCACGGATGATAACGTCTTGGGCAACGTCAACCAAACGACGAGTCAAGTAACCTGAGTCGGCTGTCTTAAGGGCCGTATCGGTCATACCTTTACGGGCACCGTGAGTTGAGAAGAACATTTCGAGTACTGACAAACCTTCGCGGAAGTTTGAAAGGATTGGCAATTCCATGATGCGTCCGTTCGGAGCAGCCATCAGACCACGCATACCGGCAAGCTGTGAGAAGTTTGAGATATTACCACGGGCTCCAGAGTCCATCATCATAACGATTGGGTTCTTAGGATCTTGGTTGGCAATCAAGCGTTTCTCTAGTTTTTCACGGGCAGCACGCCATTCAGCTGTAACGGCATTGTAGCGCTCGTCGTCTGTGATCATACCACGACGGAATTGTTTTGTGATTTGTTCTACACGTTTGTGTGATTCTTCAATGATTTCAGCCTTGTCATCAACGACTGGAATGTCGGCAATACCCACTGTCAATCCTGCAAGAGTTGAGTGGTGGTAACCAAGGTTCTTCATACGGTCAAGCAGGGCAGAAGTTTCTGTCGTACGGAAACGTTTGAAGATTTCAGCGATGATATTTCCAAGATTTTTCTTCTTGAATGGAGGGTTAAGTTCAAGATTGCTGATAGCTTCCTTGATATCTCCACCAAGTGGCAAGAAATATTTAGCTGGAACGCCTTCTGTCAAGTTGGCATTGTTTGGTTCTTGCAAGTATGGTAGACCCTCTGGCATGATGTCGTTGAAGAGAATTTTACCAACTGTTGTAAGCAAGACCTTATGTTTTTGCTCTTCTGTCCAAGGCTTGTTGAGGCTGTCTGTTGCGATACCAACACGTGAATGGAGGTGAACATAACCATTACGGTAAGCCATGACAGCTTCATCACGGTCTTTGAAAACCATTCCTTCACCTTCACGACCAGCTTCTTCCATGGTCAAATAGTAGTTACCCAAAACCATGTCCTGAGATGGAGTAACAACTGGTTTACCATCTTTCGGGTTCAAGATGTGCTCAGCAGCTAGCATCAAGATACGAGCTTCTGCTTGAGCTTCTTCTGAAAGCGGTACGTGGATGGCCATTTGGTCCCCGTCAAAGTCAGCATTGTAGGCTTCACAGACAAGTGGGTGCAAGCGAAGGGCCTTACCATCAATTAAGACTGGCTCGAAGGCTTGGATCCCCAAACGGTGAAGGGTCGGTGCGCGGTTCAAAAGCACTGGGTGTTCTTTGATCACTTCTTCAAGAATATCCCAGATACGCTCATCTCCACGTTCGACCAAGCGTTTAGCTGCTTTGACGTTTTGCACGATATCACGCGCAACGATTTCACGCATCACGAATGGTTTAAAGAGCTCAATCGCCATTTCACGTGGCACACCACATTGGTACATCTTAAGAGTTGGACCAACGGCGATAACAGAACGTCCTGAGAAGTCAACACGTTTACCGAGCAAGTTTTGACGGAAGCGTCCTTGTTTACCTTTAAGCATGTGGCTCAATGATTTCAGTGGACGGCTACCTGGTCCTGTGATTGGACGACCACGACGACCATTGTCAATCAAAGCGTCAACCGCTTCTTGAAGCATACGCTTCTCATTTTGAACAATGATACCTGGTGCATTCAACTCAAGCAAACGAGCCAAACGGTTGTTACGGTTGATAACACGGCGGTAAAGGTCATTCAAGTCAGATGAGGCAAAACGGCCACCATCCAACTGCAACATAGGACGAAGATCTGGTGGAATAACCGGAAGGATGTTGAGAATCATCCATTCAGGTTTGTTTCCAGACTTGTAAAAGGCATCCAAAACATCCAAACGACGGATAGCCTTGACACGTTTTTGTCCAGTAGCTGTTTTCAACTCTTCTTTGAGTTCAGCAATTTCTTTTTCAAGATCTACTTGTTTCAACAGGTCTTGGATGGCTTCGGCACCCATCTTGGCAACGAATGATCCATAACCATACTCACGCAAGCGCTCACGGTATTCGCGCTCTGTCATGATAGACTTGTGCTCCAGTGGTGTATCCTTAGGATCAATCACCACATAAGCCGCAAAGTAGATAACTTCCTCGAGGGCACGAGGGCTCATATCAAGGGTCAAGCCCATACGACTTGGAATCCCCTTGAAGTACCAGATGTGAGATACAGGAGCTTTCAATTCGATATGCCCCATACGCTCACGACGAACTTTTGTACGCGTTACTTCAACCCCACAACGGTCACAAACAATTCCTCTGTAACGAATGCGTTTGTACTTACCACAAGCACATTCCCAGTCTTTTGTAGGACCAAAGATCACTTCATCAAAGAGTCCTTCACGTTCTGGTTTCAAGGTACGGTAATTGATTGTTTCAGGTTTTTTGACTTCTCCATAAGACCATGAACGGACCTTGCTTGGAGAAGCTAGGGTGATTTGCATACTTTTAAAACGATTTACATCAACCACTATTTCTTCCCTTTCTATTCTAAGTGAACTGCTTATTCTTGTTCAGCAGCTTCTTCTGTTGCTTCCGCTTTTGTTGCTTTCTCAGCTTCTTCAGCTTCAAAGGCTGCTTTAGCCTCTTGGGCTGCTTTTTCGCGGGCTTTTTCAAGGTCATCTACGTGGATGACATCTTCGTCCATTCCTTCATCCAAGTCGCGAAGTTCCACTTCTTGGTCATCTTCGTCTAGGACACGCATGTCAAGACCAAGAGATTGCAATTCTTTGACAAGAACTCGGAAGGATTCTGGAACACCTGGTTTTGGAATTGGTTTTCCTTTTGTAATAGCTTCATAAGCTTTCAAACGTCCGTTGATATCGTCAGACTTGTAAGTCAAGATTTCTTGAAGGACATTTGACGCACCGTAGGCTTCAAGAGCCCAAACCTCCATCTCACCGAAACGTTGTCCACCAAACTGAGCTTTACCTCCGAGTGGTTGTTGGGTAACAGTTGAGTAAGGTCCGACTGAACGAGCGTGCAATTTATCATCAACCATGTGGTGGAGTTTGATCATGTACATGACTCCGACAGAAACACGGTTATCAAACGGTTCCCCAGTACGTCCATCGTAAAGGATTGTTTTGGCATCGCTATCCATACCAGCTTCTTTAACAGTTGACCAAAGGTCTTCAGAACTTGCTCCGTCAAAGACTGGTGTTGCGATGTGAATACCAAGAGTACGAGCCGCCATACCAAGGTGGAGCTCCATAACCTGACCGATATTCATACGTGATGGCACCCCAAGTGGGTTCAACATGATATCGACTGGAGTTCCGTCTGGAAGGTAAGGCATGTCTTCTACAGGAACGATACGAGAGACAACCCCTTTGTTTCCGTGACGTCCAGCCATCTTATCTCCGACCTTGATCTTACGTTTTTGAGCGATGTAGACGCGAACCAGCATATTGACACCTGATTGCAACTCATCTCCATTTGCACGTGTAAAGATTTTAACATCACGAACGACACCATCGGCACCGTGTGGTACACGAAGAGAAGTATCACGCACTTCACGAGATTTATCTCCGAAGATAGCGTGCAAGAGACGTTCTTCAGCTGAAAGGTCCTTCTCACCCTTAGGTGTTACTTTACCTACAAGGATATCACCTTCTTTAACCTCAGCACCGATACGGATAATCCCCATTTCGTCAAGGTCTTTAAGAGCGTCTTCCCCAACGTTTGGAATTTCACGAGTAATTTCTTCAGGCCCAAGCTTTGTATCGCGTGTTTCTGATTCGTATTCTTCAAGGTGAACAGATGTGTAGACATCATCTTTAACCAAGCGTTCGCTCATGATAACAGCATCCTCGAAGTTGTAACCTTCCCAAGTCATGTAGGCAACGATTGGGTTTTGTCCAAGCGCCATTTCTCCATTTTCCATAGAAGGTCCGTCAGCGATGAAATCGCCTTTTTCAACGACATCGCCAACTTTTACGAGAGTACGTTGGTTGTAGGCAGTACCTGAGTTTGAACGACGGAATTTTTGGATGTGGTAAACGTCCAATGAACCATCTTCACGACGAACTTCTACCTTGTCAGCATCTGCATAGGTAACTTTACCGTCATACTGAGCAATCACAGCAGCTCCTGAATCGTGGGCTGCTTGGTATTCCATACCAGTACCAACGTAAGGTGCCTGAGGATTGATCAATGGCACAGCCTGACGTTGCATGTTGGCTCCCATGAGGGCACGGTTGGAGTCATCGTTTTCCAAGAAAGGAATACATGCTGTCGCAACGGCAACTACCTGTTTTGGTGAAACGTCCATGTAGTCAACAATATTGGCTGGATACTCTTGGTTGACCCCTTGGTGACGTCCCATGACAATCTTCTCAGCAAAGGTTCCATCTTCGTTAAGACGAGAGTTTGCCTGTGCTACAGTAAATTCATCTTCTTCATCAGCTGTCAACCAAACAATTTCGTTGGTAACAACACCTGTTTCACGGTCAACCTTACGGTATGGTGTTTGAACAAAACCATACTTGTTCAAGTGCCCGTAAGATGACAAGTTATTGATCAAACCGATGTTAGGTCCTTCAGGTGTCTCGATTGGACACATACGACCATAGTGAGTGTAGTGCACGTCACGTACTTCATATCCGGCACGGTCACGTGTCAAACCACCAGGTCCTAAGGCTGACAAACGGCGTTTGTGAGACAACTCAGAAAGTGGGTTGTGTTGGTCCATGAACTGTGACAACTGTGATGAACCAAAGAATTCTTTAACTGCAGCTGTTACAGGGCGGATATTGATAATTTGTTGTGGTGTCAAGACTTCGTTATCTTGAACAGACATACGTTCACGAACATTACGTTCCATACGAGAAAGTCCAAGACGTACTTGGTTGGCAAGCAATTCACCAACCGCACGGATACGACGGTTTCCAAGATGGTCGATATCATCTACACGGCCAAGTCCTTCCGCCAAGTTGAGGAAGTAGCTCATTTCAGCAAGGATATCTGCAGGAGTAACGATACGAACCTTGTCATCTGGATTAGCATTACCAATGATAGTTACGACACGGTCTGGATCAGTTGGAGCAACAACCTTGAATTTTTGAAGAACAACTGGCTCAGTCACAACGGCTGCATCATTTGGAATGTAGACAATCTTGTTCAAGTCACCATCCAAATGGCTTTCAATACTTTCAATCACGCTACGAGTCATGATTGTACCAGCTTCTACCAAGATTTCTCCAGTTTCAGGATCTACCAATGGTTCCGCAATTGTTTGGTTGAGCAAACGTGTTTTAACATTGAGTTTTTTATTGATCTTGTAACGACCGACAGCTGCCAAGTCATAACGACGTGGGTCAAAGAAACGAGCTACAAGCAAGCTACGTGAGCTTTCAGCAGTCTTAGGCTCACCTGGACGAAGACGTTCGTAGATTTCTTTCAAAGCTTCGTCGGTACGAGAGTCCATTGGATTCTTGTGGATATCTTTTTCGACAGTGTTACGAACCAATTCGCTGTCACCAAAGATATCAAAGATTTCATCATCACCTGAGAAACCAAGCGCACGAACCAAGGTTGTAAATGGAATCTTACGAGTACGGTCGATACGAGTGTAGGCGATGTCTTTTGAGTCGCTTTCAAGTTCCAACCAAGCTCCACGGTTAGGGATAACAGTTGAACCGTAGCCCACTTTACCGTTTTTATCAACTTTATCATTAAAGTAAACACCTGGTGAGCGAACCAACTGAGATACGATGATACGTTCACCACCATTGATGATGAAAGTACCCATTTCTGTCATGATTGGGAAATCACCAAAGAAAACTTCTTGGGTTTTGATTTCGCCTGTTTCTTTATTGATCAAGCGGAAGGTTACAAAAATTGGTGCTGAGTAGCTAGCATCGTGGATACGAGCTTCTTCTAGCGTGTATTTTGGTTCCTTGATTTCATATCCAACAAATTCCAACTCCATTGTGTCTGTGAAGTTTGAAATTGGCAATACATCTTCAAACACTTCCTTAAGACCGTGGTCTAGGAAATCTTTGAATGAGTCAGTTTGAATTTCAATCAAATTTGGTAAGTCAAGAACTTCTTTGATTCTTGAAAAACTACGACGGGTACGATGTTTCCCGTATTGAACGTCATGTCCTGCCAAGATGATTCTCCTTTGTAAATAAGTTCCAAGCCTTGTCAATCAGGCTTTTCTAATCGTCATATGGTTGTAAAACCCCTATCACCGTGTCCCTTTGATAAATTTTCAGAATCTTTAAGTCTTTGTTACAAGTACTCAAAATCCTGAAAAAAAGCACAAAAAGAGCAGCTAAATCTGACTTTTTCAGAAGATTTAACTGCTGTGAGCCTTGTCTGGACAATATTTCAGACAAAACCTACGACAAATGATTACTCATATTATACCCTATTTAGCTAGATTTTTCAAGGGGATTCAGTAGGTTTTTGGTGAATTTTTTCCATTTTTTTCCTATAGAAAACTTGGCATCACATTCGAATCACACTATGGTACAAAAAACTGAAAAAACTATTGACTGAGAATGATTTTCAAGGTATAATAAGAAACGTTAAGGCGGTATAGCCAAGTGGTAAGGCACGGCTCTGCAAAAGCTTGATCGTCGGTTCAAATCCGTCTACCGCCTTCTATAACCTGATTTGTTAGGTATCAGATGAATAGAAAGTCCAATTTAAAGGGCTTTTTTATTTTTTCTTCGGATAAATACGGATAACTTACAAAAATTTTGGGGCTGAGTTTTCCCAGAATACGACTTCCCTATGAATTAACCGAAATAGACTCCAGTCTCTCGTACTCTTTGCTATAAATCATTAAAGAACCTTTGAAACTGAAAAAAGCTTCATCACGCCTGGTGACAAAAGCCTCTAGTTTACTCTGTTTCTTCTTCTATTTCAACTTCGGTAATTTGGACTTTTACCTTGGTAACACGTCCATTTTTCACTTTATCATTGGTTAAGATAAGTTGTTTGTTTTGGCTGACCAATTCATAGCTGAGTTTCTCAGTCGTCGGAATAGTCCCCACTCCTGTCAAATAATAACCAGCGATGGTATCAACGTCATCACTTTCCAGTTCAACATCAAAGTAATTATTGAAATCATTGAGGGTCATCGTTCCTTGAACAATGTAGGTATCCTCGCCAATCTGATGAACATCTATTGCTGCTTTGTCCGTTTCATCATCAATTTCACCAACAATTTCCTCTAAAAGGTCTTCCAAGGTCACCAAACCAGCCATCCCACCGTATTCATCCAGCAAGATTGCCATTTGTCTTTGGGTGTTTCGCAATTCTTTTAGCAAGTCATCCACAAAAATAGTTTCAGGTACAAAAAGTGGATCTTGTAAAATTTTCTTCCAAACAATATTATCAAAACCGTCCACAAAACCAGCCTTAAGGAGACTCTTGGTGTGAATGATTCCAATCACATTGTCCTTATCCCCATCATAAACCGGGATACGAGAATAATTTTGTTTTAAAATACTTTGGATAATGCTTTGACTATCATCCTGAATATCCACCATAAAAGCATCTGTCCGAGGAACCATAACCTCTCGTGCCATCAGTTCATCGAGCGAAAAGACACCTTGTAGCATCTCAATCTCATCAGCATCCAATGTTTCTTCACTATTTGTCAGCATATAGGCAATTTCATCACGGGTCATCTTTTCATCCGCATCATCGAATGACATAGGAGTCAAATGGCTCAAGAAATTGGTAGAAGCAGCTAAAAGCCAAACAAAAGGACTGACTAGTTTTCCGATCCCAATGATAACCGGCGCTGTACGAATGGCCAAGGCATCCTTTAGATTAAGAGCGATTCTCTTAGGATATAATTCCCCAAAAACGATGGAAATATAGGTCAAAAATGCCAAGGATAGAAAAGTTGCCACGGCTTGTGCTGTTTCGCCATTCCCAAGCCAAGAGGCAATCACACGTCCTAGAGTATCAGCTAAACTCGCCCCTGATAAGATTGTAATCAGAGTGATTCCTACCTGAATGGTTGATAAAAAGTGGTTAGGATTTTCTAGTACCTTCAGCAGGCGGATGTAGCGTCTGTCTCCTTCTTCCGCCTTTTGTTCAACCCGCGCACGATTAAGAGAAACCATGGCCATTTCTGTGGCTGAGAAAAAGGCATTTAATACCGTCAAGATAAACAATAAAACAAATTGTAGCAACAAATTCTGACTACTTGGGTCTTCCATAGTTCTTCTCCTAAAATAGTATCTTGTCACTTATTATATCACAAAAATTAGCTCAGTACATATTATTTTTTCTCAGTGTCTATTCTAGTTCTACTTAAATTGTCCAAAAAAGAACTCCTATATCCATAAGTGACATAGGAGTTTATTTTGTATTTTACTGAGTAACAGTGACTTCTCCAGTTCGATAATCCAGTTGAAGTCCCTTTTGAACATTGGGAACTAGGACATTAAATTCCAATTCTCCATCTGAAGACTTGGCTTCAATCTGTGAAGCTGAAGGAACTAAATCCTCGTTCGAAGTGTAGTAAAGGGTTACACGGTAACGGACACGCTTGTTTTTATCCAAGGCCTTACGCACCTTGCTTTCATAGTAGTTTTGACCAGTCGAATCCTCGGCCTGCGCCTGATTTGCCCAGGCTGTCTGAACAGCAATGTTTTTAGGATTGCTTGTCGAGGCATCAAAACCATCCAAGCCACCGATTAAGGCATAGCCTAACAAGTGCCCTCTATCAACGGCATGGGTATAAGAGCCCTTTAGATTCTTAACCTGATGCCAACCTGGAGGAGTCCATGAAGTCGAACCGTTTCCAGTTTCTTCACGATTCTTGTACTGGCGAGTAGCCTTAGACAAGAGGGCATTAGCCACGGTTGGAACAGTTTCCTTGCCCACTGTCTTTGTTTTATTATCAGCGTAGGGCTTACTTGAAACCTTAGCATCTAGATTTGTTTTATTACCATTGACGATAAAAGCACCAGCCCCGTTCCACTCCAGACTCCCTTTTATTTGGCTTTTGACTGCATCTGTTAAGACACTTTCCGCCAATTCTTGACCAGGCGCGTCTGGTGATTGACTTTTCTGACTTATTTTTGTCTTAGCAGCCTGATTGCCTAGTTCATTCTGCTTAATATAATAGCTCCCCGCAGATAAGAGCAATAACACTAGCAAGCCAATCAGTGTCTGTCTTGTTTTTTTGTTCATATTTCTCCTTATCTTTATAAAAAGGCTGGTCTCCCAGCCTAATTTCCTGTAAATTTATGAATCAATTCCTGCCATTTTGCTGGAGACAAGATAGCCCATGGATCTTGACCCTTGCCCAAGATTCCATAGCCGACCATTAAGCCGATTCCTAGGGCTAGAAGCCCTAAAATCAGTACCAAAATAACTAAAAGTAAACGCTTGATTACGTAGCTTGATTTCTTATTCTTCTTCATCACTTGCCTCAATCCGCTGAATCTTAGCACCTAGCTGCTCCAACTTCTCATGGAATCGGTAGTAACCTCTATCCAAGTGAACCAATTTACCGACCACAGTTTCTCCCTGTGCTACCAAACCTGTCAAAATCAAGGCTGCACTGGCACGAAGGTCAGTTGAAAGAACTTCTGCTCCCTGCAAAGCCTGTCCACCAACAATACGAGCTGTATCACGGATAATTTCCGAGTGCAAGCCCATGCGTCGCATTTCTTCTAGGTGTTGGAAACGATTTTCGAAAACTGTCTCCACCATGGTTGATTCGCCTTTTGCGACTGTCATCAAGGCTGTAAATTGAGCCTGCATATCTGTTGAAAATCCTGGATGAGGCAAGGTTTTCACATGGACAGCTTTTAGATTTTCTAGTTGAGAGCGTACTCGAATTCCTTCGTCTTCTTCAATTACTTCAACACCCATTTCAAGTAACTTGGCAATCAAGGGACGGTTGTGCTCCCAAACAGCGTCTTTAATCAAGACATCACCACCAGTCATGGCAGCAGCTACCATAAAGGTTCCTGCTTCGATACGGTCTTGGACTACATTGTGAGTCGTACCATGAAGTTTCTCAACACCAGTAATGGTAATAGTCTCTGTACCAGCACCTTTGACCTTGGCTCCCATTTCATTAAGGAGAATGGCTAGGTCAACAATCTCAGGCTCACGCGCAGCATTTTCAATCACTGTGACCCCATCAGCCAGCGTCGCTGCCATCATCAAGTTCTGAGTAGCACCAACACTTGGGAAATCCATATAGATATGGGCACCATGTAAGCGATCAGCCTTGGCTTCGATATAACCAGCTGTCTGACTAATCTTAGCCCCCATAGCTTCTAGACCTTTCAAATGAAGATCAATAGGGCGACTACCAATCGTACAACCACCTGGCATGGATACCTTGGCATGACCCACACGGGCAAGGATTGGCCCTAATACAACAATGGAGGCGCGCATCTTGCTGACATACTTATAAGGGGCTTCCTCAGTGATGTCGCCAGTAGCATCCACCTCAACAAGATGGGCTTCCTCATCAAAGTCAACCTTGGCATTCAAACCACCAACCACCTGATTCATAATAAAGACATCCGACAAGATCGGTACATTCTGTAAGACTGTCTTTCCTTCACTTGCTAGAATAGTCGCTGCCAACAAGGGCAAGACTGCATTCTTTGCTCCTTCGATGGTTACACTTCCTACCAGACGATTATCGCCACCTTGAACCACAATTTTGTCCATACTCGTTTCCTTTACTCTTGATTTTATAATAATCCTCTAAGCGCTTCTTGCCACAACTGATACAGGCTGATAAAGAAAGAACTCAGGATGTAGCCCATGACAATGCTGAAAAAGGCTACTAGTAAACGAACTTTTCCTGTATTCTCAGTTGTCACTTTTAAAACCTTTTCCCATCTAACAAGATCCTTTAAAAGGTAAAAACTCACATAAATAAAGAGCATGTGACTGCTTAGAGTGAATAATAATTGAACCATTTGACTATTATACCATCTTCTCTGTTTGTGCGCTAGTTTGGAAACTTCCCTTAGAAATTAGGGATTGTTTTTCAAGTAATCAATTGCATCCTGTAGGGTTTTAACTGGCACAATTTTCATATCTGTCTTGATTGTTCTAGCTGCTTCCAGGGCTGTTTGGTAGTTGTTTTTAGCATCCGGATGCGCTTTTTGTTCTTCTTCGCTAACAGGGTTATCCGGGGCAAAGAAAATCGCAGCACCTTCTCTAGCCGAAGCTACAACTTTCTTATCAATACCTCCAATGTCCCCCACATTGCCATCGCGGTCAATAGTTCCTGTACCGGCAACGATACGACCATTACGAAGACCAGGGTCAGCTATTTGGGTATAGATAGCTAAACTAAACATAAGACCTGCACTTGGACCGCCGATACCAGCTGTTGAAAAACTAATTGGGACATTGCTGATTACCTCTGTACGATCAATCAAGCCGATTCCAATCCCATTTTTTCCATTTTCCAAGCTGATAATCTTTCCTTCTGCAGACTTGGTTTGCCCATCCTCTTCATAGGTGACCTTGACGGAGTCCCCTAATTTTTGAGAACTGACGTAATCAATCAAGTCTTTGGAACTATCAAAGGTCTGATCATTGACTGCTGTGACCGTATCAGAGATATTGAGAATCCCTTTAAAGGTTGAATTATCCGTCACATTCAAGACATAAACCCCAAAGTACTTGAGTTCGATATCCTTACCAGCTGTTTTTAGACCTTGATACTTGGCCATATTTTGCGATGTTTGCATGTAGAATTGATTGATCCGCATAAATTCTACATCGGAAGTTCCACCTGTGGTCTCCTGGACACTACGAATATCTGTAAAAGGCGTCAACCAAGCATAAACCATATGAGCTAATGTGGCATGCTGGACACCAACCGTAACAAAGTGATAGGCACCAGCTTCCTTATCTTCTGTGTCATTGACTTTAAGGACTTGGCGAATATCTTCCGAACCACCTGGAACCTCTATATAGTAGGGCAAGGGCACTACAAATGCCAAGAAAGTCACAATCAAGGCCGCAATGACATATAAGGGCCATCTAATCTTTTTTTTCATTTCTTATTTCCTCCAAAATACTCTCAGGAACATAGCAGGCAATATCCTGACCAAACTTCAAAAGCTCTCTAACGCCTGATGAACTGATATAGAGATGTTCAGGTCGGCTATGTAAATAAATGGTCTCTATATCAGGAGACAGTTGATGGTTGTAGTAATCAAAACTGGCTTCATATTGCAAATCCGACGCATTTCTCAAACCACGCACTAGACAAGTAGCCCCCTGTCTTTTTGCTACATCAACCACCAATTCATCATGAGAAGACACGACTTCAACATTTTCCAAATGCTTCAAAGCCTTTTCTAGTCCCCGTTTACGATTTTCAAGAGGGAGAAATCCTTGTTTGTGGGGATTAAAAAAAATACCGACATAGAGCTTATCAAAGAGTTTGCTAGCCCGTTCAATGATATCCAGATGCCCATTTGTCATCGGATCAAATGAGCCTGTGAATAAGCCAATCTTATCTGACATAGACTGTCACCTTACTAATTCCATAAATCTTTTCCTTCCAGATACCAAGACAGGCAATTTCTTCTGGAAGTTCAACGGCTTTATCCGTCTCACACACGACCATGACATCTTCAGAAAAAAGCGCTCTCTCAGCCATTTTTTCAATATCTGCTACGATTTGTTCCTTGGCATAAGGAGGGTCTAAGAAAATGAGGTCAAATTCCCCAGATACCTGTTCCAATGCCCTTTCTGCGTCCATCTTGAGGAGTTGAAATTTCCCAACTTCCTTGGTCATCTGAATATTTTCAGCCACGATAGCCTGAGCCTTACGGTCTCGCTCCACCAAAACAGCGCTGGACATGCCACGCGATACTGCCTCGATAGATAAACCACCACTACCTGCATACAGGTCCAAGACTCGTCCACCTTCAAAGTAGGGACCAATCATGTTAAAAATAGCTCCCCTAACCTTATCCGAAGTTGGTCTTGTCGTCTTTCCTTCTAGTGTCTTGAGGGGACGTCCCCCATAGATTCCTGATACGATTTTCATATCGTTTATTATACCAAATTATGGGCGAAAAGAGAAAGAAAACCGAACCTTACGGTTCGATTCTCTATAAAATATTTTCGTAAGTATCGCGGACTTCTTGAGGCCAAACACTTGTTTGCACTTCTCCGATATGTTTCTTGCGAAGTAGGAACATGGCCATACGAGATTGTCCAATTCCTCCACCGATTGTCAATGGGAATAGACCATTCAACAAAGCCTTGTGCCATTCCAATTCCAAGCGGTCTTCATCACCTGTAATGGCAACCTGACGACGAAGCGTTTCTTCATCTACACGGATTCCCATAGAAGATAGCTCAAAGGCTCCACCTAAAGACTCATTCCAGACAAGAATATCGCCATTCAGACCCTTGTAGCCATTCTCAGACTCGCTTGTCCAGTCATCATAGTCTGGTGCACGTCCATCGTGCGGTTTACCGTCTGGTAATTCCCCACCGATACCAATCAAGAAAACAGCACCAAATTCTTTACAGATAGCATTTTCACGTTCTTTCGGTGTCAAGTCTGGGTAGCGTTCTACCAACTCTTCTGTATGGATAAAAGTGATTTGTTTTGGCAAGATTGATTCGATGTCATAGCGAGCTTCAACAGCTAGTTCAGTAAGGCGAATAGCCTTGTAAATCTTCTCAACTGTTTCTTTTAGATAAGCGATGTTACGCTTACCATTTGGGATAACCTTCTCCCAGTCCCACTGGTCAACATAAACAGAGTGGGTCGCATCCAGCGAATCTTCGTCTGGACGAAGGGCCTTCATGTGGACGAAAAGACCCTCACCTTCACCGAAACCAAAACGAGCCAAGGTATGGCGTTTCCATTTAGCAAGGGAGTGCACCACTTCATAAGTAGCATCAGGGATTTGGAGAACCTTGACCGATACGGCGTTCTCCACACCTGATAAGTTGTCCTGCATCCCGTCGCCGACCCTGCTCAAGATAGGACCTTGAACTTCGACAACTTCTAACTTATCTTTCAAATACTGGGTAAAAGTGTTTTTGACAAAGGAAATTTCTTCTTGTTGGTGGATGAAACTTTTCTTCATAGGCTACTCCTCAAAAATTTAATAAACGTATTATACACCTATTTCCAAGAAAAGAAAAGAGAAAATATAAAAAATCAGTGCTCCTTGGAACACTGATGTCATGGACCTTCTAGTCATTGCGACCGAAGATACGTAGAATACTTAGGAAAAGATTGATAAAATCAAGATAGATGCTGAGAGCCATTGACACAACCCAACCTGTCGCTACACGACCTTGTGATTGTTCATAGGCAAGGCGAATCTTTTGGTTATCCCAAGCAATCAACCCTGAGAAAACCAAAACCATGGCCACGCTAATCATATAATCAAAGAAGCCACTAGCCAAGAAAATATTGACTACCATAGCAATCAGTAAACCGATGAGAGCTGCCATCATCGCTCGACCAAGCCCACTCAAATCTTTCTTGGTAAAGATACCAACTGCCGCCATGACAAAGAAGAGAAGGGCGCTTGATACAAAGGCAGATAAAACTGTACCCGGAGTATAGAAAGCCACCACAAAACTGAGGGTAAAGCCGTTTAAAACGGAGTAAAGTAAAAATACTGGAAGAGCCGCTGGACTATTCCTTGAAGCCATACTACTGGCAACGAAAACCAAGGCCAACTCCGCAAAAGTAGCAATGGTCAACCAGAGACGCCCCTGCATCAAAAAGTAAACCAACTGAGACTGAAAGACCGTCAACATAAGACCTGATACCAAAGCAGATAGTCCGATTCCCAGACCAACAAAGGCATAAACCTTAGCGTAAAATTGATTGAGACCTGCACGGTCGTGAATAATAGTGTGATTCATCTTTTCTCCTTTTCTATGAACATCTTTCCTTGATTATAACAAAAAAAGTTAAAATTAGCTTAAATGGAAGATTAAAATACCGGCTGCAACCGCAACATTCAAACTCTCGGCCTGCCCCTTCATGCTAATATGGATCAACTGGTCTGCACTTTCAGCCATGAGGGGACTAATTCCTTGCCCCTCATTTCCCATGACTAGTACAAAATTTTCTATAGGAGGCAGTTCTCTGTAATCAACAGAATCTTTAGATAGGGTTGTTGCCAGCACTGGGATAGCTGCCTTTTTAGTTTCGTCAAGAAGCGCTTGACTTGACATCCGGTAAATAGGCAGATGAAAATGACTGCCTTGCATGGAACGTAAGGTCTTGAGACTGTAGATGTCTGCCGATTTATCTGAAACAATTACTCCAGTAAAACCTGCTGCATCCGCAGTCCGAATGATAGTTCCCACATTACCAGGATCTTGCACATCTTCCAAAAACAAGAACTTGCCCTGACTAAAGTCAGCTTGCCCTACTTCTTCTTTTTGAACCACAGCAACAATTCCCTGTGGAGTCTGAGAATCCGCCAAATCTAGTAAAATATCCTCTGAAACCCAGACAGTTTGCGGAAACGAGGCTAACTGATCTCGGTAATTTTCTAAGGCAAAGATTTTCTCAATCGTCACTCCAGCTTGGACAGCTTCTTCAAACAAGTGCCAGCCTTCAATCAAGTAGGCTGTCTTGCGGTATTTTTTTTGGTGTAATTTCTTGGTATTTTTTACCACAGAATTGGCTTTTGAGGTTATAATAGTCATAGAAATATTATAACACAATCAAAGGGGTTTGGTATGCAAAAGGTTAGAATGATTGCTCAAGGTAGGGTGCAGGGAGTCGGCTTTCGTTGGGGTGTTTATAGCCTGGCACTTGAAATTGGTGGCATCACAGGTCGAGTATGGAATAACGACGATGGAACAGTGGAAATTTTAGCCCAAGCAGACTCATCTGCTATCATGGCAAAATTTATCCAAGAAATCCGCAAAGGACCAACACCTTTTTCAAAAGTCAGCTACTTAGATGTCAAACTGAGCAACTTTCCTCCCTACTCTGACTTTAAAATCGCAAATTAGGTCTCCAGAACTATTGTATATTTTGTAAAAAAACAGTAGAATAGAAAGGTATAATTTTTAAAGAAGGAATAAAAACAGTGAAATCTATTAAACGTTTTGCACTCTCAGCTATGGGAGTGGCTATGTTGCTTGTCTTGACTGGCTGTGTCAATGTCGATAAAACCACAGGCCAGCCAACAGGAGTCATTTGGAATACTTTCGGAGCGCCTATGGCTGAAGCTATCAAGTACTTCGCCAATGATAAAGGTCTAGGCTTTGGTGTCGCTATCATTATCGTAACCATTATCGTGCGCTTGATTATCTTGCCACTTGGTATCTACCAATCATGGAAGGCAACGCTTCACTCTGAAAAGATGAACGCCCTCAAGCACGTCCTTGAGCCACACCAAACGCGTCTCAAGGAAGCAACTACTCAAGAAGAAAAACTCGAAGCCCAACAAGCTCTCTTTGCTGCTCAAAAAGAGCATGGCATCAGTATGTTTGGTGGTGTAGGATGTTTCCCTCTCCTCCTTCAAATGCCTTTCTTCTCTGCCATCTACTTTACTGCCCAACATACTGAAGGTGTTGCTCAAGCAAGCTACCTAGGCATCCCTCTAGGCTCTCCAAGTATGATTTTGGCTGCCTGCGCTGGTGTCCTTTACTATCTTCAATCACTCCTTTCACTTCACGGAGTAGAAGATGAAACGCAAAGAGATCAAATCAAAAAAATGGCTTACGTGAGCCCAGTCATGATTGCCGGCTTCTCCCTCATCTCACCAGCTAGTGTCACACTTTATTGGGTTGTCGGTGGTTTCATGATGATTCTCCAACAGTTTATCGTCAACTATATCGTTCGTCCAAAACTTCGCAAAAAAGTCCGTGAAGAACTAGCCAAGAACCCACCAAAAGCAAGTGCTTTCTCTACACCAAGTGGACGAAAAGACGTTACTCCTGAACAACCAACTGCTATCACAAGCAAGAAAAAACACAAAAATCGCAACGCTGGAAAACAACGTTCGAGATAAGAAGAAAAAGGCTTAGCTAGTTTGCTAAGTCTTTTTTACAAGTCATACTCTTCGAAAATCTCTTCAAACCACGTCAGCTTCGCCTTGCCGTAGGTATGGTTACTGACTTCGTCAGTTCTATTCACAACCTCAAAACAGTGTTTTGAGCTAACTTCGTCAGTTCTATCTACAACCTCAAAGCAGTGCTTTGAGCAACCTGCGGCTAGCTTCCTAGTTTGCTCTTTGATTTTCATTGAGTATCAAAAGCCCGATGTTCCCATCAGGCTTCTTTTTTATCCATGTACACGTTTCATATAGTCTTGATAACTTTCGGTATCCATGAGTTGTTTAGCGTTCTTAACGCGATCTGCTGTTGGTGGTTTGACCCCTTCGAGTGAATAAGGAATTCCCAATTCACGCCATTTGAACTCACCCATGGTATGATAAGGTAGAATTTCAAACTTATCAACATTTTTGAGGGTCTTGACGAACTTCCCAAGTTCAATCAAGTCATCATCTCTGTCTGTCAATCCTGGAACTAGCACGTGGCGAATCCAGACAGGTTTTCCAATATCTGATAGATACTGGGCACAGGCCAAGATATTCTTATTGGTTTGGCTAGTAACAATCTTGTGCTGTTCTTCGTTGATTTCCTTGATATCCAAAAGAACCAAGTCAGTGACAGCCATGAGCTTGTCAAACTTTTCAAGGTAACGTGGTTTATTACGGAAAGGAAGGGCACAGGTATCCAAGGTACAGTGGATTCCTTGTTCCTTGGCCTTGGTAAAGAGGGCAATCAAGAAATCAATCTGCAAGAGGGCTTCTCCTCCACTGACTGTAATCCCACCCTTATTTCCCCAGAAACCGCGGTAGCGCAAGGCCTCTGTCAAGACATCATCTACCGTCCGTTCACGTGACTTATTGGACTCCATAGCCCAAGTGTCCGGGTTGTGGCAATACTGGCAACGCATGTGACAGCCCTGCAAAAAGACAATAAAGCGAATACCAGGCCCATCTACTGACCCAAAGCTTTCTGTCGAATGCACCATTCCTGTCACTTGTCCATAATCAATTGTTTCTTCAGACATATCGTTACCTTCCTTGAAAACGTTTTATAGTTTTATTATATCACGACTTGAAGGAAAAACAAGATTTTTGCCTATTTTTTAGAAAGCAATCTGTTTTTCAATTTCATTTTCAATGACTTATCATTTTATTCTTCAAAATCAAAGCCATACAAGGTTGCAAAGTAGTCCTCAGGGCACTCTGCACGGCGGATTTGACGGGCTTTGCCTTCTTCGGTATAGAGGATTTCCGCAGAACGAAGTTTGGCGTTGTACTGGTAGCCCATTGAAAAACCGTGGGCACCTGTATCATGAATGACCAGCAAATCACCGATTTCTGTATGAGGCAGTTCGCGATTGACTGCAAATTTATCATTGTTTTCACAGAGTGAACCAACCACATCTACCACTTCAGCTGGTCCATCTGGATGGGTCACGTTAGTAATATGATGGTAAGCTCCGTACATAGCTGGACGCATGAGGTTGACTGCTGATGCATCCACACCTAGATAGGTACGGTAGGTTTTCTTCTTATGAGTGACTCTTGTGACCAAAGTACCGTGAGGTGCCAACATAAAACGACCCAATTCGGTAAAAATCTTGACCTGACCAAGACCTGCTGGCGTAAGGACCTCTTCATAAACCTTACGAACCCCCTCACCAATCAAGGCAATATCATTTGGCTCCTGCTCAGGACGATAGTTGACTCCAATACCGCCAGAAAGATTGATAAAGTCTAGTGAAATACCCAACTTTTCCTTGATTTCAACAGCCAATTCAAAAAGCTGACGCGCCAACTCTGGATAATAGAGATGGGTGACGGTATTGGATGCTAGAAAGGAGTGAATCCCAAAAGTCTTAGCTCCTTTTTGCTTCAAGATAGCAAAAGCTTCAAAGAGCTGGTCCTTGGTCATGCCAAACTTGGCTTCTCCAGGATTGTCCATGATGTCTGTCCCCAGTTCAAAAACGCCTCCAGGATTGTAACGACATGAGATGATTTCTGGAATGCCTGCTGCTCTCTCCAGATGTTCAATATCTTCAAAGGCATCCAAGTTAATGGTAGCACCCAATTCACGTGCATAGGCGTATTCCTTGTCTGGCGTGTTGTTTGAAGAGAACATAATCTCAGAACCAGGGAAATCTAGTTTATGGCTCATCAAAAGCTCCACATAACTAGAGCAGTCCACACCGCACCCTTCCTCTTGAAGAATTTTCAAGATAGCTGGGGTTGGAGTAGCCTTTACTGCAAAATATTCCTTAAAGCCCTTGTTCCACGAAAAGGCTTGGTTGACAGCCCTTGCCTTCTCACGAATCCCCTTCTCATCATACAAGTGAAAGGGAGTCGGGAACTCGGCAATAATCTCTTCTAAGTCTTCTTTATTGATAAATGGTGTTTTCATAAGCTTCCTTCTATTCTATTTGCAAAGAAAGGCTGGGACAATCGTTCCAACCTTTAGTTCTATCTCTTATTTATCTTCGTCAAAGATATTACCAACCTCAACATCGATGGCTTGGTTCTTGACATCAATATTGGTTACCTTCAAGAGTGACTTGTAGTCAAACTGCTTTTCACGTTCTTCTTGGGCATTGTCCGCAAAGACGGCTACACCTGCTAATTCTGAATCAAACTCACGCAAGAGACTAATCATCCCGTTGACCGTTCCGCCACCTTTCAAGAAGTCATCCACAATCAAGACACGGCTACCTGCCTTGAGACTACGTTTTGAAAGGAACATTTTCTCAATGCGGTCACCACTTGAACCTGAAACATAGTTGACGCTGACTGTTGAACCTTCGGTAATTTTCAAGTCACGGCGCACAATAACAAAAGGAACATTGAGGACATTGGCAACTGCATTTGCAAGTGGAACACCCTTAGTCGCTACTGTCATAACCGCGTCAATTTTTTGGTCCATAAAGCTCTTGGCAATAATGCGACCAATATTTTTCAAGATAGCTGGTGTACTAAGCAAATCAGACAGGTAGATATAACCACCTGGCAAGATACGGTCACTTTCTGACAACTTGGCACGCAAGTCTTCAACCATTTCCTTAGCATCCTGACTCGAAATAGACGGTGTAAAGATAACACCTCCGCCAGCCCCAGTTACAGTCTGGATGTGACCAATTTCGATTTCCTCAAAGGCGCGTTTGATAATCACGATATCCTCTGAGATGGATGATTTAGCAGATTCATACTTTTCAGCAAAAGTATTGAGACTAGTTAGTTTATAAGGATTATTAATCAAATAGTTGGAAATGACAACCATCCGATCACTTCTTCTTAATTTCATTTCTATTTCCTATTCCATTTTTATTCAAAAAATCAAAAAGCAAACTAGAAAGCTGGTCGCTGGTGATTCAAAACACTGTTTTGAGATTGTCGATAGAACTGACAAATCCTGTAATATACCTGCATATATACATACGACAAGGCGATACTACCCTAGTTTGAAGAGATTTTCGAAGAGTATTCATTTTTGTCTTTTACTTATTATACCATATTTACATAAAAAAACGAACATTCTTATCCTAAAAAATGCTCATTTTTCTTAAATTGTTAATCTAAATCTGGTTTATAGAAGGAACGATTATCCATAGCGAAGATTTTATTGGTCATCTCTCCCTTATCCACCAAAGCCAGAGCTGTTGACATCATCATCATGCTTGCATCCAGATTGTCAATCATATGGATAATCTCTGCTTCCATAATGCGTGGACGGACTGGGCTTCCATACTCAAGTAAGCCGTGGTGACTGAGGATGACGTGACGAAGCAGAACGACTTCTTCCTTGGTATCATCAATGCCGAGTTCCATAACTGTCTTGGTAATTTCGCTATCAATCAGAGCGATATGTCCAAGAAGATTACCTCGCACCGTGTACTCGGTCTGGTCTGGTCCCGTCAACTCGATGACCTTAGCCAAGTCATGCAGCATAATCCCTGCATAAAGCAGGCTCTTATTGAGCTGAGGATAGATTTCGCTAATGGCATTTGCCAAGCGCACCATGGTTGCCGTATGATAGGCCAAGCCCGTTTCAAAGGCATGATGGTTTGTCTTGGCAGCTGGATAAGAGTAGAATTCCTTATCATACTTGGTGTAGAGCTTTCGGACAATCCGTTGCCAAACAGGATTTTCAATTTTGAAAATCATTTGCGACATATAGTCACGAATTTCCTTGACATCAACTGGCGACTTGACCTTGAAATCAGCCGGATCATTGGGTTCACCAGGTTGAGGCAGGCGGAGAGTAATTTGATTGACTTGAGGGGTATTGTTATAAACTTCTCGGCGTCCTTTCATGTGGACAACCTTACCTGCGGTAAAGGCCTCAATGTTATGAGGTTGGGCATCCCAGAGTTTTCCTTCAATCTCGCCACTATCATCTTGGAAGGTAAAGGCTAGGTAGTTTTTCCCAGCTCGAGTTTGCCTCAGGTCAGCTGATTTGATTAGGTAAAAGCCTTCAAACAGCTCATCTTTTTTCATGTGACTAATCTTCATATTCTTCCTCATCTTCTTGGAAATGGAGTAGATCAAGCGCAGGCTCACCTTCTGATAACTCAATGTGACGGAGCGTCCGCTCGATAGCTGTGGTACGACGGTTTAATAGTTCATCAATATTGCCAGAGGCGTGTTGGAGGTGTTTCTGTGCCTTGACCAAGATCCCCCCAAACTTGCCAAACTCAGTCTTGACGCTGGCAAGGGTCTTGCTGATATGGTCGGCACTCTTTTGGATATTGAGGGTTTTGAAACCAACTGATAGGGAATTGAGAAGGGCTGATAGGGTACTTGGACCTGCGACAATAATCTGCTCCTCCCGTCTCAAATCATCAAAGAAGACCGGATTGCGGACAATTTCTGAGTAGAGTCCTTCTGTCGGAACAAACAAAACTCCAAAATTGGTCGTCCGAGGCGGTGCTATGTACTTGCTCTTAATATCCTTGGCAAAGCGTTTGACGCTGGCTAGAAGCGACTTACGACAGCGTTCGATCTCGTCCTTGTCACCCGCTTCATAGGCTTCTTCTAAGCGGTAATAATCTGCCAGTGGAAACTTAGAGTCAATTGGTAGGTAGACGTATTCCAGGTCACCCTGTCCAGGCAACTTGATGGCATACTCCACTCGTTCACTAGAGTTTTCAACCGTTGCGTATTCTCGTTCATACTGGGCAGGGGTCATGATGTCCTCAATGATTTGCCCCAGTTGCAATTCTCCCAGAATTCCTCGCGTTTTGGTTCCAGAGAGAACCTTGTTGAGGGCTCCGACATCGCGGGCAACTGTCTGCATTTCTCCAAGGCCACGATTGACAGACTCCAATTGCTTGGAAACTGTCTCAAAGGAGGCCTGCAAGCGCGTCTGCAAGGTCTTTTCTAGTTTTTCCTCGACTGTTTGGCGCATTTGTTCCAAACGTTGCTCATTTGATTCCTGCAGGGCTTGGAGACGTTGGTCGGTCTTGTCTCTGGTTTGGAGGAGATTATCTGTCATTTCTTGACGGACTTGCGTCAGACCTTGGTGCAATTCCATTCGAACTTCTTGCAAACGGTCGCTGACAGCCACTTCCAAATCTTTTTGATCTAACTGACTGGCTTGTCTGGCTTGTTCAAAGCGGTAATCCAACTGGTCTGACAAGTGATCTGCCTGATCCTCCAAAATCTTGGTCAGATGTTTTTCCTGCTTATCCTGTCTTTGCCAAATCAGAAAAAGTCCAGCTAGGTTGGCAATCAATAATAGAACAAGTAAACTTTCCATCCTACCTCCTGTCCTTGCTATGCAGCACGACCACATAGCCATCTGGGCAAGTCACCGACACTTCCCTATCTATATATTCGTTAGAAGCGTACACTTTTTTAAAGAAAAAATTTTCCTCTGTCAACTCATACTTGGCTCCAAGAATGGTCAGCTGGCTATCCCGAACCGGCATAAAAGCTAGATAGTCGTAGTCTGAACGGGGTTCAAGCTGACTGGTCCCTTCTGGACAATAGGCAATCAAATTTTGCCCATCCTCAATCGCTATCTGGCGCATATAAGGTGCCAACCTGGGATTGCTAGGCAGAAAGACATTGGCCAGCATATGATCAATACGACCACCCAAAGCACCGAAAATAGTAACCTCAGCCTGAGGATTTTGTTCAAAGATAGTCAAGAGAGCCAATTCCAAATCAGTATCATCTTTTTCTGGTCGGGCTTGAACAAAATGCTGGGCACGTTTTTGAATCACCTCTCGCTCTTCTTCGGTCACAGAATCAAAATCCCCAACCGCTAGAGCAAGAGAAAGTTTTTCCTCTAAAACCCAGAGCGAGCCTCGATCCACACCGACAAAAGCATCAAAATCTGTCCGATAATGTCCGCGGTCTCCGCCTGCAAAAACTGCAACCCTAGTCCAGTTGTTTTCTGAGAGTTTGTACTCGCTCATTGACTTCTCCCTTAAAGACATAGGAACCTGCTACAAAAACGGTCGCACCAGCTTCTTTGGCTCGGGCAATAGTTTGATCATCAATCCCGCCATCCACTTCGATTTCAAATTTCAAACCTTTTTCCTCACGAAAGGCAACCAACTCACGGACCTTATCCATGGTTTCTGGTAGAAAGGCTTGCCCACCAAATCCAGGGTTAACTGTCATGACTAGGACTTGGTCAACTAGATGAAGCACATACTTAATCGCTTCAACTGGTGTACCAGGATTGATAACAACTGAAGGCTTAACTCCGAGTGAACGAATTTTTTGGAGGGCACCATGAATATGGGGCGTTGCTTCCACATGGATGCTGATGATATCCGCACCTGCACGCGCAAAGTCTTCTAAATGATGCTCTGGATTAGCTACCATCAAGTGGCAGTCAAAGACCATCTTGCTATGAGGGCGAAGAGCTTCGACCACACCCGCACCAAAACTGATTTGTGGTACAAAATGACCATCCATAATATCGATATGGGCATACTCTGCCCCAGTTGCTTCTAGGCGTTTAATTTCACGTTCAAAGTTGGCATAATCTGCCGCCAGAATTGACGGAGCAATCTTGTATTGAGACATAGGTTTCTCCTTATTTTGGAATTTTTTTGCTGACTTTTTTATAAGTTTCTCTGCGATTTTCAATCTCACTGAGGAATTGCAGGTAGTTGTCAAAACGAAAGGACGCAATGATACCCTCTTCAACAGCTGGCTTAACTGCGCAAGACGGCTCATGGGTATGGGTACAAGTACGAAACTTACAGTCTCGGCTGACACTGTCAATCTCTGGAAAGGCCTGATTGAGATCTTCTGCTGTTGACACTTCATAATCCAGAGATGAAAAACCTGGTGTATCTGCGATTTTACCCCCATTAAGGTTGTAAAAACTAACAGCTCGAGTGGTATGGCGCCCGCGACCCAGACTGTCTGAGATTTCTCCTGTTTCAAGATTGAGGTCTGGTGCGATTTTATTGAGAAGGGTTGATTTTCCAACACCTGTCTGCCCCATGAAAACTGTAACCTTGCCTGTTAACAAGGGCAAAAGTTCTTCTTTACCGGTCACAAAGTCATAGCCGATGTCACCATAAGTCTGCTGGTAAAAATCCAATTCTGACCGATCTTCCAGCAAATCCATTTTAGAAATATAAATGATAGGATGGATGCCCTTATGCTCCAAAAGAACCAAGAAACGATCCAGCAAATTGCTGTTAAAATCAGGTTCCTTGACGGACATGATTACTACAGCTTGGTCAATATTGACAATGGGCGGACGAACCAGACTGTTTTTCCGTTCGTGAATTTTGAGGATATAGCCTTCTGAATTTTCCTCGGCAGAGAAATCTACCCAGTCCCCAACGTAAGGGGTATGACCTTTTTTACGGAAATTCCCACGCGCTCGTGTTTGATAAACCTGACCCTCACTCTCTACATAGTAGAACCCTGCCAAGGCTTTAATGATTTGTCCCTGCATCTTAGAGTCCTTGCCCTTTAAGTGCATCTGCTAGGCTGGCAAACTCTGCCAAGCTGAGAGCTTCCCCACGCACACTTGGTGACAAGCCTGCTTGGTCCAAAGCCTTAGTAAGCTTGTCCTTGACTTCTTCAGTCTTGCCAAAGTAACCTGTCAAGTTATTCCACAAGGTCTTGCGGCGATGAGTGAAACTAGCCTTGGAAACCTTAAAGAAGAAGTTCTCGTCTTCCACTGCTACAGCTGGCTCTGGACGGCGCACCATTTTCAAAATAGCAGAGTCCACGTTTGGTGCTGGCACAAAGACCGTACGAGGCACGATGAAGGCAACCTTGGCAGTCATGTAATACTGCACAGCTATTGACAAACTGCCATATGCCTTGGTATTTGGTTGAGCCGAGATACGGTCCGCCACTTCTTTTTGCATCATGACCACAAACTCACTAAAAGGAATGCCACTTTCAATCAAGTGCATGAGAATAGGCGTTGTGATGTAGTAAGGCAAATTAGCCACTACCTTGATTGGCAGGTCAGGATTTTTAAAATTCTGGATATGCTGCGCCAAATCGACCTTGAGAATGTCCTCGTTAACCACTGTCACATTGTCAAAATCACGTAGGGTATCTGCCAAAATCGGTACCAAACGATGGTCAATTTCAAAGGCCATGACCTCTGCTGCACGCTCAGCCAGAAACTCCGTCAAGGCACCAATACCTGGCCCTATTTCGATAACATTGACCTGGTCATCAATCTCAGCCGCATCCACGATTTTTTGTAGGATATTGGTATCCGTCAAGAAATTTTGCCCAAAGGACTTTTTAAAGGTAAAACCGTGACGCTCCAGCACTGCCTTGGTCACGCTATAATCTGCAATTCTCATCTATTCTCTTTTCTATTATCTGTTACTACTATTGTAACACATTCCCCTTGTATTTTGGGGTCTGTTTAGCTGTTCTCATAACTTTTCATAGCTTCTTCCACTTCTGCCAAGGTGACCCCAAACAACTCTAGGCGTTTGAGGAGTTGCTTGCCGTTGGAATAGCCGATTCGGAGAGCCTCTCCTAGATATTCTCGTCGCTTACGGCTATCTGCTCCTGCTAGAAAACCAAGGCGAATCAAGTCGCTACGACTGATGTCAAACTGACTCTCATGTTCAAATTGTTCTGTCACCTGAGCTAGAGCCGTTTTCAGGTCTTCATAGCTGGCATGCTCAATTCCCAGAGAACGCCCCTTGGTTTTGGACTTAGGAATAGCTTCATCTCGCTTGAGAAAGGCATGCTGAACTGTTGGAATGGCCGTCATAATCATGCGACGAATCCGTTCCCCATTAAAATCCGGGTCTGTAAAAACGATGACCCCATGACGCTGGTGCAGGCGCTGAATCCGCTCTATGTCCTGGTCATTGATGGCAGAACCTCGTGTCTCATAGGTCTCTACATCGAAATAACGTTTGAGATTGGCCGTATCATCGCGACCTTCGACCACGATGACTTGGGAAATTTTTTCTTTCATCACTTGTTGTCCAATCCAAAAATTCGCTCTGCATTTGCAGTCGTTGCTGCCGCCAGTTCTTCTGCCGTTATGCCACGCAAGTCAGCGATAAAGTCCACTACATAGCGCGTATAGGCTGTTCTATTTTCGCGACCACGTTTAGGAACAGGAGCCAAGTAGGGAGCATCCGTCTCCACCAACATCTTATCCAAAGGCAGTTCTCTAGCAACCTCTTGGATATCAGTTGCCTTCTTAAAAGTCACCACTCCTGAGAAGGAAATGGTCATACCAAGCTCCACAAACTTCTCTGCCCATTCAAGAGTTCCTGAGAAAGAATGCATGATGCCACCTCGAGGGCCAACGCCCTCACTCTTAATAATCTCATAGGTATCTTCCAGCGCATCACGGGTATGGACAACAAAAGGCAAATCTAAGTCCTTAGATAGCTGAATCTGACGGCGAAAAACCTGCTCCTGCACCTCTTTGGGCGCTGTCATCCAATGATAATCCAAACCAATCTCACCTAAAGCAACAACCTTGGGATGTTTTAACTTATCCAACAAGTAAGCCTCGACTTCCTCCGTGTAAGTCCCTGCTTCTGTCGGGTGCCAACCAATAGTCGCGTAGAGTTGGTCATACTCATCTACCAGCTCCAAGGCACGCTCAATCGTCGGTTGATCAAAACCAACAATATTCATCTGCGTCACACCCATCTCAGCAGCCAAGGCAATTTCTTCTGCCTCACGACCTGCAAATTCTTCTACATTCAAGTGTGTATGTGTATCAAAAATCATCTCTTCTAACCTCGTTTTCTATCTTCTATTATACCAAAAAAGAGGAGGGGCACCCAATTTTTCGGTTTCCCTCCTCTCTTCAATAGAGAGCTATTCTGCTATCTTTTCTATCCGATATTGCCCATCTTCTATTCCACAGTTAGAGACAGAAGAGACTGGCTATATTGATAGAACATCCCTATTCATCTAATACTCTTCGAAAATCAAATTCAAACCGTGTCAACGTCGCCTTGCCGTACTCAAGTACAGCCTGCGACTAGTTTCCTAGTTTGCTCTTTGATTTTCATTGAGTATAAAATGTGTGATTATCTTGGGTTCTCACTTTTCTCACCCATCACTAGGATTGATGATTTCTCAAAATTCCCCTTATAATCTAACTTTAAGTAGAGAATAGAATTTTCTAGCTGTCCTATTTTCTACGTCTAGCCTTTCTTCCTAGCAAAGCAAAACCACTGGTTGCCGCCACTAGACCAAGACTAGCAAGTGCTGCACTTGATGCTGAACCTGTGTTAGGTAATTGTTTGCCAGCAGGTGACTGGTAGGTAACATCTTGCATTGTTCCTGCAGTTGCCTGAGGAGCAGCATTAGGAGCCACTGGTCTCTTAGGAACTGTAACCATGGCAATGGCTTGCACTCCAATCGTTTCTGCTTCCTTCACATCTTCCACAGTTTTCGCATTTTCAATCTCTTTGAGAGCTGCTTGTTTTTCTGCTTCCACTCTTGCTAAAAGTTCTGCTTTTTCTTTATCAGAAAGCGGTGCGCCTTTGATTTCATCCTGCTTGTCCTTGGCAGCTTTCTCAATGGCATTTTTAGCTGATTCTTTTTCAGTAGCCAATTGCTTAGAAGCTTGTGATTGAGCTGGGGTTTGTGAACCTGTGTGAGCTTGTCCGCCTGCCTGGCTACCACCGCCTGCATTCGCATTAGCATCTGAGCTTCCAGTATTGCCTCCATTATCTCCACCTGGTGTAGTTTCTGGCTTATACTCTGGTGTAGCTTCTTGAGTTACAGATTCACCTTTCGCAGATTGTTGAACTGTATCTTTCCCTAGAATCGTCACTACTGAACCATCTGGGAATGTGATTGTTGCTGTACCATCTCCAGCTACATTGATTGTCGCTCCGTCTAATGCTGAACCATTTGCTTGTAAAATAGCAACCTTAACTTTTTCTTTTTCTCCATCTGTTAAATGAGTTATATCTTTTACATCTACTCTTTGAGCAGGCGCTTTAACAGTTGATTTTTCAGCAGTCGGTTTAGTGCTATCTTGTGCTTTTGGATCTTGTGCTACCAATTGATTTCCTGGAATTGTAATAGCTGAACCATCTTTAAAGACGATTGTCGCTGTGCCATCTCCAGCTACTTCAACTTTAACATCGCTTCCGAATCCATTTGCATCTACTACAGCTTTTTTAACAGCTTCTTTTTCTTCATCTGTTAATCTTGTAGCTTCTGCTACTTTTGTAGGGTTAGCTGGGATGATTACTTTTGTCTTCTCTGCGATTGTTGGTTGCTCTTGTGTTGAAGTTTCTTCTTTTTGAACTACTAGACTAGTTCCTGGAATTGTGTTTACTGAACCATCTGAGTATGTCAATGTCGCTGTTCCGTCTTTAGATACCTTAACATCTGTAGCAGTCGGATTTGCTTGTTTCACTTTCGTAGCTACTGCAGCTTGTTCCTCAGGTGTTAAGCTGTGAGCATTTCCAACTTCTGTAGTTGCTGGCACCACTGCTGGATTTTGCGCGGCTTGTGTTGAAGCTTCATTGTCAGTATCTTTGGCTACTACTAGACTGGTTCCTGGAATTGTGTTTACTGAACCATCTCCATATGTTAGCGTTGCTGTTCCATCTTTAGATACCTTAACATCTGTCGCCGCTGGATTTGCTTCTTTAACCTTAGCTGCTACAGTATCTTGCTCCGTCTGTGTCAAGTTGTGAGTATTTTCAACAGGTACAAAGTTTCCTGGAACTTGCGCTGGGTTCTTCTCTGCATCTGTCTGAACTTTTGGAGTTTCTTGTTTACTTCCTTTTTCAACAAGTTTATCCCCTGTTATTGTATCTACAGATTTATCTGGATAGGTGATGACTACTGTTCCATCAGGTCTTACTTCTACCGTAGTTCCTGCTGGGAACTTGTTCGCTTCTTCAACCGCTTTTTTAACCGCAGCCTGTTCTTCTGGTGTTAACTTCGTAGTATTTCCTACTTGTGTTTTTCCTGGGATAACTGGCTCGATTCTTGACGCGATTGTTCCTGTCTCTTTGTTAGCTGGTGCTACTAATTTATCTTTAGAAATCGTATCGCTTGAACCATCTTTATATGTGATAAGAGCTGTTCCATCTGGTTTTACTTCTACTGTTGTTCCATCTGGGAATGTGTTAGCTCCTTCGATGTTTTGACGAACTTGTTCTCTTTCTTCATCTGAAAGTTTTGCTGGATTTTCCACTTCCACTTTGTTTTCAGGAACTTTCGGTTCGAATTTAGATGCAATAGAGCCATCTGGTTGAACTTCATTTATCTTATGAATACCAGCTTCTTTCGCCGCCTTGATTTCATCTTTAGATTGACCTTTGTTGATGTCTTCAATCGCTTTATCTTTGGCCTTATTGATTTCTTCGATAGCTTTTTGTTTCGCTTCGTCTGATAAATCTTTATTGTTCTTGATTTCGTTAATGCGTTTTTGAGCTTCTTCTAGTATTTCAGCTTTTGCTTTCGCTTTTTCTTCATCAAGGTTTGTTACATCTGGTTTCTTAACTTCTGTATCAGCTTTTGGATCATATTTTTCAATATTTTCTTTTGCTTGATCTGCAATTTGTTTAGCTGTTCCTGCTGATGATGCTTCGTCAATAGCTTTGTTAGCATCTTCTTTGGCTTTATTGATTTCTTTTTCAGCTTTTTGTTTTTGATCTTCTGTTAAGTCTTTATTGTTCTTGATTTCTTCAAGTTTTTTCTTAGCAGCGGCTTCTACTTGTTTTTTAGCATCTTCTTTCGCCTTAGCAAGATCATTATCTTTATCAGCTGTTCCTAAGGAATCAACTACTTCAACCGGTACTTTTACAGTTACTTTAGTGCCATTCGCTAGTGTTACTTCCACTTCTGCTTCTTTTGTTCCCGCTTCTGTTGTAGTTGGTTTAAAAGTGATTTTCGCTGTTAGTCCATCAGCTAGTGCTAATTGTTTTAGGATTTCTTCGTCTGTTAAGTCTTTGCCTTTTTCAACAGTTGCTTTTCCGGATACTAAAGCAGTTTGTAAGTCTAACTCTGGTTTGAAGATACTTGTTGATTGCCCTTTAGAAGTTTGTGGTTTATAGACATCTGCGATTGCTTTTTTACCTTCTTCTGTTGCTTTCGCTATTTCTTCAGGTGTTTTCGCATTGTTAATCTTATCTTCTGCCGCTTTCTTAACTTCATCTACTTTGGCTTTCAAGGCTTCTTTTTCTTTATCAGTTAAAGTTGTATCTCCGCCAATTTCACCTTTTTCTGTGTTAGCTGCAGCATCTAAGTCAGATTTAGCTTGTTCTGGAGTTATTTGATGAACTGCATCGATTGCTTTCTTACCTGCTTCTGTTGCTTTTGCTACTTCTTCTGGTGTTGTCGCTTTATCAATGTTAGACTCTGCAGCTTTCTTAGCTTCATCGACTTTAGCTTTTGCTTGGGCTTTTTCATCTTCGCTTAGTTTTTCATCTGCGTCGATTTCTGCTTTTTCTTTTGCAGCTGCTTGGGCTAAGTCTGATTTTGCTTGAGCTTTTGCTTTGTCTAGGTCTGATTGGTCAGCAGGTAAATCTGGGCTAGTAGGACCTTCAGTATTTGAATCTGTATTTCCTCCTTGACCGTTTGGTTTATCTTGAGAGCCTGAACCTCCTTGACCTCCCTGATCGTTTTGGTTACCTTGAGAGCCTGGACCTCCTTGATCGTTTTGGTTACCTTGAGAGCCTGAACCTCCTTGACCTCCTTGATCGTTTTGGTTACCTTGAGAGCCTGAACCTCCTTGACCTCCTTGATCGTTTTGGTTACCTTGAGAGCCTGAACCTCCTTGACCTCCTTGGTTGCCTTGAGAACCTGAACTATCTGTGGAATCTGCTTGCTTAGTGACTTCTACATCAATTGTTTTTGCTACACCATCACGTGTTACTGTTACTGGTACGACTTTCTTACCATCTTTTTCGGTAATGTTTCCGTACTCTACTGTATCAGTATCTTTTAGTGCTTCACCGTTTGCTGTTACTTTTTCTTTTACTTTCGCTTGGTCTTCTGCTGTTAAGCTTTCGCCTGCTACTGGTGCTTTTGAAATTTCAGCCGGTTTTGTGGCATCTTTTACAGCTAGTGTGAATTCTTCTGCTTGCTTAGTGACTTCTACATCAATTGTTTTTGCTACGCCATCACGTGTTACTGTTACTAGTACGACTTTCTTACCATCTTTTTCGGTAATGTTTCCATACGCTACTGTATCAGTATCTTTTAGTGCTTCACCGTTTGCTGTTACTTTTTCTTTTACTTTCGCTTGGTCTTCTGCTGTTAAGCTTTCGCCTGCTACTGGTGCTTTTGAAATTTCAGCCGGTTTTGTGGCATCTTTTACAGCTAGTGTGAATTCTTCTGCTTGCTTAGTGACTTCTACATCAATTGTTTTTGCTACGCCATCACGTGTTACTGTTACTAGTACGACTTTCTTACCATCTTTTTCGGTAATGTTTCCATACGCTACTGTATCAGTATCTTTTAGTGCTTCACCGTTTGCTGTTACTTTTTCTTTTACTTTCGCTTGGTCTTCTGCTGTTAAGCTTTCGCCTGCTACTGGTGCTTTTGAAATTTCAGCCGGTTTTGTGGCATCTTTTACAGCTAGTGTGAATTCTTCTGCTTGCTTAGTGACTTCTACATCAATTGTTTTTGCTACGCCATCACGTGTTACTGTTACTGGTACGACTTTCTTACCATCTTTTTCCGTAATGTTTCCGTACTCTACTGTATCAGTATCTTTTAGTGCTTCACCGTTTGCTGTTACTTTTTCTTTTACTTTCGCTTGGTCTTCTGCTGTTAAGCTTTCGCCTGCTACTGGTGCTTTTGAAATTTCAGCCGGTTTTGTGGCATCTTTTACAGCTAGTGTGAATTCTTCTGCTTGCTTAGTGACTTCTACATCAATTGTTTTTGCTACGCCATCACGTGTTACTGTTACTAGTACGACTTTCTTACCATCTTTTTCGGTAATGTTTCCATACGCTACTGTATCAGTATCTTTTAGTGCTTCACCGTTTGCTGTTACTTTTTCTTTTACTTTCGCTTGGTCTTCTGCTGTTAAGCTTTCGCCTGCTACTGGTGCTTTTGAAATTTCAGCCGGTTTTGTGGCATCTTTTACAGCTAGTGTGAATTCTTCTGCTTGCTTAGTGACTTCTACATCAATTGTTTTTGCTACGCCATCACGTGTTACTGTTACTAGTACGACTTTCTTACCATCTTTTTCGGTAATGTTTCCATACGCTACTGTATCAGTATCTTTTAGTGCTTCACCGTTTGCTGTTACTTTTTCTTTTACTTTCGCTTGGTCTTCTGCTGTTAAGCTTTCGCCTGCTACTGGTGCTTTTGAAATTTCAGCCGGTTTTGTGGCATCTTTTACAGCTAGTGTGAATTCTTCTGCTTGCTTAGTGACTTCTACATCAATTGTTTTTGCTACGCCATCACGTGTTACTGTTACTGGTACGACTTTCTTACCATCTTTTTCCGTAATGTTTCCGTACGCTACTGTATCAGTATCTTTTAGTGCTTCACCGTTTGCTGTTACTTTTTCTTTTACTTTCGCTTGGTCTTCTGCTGTTAAGCTTTCGCCTGCTACTGGTGCTTTTGAAATTTCAGCTGGTTTTGTGGCGTCTTTTACAGCTAATGTGAATTCTTCTGCTTTACCTGATAAAGCAGTTCTTGCTTTTTGTAGTTTTTCAAGTGCAGCATCAACATCTTCTTGACTTGCCTTGTCGTCTTCTAATGGAGTTTTTGCATCGTTCAGAGCTTTGTCATAATCCTGTTGTTTATCTTGTGTATCTTTAAGATACGCTGGTGATTTGTGAACTTCATCAGCTTTAGCAACTTCTGCTCTCAAGGCATCTTTCGATACAGGTACTACCACTTCTTTTCCTGTTAGATTTTTGATAGCTTCTTTTAATTTATCAATTAGACCATCTACTTCTGAAGAGGAGGCATTTTTTCCTGTTTCTTTATTTGCCACTTCATCTGCATTTGTTAACGCAGTATCAAATGGTGTTTTTGTTTCTTCTGTAGCATTTGTATACTGTTCAGTTTTCTTTACTTCATCTGCTTTTGTAACTAATTGCTGTAAAGAATCCATCTTAGAATCTAAATCTCTTGCAATATTCACAATACGGTCAAGTTCTTCTTTATTCCCAGCTGCAGCTACTTGCTCTTTCAATTCCGTTTTTTGAGCATTGTTTAAATGAGTTAAACCATCAATAATATTTTTAGCATCTGTACGAGCTTGCTCACGACTTACTTTTTCTTCTGCATCTTTGAGAATTCTGTCTAATTCGTCTTGTGACGTTGCATCATCAATTTGCTTCTTGTATTCATTTCTTTGTTCATCTGACAATCCAGGGATTTGGTCGATTTTCTTCTTGTAGTCTTCTTTTAGCTTATCAGCTTCAGCCTTTGCTTTATCTGCTTCATTTTTTGCTTTAAGAGTTTCCGCTTCTTTGAGAATTTCTTCAATCTTACTTACAGAATCGGCGCTTTTAATTTTATTTTTAAATTCTTCTACTTTTTCTGGAGTTAAGCTATCTTTAATCTTCTCAATTTGTTCTTTTGCTTTCTCCTTAGCTTTTGCTAAGTTAGTCGCAGTTGCATCAGTTAAAATTTTATCAAGCAAAGATTTTGTATGGTCTAAAGCTTTTCCTTCTGAGCCATCTGCATTCTCAGGGTCTGCTATACCTTGATCATCTACTTTTTTACGTAACTCTTCTTTTTCAGCGTTAGTTAAGTAAGTTAAGGCATCAATTCCTTTTTTAACCTCAAGTTTTTTCTCTGCTATACCTTTTTCGTTTGCAGAATTTCTTGAAATTGCTTTATTTACAACAGAATTGATATCTTCCTGACTTGTTTTACCTTCCAACTCTTTTTTGAAGACTTCTTTTTCTTTTGGAGAAAGGAAAGTTAAATCTTCAATAGCTTTTTTACCTTTTTCTCTAGCCTCGGCTATGGCTGTATCATCTAATACAACCTTTTGTTTGAATAAATCTTCTTTAGGAATAGCTACATTAGTAGGAGTTCTATCTTTATTAAGAATAGAAAGACGAACAAAATTCGTTTCAGGTAACTCACCTTCCTTAGGTGTACCAACTACCTTAGAATAAGGACTTAAAATCTTATCAATAAAGTTCGAAGAAACACCTTCTCCGACACTCGTGATGATACCCTGTTCATCTGTTTTTATACCATTTATTTCTTTAAACCTTGCTACTCCTTCATCTACTTCCGACTGCCCTATCTTATCCAAATTTTCAACTGGTAAAGGATTCTTATGATAATTATAGCCACTCTTTTCTGCTAATTTAGTCTCCGCAGCATTTGGATCTTCATAAACAAGAGAAGTTCCCGGAATTACATCTGTAGAATTATCTTTGTAGGTAATAGTTGCAGTTCCGTCATTTCCAATTTGAATACCCTCTTTACCGTCCTTCAAATTATCTACAAATTTATTTTGTCCTTCCGGAAGAGAGCTACTAGTATTATCTTGATTCGCTTCCCAAATTTTTTCCTTTAATTTATCCTTTTCTTTTTGTGTTAAATTCGTAGTATTAGCTACACCCAGTCTTTCTGGTAATTTAGGCTCAAAAAATTCAGTATTTTTATATAATGCAGGAACTTTCTCTGTTAAAACTTTAAAGCGTGATCTAAGCGAACCCAAATGCCCTATTTTAACCCCCGCACCAAAATCTAAGGTATATCTTTCATTTTTTAAAGTTGGATCCACAACTTCATATTCTGCTTCAATCGTAACGCTTGGGTGAGCCGCTTTTTCCCAGTCAGCATAGAAACTCTTGGTGTTGTTCTTAAACAATTCGTAAATAGCTTGGTCTCCCGGAGCTCCTGCTATAGTATCTCCCATGCGCCACCAAAACATCGCATCCAGATCCCCACGGTAAGTCTTCCCACTTTCACCTGTTGTATCGTTGTACCATTCCCATTTAGTAGGATCACCTGCTTTTAAAGCTTTGGCATCTTCTGCGTTTTGATAACGCGAGCCGACAGAGTTAGACAATGAAATCCAGCCTTGATTTCCTTTCCAACTAGTCATGACTCGACCTTGGTCACCAGTACCACCGTTGTATAGAGTGATTTTTCGTGGTTCTTTCACTCCGATTGGAGTTGTGAACCAAAATTCAGGACGTCCTCCACCATAGTGATAAAGTGCAGCTGATCCATATCCACCATTAAACTTATAAGTAACTTTTACATATGGATTTGTTTTACTATATTGTGACCAATCTACTCCAATTTGAATTTCTTTATCTACATCTACTTCATCATGAACTCCACTCCCAGTAGCTTTATAAGGTGTGTCCCCTTTATTTGTATATAAAGTGACTGCATTATCATTTGTTTTTTCATAAACCAAGGCCGCATCTACAGGTTGCACTGTCCCAGCAGCCCCAACTAAAGATGCCCCTATCAAACACGACGCCGCTCCAAAGCTAAACTTTCTAATCGAAAATTTTTCCACACGCTGCCACATTTGCTTGGAGCGTTTCTGCGTTCTCTTATACTTCATTCTTTGATCTCCATTTTTTATTTTTATTGCTTCTTATTCAAAAAGCCAATACACTATAATACAACTTTATTATAATATATCTACTTTAGGCAATAAGAATATACGTACATTATAGCATAAAATCCCCCCCCCCCCCGTCCACTTTTAGCCTAATTTTTACTTTAATTAAAATATATAGAAATTTACCCTATTTGCTATCGTTTTGTCACTAATTCCTTATACAGATTTATAAATTTTAATCGATTCCCATTCAAAAACATAAAACAAGTCATTCTAGCTATCTGAATCCCTATCCACCTCCACTTACTTCATCACGAAACAAAAAATAAAGAAAAGACCCTACCAGAATCAAAAGCGTCTGGTAAGGTCTTTTTCTGAATCCTGTCACTAGGCTTAACTAAAAAGCATGACTAGGAATATTATTGAATGTGGCTAGCCAAATCTTCCTGAGCTTTTTTATTTGACTCAGCTTTTTCTTTTAGCCATTTATCATAGAGTTCCTGGTACTGTTTCGCAGTGACCGGCTCTTTTTGCAGTTCAACATATTTGTAGTTATCAGCATCTCCCTTATGACCAACGAAAGAGAAAGCTCCTGTAAACGGTACAGTCTTACGGAAGATTGGGTTGGCTCCACCACTTTGAACTGGTAGGAAGAGGGCGCTGTCAGTCAACCAAGCTTGTACTTCAGCAAATTTTTCATAACGAGCCTGAGTATTTTCAACTTCGCTATCTGCTTCATCTAGTAACTTCTTATAAGCAGAAAGTCCAATTTTTTCTTTTACTTCATTATCTTTTCCAGCAGTCAAACCAATATTGTTAAGCTGAGAACCTGACTCTGGATCCAAGAGATCAAGATAAGTTTTCGGATCTGAGTAATCTCCGCTCCAACCTGAAATATCAATGTCATAGTCCTTTTGTTCAGCTGTATCTGCAAAGAATGTAGCTTGATCCTTCTCGTCTGGAGAAAGTTGAGTCACATCAATCACAACGTTGTCTGCCCCAAGGGTTTCTTCCACTGTCTGCTTAAAGGAACTTGCTTGTTGCACATCTAACTTGGCCGTCTGGTCAACTGGCATATCCAAATGAATTGGAAAGGTCACGCCTTCTGCTTGCAAGGTTTCTTTAGCTTTAGCAAATGCTGCCTTGGCTTTTTCAGCATTCAAAAAGGCAGGTTGCGCATCATTCAAATTGATATTCGACCACTCTGTACCATAGTTAATAATCTTTTCATTGACAACATCTCCAAAGTTTTTACCACCGATTTGGACAAAGTCACTTGGGATAAGCGTGTTACGCAAGATACGGTCTGCTCCATCTTCACCATTTGTCTGCGCTGCATAAGCATGACGGTCAAAGGCAAAGTTGACAGCCTGACGGAAATCCTTATTTTGCATGGCTGCAAGTGAATCTGTCTTTTCCTTATCAGACTGTTTCATGGTCTGCTTGTAGCTTTGACGATTCACGTTGAAAAGATAATAGAAAGTAACTGAGTTTTGCGGTGTATAGGTAATCTTGTCCTCATTCCCTTTTTTCAACTGATTAAACACTGAACTTGTCGGGAAGATACGACCGTCCGAGTAGTTCCCTTCCAAAAATCCTCTCGCCAAACTATCTTGGTCAGAACCGTCAAAGAAAGAGAGCTTCACTTTCTCAATTTTCACATTATCCTTGTCCCAATAATTAGGGTTTTTATCAAATTCAATCAAAGATTTTGATGAGAAAGATTTAAACAAGTAAGGACCATTTGACAAGATACTGGATGGTGTTACACTACCAAAGTCATCTCCTTTAGATTTCAAAAAAGCCTCATTTACCGGACTCAAAATGCCCCCAGTAGTCTTAGAATTCCAGTAAGATTCCGGCTTATTCAAAGTATATTGAAGAGTATAGTCATCCACTGCCTTAACTCCAACAGTCTCAAAGTCAGATGTTTCCCCCTCAACGTAGTCTGCGAGGCCCTTGATAGAGTCTTGGACCAAGTACAAGTTTTCAGCCTTTTTATCAGCTGCATACTTGAGACCTGTCACAAAGTCATGAGCCGTTACATCCGCATACTCTTCGCCCTCTGAAGTGTACCATTTCGCCCCCTGACGGATTTTATAAGTGTAGGTCAAACCATCTTTTGACACCGTCCATGACTCAGCCATAGATGGAATGAGATTACCATACTTATCATTTTCTAACAAGCCATCAATCAAGTTGGTCGTAATACTTGAAGTAGAGCCACGCGTTGACGTAATGTAGTCCAAGGTATCAGGATTACTAGTAAATACATAAGAGTAGGTTTTCTCAGCGTTGCTTGATTGGGAAGACCCACATGCCGCTAGAGCTAGACCTGCTGTCAGAGCCATAGCTCCAAACAGCATAACTTTTGATTTCTTCATGATTATTCTCCATTTTTTACAGTATGTGAAATATTATACACCATTTGAGGGAAAATATAAAGTCTTTTGAACTTTTTTACAAAAATAAAAATCAGTAGACTCGAGTTCCTACTGATTTTTGTTATGGTTCGTTTGGATTATGCAGCCAAAACTTTGCGTCCTTTACGACGACGAGCTGCCAATACGCGACGACCGTTTTTAGTTGACATACGGTTACGGAATCCGTGTTTGCGCGCACGACGAAGTTTACTTGGTTGATAAGTACGTTTCACGATGAATACCTCCTCATAGATTTTGTATTCGTTTAGCCGGCTATAAAGTGATCAGTTACTAAACATACTTTACTATTCTATCTGATTCTTTCACTTTTGTCAATAGCTCAAGGCAAATGTTTACTGCTTTTTCGAATGTAAGCCCTATCTACGATACTGTTTCAAGAAACGAGTCATTTTTTCTTGGATTTGGGCAAGTTCATCGACACGAGGAAGATAAACGATACGGAAGTGGTCTGGTTCCTTCCAGTTAAAGCCTCGACCATGAACCAAGAGAACCTTTTCCTGCTTCAAGAAATCAAGGACAAACTGCTCATCATCATCGATACGGTACATATTGCGGTCGATTTTAGGAAAGATATAGAGCCCAGCCTTTGGTTTTACGGCAGAGAGACCTGGAATCTCTTGAATGGCATTATAAATGAAATTTCTTTGCTCGTAAATTCGTCCACCAGGAAGGAGCAATTCATCGACTGATTGGTGGCCACCCAAGGAAGTTTGTACGACTTGTTGGGCCAAAACGTTAGAGCAAAGGCGCATATTGGACAGCATATTGAGCCCTTCGATATAGCCCTTGACATGAGTCTTAGGTCCAGACAAGACCATCCAACCCACACGGAAACCAGCGATACGGTGGGATTTTGATAGACCATTCATGCTGACACAGAAGACATCTGGTGCCAAGCTCGCCACAGGCGTATGTACATGTCCATCCATTACCATGCGGTCATAAATTTCATCCGCAAAGATAATCAAATCGTTTTGACGGGCAATCTCAATAATCTCCAACAAGAGTTCCTTAGGATAAAGGGCTCCAGTTGGATTATTTGGATTGATAAGGACGATCGCCTTGGTATTGGAAGTGATTTTTGACTTGATATCGTCAATATCTGGATACCATTCTGCAGCTTCATCGCAGATATAGTGAACGGCATTTCCCCCAGCTAGGCTGACAGCTGCTGTCCAGAGAGGATAGTCTGGCATTGGCACCAAGACCTCATCTCCATTGTCCAAAAGCCCCTGCATGGACATGACAATCAGCTCACTGACACCATTTCCAAGGTAAATATCATCAATATCTACGTTTGGGAATTTCTTCAACTGGCAATACTGCATGATGGCCTTACGGGCTGAAAAAATCCCTTTGGAGTCAGAATATCCTTCACTATCACGCGCATTCATAATCAAGTCATGAATGACCTCATCTGGCGCTGTAAAGCCAAATTCTGCTGGATTTCCTGTATTCAAACGTAAAATCTTTTCTCCGTTCGCTCGCATTCGCATGGCTTCTTCCAAAACAGGACCACGGATATCATAAGCAACATGCTCTAACTTACTAGACTTGTTATATTCTTTCATCTTGTTTCCTCAATTCATCGAGATAGTAACATTATACCACTAGAAAGAGAATGCGACAAGTTTACTGAAATGTGTTACTAAAATCCTACAGAAGAAAAACCTCGCTAAAAGCGAGGTCGAAACAATGGTTATAGCAGGTTTTTCCTAAAAACATCACATACCAAAAGATAAACCTAGAAAAAGCAAGCCTAAAAAGGAGTCATAAAGAAGATTGAACATGAGGAAAAGTCCCCATATCATCAAGTAATCCCAACGCCCACTTCTTTTAGCGACTAGGAATAAGATTAGATGGTAGAGTACATGAAAGACTAAAAAGCCGATAAAACCTGGATAAAGAAGCGGTACCAGACTCTCTAATTGCCAGACCATGATCACTTCTAGCAAGACTGAAACTAGGATAATTCCATAATAAAGGAAATTTGATGTTTGAAAAGCGTTTTTCATCATTCTCCCTCCCTTCACTTCTTTCCTGCTATCCTTTCTTTTATTTTATCATATATTTATATAGATGTTAAGCGCTAACATTCTTTTGAAAAATACTTTTTTTGCTTTACTTCTATAGTGAAAAGGTTTACAATGATAGTAAGAAAATTTCAGGAGGTTTCATTATGGCACAACGTTACCAAAATATCATGGTCGCAATCGATGGTTCTAAAGAAGCGGACTTGGCTTTTATCAAGGGAGTTCATTCTGCTCTACGAAACGACGCTAAACTCACCATCGCCCATGTCATTGACACACGCGCTCTCCAAAGCGTATCCACCTTTGATGCTGAAGTTTACGAACAACTCCAAGTTGACGCTGAAAGTCTGATGAAAGAGTACGAAAAACGTGCTAAAGATGCTGGTGTGGCAGATGTTCATATCGTCATTGAAATGGGAAATCCAAAGACCCTACTAGCACGTACTATTCCAGATGCTGAGGAAGTGGACCTCATCCTAGTTGGCGCAACTGGTCTCAACGCCTTTGAACGCCTCTTGGTCGGCTCTTCATCTGAATACATCCTCCGCCATGCTAAGGTCGATTTGCTGGTGGTGAGAGAACAAGAAAAAACCTTATAATCACCAAGAAAAGGAGCCAAAAGCTCCTTTTTGTTTACTGTTTATTTCTCTCTTTATGGCGTTCATAAGCCTTGAGCTGACGCTGCAGTTCCTTTTTAATAGCAGGTTCTGGAGCATATTTTTCTTCCCAGTCATCTGGTTTTAAGATTTTGTGGGTCACTGGATCAAAATGAGCCTTGCCATCTGGGAAAATTTTCCCCATATTGGCCTGATGGACAATATCAAAAATACGTTCTGGATCCACCCCCATCAAGACAAAACTACCGTAGGTGAAATAAAGCGTGTCAATCAAGGCATCCACCTGCCCCACCAAATCTTGCTGGGCAGGTGTCTTCTTGGCTACTTTCTCTGCTGCCTTATCAAGAGCCTGATGAAGTTGCGATAGAGCTTGACCAAAATCTTCTTCAGAAGGACTTGCTGCTCGAACAAACTCCACCAATTCTTCTATTTTAAAACCAGCCCTGTGGGTTGCACCTTCTAAATCCCAAGCTCGAGGTTCTTCTTGGGTTCGTTCATCCATCATGTGGTGGAAAGTCTTAACCTTATTGAAATGATAGTCACGGCTGACAAAGACTTTTTCTGAAGACAAAACACCAAAATGTTCCAAGGCCTTGTGGATTCCATCTTGCTGATTGCTAGTGGTAATGTGCTTGGCAACTTCCTTGACACTGCTACTACCATTCCCCATAGCGACCGACATACCGACACCCGCCAGCATTTCTAGGTCGTTATCGGAGTCACCAAAGGCCATGACTTGGTTGAGGTCAAAGCCATATTCTTTCCCAACTCGGCGTATGCCTTCCAATTTAGAGTTTCCTTGATTGATGACATCCGCAGCAAAAGGATTGCTACGTGTCAATTTCAAGTCTTCAAAATCAGCTGCCGCCTTCTCAGATTCTTCTGGCGTCATCAGCATCAAAACTTGGTAGATAGGCTGATTCATCAGGTGAAGCAGGTCTTCTTCCTTTTGGGGAACAACCTTGCTGACCATGCGATTAAAAGACTGACTCACTGTTCGGGTTAAAACAGAGGGAACGAAGCGACTGATTCGTTGGGAAAAAGAACCCAGACCAAAAGACATGATTTTAGAACCCAGCATGGCATCCTTGGTCCCTAGGGCAATCTCCTTGCCCTCTTTTTTAGCATAAGCAATTAGATGGCGCAAATGTAACTTGGAAATTGGGCTCGTGAACAAGACTCTTTCTTTATTAAAGATATACTGGCCATTGTAGGTTACCGCAAAATCCAGGTCCAAATCGTCCATCAATTCCTTAACAAAAAAAGGTCCTCGCCCTGTCGCTACACCAACTAGCACCCCTTGTTCTTTGACAATTTTAATCGCGTCCTTAGTGGATTTCAAAACACTCTTGCGATCGTTGACCAAGGTTCCATCGATATCAAAAAAAACAGCTTTGACTTCCATCCTATCCCAATCTCCCCTTTTGTGATACAATGATTATACCACATTTCAGAAAGAGTGAGTAAATCATGCCTAAGAAAATCCTTGTTTTACATACGGGCGGAACTATTTCCATGCAGGCCGATGCTTCTGGCGCTGTTGTGACGAGTTCAGATAATCCCATGAACCATGTATCCAACCCACTTGAAGGAATCCAAGTCCACGCCTTAGACTTTTTTAACCTGCCAAGCCCCCATATCAAGCCCAAGCATATGCTGGCCCTCTACCAGAAAATTAAAGAGGAAGCGGCTAACTACGATGGAGTGGTGATTACACACGGGACCGATACTTTAGAGGAAACAGCCTATTTCCTTGATACCATGGAAGTTCCCCACATGCCTATCGTTCTAACAGGAGCCATGCGTAGCTCCAACGAACTCGGCAGTGACGGGGTTTATAACTATCTGAGTGCTTTAAGGGTGGCTAGCGATGACAAGGCTGCTGACAAAGGAGTTTTGGTTGTTATGAACGATGAAATCCACGCTGCCAAGTATGTCACCAAAACACATACGACTAACGTCAGCACCTTCCAAACTCCTACTCACGGCCCCCTTGGTCTCATCATGAAACAGGAAATCCTCTACTTTAAAACAGCTGAACCTCGTGTCCGCTTTGACCTTGATCACATACAAGGCCTAGTCCCTATCATCTCGGCTTATGCTGGTATGACAGATGAGCTGATTGATATGCTGGATTTGGAAAAATTGGACGGTTTGATTATCCAAGCCTTCGGAGCTGGTAATATTCCCAAAGAAACGGCTCAAAAATTAGAAAGCCTTCTGCAAAAAGGAATCCCAGTCGCTCTGGTTTCCCGATGCTTTAACGGTATCGCAGAACCTGTTTATGCCTATCAGGGTGGGGGCGTACAGTTGCAAAAGGCAGGTGTTTTCTTTGTCAAAGAACTCAACGCCCAAAAAGCCCGCTTGAAACTCCTAATTGCCCTCAATGCCGGACTAAAAGGGCAGGCTTTGAAAGACTATATGGAAGGCTAAGTCTCTTCGAAAATCTCTTCAAACCACGTCAGCTTCCATCTACAACCTCAAAGCAGTGCCTTGAGCTGACTTCGTCAGTTCCATCTGCAACCTCAAAGCAGTGCCTTGAACTGACTTCGTCAGTTCTATCTGCAACCTCAAAGCAGTGTGTTGCGCAGCCTTTAACCAGCCGCCTAGTCCGCTCTGTGGTATTCATTAAGTCAACATCTCTTGTTTAAGAGCACAAAATCAGGAAATCTTCACGATTCCCTGATTTTTTCTATTTACGTTTTCGTGTTGAACGACGTTCTGTCAAACCATGAGGTAAGAGAACTTCACGTTCTTCCAACTCTTCCTTGTGCATAATCTTAGTCAACATACGCATACTAATGGCACCAAGGTCATAAAGAGGTTGGGCAATCGTTGTCAAGTTTGGACGGGTAAAGCGTGCAATTTGCGAATCATCACTAGTAATGATCTCAAATTCTTCTGGTACTGACACACCTTTATCAGCCAAACCGTTCAAGACTCCTGCTGCCAACTCATCACCTGTCACAACTGCTGCAGTTGCATTTGATGAAATCAAACGCTCTGCCAAGGCGTAACCATCATCATAGCTATATTTAGATTCAAATACTAAACCTTCACTATAAGCGATTCCTGCTTTCTTCAAGGCTTCCTTGTAGCCAACCAAACGAACCTTACCATTGATGTCATCCACTAGCGGACCGCTAACGAAAGCAATACGCTCATTTTCTTTAGCAAGGTAACTCACTGCATCAATCGTTGCTTGCTTATAGTCAATATTGACACTTGGCAACTGGTGCTCCACATCGACAGTTCCTGCGAGAACAATCGGAGTACGTGAACGCGAAAATTCTGAGCGAATTTTATCTGTCAAGTGATAACCCATAAAGATAATGCCATCTACCTGCTTTGAAAAGAGGGTATTGACAACAGAAACTTCTTTCTCGTTATCTTCATCGCTATTAGCCAGGACAATATTGTACTTGTACATTTCTGCAATATCATCAATCCCCTTAGCCAAACTCGAAAAATAACCATTGGTAATATTTGGAATCACGACACCGACAGTGGTTGTCTTTTTACTTGCAAGACCACGCGCAACTGCATTTGGACGATAATCCAAACGATCAATTACCTCTAGCACTTTTTTACGGGTATTCTCTTTTACATTTTTATTGCCATTGACCACACGGCTGACCGTCGCCATGGAAACACCTGCTTCACGAGCGACATCATAAATGGTTACTGTATCATCTGCATTCATTCCTTTTCCTGCCCTTTCTATCCCACACATTCTTTTACAAGTAGAGGCACCGATTGAAGCTCTACATCTACTTACAAAAGTGAAGATGTGAAAATTTCGTTTTCATGTTTCTACTTATTCCATTCTATCACTAATTGTAAACACTTTCAAGTGTTTTTTGAAGATTGATTGAAAAAATTTCATAGAAAGCCTAGGTTTAGCTCTTGCTACCACCTTAGAGTAAACAAAAAGGAGGAAACTAAGCCCCCTCAAGTTACAAATTGTTTGATTGAATCACTTCAATTTTAGCACATAATGGTTTTCGAGTTATGATAGTATCACAACCAACCAGATTCTTTCGCGATATTAGCTGCCTCTGTTCGATTACCTGCATCTAGTTTCGAAAGAATATTAGTGACATAATTTCGGACTGTTCCGTTGGATAGATAAAGTTTGTCTGCAATTTCTTGGTTAGAGAAGCCCTGAGCGACTCCCTTTAAAACTGCGATTTCTTGTTCTGTCAACGGATTGGGATGCGTCATCACCACTTCCATCAATTCAGGCGAATACTCTTTGCCTCCTTCGAGGACAGTATGCAAGGTATGCATGAGGTCTGCAATGCTTCTTTCTTTTAATACATAAGCATCTACTCCAGCCTTGACTGCACGTTCAAAATACCCTGGGCGCTTGAAAGTCGTCACTACAACCACCTTTGTTTCTAGCTTTTCTACCCGAATCCATTCCAAGACTTCGAGGCCAGTCTTAACAGGCATCTCTACATCAAGAATGGCGATATCTACGGACTCTTTTTCTAAGAGTTGGATTGCTTCTTGCCCATTCTTGGCTTGTAAGACAGACTCTACATCTGCTTGAAAGGCAAGTAACTGGCACATGGCATCTCGTAACATACTTTGATCTTCTGCAACAAGTAGTTTCATCTTAGTTTCTCTCCTTATAAGGTAGTCGAACCTGAACTTCTGTCGGTTGTTTCTGACTAATTACCTTTACTTCTCCCGAAAATGGAAGAACACGATCTCGAACTGTATGGAGGTCATCCCCCTTTATAGAAGTAAAGCCACAGCCATCATCTCTCACTGTTAGAATGAGTTCCTTCTCTGTCCGTTCTAATTTTAAGTAAGTTTTAGATGCATTGGCATGTTTGATAATATTGGTCACCAACTCAAGCAAAATCATGGAAGCCGTTGACTCCAATTCTTGAGTAAGACTAGCAGTATCTAGTTGGTTATCCGTTTCCACCTCAATTCCAGCAATTTCTAACATTTTTTTCACAGTCTCTAGTTCGGATGCCAAAGTTCTAGACTTAAGATTTTCTACAATGGTTCTCACTTCACGCATTGATTCTTTGCTAATCTGCTGTATTTCTCTTAATTCCTTTTCCACCTGTGGATAAGCCTGCATTTGAAATAACTGCAAGGCTAAATCTGTCTTGACACTCAGCATAGCAAAGGTATGCCCCAGACTATCATGCAAATCCTGACCGATACGACTACGTTCATTTTCAGCAAGCAATAGATTTATCTGGGCATTTTGCTTGACCTGCGCTTCTTTCAAATCCTCCACAATACGAATCCGAACCAAACCAAAAGTCATCAAATCGACAAAAACAAGAATCACAAGTAGATAGAATAGAAACTCAACTTCGATTCTCTGAAAAATCAACAGTTGGCCCACAACAAGGACTTGAGCAAGAAGAAAAGTCCAGACATGTAAAGACTTTAAACCACCTACGCTGAAATGATAAATTAAGAGATTGGCAAGGAAAAAGAAGAACCAGATATAATTTACACCAACAAAGGCGGTATTCCCAGCTACATAGACCAGCATGAAAAACCAAAAGAATCGGGATAATCGCTGACTCTTGGTTGTTAAAACTCCTAAGTAAGCAACTACAAATAGAATATCAATCAATAAATGCCAGACAGCAAGCTCCCCAATCACTACAGGTAGGATGGGAAAAAGCATAAAAATCAAACTGGCCCAAAACATATAGTGTATGCTTTTCAGTCTTTCAAGCATTAAGCATTCTCCTTATGACCTTGAAGGTAAATGGTCAAACCAAACAAAACTGCTGAAAAAACAAGTAAATAAACTGTGGCTGATAGATTGATTCCACCTTCATTTAAAAATGTCTTGAGCAATTCCATCAACTGATAGGTTGGAAGACACTTACCTACTACTTGCATCCAGTCTGGAAATAAAGAGATAGGCATCCAGAGTCCACCTAAAACAGCCAAGCCTAGATAGAGAAGATTGCCCACGACAGACATCAGCTGACTAGAAGGCAAGAGTGTCAAGGTCAATCCAAGCGCTACAAAAGCTACACTTCCTACTATCAACAAGAACGCCGCCCCAATCCAGCTTCCTAGAGGCATATCCACACCTCTGACCAAGTGCCCAACTGAGAAAACAACCAGGATTGAGACCAAATAATCAACCATCATACTTATTATCTTTGATAGATAATATTCTACCATATTTACAGGGGTATGGCGCAATGTTTTCTGCCAGTTGTTGATTTTATCGGTATGTAAAACAGCTGGGAATGAGAAGATAGCTGTTGACATCATGGAAAAGGCAGTCATAGAGATAAGGTAATCACGCATAAAATTCGCGGGTCCATCTGGTGTGTCCTGGTACATGCCAGAAAAGAATAGATAGAAGGCTGTCGGCATCCCTACGGATAATAGATAATAGACTAATTGTCTTTTGGTCAATAGAAATTCTATCTTGTTTAGTGCGGTCCATCGTTTCATCTTAGTCATCTCCCTTTTGTGTTTCTTCAAAGATTGTATCCAGTAAGCTACGATTATTGACTTCAATTTCTTGAATCCTACATCCTGCTTGCACTAACAGTTCCCAAAAAGCATCTGCTTCGCGTGTGACTACTTGTAGAGCATCCTGTTTTTGTGACCAGTTTTCAACCAAGTTTGACTGTTCGACAACTTCCTTATATGCTAGAGGAAGGATAAAGTGCTTTTCAATCTCCTCACTGCGCATGGCTAGAGGTGTTGTATCGCGAATCAACTCTCCCTTATTCAAGACCAAGATTCGATCCGCTGTATGCTCTACCTCTTCGATATAATGGGACGAATAGAGGATGGTTACTCCCTGAGCTTTTAACTCCTGAACAATTTCCCAAAAGCGTTGACGAGTTGAGGTATCCATGGACGCAGTAGGTTCATCTAAAAAGACAAGCTTTGGTCGCCCAATCAAGGTCAAGACAAAAGAGAAGAGACGCTTTTGCCCGCCTGACAATTTTTCTGCAAATTGCTCTTTCTGTTGCTGTTCAAACTGCAATAGTTGATCAATTTCTTGTCTGCTCAAAGGGTTTGGATAAATACTTTGAAAGAAAGCAATTAATTCTTTAACCTTTAATTTCTGTACGATCACATTTTCTTGAGGGAGGTAAGCTCTAGTATAGTCTAACTTAGAACTCGTCACTGGTAAACCTTGAATAGATACTTGACCGCTTGTGACCAGTTTATCTCCAAGCAGACAGTCCAAGAGTGTGGTCTTCCCAGCACCATTTGGCCCAATCAAGGCGACGCATTCACCTTCAGCTACCTCAAAGGAAATATCCTTCAAAATAGCCTTGCCCTTGATGTTTTTATTTAGGCTTTCTACCTTAATCATGTTCATGATATTCTCCTTTCAGCCACTCCTTTCCCATAGGAAAGACGACAAAAATCATAAATCCTAGTCCCCAGGCACCACGGATGAATTGGTGAAGGAAGGCTTGATCAAACCAACCTGTAAACATTTCTACCAACCATACCACTAGTGATAGTCCAATAAAAAGATAGAGAAACGCTTTTTTCATTTTTCAAACTCCTTTTTCACATCTGAGACTAATTTCAAACCTTCTCGGATAAGCCAGGACATCATTCCAAATCCTGCAAATAGCCCCCAAGGAAAATGATAGAAATCTTCATCCAATCCTGAGAACATGAGATAAGTCATGACTCCTGCTGCTACTAAACTCATTGCGACAATTACTTTATGTTTCATTTTTTCTTCCTCCACTTGATACATCTAGTATAATTCTTTGAAGGTAGAATCACTAGAAGCTTCTGTCATGAGGAGATATGACAAATGTCATAAAAATTCTGTTCAAAACAAGCAAGATACACTATACAATAAAACACAATTAGAAAAATCTAAGGCAACTTCCTCAAAAGAGATATCAAACCCAATTCACACCATAATGTAAACTAATACTTATTTAAAATCAAAAAGAGTAGAAATTTTTATCAGACAAACACATATATTATACGTTGAACAAAACCCTTCTATTACTTTCTTAAAAGTTTGTAAGAATTATACAATCTGTTAAATTTTAATTTATGTACCTAAACTACAGTATTCATTGAACAAATCAGGAAACAAAAAAATATACGCGATCAAAATGAATTACTGAAAATCAAAAAAGAGAGAATCAAACTGATTCTCTCTTAATGTATATAATATCTAGTTTTAAAAATAGACACTCACATATCTCTGTAATATATCGGGAAGACAGGATTCGAACCTGCGACACCTTGGTCCCAAACCAAGTACTCTACCAAGCTGAGCTACTTCCCGAGTTAAATAGAAAAATGCACCCTAGAGGAGTCGAACCTCTAACCGCCTGATTCGTAGTCAGGTACTCTATCCAGTTGAGCTAAGGGTGCTCATTATATTATGCCGAGGACCGGAATCGAACCGGTACGATCGTTACCAATCGCAGGATTTTAAGTCCTGTGCGTCTGCCAGTTCCGCCACCCCGGCCTCTCTAAGCGAACGACGGGATTCGAACCCGCGACCCCCACCTTGGCAAGGTGGTGTTCTACCACTGAACTACGTTCGCACTGTTTTCTTCTATCTAAAAATGCCGGCTACATGACTTGAACACGCGACCCTCTGATTACAAATCAGATGCTCTACCAACTGAGCTAAGCCGGCTCATTTATTATATCTTAATGCGGGTTAAGGGACTTGAACCCCCACGCCGTTAAGCGCCAGATCCTAAATCTGGTGCGTCTGCCAATTCCGCCAAACCCGCATATATGACCCGTACTGGGCTCGAACCAGTGACCCATTGATTAAAAGTCAATTGCTCTACCAACTGAGCTAACGAGTCTAAAATAACTTCCGTTATCTTAAACGGTCCCGACGGGAATCGAACCCGCGATCTTCGCCGTGACAGGGCGACGTGATAACCGCTACACTACGGGACCTTTGGGAGTTAACGGGATCGAACCGCTGACCCTCTGCTTGTAAGGCAGATGCTCTCCCAGCTGAGCTAAACTCCCTAGAGCTAAGCGACTTCCATATCTCACAGGGGGCAACCCCCAACTACTTCCGGCGTTCTAGGGCTTAACTTCTGTGTTCGGCATGGGTACAGGTGTATCTCCTAGGCTATCGTCACTTAACTCTGAGTAATACCTACTCAAAATTGAATATCTATTCAAACCAAGAAAACCTCTCGCTTTCATATTCTCAGTTACTTTGGATAAGTCCTCGAGCTATTAGTATTAGTCCGCTACATGTGTCGCCACACTTCCACTTCTAACCTATCTACCTGATCATCTCTCAGGGCTCTTACTGATATATAATCATGGGAAATCTCATCTTGAGGTGGGTTTCACACTTAGATGCTTTCAGCGTTTATCCCTTCCCTACATAGCTACCCAGCGATGCCTTTGGCAAGACAACTGGTACACCAGCGGTAAGTCCACTCTGGTCCTCTCGTACTAGGAGCAGATCCTCTCAAATTTCCTACGCCCGCGACGGATAGGGACCGAACTGTCTCACGACGTTCTGAACCCAGCTCGCGTGCCGCTTTAATGGGCGAACAGCCCAACCCTTGGGACCGACTACAGCCCCAGGATGCGACGAGCCGACATCGAGGTGCCAAACCTCCCCGTCGATGTGAACTCTTGGGGGAGATAAGCCTGTTATCCCCAGGGTAGCTTTTATCCGTTGAGCGATGGCCCTTCCATACGGAACCACCGGATCACTAAGCCCGACTTTCGTCCCTGCTCGAGTTGTAGCTCTCGCAGTCAAGCTCCCTTATACCTTTACACTCTGCGAATGATTTCCAACCATTCTGAGGGAACCTTTGGGCGCCTCCGTTACCTTTTAGGAGGCGACCGCCCCAGTCAAACTGCCCGTCAGACACTGTCTCCGATAGGGATCACCTATCTGGGTTAGAGTGGCCATAACACAAGGGTAGTATCCCAACAACGTCTCCTTCGAAACTGGCGTCCCGATCTCATAGACTCCTACCTATCCTGTACATGTGGTACAGACACTCAATATCAAACTGCAGTAAAGCTCCATGGGGTCTTTCCGTCCTGTCGCGGGTAACCTGCATCTTCACAGGTACTAAAATTTCACCGAGTCTCTCGTTGAGACAGTGCCCAAATCATTACGCCTTTCGTGCGGGTCGGAACTTACCCGACAAGGAATTTCGCTACCTTAGGACCGTTATAGTTACGGCCGCCGTTTACTGGGGCTTCAATTCATACCTTCGCTTACGCTAAGCACTCCTCTTAACCTTCCAGCACCGGGCAGGCGTCACCCCCTATACATCATCTTACGATTTAGCAGAGAGCTGTGTTTTTGATAAACAGTTGCTTGGGCCTATTCACTGCGGCTGACGTAAAGTCAGCACCCCTTCTCCCGAAGTTACGGGGTCATTTTGCCGAGTTCCTTAACGAGAGTTCTCTCGCTCACCTGAGGCTACTCGCCTCGACTACCTGTGTCGGTTTGCGGTACGGGTAGAGTATGTTTAAACGCTAGAAGCTTTTCTTGGCAGTGTGACGTCACTAACTTCGCTACTAAACTTCGCTCCCCATCACAGCTCAATGTTATAGAACTAAGCATTTAACTCAGTTCACACCTCACTGCTTAGACAGACACTTCCAATCGTCTGCTTTAGTTAGCCTACTGCGTCCCTCCATCACTACATACTCTAGTACAGGAATATCAACCTGTTGTCCATCGGATACACCTTTCGGTCTCTCCTTAGGTCCCGACTAACCCAGGGCGGACGAGCCTTCCCCTGGAAACCTTAGTCTTACGGTGGACAGGATTCTCACCTGTCTTTCGCTACTCATACCGGCATTCTCACTTCTATGCGTTCCAGCGCTCCTCACGGTACACCTTCATCACACATAGAACGCTCTCCTACCATACCTATAAAGGTATCCACAGCTTCGGTAAATTGTTTTAGCCCCGGTACATTTTCGGCGCAGGGTCACTCGACTAGTGAGCTATTACGCACTCTTTGAATGAATAGCTGCTTCTAAGCTAACATCCTAGTTGTCTGTGCAACCCCACATCCTTTTCCACTTAACAATTATTTTGGGACCTTAGCTGGTGGTCTGGGCTGTTTCCCTTTCGACTACGGATCTTAGCACTCGCAGTCTGACTGCCGACCATAATTCATTGGCATTCGGAGTTTATCTGAGATTGGTAATCCGGGATGGACCCCTCACCCAAACAGTGCTCTACCTCCAAGAATCTCTAATGTCGACGCTAGCCCTAAAGCTATTTCGGAGAGAACCAGCTATCTCCAAGTTCGTTTGGAATTTCTCCGCTACCCACAAGTCATCCAAGCACTTTTCAACGTGCCCTGGTTCGGTCCTCCAGTGCGTCTTACCGCACCTTCAACCTGCTCATGGGTAGGTCACATGGTTTCGGGTCTACGTCATGATACTAATTCGCCCTGTTCAGACTCGGTTTCCCTACGGCTCCGTCTCTTCAACTTAACCTCGCATCATAACGTAACTCGCCGGTTCATTCTACAAAAGGCACGCTCTCACCCATTAACGGGCTCGAACTTGTTGTAGGCACACGGTTTCAGGTTCTATTTCACTCCCCTCCCGGGGTGCTTTTCACCTTTCCCTCACGGTACTGGTTCACTATCGGTCACTAGGGAGTATTTAGGGTTGGGAGATGGTCCTCCCAGATTCCGACGGGATTTCACGTGTCCCGCCGTACTCAGGATACTGCTAGGTACAAAGACTATTTTAAATACGAGGCTATTACTCTCTTTGGCTGATCTTCCCAAATCATTCTTCTATAATCTTTGAGTCCATATCGCAGTCCTACAACCCCGAAGAGTAAACTCTTCGGTTTGCCCTCCTGCCGTTTCGCTCGCCGCTACTAAGGCAATCGCTTTTGCTTTCTCTTCCTGCAGCTACTTAGATGTTTCAGTTCACTGCGTCTTCCTCCTCACATCCTTAACAGATGTGGGTAACAGGTAGTACCTGTTGGGTTCCCCCATTCGGAAATCCCTGGATCATCGCTTACTTACAGCTACCCAAGGCATATCGTCGTTTGTCACGTCCTTCTTCGGCTCCTAGTGCCAAGGCATCCACCGTGCGCCCTTATTAACTTAACCTTATTTTTCTGACCTTTCAGTCATAAACTCTTATTAATACTACAGCGTTTTCGGTTTATTTTCTTGTTACTATTTGATATAGATATTCAATTTTCAATGTGCATTACTTGGTGATCTCTCACCAATGGAGCCTAGCGGGATCGAACCGCTGACCTCCTGCGTGCAAAGCAGGCGCTCTCCCAGCTGAGCTAAGGCCCCACAAGACCTCTCAAGACTAAACAAGACCAATGCGCAGTTCCTTATCCTTAGAAAGGAGGTGATCCAGCCGCACCTTCCGATACGGCTACCTTGTTACGACTTCACCCCAATCATCTATCCCACCTTAGGCGGCTGGCTCCTTACGGTTACCTCACCGACTTCGGGTGTTACAAACTCTCGTGGTGTGACGGGCGGTGTGTACAAGGCCCGGGAACGTATTCACCGCGGCGTGCTGATCCGCGATTACTAGCGATTCCGACTTCATGTAGGCGAGTTGCAGCCTACAATCCGAACTGAGACTGGCTTTAAGAGATTAGCTTGCCGTCACCGGCTTGCGACTCGTTGTACCAGCCATTGTAGCACGTGTGTAGCCCAGGTCATAAGGGGCATGATGATTTGACGTCATCCCCACCTTCCTCCGGTTTATTACCGGCAGTCTCGCTAGAGTGCCCAACTGAATGATGGCAACTAACAATAGGGGTTGCGCTCGTTGCGGGACTTAACCCAACATCTCACGACACGAGCTGACGACAACCATGCACCACCTGTCACCTCTGTCCCGAAGGAAAACTCTATCTCTAGAGTGGTCAGAGGGATGTCAAGACCTGGTAAGGTTCTTCGCGTTGCTTCGAATTAAACCACATGCTCCACCGCTTGTGCGGGCCCCCGTCAATTCCTTTGAGTTTCAACCTTGCGGTCGTACTCCCCAGGCGGAGTGCTTAATGCGTTAGCTACGGCACTAAACCCCGGAAAGGGTCTAACACCTAGCACTCATCGTTTACGGCGTGGACTACCAGGGTATCTAATCCTGTTTGCTCCCCACGCTTTCGAGCCTCAGCGTCAGTTACAAGCCAGAGAGCCGCTTTCGCCACCGGTGTTCCTCCATATATCTACGCATTTCACCGCTACACATGGAATTCCACTCTCCCCTCTTGCACTCAAGTTAAACAGTTTCCAAAGCGTACTATGGTTAAGCCACAGCCTTTAACTTCAGACTTATCTAACCGCCTGCGCTCGCTTTACGCCCAATAAATCCGGACAACGCTCGGGACCTACGTATTACCGCGGCTGCTGGCACGTAGTTAGCCGTCCCTTTCTGGTAAGATACCGTCACAGTGTGAACTTTCCACTCTCACACTCGTTCTTCTCTTACAACAGAGCTTTACGATCCGAAAACCTTCTTCACTCACGCGGCGTTGCTCGGTCAGACTTCCGTCCATTGCCGAAGATTCCCTACTGCTGCCTCCCGTAGGAGTCTGGGCCGTGTCTCAGTCCCAGTGTGGCCGATCACCCTCTCAGGTCGGCTATGTATCGTCGCCTTGGTGAGCCGTTACCCCACCAACTAGCTAATACAACGCAGGTCCATCTGGTAGTGGTGCAATTGCACCTTTTAAGCAAATGTCATGCAACATCTACTATTATGCGGTATTAGCTATCGTTTCCAATAGTTATCCCCCGCTACCAGGCAGGTTACCTACGCGTTACTCACCCGTTCGCAACTCATCCAGAGAAGCAAGCTCCTCCTTCAGCGTTCTACTTGCATGTATTAGGCACGCCGCCAGCGTTCGTCCTGAGCCAGGATCAAACTCTCATTAAAAGTTTGAGTTCTCACTCATTTCTGTCACTGACAGATTTATTGTTTTTTCATTGTTCAGTACTACAACCTTGGTTGTAGTGCCCTGCACATTGGTTCGTCTTGTTCAGTTTTCAAAGGTCTTTGTCACTTACTTCTTTCAAGCGACAACTATATTAGTATATCACAGCCGCTTTCGCTTGTCAACACTTTTTTGAAACTTTTTTTAAAACTTTTTTCATCAAGTGTTACAACCGCAACATACCATAGTCCGTACGGGATTCGAACCCGTGTTACCGCCGTGAAAAGGCGGTGTCTTAACCCCTTGACCAACGGACCAGAGTTGTTATTTTCAACTCTTACTATTATACAGGCTTTTTCAGACTTGTCAACACCTTTTTTAAACTTTTTTTACTTTTTTGCATGAATTCCTAATGAGTACGGATATCAAACTCTTTAAACACAATACGTAAGTCCTTTAGCACTCTTTGACGCCCTCGGAAACGTTCATTTCTTAAAACGCGTTCTAACTCTTCTCGTTGCTCTTTACTTTGTTTGTTTCTATAATCTCTTAGTGTTTCATGAAAGAGATAATAGTCATCTAGCCATAGACCGCCCTCACTTATACGATGACTTATCTCACTCACTTCTTCATATGTTTCTTTATCATATCTTCGTTTGTGGCTTTCTTGCTTACGGAGATAATCTAAAATCCGATTCCGGAACTTGGTTTTGAAATATTTACGTAAACGTGGTATATCTTCTACCAGTCCTTCTTCTCTACTGATCAATTCATGTAAGCAAATCATGCCTTCTTGGTCCCAATCCGACAATTCCCATAAATGAAGGTAATATTCATTTCTACACTTATACACAGTTCCCTGGACTTCTTCATACAATTCTTTAAGCATAGTCTTCCCCTTTCTGTGTACAGTCTAACAGATTCAAACACACTTTTGGCACATTTCATCCATTCTGTTCTCTTTATCTCCTAAACTGCACAAAAAAGAGAGGACGGGCCTCTCTCAGGGTTATAATTCCGCAATTTGGTTTAGGTTTACTTCTGCAACTGTGTCATTACCAAACATAGAGATAATCATTTTTACTTTGTTATTATCAATTTCTGTAATCTTACCAGTGTAGTCTGCAAAAGCACCATCAATAATACGTACAGTTTGACCAACCTCAACATCGAAATCAAATTCTTGAACAGTTTGTCCCATAGATATCAAAATGTCACGAATTTCTTGTTCCAATAATGGAGTTGGTTTTGATCTGTTCCCGTGTGATCCGACAAATCCTGTAACATTTGGTGTGTTTCGAACAACAAACCAAGCTTCATCTGTCATCACCATTTCTACAAGAACATAACCTGGAAAGCGATTTTCTTCTACTTCTTTTCTCTTTCCATTTTTTTCAACTTGCACTGTTTGTGTTGGAATTTCAACGCGTAGAATATTATCCAACATATTGTAGGTTTGTGCACGTTGTAATAGATTTTCTTTTACCTTATTTTCATAACCAGAATAAGTTTGTAAGACAAACCATCCTTTATCAAAACTATCCATGATATTTCCTTTCATAAATAGAAGATTTCTAGTGTAATTAACTCCACTAACCTTCTAAAAAATGTTAATAAATCGAATCAAACCTGAAACAATCAACTGGTCAAAAATGTAAATAATTACTACAAAGAAAGCTGTGTATTCCATGATAGAACGAAAATCTCTCCAGCTTTCCTTGCGAGTTGGCCATGTTGTGTCTTTAAGAAGTCTAAAAATATCTCCAATAAAACGCATCGCTCTCTCCTATCTCGTTTCTCTGTGTGTAGTGTACTTACCACAATGCTTACAAAATTTATTTACTTCTAGTCGTGTAGGCTTGGGGTTTCCACTAATCTTGATTGAATAGTTTCTAGAACCACAAACCGCACAAGCTAGGCTTGCTTTTTTTAGTGCCATAACGCCTCCATCTTATCTATTATAACAAGAAAGCTAGGCTTTGACAAGCATCTTAGCGAAATAGATTGACTACCGAATCCCATATTGTTTGAGCCTTTTCCTTAATCTTCGCATCTGAGATAGCCCGGCTAGCCTCATCTACTAGACTTTGCGCACGTCCTCGAATATCAGACAAATTATCATCTGTCTGGCTATTATCATTGGTTTGTACTTGTCTTTTTGTGTTAGCTGGTGCAATTCCATTTTGCTTATAAGCATTTTCAACCGTAAAAGTGCTTCCTGGCGTATAAGGTAAAATGGTATTTGCAATGTTTCTAAAGACATGTGCTGCACCGTTTGAAGTCGAACCTGCTAGATAGTGATTTTCATCAGTGGTCGGAAAGCCAAGCCAGTGGCTAATCACTACATCCGGAGTATAACCAATTACCCACTGGTCACTTGTGTAATCCGGATTGAAAACTGCTTCAGTTGTTCCAGTTTTCCCTGCCATGACATAGTCTGCAGGCGATGAACTAATACCGGTACCGTTGGTGAATGTCCCCAACATCATACTGGTCATCTTATCAGCTACAGACTTATCAATCACCCGTTTTTGTGAATTTTTATGGCTCGCAATAACCTGACCACTAGCATTTTCAATTCTACTAATAAAATGAGCTTCAGGCATTAAACCTTCATTTGCAAAGGCAGCATATGCTTGAGCCATTTGCAGAGGATTGGTTTCAACACCGCTTCCCAATGCGACACCAAGAACACGATCAACTTTTTCCATGTTGAGTCCGAATTTTTCGCCCGCCTCAAAAGCCTTATCAAGGCCCAAATCATTAACAGTGGCAACAGCAGGCAGATTAAGCGACTCTGCCAAGGCTTGATACATAGGAACTTCTCGACTCGTTTTGATTCCTGCATAGTTATCAAGCTTATAGCTGTCGTACTGCATGGTATGGTTATCCAAGAGCTTATTCAAAGCCCAGCCTGCTTCAACTGCTGGCGTATAAACAACTAAAGGCTTAATTGCAGAACCAGGACTACGTTTTGATTGAGTTGCATAGTTGAAATTCCGGAATCCAGTTTTATCATTATCAGCAACTTGACCGACAACTCCACGAACTCCACCTGTTTTCGGTTCGAGAGCTACACTTCCTGATTGAGCAAATGTTCCATCCTCTGCCCTCGGAAATAGCGATGTGTTTTCATAAACAACCTGCATATTTGCTTGGTAATTTTGGTCCAGCTCTGTGTAAATGCGGTAGCCATTATTTACGATTTCTTCCTCTGTTAAATTATACTTAGACACAGCTTCATTAACCACCGCATCAAAGTAAGAAGGATAGCGGTAATCTGAGATTTTTCCTTCATACTTATCGTGCAATTGCGAAGTCATATCAACTTCTGCAGCTTCGGTTTCTTGGTTTTTATCAATGTAACCCGCTGCAAGCATATTTTGCAAGACAGTATCACGACGATTAGTCGAATCTTCTACAGAATTCAAAGGATTATACAGTTCCGGTCCTTTGAGCATCCCTGCCAGAGTCGCAGCTTGATCCAGACTCACTTCTGATGCAGAAACTCCAAAGTATTTCTTACTGGCATCTTCTACACCCCACACACCATTTCCAAAATAAGCGTTGTTAAGGTACATGGTTAGAATTTGATCCTTACTATATTTTTTTGTTAATTCTAAAGCAAGGAAAAATTCTTTCGCTTTTCTCTCAACAGTTTGATCCTGCGACAGATAGGCATTTTTAGCCAGCTGTTGGGTAATAGTAGAACCACCACCTGAACGACCAGCAGTTACAATCGCCAAGAAGAAACGACCATAGTTAATCCCATCATTTTTATAAAAAGAACGGTCTTCTGTCGCAATAACGGCATTCTGCAAATTTTTACTGATATCAGTCAATTCAACATAAGTTCCTTTTTGACCAGACAAGGCACCAGCCTCCTTTTCTTCACGGTCAAAAATGAGAGTTCGAGTTTTCAAGGCATTTTGCAAATCATTGACATTGGTTGACTTGGCTACAGCAAACAAATAGGTTCCAACTAACAAGCCTGCACTCAAACCTAGTATAACAACCATTTTCGTTAGATGATAGCGACGCCAGAATTTTCGAATCGGACCCATTTGGGCTAATTTTTTTCGATCACTACGAGAGCGACGTAAGCTAGTAGAATCAGAGTCCTCTAGTTCACTTGTTTCTTTTTTAAAAAGAGAAAGAAATTTCTCAAATAATTTATCTAATTTCATGCGTTTATTTTATCATCTTCATCATAGGAAGACAAGAATTTAGCTATTTCCTATCCAAATAGGGCTTTTTTTGTTACAATATCTGTATGAAATTCACATTTACATTACCAGACTCTCTACCTCAAATGACGGTAAAGCAATTACTTGAGGAACAACTCCTCATCCCTAGAAAAATCCGTCATTTTTTGAGAATCAAGAAACACATTTTGATTAATCAGCGAGAAGTTCATTGGAACGAGACGGTAAATCCTGGAGATGTTTGCCAATTGACTTTTGACGAGGAAGATTATCCCGAAAAAGAAATTCCTTGGGGCAACCCAAACCTCATTCAGGAAGTTTATCAAGACCAACACTTAATTATTGTGAACAAACCAGAGGGGATGAAAACGCATGGTAATCAGCCAAGCGAAATCGCCCTTCTTAACCATGTCAGTGCCTATGTTGGCCAAACCTGCTATGTAGTTCATCGTCTAGACATGGAAACCAGTGGTTTGGTTCTCTTTGCCAAAAATCCTTTTATCCTACCTATTCTCAATCGCTTATTGGAGAAAAAAGAGATTTCTAGGGAATATTGGGCACAGATCGACGGACATATCAACAGCAAAGAACTTGTTTTCAAAGACAAAATCGGACGTGATCGCCATGACCGCAGAAAGCGAATAGTTGATACAAAAAATGGCCAACATGCCGAAACGCATGTAAGCAGATTAAAGCAATTCCCAGACAAAACTTCCTTGGTTCGTTGCAAACTAAATACCGGGCGAACCCATCAGATTCGTGTGCACCTTTCGCATCATAACTTCCCTATTTTAGGTGACCCTCTCTATAATAGTAAATCAAAAACAAGTCGGCTTATGCTCCACGCCTTTAGACTGTCCTTTACCCATCCGCTTACTCTAGAGAAATTAAGCTTCACTACCCTATCAGATACTTTTGAAAAAGAATTAAAAAAGAATGGATGATTGTGTCATCCATTTTTTAATATTTAAAAAGCAAGACCAGAGGCCTTGCTTTTTATCGACTCATGAATTATTTAGCGATTTTTGCGAAGTATTCAAGAGTACGAACAAGTTGTGCAGTGTATGACATTTCGTTGTCGTACCATGATACAACTTTAACCAATTGTTTACCGTCAACGTCAAGAACTTTAGTTTGAGTTGCGTCAAACAATGAACCGTAAGACATACCTACGATATCTGAAGATACGATTGGATCTTCTGTGTAACCGTATGATTCGTTTGAAGCTGCTTTCATAGCTGCGTTCACTTCATCAACAGTAACGTTCTTTTCAAGAACTGCTACCAATTCAGTAACTGATCCAGTTGGAGTTGGAACGCGTTGTGCAGATCCGTCAAGTTTACCGTTCAATTCTGGGATTACAAGACCGATAGCTTTTGCAGCACCAGTTGAGTTAGGAACGATGTTTGCAGCACCAGCGCGAGCACGGCGAAGGTCACCACCACGGTGTGGTCCGTCAAGGATCATTTGGTCACCAGTGTAAGCGTGGATAGTAGTCATCAATCCTTCAACAACACCAAAGTTATCTTGAAGAGCTTTAGCCATAGGAGCCAAGCAGTTTGTAGTACATGAAGCACCTGAGATAACTGTTTCAGTACCGTCAAGAACGTCGTGGTTAGTGTTGAATACAACTGTTTTAACGTCGTTTCCACCAGGAGCAGTGATAACAACTTTTTTAGCTCCACCAGCGTGCAAGTGTTTTTCAGCAGCTGCTTTCTTAGCAAAGAAACCAGTAGCTTCAAGAACGATTTCTACACCGTCGTTAGCCCAGTCGATTTGTTCTGGATCACGTTCAGCAGAAACTTTGATGAATTTACCGTTAACTTCAAATCCACCTTCTCTAACTTCAACAGTACCGTCGAAACGACCTTGAGTTGTGTCGTATTTCAACAAGTGTGCAAGCATAACTGGATCTGTAAGGTCGTTGATACGAGTAACTTCAACACCTTCTACGTTTTGGATACGACGGAAAGCAAGACGACCGATACGTCCGAAACCGTTAATACCAACTTTAACTACCATTAGTGATTTCCTCCTTATGAAAATCATGAAATTTTTATTGTGAAAAGAGTAACTTGAATCACTACAAATCACCTTTCAACAAACCTATTATATAACTATTTAAGTTTAATTGCAAGTACGGGCATTGTTTTTCTATGTTAGTTTCTTTTTAAGGCTATAAATCAAGGAATCCCTTACTATTCATATCGTAGCGATTCTACAGGATCCATTTTACTAATTTTACGTGCTGGGAAGTAGGCTGAGACATAACCAAGTAATAGAGCAAAAGCTAGAGTTCCTAAAACAGATAACAAATTTAATTCAAAAACCTTAGTGATGGATGGGTAAAAATGATTTACAACCGCATTCGCCAAACTTCCCACCCCTTGTGCTACCAAAAAGGCCAGTAGCAAGGCGATACCTACAATCCAGATAGCCTCGTAAATAAAAATTCCTTTGACATCACGATTTTGATAACCAACTGCCTTCATGACACCTATTTCCTTAGAACGTTGCATGATATTGATGTAAATGATGATACCAATCATGACCGCTGCTACCACAATAGCTTGTGATGAAAGTACAATCAACAATCCCTGAATGACACGAATAAAAGTAATCACAATATCAAGAACCTTCTGTTGAGAAAGAACAGTATACTTCTTGTTTTTCTGCAATTCTTCTGTTATCGCTTTTGTTTGTGATGGATCTTTGAGTTCCAAGATAAAATAAGATACAGCTTTTGTAAATCCAGCCTCTTTCAAGATTGCTTCCATTTGATGAGACGGCATGAAACTGTTGCTGTCCTCCAGGTCATCTTCATCATTGATTACACGTACAATCTTTGTTTGAAATTGAGCAGTCTTACTAGCTTCAGCAGCATTTTCTACAATGCTAGCTGAGACTGATTTGCCAATAACATCATTAGCTGTCAGATTTTTTCCTGTCTGTTCATTCCAATTTTTTAGTAAACTGCTTGGAATCGTCAATCCCTGTTCATTTGAATCAGTATAGAGGGAACCAGCTAATACTTTGTCCGCCTCATTACTACTAACAGAAATACTTGTATCCTCATAGAGACTCACTACTTGAGCATAAGAAGGCATCGTTTGACTCAGATCCATTTCTTGCCCATCTATAGTAATATTTGACATAATCATCCCAAAAGGACTCTCCAAATATTTAATAGCTTCTTTTCCAACTGTATCCGTGATATAGTTCTTATCATCTTGGTTCAAAAAGCCTCGTCCAACATTTTTTGTGTTTAAAGCAATCTGAACTTGAGAAGGAATTTGACCTCCATTCGTATTTTCATCAATCATCGAAATCAAGGCATTTCCCAATCCAAAAGAAATCAAGACTCCTACAAAACCGATTGAGGTTGCTAGTGCAATCAATAGGTTACGCCACTTTCTTTCCATAAAGTTATTTAAAGAAAGTTTAAATTTATTTTTCAATGACAATCCTTTATTTTTTGACTTCTTCAACGACTTCACCATCCTTCATTTTGATAATCACATCTGCATATTCGGCAACCTCTGGATTATGGGTTACAATCAGTACTGTTTTCCCTGTTTGGGCTAATTTTTTAAACACTTCCAATACCATTTCTTGGGATTGAGAATCCAGCGAACCCGTTGGCTCATCTGCTACAATCATATCTGGCTGATTTACCAGTGCACGCGCGATTGCTACGCGTTGCTTTTGCCCACCAGAAAGCTGTTTAACATTTTTAGCTACAAAAGGCTCCATGCCTAAGTTACTTAATTGCTCCTTTGCAATCATTGTCATCTCCCTGTCAGATAAATCTTTGACATAGAGAGGTAATTTGACATTGTCCAAGACAGACTGATGAGGAATGAGGTTAAAGTTTTGAAACACAAATCCAATCTTATCTTTACGAAATTGAGTTAGTTCAATCTCTGATAAGTCACGGAGGGATTCCCCTTTAAACTCTAAATCTCCTTCATATTGTCTATCTAAACCGCTGATGATATTGAGTAGACTGGTTTTGCCACATCCTGATGGACCGTAAATCGCTGTAATTTTACCTTTTGCGATTTGCAGGTTTATATTCTTTAAAACCTGCTCTTGATGTTTACCGTCCAAGGCGTAAAACTTTGAAATATTTTTAATGGATAAAATGGACATTCTTTCCCCCTTATTTAAAACTGTTGTCGTCATACATCGTAATTATAGAAAAGCCTTCAAGCGACATTAGCACTGATTGCCACTATGAACCTACTGCTTAGAATTCTTTCTCTATTGCCGAGTTTGCTTCTGGATGTATAGCAAGTAATACTCTTCGAAAATCTCTTCAAACCACGTCAACGTCGCCTTGCCGTACTCAAGTACAGCCTGCGGCTAGTTTCCTACTTTGCTCTTTGATTTTCATTGAGTATAAAATTCATTGTAACAAAAAAGCGGCATTCCCTCAATGACAGAAATGTCACTCCTATAAAGCATTTAACAATACCTTTCTAAGTCTTCGCTCCATTCCTTATCTAGACTAACGATTAACTTCTCATTGCCAAACATCCTCGCCATCATTTTTGCTTCTTCATACTTTTGTTTTGCCGTATCATAATCGGTATGAATATAATATTTCCACTCCACCATCAAGACAATCGGTTGCTTTTGGAAATCTCGTGTTTTTTCAGAAATCCAATTCAGTTTTTCCACAGCTAACTTAAATAACTCTAAATCATTCAATAATTCACAACTTCCTAGCCCTGCAAATAACACATCACGAACAAGAAATAAATCGTCTGTACCGCTATTTTCTACGTTATTACACACTTTTTGAAACATTAATTGAAGTTTCTGCTGTTCGCTAATAGATAACTGTCCTTTTTTTATATTTTCTAAATAACTACACAAAAAATACAATCTAATTTTTAAAAGGTCTGAAAAGGAAAATTCTCTTTGGTTCCAAAGTTCCTCAAAAGATTCATCTAAAAGCGCTATTCCATACTGTTCATTATCCGTCGCTCTCACTTCATCTATTGCCTGAAGGCAGTCCACTATCATCTTCTCATCACGGGGCAGGTCATCATAAAAACACTCAAAAATCTCATCAAAATATTCTTCCTTCTGTTCCTGTAACTCTTTGTCTCCATAGTCAGGATGATGTAAAAGAAAGTACTTTAATTCTTGGTAGCGTTTAGGCAATTCCTTATAATCTGGCATCAAGACATAGGATGGAATTTCTAATCTATCTGCAATATATTCTAGTGTTTTTATAGTCGGTCGAAATTCTCCTTTTTCGATTCGCACCAGCTGACGGACTGATAATTCAGACTCATCCCCGCAAAAAACTGGACGACTAAGTCCTTTCTCCTCTCTTAAAAGTCGCACTTTATCCCCTAACTCATTTATCTTGTTCATTTGCCCCTCGCATGATTATAAAAGATTTGATTTTCAAATAAATATATGCGATGATTATACCATTTTTCAAATAGAATTACAAAAAAGAGACAGGATAACTCCTGCCTCTAGGCTGATAACAATTATTTACGGCGTCCTGGTCTTTCTTTGTAGCCATAGTAAGAATCTTCGATGATTTCTTGCATGTGGTCAACCATTGGAAGACGTGGGTTAGCTGGTGAACATTGATCTTCGTAAGCAAGGAAGGCCAATTCACGTGAATGTTCTTTCCATTCTTTTTCATCAATTCCTTGTGCTTTGAAGTTCATTTGGATACCTACGCGCTCACCAAGTTCGTAGACAGCTTTTGCGTAAGATTCCACACCTTCTTCTGGAGTAGAAGCTGGAAGTCCAAGCATGCGTGCGATATCTTGGTATTTTTCATCTGCACGGTAGTAGTTGTACTTAGGCCATGTTGCTGTCTTAGCTGGACGTGTACCGTTGTAGCGGATGACGTATGGAAGCAAGATAGCATTTGTACGTCCGTGAATTGTGTGGAATTGTGCACCAATCTTGTGGGCCATTGAGTGAGAAATACCTAGGAATGCATTGGCAAAGGCCATACCAGCGATTGTTGAAGCGTTATGCATTTTCTCACGTGAGTGGAAGTCTGCATTCTTAACTGAGCTTTCAAGGTTTTCGAATACAAGTTTGATGGCTTGAAGTGCAAGACCGTCAGTGTAGTCGCTAGCCATTTGTGATACGTAAGCTTCAGTCGCGTGAGTCAATACGTCCATACCAGTGTCCGCAGCAACAAATCCAGGAACTGTCAATACCAAGGCAGGGTCTACGATTGCCACAGTTGGTGTCAATGAGTAGTCAGCGATTGGGTATTTACGGTTATTTGCTTTATCAGAGATAACGGCAAATGGCGTTACTTCAGATCCTGTACCAGATGTTGTTGGGATTGCGATGAATTTAGTCTTCTTACCAAGTAATGGGAATTTGAAGGCACGTTTACGGATATCCATGAATTTTTGAACAAGATCACGGAAGTCCACTTCTGGTTGTTCATAGAAGAGCCACATTACTTTAGCAGCATCCATTGGAGATCCACCACCAAGAGCAATGATTGTATCTGGTTTGAAAGCACGCATGATTTCAGTACCACGGTTTACAGTTGTGATATCTGGATCTGGTTCTACATCAGCAAAGATTTGGTAAACAACCTTATTGCGACGAAGATCAAGTTGTTCGATGATACGATCAAGGAAACCAAGCTCTACCATGGCATGGTCAGTAACGATCATGACACGTTCAACGTCACGACATTTTTGAAGGTATTGAATTGAATCACGTTCAAAGTATGTTTTTGAAGGAAGTTTCATCCATTGCATGTTATTTCTCCGTCTTCCGACTTTTTTGATGTTCAAGAGGTTAATGGCACTAACGTTATCCCCAACTGAGTTGCGTCCGTAAGAACCACATCCAAGTGTCAATGATGGCAAGAAGGCATTGTAAACGTCCCCGATACCACCGAAAGTAGAAGGTGAGTTACAGATAACACGAATAGCTTTAACAGCTTTACCAAATTCTTTAGTCAATTCTTCGTCAGCTGTGTGGATAGCTGCTGAGTGTCCAAGACCGTTAAATTCAACCATTTGACGAGCCTTAGTAATACCATCTTCACGGCTTTCAGATTTCAAAACTGCGATAACTGGTGACAATTTCTCACGAGTCAATGGCTCGTTTTCACCAACTTCTTTACATTCTGCAGCAAGAATGTTTGTTCCTTCTGGAACTGTAAATCCTGCTTGTTCTGCAATCCAAGTTGCTGGTTTACCAACGATATCAGCGTTCAATTTCGCACCAGCACAGTTTTTGCTGTTTGCTTTCACGCCGAAGCAGAATTCTTCAAGAAGAGCTTTTTCTTTTTTGTTTACAAAGTAAGTGTGATAAGATTTGAACTCTGCTACAAATTCATCGTAAATTTCTTTATCAATGATAACCGCTTGTTCAGATGCACAGACCATACCGTTATCAAATGATTTAGACATAACGATATCGTGTGCTGCTTGACGGATGTTTGCTGATTTTTCAACATAAGCTGGAACGTTTCCGGCACCTACCCCAAGAGCTGGTTTACCACATGAGTAAGCCGCTTTAACCATGGCATTACCACCTGTTGCAAGAATTGTTGCAACGCCTTCGTGGTTCATAAGCGCACTAGTTGCTTCCATAGATGGTTCAGTGATCCACTGTACACAGTTTTCAGGAGCACCAGCTGCGATAGCTGCATCGCGGACGATACGAGCTGCATGAGCAGATGATTCTTGTGCTGATGGATGGAAGGCAAAGACGATTGGGTTACGTGTCTTCAATGAAATCAATGATTTGAAGATTGCTGTTGATGTTGGGTTTGTTGTAGGAGTGATACCACAAACAACACCAACTGGTTCAGCGATAAGAGTCAAACCTGTTACATCGTCTTCTTCGATAATGCCAACTGTCTTAGTGTGGCGCATGTTGTTTACTACGTGTTCACAAGCAAACAAGTTCTTAGTTGCTTTATCTTCAAATACACCACGTCCTGTTTCTTCATAGGCATGTAAAGCCAATTCCCCGTGGGCATCCAAAGCTGCCACTGACGCTTTAGCTACGATGTAGTCAACCTGCTCTTGATCCAACTTACGCATTTCTTCAAGAGCAACTAAAGCTTTTTGCACCAAGCCATCGACATGCTTTTCAGCAGCGAGTTTCTTTTCCTCTGGTGTCACAGTTTTTTTATCAGCCATATTTTCCTCCATAGCTATCAAGGATTCAATCCTTTGTTAATTTTTTCACAATTTTATTATAACGCATTATTTCAACTTTGTAAACAGTTTCATAAACATTTCACAAAGAATTTTTAGCACCTTGTGAAATGTTTGTTATTTTCTTTTCTTAGCAAGCTTTTTATTTAAAGTTTGTGAAAATTATTTCAAATATTTTTTATTTCACAAACTTGAATGGAAGAGGCACTTGGAAAGATAGGGATTTACAGGTAAGCGCTTACTTAAACATTCTAACAATACCTCCTTTGATAAGGAGGCTTTATTTTTGTTGAAAAACGCCTTGTTTAAAAGTCCCTTCATAAACGACTTCTTGTTCTGTTGTTAGTTTCCCTCTTCCTTCAGCCTGACCATTTACAAAATCACCTTCGTAGGTCCAGCCTTCTTTAGATTGAAAGGTACCTTTTCCGTTGAAGGCTCCATTGTTGAAGTCACCTGTATATTGGTCTCCATTTTGGAAAGTAATGGTACCTTGTCCATTCATTTTACCACGCACAAGACTGCCGTCGTAAACAATCGTTCCATTATCAAGCTTTAGAACACCTTTTCCGGGAATATTTAGAAAAAAGACGAGTACAGCACAAAAAACAATGGCAACTACTGCTAAAAGCTCGAGACGTAGACGAGTCAGATAGACACGATACTTTTCGTAAAAATTCTTAAGATTTTCCACCTTCACTCTCCTTTTCTAAACGTTCTAACCAAGCTTGACAGCCCTCTTGAACACGTCGATAGGTTTCCTCAAAATCTCCTGTATACCAAGGGTCTGGAACACTTTCAGATGCAAATGAGTAAATCTTATCTTGACAGTCTACTGGACACATCTGACGTAAGTCAGAAACATTTGAAGCGTCCATTCCGATAATATAATCAAAGGATTCAAAATCTTCCTTACTAATCTGAAGCGATGTCTTATTCTTGTCATAAGGAATCTCATACTCTTGAAAAATTCCCTGAGTCCCCTTATGAATCGGATTGCCATGTTCCCAAGAAGAAGTCGCTCGACTTTGGATTTCATAATTATCTGTCATTGATTTCATAACAAACTCGGCCATAGGGCTGCGGCAAATATTTCCTAGACAGACAAAGACTAATTTTTTCATCCCATTTCCTTTCTTTTATAGAAAAACGGGAGTTCGTAATCCCGTCTTATTTTTCAATTGCACCTTCGAGTGAAGCTGTTTCTTTAAGTGGTAATACGGTCTTGATAGCAGCTAGTTCAAAAGTCAAGTAAACTCCATCTACATCAAGAACAATCGTTCTCTTCTCAGTATCTACTTCATCAACTGTTCCATAAAGTCCACCGATTGTAATCACTTCATAGCCCTTTTGTAGTTTGTTCAAGCTTTCCATACGTTTTTGTGCTTGTTTCTTTTGAGAGCGTTGCATAAAGAACATCAAGCCCAACATCGCTACAAGCATAATCACAAATGTTAAATTTGGACTAATATTTTCCATAGTATTTTCTCCTTTGTATTTTACATAGGACTACTATATCAAATTTCAGCTACTTTTACAAGATTGTACCTTGCTTTTCTAGTAAGAAAAAAACAGAGCTTGCGCCCTGATTTTTAGAATTATTTCAAGTCTTGAACGACTTTTACTAGATTTTCTACAGTAAAGCCATATTCTGCCAATACTTTTGGTGCTGGGGCAGAGGCTCCGAAGGTATCAATACCGAGAACGGTACCATCGAGACCAACATATTTGTACCAGTTTTGACTTGCACCCATTTCGACTGCAACACGACGGCGAACTGCATTTGGAAGAATTTCTTCCTTGTATGCTGCATCTTGTGCGTCAAAGACATCTGTAGATGGCATGCTGACTACGCGGACTTTTTCGCCTTGACTAGCCAATTCTTTGGCAGCTGAGACAGCAAGATTGACCTCTGAACCTGTCGCAATCAAGATTGTATCAAAGTCTGCTGCATTTTCATAGACAACATAAGCACCTTTAGCAACCTTGTCGAAGTCTGTCCCTTCTTCAACAGTCAAGTTTTGACGGGTCAAGACAAGGGCAGTTGGTGTTTTCTCACTTGTCACTGCAAGATACCAAGCTGCTTGAGTTTCACGCGCATCTGCTGGACGGAAAACATTTAGATTTGGCATAGCACGAAGACCTGCTAAGTGCTCAACTGGTTCATGAGTTGGACCGTCTTCCCCGACTGCGATTGAATCGTGGGTAAAGACATAAGTCACAGGAAGACCTTGCAAGGCTGACAAGCGGACAGCTGCCTTCACATAGTCAGAGAAGACGAAGAAAGTTCCACCGTATACACGAAGTCCACCATGAAGGGCCATCCCGTTCAAGATCGTTCCCATTGCAAATTCACGAACACCAAACTGAATGTTACGATTTAAGCGATTGGCATCGTCTTGAAGTCCATCCGTCTTGATATAAGTCATGTTTGAGTGAGCTAGGTCAGCTGATCCACCCAAGAAAGTTGGCAATTTAGTAGCTACAACGTTTAAGGCATCCTGACTCGAGTTACGAGTTGCTTGAGAGAAGCCATTTTCTAAAGCTGGGAAATCTGCTGGAGTCACTTCAACTGGATCACGTCCATCGATGATGGCTTCTACTTCTGCTGCCAGTTCTGGATGAGCTTCTTTATAGTCAGCAACTAATTTTGTCCAAGCTTCATAAGCTGATGCGCCACGGTCTGCAACATGTTCTTTGAAATCAGCATAAACTTGTTCTGGGATTTCAAACGGCTCGTATTCCCAACCAAGCGCTTGGCGAGTTGCTGCAGTTTCATCTGCTCCAAGAGGAGCACCGTGTACAGCATTGGTTCCTTGTTTGTTTGGAGAACCGTATCCAATGACAGTCTTCACTTCAATCAAAGATGGTTTGCCTGAAGCTTTAGCTGTTTCGATAGCAGCATGGATTGCTTCCAAGTCTGTTCCATCTTCAACCAAGGCAGTGTGCCAACCGTAGGCATTGTAACGGTCACGAACGCTTTCAGTAAATGAATCCTTTGTCTCACCATCCAAGTTGATGTCATTTGAATCATAAAGAACAACCAACTTATCCAGTTTTTGCAAGCCTGCGTATGAAGCCGCCTCGCTTGAAACACCTTCCATCAAATCTCCGTCTCCACAGATAACGTAAGTATAGTGGTCAAAGATATTGTAGCCTTCACGGTTATATTTGGCTGCCAAGAAACGTTCTGCTTGGGCAAAACCAGTAGCAGTTGAAATTCCTTGCCCTAGAGGACCTGTGGTAGCATCAATCCCTGCTGTATGGCCAAATTCTGGGTGACCTGGTGTTTTTGAACCCCATTGACGGAAGCTCTTGATTTCATCCATACTAACATCTTCAAAGCCAGAAAGGTGAAGAAGGGCATAAAGAAGCATTGAACCATGACCAGCTGAAAGAATAAAACGGTCGCGGTTAATCCAGTTTGGTTGAGCTGGATTGATACGAAGTTGTTTTGTAAAGAGGCTGTAAGCCATCGGAGCCGCTCCCATAACCACACCTGGGTGACCTGAGTTGGCTTTGTTGATAGCGTCAATACCTAGGAAACGAATTGCATTAACAGATAGATTTGACATAGAATTTCCTTTCTATTTGAGGTGATTATTGAATCACACATTCTATTCTACTATTATATGAAAAAATACATAGAATAGCAATCAAACAATTCGACGCTAGATAAGTCTCCTATTTTCTACTCTCTGGTCGCCTGATAATAGGGAAGCAAGCGCTCATAAGCTTCTTCTAATTTATCTAAAACCGCTTCCAATGATTGATTTTCTATAAAAGAAACATCTGCCTTCACTAAAACTTTTCGGATTTCTTGACTGCTTACCTTCTCACGCAAAGTACGACGATTTGCTTCATTCGCCTCCCATCTTTGACTTTGACCATCAGAGTAGGCTAGATAATAAATCCCTTCAACGGTTGGAACTTCTAAAACTTTGGCCTGCTTGCCTAAAGTTTTCTCATCTTTCTTGCGCTCGATAAAACTAACTTCTAGTGAGACACCAAAATCAGAGGGTACTCCATACAAACGTAAGGCTAGCATAGGCTCTGTCACTTGTCCATCTCTCTGTAGATAGACCCAGAAATGCGGTCGCAAACGCTGGGCTTGATTCATCCACTGGCTAGTCTGTTGGAGTTGCCATTCTGGATGGCTTGCTTGAAAGGCTTTAGCCAGTTCTGTAAAAGCCTTTCGAGCCTCTTGGCCTTTGTGGCGCAATTCCAGCATTTTCTCTCGCTCTGCTCCTGCTTTATCAGGATTACGGTACTGCAAACCAGCAAAGTCTAAATAATCTCTTATCTTATTCAACATTAGTTTCATCTCCTCTAGCTAGCAAAAAATCAGGTCAAGCCTGATTTTGTTTATTCTGTATCTACAACGACATAGCGATTTGGCTCATCACCCTCAGAATAACTAGTCACGCCATCCATACGTGAAATAATACGGTGGATAATCTTGCGTTCACTATTCGACATGGGATCTGTTTGATGACTACGCCCTTCTTCTAAAACACGAATCGCCAATTTTTGCGCATAGGTCTGCAAGACTTCTGCACGGTGTTCAACATAATCATTGACATTGATTGTAATGTAGAAGGTTCTTGAATAGCGGTTGTAAAGATAATTTTGAGCCAACAGTTGCAAGGCCTTCAAAACTTTACCATGGTAGCCAATAATACGACCTGGTTCGTTAGTATCAATTTGCAAATTGATACTACGACGGTTATAATCATTTGAAAGCGTGGCTTCAACATCCATGTCATCCACAATCGCTTGAACATAGGCAGTCACATCCGTAGCCACCTGGACAATATCAAAGCTTGGTTCAACTTTCAAGCCCATCTCTGTCAAGTCTTGATTTTCAGTTTGGTCTCGCTCAATTTCAAGGTCATCAGCGCCCGCTTCTTCCCTCATCGCTTCCTCGATTTGAAGTTCATTTAAAATCTCAATGTGACCAGTTTCTTCCAAGATAGTGCTGGCATGTCTTTCATGTTTTAAGATTTCAGCCTTGACTTCATCAGAAATACCTTGACCTTCTTCCTCAATCTTTTTAATTGCCTCTACAACATGACCCAAATCAACAGTTGCTTCACTCACCGTCTTCACAGGCTCGTTCAAATCATTGATTTTTTTCGGAACGCCTTTTACTGCCTGTTGGTTTGCTTTGACAACTGTCGTTTCACTAATCGCTTCAATGTCAACCTGGGCTGGTTTTTTACCAAATAAACCAAGAAAGCCTTTTTTCTCACGAGAAATGACTTTAATATGTGCCTTCTTCCTTGGAATATCTAATTTTTTCAATCCTTTTTGGATTGCTTCTTCAACAGTTGAACCTGTAAATACTACCATTACCAGATTCCTCCTTATTATTTCGTTTTCTGAGCCTTTTTCTTGGCTTTTCTTTTTCTATTTTCAAAATCTTTCTGTGCCTGAACTACCGCCTCGCGCTCAGCGATAATCTTGAATGGATTATTCAAGAAATAGGTTTGCAAGACTTGGTAAGCATTGGACACTGTCCAGTATAGGGCGACTCCACCTGGCGCATAAACTGCAAAGATAAAAATCAAGACCGGAATCCCATACATCATCGCAGTCGTAGCCCCATTACGCTCAGACAAGGCTTTGTTGGACAGCCAAGTACTTAAAAAGGTGAATACTGCTGCTAAAATCGGAAGAACAAGGGTTGTATCCACACCACCAAGGTTAATCCATAAGAAATGACCTGTCTTCAAAAAGTCAACTCTTGATAGAGCTTGGAACAAGGCCAAAATAACCGGCATCTGAATCAAAATCGGCCAAAGTGAATCTGACTGTCTGACACCCATTTCTTTAAAGACTTTACGCATTTCCTGCTCTAGCTTGGTTCTGCTTTCCATATCTCGACCTGGATATTGTTCTCGAAGCGCCTTAATACGTGGTTGAGCTTCTTGCATTTTTCTAGAAGCCACCATTTGCACTTGAAAGACCGGCAAGAGCACTGTACGAATCAAGACAGTAAAGAGAATAATCCCTACTCCGATACTGATATCAAATGATAAAAAGCGAATAATTTCCGCAAAGAAGTAAACAAATTTACTCCAAAAATCAGCCGAATCGGCTGTAATATCACTAGTTGCCCCATTAGTCGCACAGGCTGTCATGATCAATAGAGACAGTCCTAGCAAACTAGTCAACTGTAGTTTCTTTTTCACTCCCATTTCCTTCCTGGTAAATCTTTGATAATTTTAATACGTGGAGTAGATTTTTCTCCATCTCTGCGTATCCCAAGGTTTCAACCCCTTTTCGAGCAATGACAACAAAGTCGACATCTTCTACCAGACTCCCTTTTGCATTCTGGATAATATGCCGAATTCGTCGCTTGATTTGATTTCTAGTGACGGCATTCCCCAGTTTTTTGCTAACTGATAGACCTACTCGAAAATGGTTTTTCTGATTTTCTAACTGGTAGACAACAAATTTGCGGTTGGCAAAACTTGTCCCCTCCTTGAAAATTGCCTTAAAATCTTTCTCTCTTTTTACACGAAAGTTTTTCTTCAAAACTCAACTCCATCTATTAAATTACTACTATTATACCATATTTTTCAAAAAAGCCAATCATAGCAAGGTTTTGCACAATTTCATCAGAAAAAGAAGCTGGAAAAATCACTTTCCCAACTCCTTGTACGGAATATTTTTTCTAATTTTAGTTATTTTTTCAAACGTTCAACGTCACGGGCAATAACTAGCTCTTCATCAGTTGGAATAACCAAGACACGAATCTTCGCGGCATCTGTTGAGATGTCTCCTGTCACACCAAAGACATTCTTTTCAGGATCAACGTCACAACCAAACCACGAAATTCCTGAGATTACATCACGACGGAAATTTGCTGCATTTTCACCGACACCTGCTGTGAAAACAATGGCATCTGCTCCATTTAGCACTGCAAGGTACTGACCGATATGTTTTTGGATACGGTCAACATACATTTCATAAGCCAAGCTAGCGTCGTGATTCCCTTCTGCTACAGCTGCTTCTATATCGCGCATATCGCTAGAATTAGCAGAAACTCCCAAAAGACCTGATTCACGATTCAGAACACGACTGATATCTTCTGGTGTGTTAAAATCATCTGTATATTGCATTAAGTAAGGAATGACAGCTGGATCAATGTCCCCTGTACGAGTTCCCATCATAATACCACCCAGAGGAGTGAAGCCCATAGAAGTGTCGACAGACTTACCAGCTTTCACAGCTGTAATTGAGCCTCCGTTACCAATATGACAGGTAATCAACTTCAAGTCTTCTAATGGACGTCCCAAGAGTTTTGCTGCTTCTCCTGCTACAAACTGGTGACTTGTACCGTGGGCACCGTATTTACGAACCTTGTTTTCTGTGTAATATTTTGTTGGTAGAGGGTAGCGATAAGCTTTCTCTGGCATACTTGTGTGGAAGGAAGTATCAAAAACAACTACACTGGTAATGTCTGGCAACAATTCCTTAAAGGCACGAACACCTGCCGCATTGGCTGGATTGTGGAGAGGAGCCAACAAGCTCAACTCTTCAACTTTTTCTAAAACATCCCCCTCAACAACCGTTGATTCTTTGAAATATTCTCCACCAGCAACAACACGATGTCCAACACCTGTAATCTCGTCATAAGCCTTGATAATATCGAAACGAATCAAGTCATCCAATAAAATTTTAACAGCTTGTGTGTGATTTTCGATATCCAAAATTTGTTGTTCAGAACGGCCGTCAAATTTTACAGTTGAAATTGAATCTTTCAATCCGATACGTTCAATTAAACCTTTAGCAAGAACTTTTTCCTCTGGCATTTGATAAAGTTGCCATTTCAAACTTGAACTTCCTGCATTGATTGCGATTGTTTTTGTCATAACATGATACCTCTTTTTAAGCGTTTTCATCTATTATAACAAAATCTATTTTATATTTCAGTACCTTGAGTCCATTTTTGAAAATTTTCTTTAAATTTCATTAAAACACTTGCATCTTGCAAGCTAGCAAGTGGATAAACAAAGGGTTCTACTACTATTTCACTTTTCTTCTGTAAGATAAAAATAGTCTTGGATTGTTTGGCACTAGCAAAGAGATTTTCAGGCAAACTAATCATGGCAGTCAGACTTGCTTCTTCTTTCAACCAGCCTTTCAACAAATCACTTTGAAGACTGGTCAACAAATCACTCGGAGCTAGAAAAATAGCATATCCATCTGACTTGAGGTACTTAAGTCCTTGTTCCATAAGCAAGTGATGGGCGTAAGTATGTTCTTGGCTAGAAGCAACTTGATGGCGCGACGCAACGGCATCATCAGGATAATAACCGACAGGCAAGTCGCTGATGACCACATCGCTTTCTTTGAGCATTTGTGGACGAACGGCATCTCCTTGGACAAAGCCAGCCTGTAAACCAATTACATCTGCCATGCTAGCTGCCAAATCAATCAGCAAATCATCTACTTCCATTCCCAAGTAATCCACCTTTTTATCAAGCGAGGTCAAGAAAGTAGCGCCCAGAATCCCCATGCCAGACCCCATTTCGAGGATAGTGATTTCCTCCTCTTTAAACAATTCCTCCACAATAAACACCAAAAGTAAGGCAATAGCATCCGGTGTAAATTGGTGATTGGCCTGCAGGGGCTCTGTCTGCCCCGCCTTCATCAAGAGAAACTGGTAGGTCTTGAGCCATTCTTCTTTGCGAAGTGCTAAACGCTTAAGGGCTTGATTGTTCTCCTTGACCTGCTCTAACTCAGTCTCACCATCCAGATAAATGCTGTTTTGCTCCACCAAGGCATCATAAAAATTGGTCGCCAAGTCACTTTGGATGACTTGAACATTCTCTAGTAAATAGGTATAAGCTTGTTCAATTTTTTCAAAATCCATATTCCTATCTTATCAAATTTCCCTTCTTTTTTCCATCCTTATAGAAAAATCACTCCCTGACTAGGCGAGTGATTTTTGGGCTACTGTTAAAAAGAGTTCTGAGTAATTTCCTTGAAACAGGTCTTCGGCACTGTAAAGAATCTGACTGTCAATGCTCGAAAAACCAAACTGAGCTAGCTTGTTTTCCAGTTCAACCAATTCAAATCCATGATGGTTAGCTTCTGTCTTGGTAAAATCAGCAAGTAGGAGTTGTCCATCTTCCTTCAAGTGTTGATGAAACAGTGAGAGAGCCTCATCTAAATCAGGTATATGGTGAAGAACACGACAAACAACAATGAGATCAAACTCTTGCTCCAAGGGAGTTGCCAGTAAATCTTGCTCCAAAAACTGGATATTCTTGATGTCTTGCTGCTCCGCTTTCAAACGAGCTTGTTCCAGCATTTTCTCAGAAATGTCTACAAGAGTGATGAACTTGGCTTGTTTTGTCAGAGGCAAGGCTAACAGCCCTGTCCCTCCACCGAAATCCAAAATTTCTTTGTCTGATAGAAGATCAATCTGTTTTTCGACTGCTTGACAAACCAAGTTTGCAAGGAAGATATTTTTAGGGGAATCAAAAGTTTCTGCTTTGTGGTTAAAATCATGTTTCATATTTTTAGTTTAGCACAAAGTAGCTTGATTGGCTAGGAATTCTCTTTCTTTTCGACCTTCTCTTCTGATTTTTTCTTCTCTGCTTGATTACTTGAATCAGTTACTACCTCTTCCTTTTTATCTCTTTTCTCTTCTTTGATTTTTACGGAAGGAAAGATGAATTCATATTGGCTCTTAGGCGTACGAACCCTTGTCACCAAGCTTGTTTTCTTATTTTGATAGCTCACCTGACCCAGATTAAAGATCTGTTCCCCACTTTCTTGCTCGGCTTTATCCTTGGTTCGTTTAGCCATGGCAAAAGCAACCAATTTTTCTTTATTTAAAGCGTAGTCTTGATAGTGGGCGACTTGTCGGTTCAAGTAAAATTGTAACAAAAGACTAAAAATGGCTGCTATGGTGACTGCATATAAGAGAACACCTGCCTTAACTTTTTTCTTTTTCCACACGATAGATGAACTCCCTTTCTAAGCCTTTTTGGAACTGGAAACGAAAACGCACCAGTTGATTTTCCTCTGTAATATGTGCTGATTTGAGTCCATAAACCATAGGCTGATAACCCCGTCCACTGGCATCGGTTTTACGAAAATCGTCTGACTTTGACTTACCGATGGCGATGTCCTTGCCATCTTGCTTCATATAGAGGCGATTGCCCTCCACTTTTTCGAACTGCGAACGGTCTAATTCTGCCTCCAACTGGTCCACAAACAAGAGCCACTCTTTTTGTTCGCTTTGTTGCTGGTAGCGAACTTCTGAAATGAGGAGCTGACTCATGGCTTGAAAGAGAAGTAAGCTTCCACTGATGACAATGAGAGCAATCAGAGATTCCAACAAGGTAAAGGCCTTGATCTTATGGCTCTTTGATAGCCAACAACTGTTCTGAACCATGGTAGACCTCCAATCCTTTTTCACTAGAAAACACCTGAATCTCAACTCCGTTGATGTTTACCTGATTTTGACCTGTCTGCAGGGCCATCTTAGCTACCCTCAAGACTTCTTCCTTTTGCAAGATTTTTGCTTCTTCTTGCCTATTTTTCTGAATTTGTCCCAAAAGGAGGGTTGCAATACTGGCAAAGATAGCTAAAGCGACTACTGCTTCTAGTAAAATCACTGCCCTAATTTTTTGTTTCCTTAATGCGTTTAATTTTTCCATTTCCTAGATATAATTGATAGCGAATCGCTCCTTTACTGGTCTGAAATTCAACCTTAGTCAGGGACGAATTGCCCCCAGCTCGGTCAAATGTAATGTTTTGGCCTAATGGTGCCTGAATTCCTTTAGGAACTGTCAACTTTTGACTGCCATTACTGATCGTCTGCCCATCTAAGTTCAGACTAGTCTTTTGCTGACTAGCTACACTGCGTTTTTGGGTTTCCCGATAAAGTTCTTCAAACTCCATAAAGAAAATCTGCTCCTCTACCGCTGCAAAAGTGGACTGAACAGTGCCAGACAATCCCAAGGCAAGGATACTCACAAGACCCAAAACCAAGAGGCTTTCCAGCATGGTAAAGGCCTTAATCCGCGACCGTTTGAGTCTTATTTTGTTTTGCATGATATTCTTTATAAGCTTTAGCTTGTTCTTCTGTGATTCTCCCATCTGCTTGTAACTTGCTTAGGCTAGCATCTTCATTTTTATCCAAGCTATAAAGCTCTGCCTGGCTTTCCACCACCTTAACAACAGCAGCTTTTCCTTTGTCGTTGACTGCTTCTTTTTGTTTGGTCAGATTAGGTAGAAAAAGCAAGAGAAGTACGCTGATGATGAGCAAGACCACCAACATCTCTACCAGAGTGAAAGCTTTAACCTTAGATTTTTTCAAGAATGTCATCATTTTTTTCATGTTAAAAATTTACCTCCATATTTTGATACATGGGCATGAGCATTGCCGCATAAAGTAAAACGATAATCAGAGCCACAAAGATAAAAACCAGTGGCTGCACCAAATTCATGGTGCGGTTGACTCGGGTAAAAAAGGCTTCCCAAGTTTTTTCAGCATAGATTTCCAACTCACTCCCCAGCTTGGACTTGACTTCCCCATACTCGATGATGAGACTCAACTCCTTTTTAAAGAAAGGATAGGTTGCTATGGTTTGAGAAAATTCGCGACCATTTTGTAGGGCTTGAGCTAAATCTTGACCGATTTCTTTAAAGAGCTGGGAACCTTGTTCCTGCATCATTTGAAAAATCTGCGTCAGCTCCATTCCCTGCGAAATCATATTTCCCCATTCACGCGCATAATAGGCTGTCAGATAAGTCTGCACAAAGATTCCCAGAAAAGGAATGCGTGCTAGGATAGAAAAGACGCGCATCTTAGAACTTCTTTTATAAAAAGTGAGTGCTAAAAGGGCAAGTATGGAAACAAACCCTACCATGCCTAGAAAGATTTGTGGGAGATTACCGATAATTTGAGTGGCAATATTGCTACTATCCAGTTGTGGTAGTAGATAGTTTCGTAGCCCCAGCATGATTAAGAGAAGAAATCCCAGTAAAATCAAGGGATAGGTCGCTACTTCAATTAACTTTTTCTTGACCTTGGCTAGATTGTCTAGATACTCTTCTATCTTTCCCAAACTCAGGTGGAGATTTCCATGGACTTCCGCTAGGGATAACTGAGTGACAATGGCACTTGAAAAACCCAAACTTTCCATCATTTCTGAGAATGATTTTCCCTGAGACAAGCCTGTACGCATCTGGGTCACACACTGCTTGTCCAACAAGGCACTCCTATCTAAAAAGGAGATGGTCTCCACCAGATGAAAACCGCTGGAAAAGAGATTGTTAAACAAAGTAATGATATTTTTTTGCTTAGCTGTAGCTAATTTTTTCCGTTTCAGCCTGAAGACTTGTGATATGTCCATCTTTAAGAAGCTGGTCAATCTGTTCATTCCAGCTAGTTGGCTGGTGTTCTTGATAGCCTTTGTTTGCAAAGTCAACGATTCCTCCTCCCCCGATTAATCTCTGGTAGCAGACTCCTTGCAGAACGACTGCCAATTCCTCCTCACTCACACCCAACTCCAGCAGGCGCTCATAAACACCTCGAATACTCTTGGCGTGAATGGTTGAAAAGACTGTCGCCCCTGTCAAACTAGCTCTGACCACTGCACGCGCCGTTTCGCTATCACGAATTTCTCCGATAATCAAGAGATCTGGTCGATGGCGCAAGGAAAGTTTGATTAGATTTTCATAGGTCAACCCGATCGCTTCATTCAACTGTAATTGGAGCATGTCGTCCTGCTTGATTTCGACAGGATCTTCGATGGACATGACTTGCTGTCCTTTAAAGAGAGACTTGGCCAATTCATGCATCAAGGTCGTCTTACCACTGCCGACTGGACCAGCAAAGAGATAAAGTCCCCGTTGCCTATACTGCTTACCCAGTTCTCCAATATCCTGAAACCAAAAATGCAAATCCTGCTCCTCATCGTGCAACAAGCGAATAACTAAACTCTCATGACCTCGATAATCGCCAACGGTGGACAAACGTAGTGACGCCATCTTATCGTCATAGGCATAATCGCAGGAACCAAGTTGACTACGTCGCTTTTCTCCAACATTCATACCAGCTACAAACTTAAAGTGACTGATAACGGCCGCAAACTTTTCAAAATCATAACAACCGATTTTACAGCGCTCGTCTCCGACCCTCATATGAAGCTCATAGGCGTCTAACTTGGGGACAAAATAAATGTCTTGCGCCCCTTTTTTCCGAGCCGAACGAATGATTTCTTGTGCAATTTCTTGAACCATACTTACCTCCTCACCTATACTATTCGCAAAGATTTGGAAAAATAAAAAAAGCAACTCCAAAAAAGTTACTTTTTCTCTATTTTAATTTCATACGGCAAGAACGGTGCCTTTCCTTACCTGTTTGTTTTTCATAGCCTGGGCGTAGTTTTTCATCTGGGATAACCTGCTCATCCTGCAAAAGAGCCAAAGAATGGTATTGTTGTAAATACTCATCACATTCATCGCACCAGCGTTGGTCTTCTGGATCCCAAAAAATGGTCATCAAGTCACTTCTGCTTTTATAAAGAGGGGATTCTTGTTCTAATTTAAACCAGCAAGTTTTGTAGTATTTGAGAGCATCATAATACTGGTCAAATTTCTTACTAGCTACAATATCTTCTTCCCAACCTTCTAAGAACCACCAGGGTTCAAAATCTCCGTACATTTCTATAACACGATACATATTCATTCATTCCTTCGTACCGTATATTATAACTAATTCCGCCAAACAAGGAAAGTAAAATGCTCATTTCTTGACTTTTTGATAAAAAATCCAGCCATCTTATGATGACTGAATTTCTATTTGCTTGTATTCCAAAATCTTTTTACTACTTAAGCTTCTGAAATATCGTTTTCGATGATGACCTTAATTGCATGGTGGTCTGCTGCCTTACTGAAGACTTCATAAGCTTTTTCAATTTCACTGAGTTTGAAATAGTGAGTTACCAATTTTTCTGGTTCAATCTTATGACTTTCAAGTGCTTTCAACAATTGTGGAGTTGTATTTGTAGATACCAAACCAGTTGTTACATTGATGTTGCGAATCCAAAGTTTGTCCAAATCGAATTCGACTGGTTTACCATGTACACCACAGTTGGCAACTGTTCCATCTACACCGATAATCTTTTGACAGAAATCAAATGTTGCAGGAATACCAACAGCTTCGATAGCAACATCTACACCACGGCCATCTGTCAAATCATAAATTTCTTTAATGGCTTTTTCAGGTTCTGAAGAATTAACCTTATGAGTCGCACCAAATGATAGGGCAGTTTCCAAGCGGTTATCGTCTAAGTCCACCATAATCAATTTGGCTGGTGAGTAGAATTGAGCCGTTAAAAGAGCAGCCAATCCAACTGGACCTGAACCAATAATGGCTACGCTGCAACCAGGTTCTACTTTCCCTTTCAAGACACCAATTTCATATCCAGTAGGCAGAATGTCTGATAGCATAACCAAGGCTTCATCTGACAAGTCTTCTGGAGTATGGTAAAGAGTGTTATCTGCATGAGGGACACGTAAATATTCAGCCTGCATACCATCAATCAAGTGACCGAAAATCCAGCCCCCTTCGTCTTCACAGTGGGCATAAATTCCTTTTTTACAGTAGTAGCATTTACCACAGGCACAGACACAAGAAATCAAGACCTTATCGCCTTTTTTGAAGTTAGAAACTCCTTCCCCAACTTCTTCCACAATCCCAATCCCTTCGTGACCAAGAATGGTACCACTTTGGCAAGCAGGAACATCCCCTTTGATAATATGGAGGTCTGTTCCACAAATAGTGGTTTTTACGATACGCACAATAGCGTCTGTTGGCTTGCGAATAACTGGTTTGTCAACGTCAACAAAAGAAGCAAGTCCTGGTTTAACATAAGTATAGGCTTTCATAAAGCACTCCTCCGTTTTTTTATTTGTACTATTTATAATATAATTGTAAGCCTTTTCTTTTATTCCTTCAAGCTTTTTTGTGATTTTTTTAACTTTTTTATTTACTGGTAAAGTAATATAGATAAAAAAGCAGAAGCTAGTCACTAACTTCTGCCTTCTCTCTTATGCTTGATAACGTTTCACACCATCTAGATAGGTTGCTACCAATTCCAAATCTTTATCTAGTACGATAAAGTCCGCATCATAACCTTCACGGATTTGGCCACAGACGTCATCGATGTGAACGGATTTAGCTGGGTTAAGGCTGGCCATCATGACTGCTTCGTGTGGATTTGCAATCCCCCACTCGACTACATTTCTCATACCATCTTTAAGTTTGAGGATAGAACCTGCCAAATTGCCTGTCGATTTGAGACGTGCAGTTCCATTTGCTACTACAACAGGGAATTCTCCCAACATATAGTCACCGTCTTCAAGCCCACCAGCTGTCATACAGTCCGTAATAAGAGCGATGTTTTCTGTCCCCTTTTGCTTAAGTAAAATCTCACAAGCTTTTGGATCTACGTGGTGACCATCACAGATCAACTCTGCATAGGTGTGTGGCAATTCATACATGGCTCCTACCATACCGAGTTCACGGTGAGTCAACCCACGCATGCCATTGTAAGCATGTACCCAAACACTAGCTCCAGCATCTACTGCCTTTTTAGCCTCATCAAAAGTTGCATTTGAATGTCCAAGAGCAACCGTTACGCCTTCTCCCGTAACTGTACGTACAAAGTCTTCTACACCTTCACGTTCTGGTGCAATAGCGATCTTATTTAGCATCCCTTTTGCAGCATCCTGCCAAGAATGAAACTCCTCAACACCCGGGTCTCTCATATAAGTTGGATTTTGGGCCCCCTTAAAAGTTTCTGTGAAATATGGACCTTCATAATAAATCCCACGAATCTTAGCACCTGTTGCTTCCTTATAATGATTTCCAAGATTTTCAGTGACTGCAAGCAATTGCTCATAAGTGGCTGTTAAAGTTGTGGGCAAGAAACTGGTAACACCGGTACTAAGAAGGCCTTCACTCATAGTATGCAATGTACCTTCAATGTTGTTGTCCATCACATCTACACCTGCATATCCATGAATATGAGTATCCACAAGACCTGGTGCAATGCTATAACCAGTATAGTCAAGAACCTCTGCTCCTTCAGGAATTTGATCCACATGTTTCCCAAATTTGCCATCAACAAGTTCTAAGTACCCACCGCGACGAATGCCAAATGGATAGAAAAACTGATCCGCTTTAACGTAATTAGGCATAATAATGACCTCCTTAAAAGATTACTTTTGATATTTATTATGTCAATTACATTATAAACCTTTATGATTCATTTGTAAATGGTATAGACCTATTTTCTAAAGATATTTTAAAAGAGCTGGATTTCTCCAACTCTTTTCTCTGTAATACAGGTTATTTTGATTTGACTGGCTTGTCTTGAGCTGTTTGCAAGGCTGTAGCAATGGTATCTGCGTACAATTTAGCTCCTGCTTCAATAGTGCTAGTGTCACTTCCGAAATGGACTTGGTCTGTTCCTGCCCAAATTTCTGGATGTTCTTTCGCAACTTGATTCCAATCTGCTATCGTGATGTAAGGAGTCTTCTCTGCCAATTCTCTCATATAGGCAGCAGCCTTCTCAACGATGGCATAGGTCTCTTTTGTCTTATCTCCCTCATAAGGAGTCACTAAAATCATATGGTGGCCCTTAGGAAGATTTTTTACGATACTATCCCAGTCTTCCTTGTAATTTTCAGGATTATTTACCCCAGTCGCAATGACCACCATCTTAGGTAAAAATTTATTCTGGCTATTATTTAGCATGATTTCATTGGCATTCTTGGTTGTTCTGCTGACTTGCGCGTTAATCTGTGCTCCAGGAAGGGCTGTCTGCAGGGCTGTATTTGCCCTTAAAGCCACCGAGTCACCAATTAACATAGTACCATCAGCAATCCCCAAACTATCAGCTTCTGCTCGTTCTGCCATCACTTTTGTTTGGCTAATATTTGTTGCAGCCTGCTTCAAACCATTGACAGTTAAGTCTGTCTCAAACGCTCCCACTTGTGGTGCCAACAGAGTTACTAAGAAGACAATGAAGGTCAAGATTCCTGTACTTGTTGCAAGAATTGCGTGAATATAAGGCAGGGGACGAAGAGTTTGTATAATAGGTGTGTTCTTTCCTGCAATCCAAGGTTCCAATACATAAAATGACAGACTGGCAAATCCATAAGAACAAATTAAAGTCAGTAACACAGCAAAAAGATTTGATGTCAACTGTGAGAATATGATATAGAAAGGCCAATGGAAGAGATAAACTGCATAGCTAGTATCTGCTAAAAAGCTGATCATCTTTGGCTCCTGTACATTAGGAGTCTTTTCATGTAAAACACGCGCCGCCAGAATCATAGCTAGGGCTGCAAGGCTGGCAAGTAAGAAGCCAATAAGATAGGCAAAGAGATAGGTAAATTTGACAAAGAAGGTCAAAATGAGTAAGAAGCCAAAACCTCCTCCAAAAACTAAAAGGGTCTTTCGTAAATCCCAGATTTTATCCAACTGCTTGACGAGGGAAGTCGTCTGACGAACGCCTACGATAGTTGCTAGGATACTTCCCAAAAAGAATGGATAGACATGAGTTAAACTGGAGAAGTAAACAGAGGAATAGGAGGTCACTAGAAAACTACCAATAAACATGGAGAAGAAGCTAATCAAGAAGGCAGCAGCTGATAAGAGAAAAACCATCCCTCTCAACTGACCATTTGATCTAGACTGCTTGGATAAGAACCAAACTGCCAATCCCCATAGAATATAGTAGTGAACCTCAACAGCCAAGCTCCAATTATGAACAAACAAATGAGGAATGAACTGAGATTCATAACTCCCTCCTGTTAGAAGTTCATAGAAGTTGGTCATAAAACCTAAGACACCTGCAATCTGACCCCCAATTCCAGCTACATAATCTTGTCGAACTAAGAAAGTAAAGGGCATGGTTACCAAGACCATCAAAACCACAGGTGGAACAATCCGATAAAAGCGTCTCCTAAAAAATCCAATCAAGTCAATCTCGTGATTCTTAGAAAATTCTTCGATGAGTAGAGCCGTAATCAGGAAGCCTGAAAACGTGAAAAAGACATCTACCCCGAAAAAACCTCCAGGAAAGATGGTCTGAAAGAAATGATACAAGAGTACCAATAGTAAACCTGTAATCCTAATCAAGGAAAACCATTTAATGCGCATACGAGTTTATTCTTCCTTTCATTGTACACTTTATTCTATCAAAAAAAGAAGAAAAATCCCAAGAGAAAACTTAGGATTTTTAGCTTATATCAATTCCATTTTAGAAATTACGTCCTGACTTATTATAGCCATATTTTTCCACAAAATACTCACGGAATTCCAAGAGATTGTCATCCATGATGGCTTGTCGCACTTGCTTCATCAGGTTAAGCAAGAAGTAAAGATTGTGGTAACTAGTCAAGCGAATACCAAAGGTTTCATCAGCCTTGAGCAGGTGACGAAGGTAGGCGCGTGTATAGTTCTTACATGTGTAGCAATCACACTCAGGATCTAGTGGCGTAAAGTCCTCAGCAAACTGAGCGTTTTTCACAACCAAACGTCCTTGACTGGTCATACAAGTCCCGTTACGAGCGATACGAGTCGGCAAGACACAGTCAAACATATCCACCCCACGAATCACTCCATCAATCAAACTATCTGGCGCTCCCACACCCATCAAATAGCGAGGTTTGTTTTCAGGCAGCAGTTGAGTTGTAAAGTCCAAGACGGCATTCATTTCTTCGTGGGTTTCTCCCACTGCCAAACCGCCGATAGAGTAACCTGGAAAGTCCATGCTGACAAGATCATGAGCTGATTGGCGACGAAGGTCTTCAAATCCTGCCCCCTGTACAATTCCAAATAACCCTTGGTCATGCGGACGACGATGAGCCTTCAAACCACGCTCAGCCCAACGACTGGTACGCTCGATTGATTTCTTAACGTAGTCGTATGGTTGATAAAACTGAGGACATTCGTCAAAGGACATCATGATGTCTGAGCCTAGATTATTCTGAATAGAGATAGCTTTTTCTGGCGATAGGAACATCTTAGAACCATTGAGATGGTTTTTAAAGGTTACTCCTTCTTCTGTGATATTACGGCTATCTGCTAAGGAATAAACCTGAAAACCACCACTATCTGTCAAAATAGGCTGGTCCCAATTCATGAACTTGTGGAGACCGCCTGCGCGTGCAATGAGTTCATCTCCAGGACGAAGCCAGAGATGATAGGTGTTTGACAGGATAATTCCCGAACCCATCTCCTTCAATTCTTCAGGTGACTGAGTTTTGACAGTGGCTTGAGTTCCAACTGGCATAAACATAGGTGTTGGGAAGGTGCCGTGGGGAGTGATGATTTCTCCCAGACGAGCTCCTGTATGTTTTTCTTTCTTAATCAAACGGTATTTGATTGGTGAATCTGACATTTTTTACCTCCGAAGCTGGGAAAGACAGTCCCAGTTCATACTTTGTGCCCAAGGGCATACTGTATGATTTTATCAAAAAAAGCTGGAACTGTCACGAACTATGGTATAATAAGAGAATGAACTATCCAAAAATTGATTTAAAAACAATTCGTCAGGAGTCAAAACATTTTCAGGCTGACACCCCCCGTCTCTTTCTCCTCTATATCCTTCCCAGTATGCTGGTCATCTTATCTGGTTTTCTTAATCCCTTATCTCGGATCCACGGGACTGTTTTAGAACAGCCATTTTTCAGCATACTTGGTCAAATAATTCAAGCCTACCTCTTTCCTCTACTAGTCTCCTTTATCGGGACTATTCTTTTGACCAGTTCCGTCTATGCAACACTGACACTCATGAAAGATTCTAAAACGGAGCCATCTGTAAAAAACAGCCTAGCTCTCTTTGATGAGGAGCGTTTTTCTCAAACCTTTTTGACCCTACTTCTCAAACGTTTCTATCTCTTTTTATGGAGTATCCCTAATTTACTTGGGATTTACTTCCTATTTTATAGTAGCTTTTTAGCCAAAAAATTCGTCACCCTACATCCTGAGTTTCCAAATCTAGATCTCTCATCAGTTGAAACCGAGCGTTTCCTCATGGTCTTTGGACTCTACTTTCTTGCAAGTCTCATCTTGATCATTGTAGGAAATATCCTCTATATTCCACAGTATTATGCCTATTCACAGGTGGAATTTCTTCTCTGTTATAGTCTAGACCTAGGACAGTCCTCACCAAGACGAATCCTAAAAACTAGCCGTTCCTTTATGAAGGGCTACAAGTTCCAGCACTTTGTCCTAGATTTACAGCTTCTTCCTTGGTACTTCCTCAATTGGATTACCTTTGGCATTGCTAGTTTTTTACTCCTACCTTATATCCAATGTACTAAAATCAGCTTTTATAGAGCAGTACTTAGAGCAGCACTTAGTAAAAAATACCAACTAAACTACCCCTGGTAGGGCTAGTTTCTCACTCCTACCCTACATTCAAATCAATAAAATAATTTTCTACCGAGCAGTACTGGCTCGAAAACGTCCAAAAGCTTGAAGGTTTTTCCCCTCAAGCTTTTTTCTATCAATGAGTTTCTCCGCCTACCAACTTGAGGTCCTGATCTCCATGTTCGATAATAGCGCCGATTGCCGCTTCTATCCCTCGCCTAATATCCACTAAACTCATAGCTGGAGTAGTCGGTCGATTCACCACCTGTTCCATCATATAAGGAATATGCATAAACCCTGCCTTAACATGTGGAAATTTCTTTTCTACCAAATAGAGGGCCTGATACATCAAATGATTGCAGACAAAAGTCCCTGCACTATTGGAAACAGAGGCCGGCAATCCCTCTTTTTTTATAGCTTGAACCATCGCTTTAATCGGCAAACTACTAAAGTAGGCCGGAGCACCATCTGGACGAATAGGAAGGTCAATCGGTTGATTACCCTCATTATCAGGAATGCGTGCATCGTCTTGATTTATGGCCACTCGTTCAGGTGTCAAACTAGATCTTCCACCTGCTTGGCCGATACAAAGGACAAAATCAGGTTGGTAACGACTCATATCTTCTTCCAATACTTGGGCCGATTTGTGAAAGACTGTTGGCACTTCTAGCCAGCTGATCTCAGCACCATGAATTTCAGCTGGTAAACCTTTAATGGCCTCCAAGGCTGGATTGACCTTTTCCCCTCCAAAGGGCTCAAAACCTGTCACTAATACTTTCATTTCTAACTCCTTACAACCAATTCCATGAAACTCTTTTTCCGACAATAAAACAAGTATAACATATTTCCCTTATTCTCGAGTTGAAAAGAACTAGCGAGTCTAGGATTGATTTTTGAGTTTATTTAAAGAATAAAATACTCATCAAGGTCAAAATAGCTGGTCCTCCTTGCTTCAAAATAATTTTCTTATCTGCTGTGAGAGAGCCATAAGCCGCAGCACCAATCACAAATAAAACAAAAATAGTCACAATTTCTAAATTCTGTGAGAAATAAATTCCATACAAGAGAAAGACTCCTAGCAAAGCATTATAAATCCCTTGATTTTTAAACAATGAACTTACTGACGGACGAGCCAGTTCTTCCTTGTTCATGTTAAAAACACGACTAGTAGTGTCTGATTGCGTAGCCACACTTTCCAGATAAAAAATGTAAAAATGCTCCAAAGCAATGATCGTTGCTAAAATAATTGTCATAATTGACATATTTTTCTCCTTAGATCTCTATATTCTCAATGCCCAAAACCAATTTATTTAATAAACGGCTGAGTTCTGTTCTTTCAGACTCTGTTAAGATACTTTCCATCTCTTGCTTAACCTTGATATGTTGCAGAGGGGGATTCACCACTAACTGCTCCTTGGCATACTTCGTAGCCTCTACCAACACTTCCCGCTGATTTTCAGGATTACGATGACGCTCCACCAAACCTTCCTTTTCCAGAATTTTGAAATGTCGGGTCAAAGCAGCCTGATCAATCTTCAAACGCTCCTGAACCGCTATTTGATTACAGGGAGAATGCTTCAGTAAAAATAATAAAATCTGATACCGTGTCAAACTAATCCCAAGCCTTTTTTTAAACAATTGCGTACTCGCTTGCTCAGACAAGCGGAGTTGATACAGTAAATCTTGAATCTCTATCATTTCTTCTTTCCTTTTATTGATTTATCAATAGTTGACTAATCAAGTATAATATAAAGTAAAATAGATTGCAAGAATGTTGCTTAACTCATTACAAGATGGTAATTTTCCATTCAAATTGACAAAGAAAAAAACGAACGAGACTTGCTCTCTATCACGAAAGCTAGATCTCATTCGTCAAAATGATATTACCAAGTCTGGTTTATCTATTCATTGAAACGTGAACGTGATCATAGTGATTTTCTGTCACGCTACCACGGTCTGGCATTGGATTCCAAGTATTAGCTGGTCCATATTTGCTATCGAATGGAGCATAGAAACGTTGTTTCCAGATGAGATAACTAATTCCACGGCTGGCCATGTTTTGAATAGCGTATTCCGCAATCTTATCCCCTAGTTCTGAGCTTTCTGGTACCATAAAATCAATAGCCAAACCTTTTCCGTGATCTCCACTGTCTCCTGGACGATAACCACTAAAGGATGTAATGCCAAACAAGTTAGCAATTTCTTCTTTAAAGGCAGCTGTTTGTGGTTGAAGACCTGCATTTTCAGATTTCGCTACTGCAAGTCCAGCATAATCAGGCGCAGCTGGAGCCGCGTAAATTGTTGAAACTGGTTTTGTCTCTTCTGGTTGATAAGTAGAAACTGCTGGGATAGCTTCACTTGATGCTACTTCTTTTACTTCTTCTGAACTTGTTGCAGTTGTCTCGGTTGATTTTTCTTCTACTGGAGTTGTAGTTGTTGCCACTGTTGACGCAGCCTGAGGGCTGGCTTGCGTTTTCTCTTTCTCAGCTGGAGTCGTTACCTGAGGAGCTGCTTCTTCAACTGGACTGCTTGTTTCGACTGTTTGCTCCGCTGACGTAGAAGAGTCTGTAGATGGTGCCACTTCTTCTGCAGCAGTCACTGTCTCTGTAACTTCTGAATTTGATGCTACTTCTTTTGTACTTGTAGTTTCTACCGCTTTTGGCGCTTCTGCAATCGGTTGAGAAAGGTCTGCAACCTGAACAGTTTGATCATCAACCGTCACTTGATTGGTTGTCAAATCTGCTGTCGCAGTTGTCACCTCGTCACCAGAAGCTGCTTGAGGAGTTTGAATTTCAACTTCCGTTACCTCTTCCGCTTCATTGACAGTCGTTGTCAAAACGGTTTCTGGGAAAATCAAGTCCATATTCGTGATTTTATTCAAATTCGCAAGAACTGTGACATCTACACCTAAGGCTTCTGCAATTGTGCTCAAGGTATCACCATACTGAACGGTATAACTTGTTTTGTTGTCTGTTTTAGTCAAATCGTTTTGGATTTGCTCAATACTACGTGCAGTCCAAAGAACTTCTTCTGCTTGAGTTGCCAATACTGGGGTAAATGACAAGGCTACTGTTGACGCTAATAACATTCTTTTCTTCATTCTTTCAAATTCCTTTCAAATGAGTACCTGTCTATGATAACACAAAAAATGCAGAAAAAAGCCCTCTCGGGCCTATTTAACAGAACTGTCCATTCCTTGTAACAAACTCGGTTACTTGAAATAGTTTGTTAGGTCTCTGTCACAAAACTGACACAATCTTTTTATCGCTCAGCCTTAAAAAAACGGGAAATGTCTGCTAACGCTTGAATTCTGTGATTACCTTCATAAGTCGATTCTAAAAAGTTGATACTTTGAATCCCACTATTCTGGGCAAATTCCACATCCAGAGTCCGATCCCCTATATAATAGGTCTTCTCAGGATCCAACTGATACTTGTCTAACAGATAGGTAGCCGCTTCCGGATTAGGCTTGCGCGCAAAGCCACTCTGACTGGTTAGAATCTCTGTAAAATAGGATTCCAACCCCAAGTCTCTTAGAATGGCAAAAGCATTATCCCCCTTATGAGTATAGACAAACTGCTGAATCCCTGTTTCTTTTGCCCAAGCTAACACTTCACGCGCACCTGGCATCAAAACTACCTGAGCATTCTTTTCAGACAGACTCTGGGCACGCACCTGATTGAGCATTTCCACATCCAGCTTTCTCTCTTCTGCCACCTGCACAAGCAAATCCTGCACAGAATACTTTAGGATAAACTCTCTCACTTTCTCCTTATCATAAGGAATAGAAAACTGACCAAAAGTCTCCTCAATCCCTGACAAAATCGCTTCGTAAGAGTCCAATAAAGTCCCATCTAAATCCCAAATAAAAGCTGTTTTTTGCATTTCCTATCCTTTCAAGCTCATATAACGCTGGTAACGGTAGCGTAGAAATAACCAACGAAAACCATTATCCAAAAGAGTTCCTGCCCAAATACCAGGCAAACCCCAACCAAGAACAATTCCCATCAGATAGGCTGTCCCAATACGGATACACCACATTCCTATACTTGTTGCATAAAAGGGAAGCCGAGCATTCCCCAAACCTTGCCAAACTGCCGTATAGATGACTGTCCCTGTCGCCATAGGGGTTCCAAGTAGTGAAAACAGTGTCACTAGAACACTAGCCTCAACCGCTAGAGGATCTGTCGTATAGAGATGAGTTAATGGCACACCCAAGGCATAGATACTAAAGGTCAAAGGCAACATGAGGACCAGAGAAAGCCAAAAGGCTTGTTTACTCAAACTTGCGACTCTTTTCCGATCATCCTCTCCAACCGCTCGAGCCACCAGCATGACCGTTGCCGTTGCAACGCCAAAGGCAGGCATGTAGTTAAACTGGGTCAAGACTTCTCCGACTGCATTCCCAGCAACTGCCTCCGTTCCAAAAGAAACGACCAAGGCAATGATCACGACATCTCCAGCCCGCATCATGAGCCGCTCTCCAGCTGCTGGCAAAGCTAAGGTCAATAGTTCCTTATCTAAACCAAAAGTCGGTTTCTCAAAAGGCAACTTTAATTGCGACCATAAAATCACAAGACCTACCAAACGAGACAGAATTGTCCCCCAAGCAACACCAGCTATCCCCATACCCAGAACAAAAATAGCTAGACTTGAAAAAAGAATATTCAAGGCATTGGATAAAAAACTAACATAGAGAGGCAGACGTGGATTATGCGTTGCACGAATCAAGGCTCCCAGACTAGTCATTAAACCTAAGAGAACAATCGATCCGCCTACCAAAGATAGGTAGAGTCCACCACTCTCAGCTACATCTCTCTCCGTCCCCAAAAGTCCAATCATCTCTTGCCCAGCGAAGATGGACAAAGATCCTAAAAGGAAACTTAATAGTAAAGTAATCTTCAAGGCCTCAGTCACATGATAAGTTAACTTCGACTGGTCTTTCTGCCCCATGCTTTTTGATATAACACTAGAAATAGCTGCCCCCAGAGCAATGAAAATCGCCTGGTAAATCGTGATAATATTGCCAGCTACTGATACACCCGAAATAGCTATCAAGCCCAAGTGGGCTACCAAGTAACTATCCACCATCCCCATGAGCATCTGCAAAAAGTTTTCGCCCATAGCTGGCAAGGCAATATTAAGAATGTCTTTATTTTTCTTAAACAATCCTTCCTCCTGATGAAAAGAAACTCAGTTGGTTTCCCAACCGAGTTTACTCCTTCTGTCTTAAAGTCCTAGATAATCCTCAACCGCTGCTTGCATATCAGCAGCTGCCACTGTTGTCTTGTGACGAACAGGAGCTGTTTCAAGTCCATCAACTGCTGGTGGCACTGCAACGCCTGAGATTTCATGTAATTGAGCCAAAGCTTCAAAGTCAGTTAAGCCAACTTTCCCCGTTACAGCTTCTACTGCAACCACTGGGAACTTGTATGGACTAGCTGTTGATGCAATCACTGTCTTAGTCGCATCGCCAGTAGCATCTTGGTATTTCTTATAAACTGCTGAAGCAACCGCCGTATGTGGATCCTCGATATAAGAATCTGACTCATAAACACGCTTGATTTCTGCTGCCGTTTCTTCCTCAGTCGCATATTCAGCTGCAAAGAGTTCAAGAATCTCTGTATCAAAATTAGTCAACTCATATTGACCTTGGCTATTCAAAGCATTCATGAGTTCAGCTGTCTTAACCGCATCATTACCCAAAAGATGGAAAATCAAACGCTCCAAGTTTGAAGATACCAAGATATCCATAGATGGGCTAGTTGTTACCTTAAACTCACGTTTCTTGTCATAAACACGTGTCTTGAAGAAGTCTGTCAAAACATTGTTGTCATTTGAAGCACAGAGCAATTTACCAACTGGTAGACCAATTTGTTTGGCATAAAAGGCAGCCAAGATATTTCCAAAGTTTCCAGTTGGCACTGTGAAGTTAACCTTATCACCAGCCACAATCTCACCAGTCTTGACCAACTGAGCGTAAGCATAAACATAGTAGACAATCTGTGGCACCAAACGACCAATGTTCATAGAGTTAGCAGATGAAAATTGCAACTTGTTGGCCGCTAATCTTTCACGAAGAGCCACGTCGTTAAACATGTGCTTCACATTTGTTTGCGCATCGTCAAAGTTACCATCAATAGCAATAACATGAGTATTGTCGCCAGTTTGAGTGGTCATTTGTAACTCTTGTACCTTGCTGACACCATCCTTTGGATAAAAGACGATAATCTCAGTTCCAGGCACATCCGCAAACCCTGCCATAGCAGCTTTCCCAGTATCACCAGATGTCGCTGTCAAAATGACGATTTTGTTCTCCAAACCATGTTTCTTAGCAGCAGTCGTCATAAAGTATGGCAAAATAGACAAGGCCATATCCTTAAAGGCAATCGTTGAACCATGGAAGAGTTCCAAGTTATATTGCCCGTCTAATTTCACTAATGGTGCGATAGCTGGAGTATCAAACTTGCTATCATAGGCACTGTTGATACAGTAGTCCAACTCTTCAGCTGTAAAGTCATCTAAAAATGCTGACAAAACAATCTTAGCAACTTCCTGATAAGAAGCATCTTTCAATTTGTCAAAGTTCAAATCTACCTTTGGGTAAGTAAGCGGTGTAAACAAACCGCCGTCCGTCGCCAAACCTTGCAAAATAGCTTGGCTAGCAGTTACTGTATTGTTGGCATCACGCGTTGATTGATAAACTAATGTCATTACTCTCTATCCTTTATCTATAGTCTCTTCCATTATATCATGATTTTTCAGAAAATTCTCCCTTTATAAAAGAAATTATAGTCCCAATTCTTTCTTCAAAGGCTCTAAATAAATCATTTCTTCCTTATTTCTCATCTCCAGTCCTTCCTCAGATAGGATAAGTAAGTCTTTGGAAATTTCAATAATCGCAGTTTCTTCCTCATCTGTAAGCTTCTTCTTAGAAAATTGTCGTCTTAAAAACTTATAATCACAACCAAATTTCTTAAAGAAAGGTGCTGTTTCTAAGTAAGCTTCTAACTTATCTAAATTAACCAACAATCCCAAGTGAAAGGCTGCAGAAGCGAAAGTTCTCTCTAGAGGCTGAGTACACACACTACGAAACTCAACCGTTCCTCGAGTCGTTAAGTCTTGATACTGATAACTACGATGAGTTTCAAAATCCTTCTCTTGAGGGCAAATAAGAGTCTCATCCCCATTAAGAGCATATGCTTGGATTTCAGGCGTAGCCAAATATTCCCCAGCCTGAATAGGATAAAAATAATAGGTCTGCCCATCACGTTCCGCAGTAAAAATTGCAGAATGGTCTAGATAATCAAAAAAATCCTCCTCATTTTTAAAGAGCCTAGCATTGACACCGACGTTCTCTGGATAGATGCCATGCATCGATTCTTCCCAGAAGATGTCCCTTGCAATTTTCGTATCCCAATCTGCACCCGAAAACTCAGAGTTTGCAAATAAATAAGCCTTAACTGCTTCAATTTGGGTAAAAGCATTAATCACCCGTAGGTAGTTAGACTTTGAAACATCCAGCTGAACCTGACTTCCACAGATAAAAGCACCATATTCAGGGAAATGATGTAAATCTGATTTAGTAATATTTCTACTCAAATTCAAATAATCCATCAACATCTGATAGCGTGGATAAGCCACTGGACAATTCTCATTTTTATCCCAGTTGGGATGGATACCACAGCCAACAATAGCATGATTTGATTCGCCTAATTTTCTCTGAATTACATCCATATAATTATTGAAACGATTTTCGACCTCTTGAATTGTTTCAGCCTTACCAAATGCAAACTCAATCGTTGTATAGGAAACTTCAAATAAAATAGCATCCTGACTTATCGGATCCACTAACTGGATAGGATTGACAAAATCATCTACCTTTTCCACAGTGAAATCCAGAGCGGAAAGTAAATAATGAAATAAATCTTTTATAACTTCAACATCTGTTGCATTCCCTTCTAAGTTTACAACAGGATATTCCAGCTCAACTCCAATAAACAATTCAGGATTTTCTTTAATATTTTTCAAATACCGATGTTTTAATAAATCGATAGAACGAGACATACTATCCTACTCTTTCTTAATCTAAATAAAATTTGAATAACTACTATTATACCAAAAATAATACAAAAAAGGAACGAAGACTAACTACGTTCCTAACGCTATACTATACCGGCGGCCGGGGTCGAACCGGCACGTCCTTGCGGACACTGGATTTTGAGTCCAGCGCGTCTGCCAATTCCGCCACGCCGGCAAATAGTAACTGGGGTAGCTGGATTCGAACCAACGCATGAGGGAGTCAAAGTCCCTTGCCTTACCGCTTGGCTATACCCCAATAATATAAAATAGGCGAGTGATGGGGATCGAACCCACGCATGCCAGAGCCACAATCTGGTGTGTTAACCACTTCACCACACCCGCCATAATTCTATTAACACGGGCAGTAGGAATTGAACCC